>NZ_ALAP01000018.1 GCF_000280905.1 Streptomyces sp. AA1529 | reverse complement strand
AAGCCAAAGACCGCTGGTCGTCGTCGTGCGCGCTCAGAGCGCCGTCGGCCGAAGGATCCGCTCGCTGCGGACGACCCGCGCAGGTGATTGAGGAAGAACTCCCGGTGCGCCGTGCGTGCTCCGGTCGAGGTGACGCCCCATGCGCCTGCGCTGGGGCGTTTGTCGTGTTCAGCCCCTTCCGAGCGGTCCTCATCACCCGGAAGGAGGCCGAGGCTCATGGCGAGGGAACAGGTCGCTCCCGACAAGATCGCAGCCGTCGACGAGATCACGAACAAGTTCCGTGACTCCAACGCCGCTGTGGTCACCGCGTACACCGGACTCTCCGTGGCCCAGCTCAGGCAGCTGCGCCGTGCACTCGGTGAAAACGCTCAGTACCGTGTGGTGAAGAACACGCTGACCAAGATCGCGGCCAACGAGGCCGGGATCAACGAGCTCGACGAGTTCCTGACGGGCTCCTCGGCCGTGGCCTTCGTGACCGGTGACCCGGTCACGGCGGCGAAGGGTCTTCGTGACTTCGCCAAGGAGAACCCCGCCCTCGTGATCAAGGGCGGAATCGTCGACGGCACGCTGTACGGTGCCGACGACCTCAAGAAGCTTGCGGACGTCGAGTCCCGCGAGGTGCTGCTCGCCAAGCTGGCCGGTGGCATGAAGGCGTCCATGGCCAAGGCCGCGGCGACCTTCCAGGCCCCGCTCTCGAAGTTCGTCCGCACCGCGGACGCGCTTCGCAGCAAGGTCGAAGAGCAGGGCGGTGCCGACACCACGGCTCCCGCCGAGACCGAGTCCGAGTAGTTCCGGGGCGCGGCGCACCCGGTGGTCCGCTCCGGCGGGGTACCGCGCACCGGTCGCCTCAGCTCACTCACCGTATTCGGTCACAGCGGGCCGTAAGCCCGCCGACATATTGATCCGGCACCAGCCGACTGAAGTGGAAGGACCACAACCATGGCGAAGCTCAGCCAGGACGAACTGCTTGCCCAGTTCGAAGAGATGACCCTCATCGAGCTGTCGGACTTCGTGAAGAAGTTCGAGGAGAAGTTCGACGTCGAGGCCGCCGCCCCGGCCGCCGCCGTCGTCGCGGCCCCGGGCGCCCCGGTTGCCGAGGCCGAGCCCGAGCAGGACGAGTTCGACGTCGTCCTGACCGGCGCCGGCGACAAGAAGATCCAGGTCATCAAGGTCGTGCGCGAGCTGACCTCGCTGGGTCTGAAGGAGGCCAAGGAGCTCGTGGACGGCACCCCGAAGCCGGTCCTCGAGAAGGTCGCCAAGGACGCCGCCGACAAGGCCAAGGAGTCCCTCGAGGGCGCCGGCGCGTCGGTCGAGGTCAAGTGACCCGTACTCGCTGAGCCGTCGGCTCACCGAGTCAGCACTGCGGACCGCGGGCTACTCCGCACGGGGTAGCCGTGCAGCGAAGGGCGATCACCCAGACGGGTGGTCGCCCTTCGCCTTTGCTCGACGGTCGCGTGCCGCGCGGGCCTCGGCGGGTATGGTGATCTTCGTTGTCCCTGAGGCCCTTGACGAACGGCACGCAGCGCGTAATTCTCGGGGCGCGTCGTCACATCGATCCGAACTCCGAGGCATGGATCGGCGGCGAAGCGGGAAGTGTTGCGGCAGGCACGACGAGCCGTGGCAGGCGCGTCCACCCTGGCGAATCGAGGCCGCCGGGGACCGGGCGGGACGGAGCAGAACAATCGCAGGAGGTGGAGACCGGGGCGTGAGCCGGTTTCCCGTCATCCTTACTGGACATCAGTGGGCCTTGTGGCTACACTGACCCTTTGCGCTGCCTATTAGCTGCCCCCTGCCCGTCACCAGGGGCACCGGTATGCGTGTAGAGAGTCCGAGCCCTCGGAAGGACCCCCTCTTGGCCGCCTCGCGCACTGCCTCGACTGCCAATTCGAACAACGGCGCCAGCACTGCCCCGCTGCGTATCTCTTTTGCGAAGATCAGGGAGCCCCTCGAGGTTCCGAACCTCCTCGCGCTCCAGACCGAGAGCTTTGACTGGCTGCTCGGCAACGACGCCTGGAAGGCTCGCGTCGAGGCCGCGCTGGACAGCGGACAGAACGTCCCCACCAAGTCCGGTCTGGAGGAGATCTTCGAGGAGATCTCGCCGATCGAGGACTTCTCCGGGTCGATGTCGCTGACCTTCCGCGACCACCGCTTCGAGCCCCCCAAGAACTCGATCGACGAGTGCAAGGAGCGCGACTTCACGTACGCGGCTCCGCTCTTCGTCACCGCGGAGTTCACCAACAACGAGACCGGCGAGATCAAGTCGCAGACGGTCTTCATGGGCGACTTCCCGCTCATGACCAACAAGGGCACCTTCGTGATCAACGGCACCGAGCGTGTCGTCGTCACCCAGCTCGTCCGGTCCCCGGGTGTCTACTTCGACTCCTCGATCGACAAGACCTCCGACAAGGACATCTACTCCGCCAAGGTCATCCCCTCCCGCGGTGCCTGGCTGGAGATGGAGGTCGACAAGCGCGACATGGTCGGTGTCCGCATCGACCGCAAGCGCAAGCAGTCCGTCACCGTCCTGCTCAAGGCGCTCGGCTGGACCACCGAGCAGATCCTGGAGGAGTTCGGCCAGTACGAGTCCATGCGCGCCACCCTGGAGAAGGACCACACCCAGGGCCAGGACGACGCGCTGCTCGACATCTACCGCAAGCTGCGCCCGGGTGAGCCGCCGACCCGCGAGGCCGCGCAGACGCTGCTGGAGAACCTCTACTTCAACCCGAAGCGCTACGACCTGGCCAAGGTCGGCCGGTACAAGATCAACAAGAAGCTCGGCGGTGACGAGCCGCTGGACTCCGGCGTGCTGACCACCGCCGACATCATCGCCACGATCAAGTACCTGGTGAAGCTGCACGCGGGCGAGACCGAGTCGCAGTCCGCCGAGGGCGACACGATCGTCATCGAGACCGACGACATCGACCACTTCGGCAACCGCCGGCTGCGCAACGTCGGCGAGCTGATCCAGAACCAGGTCCGTACGGGGCTCGCCCGTATGGAGCGCGTGGTGCGCGAGCGGATGACCACGCAGGACGTCGAGGCGATCACGCCGCAGACCCTGATCAACATCCGGCCGGTCGTCGCCTCCATCAAGGAGTTCTTCGGCACCAGCCAGCTCTCCCAGTTCATGGACCAGACGAACCCGATCTCCGGGCTCACCCACAAGCGGCGCCTCAACTCGCTGGGCCCGGGTGGTCTCAGCCGGGAGCGGGCCGGCTTCGAGGTCCGTGACGTGCACCCCTCGCACTACGGCCGGATGTGCCCGATCGAGACGCCGGAAGGCCCGAACATCGGCCTGATCGGCTCGCTCGCCTCCTACGGCCGGCTGAACCCCTTCGGTTTCGTCGAGACCCCGTACCGCCAGGTGGTCGAGGGCGTCGTCAGCGACGAGGTGCACTACCTCACCGCCGACGAGGAGGACCGCTTCGTGATCGCCCAGGCGAACGCGCCCCTCACCGAGGAGATGCGGTTCGCCGAGGACCGGGTGCTGGTCCGCCGCCGTGGCGGCGAGGTCGACCTGATCCCGGGCGACGACGTGGACTACATGGACGTCTCGCCGCGCCAGATGGTGTCGGTCGCGACCGCCATGATCCCGTTCCTGGAGCACGACGACGCCAACCGCGCTCTGATGGGGTCGAACATGATGCGGCAGGCCGTGCCGCTCATCAAGGCCGAGTCCCCGCTGGTCGGCACCGGCATGGAGTACCGCTGCGCGGTCGACGCCGGCGACGTCATCAAGGCCGAGAAGGACGGTGTCGTCCAGGAGGTCTCCGCCGACTACGTCACGGTGGCCAACGACGACGGCACGTACAACACCTACCGGGTCGCCAAGTTCACCCGCTCCAACCAGGGCACCTCCTTCAACCAGAAGGTGCTCGTGGACGAGGGCGCCCGCGTCATCGAGGGCCAGGTGCTGGCCGACGGCCCGTCCACCGACGAAGGTGAGATGGCGCTCGGCAAGAACCTGCTCGTGGCCTTCATGCCGTGGGAGGGCTACAACTACGAGGACGCGATCATCCTCAGCCAGCGGCTGGTGCAGGACGACGTCCTCTCCTCGATCCACATCGAGGAGCACGAGGTCGACGCCCGCGACACCAAGCTCGGCCCCGAGGAGATCACCCGGGACATCCCGAACGTCTCCGAGGAGGTCCTGGCCGACCTCGACGAGCGCGGCATCATCCGCATCGGCGCCGAGGTCGAGGCGGGCGACATCCTCGTCGGCAAGGTCACCCCCAAGGGCGAGACCGAGCTGACCCCCGAGGAGCGGCTGCTGCGCGCGATCTTCGGTGAGAAGGCGCGCGAGGTCCGCGACACCTCGCTGAAGGTGCCGCACGGCGAGACCGGCAAGGTCATCGGCGTCCGGGTCTTCGACCGCGAGGAGGGCGACGAGCTGCCGCCCGGCGTCAACCAGCTCGTGCGGGTCTACGTCGCCCAGAAGCGCAAGATCACCGATGGTGACAAGCTCGCCGGCCGACACGGCAACAAGGGCGTCATCTCGAAGATCCTGCCGGTCGAGGACATGCCGTTCCTGGAGGACGGCACCCCGGTCGACGTGATCCTCAACCCGCTGGGTGTCCCCTCCCGGATGAACCCGGGCCAGGTCCTGGAGATCCACCTGGGCTGGCTGGCCTCCCAGGGCTGGAAGGTCGAGGGCTCCGAGGAGTGGATGCAGCGCCTGCAGACCATCGGTGCCGACGAGGTCGCCCCGAAGACCAACGTGGCGACGCCGGTCTTCGACGGCGCCCGCGAGGACGAGATCGCCGGTCTGTTCCAGGCCACGCTGCCCAACCGGGACGGCGACCGGATGGTCCAGCCCTCCGGCAAGGCGCACCTCTTCGACGGCCGCTCCGGCGAGCCGTTCCCGGACCCGATCTCGGTCGGGTACATGTACATCCTCAAGCTGCACCACCTGGTCGACGACAAGCTGCACGCCCGCTCGACCGGTCCGTACTCCATGATCACCCAGCAGCCGCTGGGTGGTAAGGCCCAGTTCGGTGGCCAGCGCTTCGGTGAGATGGAGGTGTGGGCCCTGGAGGCGTACGGCGCCGCGTACGCGCTGCAGGAGCTGCTGACCATCAAGTCCGACGACGTCACCGGCCGCGTGAAGGTCTACGAGGCCATCGTCAAGGGCGAGAACATCCCCGAGCCGGGCATCCCCGAGTCCTTCAAGGTGCTCATCAAGGAGATGCAGTCGCTCTGCCTCAACGTCGAGGTGCTGTCCTCGGACGGCATGTCGATCGAGATGCGTGACACCGACGAGGACGTCTTCCGCGCGGCGGAGGAGCTCGGAATCGACCTGTCCCGGCGCGAGCCGAGCAGCGTCGAAGAGGTCTGACGGAGTCGGCCGGGGCGCGCTCCGCGTGTCCCGGCCCTCCCCGCGACCCCGTTCAGACCATTGACACACGACCCTGAGAGGGATTGACGAGAGTGCTCGACGTCAACTTCTTCGACGAACTGCGAATCGGCCTGGCCACCGCTGACGACATCCGTCAGTGGTCGCACGGCGAGGTCAAGAAGCCGGAGACCATCAACTACCGCACTCTCAAGCCCGAGAAGGACGGACTCTTCTGCGAGAAGATCTTCGGTCCGACCCGGGACTGGGAGTGCTACTGCGGCAAGTACAAGCGCGTCCGCTTCAAGGGCATCATCTGCGAGCGCTGCGGCGTCGAGGTGACCCGCGCCAAGGTGCGCCGTGAGCGGATGGGCCACATCGAACTGGCCGCGCCCGTGACCCACATCTGGTACTTCAAGGGTGTTCCCTCGCGGCTGGGCTACCTGCTCGACCTGGCCCCGAAGGACCTGGAGAAGGTCATCTACTTCGCGGCGTACATGATCACGTATGTCGACGAGGAGCGCCGCACCCGCGACCTGCCCTCCCTGGAGGCGCACGTCGGGGTGGAGCGCCAGCAGATCGAGCAGCGCCGCGACTCCGACCTGGAGGCCCGCGCCAAGAAGCAGGAAGGCGACCTGGCCGAGCTGGAGGCCGAGGGTGCCAAGGCCGACGTGCGCCGCAAGGTGCGCGAGGGCGCCGAGCGCGAGATGAAGCAGATCCGCGACCGCGCCCAGCGCGAGCTGGACCGGCTGGACGAGGTCTGGAACCGCTTCAAGAGCCTCAAGGTGCAGGACCTGGAGGGTGACGAGCTGCTCTACCGCGAGCTGCGCGACCGCTTCGGGACCTACTTCGACGGCTCCATGGGCGCCGCCGCGCTGCAGAAGCGCCTGGAGACCTTCGACCTGGACGAGGAAGCCGAGCGGCTCCGCGAGATCATCCGCACCGGCAAGGGCCAGAAGAAGACCCGTGCGCTGAAGCGGCTCAAGGTCGTCTCCGCGTTCCTGCAGACCAGCAACAGCCCCAAGGGCATGGTGCTGGACTGCGTGCCGGTCATCCCGCCGGACCTGCGTCCGATGGTGCAGCTGGACGGTGGCCGGTTCGCCACCTCCGACCTGAACGACCTGTACCGCCGGGTGATCAACCGGAACAACCGCCTGAAGCGGCTTCTCGACCTCGGCGCGCCCGAGATCATCGTCAACAACGAGAAGCGGATGCTCCAGGAGGCCGTCGACGCGCTGTTCGACAACGGCCGCCGCGGCCGTCCGGTCACCGGTCCGGGCAACCGCCCGCTCAAGTCGCTGTCCGACATGCTCAAGGGCAAGCAGGGCCGCTTCCGGCAGAACCTGCTGGGCAAGCGCGTCGACTACTCGGCCCGTTCGGTCATCGTCGTCGGCCCGCAGCTCAAGCTGCACCAGTGCGGGCTGCCCAAGGCGATGGCGCTGGAGCTGTTCAAGCCGTTCGTGATGAAGCGGCTGGTGGACCTCAACCACGCGCAGAACATCAAGAGCGCCAAGCGCATGGTCGAGCGCGGCCGCACGGTCGTCTACGACGTGCTGGAAGAGGTCATCGCGGAGCACCCGGTGCTGCTCAACCGGGCGCCGACCCTGCACCGCCTCGGCATCCAGGCGTTCGAGCCGCAGCTCGTCGAGGGCAAGGCCATTCAGATTCACCCGCTCGTGTGCACCGCGTTCAACGCGGACTTCGACGGTGACCAGATGGCCGTGCACCTGCCGCTGTCCGCGGAGGCGCAGGCCGAGGCCCGCATCCTGATGCTGTCCTCGAACAACATCCTCAAGCCGGCCGACGGCCGGCCGGTGACGATGCCGACGCAGGACATGGTCCTGGGGCTGTTCTTCCTCACCACCGACGAGGAGCAGCGCGTCACCAAGGGCGACGGCCGCTCGTTCAACTCCACCGCGGAAGCGATCATGGCGTTCGACGCCGGGGAGCTGTCGCTCCAGGCGAAGATCGACATCCGGTTCCCGGTCGGCACCACTCCGCCGCTGGGCTGGACCCCGCCGGCGCCGGAGGAGGGCGAGCAGGAGTGGCAGCCCGGTGACCCGTTCCGGCTGCACACCTCGCTGGGCCGGGCGCTCTTCAACGAGCTGCTGCCCGAGGAGTACCCGTTCGTCGACTACACCGTGGGCAAGAAGCAGCTCTCCCAGATCGTCAACGACCTGGCCGAGCGCTACCCCAAGGTCGTCGTCGCCGCTGCGCTGGACAACCTGAAGTCGGCCGGTTACTTCTGGGCGACCCGCTCGGGTGTCACCATCGCGATCACGGACGTCGTCGTCCCGGACGCCAAGCCGGAGATCATCGCCGGCTACGAGGCCCAGGACGAGAAGGTCCAGAAGCAGTACGAGCGCGGTCTGATCACCAAGGACGAGCGCACGCAGGAGCTCATCGCCATCTGGACCAAGGCGACCAACGAGGTCTCCGAGGCGATGAACGAGAACTTCCCGAAGACGAACCCGATCTTCATGATGGTGGACTCGGGCGCCCGAGGGAACATGATGCAGATGCGGCAGATCGCGGGTATGCGCGGTCTGGTGTCGAACGCCAAGAACGAGACCATCCCGCGTCCCATCAAGGCGTCCTTCCGCGAGGGCCTCTCCGTGCTGGAGTACTTCATCTCCACGCACGGTGCCCGTAAGGGTCTCGCCGACACGGCGCTGCGTACGGCCGACTCGGGTTACCTCACCCGGCGTCTGGTGGACGTCTCGCAGGACGTGATCATCCGCGAGGAGGACTGCGGGACCGACCGCGGCCTCAAGCTGTCCATCGCCTCCAAGGGTGAGGACGGCGTGCTGCGCAAGGCGGAGGACGTCGAGACCAGCGTGTACGCGCGCTGCCTCGCCGAGGACATCGTCGTCGACGGCATGGTGCTGGCCCCGGCCGGTACCGACCTGGGCGACGTGCTCATCGACGAGCTGGTCCGGCACGGCATCGAGACCGTCAAGACCCGGTCGATCCTCACCTGCGAGTCGCAGGTGGGCACCTGCGCCATGTGCTACGGCCGCTCGCTGGCCACCGGCAAGCTGGTCGACATCGGCGAGGCCGTCGGCATCATCGCGGCCCAGTCGATCGGTGAGCCCGGCACCCAGCTGACGATGCGTACCTTCCACACCGGTGGTGTGGCCGGTGACGACATCACCCAGGGTCTGCCGCGTGTGGTCGAGCTGTTCGAGGCCCGGACGCCCAAGGGTGTCGCGCCGATCTCCGAGTCGGCCGGCCGGGCGCGGATCGAGGAGACGGAGAAGACCAAGAAGGTCATCGTCACCCCGGACGACGGCTCGGACGAGACCTCCTACGCGGTCTCCAAGCGGGCCCGCCTCCTGGTGGGCGAGGGCGACCACGTCTCCGTCGGCCAGCGGCTGACCGTCGGTACGGAGAACCCGCACGACGTGCTCCGCATCCTCGGCCAGCGCGCGGTCCAGGTGCACCTGGTGGGCGAGGTCCAGAAGGTCTACAACTCGCAGGGTGTGTCGATCCACGACAAGCACATCGAGATCATCATCCGGCAGATGCTGCGCCGGGTGACGATCATCGAGTCCGGCGACGCCGAGCTGCTGCCCGGCGAGCTGGTGGAGCGCACCAAGTTCGAGGGCGAGAACCGGCGCGTGGTGCAGGAGGGCGGCCACCCGGCCTCCGGCCGTCCGCAGCTCATGGGTATCACCAAGGCGTCGCTGGCCACCGAGTCGTGGCTGTCGGCGGCGTCGTTCCAGGAGACGACCAGGGTCCTGACCGACGCGGCGATCAACGCCAAGTCGGACTCCCTGATCGGGCTCAAGGAGAACGTCATCATCGGTAAGCTCATCCCGGCCGGTACGGGCCTGTCCCGCTACCGCAACATCCGGGTCGAGCCCACCGAGGAGGCGAAGGCCGCGATGTACTCGGCCGTCGGATACGACGACATCGACTACTCGCCCTTCGGCACCGGCTCCGGCCAGGCGGTCCCGCTGGAGGACTACGACTACGGGCCGTACAACGCCTGAGGTCGCCTGCGCCCGAGTCGCCGCCGGATACGGCGGATGACGGAGGTATCCGCCGCGGGGCGGTCACCCGAGAGGGGTGGCCGCCCCGCGGTCGTTCTCCGGCCCGCGGTATCGGCACCGGCCGAACCGTCCGCGGACCGCCCGCGTCATGGATGATGGAGGGGACGGTAAGCGAGCTGGGAGGTGGGGGCCGGTGGCGTACGGACCGTGGAATACCCGGGGTGTCCCGGGCCAGGGGCAGCAGCCCGGTCTTGTCCCGAGTCAGGGCCACGGTCCGGGGGCGTTTCCGGCCCAGGGCCAGCAGGTGGCCCAGATGCGCGCCGCGCACACGGACCGGGAGCGGGCGATCGACGTGCTGAAGGCCGGCTTCACCGAGGGCCGGCTGGGGCAGGACGAGTACGAGCAGCGGCTGGCCCGCGCCGCGCACGCCCAGACGTACGGGGAGCTGAACATGCTCATCGCGGATCTGCCGCAGGGGCCGGTCCCGATGCCGTCGCAGCAGCCCGCCTATCCGGTGGTGCCGCGCACCTTCCTGCCGCCGCCCCCGCCGAGCACCAACGGTTCGGCGATCGGCGCGCTGGTCTGCGGCATCCTGACGCCGATGTACGGGCTGACGGCGATCCCCGCGGTGATCCTCGGGCACAAGGCGCGGGCCGAGATCCGCAGGACGGGGGAGCAGGGCGCGGGTCTGGCGATGGCGGGTCTGGTGCTCGGCTGGGTGGCCATCGGGGTGTTCCTGGCCGTCGTGTTCGGGGTGATCCTGGCGACAGCGTGACGGGTTCCGGAGCCGTCGGCGGGCCGGTGGGGGGCGCAGCGGTACGGCGCGTCGGCTCGGGGGGCGGCCCGGTGCCCTTCTTCTCGCAGGTCGGGGGCGCTATCGTGGCGGCCCCATTTGTTTTGACCCCAGCCCATGCGGTAGGTACCCTCAATTCCTGTGCCTGGGGTGTCCCCTGCGCTGTTGTCCCCCGCGAACGCGGTGACGGTGCGCGCAGCAGGTGATACCGGGATCTGCATGCTTCTCACCATGGAGAAGTCTTCCGCCCTCAGCGGGGATCTGCAGTCTTCGACACACCCGACCTCGTGGGTCGGGTATGGCCCAGGTTAGCTTTACCGAGACTGGCACACAGAAACCGGAGAAACGGTGCCTACGATCCAGCAGCTGGTCCGCAAGGGCCGGCAGGACAAGGTCGAGAAGAACAAGACGCCCGCACTGGAGGGTTCGCCCCAGCGCCGCGGCGTCTGCACGCGTGTTTTCACGACCACCCCGAAGAAGCCGAACTCGGCCCTGCGCAAGGTCGCCCGTGTGCGCCTGACCAGCGGGATCGAGGTGACCGCCTACATTCCGGGTGAGGGTCACAACCTGCAGGAGCACTCCATCGTGCTCGTGCGTGGTGGCCGTGTGAAGGACCTGCCGGGTGTTCGCTACAAGATCATCCGCGGCTCCCTCGACACGCAGGGCGTCAAGAACCGCAAGCAGGCTCGCAGCCGCTACGGCGCCAAGAAGGAGAAGTAAGAATGCCTCGTAAGGGCCCCGCCCCGAAGCGCCCGGTCATCATCGACCCGGTCTACGGCTCTCCTCTGGTGACCTCCCTCATCAACAAGGTGCTGCTGAACGGCAAGCGCTCCACCGCCGAGCGCATCGTCTACGGCGCCATGGAAGGGCTGCGCGAGAAGACCGGCAACGACCCGGTCATCACGCTGAAGCGCGCGCTGGAGAACGTCAAGCCGACCCTCGAGGTCCGCTCCCGCCGCGTCGGTGGCGCCACCTACCAGGTTCCGGTCGAGGTCCGCCCCGGCCGTTCCTCCACGCTCGCGCTGCGCTGGATCGTGGGTTACTCCCGCGCCCGCCGTGAGAAGACCATGACCGAGCGTCTGATGAACGAGCTGCTCGACGCCTCCAACGGGCTCGGCGCCGCCGTGAAGAAGCGCGAGGACACGCACAAGATGGCCGAGTCCAACAAGGCCTTCGCGCACTACCGCTGGTAGTCGCTACCCCCATCGAGACCGAGAGAAGACTGAAGCCTTATGGCTACCACTTCACTTGACCTTGCCAAGGTCCGCAACATCGGGATCATGGCGCACATCGACGCGGGCAAGACGACGACCACCGAGCGGATCCTCTTCTACACCGGTCGCAGCTACAAGATCGGCGAGGTCCACGACGGCGCTGCCACGATGGACTGGATGGAGCAGGAGCAGGAGCGCGGCATCACGATCACGTCGGCCGCGACGACCACTCACTGGCCGCTCAACGGCGTCGACTACACCATCAACATCATCGACACCCCGGGCCACGTCGACTTCACCGTCGAGGTGGAGCGTGCGCTGCGCGTGCTCGACGGTGCCGTGACGGTGTTCGACGGTGTCGCCGGTGTGGAGCCGCAGTCCGAGACGGTCTGGCGGCAGGCCGACCGCTACGGCGTTCCGCGTATCTGCTTCGTCAACAAGCTCGACCGCACCGGCGCCGAGTTCCACCGCTGCGTGGACATGATCGTGGACCGCCTGGGTGCGGTGCCGCTGGTCATGCAGCTGCCGATCGGCACCGAGGCGGACTTCAAGGGCGTCGTCGACCTGGTGTCGATGAAGGCCTTCGTCTGGTCGCCCGAGGCGAAGATGGGCGAGATGTACGACACCGTCGACATCCCGGACACCCACGTCGAGGCGGCCGAGGAGTGGCGCGGCAAGCTGCTCGAGGCCGTCGCGGAGAACGACGAGGAGATGATGGAGCTGTACCTGGAGGGCGAGGAGCCCACCCAGGACCAGCTCATGGCGGCGATCCGCCGGGTCACCCTCGCCTCCACCGGCGCCGAGGGCACCATCACCGTCACCCCGGTGTTCTGCGGTACCGCGTTCAAGAACAAGGGCGTCCAGCCCCTGCTCGACGCGATCGCCCGCTACCTGCCGGCCCCGATCGACGTCGAGGCCGTCGAGGGTCAGTCCCCCAAGGACGCCGACGAGGTCATCAAGCGTCGGCCCTCCGAGGAGGAGCCGATGTCGGCGCTGGCGTTCAAGATCGCCAGTGACCCGCACCTGGGCAAGCTGACCTTCCTGCGCGTCTACTCGGGCCGGCTGCACACCGGTACCCAGGTCCTGAACTCGGTGAAGGGCCGCAAGGAGCGCATCGGCAAGATCTACCGGATGCACGCGAACAAGCGTGAGGAGATCGAGTCGGTGGGTGCCGGCGACATCGTCGCCGTCATGGGTCTGAAGCAGACCACCACCGGTGAGACCCTCAGCGACGCGAGCAACCCGGTGATCCTGGAGTCGATGGACTTCCCGGCCCCGGTCATCGAGGTCGCCATCGAGCCCAAGTCGAAGGGCGACCAGGAGAAGCTGGGCGTCGCGATCCAGCGGCTGGCCGAGGAGGACCCGTCCTTCCAGGTCAAGACCAACGAGGACACCGGCCAGACGATCATCGCGGGTATGGGCGAACTGCACCTCGACGTGCTGGTCGACCGTATGAAGCGCGAGTTCAGGGTCGAGGCCAACGTCGGTAAGCCGCAGGTCGCCTACCGCGAGTCGCTCCGCAAGAAGGTCGAGAAGGTCGACTACACCCACAAGAAGCAGACCGGTGGTTCCGGTCAGTTCGCGAAGGTGCAGATCGCCGTCGAGCCGCTTGAGGGCGACGGGTACGAGTTCGTCAACCAGGTCACCGGTGGCCGTATCCCGCGGGAGTACATCCCGTCCGTGGACGCGGGCTGCCAGGAGGCCATGGAGTTCGGTGTGCTGGCCGGCTACCCGCTGACCGGTGTCCGTGTGACGCTGCTCGACGGTGCCTTCCACGACGTCGACTCCTCCGAGATGGCATTCAAGATCGCCGGTTCCATGGCGTTCAAGGAAGCCGCCCGGAAGGCGAGCCCGGCCCTGCTGGAGCCGCTGATGAAGGTCGAGGTGACGACGCCCGAGGACTACATGGGCGACGTGATCGGTGACATCAACTCGCGGCGCGGCCAGGTCCAGTCGATGGAGGAGCGGGGCAACGCGAAGCTCGTCACCGGCCTGGTACCGCTGTCGGAGATGTTCGGCTACGTCGGAGACCTGCGCAGCAAGACCTCCGGCCGTGCGACCTACTCCATGCAGTTCGACTCCTACGGCGAGGTTCCCAAGAACGTCGCCGAGGAGATCATCGCGAAGGCCAAGGGCGAGTAACCCACTCGTCCAGGGGCGGGGAGGACACCCGTCCTCACCCCTTAGGCTTGAGCAAAGGCATTCGGGGCACTCCGGTACAGATCGCTCGGTCGCCGAAGCGGACTGTGCCGGGGCGCCCCGGCCGCCGGCCCACCCAAGCGAACAGGTCAAGGGCATCCCCCTCGGGGTCCTGACCGGTTCGGTACGACCACCTGAACCCCTCCGCAAAATGTGGAGGGTGTACAGCACCAGTCCACAGGAGGACCCCAGTGGCGAAGGCGAAGTTCGAGCGGACTAAGCCGCACGTCAACATCGGCACCATCGGTCACATCGACCACGGCAAGACCACTCTTACCGCGGCGATCACCAAGGTGCTGCACGACGCGTACCCGGAACTGAACCAGGCTTCGGCCTTCGAGAACATCGACAAGGCGCCGGAAGAGCGCCAGCGCGGTATCACCATCTCCATCGCGCACGTCGAGTACCAGACGGAGAACCGTCACTACGCCCACGTCGACTGCCCGGGTCACGCGGACTACATCAAGAACATGATCACCGGTGCCGCCCAGATGGACGGCGCCATCCTCGTGGTCGCCGCCACCGACGGCCCGATGCCGCAGACCAAGGAGCACGTGCTCCTGGCCCGCCAGGTCGGCGTTCCGTACATCGTCGTCGCCCTGAACAAGGCCGACATGGTGGACGACGAGGAGATCATGGAGCTCGTCGAGCTCGAGGTCCGTGAGCTGCTCTCGGAGTACGAGTTCCCGGGTGACGAGGTTCCGGTCGTCAAGGTCTCCGCGCTCAAGGCGCTGGAGGGCGACAAGGAGTGGGGCGAGTCCGTCGTCAAGCTCATGTCGGCCGTCGACGAGGCCATCCCGGCCCCGGAGCGCGACACCGACAAGCCGTTCCTGATGCCGATCGAGGACGTCTTCACCATCACCGGCCGCGGCACGGTCGTCACCGGCCGTATCGAGCGCGGTGTGCTGAAGGTCAACGAGAACGTCGACATCATCGGCATCAAGGACACCAAGACCTCGACCACGGTCACCGGCATCGAGATGTTCCGGAAGCTGCTGGACGAGGGTCAGGCCGGTGAGAACGTCGGTCTGCTGCTCCGCGGCATCAAGCGCGAGGACGTCGAGCGCGGCCAGGTCATCATCAAGCCGGGCTCGGTCACCCCGCACACGGAGTTCGAGGCGCAGGCGTACATCCTGTCGAAGGACGAGGGCGGTCGCCACACCCCGTTCTTCAACAACTACCGCCCGCAGTTCTACTTCCGCACCACCGACGTGACCGGCGTGGTGACCCTCCCCGAGGGCACCGAGATGGTCATGCCGGGCGACAACACCGAGATGAGCGTCCAGCTCATCCAGCCCGTCGCCATGGAAGAGGGCCTCAAGTTCGCCATCCGTGAGGGTGGCCGCACCGTGGGCGCCGGCCAGGTCACCAAGATCTCCAAGTGACCTCGCCGCGCCGGGTCCGCCCGGCGCATCCCGGCTTCGGCTGACGGCCGGCTCCGGCCGGCGTAGCGGCTTCGGCTGATGAGAGGGCCCGTACGGCAGTACTGCCGTACGGGCCCTCTCGCATGCGCGGACCGCGGGACGGACGGTGCCGGCGGAGGGCCCGTGGGCAGCCGTCGACACGCCGTCCCGCCCGGATCAGGGGTAGGAGACCACCGTGGACGGCGTGGTCGAGGTCCCGGAGGTGGGCGAGCCGGTCTCGTTGATGACGCGCTCGTACTGTCCCTTGCCGCCCAGCGAGACCACCAGCACGTCGTGGAACTTCACCCCGGAGGTGTGCGGGGCGGCGAAGCCGTGGTGCTGGACGATCGTCGGATCGACGTTGTAGTAGCAGTAGCTGCCCAGGCCCCACGCCTCGTGCGAGGTGACCGAGTCGGCGACCTTGTAGGCGGCGTAGCCCTTGATCGAACCGTTCTGGATCGCGGCCTGGTTCGGCGCGTCGTACGCCTTCTCGTTCTGGAAGAAGATCGTGCGGCCGCGCTGGCCGTTCCACTGCACGTCGTACTTGTTGAAGTGCTCCACGAACAGCCCGGTCGCCAGCACGTCGTCGCCGTTGACGACGACGCCGTAGTCGGCCCGGTTCGTCTCCCAGCCGACGCCGGTGCCGTGGTCGGCCCGCCACACCCAGGTGTGGTCCACGATGGTGTGCCGGCTGTTGACGACGATGCTGGTGGTGGCCTTGCCCGCGCCGCTGCCGCCGATGCGCACGAACACGTCCTGCACCGTGATCGGATTCGCCGAATGGTCCGCCGAGGCGCCCCGCGGCCCGACCTCCACCAGCGTCTCGGAGTTGGTGGGCCCGGCGTCGACCAGGAACCCGGCCAGCCGCACCCCGTCGACGTCGGCGACCCGCACCGCGGTGGCACCCCCGTCCGGCACCAGCGTCGCGTAGCCCAGGCCCAGCACGACCGTCCCGGCCCGGTCGACCTTCAGCGGCTGGTCGAGGTGGTAGACGCCCGGCGTGAGCAGCAGGTGCAGTCCCTGGCCGAGCGCCTGGTTGAGGGTGGCCGCCGAGTCGCCGGGTCGTGCCACGTAGAACTGGGACAGCGGCAGCGAGGTGCCGCGCGGAGTGCCGTTGCCCCAGGTGACGCCGCGTGCCGCGGTCCGCTTCTCCGGCAGGAAGACCCGGTAGTCGGCGCCGTCGAGGTAGAGGAACGGCTTCTCGCGGGAGATCGGCGTCGTGTTCAGCGTGGTGTAGGGCGGGTCGGGGAAGCTCTGCCCCGGAGCGCCCTCGACACCGGAGAAGACCATGTTCCAGACGCCGTTGAGCCAGCCGCCCACCGCGCTGTCCCGGGTGTACCACTGCTGCTGGGAGTACGGTCCGACCTGGCCGTCGATCCGGCTGTCGGCGATGTAGCCGCCGCTGGCCCAGCCGTAGCCGGCCGGGGAGAGGTTGAGGCCGCCGCGGACGTGCATCCGGCGGAACGGCGCGGCCTGCGCGACGGCCCACCGGTTGGTGCCGCTGACCGGGACGAGGGCGAGGTTCTCGGCAGAGCGCCAGAAGTTCTGGGTGGCGTTCCCGTCGAACCATCCGGCGTCCACGGTCACATCGCCGTTGATGGTGGTGTCGTCGGGGGACAGGCCCAGACCGGCGATCGAGGTGTAGAAGCCGAGTTGCGCGTTGAGTCCGTGGTAGGTGCCGGGCTTGAACAGCAGCGCGTAGCGGCCGCTGCCGAACTGTGCGGACTCCTGCTGCCGGAAGATCTCGTCCAGCTTCGCCTGGATACCGGGCGTCGAGGGATCGAACACGATGACGTTGGGGCCGAGGTCGCCGCCGCCGGGCAGGTCCTGGGCGCCGTCGGCGCCCGTCGGCCGCGGACGGCGTGCCGGGGCGGCCGAGGCGGGTGCGGACATGCCGACGAGTGCCGTGGGGACGGCGGCCGCTGCGGCCCCGAGAACGGTACGGCGGCCGGGCACCGGGCCGGCGGAGGACGTGTCGGAGGAACGGGCGGCGGAACTCTCGGCGGAACCGTCGGAGGAAGGGGGCATGGGCGCTTCTCCTTGTTCATCAGATGAACGATGGGGGGTGAGGGAGCGCTCTCTCGCCGCTGAATGGTTCATCCGTGTGTACAGGACGTCAAGGGTTGTGACGGAATGCTGGCGCGTTCCGACGGGTGCCGGTCGCCGCCCATGTCGGCCCTGTGAGCCCGGATTTCGGTTCTGACCTGTAGCGATGTGTGAGACGGGCTGCCGCGCCGAAGTCCGCCGAGCGGGCAGGCTGCTGATCCTTTGGTTCACTTCCTTGACACCTCTGCCGCGTGCCTCAACACTCCGGAACGGGAGAGCGCTTTCCGATCCATCGGCGCGGCGACCCGCTCGCCGCGCCGCCCCCACCCCTCACCTCCAGGAGGGCTCCATGGCACGGAGATCGACATACCGCTCGGGAACGCTGCTCGTGGTCGCGTTACTGCTGGCGGCACTCGGCGCGACCGGAACCGCGACCGCTTCCGGCCCGCACGCCGCAGCCGCGACCGGCACCAGGGCCCAGACCGCCGCCGCGGCGCAGCCGCCGCACCGCTACTTCCACGAGTTCCAGGCCAACTGCGCGGTCAGCCACACCGGTCCGGACGATCCGATCGTCTTCCCCGGGCAGCCCGGCGCGTCCCACAACCACACCTTCATGGGCAACACCACCACCGACGCCGACAGCACCGCCGCCTCGCTCGACGCGGGCGGCACCACCTGCAAGGCGCCCGGCGACAAGTCGGCGTACTGGATGCCCACCCTCTTCGACGGCGACCGGCCGATCCTGCCCGTCGGCCCGCAGACCATCTACTACAAGGCCGGGGTCACCGACTACACCAGCGTCCGCCCCTTCCCCAAGGGGCTGCGGTTCGTCGTCGGCAGCCCGGCGCAGAGCCCGCAGGACTTCCGCGACCACCCCGGGTACGTCGAGGGCTGGGAGTGCGGGGACAGCTACTTCAACACCGAGTTCCCCACCGACTGCCCCGACCGCGCCGACGTGCAGCTCAACATCCGTCTCCAGGCCCCGAGCTGCTGGGACGGCTCCTCCCTCGACTCCGCCGACCACCGCAGCCACATGGCCTACCCGGTGGTCAAGGAGGGCACGAACGACAACGTCTGCCCCGCCGGCCATCCGGTCGCGCTGCCGATGATCGAGTTCAAGATGGCCTTCCCCGTCAACGGAGACCTCTCCGCCGCGCGGCTGGCCAGCGGCCCGAGCTACTCGTTCCACTACGACTTCTTCAACGCCTGGGACGACGCCACCCTCGACGCCCTGGTCGACCACTGCATCGTCGGCGGCCTCCAGTGCGACGCACGCGGCTACGACCAGACACATCCCGAGGAAGGCGCGGCGCTGAACGAGGACTACGAACTGCCCGCGGGGGTGGCCACACCATGACCGGACCCCGCACCCGCACCCGCCGCCGGGCGGCATCTCTCGTCCGCCGTCTCCACCCGGCGCCCCTCGTCCGCCGTCTCGCGGCGCCGCTCGTCGCCGGGGCGCTGGCCGCCGGAGCGCTCGCGCTGCCCGCGCAGCCGGCGCAGGCGGCGGGCAGCGTCGTCGAGGTGACCGGCAGCCAGGGCGACTGGCAGTTGACCGTGGACGGCAGCCCCTACCAGGTCAAGGGCCTCACCTGGGGGCCCGCCGCCTCCGACGCCGGGAAGTATCTGCCCGACCTGCGCTCCATGGGCGTCAACACGATCCGCACCTGGGGCACCGACGCCACCAGCAAGCCGCTGCTGGACGCGGCCGCGGCCAACGACATCAAGGTCGTCGCCGGATTCTGGCTCCAGCCCGGCGGCGGCCCCGGCAGCGGCGGCTGCGTGGACTACGTGACCGACGACGGCTACAAGAGCAGCATGCTGGAGGAGTTCACCAACTGGGTCGACGCGTACCGGGACCACCCCGGCGTGCTCATGTGGAACGTCGGCAACGAGTCCGTGCTCGGGCTGCAGAACTGCTACAGCGGCGAGGCGCTCGAAGAGCAGCGCGACGCCTACACCTCCTTCGTCAACGACGTCGCCGTGCGCATCCACGCCCGCGACCCGGACCACCCGGTCACCTCGACCGACGCGTGGACCGGCGCCTGGCCGTACTACAAGGAGAACGCCCCCGATCTGGACCTGTACGCCGTCAACGCCTACCAGGACGTGTGCGGCATCCGGTCCGCCTGGGAGCAGGGCGGCTACACCAAGCCCTACATCGTCACCGAGACCGGCCCGCCCGGCGAGTGGGAGGTCCCCGACGACGCCAACGGCGTCCCCGAGGAACCCACCGACCAGGCCAAGGCCGAGGGCTACACCGCTGCGTGGGACTGCGTGACCGGACACCGGGGCGTGGCGCTGGGCGCGACGATGTTCCACTACGGCACCGAGTACGACTTCGGCGGCATCTGGTTCAACCTGCTGCCGGCCGGTCAGAAGCGGCTCTCCTACTATGCCGTCAAACGGGCCTACGGCGCCGGCACCGACGCCGACAACACCCCACCGGTCATCTCCGCGATGTCCGTCGAGGGCGACCCCTCCCGGGTACCGGCGGGCGGCGAACTGACCCTGTCGGTGCGGGCGACCGACCCGGACGGCGATCCGCTCTCCTACGAGGTGCTCAGCAACAGCAAGTACCTCGACGAGAGCAACGAACTGACTCCGCTGCCCGCCACCGACCTCGGCGGCGGCCGGCTCAGGGTCACCGCACCCGACCGTCCGGGCGTGTGGAAGATGTACGTCAAGGCCACGGACGGCAAGGGCAACGTCGGTGTGGAGTCCCGCTCCGTGCGCATCGTCCCGCCGGACGTCGACGGCACCAACGCGGCCCTCGACGCCCCTGCGACGGCCTCCTCGGAGCAGCAGGGCGGCGGCGACTGCCCCTGCACGGCCGCCGGCGCCGTGGACGGCGACCTCACCACCCGCTGGGCGAGCGACTGGAGCGACCCGCAGTGGCTGAGCGTCGACCTCGGCACCCGCACCGCGTTCCGGCACGTGCAACTCGTCTGGGAGACCTCCTACGCGACGGAGTACACCGTCCAGACCTCCGACGACGGCCGGAACTGGCGCACCGTACGCGAGGTCACCGGAGGCGACGGCGGAGTCGACGACCTCGACGTCTCCGGCACCGGCCGCTACGTCCGCGTGCACGGCACGCAGCGCGGCACCGGCTGGGGCTACTCGCTCTACGAGTTCGGCGTCTACACCTGACGCGGGAGCCGGTGCGGGCCGCAGCCGCTGCGGGTAACCGGCTGCGGCCGGGACCGGGACCGGGACCGGGACCGGGACCTGGCCCGGGCGGGGCCGGTCGGTACTGGGCCCGGAACCGGGTAGCGGACCCGGGCCCGTCGTCCCCGCCCGGAGAGCGCTCTATACGGCGCGCGGCTCCGCCGCTAGGGTGCCGGGCATGAGCAGCCGGGCTCCGACTTTGGAGGACGTCGCACGGGAGGCGGGTGTCTCCCGTGCGACGGTCTCCCGTGTCGTCAACGGCGTCCGCAACGTGGACCCGGCCATCCAGGACCTCGTCCGGCGGGCCGTCGCACGGACCGGATACGCCCCCAACCGGGCCGCCCGCTCGCTGGTGACCCGGCGCACCGAAACGGTGGCCCTCGTCGTCTCCGGCGCCGGGGACGTCTCCGACGAGGCACAGGACGCCTTCGCCTCCCGGGTGTTCTCCGACCCGTTCTTCGGCCGCGTGGTGGCGGGCGTCACCGGCTATCTGCGCCCGCGCTCGATGTACCCGGTCCTGATGTTCGCGGAGACCCCCGAGGCCCGCCGGGACGTCGTGGCCTACCTGCGCCAGGGCCGCGCGGACGGCGCGCTGGTGGTCTCCACCCACGCCGAGGACGCGCTGCCGCCGCTGCTCGCCGAGGCGGAGCTGCCCGCGGTCCTCTTCGCCCGCCCGGCCCGGCCGCTCCCGCTCAGCTGCGTCGACCTCGCCCACCGGGACGGCGGACACCTGGCCGCCGAGCGGCTGCTGGCCCGCGGCTGCCGCCGCGGCGTCACGATCGCCGGGCCGCTGGCCGTCGCAGCGAGCCAGGAGCGGCTCTCCGGATTCCGCCGCACCATGGCCCGCCGCGGGCACCCCGGCGTCCCGGTGGCCGAGGGCGCCTTCACGCTCGACAGCGGCAGAACCGCCATGGCGGCCCTGCTGGACGAGCACCCCGACCTGGACGGGGTGTTCGCCGCGAACGACCTGATGGCCCAGGGCGCCTGCGAGGTGCTGCGGGAGCGGGACCGGCGTATCCCGCAGGACGTCGCGGTCGTCGGCCTCGACGACTCCAGCGCCGCCGTCACCTGCCGCCCCCCGCTGACCACCGTGCGCCAGCCCGTCGAGCAGATGGCTGCGGCGATGGCACGCCTGCTGGACGAGCACATCCGCGGCGACCGCACCGCGCCGGCCTCCGAGATCTTCGCCCCGGAACTGGTGGTCCGGGAGTCTGCGTAGCCGCCGCCGGGCCGCTGCCGCCGGGCGCTGCCGCCGGGCCGCTGCCGCCGGGCGCTGCCACAGGGCGCTGCCGCCGGGCGCTGCCGCCGGGCGCTGTGCGGCCCGGTGTTGTCGCTGCCGGGGCTCAGCGGCCGGGCACTCTGCCCCTACCGCGTAGTACCCTGAACCCGACTCGACCACGGAACGCCCTTGACCTGCGGTGCTGCGGGCAGGGAGCACACATCCTGGAGTGACGCCATGCTGCGCACGATGTTCAAGTCCAAGATCCACCGCGCCACCGTGACCCAGGCCGACCTGCACTACGTCGGCTCGGTCACGATCGACGCGGAGCTGATGTCCGCCGCCGACCTGCTCCCCGGAGAACTGGTCCACATCGTCGACATCACCAACGGCGCCCGGCTGGAGACCTACGTCATCGAGGGCGAGCCGGGCTCGGGCGTCATTGGCATCAACGGTGCCGCCGCCCACCTGGTACACCCTGGCGACCTGGTCATCCTGATCAGCTACGCACAGGTCGACGACGCCGAGGCCCGCACCCTGCAACCGCGTGTGGTGCACGTGGACGCGGACAACCGCATCGTGGCACTGGGAGCCGATGCCGGAGAGCCGTCGCCGGGCTCCTCCGCGGAACGCGCCCCGCACGCGGTGGCCCGGAGCTGACCCCCGCCGCCGACTGCCCGCGGGGCGCCTCGGCTGTGCGGTGGTGAGGGGGTTCGTCCCCTGGCTCGGGACTGTTGTGTTCCGGTTCCCGCTGGTGAAGTCGGTGGGTGGGGTGCGGGGTGCGCTGCTACCGTCAGGTGCACGACAGTTACCTGATGCTACCGGGAGTGTGTTGTGCGTCCGACCCGTTCCGCTGTTCCGCTGGCCGCTGTCGCGGCGGCCGTTGCGCTGCTCGTCTCCGGGTGCGGTGGGGGTGAGGACGGTGACGGGAAGAGCGGCAAGATCGACGGCGCCGAGGATGCGGGGAAGAAGTCGCCGAGTGCCGATTCGAGTTCGCCGGGCAAGGAGGATGCGCCGGGTGATTTCCGCACGTCCGACATCGAACTGCCGGACGATGTGAAGCTCGTCTTCGACTGGGACCAGCCCTCGAACCCGGACAAGGCCGCCGCGTTGGACGGGGCAGCGGACTATATGCGGGTGGTTCGGCACGGCATGGTGAAGGAGAGCACGAAAGATCCGCTGATCGCTCAACATACGGTGCCGCTGCAGAACGCGCAGGAGTACGCGAACACGTTGATGAAGCGGCAAGCCCAGAAGGATTACACCATCACCGGGTCGGAACGTTTCTACAAGGAGCAGGTCGGCGACCTGGTCGACGGGAAGCTCGTCGAGGTGACGTTCTGTTCCGATCAGCGCAAGATTTTCAGTAAGCGGATCAAGACCGGAAAGGTACTCCGGGACGCTGCGTCTGGAGATGAGAATTTCCTTCGTTTCAGCGTGGTCGTGCAGAAGCCTTCGCAAGTCGACGCATCGTGGAAGGCTCGAAGTGTTGACGTCACGGAGAAGGCGGTGAAGCAGTGCAAAAGCTAGCAGCCAGGGTGGCGGTGCTCTCCGGGGCCGCTGCCACGGTGCTGGGCCTGGGGGCTCCTGCCGCTCACGCCGGGTTTGGCGTCGACCAGAGCGCGGACAAAGAGGGGCAGAGCTACGGCGCGAAGGCGGGTGTCGTTCACTACTCCGGCAGTGGTGCGGGCGGCAGTGATAAGGGTGGGGGTGGGAATCTTTCGGTTCCGGGTGGGGATTGGTCGCCGCCGCCGTGTTGGTATGCGCCGAAGTATTCTCCTCGGGAGTTGAAGGAGAAGATTGATGGTTCGCCGTTTTCGGTGACGGGGCGGGATCCGGACAATGGTGGGCAGAAGCAGGATACGGATCTTGCGATTCGGGAGAAGTACGAGTCGCGGGATTATGACAACTATAATCTGGGCAAGGAGGGGGAGGGGCGGTTCTGGGCGGCGGTGCCGAATCCGGATGAGAAGGATGCGGCGAGGGCCCAGTCGTGTACGGAGTTGCCGTTCTGGGTGGAGAACGGCGAGGTGCCGGATGTGGAGAACGCGATCAGTCCGCAGATCCTCTCGAAGCTGGCGTATGCGCGGATCCGGGTGCCGGATACGCGGGTGGAGATGAATCCTGCGGGTCGGCAGACGGTGAATCTGCCGACGTGGGTGTGGCTGGACGAGGGCCGCTACAGGAGGTTGTCGGTGCGGGCGTCGGTGGATCTGGGCGGGGGCCGGGAGATCTGGGCGCGGACGACGGTGGAGCCGGAGGCGTTGCGGCTGGATCCGGGCACGGACAGTGCGAGGCTGCATCCGGGTTCGGGTGAGTGCAACGTCGAGGATGACGGCAGTATCGGTACGGAGTATGTGAAGGGCAGTGGGGAGAAGGCGCCGCCGTGCGGGGTGACGTATCTGAAGGCCACCCGGGGTGCGGGGAGTTATTCGTTGCGCTCGACGCTGACGTGGACGGCGTCGTGGGAGGGCAGCGGCGGCGCCGGTGCCGAGGATCTGCCGAACGGTGAGTTCGGCGGGCAGCAGGACGTCACCGTCCAGGAAATCCAAGCCATCAACTGAACCTGGGCTCTGGCCCCCGTGTGCTTGTGGCTTCGGGCGCCGCTCCGCAGGCGCGGATGCCGATCAGGCGGCAGGGAGCTGCTCGCGCACCCAGTCAGGACCGGGGTTGGTGTGCGGTCGGCCTGCCACCACGACGGTCGGCACGGTCTCGTTGCCGCCGTTGGCTGCTCTCACCGTTGCGGCTCCGGCCGGGTCGCGCCAGATGTTGACCCAGTGCAGCTGGCGGGCGCTGCGGCCCAGCCGGAAGCGCAGCCGTATGCAGTAGGCGCAGCCCGGCCGCCAGAAGACGACCGGTCGGCCGTCGTCCGCGCTGCGGCGTCGTGCTTCCGGCTCACCGATCGACCTCGGGAAGATCAGGGGCGAGTTCATACCGCCGAGCGCCAGGAAGACCAGCAGGATCGCGGCGGCGATGCCGGGGCTCCCCTCGAAGAACTCCGCCGTCGCGACGACTGAGCCGCTGAGCACGAACAGTACCGGCAGGATCCAAGAGCGCATCATGGTGACGCAGGCTACCGGCCGTTTCCGCGGCGCCGACGCCGTCGAGGACGACGATGAGGTCTCGGTTCCCGGCGGCCCGCTACCGTGCCCCTGAGCCGGAGCCGGGCCCCGGGGCGGGCGGGGTGCGTGGTCGCAGGCGTTCTCCCTGCGGGCCGAACATGATCAGGTACTCGACCGGGCCGCCGAGGCCGGCGTTCGCGACCCCGTGCGGGGTGCGGGTGTCGAACTCGGCGACGTCTCCGGAATTCAGGACGAGGTCCTGGTCGCCGAGTGCGAGCCACAACCGCCCGTACAGGACGCACAGCCACTCCCAGCCGTCGTGGGAGACCTGCCGGGGCCGTGCGGGCGGGTCCTGGGCGGCGGGCAGGACGTGTTTGTGTGCGTGCAGGCCCCCGACGTACCGGGTCAGCGGCAGCACCGCCTTCTCGTCACCGAATCGCCCGACCGCGGAGGCGCGGGGCTCCGGGGCGGGCGCGGAGACGGGTGCGGTGCCGGCCAGCTCGTCCAGGGAGACGCCGTACTCCTTCGCCAATTGCAGCACCACTTCCAGGGTGGGTTTGCGGCGACCGGTCTCGATCCGCGACAGCGTGCTCGCGGCGATGCCGGTCGCGCAGCCGACGCCGGTGAGCGTGGCGCCGCGGTGTTCGCGCGCGGCCCGCAGCCGGGGGCCCATCGCCGCCAGTGCGTCGGCCACGTCGTCGCCTGCCACCCTGTTTCACCCTTTCCGAATCTTTCTGAACCCTTCCGAATCCTTCTGAACCTTTTCGAACTCTTCCGGACCGTGCCGAGCCCTTCGGGACGCGCTGCTCCACCATCCTGTCCTGCGAGTTTGCCAGACTGGCAAAGGTGATCGCGTCGGCCGGTCGCGGTCCCGCATGATCGGTCGTACCGGCGTCCGACCGCGATCCGAGGAGAAGACCCGATGCCTTCCGAGCCGTCCGCAGCCCTCCGTCACCGCACCGTCGAGGCCCCTGCCGGGCGCCTGCACCTGGTCGAACAGGGCACCGGTCCGCTGGTCCTGCTCGTGCACGGATTTCCCGAGTCCTGGTACTCCTGGCGACGTCAGCTCCCGGCCCTCGCCGCGGCCGGCTACCGGGCGGTGGCGCTCGACGTGCGCGGCTACGGTCGCTCGTCCAAGCCCGCGGCGACCGACGCCTACCGGATGCTCGACCTGGTGGCGGACAACGTCGCCCTCGTGCACGCCCTCGGCGAGGAGAACGCGGTGGTCGTCGGCCACGACTGGGGCTCCAACATCGCCGCCACTTCCGCTCTGCTGCACCCCGGGATCTTCCGGGCCGTCGCTCTGCTGAGCGTCCCGTACGCGCCCCCCGGCGGCCCCCGCCCCACCGACATCTTCGGCCAGATCGGCGGCCCCGAGCAGGAGTTCTACGTCTCCTACTTCCAGGAGCCCGGCCGCGCCGAGGCGGAGATCGAGCCGGATGTCCGGGGCTGGCTCGCGGGCTTCTACGCAGCTCTGTCCGCCGACACCATGCCCGCCCAGGGCGAGCCCGACCCGCACTTCGTCGCCCACGGCGGCCGGCTGCGTGACCGCTTTCCCGTCGGCACCCTCCCGGCCTGGCTGACCGAGGACGACCTGGACGTCTACGCCGCGGAGTTCGAGCGGACGGGGCTGACCGGTGCGCTCAACCGCTACCGCAACGTGGACCGGGACTGGGAAGACCTCGCCCCCCACCGCGGAGCGCCGATCGAGCAGCCGTCCCTGTTCGTCGGGGGTGCCCTGGACGCCTCCACCACCTGGATGTCCGACGCTGTCGACGCCTTCCCCACCACCCTCCCCGGGCTGCGCGGCTCCCACCTCCTGGAGGGCTGCGGGCACTGGATCCAGCAGGAACGCCCAGCGGAGGTCAACCGGCTGCTGACCGGCTGGCTCGACACCCTCGCGGACTGAGCCGGACAGCCGGGCAGCCGGGCAGCCGGGCTGAGCCGGGTTGAACCGGGCTGAACCGGGCTGAGCCGGGTTCGAATCGGCAGGGGCGGTCGGGCCGAGGCGTCACGGCGGACCGGTCACGCCTGGTCCGTCTCCGCTGTCTCCATCTCCTCGCGGAGCGTGCGCTGGACGTAGGCCATGGCTTCCTGGGCGGCAGGATCCGCGAAGCGTTCGGCGAGCTCCTCGGGCGGGACGTCCTCCACCCGTTCGTGCAGCCACCACAGGTGCCCCTGGGCGTCGCGGACACGGGCGACGCGTTCACCGAAGGCGAGCAGGGTCGGCCGGGTCACCACCCGGGCACGGGCCTCGACGGCCCGTTCCACCGCCGCGCCGAGATCGCCGACGTAGACGCGCAGGTGTGCCGGGGCCGCCGGCCAGCCGGGCTTGGCGTCGAAGAGCATGATGACGCTCTCGCCGATCTCGACCTCGACATGGCCGATGTCCCCGTCGGGGTCGAGTATCCGGGAGCCCGGAGTCTCGACAGCCCCGAACGCCGACTCCAGAAAGCGCACTTCTGCGTCGGTGTCCTGGCTGATCACCCACGCGTTGACGCGTGCGTAGCGGGCCGGCACCTGAGTCTTCGGCTGTGAATGCATGGGGGGATCATGGCAGGGGCCTCCCTCGCCCGGTATCTGTTTCCCGCACCCGAGCGGGGCCGCGGGGCGGGGCCGGGAGCGCGGAAGGGCGCTCGCAGTCCGGGCACTCCTGGAACCCTGGAACGGGTCCGGGCGTGCGCTGCGGGGTGCGCGTCAGATAGCCATACGCCTCCAGCTCGCGCAGTGCGGCCGCTACCCGGGCCTCGCCTTCCGGGAACCGGGCGGTCAGCGACTTGATGTCGACGTGGGTGCCGTCCGGCACGGACTGGATGTGCACGCCCAGCCCGATCGCGAGGAGCGACAGCTCGCGGTGCTGGGCGAGATGGTTGCCGACGACGGTGAAGCGCTCGCGGTGCCGGTGCCGGACGTGCACGACCCCGGGACGTCCACGTCCTGGATGTGGTGCGGTCGCGGCGGTGCGGTCACCGGAGTGCGGCGGCGGGCACACGATCGTGACCCCCAGCGCCCGCCGGAGGGTCCCGGAAGGCCTTGGGAGAGCCCGGAAGGTCCTGGAGAGCCGACGGGGTGCTCGATCGCACGGCGGCCGACGGCCCGCAGCCAGGCCACGTTGGCGGCATAGGCCTCGATGGGTGACCGGAGGCCGGTGGCGCGGTGAAAGTGCTTCGCCGTCCCTCACGCCGCTGATGCCGCGGGGCACCGGAACGCGGCCGACGGCGACCCGGTGCCCGCGGTCCCGCCGCATCGGGCGCTCACGCTTCAGGACGGTACGAATCTGGCGTCCACAGGCGCACAGCTCGGGGCATTGTCGAGAACTGTGGAGTGGGCGGCCGTCGATAGACGCTCAGCCGCGCCGCCTGCTGCTGGCCCGGCTGGAGAGCGTGAGCGACCCTCGCCGGGACCGGTACCGGCCACTCCTCGCAGTGATCAACGGCTGGCCTGCCCTGCCCCGCAGAGCCTGGCGCCGGCGTTCGACTGGTCCGTCCAGGCCGTCCGCGCCCGAGTGGAGCGGTAGTGGGCCGGGATCGTCGGCGTGGGCAGGGGCCCCTGCCTCAATACAATCGGCCGGTGAACGACACCGTCATCCTGCATGCGGGCCCGACGCCGTCCGCTCCCGCACTCGTCCTTCGCCCCTGGCGCATAGGGGACGTTGCCGCACTCGTCGAAGTGTTCCGAGATCCCGAACTGCGCCACTGGACCAGCTCGGCTGTGGAGAACGAGGCCGATGCGATCCGGTGGGTGCAGGGCCAGGAGCCGGGCTGGGAAGCCGGGGATCGCTTCGGTTTCGCGGTTCTTGAAACGCAACCCGACCGCAGCCAAGGGCAGTTGGTGGGCAATGCGGTACTCAAGGAAGTGGCTTCCGGTAAACCGTCGGCCGAGGTGGGTTACTGGACCGCGGCGCATGCCCGCGGGCGGGGTGTGGCACCGCGCGCTTTGGAGGCTCTCACCGACTGGGCCTTCGACACCCTGGGCGCCGATGGACTGGAGCGTCTGGAACTCCTGCACCGGGTGGACAACTCGGCCTCCTGCCGCGTGGCGCACAAGAGCCGGTACGACCTCGACTCAGTCCTGCCCGCAGCGCTGCCCTCGTTTCCCCGCGAAGGCCATCTGCATGTACGGCGCAGGGATGCCTGAGATCCAGTCGTCTTCTTCCGGCCGGGTATGGCTGCCCATGCCGCGGGGGACTCGGGCGTTCGAGGAGATGGCCGTTCTCGAAGCGGGCTGCGGCGCGGACCAGGGCGACGAGGTGGGGTGCGGTGATCGCGCGCCAGTGGGCCTGGGCGGACTCGGCGAGCTTGAACAACCGACCTCGATTCGCTCGCCGCGGTGCTCCTGCTCGGCGGCAGACGCCGTGGCGCGGATCTGGCCTGCCTCATCATGGTGACCGATGTCGCCGCCAACTGGTATGCCGTCCACGGCATCCGGCACAGCGGGATTCTCACCGAGCCGGCCTCCAACGGCTCACGGCTTTCGCGCCGTACACAGTCGTCGTCACGCCCTTTCGCCGCAAGCACCGCTCCGCCTGAGACCGGGTTGTCCGAGAGGAGACGGACGGGACGACCGGGGCAACAGGCCGTGGCAGCACCATCGAGGCGGACGGTTGCGCTCGACGGGTGACCAGGGGAATCGACGCGACGCGTGAACGGCGTGCGCGGTCAAAGGACCCTGGTCATGAAGGTGCTGTTCGGGTCGGGCCGGTAGTCCGCGAAGGGTTCGCAGGGCTGGAAGCCGAACTTCTCGTAGAGCCTTCGGGCCGGCAGGAAGAACTCGGCGGAGCCGGTCTCCAGGCTCAGGCGTGTGAACCCCATGTCGGAGGCTTCGCGCAGGATGTGGGCCAGCAGCGTGGAGGCGACCCCGCTTCGCTGCCGCGTCGGCCGGGTGCGCATCGACTTCAACTCCGCGTGCCCCGCGTCCAGCCTCTTGAGCGCACCGCAGCCCACCAGGCTGCCGTCGTCCACGACCGACCAGAAGGTGACGTCGGGCTTCCGGAGACTGTCGAGGTCGAGGGCGTGCTTGCTCTCCAGGGGTGAGAGGGACCGCATCTGCTGGACGTGCTCGTCGAGGAACCCGGCGATGTCCGGCCCGGAGAGGTCATCCACCGAGATCTGCAACGCGTCACGTCCTCTCCATGCATCGTCGCCAGGCGGCGGACGGCCCGGAGCCGAGGACCGTGCTGTGTCCGACCCCGCGGCTACGTCGTATGGCCTGCGACGAGTTGTACGGCCTGCGACGAGAGGACGCCATGACCCGCACCACACCGCGCTGTCCCGCCGACGCCGAGGCGCTCTTCCCGGAGCTGGTCCACCACCGGCGTGCCGCCACACGGCTGCACCCCTGGCCGGGAAACCCCGGGGTCCGGGACAGCTCCGTCGGCGGTCCGCTGCTGTGGCCGGCCGGGGAACCGTGGCCGATGTGCACCGAGCCGCCCAAGCGGCGCAGCGGCGCAGCGGCGAGCGGGTGCGGGACGTCAGGCTCCGGCGGCGCATTCTGGCCGAGGCGAGGAGCCGCACTCCCGTCCCCGGGGAACGCCCGGGGCCGGACGGCGGCACCGGGAGCTGGACCCCGCTGGAGGACCGGCCGCCGGCAGCCGCCATGGACGCCAAAACCCCCAGCCATGTCACGGTCGGCCGCTGGGGACGCCTGGTCATCCTCACCTGCCCCGAAGACCCCGAGCATCCCCACCACCTGGTCATCCAGTGCCCCGGCCGCCCGAGGGCTGAGCGCTTCACGGGAGAAGCGGGTGCCGTGGCATCGGAGTTCTCGGCCGGGCAGAACCTGCCGCAGGGGGCTGTTCCCCGCATACGTGCGGGGCCGAAGAGCAGGCCTGATGGGCGCCAGGCCGATGCCGGCCCGCCGGTCGGATAGGTCCGGTGCCGCCGCTCGGGCCCTGCTGCCGACGACTCACCGAGCGGGTATGTGCAGTGGAGCCGATCTCCTTGCTGTCCTGACACCGACCAGTGATTCTGGGCCGGTGTCAGGACAGAGGAAACGAAGACGGCGACCAGAAGCCGAGAGACTCCGGCTCACTGCTCGCACCGCGCCGGACTCGGGGCGGTGGGAAGTGATCTTCGAAACGGAGGACGTGGTGGCGCTGCGTACACAGTTGCGGCGTCTTCGAGAAGCCCGCGTCGACGAGTCGATGGTCCGGGTCGACACACTGTGTGGTCGGCTCGAACTCCCGACCGTCTACCGGCTGAGCCGGTTCGTGACGAACCCTACGAGCGCGTGAGGGCACGAGCAGGCGGACCGTTGCTCCTCCGGCCGGTCGAGGGAGGTCGACGGATGCGTCGTGCGAGCGTCCGCCGTCCATGACCGGCATCATCGCTGATGCCGGTCATGGGGTGTCAGCCTTCCGGTGCGGTCGCGCGGGCCAGTGCGACGCCGCCCACGATCAGGGCGAGGGCGAGGATGCGACCGGTGGTCACCGGGTCCTTGTGCACGACGATGCCGAGGGTGATGGCGCCGAGCGCGCCGATTCCGGTGAACGCGGCGTAGGCCGTCCCGACCGGCAGCCCCTGCATCGCCAGGGAGAGCAGGTAGACCGCGACGGCGGCGAGCGCGAAGCACACCAGCGTGGGAAGCGGACGGGTGAAGCCGGCCGTGGGCTTGATGCTCTGCGACCAGGCGACCTCGACCAGCCCCGCAGCGACGAGCAGCAGCCAGCTCACAGCGCTGCTCCGACCGTCCGCGCCGCGGCCAGCGCGGCGGTCCGTGAGGCGTCGTGGGCCTCGCGGCGGGCGGCGAGTGCGGGATCGACGAGGGAGTTAACCAACTCGGTGCCGAGGAAGGTCATGTCCTCCTCGGGGACGGCGAAGTGGCCGGGGAGGAAGTCCCGCAGGTAGCGCTCCTGGTGGTCGTACGGCCGGCGCGGGGTGCCCGGCCCGTACGCGCCGCCGCGCGCGTAGGCGACGACGAAGCGCCGTCCGGCCAGCGACATCCTGGGGAACGTCACCTGGTCGATCCATGCCTTGAGCGAGGCGGGGACGGAGAAGTTGTACATGGGCGCGGCGACCAGTACGACGTCGGCGGCGACGAGTTCGCCGAGCAGCGGCTCGACGACCGCCCAGGCGTCGGCCTGGGCCGGGGTGCGCACGGCCTCGCGGTAGCGGGCGATGTCCGTGATCTGGTGCTCCAGTACGTAGTCGCACAGCTCGGTCCATGCCTCGCCTATCTGCGGAACGGGGGTGAGTGCGAGGTCGCGGTGGAGGTAGGTGCCGTCCGGGTGGGAGGACCGCCAGGCGTCGGCGACGGCGTCGCCGACCTCGCGGCTGAAGGAGCGGCGGCGGGCGCTGGCGTCGAGGTGCAGCAGGGTCTGCGCGGCGGGGGGCGTCGTCGGCCTGGTGCCGGTGGTGGGCATGGGAAGGCTCCTGCCTCGGAAGAGATAACCGGACACCGTGTCCGGTTCAACGTGGCCAGCATAACCGGACGCCTCGTCCGGTTATTTCGCCGAGCTGGCGTAGGCTGATGCCGTGGAGACGAAGGAGCCCGGGCAGTCCGGGGCCCCGGCGAGACCGGGGGAGCCGAAACGGCCCAGGGAGCGCGCGGACGCGGCGCGGAACCGGGCGAAAGTCCTCTCCGCGGCGGCCGAACTGTTCGCAGAGGGGGATCCGCGCGCGGTCACGATGGAGGACATCGCCCGCGCTGCGGGAATCGGTCGGGGCACGCTCTACCGGCGCTACCCGGACATCGCCTCCATCGCGGCGGCACTCCTGGACGAGCACGAGCACGCACTGCAGGGCGAACTGCTACAAGGCGCACCGCCACTGGGTCCCGGCGCAGCACCGGGGGAGCGGCTTGCGGCCTTCCTGACAGCCATGATCGACCTACTGGAGCAGCACAGCCATCTCGTCCTCGGAGCCGAGACCGGCGCCGAACGCTTCGCCGTCGGCGCCTACGGGTTCTGGCGCGCCCACGTCCTGGCGCTCCTGCGGGAGGCGGGCACGTCCGACCCCGAGGCGCTCGCGGACACGCTCCTGGCGTCGCTGGCCCCCGAGGTCTTCCTCCACCAGCGCGGCCGAGGCATCTCGACGGCCCGCTTGAAATCCGCCCTCACCCGGCTCGCCCACGGGGTCACTGCCGGCACGGTCGTCACGGCCTGAGCCGGCGCGGCCATTTAGCCGTTCTTGGGGAGTACGAAGCTTGGAGCGATCTGGGATCGGAAGAGGTCGGCCGACGAGGGATGCGCCGATGGACTCCTGGGACGACTCAGCATCGCTCTTTCTGTTTCAACGTGACAACAGTGTATTTCGAGTCTCCATCAGCGCGAACCCCAGCAGATTCAGACCTTTCCACAGCGATGGTGAAGAAGCTCGTTCGTCGTCCGCAGCCAAGCCAATGCCCCAGATGCGGTTTAAGAGGCTTGCTTCGACCAGTACGCGGTCCCGGGACTTCAGCAAGAAGTCGCGTATTTCTCTATCGGCGGAGAACTTTGCGAGGTTGCCGCGCAGAACGATTCCGTACCGGTGCTCGAGCCAAGTCTTCCTCGAAGCCTTCTACCTGACGGCCGAGTGTCTTCGCTGCACCGGGGTGGGCTGCAAGTGATCCGGGGTGGAAATTGGTTTTCTGGTGTTCACCACGCCAGGCTCGGTATCGCACGTCTGTGCACCCTGCTTCTCGCAGGGTGAAGTAAGCAGGCGTCGGCCATCATGCCGTACCCTTTTAGCTCCCGGAGGGTTATTGTTTTGTATTCAATTGTTCCCAGATGAGGGTGTGTAGAAGCTGATTCTTCTGTCTTCGTGAGAGTGTCTTCAGTTTTTCATAAGTGCGGGGTGCCACGTCCAGGCGATGGGGGATGCGGTAAAGGGTCGAGTGCTTCCTGCCCGCGACTGCTGGGTCATATGCCAGGAGAACGCAAATCCAGCTGTCGGTTGGGACACTCTCTGGGAGTACTGGCATGAGTAGATATCTGGTGTCTTCGCCTGTGCTTGTATCGATGCGTTTTCCGGTGCGACTGAAGCCGGCCTTCTCCGCTTCGGCGACTAGGCGCCGCAGCGTGCGAGTGTCAACGTGGCGGACTTCTCCCGGTACGGGCCAACCGAAAGGCGAGGCCACACGGTTTCGATCACGTACGCGCGGATGAAGTCTCCTCACGGGTTCCCTCCTCTTCCCAAGATCTGCACGATCGTCTCGGGGTGATATTCGGATTGGCGGGGTCTCTCATCCGAGACAACGCCTCAGCGATGCGATGGTTTCCCTGAACTACCGCGTTGTCATGGACCGTCACCACGTGGCCGATCCCGTCGGGATCGTTGATGGCACGAAGAAGAGTCTCGTCATCCAGGCTTCGCAGCATGCCTGTTTTGAGCGGATCGCCTAGGTCTGGTGTGTCAATTTCGTTCAGATCGCCGAGTCGTGTGGGTTGGCGCTGAGCACGCATAATCTGGTCGGTTCGACACCCCTGGGGGCGAAATTTATCTTTTACCCGCTCAACGAACCCTGGGCGGTCCGGATAGTCGGGCGCAAGGCTGAGTGAGTCGAGCCAAACGGTCGGATTCATGACGTATCCGACCGGATTGGGAGCTGCCTCAAGCCCCAGCGGGTCGGGCGCCGTGTACCGCGCGGTTTCCGGGTCGTAGTACCGGAAGTAGTTGTAGTGGAGGCTCGTTTCCGGGTCGTAGTACTGGCCGGGGAAGCGGAGGGGGGTGTAGGCGGTGCTGTCGGTGTGCCAGGTGGTGGTGCCCCAGAGGGGGGACTGGGTGCGCCAGGCGATGTCGCCCTGCTCGGAGACCAGCTCGGTCGGGGTGCCGACGAGGTCGGTGACGATGGCGTAGAAGCGGGAGTCGATTTCCTGCTGGGTGGACTCGTCGGTGCGGCGTTGCTCGATGAGGGTGGGGCCGGCCCCCCGTGAAGAGGACGGTTTCCGCCAGCTCATCGTCTGCCATGCGATATACGTGTGGGGGCCGATGCCCTCCGCGGAAGCGTCGGTCGCTGGCTGGCTGGCTTCCGTCTGGTCGCCCGCATCGAAGTGCGGTTGCGTGCCGCCTCGTGGGTGCTGGTGGCGACGGCGCCGGCCGGGATGGTGCGGCGCGAGCGGCGGCCCGGGGCGTCGTACGCGAAACTTCGCGCACTCCGCCCGGGCCCGTGCTGGCCTCCCAGCATGTCGAAGTGAGTGCACTCATAGCGTGGCAGGGCTCTCTCTGGTGCCGTATCACTGCGGTGCTGAGCGCTTCCTGACGGCGGGCTCTTCCCATCTTGTTCTTCACAGAACGACGAGAGAAGGGTTATCCGAAGTTCCGGATGAGAGGGCCTCGCAACTCCGAATCCGACCGCAGATTTGTGAATACCCCATCGCCCGGCGCTGCGATATTCATTCCGCTTATCCGGAGATTAGTGCGTTCCGGGTTTCCATGAGGGCGAATCCCAGCAGGTTGAGACCTCGCCACAAAGACGGTGAGTGAGCTCGTTCGTCGGTTGCGGCCAGGCCGACTCCCCAAACCTTGTCCAGTGGGCTCGCTTCGACCAGCACGCGATCTCGGGATTGCAGCAAGAAATTCCGCATTCCTGGGTCGGCTGAAAACTTGACGATGTTTCCGCGGACCACAATTCCGTACCGATGCTCGCGCCAGACTTTCTCTTCGAAGTCCCGGACCTGTCGGCCGAGTGCCTTGGCTTCACCGGGGTGGGAAGCTGCGAGAATACGCTCCGCTGTCTCGTTGTCCTCGAACAGCCATGCCTTATGAGCCATCATGTAATGCTCGGCGGACAGGAAAGTGTATCCCTCTGCGGAAAATGGCTGCTCCCACCACTGGCTGAGGCACCCGCGACCGATATTTCCGTCTCTTTCGCGCTGATTACCCCAGAAAAACAGGAAGCGCATACGATGGCCTGATCGCTCCATCTCCATCGCCTCTCCGGCTGATCGTGGGAGGAGAATCGATGGGGAGATGGGTCGTTCCGCTCTTGGGTCCCGCCCCCGCTCTCTGTCGGTCATCCACGCTCCTAATACTCATGGTGCCTATGCGTAGAAGAGTCGATCTCCTCACGGAGTGAGCGTAGCTCGACGTCACTAGGCGTGAACGGGGCGGCGCAGGTTGCCAAGAAATCAATCTTTTGCTCGTCGCTCCACTCATTCCAAATCGCGAGGTTGCTCACATAATCCCGAATCAAGGATCGCTCGTGTTCGCGCCCTTGCCAGCTTCGCCATTTTTCCCATCGTGCGACCCGACCAACGTCTCCTTCTGCCCTGCTTGCCTCGATCAGGGACTGCAAAATACGTCCATGAGCGGCGGCGAAATGTGGGCTGCCGAAGAACGGCTCTGGAGGTACATCGTCGAACTTCAGGCGAGTCAGTGCTGCAGAGAGCACTTCCAGCTCACTCAGGGAGAGCTCAACCTTCACTTTGCTCCTTAGCCAAACGGGTTGGGGCCTGCATAGAGTACCTGTTCGGGGCGGAAGCGCAGGGATCCTTGATGGATGAGCTCGTTTGGTTGCTCTCCGGTGCGGAAGATTGTCCCCTCGGGCGTTCTTATGGCGAGCAGGTAATCTCCCTTGCCCGCGTATGCTGGGTTGCCAGCGAACAGAACATTGCTTACATCTCCCGAGGAAACCATCTCTTGTGTCACATACGCTCTGCCTTTTGCGTCTGCTCTGATGGTTCCAGAATCCAATATTCCCTCGTGTCCTGCCCTGTTCGAGTAATGGAAGACCACGTCTTCATCGAGATTGTTGAGCAGGGAGTCGACGCTTCCCACGCCGGGCTCCCCGTCAGGAGGGCATCCGGCGGTAGGAGCCAGTCCCAGTGGGTCTGTCCAGATAAGCGGGGCATGCACGTATGTGAGGGGGTGCGGTGCCCCTGCGAGCCCCAGCGGGTCGGGCGCCGTGTACCGCGCGGTTTCCGGGTCGTAGTACCGGAAGTAGTTGTAGTGGAGGCCCGTTTCCGGGTCGTAGTACTGGCCGGGGAAGCGGAGGGGGGTGTAGGCGGTGCTGTCGGTGTGCCAGGTGGTGGTGCCCCAGAGGGTGGACTGGGTGCGCCAGGCGATGTCGCCCGATTCGGAGACCAGCTCGGTCGGGGTGCCGACGAGGTCGGTGACGATGGCGTAGAAGCGGGAGTCGATTTCCTGCTGGGTGGACTCGTCGGTGCGGCGTTCCGTCTGGGCGAGGGGGGTGAAGCCCTTGTGGTCCCAGGTGAGGGTGACCGGGTGGGGGAGGTCGGGCGCGGCGGTGGTCTGCTCGATGAGGGTGGGGCCGTCCCAGGTGAAGAGGACCGATTCGGCCTGCTCACCGTCCGCCGTCATACGGTGCTTGGCCGTGCGGCGGCCCAGGGGGTCGTAGGCGTACTGCCAGACCGTGCCGTCCGGGGTGACGACTTGGGTGAGCCGGTCCTCGGCGTCCCAGGTGTAGTGCCAGGTGTCCGGTTTCTTCGAGAGGCGGGTCTTCTGGCGGAGGGTGGTGCGGCCCGCTGCGTCGTGTTCGTAGCGGACCTTGCCCGCTGTCCGGATCGAGGTGCCCTCATACACACGCGGGCCGATGGCCTCGGGGGAGGCGTGGGTGGCGGGCCAGCTGGCCTCGGTCTGGTTGCCTGCCTCGTCGTAGGCGTAGCGCTCGGTCCAGCCGCGGGCGTGGACGGCGGTGACGCGGCCGGTCGCGTCCAGGTCGAAGGTGGCGCGGCCGGAGAGCAGGTCGTCCACGCCGGTCAGGTAGCCGTCCGCGCGGTACTCGTAGCCCTTGCGCTGGACGGTCGAGTCCGCCGTGTCCAGGGACAGGGCCTCCAGTCGACCCGCCGGGTCCCACACCTGGGAGAGGGTCAGGCCCTCGGTTCCGATGCGGCGCTGCGTCTCGCGGCCTGCCGCGTCGTGGGTGAAGTCCAGCGTGCGGCCCGAGGCGGTGAGCGAGGTGCGGTTGCCCGCCGCGTCGTAGGTGCTGGTGGAGACGGCGCCGGTCGGGGTGGTGCGGCGGGTGCGGCGGCCCAGGGCGTCGTAGGTGTGGGTGAGGGCTCGGCCGTTGACGAGTTCCGTCTTGACTCGGCCCAGTTTGTCGCGTTGGTAGCGCAGCTCCGCGTCCGGGCCGACGGCGTCCAGGAGGCGTCCCGCCGGGTCGTAGGCGTAGGTCGTCACCGCGCCCGCCGCGTCCTTGCGCAGCGTGCGGCCCAGGGCGTCCCGCTCGTAGGTGATGTCCTCGCCGAGCGGTGTCGTACGGCGGATCAGTTCGCCGGCCGCGTCCAGTTCGTACTGCTGCGTGCGGTCGTCGAAGTCCGTCTCCGCGACCAGGTGGCCCGCCGGATCGTAGGTGTAGTCCCAGGTCAGGCCCTGGGGGTTGGTCACCCGCGTCATGCGCAACTCGGCGTCGTACGCGAACTCGTAGCGCACGCCGTCCGGGCCCGTGCGGGCCTCCAGCATGTCGAAGTGGGTGTACTCGTACCGGGTCTCGCCGCCTGCGGCATCCACATGGCGGGTGCAGTTGCCCTCGCCGTCCCACTCCCACTGCTCCGTGGCGCCGTCGGGTGTCGTGCGGGAGGCCGGCCGGCCTTCGGTCGTCCAGCTCAGCGTGGTCCGGGCGCCCAGCGGGTCCACCACACGCACCGGGCGGCCGAACGCGTCGCGTTCGTAGCGGGTGGTCGCGCCCAGCGGGTCGGTGATCTCCAGCGGGAGGCCCGCCGCGTCGCAGCGGACCCGTGTCGTCGCGCCGAGGGCGTCCGTCACTGTCGCCAGCCGGCCCCGGTCGTCGTAGGTGTAGCGGGTGGTGTGGCCCGCCGGGTCGGTCACCGAGGTCCGGTTGCCGTACGCGTCCCACTCCTGGCGCCATACCGTGCCGTCGGGGCCGGTCGTGGTGACCGGCAGTCCCAGCGCGTCGCGGGCGATCGCGGTGCGCGTGCCGTCCGGGCGTGCGACCGCGGCGAGGTGGCCTGCCGCGTCGTATGTGAACGACGTCGTGCGGCCCAGCGCGTCCGTGTGGGTCAGCGGGCGGTTGTGGTCGTCCCGTTCGGTCCTGGTCCGGTGGCCCAGGGGGTCGATCTCGCCGACCGTCCGGCCCTGCTCGTCGAAGAGCGTGCGGGTCGCGTGCCCTGCCGCGCTGGTCAGCTTCGTGACGCGGTGGCCGGTGGCTTCGTCGACGCCGTCGTAGTCGATACGGACCTGCATGTGGCCCGCTGTGCCGCCCTCGGCGATGACGCGGTGCAGGTTGTCGTAGACGTAGTCGTAGCGGCGGTCGTTGGTGTCGGTCCAGGACACCACGCGCTGCTCGTCGTCGTACTCGAAGCGCAGCGGCAGCCCGGAGGAGCCCGTGACGTCGGTCAGGTTGCCGTCGGTGTAGGCGTAGCGCAGCACCGTCGTGTCGGTCTCGGAACCGGCCAGGGAGAGCGCGGTCACCCGGTCGTCCTCGACCGTCAGCCGCACCACGTAGCCGCCGCTGTGGACGAGGCGCAGGGGCGCGCCGGTCTGTTCGTCGTACTCGAAGGTGATGCTGTTGGCGTTGCGATCGATGACCTGCTCGATTCGCGCCTGCCCGTTCGCCTCCGATTCCGGACCGCCCGTCGGCGGAGCGAAGTGCCTCACCCACCCGGTGTCCGGGTCGGTGAGGGTGTAGCCGCCGTCCGGTGTGCGTTCCAGCGGCATACGGGAGGGGCCGGCCGAGGGGAGGGTGGGGACGCCGGGGGCCGGGTGGGGGTAGGACAACAGGCGGCCGTCCTCGGCGACGAAGACGACGCCCTCCTCGTCGATCTCCAGCCGCTGGTCGACCGTCGAGGCCCAGGAGGGGCCGAACCAGTGGCCGAGGCGGTAGCCGGACTCGACGTGGCGGGTGAACGCCAGTGGCAGTGCACCGGGCAGTTCCAGGTCCGTCTGTGGCAGGAACATCAGCCCGGTCGAGAGATCGACGGGGTCGGTGCCGTTGGCGCACCTCTTCTTCGGCGGTGTGCTCGACTGGCCCTTGCCCTTCCGCTTGAGCGCGTCCCGTACGCGGGACATCGTCTTCCCCGCACGCCCAACCTTCGTCGCCGCGCCCACTCCCTTGGTGCCGAGGAGTTCGGGGATGAGGCGGCCGACCCCTTCGGCGGGGTCCTTCTTGAAGCTCTCCCACATCTGCTTGCCGGTGCCGACGGGGTCGTTGGCGGTGCGCATGATGCCGGTGACGGTCGAGTTGAGCTGGGTGACGTACTCGGCAGGGTGGGTGATGTTGTAGGGATCGGTGGGATTGACACTGCGGACGAAACTGACCACGCCGGCGGTGCCCTTGACGATGCCGCCGGATACGTGGACAGCGTCCAGCCTGAGGCCCTCCAGGCCGTCTCCGGCCTGGTCCCAGTAGTCGGGCTTGGGCGGGGCCGCGTCGCGTGCCGCTTTGACGGCAGTTCGAGCGTGGGAGGCGGCAGTATCGCGCTGCGAGCGGGCTCGGTCGAGCTTTTCCTGGGCTTCGTCCTTCTTGTCGTCCTTGTACTCGGCGACTGCTTCGCGTGCCTGGGACTGGGCGCGCTCCACGGTGTGGGCGAAGTCCTCCAAGGCGCCTGCGGCCTTCTCACAGGCGTCGGCTGCCTTGATCCACTTGGCCGGTTCCAGGCCGACCTGCTCCCGGAACGCTTCGGCGGCCTTGCCTTTGAGGTTTCCCTTTTTCAGGCCCTTGAGACCTTTGGCCACGTTGTCGAAGGCGGTCTGCAAGTCCTTGAGGTGCTTGGCGGTGGAGCGGATCTTGCTGGGGCTGCCGAAGACCAGCTTCTTGGGGTCGTCGGTCTCGTCCAGCTGGAACTCGGCGGTCTCGGCGCCCATCGCGTTCGCCGCCGAGCGGGACTTGTCCCGCACCCAGTCGCCGCCGCTCTCCCAGCCGACGTCGTCCAGCCGGTCGCCGGTCCAGTTCCCGGCGCCCTCGACGAAGTCCCCGGCGCCCTCTGCGAGGTCCTCGGCCTTGTCCTCGACCGAGTCCGGTACGAAATCCCGCCAGCCCATCAGCCGTTGCCCCCGCCGGTTCCGTCGCCGTCAGCACCCTGCCCGCGCTGCTGCTGGGCCGCGCGCTCCTCGGGGGAGGGGCCGAACCACTCGTCCTGCTCGGCCTCGACCTGCTCGTCGCTGATGCCGGTGGCCTGCTGGGCGAGGTCCATGTACATCCCGCCGCGTCCCTTGGAGGACAGCTCGCGCCCGGTGTCCTGCCAGTCCTGCTTGATGTCCTGACCGGCCTTGTCCCAGGACTCCGAGCTGTAGTCCGGCGCGTCCGGCTTCACAATGTCGCCCCAGCCTTGCTTGACGACCTCTTCCTCGCTCGCGTGCGGGTTGCCCACCAGCGAGTTCAGGCCGACCTTCAGCGACCCCGCCGCGTACTGGTCCTCCTCGTAGGCCATCCCCGCCGAGAGGCCGAGCTTCTTGGCGAGCGCGTTGGCGTTCTGCACCAAGGCGCGCACGCCCCACTCCCACCTCTCGCAGAAGTCCTCGAAGTCGACCGAGAGGCCGTGATGGCCCATCTCCATACCGGTCAGTGACAGTTCCTCGAAGCCGGCGCCCTGCAGCGCCGACGTCGCAGAGCTGCCCGACTCCTTCAGTTCACCGATGGCGCCGTTGAGCCCCTTCTCGACCAGATCGAGGGACTCCTTGTTCCAGTGGACGCCGTCGCTGCTCTTGCCGCCGTCCCCCATCAGACGTCCCCTCCGTCGTCCGGCGCGGGCACGGCCACCGCGTCCGGCACGATCCCCGGCGCGGGCGGGAAGAGCATCGAGCCGTCCTCGTCGGCGGCGTTCACCGCGACACCGGCCGGGCCGTCCTGCGCCGGCACGACGACGTCGAGCAGCCGGGCCCCCAGGATCGCCGCATAGTCCCACGGCCGGTCGGTGGCCTCGCCGCGGGCGAGCGCGAAGCGTGCCAGGGCCGCCTCGTCGGTGAAGGCGAAGATCCAGCGGACGCCGCCGTGCACCCCGGACATCACCTGGTCCTCGCCCACGGTCGGGACCAGCACGGCGGTGCGCCGGAACTCTCCCACCAGTGCCTCGGGGTCCCCGGTTCCGGCGCGCCGTGCCGCGATCTCCTCGGACAGTTCCATCCCGCCCCCTCCTGCTTCCCCTCATGTCGCCCGCCGCCCCCCCGGCGACTGCCCCGCCCCGCGGCAAGCCCGGCAAGCCCGGCCGGCCCGGCCGGTTCCGTGGGTGAGGCCCCGTACCACGGGCGTCCCGGCGATCCTGCAACCGTGTGAACAGACGCTCACGCACCGTTCTCCGGTTGCATACCCGCAGGCCGGGGCGGGGAAGCTGTGCCGCATTCCACAGTGCGCCCGGCGTGTTCACACCTCCGCCGGACGCGTTCCGGTGGGCCCGGTGTCACGCCTCGGGCCGCTGCTCCAGCTCCCGCTTGAGGTTGCGCAGTGTCCGGTCGATGTTGCGGATCTGGAAGGCGGCGAACGTGCTGCCGCCGGTGGCGATCCGGTCGAAGACCCCGGCGACCGCGTCCGGCCAGGAGCGCCGGTCGTCGGTCCAGGTCTCGGTGACCTTCGTGCCGCCCTCCGTGCTGTGGAAGCGGTACTCCCAGGTCGCGATGGGGGACTTCAGCTTCGGGTGCCGCAGGCCGATGGCGTGCACGCGGAAGGCGAAGCGGCGGCCCGGGTCGGCCTCGGTCACGGTGCAGCGGGTGGTCCAGCGGAAGACGCCGCGCTTGTTGCGGCCCTCGAAGACGGTGCCCACCTCGGCGGGTCCGTCCCCGCCGGGCACGGTCGCCCCCAGGTTCTCCGGGCTCCAGCGGCCCATCCGGGCGGGCCGGCTGATCTGCTCGTACACGGCCTGGGGTGCCGCGTCGATCCGGATGCTGCGGGACACGGTGAATTCGCGGGGCATGGGCACTCCGTTCCTCGGCGGATGCCGGGGGCGCGGACCCGGTGCGGGCCGCGTCGTCGGTCCGGGTCGCGTCGGACCGACCGGTTCGGCCACCTCTCCGCCGGCCCGACCGGATCGCGTCGGGCCGAGGGGTGCGCGGCGGCCCGGAGCACGGTGGCGCGGACCGGGCCGCGGACGGGGCTCCCGGCCCGCGTGACCCTACTTGTCGGTAGTCGTGCTGTCAGGGGTTCGCGGGAGTGCGGGCTGCCCATGAGGGTGCGGGCCGCCCCGGTGAGTGCGGGCGCACCGGAGGGCAGACGGATGCAGAGGGGGCGTCCCGAAGTGCGGGCAGGTGGTGGAGTGCTGGGGCGCACGCCGGGCAGCCGGTACGATCGAAGCGGCGCTCCGGATCCTGCGCAGGTCCCGGTACTCCGGATGTGCGGCACACCACTTGTGAGCTGCCCCTCATTCCGCAGCTCGGGGCCGGATGTGCTAGTGGCCCGATTGGCTACGGCTCTGGCCTCTGTGGCACACTGTCCAGGTTGCTCGGTTGAGTGCCGATGCTGCGCGCCTCCCGCCGGGAGGACCGGAAGCGAGTCCCAGGTATTCGTCGCCCCTCGTCAGGGGCGGAAGTACGGGAATCTTCCGGGAAGCGTAGGAGGGGCTTCCAGCCAGGCACCCGGTGGGATTCCTCCCCCGGCTCCTTCCTCATGTGGATCGCGGACGGATCGCGTATGCGTCCGCGGAACCTCGGCGGAGTACTGCTGAGCAGAACTGCGAGAAGGATGCCGACACGCCCGACCGCGTGGGTCGAGCGAGGGCGGGAGCCCATGGGTTCCGGAGCGTTACGAGAGACAGGACTACGAAGTAGCCATGGCGGGACAGAAGATCCGCATCAGGCTCAAGGCCTACGACCACGAGGTCATCGACAACTCGGCGAAGAAGATCGTCGAGACGGTGACGCGTACTGGCGCGTCGGTCGCCGGCCCGGTGCCGCTGCCCACAGAGAAGAACGTGTACTGCGTCATCAAGTCGCCGCACAAGTACAAGGATGCGCGCGAGCACTTCGAGATGCGTACCCACAAGCGTCTGATCGACATCCTCGACCCGACCCCCAAGACCGTTGACTCGCTGATGCGCCTGGACCTCCCGGCCGGCGTCGACATCGAGATCAAGCTCTGAGGGGTGTCGTAGAGATGGCTAAGCAGATCAAGGGCGTCCTGGGCGAGAAGCTCGGCATGACCCAGGTCTGGGACGACAACAACCGCGTTGTCCCCGTGACCGTCGTCAAGGCCGGGCCGAACGTCGTGACCCAGGTCCGTACCGCAGACAGGGACGGCTACGAGGCCGTCCAGATCGCCTTCGGCGAGATCGACCCGCGCAAGGTGAACAAGCCCCTCAAGGGCCACTTCGCCAAGGCCGACGTCACCCCCCGCCGCCACCTGGTGGAACTCCGCACCTCCGACGCGTCCGAGTACACGCTCGGCCAGGAGCTGACCGCGGACACCTTCGAGGCCGGCCTCAAGGTCGACGTCACCGGCAACTCCAAGGGCAAGGGCTTCGCCGGCGGCATGAAGCGCCATGGCTTCCGCGGCGGCAAGGCGTCCCACGGTGCGCACCGCATCCACCGCAAGCCGGGCGCCATCGGTGGCTGCGCCACCCCGGGCCGTGTCTTCAAGGGCACCCGCATGGCCGGCCGGATGGGCAACGAGCGGGTCACCACCCAGAACCTGACCGTCCACGCCGTTGACGCGGAGAAGGGCCTGCTGCTCATCAAGGGCGCAGTCCCCGGTCCGAACGGCGGCCTCGTCCTGGTCCGTACCGCGGCCAAGGGGGCTTGAGGAACCGATGAGCACCATTGACATCCTTTCGCCGGCCGGCGACAAGACCGGGACCGTCGAGCTCCCCGCGGAGATCTTCGACGTGCAGGTCAGCGTTCCGCTGATCCACCAGGTCGTCGTCGCCCAGCTGGCAGCGGCCCGCCAGGGCACGCACAAGACCAAGACGCGCGGCGAGGTCCGCGGCGGCGGCAAGAAGCCGTACCGCCAGAAGGGCACCGGCCGCGCCCGCCAGGGCTCGACCCGCGCTCCGCAGTTCGCCGGCGGTGGCGTCGTGCACGGCCCCGTGCCGCGCGACTACTCGCAGCGGACCCCGAAGAAGATGAAGGCCGCCGCGCTGCGTGGCGCCCTCTCGGACCGGGCCCGCCACGGCCGCGTCCACGCCGTCTCCGGCGTGGTCGAGGGCGAGATCTCGACGAAGGCCGCGAAGAACCTGTTCGGCCGGATCAGCGAGCGGAAGAACCTGCTGCTGGTCGCCGAGCGCTCCGACGAGGCCGCCTGGCTGTCCGCCCGCAACCTGCCCCAGGTGCACATCCTGGAGCCGGGCCAGCTCAACACCTACGACGTGCTCGTCTCGGACGACGTGGTCTTCACCCGGGCCGCGCTCGAGTCCTTCGTTGCTGGCCCGCAGGCCCACACCGAAGGGAGCGACGCCTGATGGCTACGCGACACCCGAGCATTGCCTCCAAGGCAGCGAAGGCCGCGAAGGCCGCCCGCGTCGCCAAGGCCGCCCGCCGGGCCGCCGACGGTCCGGGCCCGATCGCGCCGGCCGACCCGAGCAAGGTCTTCACCGACCCGCGCGACCTGCTGGTCAAGCCGGTCGTCTCGGAGAAGAGCTACGCGCTGCTGGACGAGAACAAGTACACGTTCATCGTCGACCCGCGTGCGAACAAGACCCAGATCAAGCAGGCCGTCGAAGAGGTCTTCTCGGTCAAGGTCGCCGGGGTCAACACGATCAACCGCCAGGGCAAGCGCAAGCGCACCCGCACCGGTTACGGCAAGCGCGCGGACACCAAGCGCGCCATCGTGACCCTTGTCGAGGGCGACCGAATCGACATCTTCGGCGGCCCGGCCTCCTGACGGGGGCCAGGTCGTTCTGAAGTCCGGAATCTTCCGAGGACTGAGAAATGGGTATCCGCAAGTACAAGCCGACGACTCCGGGCCGTCGCGGCTCATCCGTCGCCGACTTCGTCGAGATCACGCGGTCCACGCCGGAGAAGTCGCTGGTCCGCCCGCTGCACAGCAAGGGCGGCCGTAACAACGCCGGTCGTGTGACTGCGCGCCACCAGGGCGGTGGCCACAAGCGCGCCTACCGCGTGATCGACTTCCGTCGGCACGACAAGGACGGCGTGCCGGCGAAGGTCGCGCACATCGAGTACGACCCGAACCGCACCGCGCGCATCGCGCTGCTGCACTACGCGGACGGCGAGAAGCGCTACATCCTCGCCCCCCGCGGCGTCCAGCAGGGCGACCGCATCGAGAACGGCCAGGGCGCCGACATCAAGCCGGGCAACAACCTGCCGCTGCGCTTCATCCCCGTGGGTACGACGATCCACGCGATCGAGCTGAAGCCGGGCGGCGGCGCCAAGTTCGCCCGCTCGGCCGGTGCCTCGGTGCAGCTGCTGGCGAAGGAGGGCCGGATGGCCCACCTGCGTATGCCGTCCGGTGAGATCCGGCTGGTCGACGTCCGCTGCCGCGCCACCGTCGGCGAGGTCGGCAACGCCGAGCAGTCGAACATCAACTGGGGCAAGGCCGGCCGTATGCGCTGGAAGGGCGTCCGCCCGACCGTCCGCGGTGTGGTCATGAACCCGATCGACCACCCGCACGGTGGTGGTGAGGGTCGTACCTCCGGTGGCCGCCACCCGGTTTCGCCGTGGGGTCAGAAGGAGGGGCGTACGCGCTCGCCGAAGAAGGCCAGCAACAAGTACATCGTCCGCCGCCGCAAGACGAACAAGAAGCGCTAGGAGGCGGGTTTAGATGCCGCGCAGTCTCAAGAAGGGGCCCTTCGTCGACGACCACCTCGCCAAGAAGGTGGACGGCCAGAACGACGCGGGCACCAAGAACGTCATCAAGACCTGGTCTCGCCGCTCGATGATCGTCCCGGCCATGCTGGGCCACACGATCGCGGTGCACGACGGCCGCAAGCACGTCCCGGTGTTCGTCACCGAGTCGATGGTCGGCCACAAGCTCGGCGAGTTCGCGCCGACCCGCACCTTCCGCGGCCACGTGAAGGACGACCGCAAGTCGCGTCGTCGCTGAACGGCTGGGTGCGAAGACTATGACTGACACCGAAGGGACAACCATGGAAGCCAGGGCCTCAGCGCGCTACGTGCGCGTCACGCCCATGAAGGCCCGCCGGGTGGTGGACCTTGTTCGTGGCATGAATGCCACGGAGGCTCAGGCGGTCCTGCGTTTCGCCCCGCAGGCCGCGAGCATGCCGGTCGGCAAGGTGCTGGACAGCGCCATCGCCAACGCCGCGCACAACTACGACCACACCGACGCCGACAGCCTCTACATCTCCGAGGCATACGTCGACGAGGGCCCGACCCTGAAGCGGTTCCGGCCGCGTGCCCAGGGCCGCGCCTACCGGATCCGTAAGCGGACGAGCCACATCACCGTGGTCGTGAGCAGCAAGGAAGGAACCCGGTAATGGGCCAGAAGGTAAACCCGCACGGGTTCCGGCTCGGCGTCACCACCGACTTCAAGTCGCGCTGGTATGCCGACAAGCTCTACAAGGACTACGTCAAGGAAGACGTCTCGATCCGCCGCATGCTCACTCAGGGCATGGAGCGGGCGGGCATCTCCAAGGTGGAGATCGAGCGCACGCGGGACCGCGTCCGCGTCGACGTCCACACCGCCCGTCCGGGCATCGTCATCGGCCGCCGCGGCGCCGAGGCGGACCGGCTGCGCGGCAACCTGGAGAAGCTCACCGGCAAGCAGATCCAGTTCAACATCCTCGAGGTGAAGAACCCCGAGACGGACGCGCAGCTCGTCGCCCAGGCGGTCGCCGAGCAGCTCTCCTCCCGGGTCTCCTTCCGCCGCGCCATGCGCAAGAGCATGCAGACGGCGATGAAGGCCGGTGCCAAGGGCATCAAGATCCAGTGCGGCGGCCGTCTCGGCGGTGCCGAGATGTCGCGCTCGGAGTTCTACCGCGAGGGCCGGGTCCCGCTGCACACGCTGCGCGCCAACGTCGACTACGGCTTCTTCGAGGCCCGTACGACCTTCGGCCGCATCGGTGTGAAGGTGTGGATCTACAAGGGCGATGTCAAGAACATCTCCGAGGTGCGCGCCGAGAACGCCGCGGCCCGCGCGGGTAACCGCCCGTCGCGCGGCGGTGGCAACGACCGTCCCCGTGGTCGGGGCGGCGAGCGTCGCGGCCGCAAGCCGCAGGGCCAGGGTTCGGCCGAGGCTCCCAAGACGGAGTCCGCGCCGGCCGGTGCCGCTGCCGAGCCGAGCGCTTCAGGAAAGGAGAGCTGACCCATGCTGATCCCGCGCAGGGTCAAGCACCGCAAGCAGCACCACCCGAAGCGCACGGGTATGGCCAAGGGCGGTACCGAGGTCGCGTTCGGTGAGTACGGCATCCAGGCTGTGACCGGTGCCTACGTGACGAACCGGCAGATCGAGGCCGCTCGTATCTCCATGACTCGTCACATCAAGCGTGGCGGCAAGGTGTGGATCAACATCTACCCCGACCGCCCGCTGACCAAGAAGCCCGCCGAGACCCGCATGGGTTCCGGTAAGGGTTCGCCCGAGTGGTGGATCGCGAACGTCAAGCCGGGGCGCGTGATGTTCGAACTGTCCTACCCGAACGAGAAGATTGCTCGTGAGGCGCTCACCCGCGCTGCTCACAAGCTTCCGATGAAGTGCCGCATCGTGCGGCGCGAGGCAGGTGACGCGTGATGGCGGCCGGAACCAAGGCGTCCGAGCTGCGCGAGCTGGGCGACGAGGAGCTTGGCTCCAAGCTCCGCGAAGCCAAGGACGAGCTGTTCAAGCTCCGCTTCCAGGCGGCGACCGGGCAGCTCGAGAACCACGGGCGGCTCAAGGCCGTCCGCAAGGACATCGCCCGGATCTACACCCTGATGCGTGAGCGCGAGCTGGGCATCGAGACGGTGGAGAGCGCCTGATGAGCGAGACGAATGTGACTGAGACACAGCAGGAGCGCGGCTTCCGCAAGACCCGGCAGGGTCTTGTCGTCAGCGACAAGATGGACAAGACCGTCGTCGTCGCCGTCGAGGACCGCGTCACGCACGCCCTGTACGGCAAGGTCATCCGCCGTACCAACAAGCTCAAGGCGCACGATGAGCAGAACGCTGCCGGTGTCGGCGACCGCGTCCTCCTGATGGAGACCCGGCCGCTGTCCGCCACCAAGCGCTGGCGCATCGTCGAGATCCTCGAGAAGGCCAAGTAGGACCTCCCCGCTGGGGAGTCCCGGAGAAGCTGCCTGAGGGGGTACCCCCGCAGGTTCGTTCCGCCAGGCTCGGCAGGGATCGCGAGATCCCTGCCGGGAACCGGCAGACATACAGGAGATAGACGTGATCCAGCAGGAGTCCCGGCTTCGCGTCGCCGACAACACGGGTGCGAAGGAGATTCTCACCATCCGTGTGCTCGGCGGTTCGGGCCGGCGCTACGCGGGCATCGGTGACGTCGTCGTCGCTACCGTCAAGGACGCGATCCCGGGCGGGAACGTGAAGAAGGGCGACATCGTCAAGGCTGTCATCGTGCGCACCGTCAAGGAGCGCCGCCGTCCCGACGGCTCGTACATCCGGTTCGACGAGAACGCCGCCGTCATCCTCAAGAACGACGGCGACCCTCGCGGTACCCGCATCTTCGGCCCGGTCGGTCGTGAGCTGCGCGAGAAGAAGTTCATGAAGATCATCTCGCTCGCGCCGGAGGTGCTGTGACCATGAGGATCAAGAAGGGCGACCTGGTTCAGGTCATCACCGGCAAGGACAAGGGCAAGCAGGGCAAGGTCATCGTGGCCTACCCCCGCGAGGACCGCGTCCTGGTCGAGGGTGTCAACCGGGTCAAGAAGCACACCAAGGCCGGTCAGACGGCCCGCGGTTCGAAGACCGGCGGCATCGTGACGACCGAGGCCCCGATCCACGTCAGCAACGTTCAGCTGATCGTGGAAGCGGACGGCAAGAAGGTCGTGACCCGCGTCGGGTACCGCTTCGACGACGAAGGCAACAAGATCCGCGTTGCCAAGCGGACCGGTGAGGACATCTGATGACTGCCACCACCTCTGAGGCCCCCCGCCTCAAGCAGCGCTACCGCGCCGAGATCCAGGGCAAGCTGCAGGACGAGTTCGCCTACGACAACGTCATGCGGATCCCCGGGCTGACCAAGATCGTGGTCAACATGGGTGTGGGCGACGCCGCCCGCGACTCCAAGCTGATCGAGGGTGCCATCAAGGACCTCGCCACGATCACCGGCCAGAAGCCCGCCGTCACCAAGGCCCGCAAGTCCATCGCGCAGTTCAAGCTGCGTGAGGGGCAGCCGATCGGCGCCCACGTGACGCTGCGCGGCGACCGGATGTGGGAGTTCCTGGACCGCCTGCTGTCTCTCGCGCTGCCGCGCATCCGCGACTTCCGCGGACTGTCGCCCAAGCAGTTCGACGGCAGGGGCAACTACACCTTCGGTCTCACGGAGCAGGTCATGTTCCACGAGATCGACCAGGACAAGATCGACCGGGTCCGGGGCATGGACATCACCGTGGTCACCACGGCGACCACCGACGACGAGGGCCGTGCCCTGCTTCGTCACCTCGGCTTCCCGTTCAAGGAGAACTGACCATGGCGAAGAAGGCCCTGATCTCCAAGGCCGGCCGCAAGCCCAAGTTCGCGGTGCGTGCCTACACGCGCTGCCAGCGTTGCGGCCGTCCGCACTCCGTCTACCGCAAGTTCGGCCTGTGCCGCGTGTGCCTTCGCCAGATGGCGCACCGTGGCGAGCTGCCGGGCGTGACCAAGAGCTCCTGGTAATCCTCCGTATTCTGTCGTCCGAAGGGCGCCCCGCAGGGGCGGCGGCCGGGCGACGGGTGGGAGGACCAGGACTCTCGGTAAGCTGAAAAGTCGCTTACTACGCCGTAGGTCCCCCGCGACGCACCCGTCCCGTCGTCGGCCGCAAGGCCGGCGGACGGGGAGAAGGACGACGCAGACAGGGAAACCCCGGCGAGAGAGGCCGAAGGCCATCACATGACCATGACCGATCCCATCGCAGACATGCTGACGCGTCTGCGGAACGCGAACTCGGCGTACCACGACGCCGTCGAGATGCCGCACAGCAAGATCAAGTCGCACATCGCGGAGATCCTCCAGCAGGAGGGTTACATCACCGGCTGGAAGACCGAGGACGCCAAGGTCGGCAAGAACCTCGTTCTCGAGCTGAAGTTCGGCCCGAACCGCGAGCGCTCGATCGCCGGTATCAAGCGGATCTCCAAGCCGGGTCTGCGGGTCTACGCAAAGTCCACCAACCTGCCGAAGGTGCTCGGCGGCCTGGGCGTGGCGATCATCTCCACGTCGCACGGTCTGCTGACCGACAAGCAGGCTCAGAAGAAGGGCGTGGGTGGGGAAGTCCTCGCCTACGTCTGGTAACGGAAGGGAACGGAGGTAAAGCAATGTCGCGTATCGGCAAGCTCCCCATCCAGGTTCCCGCCGGTGTGGACGTCACCATCGATGGCCAGACGGTCGCGGTGAAGGGCCCCAAGGGCTCCCTCTCGCACACCGTTGCCGCGCCCATCGAGATCGCCAAGGGCGAGGACGGCGCGCTCGTCGTCACCCGTCCGAACGACGAGAGCCGGAACAGGGCCCTGCATGGCCTGTCCCGCACGCTGGTGGCGAACATGATCACTGGCGTGACCAACGGGTTCAGCAAGGACCTCGAGATCAGCGGTGTCGGCTACCGGGTCCAGGCCAAGGGCTCCGACCTGGAGTTCTCGCTGGGCTACAGCCACCCGATCCTGGTGGAGGCCCCCGAGGGGATCTCCTTCAAGGTCGAGTCCCCGACCAAGTTCACGGTCGAGGGCATCGACAAGCAGCGGGTCGGCGAGGTCTCCGCGAAGATCCGCAAGCTGCGCAAGCCCGACCCCTACAAGGCCAAGGGCGTGAAGTACGCGGGCGAGGTCATCCGCCGCAAGGTCGGAAAGGCTGGTAAGTAAGCCATGGCATACGGCGTGAAGATCGCCAAGGGCGACGCCTACAAGCGCTCCGCTGCCAAGCGCCGGCACATCCGCATCCGGAAGAAGGTCTCGGGCACGCCCGAGCGCCCCCGTCTGGTGGTGACCCGCACCAACCGCGGGATCACCGCGCAGGTGATCGACGACCTCGCGGGCCACACGCTGGCCTCGGCGTCGCACCTGGACGGTTCGGTCCGCGGTGGCGAGGGCGGCAAGAGCGCCCAGGCCCAGCAGGTCGGCGCACTGGTCGCCGAGCGTGCGAAGGCCGCGGGTGTCGAGGCTGTCGTGTTCGACCGCGGTGGCAACAAGTACGCAGGGCGGATTGCCGCTCTGGCCGACGCCGCCCGCGAGGCCGGGCTCAAGTTCTGAGCACGGTCCTGCAAGCGGACGTTAATCGAGAGAGGTAATTCCAATGGCTGGACCCCAGCGCCGCGGTGGCGGCGCCGGTGGCGGCGACCGGCGGGACCGTAAGGGCCGGGACGGCGGCGCCGCCGCCGAGAAGACTGCGTACGTTGAGCGCGTCGTCGCGATCAACCGTGTCGCCAAGGTTGTGAAGGGTGGTCGTCGCTTCAGCTTCACCGCGCTGGTCGTGGTGGGCGACGGTGACGGCACCGTGGGTGTCGGATACGGCAAGGCCAAGGAGGTGCCGGCCGCCATCGCCAAGGGTGTGGAGGAGGCCAAGAAGCACTTCTTCAAGGTCCCCCGCATCCAGGGCACCATTCCGCACCCGATCCAGGGTGAGGAAGCCGCGGGTGTCGTGCTGCTCAAGCCGGCCTCGCCCGGTACCGGTGTGATCGCCGGTGGCCCGGTGCGTGCCGTGCTGGAGTGCGCGGGCATCCACGACGTGCTGAGCAAGTCGCTCGGCTCGTCGAACCCGATCAACATCGTGCATGCCACTCGGGCGGCTCTGCAGGGGCTCCAGCGCCCCGAGGAGATCGCGGCCCGTCGTGGCCTGCCGCTGGAGGACGTGGCACCCGCCGCTCTGCTGCGGGCGCGTGCAGGGGTGAGCGCGTAATGGCTCGCCTGAAGATCACGCAGACGCGTTCCGTCATCGGGACCAAGCAGAACCACCGTGACACGCTGCGGACCCTGGGTCTCAAGCGCGTCAACGATGTGGCCGTCCGCGAGGCCAGCGACGTCGTTCGCGGGCAGGTGCACACCGTGCGCCACCTCGTGACGGTCGAGGAGGTCGACTGAGATGGCTGACTCCGAGAACCCGCTGAAGGTGCACAACCTCCGTCCGGCCCCGGGCGCCAAGACCGCCAAGACCCGCGTGGGTCGTGGTGAGGCGTCCAAGGGCAAGACCGCGGGCCGTGGCACCAAGGGCACCAAGGCCCGGTACCAGGTTCCGGAGCGCTTCGAGGGTGGGCAGATGCCGCTGATCATGCGGCTGCCCAAGCTCAAGGGCTTCAACAACCCCGCCCACAAGCAGTTCCAGGTGGTGAACCTGGAGAAGCTGGCCGCGCTCTACCCGCAGGGTGGCGAGGTCACGGTGGCCGATCTGGTCGCCAAGGGCGCTGTGCGCAAGAACGAGCTGGTCAAGGTGCTCGGTGACGGCGACATCTCGGTGGCGCTGACGGTGACCGTCGACAAGGTCTCCGGCTCCGCCAAGGAGAAGATCACCGCCGCCGGCGGCACCGTCACCGAACTCCTCTGAGTTCGTTGACCAGGTGAACGACAGGCCGGGGATGTCCCAACGGGACATCCCCGGCTGGTTGTTTGCGTAGCTGGTCGTTTCTCGGTGGTGCACCGGCCGGTAAGGTGGCACCACGTTGATAACTGTCGATCCTCAAGACCGTCACCTCTCGCGCCAGTAGATCGCGGGGGGCGCAGGAGGCACCGTGCTCACCGCGTTCGCCCGGGCGTTCCAGACGCCCGACCTGCGCAAGAAGCTGCTCTTCACGCTCGGCATCATGGTGCTCTTCCGAATCGGAGCGCACGTTCCGGTGCCGGGCGTCAGCTACGAGAACGTCCAAGCCTGTATGGACGAGGCCAAGGGCGCGCAGGGCCTCTTCGGCCTGGTCAACATGTTCAGCGGTGGCGCGCTGCTGCAGATCACCATCTTCGCGCTCGGGATCATGCCGTACATCACGGCGAGCATCATCCTGCAGCTGCTGGTGGTGGTCATCCCCCGGCTGGAGGCCCTGAAGAAGGAGGGGCAGGCCGGACAGGCGAAGATCACGCAGTACACCCGTTATCTGACCGTCGCGCTCGCCATCCTCCAGGCCACCGGTCTGGTCGCCACCGCGCGCAGCGGCAGCCTCTTCCAGAGCTGCAGCGTCGCCAGTCAGATCATCCCCGACCAGTCGATCTTCAGCACCATTGTGATGGTCATCACGATGACCGCGGGTACCGGCCTGATCATGTGGCTGGGCGAGCTGATCACCGACCGCGGTATCGGCAACGGCATGTCGATCCTGATGTTCGTCTCCATCGCGGCCGGTTTCCCCGGCGCGCTGTGGGCCATCAAGAAGCAGGGCAAGCTCGCGGACGGCTGGATCGAGTTCGGTGCGGTCATCCTGTGCGGCCTGGCGATGGTCGCCCTGGTGGTCTTCGTCGAGCAGGCCCAGCGCCGTATTCCGGTGCAGTACGCGAAGCGCATGATCGGCCGACGGAGTTACGGCGGCACCTCGACCTATATTCCGCTGAAGGTCAACCAGGCCGGTGTGATTCCCGTCATCTTCGGCTCGTCGCTGCTCTACATCCCCGCGCTGATCGTGCAGTTCAGCGGATCCCAGGCGGGCTGGGCGCAGTGGATCCAGTCGCACTTCGTAAAGGGTGACCACCCGCTTTACATCGCGACCTACTTCCTGCTGATCGTCTTCTTCGCCTTCTTCTACGTCGCCATCTCCTTCAACCCCGAAGAAGTTGCCGACAACATGAAGAAGTATGGTGGCTTCATCCCGGGTATCCGGGCTGGTCGTCCCACCGCGGAGTACCTGAGCTACGTGCTGAACCGGATCACGTGGCCCGGCTCTCTGTACCTGGGTCTGATCGCACTGGTGCCGACCGTCGCGCTGATCATGTTCAACGCCAACCAGAACTTCCCGTTCGGCGGAACGAGCATCCTGATCATCGTGGGCGTCGGTCTCGAGACCGTGAAGCAGATCGAGAGCCAGCTTCAGCAGCGCCATTACGAAGGGTTCCTCCGCTGATGCGTATCGTCCTGGTCGGGCCGCCTGGTGCAGGCAAGGGGACGCAGGCCGCGTTCCTCGCCAAGAACCTCGCGATCCCGCACATCGCCACCGGCGACCTCTTTCGCGCCAACATCAGCCAGGGCACTCCGCTCGGGCAGAAAGCGCAGGAGTACATGCGGGCCGGCCAGCTGGTCCCCGACGAGGTCACCATCGGGATGGCCAAGGGGCGCATGGAGGAGCAGGACGCCGCGGGCGGCTTCCTGCTCGACGGCTTTCCCCGGAACATCGCCCAGGCCCAGGCGCTGGACGGCTACCTGAACGAGACCGGTCTGAAGCTGGACGCGGTGCTCGACCTGGAGGTCCCCGAGGACGAGGTCGTCAAGCGGATCGCCGGTCGGCGGATCTGCCGCAACGACAGCAGCCACGTCTTCCACGTCGAGTACAGCCCCGCCAAGACCGAGGGCGTCTGCGACACCTGCGGCGGCGAGCTCTACCAGCGTGAGGACGACCGCGAGGAGACCGTGCGCAAGCGGCTCGAGGTCTACCACAGCGAGACCGAGCCGATCATCGACCACTACAAGGCGCAGGGGCTCGTGACCACGATCTCCGCGCTGGGTGCGGTCAGCGAGGTGACGGAGCGCGCGATGCAGGCGATCTCCGCGGAGTAGCAGGGACCGGGCGCGCGAGAGCGGCGCCCGGGAGCCCGGGGCGTGCACGCCGCGCCGGGCATCGGCCGTTGCGACGGGGCCGGACCAGGGGTCCGGCCCCGTCGGCTGTTCCGGCTGCCTTCCGGACCGCGGGCGTCGCCCGGACCGGGAGGGGAGACGGCGCCCGTGCGACCGCGGCCCGCGACGGGCCCGGCCGGGCGGCGGCCCCCGCGCCCGCGGGCCGGGACCGGCGGCAGGTGGCCGCGCCGGGGACCGGCGGGGCAGGTTGGCTGCGCCGGGGAACGGTGGCCGGGACGGCGTTCCCGCCTCCGGAGCGGGGCTGGCAGACTTGTGGGGGCAGTTTTCGTACAGGGAGCAGTCGGCGGCGGGAGCCGTCGGCCAGGGAAGGCGGACGTCGGCATGGTCGAGATCAAGACCCCGGAGCAGATCGCGAAGATGCGCGAGGCGGGGCTGGTCGTCGCGGCCATGCACCGGGCGTGCGCCGAGGCCGCGGTGCCCGGCGCGACCACGAAGGATCTGGACGAGGTCGCGGCGAAGGTGCTGGCCGACCACGGTGCGAAGCCGAACTTCCTCGGGTACGGCGGCTTCCCCGGGAACATCTGCACCTCGGTGAACGAGGTCGTGGTGCACGGCATCCCCAGCAAGGAGACCGTCCTCAAGGCCGGTGACCTGCTGTCCATCGACGCGGGCGCGATCATCGACGGCTGGCACGGGGATGCCGCGCTGACCGTCTTCGTCGGCGAGGGGCACTCGGCGGAGCTGCGCGAGCTCAGCCGGGTGACGGAGGAGTCGATGTGGGCCGGGATCGCCGCGATGCGCAAGGGCAACCGGCTGGTGGACATCTCCAAGGCGATCGAGAGCTACATCCGGCGGCAGCCGCGCCCGGCGGGCGGCAAGTACGGGATCATCGAGGACTACGGCGGCCACGGCATCGGCTCGCAGATGCACATGGACCCGCATCTGCTGAACTACGTCGAGCGGCGCCGCGGCCGGGGCCCGAAGCTGGTGCCGGGGATGTGCCTGGCCATCGAGCCGATGGTGAGCCTGGGCACGGCCCGTACGCATGTGCTGTCGGACGACTGGACGGTCAAGACGAACGACGGCACCTGGTCCTCCCACTGGGAGCACTCGATCGCCCTCACCGAGCAGGGGCCGCTGGTGCTGACCGCGCCGGACGCCGGTCGCGCCAAGCTGGCCGAGCTCGGTGTCCAGGCCGCGCCGGACCCGCTGGGCTGAGCGCGCGGCCGTCGCCGAGCGGTCCGGCCGCCGCCGGCGCGCGCCCGGTCCTCCGTCCGGGCCCCGGGGATTCCTGCCCCGGAGCCACTCCGGAGCACCCGCCCGGGTGAATCGGGCCGGATCGCGGCTCGGCGGATTAAGCAGCGCGCGCCGCGGGGAGACTCCCCCGATTCGTCTATTCGGGGAGCGGTGTCGTAGACTGGCTCGTCGGCCCAGGTGTACCCGTTTGCCAACCGGAGAGCCAGGGCCTCCCAGGTAGCCGATCCCGGAAGGTGAAGCGCTCAAGCATGGCCAAAAAACAAGGGGCCATCGAGATCGAGGGCACCGTCGTCGAGTCTCTCCCGAACGCGATGTTCAAGGTTGAGCTCCAGAACGGGCACCAGGTCCTCGCGCACATCAGCGGCAAGATGCGGATGCACTACATCCGTATCCTTCCCGACGACCGGGTCGTGGTGGAGCTGTCTCCCTACGACCTGACGCGCGGACGGATCGTCTACCGCTACAAGTAGATCGACAGATCGTGCCGGCTTCCCCGCTCCCGTGGGGAGAAGGCCAGACCCGGAGAACCTCACACCATGAAGGTCAAGCCGAGCGTCAAGAAGATCTGCGACAAGTGCAAGGTGATCCGCCGCCACGGCCGGGTCATGGTCATTTGTGACAACCTGCGCCACAAGCAGCGCCAGGGCTGACTAGACGACCTGCCTTTCGCAGTTCCTTCGCGCGACGCGAGCAACAGTTGCATAAGCAGGACCCGGCGCCGTACACGGTGTCGACACCCCCGGTCGGAGGCCGGGGACCCGCCCTCCAGGGGACGGGAGCGGGACTGCTTCAGACCTCCGACGAAATCATCAGGAGCCACATCCATGGCACGCCTCGCTGGCGTCGACCTCCCGCGCGAGAAGCGCGTCGAGGTCGCCCTCACCTACGTCTTCGGCATCGGCCGCACCCTTGCCCAGCAGACCCTGCGCGAGACCGGGGTCAGCCCGGACACCCGCGTCCGGGACCTGGACGAGGAGGAGATGGTCAAGCTCCGCGAATACGTGGACAACAACCTCCAGGTCGAGGGTGACCTCCGCCGTGAGATCCAGGCCGACATCCGCCGCAAGGTGGAGATCGGCTGCTACGAGGGCCTGCGTCACCGGCGCGGTCTCCCGGTCCACGGCCAGCGCACGAAGACCAACGCCCGCACCCGTAAGGGCCCGCGTCGCGCCATCGCCGGCAAGAAGAAGCCGGGCAAGAAGTAGTCCACACCGGACACGCTGCAAGCGGTCCGCGTTGTAGGACCGACCACCTCACGGGAGTTATCTCTATATGCCTCCGAAGGGCCGTACGGCCGGCGCCAAGAAGGTGCGCCGCAAGGAGAAGAAGAACGTTGCCCACGGGCACGCTCACATCAAGAGCACGTTCAACAACACCATCGTTTCGATCACCGACCCGACCGGCAACGTGATCTCCTGGGCTTCCGCCGGCCACGTCGGCTTCAAGGGCTCGCGCAAGTCGACGCCGTTCGCCGCGCAGATGGCCGCCGAGAACGCGGCGCGCCGCGCGCAGGAGCACGGCATGCGGAAGGTCGACGTCTTCGTCAAGGGTCCCGGCTCCGGCCGTGAGACCGCGATCCGCTCGCTCCAGGCCACCGGCCTCGAGGTCGGCTCCATCCAGGACGTCACCCCCACCCCGCACAACGGCTGCCGCCCGCCGAAGCGTCGCCGGGTCTGAGAACTGAAGTAGGAGATCACCACACATGGCGCGTTACACCGGGGCCGACTGCAAGCGTTGCCGTCGGGAGAAGCAGAAGCTCTTCCTCAAGGGAGCTAAGTGCGAGAGCGCGAAGTGCCCGATCGAGATCCGTCCTTACCCCCCGGGTGAGCACGGGCGCGGGCGCACCAAGGACTCCGAGTACCTGCTGCAGAAGCGCGAGAAGCAGAAGGCCGCCCGTATCTACGGCGTGCTGGAGAAGCAGTTCCGCGGGTACTTCAACGAGGCCAACCGACAGCAGGGCAAGACGGGTGAGAACCTGCTGCGGATTCTGGAGACCCGTCTGGACAACGTCGTGTACCGGGCCGGCTTCGCCAAGTCCCGGGACCACGCCCGCCAGCTCGTCAAGCACGGTCACATCGCGCTGAACGGTCGCAAGACCGACATCCCCTCGGCGCGGGTCTCCGTCAACGACATCGTCGAGGTCCGTCCGTCCTCCCGTAACCTGACCCCCTTCCAGGTGGCGGCTGCGGAGGCCGGCGAGAAGACCGTTCCGGCGTGGCTGGAGTCCATTCCGGCGAAGATGCGGATCCTCGTCCACTCGATGCCCGAGCGCCAGGTGATCGACACCCAGGTGCAGGAGCAGCTCATCGTCGAGCTGTACTCGAAGTAGCCGAGGCGGCTGATCGTCGAGCGTGCCCGGGTCCGCCGGGTCCGCTCACTCGGGTGCGGGGCGGTTCCGGCCGGTTTCGGCCGGACCGCCCGTACCCTTGCAGTACCGGCATCAAATAGCGGTTGCCGAAAACTGGAGGAAAACATCTCATGCTGATCGCTCAGCGCCCTTCCCTGACCGAAGAGGTCGTCGACGAGTTCCGCTCCCGGTTCGTGATCGAGCCGCTGGAGCCGGGCTTCGGCTACACCCTCGGTAACTCCCTGCGTCGTACGCTCCTCTCCTCGATCCCCGGTGCTGCCGTGACCAGCATCCGGATCGACGGTGTCCTGCACGAGTTCTCCACCGTGCCGGGCGTCAAGGAGGACGTCACCGACCTCATCCTCAACATCAAGTCCCTCGTCGTCTCCTCCGAGCACGACGAGCCGGTCGTGATGTACCTGCGCAAGCAGGGCCCGGGCCTGGTCACCGCCGCGGACATCGCGCCGCCGGCCGGTGTCGAGGTGCACAACCCGGACCTGGTCCTCGCCACGCTGAACGGCAAGGGCAAGCTGGAGATGGAGCTGACCGTCGAGCGCGGTCGCGGCTACGTCTCCGCCGTGCAGAACAAGCAGGTGGGCCAGGAGATCGGCCGGATCCCGGTCGACTCCATCTACTCGCCCGTCCTCAAGGTCACCTACAAGGTCGAGGCGACCCGAGTCGAGCAGCGCACCGACTTCGACAAGCTGATCGTCGACGTCGAGACCAAGCAGGCCATGCGGCCCCGCGACGCCATGGCGTCCGCGGGCAAGACGCTGGTCGAGCTGTTCGGCCTGGCCCGCGAGCTGAACGTCGACGCCGAGGGCATCGACATGGGCCCGTCGCCGACGGACGCCGCCCTCGCGGCCGACCTTGCGCTGCCGATCGAGGAGCTGGAGCTGACGGTCCGCTCCTACAACTGCCTCAAGCGCGAGGGCATCCACTCGGTGGGCGAGCTGGTGGCCCGCTCCGAGGCCGACCTGCTGGACATCCGCAACTTCGGTGCGAAGTCCATCGACGAGGTCAAGGCGAAGCTGGCCGGGATGGGTCTGGCCCTCAAGGACAGCCCGCCCGGATTCGACCCGACCGCCGCCGCCGACGCCTTCGGCGCCGACGACGACGCGGACGCCGGGTTCGTCGAGACCGAGCAGTACTGAGCGACTGCCGACCGGCGGGGGCTCCGCCCGGAGCCCCCGCGAACCCCTCCCCGGTACCTCGCACGGCCGGGACTGCCTCCGGTGCCTGACACGGCCGGTGCAGTGACAACGAAGGAGAGACACCATGCCGAAGCCCTCCAAGGGTCCCCGTCTGGGCGGCAGCGCCGCACACCAGAAGGCGATGCTGGGCAACCTGGCGACCGCGCTGTTCGAGCACGGCCGCATCACGACGACCGAGGCGAAGGCCCGCCGCCTGCGTCCGGTCGCCGAGCGTCTGATCACCAAGGCGAAGAAGGGCGACCTGCACAACCGTCGCCAGGTCATGCGCACCGTCCTGGACAAGAGCGTCGTCCACACGCTCTTCACCGAGATCGGTCCCCGGTACGAGAACCGTCCCGGTGGCTACACCCGCATCACCAAGATCGGCCCCCGTCGCGGCGACAACGCCCCGATGGCGGTCATCGAGCTGGTGGAGCCGCTGACCGTGCAGCAGGCCGCGGTCGGCGAGGCCGAGGCCGCGACCAAGCGCTCCGCCAAGGACGCCGCCGGTGACGAGGCCGTCGCCGACATGAAGAAGGAGTCGGCCGACGCCGAGGGCGAGTCCAAGGACGCCTGAGCACCGCACGGCTGACATACGAGTGGGCCCGTTCCCCTGCCGGGGGGCGGGCCCACTCGTCGTATCCGGCCCGGGCCGGATGAGAGGATCGGGCCGTGACGAACGACCTGGTGCGAGTGCGGCTGGATGTGTCCTACGACGGACGCGAGTTCTCCGGATGGGCCCGGCAGCACGGCCGGCGCACGGTCCAGGGCGAGATCGAGGACGCGCTGCGGGTCGTCCTGCGGCGGGAGGAGACCCCGGAGCTGACCGTCGCCGGGCGCACCGACGCGGGAGTGCACGCCAGAGGGCAGGTCGCACACGTCGACCTGCCCGCCGCGGTGTGGGCCGAGCACGGCACGCAGCTGCTGCGCCGGCTGGCGGGCCGGCTCCCGATGGACGTCCGGGTGCGCCGCGTCGGCGAGGCGCCGCCGCACTTCGACGCGCGCTTCTCGGCCGTCTGGCGGCGCTACGCCTACCGGGTCACCGACCATCCCGGGGGCGCCGATCCGCTGCTGCGCGGCCATGTGCTCTGGCACAACTGGCCGCTGGACCTGGACGCCATGAACGAGGCGGCCCGCGGGCTGCTGGGGGAGCACGACTTCGCGGCGTACTGCAAGAAGCGCGAGGGCGCGACGACCATCCGCACGCTGCAGGAGCTGGCCTGGGTCCGCCGTCCGGACGGGGTGCTGGAGGCGACCGTGCGGGCCGACGCGTTCTGCCACAACATGGTGCGCGCCCTGGTGGGCGCCATGCTCTTCGTGGGCGACGGCCACCGCCCCCCGGAGTGGCCCGCGCGGGTGCTGGCCGCGGGCGTGCGGGACTCCGCCGTCCATGTGGTGCGCCCGCACGGCCTCACCCTGGAGGAGGTGGGCTACCCGGCGGACTCGGAGCTGGCGGCCCGCAACCTGGCCTCCCGCAACAAGCGCACCCTTCCCCCGCTGCCCGGCCGGGGCGCCGCCGCGGGCTGCTGCTGACGGTGCGACGGGGTGCCGCGCGGCGGCGCGGTCGAGTGCCGCGGTGCCCGCGGTCGAGTGCCGCGGTGCGCGGTCGCCCCGCCCGGCGCATGGTCGCCCTGCCGAGCGTGTGGTCGCCCGGCCGGGCGCGGGTGGCTCTCGGGCGGGGCGAGCCCCATGGGTACCCGCCGGGACGCTCCGCCGGTCAGTCCGACTCGGAGGACTTCTCCGGTTCCGGGGACTTCGCCGCCGCCTCCGACTGGTCCTTGCCGCGCTTGAGGACCCGCGCGTAGGCGTAGTTGGAGCCGTCGAGGGCGGCCTGCTGGGCCTTCTTGTCGCCCGCTCCGGAAGGCTGTCCGTCGGTGCGTCCGGCGATGGTGAAGTACGCGTACCGGCCCAGCGAGTTGGCCGTGGTGCGGCAGGTGACCGTACGGCAGAAGTCGGGGACGCCGCCGCCGGGGAGCGCGACCAGGTTGGGCTGGTACTGCTTCTTGACCTTCTCGGCGGTGGCGGCGTCCTTGAAGACGGCTATCCCCACGGTGACGGCGATGCCGTCGTGGGTGTAGGTGGCACGGAAGAGGGCGGTGCAGTTGTTGCGGGTCAGCACCGGGCCCAGCCCCGCGTGCGCGGCCGCCGCGCAGTTCTTGCTGGAGTCGGTCTCCGCCAGCTTGTAGGGGCGGTCGTTGATGGTGACGCGGCGGGTGGGGTAGAGCGTCTTGGCGCTCAGCGGGGCCTTGTCCCGGGAGGCGTCCGAGATGAAGTCCCGCGGCGGCGCCGGGGGCGGCGGCTCGTTCTTGAAGGTCGGTTCCGGGTCCTTCTCGCCCGGCGGGACGCTGGAGGAGGGCGGCAGGCTCTCCGAGGGCTTGTCGGAGGCCTGCGAACCGTTCTCGTTGACGACGGCCACCGCGACGATGCCCGCCACGGCGGCGGTCGCCAGGGCTCCGCCGCCCGCCATCAGCCAGCGCCGCCGCCGGGCGCGGCTGCGCTCGGCCTGCTCGGCGAGTGCCGCCCAGTCGGGGGCCGGTCCGCCGAGGTGTCCGGAGTCGTGCTGGCCGGGGCCGTCGCCCCAGTGCCCGTCGGGTCCGCCTTGGGAACCCCACGGAGGTCCCCCCTGACCAAAGCTCATGACCGCATCCTATTGCGCGTGATATTCGCTTGGATCGGGCGTCGTCGGACCGTGACAATCGGCTTCATGGGACATGTCGAAGTCGCGCACCTGGATTTCCTGCTGCCCGATGGGAGAGCGCTCTTCGACGATGCGTCGCTACGTGTGGGCGAGGGCTCCTCGGTGGCGCTGGTGGGGGCGAACGGCGCGGGCAAGACGACGCTGCTGCGGCTGATCGCCGGGGAGATCACCCCGGACGCCGGCACGGTGACCGTCAGCGGCGGTCTGGGGGTGATGCCGCAGTTCGTGGGCAGCGTCCGGGACGAGAGCACGGTCCGCGACCTGCTGGTCTCCGTGGCGCACCCGCGGATCAGGGCGGCGGCCCGGGCGCTGGACGACGCCGAGTACGCGGTGATGACCGTCGACGACGAGGCGGCGCAGATGCAGTACGCGCAGGCGCTCGCCGACTGGGCGGAGGCGCGCGGGTACGAGGCGGAGACGCTGTGGGACGTGTGCACGGTCGCCGCGCTGGGCGCCCCCTACGACAAGGCGCAGTGGCGGCAGGTGCGCACCCTCTCCGGCGGCGAGCAGAAGCGGCTCGTCCTGGAGTCGCTGCTGCGCGGCACGGACGAGGTGCTGCTGCTGGACGAGCCGGACAACTATCTGGACGTCCCCGGCAAGCGGTGGCTGGAGGACCGGCTCCGCGAGACGGCCAAGACGGTGCTGTTCATCTCCCACGACCGGGAGCTGCTGGCCCGGGCCGCCGACCGCATCGTCAGCGTGGAGCCGGGGGCCGCGGGCAGCGACGTGTGGGTGCACGGAGGCGGCTTCGAGACGTACCACGCGGCGCGCCGGGAGCGGTTCGCGCGGTTCGAGGAGTTGCGGCGGCGCTGGGACGAGGAGCACGCGAAGCTCAAACGGCTGGTGGTCATGTACAAGCAGAAGGCCGCCTTCAACTCCGACATGGCCTCGCGGCTGCAGGCGGCCCGCACCAGGCTGCAGAAGTTCGAGGAGGCGGGGCCGCCGCTGGAGCCGCCGCGTGAGCAGGACATCCGGATGCGGCTGCGGGGCGGCCGTACCGGGGTGCGGGCGGTCACCTGTGCGGGCCTGGAGCTGACCGGCCTGATGCACCCCTTCGATCTGGAGGTCTTCTACGGGGAGCGGGTCGCCGTGCTGGGCTCCAACGGCTCGGGCAAGTCGCACTTCCTGCGGCTGCTGGCGGGTGGGGAGGTGGCGCACACGGGTGTCTGGAAGCTGGGCGCCCGCGTGGTGCCGGGCCACTTCGCGCAGACCCATGCCCATCCCGAACTGGAAGGCCGCACCCTGCTGGACATCCTGTGGAAGGAGCATGCCCGGGACCGCGGCGCCGCGATGTCCGTGCTGCGCCGGTACGAGCTGACGCGGCAGGCCCAGCTGTCCTTCGAGCGGCTGTCCGGCGGGCAGCAGGCGCGCTTCCAGATCCTGCTGCTGGAGCTGGCCGGGGCCACGGCCCTGCTGCTGGACGAGCCGACGGACAACCTGGACCTGGAGTCGGCGGAGGCGTTGCAGGAGGGGCTGGAAGCATTCGAGGGGACGGTGGTGGCGGTGACGCACGACCGCTGGTTCTCGCGCTCCTTCGACCGCTATCTCGTCTTCGGTGCCGACGGCCGGGTCCGGGAGTCCGCGGAGCCGGTGTGGGACGAGGCCCGGGTGGCGCGGAAGCGGTGAGGCCGTGGGGCGGTGTGCCGTCCCCCGGAGGCTGTACGGTGCGGCGGCGGGGGTGGCCGGGGCGGTGCCGGGTCGGCCGGCGGGTCCGGCGCCGGGTCCCGGTCCCGGGGCTGGCCGGGGAGGCCGTCCGGGGGGCTGTTTTGACCCTTGCGGGGGAGGGTCGGTATCCTGCTGGTTCGTTGTGTGTATTGGCTTGCCTGTTCTCACGTGGGGGGTCTATACACCGGCCTACCGGTCGATGACCAGCGATCGCATGCGGATGCGTCACCGCATGCGATCTCGCCTGTCGTGATCTGCCTGGTTGGCCCTGTCAGGACCCAATCACTGAAGAAGCGAAGGCTACGACCGTGCGTACGTACAGCCCCAAGCCTGGCGACATTCAGCGCCAGTGGCACGTCATCGACGCCCAGGACGTCGTCCTCGGCCGGCTGGCCTCCCAGGCCGCCACTCTCCTGCGGGGTAAGCACAAGCCCGTGTACGCGCCCCACGTCGACACCGGTGACTTCGTCATCATCGTCAACGCCGACAAGGTGCACCTCTCCGGCAACAAGCGCACCCAGAAGATGGCCTACCGCCACTCCGGGTACCCGGGTGGTCTGCGTTCCGTCCGCTACGACGAGCTGCTGGAGAAGACCCCGGAGAAGGCGGTGGAGAAGGCCGTCAAGGGCATGCTCCCCAAGAACTCCCTGGGCCGTCAGATGCTCTCGAAGCTGAAGGTCTACGCGGGCGACCAGCACCCCCACGGTGCCCAGCAGCCCGTGCCGTTCGAGATCAGCCAGGTCGCGCAGTAAGTCCGGCCACCCCCTAAGACAGAAGAGAAGCTGAGGAGAATCGTGGCCGAGACCACCGCCGAGACCCCTGTCGAGGGCGTCGAGGAGTACACGACCGAGACCCCCGAGGCGCCGGAGGAGTACACCTCCGAGTCCCTCGCCTCCCGCTTCGGCGACCCGCAGCCGGCCGCCGGCACCGGTCGTCGCAAGAACGCCATCGCCCGTGTCCGGATCATCCCGGGCTCCGGCCGGTGGAAGATCAACGGTCGCACCCTGGAGGGCTACTTCCCCAACAAGGTGCACCAGCAGGAAGTCAACGAGCCGTTCAAGGTGCTGGAGCTGGACGACCGCTACGACGTGGTCGCCCGCATCTCCGGCGGCGGCATCTCCGGCCAGGCCGGTGCGCTGCGCCTGGGCGTGGCCCGTGCGCTGAACGAGGCGGACGTGGACAACAACCGCGGCCCGCTGAAGAAGGCCGGCTTCCTCACGCGTGACGACCGCGCGGTCGAGCGCAAGAAGGCCGGTCTCAAGAAGGCCCGCAAGGGCACGCAGTACAGCAAGCGCTGACCCGGCGCTCGCTGCTGCGAGCTTTCCGGATGCCCCGTCGGCACCTCTCTTCGGTGCCGACGGGGCATCGGTCGTTCGGGCCCGGCGCCGATCCCCGGTCCGGCATCCGGCCGGGCTCCGGCACGACATCCACCGCCGCGTACGGCGGCGCCCGCGCGGCCACGCCGGCCACGCCGACAACGGGGCGTATACCTGGTGTGCCGGGCCTTCCGGGATCCGCCCGGTGAACAATCCGCACCATCCCGCACAACGCCCCCAGAACTCGGAGGAACGACTGTGGCACGACTCTTCGGAACCGACGGCGTACGCGGCGTCGCCAATGAGGGGCTGACGGCCGAACTGGCGCTCGGGCTGTCCGTCGCGGCGGCCCATGTGCTCACCGAGGCGCAGCCCGGCGCCGATGCGGAGCGGGAGGGCTCGCGGCCGGTCGCCGTGGTGGGCCGGGACCCGCGGGCCTCGGGCGAGTTCCTGGAGGCCGCCGTCGTGGCCGGGCTGGCCAGCGCGGGGGTCGACGTGCTGCGGGTCGGTGTGCTGCCGACGCCCGCCGTGGCCTACCTGACCGGCTCCCTCGGCGCCGACCTGGGCGTGATGCTCTCGGCCAGCCACAACCCGATGCCGGACAACGGCATCAAGTTCTTCGCCCGCGGCGGCCACAAGCTGGCCGACGAGCTGGAGGACCGGATCGAGGCCCTGCACCGCGAGCACGCGGCCGGCGAGCCGTGGGCACGTCCCACCGGTGCCGGGGTGGGCCGGGTCAAGGACTACGACGAGGGCTTCGACAACTACGTCGCCCACCTGGTCGGCGTGCTGCCGAACCGGCTCGACGGGCTGAAGGTCGTCATCGACGGGGCGCACGGCGCCGCGGCGCGTGTCTCGCCGGAGGCGTTCGCGCGGGCGGGGGCCGACGTGGTCACCATCGGCACGGACCCCGACGGCCTCAACATCAACGACGCCTGCGGCTCGACCCACCTCGACGGGCTGCGCGAGGCCGTCGTACGGCACGGTGCGGACCTCGGTGTGGCGCACGACGGCGACGCCGACCGCTGCCTGGCCGTCGACGGGGCCGGGCACGAGGTGGACGGCGACCAGATCCTCGCCGTTCTCGCGCTCGCCATGAAGGAGGCCGGGCAGCTCCGCAAGGACACCGTCGTCGCGACGGTGATGTCGAATCTCGGCTTCAAGCTCGCCATGGAGCGTGCGGGTGTCGAGCTGCTGCAGACGGCGGTCGGCGACCGCTATGTGCTGGAGGAGATGAAGCGCGGCGGGTTCTCGCTCGGCGGCGAGCAGTCGGGGCATGTGATCGTGCTCGACCACGCCACCACCGGCGACGGCACGCTGACCGGTCTGATGCTGGCCGCGCGCGTCGCCGCCACCGGCAGGCCGCTGGCGGAGCTGGCCGGGGTGATGGAGCGGCTGCCGCAGGTGCTGGTGAACGTACCGGACGTGGACAAGGCGCGGGTGGCGACAGCGCCCGAGCTGCTCTCGGCCGTCGCGGAGGCGGAGCGGGAGCTGGGGGAGACGGGCCGGGTGCTGCTGCGGCCCTCCGGGACCGAGCCGCTGGTGCGGGTGATGGTGGAGGCCGCGGACATCGAGCACGCGCGCGCGGTCGCGGGGCGGCTCGCCGACGTGGTCAAGCGCACGCTGGGCTGACCGGCACCGCGGTGACCGGCACTGCGGCGACCGGGGGCGGGGCGCGGCGCGTCCCGCCGGCCCTCCGGTGCCGTCGGCTGTGCCCGGTCACCGCCCGGCGCTGCGCAGGCTCCACGCCCGCCCCGCCGCGGTCACAGCTTGCGCAGGGACAGCCGCTGCACCGTGTGGTCGGCCGCCTTGTGGAGCTGGAGGGTGGCCCGGCCCCGGGTGGGGGCGATGTTCTGCCGCAGGTTGTGCTCGTTGACGGTGCGCCAGGTGGTGCGCGCGTAGTCGAGGGCCTCCGCCTCGGAGACGGCCGTGAACCGGTGGAAGTAGGAGCGCGGGTCCTGGAACGCGGTGGCGCGCAGCGCCCGGAAGCGCTCCAGGTACCAGCGCTCGATGTCGGAGGTGCGCGCGTCCACGTAGACGGAGAAGTCGAAGTGGTCGGCGACGGCCAGCCGGGTGCGGCCGTCCTTGCCGGGCAGCGCCGGCTGGAGGACGTTGAGGCCCTCGACGATGAGGATGTCGGGCCGCCGCACGGTCAGCCGCCGGCCGGGGACGATGTCGTAGTGCAGATGCGAGTAGACCGGGGCCGTCACCTCGGGCTTTCCCGCCTTGACGTCGGCGACGAACCGGGTGAGGGCGCGCCGGTCGTAGGACTCGGGGAAGCCCTTGCGGGACATCAGCCCGCGCCGCTCCAGTTCGGCGGTGGGCAGCAGGAAGCCGTCCGTGGTGACCCGCTCGACGCGGGGGTGCGTCGGCAGCGGGGACTCCTCGCCCGGCGGCCGGGGCCGGGAGAGCAGCGCCTGCAGCAGCCGGGAGACGGTGGACTTGCCGACCGCGACACTGCCCGCGACGCCGATCACGAACGGTGTGCCGCGCTGCGGAGCGGGCCGCTCGGGGCGTCGCGGGTCGTCGAGGAAGGCGTTGAGGGACCTGCGCAGCTCGTGGGTGGCCGCGACGTACAGGTTGATCAGCCGGGACAGCGGCAGATAGATGTCCCGCACCTCGTCCAGGTCGATGACGTCGCCGAGGCCGCGCAGGGCCTCGACCTCGGTGGCGGTCAGCGGGAGCGGGGTGCGCTCGTGCAGGGCGCTCCACTCCGGGCGGCCGAGGTCTACGTAGGGCTTCGTGGGCACGGTGCCATTCTGCGCGGGCAGTGCGGGGTGCCTGCGGCCGGGGCTGCGGACCTCCGGTAACCCCGGTCCGCCGTTGTCCGTCGTCTTGTCCGCCCTCTTGTCCGTCGTCTTGTCCGCCGCCGTTGTCCGCCGTCTGCGGGGGTCCGGTGGGCGCGCCGTCGCGGGCGGTCGGCGTGCTGTGCGGGCGGCTGCCGGTCGTATCGGTCGGACAATCTGCGGACAAACGGTGTACGTGGTGTGCCGAGGGGGGCTATGTTCCGCCCATGTCGCACCCCTTGAGCCGCATACGTCGCCCCCGCCTCCGCCGCACCTCCGATGCCGCACTGACCGGCCACGCCGGACATGTCTACAGCGACCTGGCCGACGGACTCCCCGACGAGGATCTGACCGAGGACCTGACGGATTCGCTGGAGCTGTACGTGATGGGCAGCAAGCCGCGCTGCGAGGAGTCGGAGTACCTGGAGCTGATGGAGGACGCCATAGAGCGCATGGCACGCGGCGAGTGACCCGGCGGGGGAGAGCCCGTTCCGCGCCCTCGCGGCGCGTACCCTCACCCCGTCGGTGATCCGCGGCGCGGCCGCGGCAGGACCGCGGCAGAGCGGTACGACGGCAGGACGGCAGGGCCGGGACGGGGCGTGCGGAAGTGGGACAGCAATGATCATCGGAGTGGGGATCGACGTCGCGGAGATCGACCGCTTCGCCGCCTCGCTGGCGCGGACCCCCGGTATGGCGGACCGGATCTTCGTCGACCGCGAGCTGTGGCTGCCCAGCGGCGAACGCCGCGGCACCGCCTCGCTGGCCGCCCGGTTCGCGGCGAAGGAGGCGCTGGCCAAGGCACTGGGCGCGCCCGGCGGACTGCGCTGGACCGACGCCGAGGTGTGCACCGCCGACTCGGGACGGCCCTATCTGCGGGTCCGGGGCACGGTCGCGGCCTGCGCCGCCGAGCTGGGGGTGCGGGGCTGGCACGTCTCCCTCTCGCACGACGCCGGGGTCGCCTCGGCCGTCGTCGTCGCGGAGGGCTGAGCCCGGCCCCCCGGGGCGCGACCGGGTGAGACGGACGCCACACTGGGGGCATGAGGACTGGTTACGGGGTGCAGACCGTGCGTGCCGCCGAGGCGTCGCTCATGGCCCGGCTGCCGGAGGGCGCGCTGATGCAGCGGGCCGCCGCCGGGCTGGCGGCGGCGTGCAGCGGCCTGCTGGGGCGGACCTACGGGGCCCGGGTGGTGCTCCTCGTCGGCAGCGGCGACAACGGCGGGGACGCCCTCTACGCGGGTGCCCGGCTCGCCCGGCGCGGCGCGGGGGTGACGGCGGTGCTGCTGGCACCCGAACGCGTGCACGAGGGCGGGCTGGCCGCGCTGCGGGCCGCCGGGGGACGGGCGCTGCCCGCGCCGGGTGCGGTGCTGGAGGGCGTCGCCGCGCCGGTGGCTCCCGTGCTGGCCCGCGCCGATCTGGTGCTGGACGGGATCGTCGGGATCGGCGGCACGGGCGGGCTGCGGCCCGCCGCCGTCGAACTGGCCGACCTGGTGCGGGAGGCGGGGGTGCCGGTCGTCGCCGTCGACCTGCCCAGCGGGGTGGCCGCCGACACCGGCGAGGTGCCGGGCCCGGTGCTGCCCGCCGGGGCGACGGTCACCTTCGGCGCGTACAAGCCCGGTCTGCTGGTCGACCCCGCCCGGGAGCTGGCCGGCGCCGTCCGGCTGATCGACATCGGTCTGGAGCCGCACCTGCCCGCCGTCCCGGATGTGGAGGCGCTGCAGCACGCCGACGTGGCCCGCCTGCTGCCGAGGCCGCAGGCGGAGAGCGACAAGTACCGGCGCGGCGTCGTCGGCGTCGTCGCGGGCTCAGGCCGCTATCCGGGGGCCGCCGTGCTGGCCGTCTCCGGGGCGCTGCGCAGTGGCGCGGGCGCGGTGCGGTACGTGGGGCCGGGCACGGAGGCGGTGGTCTCCCGCTATCCGGAGACCCTGGTCTCCGAGGGGCCGCCCGGGCACGCCGGGCGGGTGCAGGCGTGGGCCGTCGGCCCCGGGCTGGGCGACGAACCGGCCGCCCGGCAGGCCGTCGACGAGGTGCTGGCCGGGGATGTCCCCGTGCTCGTGGACGCGGACGGGCTGCGGCTGATGGACCCGGACGCGGTGCGCGCCCGCACCGCCCCCACCCTGCTGACGCCACACGCCGGGGAGGCCGCGGCGCTGCTCGGCACGGCCCGCGAGGAGGTCGAGGCGGGCCGGCTGGCCGCGGTCCGCGAGCTGGCCCGGCGCACCGGGGCCACCGTGCTGCTCAAGGGCTCCACGACGCTGGTCGCCGAACCGCCCGGCACCGACGACGCCCCGATGTCCCCCGTGCGGGTGAATGCGACCGGTACGGGGTGGCTGGCGACGGCCGGCAGCGGCGATGTGCTCACCGGGCTGGCCGGGGGACTGCTGGCGGCCGGACTCCCCGCCCTCGACGCCGCCTCCGCCGCCGCCTATCTGCACGGCCTCGCCGGCCGGCTGGCCACCGACCCGCCCGCCGCGACGGACCTCGCCGAGGCACTGGCCCCCGCGTGGCAGGACGTCCTGCGGGGGACGTGAGCCGCCTGCCGCGCCGCGGTGCCGGGCGGCACCGGGCACGGCGCCGCGGCCCGTTCGGGGGCGTCTGGGGCCGGTGGGCCTACTCCGGGACGGCCGTCCGCTCCTGCGGCGGTACGGGAGCCGGGGTGAGCTGTTTGCCGAACCAGTGGTCCGCGTAGGGCGAGTCGTTGAACGGGGCGATCTCCTCGTACCCGAGCCGCGCGTACAGCCGCCTGGCCTCCACCAGGTCGTGCCGGGTGTCCAGCCGCACCGTGGCGGCACCCATCCGCAGCGCGGTGCGCTCGGCGGTGTCGACCAGCAGCTTGCCCAGGCCCCCCTTGCGGGCGTGCGGGGCGACCCAGACGCGGCGCAGTTCGGCCGTCGTGGGCGTCATCATCAGGACGGCCGCACAGCCGGCGACGGCGCCGTCCGCGTGCCCGCGGGCCAGCAGGAAGACTCCCGCGGGCGGGGTGAGCGCGTCGTCCGGCTCCGCGGCCAGCGCCGCGTCGATCTCCTGCTCGGTCGCGGGGCGGCCGTAGTACCGGCCCGCGATCTCGCCGATGTAGGTGCGCACTGTGGCGACCGCGGCCGGGCTCTGCACGGGTTCGGGTTCAATGGTCCACGTCACGGGGCCATTGTCCGAACCCGTGCACAGCCCGGCAACGCCTTTTCGCTGCCCCGTGGGTGCCTGCGCCGGCGCTCCGGCGGGGCGGTTCCGCCGGTCCCCGGCAGGCGCCGCCGGGGACGCCGGCCCGCACTGTCGGTGGGCGGTGCCACACTCCGCAGATGAGCGAACAGAGCGCCGCGGGCGCGATGCCGACCGCCTTCTCCGTGCCGTGGGCGGACGGCACACGGGAACCGCTGCCGCTGGTGGGCGACGAGCGGGAGCTGCTGACCCGCTGTCTCGACCACTACCGGGAGACACTGCTGCTCAAGTGCACAGGCGTGCCTGCCGAGGCGCTCTCGGAGCGTGCGGTACCGCCCTCGGGGCTGACCCTGCACGGGCTGCTGCGGCACCTGGCCGGGGTGGAGCGCTGGTGGTTCCGCATCCAGCTCGCCGGGGAGGAGGTGCCGCTGCTGTACTACTCGGACGACGACCCCGACCAGGACTTCGACTCCCTGGCGGGCGACCCGGCCGAGGCGCTGGCGGTGTGGCGTGCGGAGTGCGAGCGCTCCCGCGAGATCGTCGCTGCCAGGGACCTGGACGCGACCGGGACGCACGCGCGCACGGGCGACCCCGTCTCGGTCCGCCGCGTGCTCCTCCACCAGATCGCCGAGTACGCGCGCCACTGCGGCCACGCCGACCTGCTGCGCGAACGCATCGACGGTGCGACCGGCTACTGAGGGCCCCGCCGATCCGGGCACCTGCGACACTGAACCCGTGAACGACGTGCCACAGGTGTCCCACCCCACCCACCTGCCCGTCCCCGGCGCGGACGCCGCCGAAGACGCCGCCGCCGGACGCGGAGCTGCCGAGCGCGGCGGGAGCGGACCCCCGCCCCACCCGGGCGCGTCGGCCTCCGCCCCCCGTCCCGGCGGGGCCCCCGCCGCACCCGGCCGGGCGTGCGCCGAGATCGATCTCGGCGCCGTGCGGGACAACGTGCGGGCCCTGCGCGGCTACGCGCCGCGGGCCGAGCTGATGGCCGTGGTCAAGTCGGACGGCTACGGGCACGGTGCGGTGCGCTGTGCCCGGGCCGCACGGCAGGCCGGGGCCGGCTGGCTGGGGGCCGCCACCCCGCAGGAGGCCTTCGCGCTGCGGGACGCCGGGGACACCGGCCGGCTGATGTGCTGGCTGTGGACGCCGGGCGGGCCGTGGCAGGAGGCCGTCGAACGGGACATCGACGTCTCGGCGAGCAGCCACTGGGCGCTGGAGGAGATCGTGGCGGCGGCCCGCGCGGCCGGACGCACCGCGCGGGTGCAGCTGAAGGTGGACACCGGGCTCGGGCGCAACGGCTGCCAGCCCGCCGACTGGCCGCGGTTGGTGGCGGCGGCGCGGGCGGCCGAGGCGGAGGGCGCGCTGCGGGTGACCGGGGTGTGGGCGCACTTCGCCTGCGCCGACGAACCGGGCCACCCCGCCAACGCCGCGCAGCTCGACGCCTTCCGGGAGGCCGTCGCGGTCGCGGAGCGCGCCGGGCTCGACCCCGAGGTGCGGCACCACGCGAACTCCCCCGCGACCCTCACCCTGCCCGAGTCCCACTTCGACCTCGTCCGTACCGGGGTCTCGGTCTACGGCCTCTCGCCGTCGCCGGAGGTCGGTACGGCCGACAGCCTCGGGCTGCGCCCGGCGATGACGCTCAGCGCCTCGCTGGCGCTGGTCAAGCAGGTGCCCGGCGGCCACGGGGTCGGCTACGGGCACGCCTACACCACCCCGGGCGAGACGACCCTGGGGCTGGTTCCGCTCGGCTACGGCGACGGCCTGCCGCGGCACGCGTCCGGGGCCGGTCCGGTGCTGGTCGCCGGGAAGTGGCGCACGGTCGCCGGCACGGTGGCCATGGACCAGTTCGTCGTCGACCTGGGCGGCGACGCGGCGGCGGCGGGCGACCGCGCCGTCCTCTTCGGCCCCGGCGACGGGGGCGAGCCGACCGCCGAGGACTGGGCCCGCGCCGCGGGCACCATCTCCTACGAGATCGTCACCCGGATCAGCGCACGGGTACCCCGGGTATACGCCAATGAGCAGGCCGAGGGCTGAGCCGGGCAGCGGCACGGCGGTCGGCCGCGGACACCGGTGACGGACGGGACGGAACCGCGCGTACGGGACGGACGGGGGCGGCATGAGCGACGGCAGCAGCACACGGGACGCGGTCGGGGCGGTCGACGGCAGCGCGTCCGGCGCCTCCGGGGGCGCGGGCTGGCCCCGCCGGGCGGGAGTCGCGGGCGCCGCCCTCGGCGCCGTCGCGGCCGGGGTCGCGCTCGAACGCCTCACCGTGCACCGTTCCGTACGCCGCAAGGCGCGGCTGGCGCTCGATGCCGCGGGGCCGTACGGCACGCTGCGGGGGACCCCCGGCCGGGTCCGGGCCGCGGACGGCACGGAGCTGTACTACGAGGTCGACGAGCCCGCCGACTTCCCGCTCCCGCGCACGGGCCCCGCGGCGCCCGCCCCCGGGTCCGGCGACGGGCTGGGCGGCCCCGCGGTCAGCCCGGTCCCGCTGCCCGGGGCGGAGTCGGCAGCGCGGCCCGGCCGGGACGCGGCCGAGGGCGCTGCCGGGCCGGTGGCCGGGTACTGGTCGCGGCTGGTGGAGCTGGTGCGGGGCCGGGGCGGCACCGGCAGCGCGCCGCTGACCGTGGTGTTCTCGCACGGCTACTGCCTCAGCCAGGACGTGTGGCACTTCCAGCGGGCCGCGCTGCGCGGCGCCGTCCGATGCGTCTACTGGGACCAGCGCAGCCACGGCCGCTCGGCGCGGGCCGCGGCCGGCGAGCCGGTCTCCATCGATCTGCTGGGACGCGATCTGAAGGCCGTCCTCGACGCCGCCGCACCCGAGGGGCCGGTGGTGCTGGTGGGGCATTCGATGGGCGGGATGACGCTGATGGCCCTGGCCGAGCAGTACCCGGAGTACGTCGAAGAGCGCGTCGCGGGCGTGGCGCTGCTGGGCACCAGCGCGGGCGGGCTCGGCGAGGTGACCTACGGGCTGCCGGCCGCCGGGGTGCGCACCGTGCGCCGGGTGGTGCCGGGGGTGCTCCGCGCGCTGGCGGCCCAGTCCGAACTGGTCGAGCGCGGCCGCCGGGTCACCGCCGACCTGTTCGCCGGGGTGGTCAAGCGGTACTCGTTCGGCAGCCCCCGCGAGGTGGACCCGGGGGTGGCGCGGTTCGCGGAGCGGCTGATCGAATCCGTGCCGGTGGATGTCGTCGCGGAGTTCTATCCCGCCTTCGCCGAGCACGAGAAGACCGCCGCGCTGGCCGCGTTCGCCGACCGCCCGGCGCTGGTGCTGGCCGGGGACCGCGACCTGATGACGCCGAGCGAGCACAGCGAGCGGATCGTGGTGGCACTGCCGGGCGCCGCGTACGTGCTCCTGGAGGCGACCGGGCACCTGGCCATGCTGGAGCGTCCGGAGCCGGTGAACGAGCAGCTGGCCGAGTTGCTGGCGCGTACCATCCGGACCCATGGAAGCACCGCACGACCAGCATCCCGCTCCGCCTCCGCAGGCTCCTCCCGGCGACCGCACCGGCGCTGACGGCACCGGCAGCACCGGCAGCACCGGCGGGGCGGCGGGCGCCCCGCGCAACGAGACCACCTTCACCGTGCCCACGGCCGACGCCATGCGGGCGCTCGGCCTGCGGCTGGCCGGACTGCTGCGCGCCGGTGACCTCGTCCTCCTGACGGGTGAACTCGGCGCCGGGAAGACCACCTTGACGCGCGGCCTGGGCGAGGGCCTGGGGGTGCGCGGCGCCGTGACCTCGCCCACCTTCGTCATCGCCCGGGTGCACCCGCCGCTGGCGGACGGCCCGCCGCTGGTGCATGTGGACGCCTACCGGCTGGGCGGCGGACTGGAGGAGATGGAGGACCTGGATCTGGACGTCTCGCTGCCGGATTCGGTGGTCGTCGTGGAGTGGGGCGAGGGCAAGGTCGAGGAGCTCACCGAGCAGCGGCTGCACGTCGTCCTCACCCGTGCGACGGGCCAGGACGCCCCGCCCGGCGAGGGTGCCGCGCCCTCCGGCGAAGGCGTCGGCGACACCGGGCCGGAGGCGGCCGAGGACGTGCGGACGGTCACCCTCGTGGGGGTCGGACCGCGCTGGGCCGCCGAGGACCTCGGAGCTCTCGGGTAGCCGCCCGGCGCCCGGTCCGGGCGCCCCGGCGTGCCGACACGGTGTCGGCAAGATGTTGCGCGGTCGGCGCGGACCGTGGTCCCATGGGAGGTGAGAGCACGGTTAGGTATGCCTAAGTGTAGGCCTCGCGGCCACCGTGCCGACGCCCCTGGAGGAGCCATGACCGCACAGCAGTCTCAGCAGCGGGCGCCGCACGCGCCTGCGCGGGACGAGTCGGCGTCCGCCGGTGGACACCCGCACGGCACGCCGCCCATGAGCGAACTGCTCGCGTCCTGCGCCGCCGCGGCCGCCGTCTCCAGCCCGCCCTCGGACGCCGGCACTCCCGACGAGGAGACCGGCCCGGCCGAGCGGGCGCCGTCCGCGGACCGCTGAGGGCTGTGTCCGCAAGCGGCCGCCGTGTCCGTACGTGACCGGGGGCCGCACTCCGCGGGTGCGAATGGTCCCGCGGCGGCCCGTGTCCCGGCACTCCAGGACACCGCGACGGGGCGAACGGCGAACGGGGCCGGCTAGCGCACCACCACGACGCGGGTCCCGATGGGCGCGTGCAACCACAGCGCCTCACCGTCGGTGCGCTTCTCGCGGATGCCGCCCGTCCTGCGGGAGGCGTCCGGCTCCGGCGTCGAGCCGTCGAGCGCCGCGCTGAAGCCGACCGTGACACCGTCCACGTCGGCGAACCGCACCACGTTCTCGACCGGGACGCCGTCCGAGCCGGTCACATGGGAGGCGCGCGAGGTGACCTTGTAGGCGCCCGGCTCGGGGTCGACGGTGCTGGGGAAGACCTCGAAGGTCCTGCCGGCCTTGCCGTTCTTGCCGACCAGCCACACCCGCTGCCGCTTCAGCGCGTAGACGACGCGATGGCCCCGGCCGGAGTCGCCGGGCAGCGCGGTGTCCGGCTCGGCGGGGGTGCGGTTCTTCCCGTCCGAGGCGCCGGGGGAGGGCTTGGCCGACTTCGCCGCTGACGGTTTCTCGGAGCGGTCCTGGGCGGCCGACGCCTGGTATGCGAAGAAGCCGACCACGGCGAGTGCCGCCGCCGTCAGCCCGGCCACGATCACCCCGGCGCTGCTGCCGCTGCTGCGTGCCACCGTGCGCTGCCACCTCTCCTGCCCGCGGGCTCCTGCGGCGGACTGCCGTCCGTCCCGTCCGGGAGCCGACCTCGGGTCGACGGTAGCAGCAGGCGTGCCGCGCCCGGTTCGGGGCGGAGCACAGGGCCGGTGGGCGGTGGGGGAGGAGGAACGCCGGGGCGACGGTGGCGGGGAGGACCGGGCGGTGGGGGGAGGAGCTTGGAGTAACGTCCGCGCTTGTGTTCGCATAAGCCGATGACCCCCCACGGTTCATCGACAAACTCCACAACCCCCATACCGAAAGTTCCCGAACCCCAGGACCAGCAGGGCCAGTTCCGGGTGCACCGGGAGCGGTCCCCGGCCGGCCGGCGCGTGGACGGCCCCCAGGGGCGGGGCGCCGGGCCGGAGCACCCCCACGCCCCGGCCAACCCCTACGACGAACTGGCGTCGCCGGCCCCGCCGGACACGGCTCCGTCCGGCACCCCCGCCCCCAACCCGTACGAGGCGCTCGGGGACGGCGCGGGGAGCGCGGACGGCGGGTACGGCGGGTACGGCGGATACCCGGGGTACACGGGGTATGGCGTGGCCGGGTCCGGGGCTGCCTCCGGTGCCGAGGAGCCGTACGAGGGCGGATTGCGGGGCCTCGGTCTGCGCTCCGACCACGACGAGCCCGCCTACGAGGACCGGATGCCGTATCTGCGGGCCGTCCGCAGGCGTCGCCGCTCCCGGCTGTCCCGCACCGTCAAGCTCGGCGTCGTCTGCTGCGCACTGCTGGCGTTCCTCGGCGTCGCCGACCGGTGGGCCGCGCTCTACGCCGAGGGCAAGGCCGCCGACCAGGTCCAGAGCGCGCTGAAGCTGCACGCCCGCCCCGAAGTGCACATCGACGGCTTCCCCTTCCTCACCCAGGTGGCGCGGAACCGGCTGGACGATGTGGAGGTGGCGATTCCCGATGTGCCCGCGGGCCGGGTCTCGGTGGCCCAGGTCAGCGGCCGGGTCAAGGACGTGCGGATCATCGGCGACGCGCCCTCCTCCGTCCGCGGTGCGGTGCTGGGCCGGATGAAGGGCGACGTGCTGCTCGACTTCGACGACCTCGACCGGGAACTGGGCACCTCGCAGGTGACGTTCACCCCGGGCGGTACGCACACCGTGCTGGCGGCGGGCGCGCTGCCCGTCGCGGACACCGAGGTCAAGGTGCGGGCGCGCGCCCACCTCGCCCGTACCGGTGATCACGGCGTGGGCACCACGGTGGACGACATGCGGCTGGTCGTGCCCGAGCTGTTCAGCTTCACCCCGGGCACCGGCGAGGAGGCCGGGCTGCGGCTCGCCCGTCCGCTGGCCGAGCGCATCCGGCAGGACCGCGACAAGGCTCGCGCCCTGTTCGGGGTGCGGTCCATCGCGCGGCGGTTCGGCATGACGCCGGAGCAGGCCCGGCAGGCCCGGCACAGCGACCGGGAGCTGAGCCGGGTGACGGGCACACCGGACTTCGTGGACAAGGTGATGCGTCTCAATCTGCTCGATGTCGCCGTGCGGCATCCGAAGCTGCTGGAGAAGGCGGGGATCGATCCGGCCCTGGTGGCGGCCCTGGAGAAGCTCGAGGAGCCGAAGCTCGCGGACAAGCTCGCCCTCCGCGTCAGGCTGCCCGACCTCCCCGGTGACGTGCGGCTGCGCGGCATCTCGGTGGCCGAGGAGGGCATCCGCGCCGAGCTGACCGGCACCGATGTCCCGTTCGGCGAGGGAGCCACGAACGGGGGAAACGCCACGGCAGACACCGACGGCAGCAGCGACCGGAAGAACGCGCGGCGGGAAGCCCCCGGCCACCGGCGGGAGGCCGGGGCGCACGGGGGCACCGACGGGCGCGGCAATGGCGCCGACGGGCGCGGGAACGCGGCGATGCACCCGGTGCCGCACCGCTGACCTACCGCTGCCGCATCACCGACGCACCGGGTGGAGCTCTGTGGTGTACGGCACGTCCCGGCCGCCCGGCAGGGGGCGGCGGGCCCGCGCGGGTGAGAGCGGGCCGTGCGGGCGCCGTAGGCTGGTCGGGTGTTGATGCTCGCGCTGGATACCGCCACACCCGCCGTCACCGTCGCACTCCACGACGCGGACGGCGACCGCACGCTCGCCGCCGCCCACCAGGTCGACGCCCGCCGCCACGGCGAACTGCTGCTGCCCTGCGTGGACGCGGTGCTGGCGGAGGCGGGCCGGAAGCTGGCGGAGGTCACCGACGTGGTGGTCGGCGTCGGACCGGGCCCCTACACCGGACTGCGGGTCGGTCTGGCGACCGCGGAGGCGTTCGCGGCGGCGCTGGGCCAGCGGGTGCACGGCGTGTGCACGCTCGACGGCATCGCGTACGCCTCGGGCCTGGCCGAGCCGTTCGTCGTCGCCACCGACGCGCGCCGCAAGGAGGTCTACTGGGCCCGGTACGCCGACGCGCGCACCCGCAGCACCGACCCGGCCGTGGACCGGCCCGCGGAGATCGAGGCCGGCGAGGAGGGGATCGGCGCACTGCCCGCGGTCGGCGCGGGCGCGGTGCTGTACGAGTCGGTCTTCCGGGGCGTGCGCCACGACCTGCCCGCCGACCAGTCGGCCGCGGCCCTCGCCCGGCTCGCGGCCGAGCGGCTGGCCCGGGGCGAGGAGCTGCTGCCGCCGCGTCCGCTGTATCTGCGGCGCCCCGACGCGCAGGTGCCCGCCAACTACAAGGTGGTCACCCCGCGGTGAGCGCCGCCGACCGAGCCGCCGGCCACGCTCCGGACGACGTGGCCGGCGCCGCCGTCGGCCGCGGTTCCGGCCCCGCGCGCGCGGGCGGCGCGGAGGGCGGGGAGAGCCGCGTCGGACTGCGCGAGATGCGCTGGTGGGACATCGAGCCCGTGCTCGCGCTGGAGCAGCGGCTCTTTCCCGAGGACGCCTGGTCGGCCGGGATGTTCTGGTCCGAGCTGGCGCACGCACGGGGAGCGGACGCCACCCGGCGGTACCTGGTCGCCGAGGAGGCGGCCCCGGCCGCGGCGGCGGAACCGGCGGGCCGCCTCGTCGGCTACGGCGGTCTGGCGGCTGTCGGCGGCACGGGGGACATCCAGACCATCGGCGTGCTGCCCGGCCATCGGGGCACCGGCCTCGGCGCGCGGCTGCTGCGGGCGCTGCTGCGGGCCGCCACGGACTTCGAGTGCGCCGAGGTGCTGCTGGAGGTGCGGGTGGACAACGCGCCCGCGCAGCGCCTGTACGAGCGCTTCGGTTTCGTCCCCATCGGCATCCGGCGCGGCTACTACCAGCCCACCGGCACCGACGCGCTCGTGATGCGGCTGGCCGACCCCGCCGGGTACGCGGCTGCCGCCGACACCTCGGGGGACGCCCCCGCGAACACCCTTCCGCACCCGCACCCGCACCCGCACCAAGGAACGAAGAGCCATGGCTGACGAACCGCTCGTTCTCGGCATCGAGACCTCCTGCGACGAGACCGGCGTCGGAATCGTGCGCGGCCACACGCTGCTGGCCGACGCCGTCGCCTCCAGCGTGGACACCCACGCCCGGTTCGGCGGCGTCGTCCCCGAGATCGCCAGCCGGGCGCATCTGGAGGCGATGGTGCCGACGATCGACCGCGCGCTGGAGCAGGCCGGGGTCGCCGCCACCGACCTGGACGGCGTCGCGGTGACGGCGGGCCCGGGGCTCGCCGGGGCGCTGCTGGTCGGCGTCTCGGCGGCGAAGGCGTACGCGTACGCGCTGGGCAAGCCGCTCTACGGCGTCAACCACCTGGCCTCGCACATCTGCGTCGACCAGCTCGAACACGGTGCGCTGCCCGAGCCCACGATGGCGCTGCTGGTCTCCGGCGGCCACTCGTCGCTGCTGCTGGCGCCCGACATCACCGCCGACGTCCGGCCGCTGGGCTCCACCATCGACGACGCGGCGGGCGAGGCGTTCGACAAGGTCGCCCGGGTGCTCAACCTCGGCTTCCCCGGCGGCCCGGTGATCGACAAGTACGCGAAGGAGGGCGACCCGGCGGCCATCGCCTTCCCGCGCGGGCTGACCGGACCGCGCGACGCGCCCTACGACTTCTCCTTCTCCGGCCTCAAGACGGCCGTCGCCCGTTGGATCGAGGCGAAGCGGAACGCGGGCGAGGAGGTGCCCGTCGCGCATGTCGCCGCCTCCTTCCAGGAGGCCGTCACCGATGTGCTGACCCGCAAGGCCCTGCGCGCCTGCCGGGACGAGGGCGTCGACCATCTGATGATCGGCGGCGGGGTCGCGGCCAACTCCCGGCTGCGGGCCATGGCCCAGGAGCGGTGCGCCGACGCGGGCATCACCCTGCGGGTCCCCCGGCCCAAGCTGTGCACCGACAACGGCGCCATGGTGGCGGCGCTCGGCGCCGAGATGGTGGCACGCAACCGTGCCGCCTCCGCCTGGGACCTGCCCGCGGACTCCTCGCTCCCGGTGACGGAACCGCATGTCCCGGATCCGTCGGCGGCCCCGGACCACGACCACGACCACGACCACGTGCACGAGCTGAGCAGGAAGAACCTCTACGCCTGATGCCGACCGTCGCCCTCATGTGGGAGGCCAAGGCCGCCCCCGGCCGCGGGCCCGAACTGCTCTCCTGGGCCCGCAACCGGGAACTGCCCGCGGACCTCCGCTGCGAACGCCGCGAACACTTCACGGCCCCGGGCGACCGGGTCCTGGTCGTCACCTGCTGGGCGGGCGGATACGACGCGGACGTCCCCGAGCTGCCCGACCCCCCACCGGAGCTGTCCGCCCGCCCGGTGCACCGGTGGCGGTTCGAGCGCGTGTGAGCCAGCGTGACCGGAGGCAGGGGGTGGATATGAACGGAGGCATCGGAGCCATGGTCGCCGAGTGCTGGGAACCTCGGGACGCAGATGAGGTACTCGACGCTCTGGGGCCCGGCGATTCCTGGCCTGTTCGAAGTGCACGCGCCGTCCTGCGGCCGGATCGGACACTCGCTCCCGGCTGGACGCGCCGCTCCCGGGTGCTGCGTGACCGTGCGAGGGGCACCGTTGTGGGGCTGGTGGGCGTGTACGCCGAGGATGCGGATTCACTGAGATGCGAGGGCCTCGTGGAGATCGTGCCCGAGTCGCGTCGTTGCGGTTACGGCGGCGAGGCGCTGACCGTGCTGCGAGAGCTGGCCGCAGCCGGGGGATTCGAGCGGCTGCGCGTATCCGTTCCGAATGGTGGGGGAGGCCAGCGGTTCTTGCGAGCACATGGTTTCGATCAGGTGGGGTGGGTGAAGCAGTTCTCCTTGCCGGCGCTGCGACCGCGTCCGAGCGCCTTCGCGTTGCCGACTCGTCGGACACGCACCTGTGGGACTTTGACGGCCGAGTATTACGCCGATGTACGTGAGGCGCCCGGCGCAGTGCTGACTGCCTGGCAGGACGCGGTGTCCGACGCCGACGACGGGCACCGCATGAGTGCCGAGGAACTCCGCGAGACGGTGTTCTTCGCCGAGGAATGGAACGAGGAAGAACAGCAGCCGCTGCTGGCCGTCTTGCGCCAGGACGGCGGCGTCGCCGGTGTCCTGCGGCTCGATGAGCCCTTCCACAACGACGAGCTGGAGCTTGAGGGCGGCCCGTGTGGTTTCGGGAGTCCCTCCGAGGCGGCTGATGTCGCACGCGTTCTTCTGCGCACGGTGCGGGAGCTGCTGCCCTACCACTCCTTCAGCTGCGAGCTGACCGAGCAGCAGAACGGCATGGCTGCCGCCTTGGCGGAACAGCAGGCGCGGCTGGTCTGGGATGTGGTGCGGCTGGAGGAGGCTGTTCACTCCATGGGCTGAGTCTCTTGGGCCTGCTGCACCCGCTCGGCTGGAGTCTGGGTCCCGTACCGGGTCGACGGCTGGGAAACCCGCTCCGCGACGCGGACGAGCCACGCCGCTGGCGTGTACGGAGCCGGAGGATCTACCTCCATGCCGAGTTCGGTGACGGCCGTGGAGTACTCGATCTCCTCCAGATCCGATGCCAGCAGCTCCCGTAGCTCACCGCACAGCCGGGCGACGAGTCCGGGATCGGTGGTGCCGAGGTAGTCGGCGAGTGCCTCATCGTGCTCGCCGAATTCGTCCGGCATTTCCTGTGAGAACCATCCGCCCAGAAGCTGTCCCAGTTCGGGGAAGCGCGCATGCCACTCCCAATGAGTCTGCGGCGGTCCGGGCGGCGGAGCGTCGCCGCTCTCGACGCTCGCCCGGATGTGCTGCGCGAGTTGCTGCAGCCACTCCTGGACGTTGCTCTCAGGGATTCCCACATCCGGTACCGGGTAGAACTCGCCCAGCTTGTGCCGCAGCCGTCCCGGCGGGTTCTGCGCGTACTCACGCAGTTGTTGCTCCGCCGTGCCCAGCGCCCACGGCCGGTTCTGCCAGGTGTGGCGGAGGTAGGCGGTGAGCGCTTCACTGCGCTCGTCGGCGGTGTCGTCCGCCGTCCGGCCCAGGTACGCGGTCAGGACCTGATCCAGTTCGCCGTACTTGCGGTCGTGGACGAGGGGCTTCATGGACATCCGGGAAAGCTCCTAGAGGTAGACCGGGAACGAGGCGTGTACCGAGAAGCCGTTTTCCTGGGAGGGGTCTCTTCTCAGCACGACGCGAGCGGCTCGCACCTCGATCGCCCCGCGCCCCGCCAGCATCATCGCCTGCAGCAGCACACGTCCTACCGGTTCCTGTCGCGAGGGCCACGCCGCCTCGATGGTCAGCCGTTGCCGCGTGCCCTGCGCCAACCACCGGTGGATTCGCTGCTCGTTCCGGGTGACGACTTGCTGCGTGCACCATTGCGCGGTCGCACGGTCGGGATAGGTGGCAGCTCTGGTGGGGGAGGTCACGTGAGCACCTTAGTGTGAGGTGGCTGAGGGAACCGAGGTTTCTGAAGGCTCATCCGGACACGTCTTTCGGCATGGACGTGAGCACCGTGAACGGTGGGTCGAGAGAGGCGTCGTAGACGAGTTTGGCCTGCACGCCGTGTACATCCTCAGCTCTGTCGACGGGATAGGGGTTGTTTTTCAACTCGTGTCGGTCGATGCTCCGGCCGGAAACTCCGTACGGTGTCTTGTCCGTTTCGATGACCAGCGGACCGGACGGCGATTTGAGCCAGTCTTTGATCTCTTTTGAGTTCTTGTCGATCGTGTACTGGGTCATCTTCTGTGCCGACTCCATGTCCTTGAACGTGGAGGCGTTGCCGATCTGCGGCTGTCCATGCGGCCATTCGGTTCCGGGGCGTGGAGGCTTCTTCAGGTCGTCGCGAAGCCGCTGAGCCAACTGATCGTCTGTGAGTCCCACATGCTTGTTGGCGGTGTGCGAATTATTCAGCCACTCACTGCCGGCCAGGTCGACCGTGTATTTTCCTTTGTCGGTATCGTTTTTCTTCGTCCAGCGATGTCGGTTTCTGAACTCGTCGAGCGAACGGGCCCCGAATGCCTGAGCCCTGGCCACCTCGGATGCGTAGGTGGGTGCACTGTGCTGGGCTTCTTCCAGTTCAGGAAGGAGCTTGCGCAGTTCGGCGGCACCGGAGTGAAAGGCCTCCTGATACGCGTCGACCGCACGGTTGACGGCTTCCTTGTCCATGTGCGACCGGAACGTCGAAACGATCTCGGCGAAGACCAGCGTTCCGGCAAGCCGGGTGAGTTCTCCCAGGTCGAGGCCCATTGTGAGGTCCTTCACCGTGGCCTTCGCCGCTTCGGCGCCCAGCCGTGAGGTGGTGTCCCGGGTGGTGTCGGCAATGCGTGCGACGTGGTCGAGTTCCTTCTTCACGGCGTCTGCCGTCTTCTCCAGGATTTCAATGATCGGCCTCCGGTCAGTCGGTTTGACCTTCGGATTGGTACGCCACTCGCGGTCATCGGGCTGCTGCTGCCCTTTGGGGACGCGCTCTCCATCCCGGGTACGAGGCGCGCCCCAGGGAGTGGTACCCCAGATCTGCTGGCAGAAGCCGTGCATGGCGGCTCGCCAATCGTCGTTGCGTTCATTGGTCAGATAGCCCATGTGGCCGTTGAGCTTGCCGGCCACACCTTTGGCCGCGACGCCTGCAGAGTGCCACGCGCTGCCAACCTTACGCAGGTCCCCCGTATCGGCGCCCGGCGTGATGTCGTGTGTCCTGCCGAGCCGCAACCCCTCCTTGATGGCGGGCTCGATCACCACGGAGAGCCAGTCCGGAATGTCACCGAGGCCGGCAACCAGGGGAATGTCCGTGCCATCTCCGGTGCCCGTCCACTGGATGTCGGCCAGGGGCCCGTATTTTGCCTTTCCGACCCCGATGGGGGGTGACTGCCGCGGCGGTGGACCGTACATGCCGCGGGAGAACCATTCTGCTGCACAATAATTGTTCGCCGTCTCGGTCAGCCCCAGGGAGACACCCCCTACGGACTGAATACTCCGGGACCAGACGGCGAGGAACTTCGCGGCGACTTTCGCGTAGGCCTCCGCGAAATCGTCAGGGCCGCTGCCCTTTCCGGCAGCCTGTCGGCAGTGGGCGTCCTCGACCATCGTGTTGAGCGCCTTGTGCAGCGCGAACTGCTCGTCCCTGACAAGCGACGAGACGTAGTAGACGTGGCTCGGCTTGATGTCGAAACCGCCGCTGTCATCCGGTGGAGCAGGGCGCAGCTGCTTGCGTTCCCAGGCTCGTCGCTCGTCGCTGGGTCTGCCGTCGTGGCCCGTGCGCCGTGGCTCGGGCTCGTAGTCAGGATCCGGCGGATGCCCGGGAGAGGGTGAGGGCTCGGGCCGATCCGCGTCGGCGTCGCCCTTTTCCTTGCCGTCGACGTCCTGTGCGGAGGGCGACTGGGACGGGGTGGGCTCCGGTGTGGGGGTCGCCATCAGCCGTCACCCCAGCCGCGCAGGACGGCGCGGTGCGCGGACACGTAGTTGACGTGCCCGTTGGTGACGACATCGTGCAGCCAGCGTTGAGCACCTTCGAGGTCCTGCATCGAGCGGTCCCAGCGGTCCAGGACGTCGACGCACACTTCACGCGCCTCGCCCTCCCAATGGCTCACGACCTTCTCGGATCGGGTCCACAGCGTTTCGAGCTTCTCTGTGAGGTCGGCGAGGATGTCCTCCATCTCGCTCGAAAGTCGCTTCAGTGTCGCAAAGTCGACAGCGAGGTCGTCGTCGTTGTGAGCGCCGGACATTCGTGTCCCCTCCCGTCTCACCGCACTGTCGTGCGATGCCCCTTCCCTTCCCGCTGCCCGGCGGCAGCGGGCCGGACCGGCATCTCTCCTGGCGTTCGAGCCGGTCCTGTGCCAGCGGCCCGCGTCTTCGGCCTACAGATCGGCCAATTTGCTCTTCGGGAGTCCGGCCACAGGGTTGGCGTCCGCCATGCCGAGCAGCTTCTCCTGTCCCTCGGTGGTGACCCGAAGCTTGCTCATGGCCGTGAGTACGTCGAGCTCTTGCGCGGTGAAACCGTCCTTGCTCGCCTTGACCGCTTCTTCGATGAGGATCAGTGACTCCCGCACGGTGCGTGCGTCCTCGGTAAGTCCTGCCTGCAATTCCTTGTAGGCAGCGGCAGTCGGGCCGCGCCAACGCCGGCCCACGAGGTCCAGCAGGCCGTCCATCCGTGCGATCTTCGCCTCGAGATAGCGCTCCATCTCGTCCAGGTCCGAGATGAGCTGTGCGAGGTCGACTCCATCGACTCTGAGTCGCTCCATGCTCCCCCCTGTTCGGCGCACCGACATGCAACGTCCCGAGACCGGTTGGTCGGCGCTCCTGAGCGCACGGTCGCAGGATGTCCCCCGAGACACGGTAGACGAATCGGTGCGACTCAGACTCCCGGCGCTCCTTCGCTGGACCCGGAGGAATGCTGAACCCGGTGTCCCGTCCGGGCCCCGATCCTGGAAGGATGAAGATTCGGTCCAGGGCGACAGGCGCAGGTGGAACGGCGACGGCTGACTTCGGGGGAGCCACATGCGGGGATGGAGTGCGCGGGGACGTGCGCTGCTGTTGGCCGCCCTGCTGAGCCTGCTGGAAGCAGGTGGGTTGGTGTGCACGACCGGGACGGCGGCGGCCGCGGACGGAACGGCGACGCCCGCCGCCTACCTGGCCGAGCAGTTGCGCGAGAATCCCGTCCACCTTTCCGACCAGCTTCCGCGGACCAACCCGCTCTCCGCACGGTCCGCCTTCGCCGAGGCGGCGAAGCGCACCGGCGTGCCCACGTATGTGCTGGTGCTCCCCGGCTCGGGGGCCGCGCGCGGCAAGGGGCTGCTGGCGGCCGTGCACGACCGGCTCGGCGAGGACGGGCTCTATGTCCTGCTCGGCGAGGACGGCGGGAGCCCGCGTATCGAGACGTTCGGGGTGGACGTACCGGCCCGGGACGCGGCCACCGCGACCCTCTTCGAACTGCCCTACGACGCGGGCACCCTGGAGGTGTTCCGGCACTTCGTGGACGTGCTGCGGTCCGGTGACGCGGCGCGGCGCGCCGCGCGCGGACTGGAGGCGAGCCGGGCCGGTGAGGAGCCGGACAAGCTCCACACCGGGCGCACCGACCGCGAGAACCAGAGCTTCCTCACCGGCCTCCTCCTCAGCGGGGTACCGGTGTTCCTGGTCGCCACCGGCTGGTACATCCGGCGCCGGCGGGGCGGGAAGGGGCCGCGGCTCCGGCTGCTGGTGCCCGCCGCCGCCGGGGCGGCCGTGGTGATCGGCGCCGGTGCGCCGCTCGTCTTCGACGACACCCGCTCCGACGCCGACCGGCCGCCCACCGCCGCGGACCTGCGGGCCAGGACGGTGCGGGTCGCCCAGGGGCTGCGCGCCGACCCCGTCTACGTCGACCCGCTCGGGGCCGGACTGCTGAGCCCGGCTCAGCTGGAGCGGCTGCGGGGGCGGGTGGCGCGTCTGGACGTTCCGGTCCGGGTCGCCGTCGTCCCCCTCGTCACCGCGGACGAGTCGGCCGGGGACGGCGCGCGCCTCGCCAAGCGGCTGCACGACCGGCTGCACGACCGGCTGGGGAAGGACGGCGACGGCCTCTACGTGGTCGCGGACGCCTCCGAGCGCGGCGAGCTGGAACTCGTCAACTACGGTGCCCGGCTGGACAGCGCGGCGCTCCGGGAGGCCACGGAGGACCTCCGCTTCGGCGGGGACGGTACGCAGGACTCCCAGGACTCCGAGGACGCAGGGCTCTACCGGCGGCTGGACGGCGCGCTCCGGGCCGTCGGCCGCGCCCCGCAGGCTCCGCCCGGGCGCCCCTACCTGGAACCGTCGGCCGCGGACGACGCGGTGACCGAGGACGTGCTGCCCTCCCTCTACGCGGGCGACTTCGCGCCCGGGCTGCTGATGGGGGTGGTGGGTGCGGCCGCGGCCTTCGGGGTGACGGCCGCCGGTCTCGCCGCCGCCGGGCGGATACGTACCGCGATCCGGCCCGCTCCGGCCGTCCGCGGGAGCGGCGCGGGCGGTACCCCGTCGCAGCTCCCGGCGCGTCTTCCGGCCGGACGGCTGCGCCGGACGGCGCGGCAGGAACTCGGCGAGCTGAACGACGCGTTCGAGGCGGCCCCGGACAGGCTGCCCGACGCGGTGCGGGCCCGGGTCTGGGACTGCCTCGACGCCGCGACCCTCCTCCTCGACCAGGAGGGCGACAACCGGGTGGACGCCGACGCCGACGCGCCGACCCTCGCCGCCGGTCTCGCGCTGGTCCGGGCCGGCCGCGCCCTGCTGGAGCGCGGCGCCGGACCTGCGGCCCGCGGCACCGGGAAGCTCCGGCTGTGCATCCTCGACCCGCTGCACGGACCCGCGTCCGCGACCGGGCGGCTGAAGCTCCCCGGTGAGACCGGCGCCGCACGGCCCCGCCCGCTCTGCGCCGAGTGCCGTGCCGCGCTGCCGACGGGCGGCTCGCGGCCCGCACGGGCCGCCGAGACCGTGGCGGCGCGGCTGCTCTGCCTGCCCGTACCCGGCGCGGGACGGTCCGCACCGTACGAGCCGTATCACCGCCTCCCCGGGCCGCTCGCCGCCCGGGGCACCGGCGGCAGCGCGGAGCTGACCGCCGACCTGATCGTCCGCCGAGTCCGGGAGCAACTGGGTGTCCACTGAACGACCCGCCGCGCGCGGTGCACGGTCCGCGTCCGCGGCGGGCCCGGCCCGGTTCCTCGCCGCCGCCCTGGTGTCCGTCCTCGCCGCACTGGCGCCGGCGCTCGCCGCCGGGGCGCCGGCCCGGGCCGACGACGCTCCGGCCGCGGCCTCCGACGCCGGTTCCGCGGGGCAGCGGATAGCCGACGCGCTGCGCACCTCACCCGTGTACGTCGACCCCGCCTACCGGTCGGCGTTCCCGGCCGAGGAGCAGCGCCGGCTGGCCACGAAGATCGAAAAATCGGGTCTGCCCGTCCGGGTCGTCGTCGTCCCGCTCATCTCCGGCGACGCGTGGGGCGGCGACCCGGAGAAGATGGTCGACGTGGTGCGCTACCGGATGGCGGAGGGCGCGCGGAAGAAGGCCGTCTACATGACCCTCAGCACCAACGAGGGCTTCCTGGACGGCTACGAGTTCCCCCGCGACGGCCGGTACGAGGCGTTCTGGGGCGTCGCCGCGGTCGGCCACCAGGACGACATGAAGGACCGGAGCCTCTACGCCAAGTTCTCCCGCGCGCTGGAGATCGTGCGGTCCGGCGACGGCAGGAAGCAGTACGAGAAGGCCACCGCTGACCTGCACGACGACGATCCGGCGGAGCGCGACGGCGGTACGGACGACGGCGGCGCGGACGGCGGTACGGACGGCGGCGCGGACGGCGAGGGTGCGGACGGCGGCCCCTCCCCGCTGCTGCTCGGGGTGCTGGCCGGGTCGGCGGTGGCGGTGCTCGCCGCCGTTGCGCTGGTCCTCCGCACCGTACGGCGGCGTGCGCGGACCTCGGCGCGGGCGCCGTTCACCTCGCCGCGGTCCGTCTTCGCCACCGCGCGTGCGGCGGGCGTGCGCGACCTGCGCAAGCGCGCCCAGCGTGAACTCCTCGCGTACAACGAGAAGCTGCTCGCCCACGAGCCGGGCGAGCACGCCGACGCCGACCTGCTCCAGCTCGCCCTGGACGCCTACGCCGCGGCGTGCACCGTGCTGGACGAGGCCCGCGACACTCCCGACCTCGCGGGTGTCCTCGCGCTCCTGCACGAGGGCCGGGACGCGCTGGAGCGCTCCGAACCGGCTCCGCGCCGCCGCCGCAAGGCCCGGGCAGCGGATCCGACGCTGCCGCTGTGCTTCTTCGACCCGCTGCACGGCGCCGCCGCCGAGCGGATCCGCTGGCGCCCGCTGGGCCGCCGCGAGGCCCTGCGCGTCGCCGCGTGCCGGGAGTGCTCCGCGGCGGTCTCCGCGCGCCGCGCGCCGGAAGTCCTCACCCACAGGCACGACGGCCACCGGGTCCCGTACTTCGAGGTCCCGCCCGAGCACAGCCTGTGGGCCGCCACCGGCTACGGCTCGCTGACCGAGGAGACGCTCACCGCGCGCGTCCTGCGCGGCGACTTCACCCGCAGCCGCGCCGGCCGCAGCACCCGCGCCTCCCGTGCCCGCCGCGGGCGCTGAGGTCCGCGCGGGTCAGGCCAGCGGATGCCCGAGCAGCATGCTGGGCGCGCCCGCGATCCGGGTGAGGAAGACGGTGCAGGAGCCGGGCGCCGCCTTCGGGTCCAGCTTCAGCTTCCGGCGCAGCTCCTCCGGTTCGACGGCCGAGCCGCGCTTCTTGACGGTGACGACACCCACGCCGCGCTCCCGCAGCAGGGCGCGCAGCTTCTTGACGTTGAACGGCAGCGCGTCGGTGATCTCGTACCCGGTCGCGAACGGCGTCGGGTGCACCGCGTCGGTGGTCACATACGCGATCGTCGGGTCGATCAGCCGCCCCGCCACCCGCTGGGCCAGCTCGGCGACCAGGTGGGCGCGGACCACCGCGCCGTCCGGCTCGTAGAGATACCGGCCGACCGGACCCGCCTCCGGGTCGGGCAGCCCCTCCCCGGCGAGGGTCTCCCCGGCGGGCAGCAGCGTCGCGCGCACGCCGCCGGTGCCCGTGCGGCCGTCGCCGAACCACAGCACCGCCTCCTTGACGTCGCCGCCGCAGGAGACCCACTCCGCCTCGGCCTCCGCCGGCACCGCCTCGTGCGGGATGCCGGGCGCCACCTTCAGCGCGGCCAGCGGCGCGGTACGGGCCGTCCGCACGGCCCAGCTCAGCGGCGGCGAGTAGCCCTCCGGATCGAAGACGCGGCCCCGTCCGGTGCGGCGGGCCGGGTCGGCGAAGAGCGCGTCCCAGCCGCCGGTGTCCACCTCGGTGACGTCGGCGCACCGCACCTCGACCAGCTCCGCGAGCCCCAGCGCCGCGGCGTTGGCGCGGGCCACCGCGCAGGTGAGCGGCGAGCGGTCGACGGCCAGCACCCGGATGCCCTCCCGGGCCAGCGCCAGCGCGTCGGCGCCGATGCCGCAGCACAGGTCGACGGCGCTGCGTACCCCGAGGCGGCGCATCCGCCGCGCGCGATGCCCGGCCACTTCGGTGCGGGTGGCCTGTTCGAGTCCGTCCGGGGTGAAGTGGAGGGCCTGCGCGTCGGCGGGGCCGAACTTCGCCTCGGCGCGGGCGCGCAGCCGGCTCTGGGCCAGGGCCGCGGACACCAGCGCGGGTTCGTGCCGCTGCCGCAGCCGCGTCGCGACGGCGAGCTCCTGCGCGGGCTCGACCCCTCGTACCTCCCGCAGCAGCGCCTGCCCCTCGTCGGAGAGCAGCTCCGCGAACACCTCACGATCCACCTGCCCATTCTCCCGTGCGGCTCCCGAGCACCGTGCGCCGGGCCCTGGGGAAGGCCGGGCACCTCCTGGGCGCCCCGCAGGGGCGCGGGGAGCCGGGTGCGGGACCGGGACGGCGCCGCGCCCGGCGGGCAGCCGCAGACCCGCGGCGAATCCCCGCAAAGAGCGAGTGAGGGGGCGCCCTCTCACGACGGCGCGAGCCGGTGCGGCTAGCACTCCGCTTGACCGAGTGCTAAGCCAGGCATAATCTCGACCTTGGCACTCTCCCCGTGTGAGTGCCAGCAGTACGCGACGGGCAGATCCGGCACCCGCGACGACGGATCTACCAGGTCGCCACTCCAGACATAAGCCCTCAGTTTGACGTATTGAGATCTCCGAAGGGGGAGGTCGGATCGTGACGACCGCCAGCTCCAAGGTTGCCATCAAGCCGCTCGAGGACCGCATCGTGGTCCAGCCGCTCGACGCCGAAGAGACCACGGCCTCGGGCCTGGTCATCCCGGACACCGCCAAGGAGAAGCCCCAGGAGGGCACCGTCCTGGCCGTCGGTCCGGGCCGCTTCGAGGACGGCAACCGCCTGCCGCTCGACGTGTCCGTCGGCGACATCGTGCTCTACAGCAAGTACGGCGGCACCGAGGTGAAGTACAGCGGCGAGGACTACCTCGTCCTCTCGGCCCGCGACGTTCTCGCGATCGTCGAGAAGTAATACGGCGAGAAGCAGTACGGACTACGGACGCGGCAGCTTCCCGAAGCCGCAGCGTGCAGTCGATACGCGCCCTGGTGCCCGCTCCTCGCGCGAGGTAGCAGGGGCCAGGGCGCGGCTCGTACGGGCCGACACGGGCGTGTACGAGACGTGCGAGACGTGTGAGAGGACACAACAGCTTCCATGGCGAAGATCCTGAAGTTCGACGAGGACGCCCGTCGCGCCCTCGAGCGGGGCGTCAACAACCTCGCCGACACCGTGAAGGTGACCATCGGCCCGCGCGGCCGCAATGTCGTCATCGACAAGAAGTTCGGCGCCCCCACCATCACCAACGACGGCGTCACCATCGCCCGCGAGGTCGAGGTCGAGGACCCGTACGAGAACCTGGGCGCCCAGCTCCTCAAGGAGGTGGCGACCAAGACCAACGACATCGCGGGTGACGGCACCACCACCGCCACGGTGCTGGCCCAGGCGCTGGTCCGCGAGGGCCTGCGGAACGTCGCCGCCGGTGCCTCCCCGGCCGCCCTGAAGAAGGGCATCGACGCCGCGGTCGCCGCCGTCTCGGACGAGCTGGTCAAGACCGCGCGCCCGATCGACTCCAAGGAGGACATCGCCTCCGTCGCCGCCCTGTCCGCGCAGGACAAGCAGGTGGGCGAACTGATCGCCGAGGCGATGGACAAGGTCGGCAAGGACGGCGTCATCACCGTCGAGGAGTCCCAGACCTTCGGTCTGGAGCTGGACTTCACCGAGGGCATGGCCTTCGACAAGGGCTACCTCTCGCCCTACTTCGTCACCGACCAGGAGCGTATGGAGGCCGTCCTCGACGACCCGTACATCCTGATCCACCAGGGCAAGATCAGCTCCATCCAGGACCTGCTGCCGCTGCTGGAGAAGGTCATGCAGGCCGGCTCCAGCAAGCCGCTGCTGATCATCGCCGAGGACGTGGAGGGCGAGGCCCTCTCCACCCTCGTCGTCAACAAGATCCGCGGCACCTTCAACGCCGTCGCCGTCAAGGCGCCCGGCTTCGGCGACCGCCGCAAGGCGATGCTCGGCGACATGGCGACGCTCACCGGCGCGACGGTCATCGCCGAGGAGGTCGGCCTCAAGCTCGACCAGGCCGGTCTCGACGTGCTGGGTTCCGCGCGCCGCGTCACCGTCACCAAGGACGACACCACGATCGTCGACGGCGCGGGCAAGGCCGAGGACGTGCAGGGCCGCGTCGCCCAGATCAAGGGCGAGATCGAGGCGACCGACTCCGACTGGGACCGCGAGAAGCTCCAGGAGCGCCTCGCCAAGCTGGCCGGCGGCGTGTGCGTGATCCGCGTCGGCGCGGCCACCGAGGTGGAGCTGAAGGAGAAGAAGCACCGCCTGGAGGACGCGATCTCCGCGACCCGTGCGGCGGTCGAGGAGGGCATCGTCTCCGGCGGCGGCTCCTCGCTCGTGCACGCGGTCAAGGTGCTGGAGGGCAACCTCGGCAAGGAGGGCGACGAGGCGACCGGTGTCGCCACCGTCCGCCGCGCCGCGGTCGAGCCGCTGCGCTGGATCGCCGAGAACGCGGGCCTGGAGGGCTACGTCATCACCGCCAAGGTCGCGGAGCTGGAGGCCGGTCAGGGCTTCAACGCCGCCACCAGCGAGTACGGCGACCTGGTCAAGGCCGGTGTCATCGACCCGGTGAAGGTGACGCGCTCCGCGCTGGAGAACGCCGCCTCGATCGCCTCGCTGCTGCTGACGACCGAGACGCTGGTCGTCGAGAAGCCGGCCGAGGAGGACGAGTCCGCGGGCGCGGGCCACGGCCACGGGCACGCCCACTGAGGCACCCCGCCGTCCGGTGAGGGCGCACCCCGTCGCGGGGTGCGCCCTCGCTGCTTTCCCCGGCTCCCGTGCCGCCTTCCGCTGTGCTCCGCCGTGTTCCTCGGATCCCCCGGCTTCGGCGGCGGCCCGGACCGGGGCCGCGGCCGTTCCGGCGCCGCCCGGCCCTACTTGGGGCCGTACTTGCGTCCCGTGCTCGAGGACGCCTTGGCCAGCACGCCGCGCGGGATGAGCCGGGAGGCGCCCAGCAGGGCCTTGTACCGGGGGTCGGGGACCGAGACCACCTTGCCGCGCGCGAGGTCCCGCAGCGCCGTCTCGACCACCTGGTCCGCGTCCAGCCACATCCACCGCGGAATGTCGGCGGAGTCCATCCCGGCCCGGTCGTGGAACTCCGTGCGGACGAACCCGGGGCACAGGGCCATCAGCCGCACGCCCTGACCGGCCAGATCCTTGGCGGCGCCCTGGGTGAACTGGGTGACCCACGCCTTGGAGGCGCCGTAGGTGCCGCGGGGGAAGAAGGCGGCCACGGAGGCGACGTTGATCACCCCGCCGCGCCCCCGCTCGCACATGGAGGCGGTCGCCGCCGACGTCAGCCGCAGCACGGCTTCGCAGTGCACCTTGAGCATCGTCAGCTCGTCGGCGACGGACACCTCCAGGTAGCGGCCCTTGTTGCCGAACCCCGCGTTGTTGACCAGCAGGTCGACGGGGTGCTCCCGGGAGTTCAGCCGGTTCTCGACCGCGGCGATGCCCTCTTCCGTCGCCAGGTCGGCGGTGACGACGTCGGCCTCCACCCCGTGCCGGTCGTGCAGTTCGGTCGCCTCCCGCCAGAGCCGGTCGGTGTTCCGCGCGGCGAGCACGAGGTGGTAGCCGCGGCCGGCCAGCCGCCGGGCGAAGGCGGCGCCGATACCGGCGGTGGCTCCCGTAATCAGTGCAGTCGTCATGCCGCCACGCTATCGGCCCCGCACCGCTGCTGATTCCCCGTCCGGCCGCCTCGGCGACGGTAGGGCACCCGTACGAACCCGCCGCCCCGGCCGGCGGGCGGACGGACTCCCGCCCGCACACCGCGTCCTGGCGGGGCGTCAGCCGGGAACGACGGGGAGGACGCGGATGACGGCCCCTCAGCCGGGGACGGTCGGCCCCGGCCGGGACGGCGGGTCGTCAGCCGGGGATGCGGCGCAGCGCGTGCTCCCGCGCCTGCGGGTCCAGTGCCTCGCCCGCCGCCAGCACGCGCGGCAGCAGCTCGGATTCCCGGGTCAGGGCGCGGAACACGAAGCTGACCGAGACCTCGTGGTCGGGGCGGTGGACGACGGTGACGGGATCGCCCGCGCGCACCTCGCCCGGCTCGACGACGCGCAGATAGGCGCCGGGCATCCGGCGGTTCGTGAACCGCTTGACCCAGCCCTGTTCGCTCAGCCAGCCGGCGAAGGTGCGGCAGGGCACCCGCATGGAGCACACCTCCAGCAGCGGTCCGGTGCCGGCTGCGCCGAGCTGCCAGCGCTCCCCGATGCGCGCGTCGTCGACGGGGACGCCGCGGGTGGTGAGGTTCTCGCCGAAGACGCCGTTGGGCAGCGCCCGGCCCAGCTCGCCCTCCCAGAAGTCCAGCTCTTCGCGGGCGAAGGCGTAGACCGCCTGCTCCTCGCCGCCGTGGTGGCGCAGATCGCCGATGGTGTCGCCGGCCAGCCCGCTGCCCCCGGTGCCGCGCGGGCCGGGGGCGGTGACGGTGACGGCGCCTTCGACGGGCCGCTTGTCGATGCCGGTCAGACCGCCTTCGGCGGCGGTGTGCTCCGAGCGGTGGGGCTCGGCGAGGTTCACGGAAAGCAGCTCCATGCGCCGAGGCTACCGAGGAGCGCCCAAAGCCGCGAGCCGATTCCGGCGGTGCTGTCCAAGGCTGCCTTATGCTCGCCTATGCTCGGGCGCATGATCGAGGCCCGCCATCTGCGCGTCCTGCGCGCGGTCACCCGAACCGGATCCTTCTCCGCGGCGGCCCGCGAGCTGGGCTGTACGCAGCCTGCGGTCAGCCAGCAGATGAAGGCGCTGGAGGCCGCCGCGGGCACCCCGCTGCTGGTGCGGACGGGACGTGAGATGCGGCCGACCGAGGCGGGCGAGGCGCTGGTACGGCACGCCACCGGGATCCTGGCGGGGCTGACGGCCGCCGAGGAGGAGGTGGCGGCGCTGGCCGGGCTGCGGGCCGGGCGGGTGCGGCTGGTCTCCTTCCCCAGCGGCAGCTCCACGCTGGTGCCCACCGCCGTCGCGGCGATGCGGGCCGCTCACCCGGGCACCCGGGTCTCGCTGGTGGAGGCGGAGCCGCCGCGCTCGGTGGAGATGCTGCGGGCGGGGGAGTGCGAGATCGCGCTGGCCTTCCGCTACGACCCCGTGCCCGGAGAGCACGTTCCGGCCGAGGACTGGGAGGCGGACGACCTGGTGGTCCGGCCGCTGCTGACCGACCGGCTGGTGGGGCTGGTGCCGGAGGGGCACCCGTTCGCGGACGCGGCGGAGGTCGGCATCGGCACCCTCGCCGAGGAGCCCTGGATCGCGGGCTGCCCCCGCTGCCGCCGGCACCTCGTCCAGGTGTGCGAGGCGGCGGGGTTCACGCCGCGGATCGACTTCGCGACCGACGACTATCCGGCGGTGGTGGGCCTGGTCGGCGCGGGGCTGGGGGTCGCGGTGCTGCCGGAGCTGGCCGTGGAGTCGGTGCGCCCGCGGGGGACGCGGGCGGTCCGGGTGGCGCCGGCCGTGCAGCGCGAGGTGGTCGCGCTGACGCTGCCCGACCTGGCGCGGGTGCCCGCCGTCGCCGCGATGCTGGACCGGCTCGCGGCGGCCCGCGGCTGACCGCCGCCCGGCCGGGCCCGGTGGGCGGCCGGCCCGGGCGGCGTGTCCGCCGCGTGAGGGAACGTTTCCGCACGGCGTCCGGGGATTCGTCGGTGCCGTGCGGTGCCCGGCCTGCGGTCGGCGTGCGGCCGGCCGGGCGGAATCCGCTCACATCTCGCCGACCGGCTCCGCGGCGTGCCCGGCCGCACCTCCGTGCCCGGGCCCGCCGTCCGCAGCTTCCGCGCCGCCCGGAGCCGCCCCGCCCGGAGCTGCTCCACCCGGCGCCGACGGCCGCTGGTCCTGCGCGGGGCCGTGGGTGGTCACCAGCCGGTTCCGGGCCCGGCCCAGCAGCTCCTCGCGCTCGTCCTCGGTGAGCCCGCCCCATACCCCGTAGGGCTCGCGCACCTGGAGAGCGTGCGCCGCGCACTCGGCGCGCACGGGGCAGCGCATGCACACCTCCTTGGCGGACGCCTCCCGCGCACTGCGGGCGGCGCCGCGCTCCCCCTCGGGGTGGAAGAACAGTGAACTGTCCACCCCCCGGCAGGCGGCCAGAAGCTGCCAGTCCCACAGATCCGCGTTGGGTCCAGGAAGGCGGGAGAAGTCTGCCATCGCGTCTCTCCTGAGTGCTGCTGGAGGTGATCTGACACTCGTGCGTAAATATGACTCTTTCGCGAATCTAGCGATCGAACTCGCAAAACGGAAGTAATGCATCTGAATAGGGCACTTCAGGATTAATGGTGCGTCGGTCACCGCAAAGCCGGGATGTTGCTGCTCTGTGTACGGACGCTCACGTAGAGTGCTCAGGACGGCGGCTGGAAGCCGTAACTCTTTCGGGTGACCGTCGTTGAGAGAGCGAAAGCGATTGGTTCGGAACCGGCCCGGGGCGCAGTCCTCCGCGGCCGTCAATCGCGCAGGTGACGATTCTCAAGCAGCCTGGAGGCTCAAGGTGATGCGCATCAGCAGCGGAGGGCGGCCATGACATCCGTCCTCGTATGCGACGACTCCCCGCTCGCCCGAGAGGCCCTGCGCCGCGCGGTCGCGACCGTGCCCGGCGTCGAGCGTGTGACGACGGCGGCCAACGGCGAGGAAGTCCTCCGCCGCTGGGGCGCCGACCGGTCCGACCTGATCCTGATGGACGTCCGGATGCCCGGCCTGGGCGGAGTGGAGACCGTGCGGCGGCTGCTCTCCGCCGACCCCGGCGCCCGCATCATCATGCTGACGGTGGCCGAGGACCTGGACGGCGTGGCGCTGGCCGTCGCGGCCGGCGCCCGCGGGTACCTGCACAAGGACGCCTCCCGCGCCGAGCTGCGCGCGACCGTCACCCAGGCACTGGCCGACCCCACCTGGCGGCTCGCCCCCCGGCGGCTGCGGTCGGCCGAGATGGGCGCGGCGCCGACCCTCACCGCGCGGGAGATCCAGGTGCTGGAGGGCATGAGTCACGGCCGCTCCAACGCGGAGATCGGGCGTGAGCTCTTCCTCTCGGAGGACACCGTCAAGACGCACGCCAGGCGGCTCTTCAAGAAGCTCGGCGCCTCGGACCGCGCGCACGCGGTGGCGCTCGGGTTCCGCTGGGGTCTCGTCCGCTGACCTGGTGCCGGGTGTCCGCCCGGGGCACCTCCCGGCCGCAGGCCGAGCACGTCCCGCCTCGTACGGCAACCGCCCGTCCGTCCGCTCGTCCGCGCCCGGAACCGGTCGCCGGCGGGTGGGACGGCGGCCCCGGCCGGGCCGGTGTTCCCGCGGATTTCCCCCGCGGCTGCCGAGAAATCTCGCGCGTGCCGCATGCTTGTTGTATGGAGTTCCTCGGGGACCTGTCGGTCAGGCGTGAGGGGAGGGCGTGGACATGAGGGCCAGTGCGCCTGCTCATAACGCTTCGGCTCACTTCTACGAGCGCGGTGCGGCGAACCGCGCGGCGTCGGTGCACCATGGACCGATGCGCGACGACGAGAGCGGGCCGCCGCCGGCCGGGGCCGCGGACGCGGCCGAGGTCGCCAAGGTCGGCAAGCTCGTCCAGCGCGCTGTCGAGGGCGACAGCCAGGCCACGCACGATCTGCTCGCCCATGTGCATCCGCTGGCCGTGCGGTACTGCCGCACGCGGTTGACCCGACTGCCCGGTGATGCGCGTCACTTCGTCGACGACCTCGCCCAGGAGGTCTGCATCGCGGTGCTCTGCGCGCTGCCGCGCTACCGGGACACCGGCAAGCCGTTCGAGGCATTCGTCGTGGCCATCGCCCAGCACAAGGTCGCCGATCTGCAGCGGGCCGCGATGCGCGGGCCCGGCTCCACCGCCGTGCCCTCGGACGAGATGCCCGAGCGGCCCGACGACTCCCTCGGCCCCGAGGAGCGGGCGCTGCTCAGCAGCGACGCGGAGTGGGCCAAGAAGCTGCTGGCGAACCTGCCCGAACACCAGCGTGAGCTGGTGCTGCTGCGGGTCGCCGTGGGTCTCACGGCCGAGGAGACCGGGCAACTGCTGGGAATGTCACCCGGAGCCGTCCGGGTCGCCCAGCACCGGGCCCTCAGCCGGCTGCGGGCGCTGGCCGAGCAGTAGTTCCGCCGCACGTGGGCGAGGTGCGCGGGGGCTCTCGCGCACCCGGGCACCCGAGGACCGGAGCTCGTCCACAGGCGGTCCGGTCACCCGTCCGGGCCCGTTAGCATGGACATCCGGCCGGGGCAAGCATGGGAAAGGTGTCATGACTGAGAACGTCGACGGAGTGCCCGCAAAATTCGCCACTCTGGGCCTGACATACGACGACGTACTGCTGCTGCCAGGCGAGTCGGACATGGCACCGCAGGACATCGACACCGCGTCGTACGTCTCGCGCAACGTGCGGGTCAACGTGCCGCTGCTGTCCGCGGCCATGGACAAGGTCACCGAGGGCCGGATGGCCATCGCGATGGCCCGGCAGGGCGGCGTGGGCGTGCTGCACCGCAACCTCTCGATCGAGGACCAGGCCAACCAGGTCGACCAGGTCAAGCGGTCCGAGTCCGGGATGGTCACCGACCCCATCACCATCCGCCCCGACGCCACCCTCCAGGAGGCCGACGCGCTCTGCGGCCGGTTCCGCATCAGCGGCGTCCCGGTCACCGACGCCGCGGGCAAGCTCCTGGGCATCGTCACCAACCGCGACATGGCCTTCGAGCTGGACCGCAGCCGCCAGGTCCGGGATGTCATGACGCCGATGCCGCTGGTCACCGGCGAGGTCGGGATCTCGCGGGACGCCGCGATGGAGCTGCTGCGCCGCCACAAGATCGAGAAGCTGCCACTGGTGGACGGCGGGGGCACGCTCAAGGGCCTGATCACCGTCAAGGACTTCGTCAAGGCCGAGCAGTACCCGAACGCCGCCAAGGACGCCGAGGGCCGGCTGGTCGTCGGCGCCGCCGTGGGTGTCGCGGGCGACGCCTACGACCGGGCCCAGGCGCTGATCGAGGCGGGTGTCGACTTCGTCGTCGTCGACACCGCGCACGGCCATTCGCGCCTCGTCGGCGACATGATCGCCAAGATCAAGTCGAACCATCCGCGGGTCGACGTCGTCGGGGGCAACATCGCCACCCGCGACGGCGCCAAGGCGCTGATCGACGCCGGTGCCGACGGTGTGAAGGTCGGCGTGGGCCCCGGCTCCATCTGCACCACCCGCGTCGTGGCCGGGATCGGCGTCCCGCAGGTCACCGCCATCCACGAGGCCTCGCTGGCCGCGCGCGAGGCCGGCGTCCCGGTGATCGGCGACGGCGGCCTGCAGTACAGCGGCGACATCGCCAAGGCCCTGGTCGCCGGTGCCGACACGGTGATGCTCGGCAGCCTGCTCGCGGGCTGCGAGGAGTCCCCCGGCGAGCTGCTGTTCATCAACGGCAAGCAGTTCAAGTCCTACCGCGGCATGGGCTCGCTCGGCGCGATGCAGACCCGCGGCGACAGCAAGTCCTACTCCAAGGACCGCTACTTCCAGGAGGGCGTCAGCGGCGACGACAAGCTGATCCCCGAGGGCGTCGAGGGCCAGGTCTCCTACCGCGGTCCGCTCGGCGCCGTGGTGCACCAGCTGGTCGGCGGTCTGAAGCAGTCCATGTTCTACGTCGGCGGCCGCACCGTCCCCGAGTTGCAGGACCACGGGCGCTTCGTGCGCATCACCGCGGCCGGACTCAAGGAGAGCCACCCGCACGACGTGCAGATGACGACCGAGGCTCCGAACTACTCCCGGAGCTGACCCCGTCCCCGAGCCCGCGGCCCTCCCGGAGCCGCGGGCTCCGGCGTGTCGGCGATACTGGACCGCGGCACACCAGAGTGAGAGGCAGCAGACGTGACTGAGATCGAGATCGGGCGCGGCAAGCGCGGGCGGCAGGCGTACGCCTTCGACGACATCGCGGTGGTGCCCAGCAGGCGCACCCGCGACCCGAAGGAGGTCTCCATCGCCTGGCAGATCGACGCCTACCGCTTCGAGCTGCCGTTCCTCGCCGCGCCCATGGACTCGGTCGTCTCCCCGCGTACCGCCATCCGCATCGGAGAACTCGGCGGGCTCGGGGTGCTCAACCTCGAGGGCCTGTGGACCCGGTACGAGGACCCCGAGCCGCTGTTGCAGGAGATCGGGGAACTCGACGAGGCGACAGCCAACCGGCGGATGCAGGAGATCTACGCCGAGCCGATCAAGGAGGAGCTGATCGGGCAGCGGATCAAGGAGGTCCGCGACTCGGGCGTGGTGACCGCCGCCGCGCTGTCGCCGCAGCGCACGGCGCAGTTCTCCAAGGCCGTGGTGGACGCGGGCGTGGACCTGTTCGTCATCCGCGGTACCACGGTCTCCGCCGAGCACGTCTCCGGCGCCGCCGAGCCGCTGAACCTCAAGCAGTTCATCTACGAGCTGGACGTGCCGGTCATCGTCGGCGGCTGCGCCACCTACACCGCAGCCCTCCACCTGATGCGCACCGGCGCCGCCGGCGTCCTCGTCGGCTTCGGCGGAGGCGCCGCGCACACCACGCGGAACGTGCTGGGCATCCAGGTGCCGATGGCGAGCGCCGTCGCCGACGTCGCCGCGGCCCGGCGCGACTACCTCGACGAGTCCGGCGGGCGCTATGTGCATGTCATCGCGGACGGTGGCGTCGGCTGGTCCGGCGATCTGCCCAAGGCGGTCGCCTGCGGCGCCGACGCCGTGATGATGGGCTCCCCGCTGGCCCGCGCCTCCGACGCGCCCGGCAAGGGCCACCACTGGGGCATGGAGGCCGTGCACGAGGACGTCCCCCGCGGCCGCCGCGTCGACCTGGGTGCGGTCGGCACCATGGAAGAGGTCCTGCTCGGCCCCTCGCACATCCCCGACGGTTCGATGAACTTCTTCGGCGCACTCCGCCGCGCGATGGCCACCACGGGCTATTCCGACCTCAAGGAGTTCCAGCGCGTAGAGGTAACGGTAGCCCGCTCCCGCTGACCCCTCCGCGGAGCGCGACTCCCTTCGCGGGGTGCGTCTTCGCGGGGTCGGTTCCCCTCCGCGGAGTGCGATGCCCTGTGGGGGCACGCCCCCTGGCTCCTTCGGCTGCCGCCGAGAGGTCCTGTCGGGGGGTGCCTCCGCCCCCCAACGGCACCCCGCTGAGACGTCGTTTGCTTTGGGGCGGTAGGTCGTTGTGCTGGGCATGACGAGTCTTGCTGAGCGCATGGTGCCCGAGGGGTTATGGGAGCTGTTCCGGCGGGTGGTGCCGGAGACGGTGGTCATACGCCCGCAGGGCGGTGGGCGACGGGGCACAGGCCACTCGCGGACGCTGGAGCCCCCTGATCCGGCACCGCCGAGCCACTGTCCGAGGGATCCCTGGAAGGGGAGTCAGCCTGTCCGGCCCAGATGCATCACGACAACGGTGACGGTGCTGTCGGTGATCTCGTACAGGACCCGGTAGAGGCCCACGTACATGCGGCGCAGGTCGGGCGAACCGTATTCGACGGTGCCCTCCGGCCGTGGTTGCCGGGCGAGGAGATCCACCGCGTCCATCAGCTGGCGCAGCCCGTCGGCGTCATCCTTGAGGAAGCGGGCGGCAGCGTTGAGAGCCGCCTCTTCCCAGACGATCGTGTACGTCAACCGCGCTCCAGGCCGAGCCGGGCGCGTACCTCGTCATGCGGGACCAGGACCGTCTGGTCCGCCGCCTGCCGGGCGCGGTACTCGGCCAGCGCGAGTGCGTCCTCCAGGTCGGCGAGCTCCTGCGGATTGACCAGGACAGCGGCGGGCTGGCCGTGATCGGTGATCGTGATGCGCTCCCGCGTATGGGAAGCACGGCGCACCAGCGAACCGAACCGGGCTCTCGCCTCAGTGATCGGCAACATCTCACTCATGTACAGAACTGTACACTTCTCGCCGCTACCGGCAAGACCTGCACGACGATCCCGGACTTGCCCAAGCGCAGTGCACGAGAATCGGGAGTGCCTCAAGGCCCCGCCATCGCGCTGCAGGAATTGGCGGGGTCACGCGCGCAGCGCGGCGCTCCCGGTGCAGCGTGGTGGAGAGGCCCATCGCCACGGTGGAGAGCCGGGGCTGCGTCGTGGCGCACAGGGCGTGGGCGTCCGGTCACGTCCGCCCACGACCATCCGCCCCCGGCAACAACGGCGCTATCCGATCCCACGCCGCATCTCAGAGCCGGTGCGCCGCACCGGTGGGACTCGCTCCGCGAGTGTCCAGGAGGAGCTGCGCCTTCGCGGCGAGCCCCTGCAGGTCGTACCGGCGGTGGTGCTGCAACAGCAGGGTGAGGTCCGCCTCCGCCGCGGCCTCGTACAGCGCGTCGGCGCGGGGCACGGGTTGCCCGGCGACGCGCCATTGCGGCACGTAGGGGTCGTGATAGCTCAGCTGGGCGCCGAGTTCTTTGAGGCGGCCGGCGACTTCGCGCGCGGGGGCGCCTTCCTGGCTGGCGAGGTCGGGTTTGTAGGTGACGCCGAGCAGCAGGATGCGTGCGCCGCGGGCGGATTTTCCGTGTTCGTTGAGGAGGACGGCGGCGCGTTGGGCGACGTAGCGGGGCATGCGTTCGTTGACTTCCTGGGCGAGTTCCACCATGCGCAGCGGGTAGCCCAGCGAGCGGCTGTGGTACGAGAGGTAGTTGGGGTCGACGGGCACGCTGGGGCCGCCGACGCCGGGGCCGGGCCGGAAGGACTGGAAGCCGAAGGGTTTGGTCTCGGCGCACCGCACGACGTCCCACAGGTCGATGCCGAGGTCGTGGCAGAAGACGGCCATCTCGTTCATGAGGGCGATGTTGATGTGCCGGTAGTTGGTCTCCAGGAGTTTGGCGGTCTCGGCCTCGCGCGGCCCGCGGGCGCGGACGACTTTGGTGAGCCGCCCGTAGAACGCGGCGGCGGCTTCGGTGCAGGCGGGGGTGAGCCCGCCGATGACTTTGGGGATGGCGGTGTAGTCGTGGGTGCGGTTGCCGGGGTCGACCCGGGAGGGTGAGCAGGCGAGGTGGAAGTCGCGTCCGGCCCGCAGCCCGGAGCCGTCTTCCAGCAGGGGCCGTACGACGTCCTCCGTGCAGCCGGGGTGGACGCTGGATTCGACGACGACGAGGGTGCGTGGGCGCAGCCGGGCGGCCAGGGTGCGGGCTGCGGTGCGGACGCCGCTCAGGTCGGGGGCGCGGTTGGGGCCGAGTGCGGTGGTCGCGCAGATGACGGCGGTGCGGACGCGTCCGAGGACGGCCGGGTCGCTGCTGGCGGCGAAGCCTTTGGCGAGCATCCGCCGTACCTCGGCGGCGGCGAGCGGCGCGTCTCCGGGCGGGCGGCCGGCGCCGATGTCGGCGACGACGCCGCGGTCGGGGTCGTACCCGATGGTGCTGATTCCGTTCGCTGTCGCTGCCTGGGCGAGCGGCAGCCCCGAATGGGCGAGTCCCAGCACGGCGAGATCTGCGGGCATGACAGCGGTCTTCCCTTCCCCTTGTCGTCCCGGTTCCGTCCCCGGGCAGCACCAGGAGTGGCGAGCGGCGCGAATTAAGGTTAAGAGCCCATATGACAGACAAGTCGGATTGCGCACTCAGCAGGGCCGACGCTCGGCCAAAGTCGCGGGAATGGGGGACCATCGTCAGGGGGACCACGGGGGCGGTGTCCGAGTACTGACGAGCACCAGTCGAGCAGCTTGGGAGGCAGCAGTGAGGACAGCGGCACTGGGACCGGAGCAGCGCGCGAACGCGCTGGCGAGGATGGCCGAGACCGAACTCGATGTGCTGGTGGTCGGTGGCGGCATCGTCGGCGCGGGTACGGCGCTGGACGCGGTCACCCGCGGCCTGTCCACCGGGATCGTGGAGGCCCGCGACTGGGCTTCGGGTACCTCCAGTCGCTCCAGCAAGCTCATCCACGGCGGGTTGCGCTATCTGGAGATGCTGGATTTCGCACTGGTGCGCGAGGCGCTCAAGGAGCGCGGTCTGCTGCTGGAGCGGCTGGCGCCGCATCTGGTCAAGCCGGTTCCGTTCCTCTATCCCTTGCAGCACCGCGGCTGGGAGCGGCTGTACGCGGGCACCGGGGTGGCGATGTACGACGTCATGTCGGTCTCCTCCGGGCACGGTCGTGGGCTGCCGAGGCACCGTCATCTCTCGCGCCGTCATGCGCTCCAGGCGGCTCCCGCGTTGAAGAAGGGCGCGCTGGTGGGTGCGCTGCAGTACTACGACGCGCAGGTGGACGACGCCCGGTTCGTCGCCACGCTGGTGCGCACGGCGGCGGAGTACGGGGCGCGCGCGGCCAATCGTGCGCGGGTGGTCGGCTTCCTGCGGGAGGGTGAACGCGTCGTCGGTGCCCGGATCGAGGACCTGGAGCAGGGCGGCGAGTACGAGGTGCGGGCCCGTCAGGTCGTCAACGCGACCGGGGTGTGGACGGACGACACCCAGGGGCTGATCGCCGAGCGGGGCCAGTTCCACGTCCGCGCCTCCAAGGGCATCCATCTCGTCGTCCCCAAGGACCGCATCAACTCCACGACCGGGCTCATCCTCCGTACGGAGAAGAGCGTGCTGTTCGTCATTCCGTGGGGCCGGCACTGGATCATCGGCACCACGGACACCGGCTGGGACCTGGACAAGGCGCACCCGGCCGCTTCCAGCGCGGACATCGACTACCTGCTCGACCATGTCAACGAGGTGCTGGCGCTGCCGCTGACCCGGGACGACGTGGAGGGCGTCTACGCGGGTCTGCGGCCGCTGCTGGCGGGCGAGTCGGAGGCGACGAGCAAACTGTCCCGCGAGCACACGGTGGCCCATCCGGTGCCGGGGCTCGTCGTCGTCGCGGGCGGCAAGTACACGACCTACCGGGTGATGGCCAAGGACGCGGTGGACGAGGCGGTGCGCGGCCTCGACCACCGGGTCGCCGAGTGCGTCACGGAGGAGGTGCGGCTGGCCGGGGCCGAGGGGTACGCCGCGCTGTGGAACGGACGCGCTCGCCTCGCGCAGCGCGCCGGACTGCATGTGGCCCGGGTGGAGCATCTGCTGGGCCGCTACGGCTCGATGACGGAGGAGGTGCTCGACCTGATCGCGAAGGAGCCCGCGCTGCGCGAGCCGCTGCCCGCGGCCGACGACTATCTCAAGGCGGAGGTCGTCTACGCCTGCACGCACGAGGGCGCCCGTCATCTGGACGATGTGCTGACCCGCCGCACGCGCATCTCCATCGAGACCTTCGACCGGGGCGCACGGAGCGCACAGGAGTGCGCCGAGTTGATGGCGCCGGTGCTGGGCTGGGACTCCGGCCAGGTGGACCGGGAGGTCGAGCACTACCGGAAGCGGGTCGAGGCGGAGCGCGAGTCGCAGTTGCAGCCGGACGACCAGACGGCGGACGCCGCGCGGTTGGGGGCGCCCGACATCGTGCCCGTGTAGGGCGGGGGTTCCGCGGGAGCGCCGGCGCCGGGGACCCGGTCGCGGGTCCCCCGTCGGACCGGTCGTGGCCGCGGCGGCTGTTGGGCGTGTGAACCCCGGTGAGGAGTGGTGGGGCAGTGGTGTAACTGTGCTGCCCCCGTACACGTCTTGTCGGGGTGATGGTTCACAATGAAGGCTCTGCCGGGGGCGGGCTCTCACGCAGAGGGGACACAAGGGGATTCATGAGCGAGGACGCGGGACGGCTGGTAGGCGGGCGCTATCGGCTCGGGGAGGTCCTCGGGCGCGGCGGTATGGGTACTGTCTGGCGCGGCGAGGACGAAGTCCTGGGCCGCCGGGTCGCCGTGAAGGAGCTCCGCTTTCCCTCCAGCGTCGACGAGGAGGAGAAGCAGCGGCTCATCACCCGCACCTTGCGTGAGGCCAAGGCCATCGCGAGGATCCGCAGCGGCAGCGCCGTCACCGTCTTCGACGTCGTCAACGAGGACAGCCGGCCGTGGATCGTGATGGAGCTGGTCGAGGGCCGCTCCCTGGCCGACAAGATCAAGAACGACGGTCCGCTGGACCCGCAGCGCGCGGCCGAGGTCGGCCTCGCCATCCTCGATGTGCTCCGCGCGGCCCATCGCGAGGGCATCCTGCACCGCGACGTGAAGCCCTCCAACGTGCTGCTGGAGGACGGCACCGGCCGTGTGGTGCTCACCGACTTCGGCATCGCCAAGGTCGAGGGCGACCCGTCCGTCACCTCCACCGGCATGCTCGTCGGCGCCCCTTCCTACATCTCTCCCGAGCGGGCGCGCGGCAAGCCCCCGGGCCCGCCCGCCGACCTGTGGTCGCTGGGCGGCCTGCTGTTCGCCGCCGTCGAGGGCCATCCCCCCTACGACAAGGGCTCGGCCATCTCCACCCTGACGGCCGTGATGACCGAACCGGTGCCGTATCCCGAACATGCGGGCGAGCTGAGCGAGGTCATCGCCGGGCTGCTGGTGAAGGAGCCGGAGAAGCGGCTCGACGTGAACGGGGCACGGCTGCTGCTGGAGCCGGTCGCCTCCGGGCACCGCAGCCCCCTGGGCTCGTCCGGCGGGCGGGACGCCGAGAGCCGCGCCGAGCGCACCTCCGTCCTGCCGCCGGTGCCGCCCGCGGCCGTACCGGGCGCGAAGGGTTCCGCATCGGCGGCAGGCCGCCCCGGCGCGGACGGCCCCGCCTACAGTGCCGGGACGACCGGCGGCAGGCGCAAGCGCCGCTCGGAGAGCACCGGTTCGGGCGAGAAGCTGCGGGGCGCGCTGAAGTCGGTCCGCAACGCGGCGGGTGCCGTCGGTGTCGGCTCGGCCGCCGCGGGCGCCACCGGAGCCCCGGAGCGCACCGGCTCGGGCGCCGGGGCCCGGGACGGCGGTCCGGACAGCTCGTCCGCTCCTCCCGCCCGGACGGACTCTCCGCGTGACGCCTCCTCCGGCGCGGCCTCGGCGACGTCTTCGCCGCCCGCGGCACCGCCCCGCCCCTCGGCACCGCCGCCCTCGGGGCCGGGCGGGAACCGGGACCGGAGGAGCGGCGGCGCGTCCGCGGCCGGCGGCGGCGCGGGCGACGGACAGGGCACCGGCACGTCCGATGCCGCGGCGGGCTCCTCCGGTACCGCCACCGGCTCCTCCGCCACCGGCTCCGGTGGTGGTCCGCTGCCGGGTCCGGGCAGCGGCAGCAGGGCGCTGCCGCCGGAGAGCGGGGGCAGCGGTGCGATCAACTCGCTGCGCGATCTGCGGGAGCTGCCCGAGCTGCGCAAGGGCCTCTCACCCCGGACGCTGGCCATCGCGGCGGCTGCGGTGCTGGCCGTCGTCCTGGTCATCGTGCTGATCGTGGTGAACAGTGGTGGCGACAGCGGCGGCAAGGCGTCCGGCTCGGCGGGCAGCAGCGCTGGGAACGGCGGAGGCGGCACCCGCGAGGGCGAGCAGGCCACAGCGGGGAAGGCGGGCCAGGACGGGGACGCCTCCGGCGGTGACGACGGGCAGGGCACCGGCGACGACAAGGGCGCGGGCGAGAAGGACGACAAGAAGGGCGAGGAGGACGGCTCCGGGCTGCCCGACGGTTACGCCGTGGTCAAGGACAGCAGGTTCCACTTCTCCGTCGCCCTGCCCGAGGGGTGGAAGCCCGCCGGGATAGCGGGCAAGAACTCGGGCCGCAAGTACGCCCCGTCCGGTGGCGGTTATCCGCGGATCCAGATCGACCACACCAGCAGCCCCGGCGGCGATGCCGTCGGGGCCTGGCGCGATCTGGAGTCCGCGGTCAAGGGTTCCAGCTCCGGCTACGAGTCGCTCGGCATCAAGAAGGTCGACTGGCGCGACTACCCGACGGTGGCCGACTGGCAGTTCCTGCGCAAGGAGAACGGCAAGAAGGTGCACGCGCTCGACCGCGGCTTCAAGGTCGACGGCAAGAACGGCTACGCGATCCTCATCACCTGCGAGGCCGACGCCTGGGAGGACAAGGCGTGCACGACGCTCCGGAAGGCCGCGTTCGAGACCTTCGAGCCGAGCGCCTGACGCGCCGCACGCTGTCTCAGGTCGCACGCTGTCCCGGGCCGGGTGCCTGAGGACCGTCCGGTGCCGAGGATCCGACGTCCGACCGGCTGCCGAAGGCAATCCGACCGGCTGCCGCAGGCAGGTGTGCTGTGTCCGGAGTATCCGCCCGGCGCACGAATCCATGACACGCGCCCGCTGTGCGCGGGTGGCGCGGACGCCGCACCGGAACGGGTCGGGGGAACCGGCCGGACGGCGGACCGGACCGCTGTCGCGCGGTGACGTAGCCGGTTTCCGGACGTATCGTGAAGGACGCGGACCGTAGCTATCCGCAAGAAGGCCGGAACCGAACGGAATTGGCGGTCTCGCGCGCGGTGGGGAGGGCGTCGTGGAGGAGCACGCGGAGTACACCGGTCGGCTGCTCGCCGACCGCTACCGCCTGCCCCTGCCGCCCGCCGACGCCTACGAACTCGCCGAGTCCCCCGCCTGGGACGTCGCCAGCGGTCAGGAAGTCCTGGTCCGCCAGGTCCCGTTGCCCGAGGTCGTCGAGGCCGAGGTGGTGGACGAGGGCCACGGCGTCCCGGGCCGGGGGCCGGACGGCGGACCGCGCGGCAGCGGTCCGCAGCCGATCCGCGGCCCCGCGGACCCCGCCGTCCGCAGGGCGATGGAGGCCGCCGTCGCCGCGGCGCAGCTTCCGGACCACCCCAGGCTCGACCAGATCTTCGACGTCTTCGTCGAGGACGACGGACTGTGGATAGTGAGCGAGTCGGTACCGGCCCGGTCCCTGGCGGCTCTGCTGGCCGAGCGCCCGCTGGGGGCGCACCGCGCCGCCGAGATCGCCGCCGATCTGCTGGCCGCGCTGCGGATCGTGCACGCGCACGGCTGGGTGCACCGCAACATCACGGCCCGCACGGTGCTCGTCTGCGAGGACGGGCGCGCGGTGCTCACCGGGCTCGCGGTGGGGGCCGCCGAGGAAGCGCTGTGCGGCTACGACCCGCTGCCCCCGCCCCTGCCGGACGATCCCGGCGCCGACCCCGGCGTGGAAACCGGCGTGGAGGCCGGAAGCTCCGCGTCCGTCCCGGTGCACGGTGGGCGCGACGCGCACCGCCCGCGCGGTGAACACGGTGGTCCGCCGGCGCCCGGCCCCCGGCGGGAACCCGCCCCGGGCCCGGCCCCCGCGCCGCAGCCCGCGACCTGGACCGGGGAACGGCTGCCCGAGGGATTCACCGCGCGCGACGGCGCGGGCCCCGCGGCGGACGCGCCCCACACCGAGGAGCGGCGCCGCGGCATCTTCGGCCTGGAGGGGTTCGAGCCGCAGGAGGACGTACGCGGCCCGCAGGACGTGCGCGGTCCGCACGGCGGGGGGCTGCCGGACCGGGCGGGTCCCGCCGACGAGGTCTCCACCCGGGCGGCGCGGCGCGGGGCGATCGCCGCGTACCGCGAAGGAGCGCAGCGCGCGGTGGCCGACACCCGGGACGCTGCGCTGCGTGCCCGCGGCGAGAGCGGGAGCGGGAGCGAGGCCGACCGGCCGATGCCGGGCGCCGACTGGTGGTCCACCCGCCCGGACGGCGGCCCGGCGGACCACGGCCCCGCACACACGCTCGACGACGACGTGCGCTGGCTGCCGTCCGCCGAGGACGAGGTGCATCCCGACGAACTGACCGGTGGCGGGGTGCGCCAGGTCGAGCGCGACGAGATCTACGGTCCGTACGCGTCGGGCCCCTACGGCGTGCCCCCGCCGTTCGGCCGCCCCGCCCCCGGTGGGCAGGATCCGGCGCCGGACGCCGCTTCCGCCCCGTACGCGGAACCCGGCACCGGCACCGTTGTCGGCAACGGCAACGGCAACGGCAACGGCAACGATCCCGACGGCGGTCCCGGCACCGGCCCGAACGGCGACTCCGCCACCGGCCCGCACCGTGGTCGCCGGTCCGGGGGCGGCTCGGGTCCCACGGCCCTGCCCGGTCCCCGGCCGGCCGGTACCCGCAGTGTTCCGGCGCCGTGGACCGCGGGGCCGTCGGTGCGGGACCAGAGCGCTGCCCCCGGCGGGTACGCAGCCGACGGGGCCGGGCCCGGCCCGGCGGTGGAGCGGCCCGCCGCTCCGGACGAGACCCCCTGGGAGAGCGGGGAGGTATACCACCCGGACCCGGAAGAGGTGCCCTGGGACGGCGACGCGGGGTATCCGGCTCCGGACGAGGCGCCGTGGGGCGGCGCGGAGGCGGTCGACGGCCGCTACCGCGGACCGGCGACCGCGCTGGCGGCGGAGCGGGCCCGGCACGCCCGGACGACGGTGGTCGGGCCGGTCACCGAGCGCTGGGCACCGGAGCAGGCGGGGCCGGTGTACGAGAACTGGCGGCTGGCGCCACCGGTGGGCCCGGCCGCCGACCTGTGGGCGCTGGGTGTGCTGCTCTTCCGCTGCGTCCAGGGTCATGCGCCCTACCCGGAGGACAGCGCGGCCGAGCTGGTGCAGATGGTGTGCGCGGAGCCGCCCGCGTTCGCGGAGGACTGCGGACCGCTGCGTCCGGTGGTCGAGTCGCTGATGCGCCAGGACCCGACCGAGCGGCCGGACTTCGAGGAGCTGCGCGGCTGGCTGCGTTCCATCATCCGCTCGGCGCCCGAGCCGGATGTGGGCCTGCGGACCGTCACGGCGCCGCTGAGCCTGGATCCGGGGGCGCCCGCCGATCCGCACCGGCTGCCGATCGTGCGGCGCCGCGGCGAACTGGTGCGCAGGCGGTGGCGGAAGCGGACCGGGGGAGCGGCGCGGCGCGGGCGCGGGCCGGAACCGCCGCCGCCTCCCGAGCAGCACCCGGCACCGCACCACGTGCAGGCGCCGCACGAGCAGGCATTGCACCACGCGCAGGTACCGCACCATGAGCAGGTACCGCACCACGCGCAGGCGCCGCTCCCTGCCGAGCGTGCGGAGCCGGTGGGGCACCGGCGGTCGCGGCGCGACCGGGTCCCGGACCGCGGCCCGGAGGGCGACCCGGGAGGCAGCACCCCGGACCCGGGTCCGGACCGGAACCCGGGTCCGGACCGGAACCCGGGTCCGGACCGGAGGCGCGGCAGCGGCCCGCGGCGGCTCGGGGTGCTCGTGCTGACGCTGATACTGCTCGGCATGGCGGCGGCGGTGGCGTTCGTCGCGTGGTTCCTGCCCGGTGGCGAGCAGGGGGAGGACAACCAGCGGGGCTCGGTCGTGGTGCCGGAGGAGCGCAAGCCGGGTCCCTCACCGGGGCGGACGCGGGATGGCGGGTCCGACGACGGAGCCGGCAAGAGCGACAGGGGCGGCAAGGACGGCCAGGACGGCAAGGACGACAGGGGCGCGGGGAGTTCCGCGCCCGCCACCGGGCCCGAGGCGCCCGACGGGTACCGGATCAGCCGCGATCCGGCCGGGTTCCGGATCGCCGTGCCGCAGGAGTGGGACCGACGGTCCGCGAACGGGCGCGGGCAGGTGCGCTACAACGGCGGCGAGGTCGAGATGGTCGTCGTCAACGGCCGGGACACCACCGGAAAGTTCGGCAAGGATCCGATGGCCTACCAGAGCGAGGACGAGCCGGAGCTGTCGGCGTACCGGGCCGCGGACTGGGCGAGCACCGGCGGGCTGCGGCGCATCGATGTCGGGGACCGGGCGATGGCCGAAGGCACCTTCTCCTGGCGGGAGCCCGGCGGGCGCCAGGTGTACGCGCGCAACCGGGCGATGATCGTCGACGGCCGCTACCATCTGCTGCTCGTGCTCGGTTCCAAGGGCCACAAGGCGGAGGTCGACCGGCACTTCGAGGCCGTCGTCGACACCTACCGCCCGACCGCCGCGCGCTGAGCCGGCCCGTCCCCGGCCTCGGCCCCGCGGAGGCCCCCGTCACAGGTCTGTGAACAAAGTGGCGATCGCGCTGCCCAGCAGGGTAATGGTGGGGCATGACGAACGAGGGGGACGGGTTGGACGAGTCGACCAGTTATGGGCTGCAGCCGCCCGAGGGAGCACGGGAGGGGCAGCGCCCCGGGGTGCCCCCGCAGTCGGCGCCGCCCGCCTCGCCCCCGGCGCCCGGTGCGCCGTCCGGGTCGTCCGCGTCCGCCTCGCCCTCCGATGGACCCCGGGCGGGGCAGCAACCCCCCGCGTCCGGCGCGTACGAGCCGACGGAGGTCGCCGCGGCCCCGTCGGCCGAGCACGGCGCGGAGCCGGGGACCGGGCGGCTGATCGGCGGCAGGTACCGGCTGACGGCCCGCCTGGGGCACGGCGGCATGGGCACGGTGTGGCGGGCGCACGACGAGGTCGTGGACCGGGATGTGGCGGTCAAGGAGCCGCGACTGCCCGACCACCTCTCCGCCCGGGAACGCGAGACGATGTACGCCCGGATGCGCCGGGAGGCGCGCACGGCCGCGCGGATCGACCATCCTTCGGTGGTGACCATCCACGACGTCGTGGTGGAGAACGAGCAGCCGTGGATCGTCATGGAACTGGTCCAGGGGCGTTCGCTGGCCGATGTGCTGAACGACGGCACCATCGGGGTGCGCGAGGCTGCCCGGATCGGGCTCGCCGTCGCCGGGGCGCTGGAGGCGGCGCACGCGACGGGCGTGCTGCACCGTGACGTGAAGCCGGACAATGTGCTGCTGGGCCGGTACGACCGGGTGGTGCTCACCGACTTCGGGATCGCCGCGGTCCAGGGGGAGCAGGGGCTCACCGAGACCGGCGCGTTCGTCGGCTCGCCGGAGTTCGTGGCGCCCGAGCGGGTGCTGGGGCAGCGGCCGGGACCGGAGTCGGACCTGTGGTCGCTCGGGGTCGTGCTGTACGCGGCGGTCGAGGGGGTCTCGCCCTTCCGCCGCTCCAACAGCCCGGCGACCCTGCAGGCCGTGCTCTCGGCCGAACCGCAGCGCCCGGCACGCGCGTTGAGCGATTCCGGGGCCTTCGGGATGCTGCTCACCCGGCTGCTGAGCCGGGAGCCGGGGCTGCGCCCGGACGCCGCGGAGATCCGGCAGACGCTCGCGGACGTGGCGCGTCCGCCCCAGCAGGCCCTGCGGCCGCAGGCCGGTGCTCCCGGCGGCGGCAGCGCCTTCGGCCGGGTGCTGCGCGGATTCGGCGGCAAGCTGCGCACCAGCCGACCGTGGCAGTTCGGTACCGGCGGTGCGGTGGTTGCGGCGGCTGCCGCAACCACCTTGTTCTTCGCGCTCACCGGCGACCGGGCGCCGGACGGCTGGACGACGCGGAACGAGGAAGCGCGGGTGAGCGCCCGACTGGCGGTGCCCGAGGACTACGAGCGCAGTGCGGACGACGGCGCCGTGACCTACACCGATCCCGGCGGCGTCGTCTCCATGAAGCTGACCCGCAGCAGCAAGGACATCGAGGAGAACTCCCTCAAGGAGGCCAACTCCTGGAAGACCTTCTACGAGGACGGGGCGAAGGAGGACTACTCGAGCACGATGGAGGACGTGCGCTCCCGGGTCACCGAGGCGAAGCAGCAGGGGCAGGAGGCGGCCGAGGTCTCCACCACCTTCCGGCCGAAACCCGACATCGGGGAGCCCGAGGAGGCGAAGAAGTTCCGGCACGAGCTGGTCTACGTCAACAGCAAGGGCGTCCGCTGGCTGCTGACCGTGAACATGCCCGCCGAGGGCAAGTCGCGCAAGGACGGCGAGACCGTCTACGAGGAGGCGAAGAAGTCCCTCAAGATCAACGATCTGTGAGGGGCCGCATCGCACCTCCACGGTCCTGCCGCGTCACTCCCGCAGCCGGCGCAGCGCCTCCATGGCCTCGCGTTCGAGGCGGGCGAGTTCGCGCAGGAGGGCACCTGCCCGGAGCAGGTGCTGCTCGTCGCCCGACGTACCGGCCTTGGTGATCAGCCGCGCGGCCTCGGTCCATCCGGTGGCCGCCTCGGCGTACAGCCGGTGGCCGGTGCGCAGGTGCTCGCTGTCGAGGAGTGCGCCGCATTCGGCGAGGAAGTCCCGGTAGAGGTTGCGGAACAGGGCGCCGCCGGTACCGGCCTGCTCCATCAGGCGGGCGGCCTGCGGCAGGTCGCGCTGCGGGTCGTCGGTGCGCCGCAGCCAGCCGCCGATCAGCTTCCCGGCCTTCTCGATGCCGCGGTGCCCCAGGTTGGCGATGGGCGGTTCGAGGAAGGCGTCGGCGCAGGCGGTGACGGCGGGCACGATCCGGCTGCGCGGGGAGGGCCGGTCCTGCGGGGCGGTGAGGGTGAAGGAGCGGTGCTTGGCTGCCATCGGGCCGCGCGCGGCGCGGGCCTCGGCGAGGCTGGTGAGGCTGGTGGACACCGTGCCGCCCTGCTGGTCGGTGTCCACCAGGTGGGCGTTCTGCTCGTCGTAGCCGTACAGGGCGACGACATGCCCGCCGAAGTGCACCTTCGAGGTGAAGTAGTCCAGGTGGTAGCTGTCGAGCTGCAGCCCGACGGGGTGCCCGGCGTCGATGCCGGCCGCCGCGTCCGCCCACGCCTTGCGGGGTGAGGTGGTCTCGCGGACCAGCAGCTCGAGGCCGAGTGCGGCCGCCAGGTTCCGGGTGAGTTCGAACGGCTTGACCCGTCCGCCGAGGAAGGGGAAGTCCATGTTCTTGCTGTCCCAGTAGATGAAGGACAGCCCGGAGCCGAGCCCGAAGAGCATGGGTTCGGACAGGTCGATCCCCTGGTGCCGCAGCAGCACGCCCAGTGCGGTCGTCTCGCAGTGCTGCGTACCGCGGGCCTCGACCCCTCGTACTGTGCTCATGCCGTGCTCCCCGTGTAATTGCTCCGGACCGGGGCGCGGAGCCCCGGTGGCCGGGGGCTCGATGGCGTGCGGTCCGTCCCCGTACGCCGCCCCGGTGGACTCTTGCACGGCGGACGGCTGTCCGGGGTGCCTTTCCCGGTTCGGCCGGGGTTCCGGGTCGGAACCCCGGCCGAACCGGAACCGAGGGGCCCCTCCCCGGCTCCCCGCCGAGCCCGCCGCGGTCCGGAGCCGAGGGGGAGCCCGCCCCGGCCCCGGGCCGAGCCCGCTTCGGCCTGGAACCGGGCCCTCTCCGGTCCGGAACCGGGCTCCTCCCGGCCGCTCCCGCTGGTTCTGCCAGCAATCGCTGGCAGATTCCGTGAAAAGGGGTTACCGCTGGGTATACGTGGCCGCGCCCGTGGTCGTACGCTCACTCGCATGACGGACTCGCAGGACAGCACCCGCACCGCGCCCCGCACCGAGCACTCCGCCGGCAACCCGGTGGCCCCGGCACCCGACCGGGCCCGGACGGCCGCCGATGTCGTCACCCCCGACCGCGTCGCGGCGCTGGCCCGCGGCGTGGTGGGCAGCGGGACGACCCGCAGCCGTTCCCCGTTCACCGGCGAGGTGCTGGCCGAGCTGCCCGAGTCCACCCCCGAGGACGTCGCGGCCGCCTTCGAGACGGCCCGTGCGGCGCAGCGCGCCTGGGCGGCCACCCCGGTGCGGCAGCGCGCCGCGGTGCTGCTGCGGTTCCACGACCTCGTACTGGCCCGCCAGTCGGAGGTGCTGGACCTCGTGCAGCTGGAGACCGGCAAGGCCCGGCTGCACGCCCACGAGGAGGTCCAGGCCGTCGCCGTCGCGGCCCGGCACTACGGCCGCAAGGCCCCCGCCTACCTGCGGCCCAAGCGGCACACCGGCGCGATCCCCGCGCTGACCAAGGTCACCGAGCTGCGCCACCCACGCGGGGTGGTCGGCCAGATCGCCCCGTGGAACTACCCCTTCGAACTCTCCGTCGGCGATGTGCTCCCGGCCTTCGCGGCGGGCAACGCGGTGGTGACCAAGCCCGACACCCAGACCGCGCTGACCGCGCTGTGGGCGCGCGACCTGCTCGTCGAGGCCGGGCTGCCCGCCGACGTCTGGCAGATCGTCCTGGGCGAGGGCCCGGTCGTCGGGCCCGAGGTCGTGGACCGCGGCGACTACGTCTCCTTCACCGGCTCCACCCGTACCGGGCGCGAGGTGGCCGGGCGTGCCGCAGCCCGCCTGGTGGGCTGCTCGCTGGAGCTGGGCGGCAAGAACGCGATGCTGGTCCTGGCGGACGCCGACCTGGACAAGGCCGCCGAGGGCGCGGTGCGCGGCGCGTTCTCCTCGGCCGGGCAGCTGTGCATCTCCATCGAGCGCCTGTACGTCCACGAGTCGGTGGCCGACGCCTTCCTGGAGCGCTTCGTGGCCCGCGTCCGCGCCATGCGGCTGGGTGCGTCGCTGGCCTACGGCGCCGACATGGGCTCGCTCGTCTCCGAACGGCAGTTGCAGAACGTGCAGCAGCACGTGGCGGACGCCGTCGAGAAGGGCGCCGCGGTACTGGCGGGAGGCCGGGCCCGTCCGGACATCGGCCCGCTGTTCTACGAGCCCACGGTGCTGGACGGCGTGGAGCCGCAGATGGCGGTCTGCGGCGAGGAGACCTTCGGCCCCGTCGTCTCCGTCTACCGCTTCTCCGACACCGACGAGGCGGTCGGCCTGGCCAACGCCACGCCCTACGGCCTCAACTCCAGCGTGTGGTCGGGCAGCGGGCGCCGGGGCCGGGAGGTCGCGGCCCGGCTGCGCACCGGCACCGTCAACGTCAACGAGGGCTATGCCTCCGCCTACGGCAGCGCCCAGGCCCCCATGGGCGGCATGGGCGACTCCGGGCTCGGCCGCCGGCACGGCTCGGAGGGCATCCTGAAGTACACCGAGTCGCAGACGGTGGCGCACCAGCGGGTGCTGCCCATGGCGCCGTCCCTCGGCATGAGCGACGAGGCGTACGCCGCGTTCATGTCCCGTTCCCTCAAGGCCCTCAAGACGCTCCGCTTCCGCTGAGGCCCCGCGGCCCGCACGTCGGGCCGTGCGGGCGGGGGCCGCCCGCCGCCGGTCGGCCCCGCCCCTCGCCGCCGTCCGCACCTTCCGTCCGCTCCGTCTTCCGCCCGCTCCGTCCGATTCCGTCTGCTCCGTCCGACTCCGTCCGCTCCGCCACCGCAGAACCGGAGGTACCCGTGTCCCTGCCCCCACGTGCCCAGCAGCGGGCGGGCACAGACCCGTTCGACTACGACGTCCTGGTCGTCGGCTCCGGCTTCGGCGGTGCGGTCTCCGCGTTGCGACTGACCGAGAAGGGCTACCGGGTCGGCGTCCTGGAGGCCGGCCGGCGCTTCACCCGCGACGAGCTGCCGAAGAACTCCTGGGACCTGAAGAACTTCCTGTGGGCACCCTCGCTCGGCCTCTACGGCATCCAGCGCATCCATCTGCTCGCAAATGTCATGATCCTGGCAGGTGCCGGGGTGGGCGGCGGTTCCCTGAACTACGCCAACACCCTCTACGTGCCGCCCGCGCAGTTCTTCGAGGACCGCCAGTGGGGCCACATCACCGACTGGCAGGACGAGCTGGCGTCCCACTACGACCAGGCCAAGCGGATGCTCGGCGTCCGGCTCAACCCGACCACCACCCCCTCGGACGTCCATCTCAAGGCCGCCGCGGACCGCCTCGGCTACGGCGACACCTTCCATCTCGCACCCGTCGGCGTCTTCTTCGGCGACGGCCAGGACGCCGACGGCACGGCCCGCACCGCCGCCGGCGAAACCGTCCCCGACCCCTACTTCGGCGGCGCCGGCCCGGACCGCAACGCCTGTGTGGAGTGCGGGGAGTGCATGACCGGCTGCCGCCGCGGCGCCAAGAACACCCTCAACGAGAACTACCTCCACCTCGCCGAGCGCGCCGGAGCCGAGATCCGCCCGCTGACCACCGTCGTCGGCCTCCGCGAGCGCACCCCGGGCACCGACGCGGACGGCTACGAGGTACTGACCGTCCGCACCGACAAGCGGCGCGGCGGCAAGCCGCGCATCCTCCGCGCCCGGCGGGTGGTGCTGGCAGCCGGTACGTACGGCACCCAGAAACTGCTGCACCAGGTGAAGGACGCCGGAACCCTGCCCCGGCTCTCGCCCCGGCTGGGCGAGCTGACGCGCACCAACTCCGAGGCGCTGGTGGGCGCGCAGACGGTGCCCCGCCGCTACCGCAAGAAGTGGGGCCGGGACGCCGCGCCCGACTTCACCAAGGGCGTCGCCATCACCTCCTCCGTGCATCCGGACGCCCACACCCACATCGAGCCGGTGCGCTACGGCAAGGGCTCCAACTCCATGAGCGCCCTGACCACCCTCCAGGTGCGGCAGAACACAGTGCTGCCGGGCGCGCTCGCGCACATCCTGACCTGCCTGCGGCACCCGGCGCTCTTCCTGCGCTCGCTCTCCGCACGCAACTGGTCCGAGCGGATCATCATCGGGCTCGTCATGCAGACGCTCGACAACTCGCTGACCACCTACCGCAAGGACAAGGGCCTCGGCAAAGGCATGCTCACCGCGCGGCAGGGACACGGAGCGCCGAACCCCGTGCACATCCCGGAGGGCGCCGAGGCGGCGACCGCGCTCGCCGAGGAGATCAACGGCTTCGCCGGGACCAACGTCGGTGAGCTGATGGGCACCCCGCTGACCGCGCACTTCCTGGGCGGCTGCCCCATCGGCGACAGCGCCGAGCACGGTGTCATCGACCCCTACCACCGGCTGTACGGGCATCCGGGCATCTCGGTCGTGGACGGCTCCGCCGTCTCCGCCAACCTCGGGGTCAATCCGTCCCTCACCATCACCGCGCAGGCCGAGCGTGCCATGTCGTTCTGGCCGAACAGCGGCGAGGAGGACCCGCGCCCCGCACAGGACGCCGGATACCGGCGGCTGGCGCCCGTGGCCCCGGCGCGGCCCGCGGTACCGGAGACCGCGTTCGGCGCGCTGCGGCTGCCGGTGCTCCCGGTGCCTCCGGTCCCCGCGCGGGACGGCTCCGCCACCGGTACGGAACACGACTGAAGCCGGCGGCCCGCCGGGACCGTCGCGTCGCCGTTCCGTCCGCGGCATCGGGCGGCACGGCGCCGCGGCTCGGGTGACGCGGCTCGGGTGGCACGGCGACGCGGCTCGGGTGACGAGGCTCGGGTGGCACGGCGACACGGCCCCGGTGGCACGGCGGAGGGCCCCGGGCGCCGGCCGGGTGGGTGGCGGCAGCCGCGGGGCCCTCGGTCAGCACCGGCGTCAGGGCAGCGCCCGTGCTGAGGGCGGCACCGGGGGGAGGGTGCCGCCTTTGTTGGTCGAACCAATGGCGGAGTTCCGCCATGGTTCACCAAACGGCCGTGTGGTCAGGTGGTCCTGCGCACCGGACGTCTGCATCGTGCTGGATCCGCCGCACCCTGCGCAACCGTTGCGACAGTGCGGGATTCCAGCGTTCCCGCGAAGATTCCGTGCGGGCGGCCCGCACGGACCGGCGCCCCGGCGGCCGGCCCGCGGGGTCCTGCGGAAAGCCGCGGAGCGGCCGGTCCAGAGCGTCCCCGGGACCGGCCGCTGTCGTGACCGGGCTGCTGTCCCCTGCCGTCCGGTCACAGCACCGGAGCGAGGTCCCACGACACCCGGCGTCTCCCCTCGCGGGGAGGACGGGCGTCTCATCGCTCCGGTGACGCCGCCCCGCTCGCCGCCGGGCGCCCGGCGGAGATCAGGGACACCGGGTCCAACGAAGGCCCCCCGGGGCGGTCACGCGCCGTACGGGTGAGGGCCGGACGCGCATTGAGACGGGACGCGCACCGGGACGGGCCGCGCCTCGGGACGGGACGCGCGTGCCCAGCGGGCGCGTGCCGTGGCGCCGGACGCGCTCGGCGTCGTCAGTGCCCCCGGCACAGCCGCAGCAGGGTCCGGGCCAGCTCCCGCCCCGGTGCCCCGAGCTCGGTGCTGTAGTGGTCGAGGATCTGCATCTCGCGGGCCAGGTGCACCCGGCGACCGCCCGAGTCGATCCGCACCCGCTGGATGTTCTCGGAGACCTCCATACGGTCGCGGACGAGCGCGACGATGCGGGCGTCGAGTGCGTCGATGCGGGCCCGCTCGGCGTCGACGACCGCTTCCGGTGCCGGGTCGGCCTGCGTGCCGGTGCTGGTGCTGCTGCTGGGGACGGTGCTGCTGCTGGGGACGGTGCTGCTGCTGGGGACGGTGCTGGTGGTGGGGACGGTGCTGGTGGTGGCGGCGCTCATGCGCGGTTCGCTCCTCGGGTCGCGGAGCCCGCGGACGGCGGCCCGGGAAGGCGGGCACACACACCGGCGCCCCGGGCCTGACCGGCCCGGGGCGCCTGGGGAAGTTCGTGTGTCGCTTCTCTCACACAGAACGGCCATGGCAGCCGGCCGGGCCGGTGCCATAGGTAAACCACTGCGCGTTCTGCATACGGCCAGTATGCCACCGGTTCCGGGACACCCGGCGGCGGGGCCGGGCACCCGGGGGCACCGCTATCATCGGAACCGAACCCCCGCTTCACGCCGAAAGGCATCAGCTTCGTGGCTTCCAACCCGTCCGAGAGCACTCCGGACACCGTTCTCGTCGTCGACTTCGGCGCGCAGTACGCCCAGCTCATCGCGCGCCGGGTGCGCGAGGCGCGGGTCTACAGCGAGATCGTGCCGTCGACCATGCCGGCCGCCGAGATGCTCGCCAAGAACCCGAAGGCGATCATCCTCTCCGGCGGCCCGTCGTCCGTGTACGCGGAGGGCGCGCCCGCCATCGACCGCGAGATCTTCGCGGCGGGCGTCCCGGTCCTGGGCATCTGCTACGGCTTCCAGCTGATGGCGACGACGCTGGGCGGCACGGTCGACAACACCGGCAGCCGCGAGTACGGCCGCACCCAGCTCTCCGTCGCCAAGGCGTCCTCGACACTCTTCGAGGGCACCCCCGAGGAGCAGCAGGTGTGGATGTCGCACGGCGACGCCTGCTCGGCGGCGCCGGAGGGCTTCACCGTCACGGCGTCCACGGACCTGGTGCCGGTGGCGGCGTTCGAGGACGACGAGCGGAAGCTGTACGGCCTCCAGCACCACCCGGAGGTGATGCACTCCACGTTCGGGCAGCAGGAGCTGGAGCACTTCCTCTACCGGGGTGCGGGCCTGTCCCCGTCCTGGACGACGGAGAGCATCGTCGACGAGCAGGTCGCCGCGATCCGGGAGCAGGTCGGCGGCAAGCGCGCCATCTGCGGACTGTCCGGCGGGGTCGACTCGGCGGTGGCCGCGGCGCTCGTGCAGCGTGCCGTGGGCGATCAGCTCACCTGCGTGTACGTCGATCACGGCCTGATGCGCAAGGGCGAGACGGAGCAGGTCGAGAAGGACTTCGTGGCGGCGACCGGGGTCCAGCTCAAGGTCGTGGACGCGGCCGACCGCTTCATCGACGCGCTGGCGGGCGTCTCCGACCCGGAGCAGAAGCGCAAGATCATCGGCCGGGAGTTCATCCGGGTCTTCGAGCAGGCGCAGGCGGAGATCGTCGCCGAGGCCCCGAGTGACGAGCCGGTGGCGTTCCTGGTGCAGGGCACCCTCTACCCGGACGTGGTGGAGTCCGGCGGCGGCACCGGCGCGGCCAACATCAAGTCGCACCACAACGTGGGCGGCCTCCCCGAGGACCTCGAGTTCGAGCTGGTGGAGCCGCTGCGCAAGCTGTTCAAGGACGAGGTGCGGATGGTCGGGCAGGAGCTCGGACTGCCGGACGAGATCGTCCAGCGCCAGCCGTTCCCCGGCCCGGGGCTGGGCATCCGGATCGTCGGCGAGGTCACCCGCGAGCGGCTCGACCTGCTGCGCGAGGCGGACGCCATCGCCCGCGAGGAGTTGACCGCCGCGGGGCTGGACCGCGACATCTGGCAGTGCCCGGTGGTGCTGCTCGCGGACGTCCGCAGCGTCGGCGTGCAGGGCGACGCGCGCACCTACGGCCATCCGGTGGTGCTGCGCCCGGTCTCCTCGGAGGACGCGATGACCGCCGACTGGTCCCGGCTGCCCTACGACGTGCTGGGTCGCATCTCGACGCGGATCACCAACGAGGTCTCCGAGGTCAACCGGGTCACGCTGGACGTCACCAGCAAGCCCCCGGGGACCATCGAGTGGGAGTGAGCCCCGGCTGAACTCCCCTGCGAGCGCCCCGCGCTGTGCCCCGTGCTCCCTCGCGGAGCCCGGGGCACACGTGTGTTCGGGCGACGGGGTGCGGGGTGGGATACGGTGCCGGGATGTCGGAGGAGGAGCAGCGGGGCGAGCGCGAGCCGGGGGCGACACCGGAGCAGTCCGAGGCGACACCGGAGCCCGAACGCGCGCCGGATTCCCGGGTCGAGGCCGAATCCGAGACGGGCCCCGCGCCCCGGCCCGGGCGCGAGTCCGGGTCCGCGTCCGAGTCCGAGTCCGCCGTGTCCGGGCCCAAGGCCGAGCCCGAGCCCGAGACTGAGCCCAAGGCCGAGCCCGAGACCGAGGACGAGCGGCGTGCGCGGTGGCTCCTGGCCCGGGAGGCCGACGACCGGCGGCGCCGCCGCACCAGGATCGCGGCGTGGTGCGGCGTGGGCGTGCTGGTCCTCGGCGGTGCGGGGTGGATCGCCGAGCCGTTCGTCCAGGACCGGATGATCACCTCGGACGCCTGCGACGGCGCACTGCCGGACGGCACCATGGCCACGCTGCGCGCCGGTGCGGGTGACGCGGAGGCGCATCTGGCCGAGTCCGAGGCCGAGACCGACACCGGGCTGGGCCGCTACACCTGCGAGGTGGCCAACGACGCGGGCGGCCGGGTTCTGGAAGTCCGTGTCTACAGCCGCCGCGACGACGTCGACCGCAACCTGGTACGGGATTTCCAGAGCAACGGGGCGCATCCCGCCTCCGCGTTGCCGGGCGGACTGCCGGGGTTCGAGGCCCGGTTCGGCGGAGTGGCGCTGGTGCCCGAGTGCCCCGGGCTGGGCAAGGACGCCGCCGGGCTGCCCCGGCGGCTCTTCGTGGACGTGCTGGGCGGACACGGCGCCGAGCCGCATCAGTTGGTCCGTGCGGGAGCAGCCGTCGCGAACAAGGCTGCCGAAAAGCTCGGCTGCGACCGCGACCCGCTCACCGTCCCGGCGAAGGACATCGAGGAGTCCGAGCCCGAAGGGGTGCCGTCCGCACGCGCGGCGGGCACCACGTGCGCCGCGCTCGCCCGCGGCCCCTTCAGCGGCGCCGGGTGGACCGTGGATCTCCGGATCCCCGAGGGGCCGGCTCCGCTGACGAGCTGCAAGGTGCGGCCCTCCGGCGAGGACGAGGACGGTGATCCGTACCCGCCGGTGGCCAGGCTCTACGGTCTGTACGGCCCCGAGGTGAAGCGGGTGATGTCCGCCGAGGCGGGCCACAGCGGTGTGCGTACGGACAAGACGCGGATGCGGCCGTGGCTGAACGATGTCACCGCGTGGGCCACCGCGCGGTGTGACGGACGGCCGGCGGGCTTCAAGCTCCGTGTCAGCCGGGAGGACGAGGGTTCCGACAAGCCGGACGAGCAGGTGCTGAGCCGCCGCCGGTTGGGCCGGGAGACGATGCGCGCCATGCTGGTCTCGTTCGCCGAGAAGGAGAGCGCCGCGCGCGGCTGCACCGGGCTGCGGCTTCCGTCCGCGGACTGAGCCCCCCCGGCCTGCCCCGGGCCTACAGGAGGTTCAGAGAACTGGCGTACCGGGTGTCCATCCGGATCCGGATCCGCTCCGCCAGCCCCTCCGGAATGCCACGCTCGCGCGCCCACGCGTCGAACACCGCGAAGAGCTGGACCCTGCCGTCCATCAGCCGCTCGGCGGCCTGCTTGCCCTGGCCCGCGGAGGCGTCGGGACTGCGCTGCGCCAGGGCGGCGGTCGAGGAGCGGGTGCGTACCCGGTGGTCGGCAGGGTGGTAGAGGCCGCGGGTGTGCCGCAGCACCGCACGGTCGAACTGCGCGAGGGAGGGCGCGAGTCCGTCCCGGACGGCGACCGTACGGGATCCCATCAGCTCGGCGACGAAGGTGGCGCTCTGCTCCAGCTCCATCTCCGCGGACAGTGCTCCCGACTCCGGTTTGCCGCCGGGTTCCCGCGCCGTGTCGGTCAGCCGCTCCAGGTACCAGGCGAAGCGGGCGCGTTCGGCGTCGTACAGCGTGGCGAACGCCCGCGGTGAGGCGGCCGCCCGCCGCACGACCTTCTGCGCCCTCTCGAACTCCGGGAAGACGACGTGGACGTCGTGCCCCGAGGGGAACGGCGTGGCCCAGTTGCCGCTGCCGTCGGAGTACTCGGCCTCCTCGTCGGTGGCGGTGGGCGCTTTCCAGTCCAGCGGTGCCCCGCGCACCAGTGACCTGCTGGTGTCGTGGATGTACGAGGCGAACATCCGGGCCAGGTAGGGGTTGAGCCCGAGCGGGAAGTCCGGCTGGTAGCGCTCGTTCCCCCTGCTCAGCAGCAGTACGGCGGCGTGGGCGACGCGGGCCGCCCGCTCGGTGTGCGGGCGGGCGGGCTCGTGCTGGTCGGCGGTGGTGCGGCCGGTGGTCGCCGCGACGAGCGCGCGTCCGGCGAGCTGGGTGCCGTCCGCGCCCTCGCACAGCGGGGAACCGGTGGTGCGCAGCAGCCGCTTGAGCGGTCCGGTGCGGGTGACGCCCTCACCAGGGTCCAGTTCCTGCGCGGCGCGTTCCGGATCGCGGGCCTGTGCACGGGCGGAGTCCGGTGCCTGGCGGCACTCCTCCGAGCCGTCCTCGCCGAGCAGCAGCGCGGGGACGAGCACGGCGAGCAGCGCGAGGGTGAGCACGCCTGCGCCGGCGAGCAGCACCGTGCGCCGGGATGCGGCGCCGCGTATGCGGTCGAGGAAGGACATCGGGCGAGAGTACCCGGGCGGTGCCGGGGCGGGTGGGGTGCGTGCGGGCAGCGCACCGCCGGGCCGCGAAGCGGTCGTCCGCGTCGCTGCGATGTTGTGCTCCTGCTGTCAGATGTAGTACTTCTTATACATGAGCGAGCACGTGCACAACAGGCTGGCGGTCGTGCGGGCGGAACGGAAGGTGTCCCGGCAGGCGCTGGCCGAAGCAGTGGGCGCGCACTATCAGACGATCGGCTACATCGAGCGGGGCCAGTACAACCCCAGTCTCGATCTGGCGCTGCGCATCGCGGCGTACTTCCGGCTGCCGGTGGAGGCCCTGTTCTCCCTGGAGCCGTTTCGTCCGCTCACGGACGAGGTGTACGGCGCGGGCGGCGGCCGGGACGGGGCCGACGCGACCGCACACACGGGGAGGAGCACCGGATGACCACCGGTACACACGGCACGCGCTATGACAGGTGGCTGCTGCGGACGATGAACGACGCGCGCACCAAGCGCTTCCACGCCTCTCGAGGAGCGAGGCACCGCATCGTTGCGGCCCATGTGGCCACGACGGCCCTGGGGTTGACCGGGATGGTGGGCTGCTTCGCGTCGGCGGCCCTGTGGCCGGTGGTGGCGCTGCTGGTGTCGCTGCTGGTCTGGGTCCCGCTCACCGGTCTGCTGAACTCCATGACTCGTGGGTTGTTGGAGCTGCGTGTCCGGTTCCTGGACGAGCGGCAGGTGGCCGAGCGGGGGACGGCGCATCTGTGGGCGTACCGGATCAACTCCTGGCTGCTGACAGCCGCGTTGCTGGGCTTCTACGTCCTGTGGGTCGCGGGCACCTCGATGGCCGACCTCGCGGGTCCGCTCGCCGCCACCGGGCTGATCGCCTACGCGGTGCACCGGCTGCTGCCGCTGTGGATCGCGGCGCTGCGGGTGCGGGACGAGCCGCAGGACGACGGCGAGGAGGAGTGGCCGGCGCCGCGATCGGCCTGACCCGGCCGGCTCCGCCCTGACCCGGGTCCGGCCCGGCCCGGCCCGGCCAGACCCGATCCGACCCGATCCGGCCCGGCCCGATCCGACCGGGCCGGACTCCGGCGCGGCCCGGGCCTGACGCCGGCCGGGCGGCTCGGCCGAGTGGCCGCACCGTCGGCCCGGCCGGGGTCCGCTGGGCGGAAGCCGGGGTTCGTATCGCGGGAGCGGTGCGCCGTTCGCGTGGACTCCGGGGCCGGCCGCGCGCGGCTCCCGCGCGGCGGCGTCCGACGCTGCTAACCAAATATCATGCGATCCGATAGTCATATTGTTTCGCGCAGGACTCTGCTCTGCGTCGGCGTCGGTGTCGGAACCGCGGCGCTCGCGGGTGTCGGTGCGGGCGTGCTCACCCACGAGGACACCGGAGGCGGGCACGCGAAGGCGGGAGCCGGATCCCCGAAGGGATCCGCTCCCGATCCCGGCGGTCCGGCCCCCTCCGCGCCGAGTGGCGCCGACGCGCAGCCGAGTCCCGCCGCGCACGACAGCTACCGGCTGCGTCCCCTCGCCGGTGAGACCTCGATGGGCGAACCGAAGCCCCACGCACCCGTCCGCACCCACGCCGAGATGTTCCTGCCCGCCGGGCAGGGACGGCGCGTCATCGCGCTGACGTTCGACGACGGCCCGCACCCCGTCCACACCCCGGCGCTGCTGGAGGTGCTGCGGCGGCACGGGGTGCAGGCCACCTTCTTCGTCGTCGGCGAGAACGCCGCCGCCTTCCCCGACCTGCTGCACGCCATCACCGCCGACGGCCACGTGGTGGGCAACCACTCCTGGAACCACAAGCAGCTCACCCGGCTGGACACCGGCCACGTCCGGGACGAACTGGGCCGCACCAGCGACCTGATCGACCGCGTCCTGGGCGCCCCGCCCCGCTGGTGCCGCGCCCCCTACGGGGACTGGCACCCTCCCTCACTGCGCGTCTGCTCCGATCTGGGCATGGAGCCGATGGGCTGGTCCGTGGACACCCAGGACTGGGCCCGGCCGGGCGTGGCGCACATCGTCCGCGCCGTCACCCGGGACGCGGCCCCCGGCGTCATCGTCCTCCAGCACGACGGCGGCGGCCCCCGGCAGCAGACCGTCGCCGCCGTCGACCGCTACCTGCCCGTCCTCCAGGAACGCGGCTACACGTGCGTACGGCCCCAGGCGTGAGGTTCGGTCAGGCGGCCGGTCGCCTTCAGGTGCTCGTCGACGGTACGGCGAGGGCCCTGCGGGCGGCGCGGAACGCCGTCAGGCCGGGTCCGGGCGAAGGTGCCGCCGCTGCCGTCACCGTTGCTGCGTCGGTTCGGCAGGCGGGGCACCGCTTCTCGTCGCCGACCGGGGCGAACAGCAGCGGCTGGGTGTGCGGGCCCGCGCACTCCCGCATACCGGACACGCGGGGGAGCGGCGTCGAACCCGGGTCCGGAGGGACCGCCGCGATGGCCGGGGCCGGTTCGGGGAGCGCGTGCTCCAGCCGCCAGCGGAGGGCGCCGAGCGGGGAGTGGGCGTGTTCCAGTCCCGCTGTCAGCGCGGTACGGGTGTCGTCCGTGCCGATCCCGCGCTCCAGCCAGCGCGCCGCGAGGGGTGCCCACTTTCGCGCCTTGCGCGGCGGCAGCGCGAGGTGCGGCCCCGAGCGGGCGAGGGACAGCAGCAGCGCTTCGGCCGCGCGGTGGTGGGACGCGGCGCCGATCCGGTGCCCGGCGTGAGACGAGGTGGGTGCCGGTGGGTGGGAGGTGTTCCCCACGGGTGTTTCAAGGGGTTGAGGGGCGGCGGACCGACGGGTCGGCCCACCGGCGGCCGGTGCGGTGCCCGCCGGTCGGACGGCGGGCCGGGAGGCTGGTCGGGCGACCGGTCGGGCGACGGCACGAACGCCCCTCGCACTCGCGGCGTGCTCCCGCGCCTCGTCCGGGGAGAGCGGCACGTTGGTGAGGAGCTGCACGGTCTGCCAGCGGCCGTCCGCGCTCTGCCGACGCCACTCGAACAGGTACCGCTCCGCGCGTAGTTGACGCTTGGCGTGCTGGAAGGTGACCTTCCCGATCCCGGCGCGCTCGGCCGTCCGCCACAGCGGTTCGTCGGCGCCTTCGGGAAGCGAGAGCTGCCAGGCCAGGAGCCGTACCGCAGGCGCGGACAGGCGGGGGTGGCGGATGATGTCGTTCGGCAACTGGGAGAAGAAGCGCGCGGGCGCGCTAACATGCCTGTGCATCCCAGGGTCCCTCTCAGACCTTGGCGGTGAAGGCCCTCGGCCGGTGCGCTAACACCGTCGGGGGCCGCCTCATGTGTGGCACATGAGGTGAGCTGACACGCGGCAGAGTACACGGACTGTGGGTAGTTGGCGACGGACGGTTGCGGAGCGTAAGTCCCGTCCCTGAGCTGTCCGTTGAGCCGCTTCGGCCGCCCGACTCACCAGCCGCGCATCCAGCACCGCCAGGGCCGGGTGACCAGTTCCCGGTACGTGTGATGGGAAGGGTTGCGCCCGGAGTGGCGCAGCGCCCATGCGTGCCCCTCGGTGTAGTCGATGCTCGCGGCGGACTGCTCGTCGCAGACCGCACACTGCATCGCGTACATGATCGGCTCGGCGTCCGGCTCCTGGTCGGGCACGAACACCCAGTTCTCGTACCGGATGACGGACCGGGGCCGGTGACCGCCGCTCACGGCAGCCTGCTCTGCCAGTTGAGATCGGTCACCCGGGCGCGCAGCTCCTCACTGACCCGCGCCGGGCGCACCGCGTCCGGGGGCACCTCCCACTCGCATCCGCCGCCGGGCGGCCGCAACTGCACGTACGGCCCTTCGCGGCCCATCACTTGGCCGACCCGGCCCGTCCGTACATCGACCGCGAAGACCCCCGCCGGGGGAATCTCGCTCTCCATGGGGCAAAGCCTGCTGGTCACAGGCTACGGTGCGAAGTAACGGAACAGGTACGGACGGTGAGTGTGCCCGGGGTGTCCTCTCGGCCATCGGGCGTACTGGCTCAGGAGGTGAGCCGGTTGGCGGGCAATGGCGGCAACAGGAACGGCAACGGCGACGAACGCCCCATGGCGTGGCGCTACGCCGGGGACCAGATGAAACGCTGGCGCGAGGCAGCCGGCATCTCCCGGCAGGCCCTCGCGGACGAGGCCGGCTACGGCTACGACGCCATCAAGGGCATGGAACGTGGCGTACGCAAGGCGCAGGCCCATGTGCTGCGGATCGCCGACGAGATGTCCGGGGCACAGGGCAAGTTGGCCGCTGCGGTGGAGTTCCTCCGGCCCGAGCCGTTTCCGTCGTACTCGCATGACTTCATGCACGCGGAGAGCGACGCGGTGGCACTCTGCTGCTATGAGACTCAGTTCGTACCCGGGCTACTGCAAACCACAGGGTACGTCCGCGCTCTGCTGGCCGCCCACTGTCCTCCGTTGGACGACGAGACGATCGAGGAACGGATCAAGGGACGATTGGAGCGACAGGCCCTGCTGTCACGACAGACCAAGGCATTCAGCTTCGTGATGGAAGAAGCTGCGCTGCACCGGCAGGTTGGTGACATCGACTCATGGCGTGACCAGCTCCTGCGCCTGGTCGAGACAGGACGGCCGCGTCATGTGAACATTCAGGTCCTACCAACTGACCGAGGCGTTCACGCTGGACTCCGAGGTCCCTTCACACTCCTGAAGACCCCGGACCACGAGTACCTTGCCTACGAGGAGGGTCAGGAGATGGGCGTGCTCTATTCGCAGCCAGAGAAGGTAGGCAACTTCATCCAGCGGCATGAAATGATCCTGCGGCAGGCTCTCAACCCGGACGAGTCGGCGCGGTTCATCAGCAGGTTGGCGGAGGAGCTATGAGCACTGAACTGGCATGGTTCAAGTCCAGTTACAGCAACGACGACGGCGGTGCCTGCGTCGAGGTCGCCGTCTCCTGGCGCAAGTCCAGCTACAGCAACACCGACGGCGGCAACTGCGTCGAGGTGGCCGCCTGCCCGCACACCGTCCATGTCCGGGACTCCAAGAACCCCACCGGCCCCCAGCTCGCCGTCCCGCCCGCCGCCTGGTCGGCCTTCCTCGCCCGCACCCGCCCCTGACCCCGGCGGATCACCGGAGCGGCCCGCAGTCCAGCGGCACCGGCGGCGGGTGCGGCACCGCCGGACCGGCCTGACTCCTGGTGGCCGGCACGGCGAGTGCGCTGCTCGCCTCGTCGGCATCGGACGGAGTTCGTGGCCGTACGCATTTTCTTGACCTGACAATGCGCGGCCTGACCCGCCCATGCAGGGGAAGGGCGGGGTTCACTGCAAAGCCCCTGCCTACCGGCGGGTACGGCAGTACCGTGAGAGGTGTCCTAACGCGGCACGGGGGTGCAGCAGTTGCCTTCCCGCGAGCGCCGGGATTCGTGGTGTCGGGTCGAGAGAAGCAGCAAAGGGCGCTTGGTGAGCAGCTCAGGAAGAACTCAACTGCTTTTTGTTCATGGTATCGGCGGCTTACGAGATGCGGAGCGGGAACGCCGCACCTGGCTGGAGGCTCTGGCGGATGGTGCGCGTAAGGCCGGACATGCGGATGCTGTTTCCGGTTTGACGCAGGGATGGCTGAGTGAAGCCCGGTTTGTGGACTACAGCGATCTGTTCTCGGACCGTGAGGCGCAGGGGGGTGCGGAAAATGACTTCCCTGCCGAACAGGTGCAATCCCTGGTTGCGTTGGTCCGGGACATGGTCGATGAACTCGCCCGAGAGGCGGAGCGCGAAGGGGACCGGCAGACTCTGAGAGTCGCCGACGATGCACGGGACCAGTTGCAGCGGACGGGTGGCCAGTCACAGGGACTGTTGGGGCCGGTAAGGGTTCTGGCCAATGCGCTGACGACGATTCTGCAGGCTCCGGGACTGCGCCGGGCTGCCCAGTGGGCCAACGGCTGGTCTCTACTGGGACATCTGGCGCAGGTCAGCCGCTATCTGAATCGTGCTGAGTGCGACAGCCGCGGTCGGACACTGGACGCGAGAATTCGGGAGCGGCTGTTGCGGCAGACGGACCCTGGGCGGCCGCTGGTGGTCGTGGCGCATTCGCTGGGAACGGTGGTGTCGTTCGAAGCGCTGCACGAGTACACGGGGTCTGTGGAATTGCTGGTGACGCTGGGCTCGCCGCTGGCGACGGGGGCGGCCGTGAGGCAGCGCATACGCCCGGTTCCCGCGCGAACTCCGGAGGTTGTCGCCCGTTGGCTGAACTTCTGGGACCGGGACGACATCGTCGTGGCCCGCCCCCGGTTGCAGCAGTGGATGTTGCCGAACACTTCCCGAGTCGTGCCGACCACGGACCGGGTGGACTCTGACGGCATATGGGTGCACACGGCCACGAAGTATCTGCGGCAACCGGCCGTGGCCGGGCCCATCGCCGAGGTGCTGAAGCGGTGACGGGCAGCGGGGTGCGGCACGTCCTGGTCATCGGGGCGCAGTGCCGGTCGATGGGGAGGCTGTCCCGGCTGGAGGAGGCCGCAAGGGACCTGCACAGTGTCCTGACGGATCCGGAGGTCGGAGGGTGTCGAGCCCGCTACGGGCACCATCCCTCCCTGCTGGTGGGGGAGGAACTGGAGCCGGAGGACGTACGCAGGGCGGTGCACGAGGTCACGCGAAGGGCCACCGCGGACGGCGCTGCGATGGTGGTGGCCCTGCTCGGGCACGGATTCACCACCCCTCAACAGACCGACCTCTATTACATGGTCGGTTCCTCGACGACTCAGAGCACGCTGTCCGCTGTCCACGTTGGATCACTGCTGGCTGATGCGGCGGATGAGGTCGGCGTGGACGGAGTGATAGCCCTCATCGACACCTGCCACGCGGGGGGTGCCGTACCGAACGCCAGTCGCCTCGCGGGTGGAGTCCGTTCGGGCCGGGCACGGTTGGCCGTGCTCACTGCTGCGGCAGCCGATCAGGAAGCTCGCGACATGCGGCTGACCGCTGCCCTCACAGAAGTACTGCGGGAAGGAATCTCCTCGGCCGGCAGCGCCATCTACGTGGACCAGACACTTTGCGAGGCGTTACGCGAGAGGATCAGTGGTCAGGCTGTCGGGCGGGCCGATTACGACAACGACCCGTACGCTTCGGAAGGCCTGTGGCTCGCCCGGAACACCTACCGCATCATGGGGGCCGCCGGATACTACCTTCCCGTCCTCCCCGATCTCCCCGACCTCCCGGAGCGGCGGGATTTGCAGCCCGCCGTTCAGGTCTTCCCCGGAGCCGGGTACGCGACCAACCCGTACCAGCAGGCTGCCGAGAGAGCGGAAATTGAGCAGCATATGTCTGCACGACGTCACGAGCAGGCATTGCGGTCTCTGAACCGTATGATCGATGTGAATCCCCACGACGCCTGGGCCCTGGCTCAGCGGGGATCCCTGAACCGGCTCACCGGAAACTACGAACAGGCGCTCAGGGATTTGAACGGTGCACTCCAGGCCGACCGCAGCAATACGTGGGCCTTGGCGGAACTCGGTGCCGTGAATCGCGTCACGGGCCGTTACGGGCAGGCGCTCAGCGATCTCCAACGCGTGCTCGAAGTCGACCCGGACAACGCCTTTGCTCTCGCCGAGCGAGGCGCCGCGTATCTGGCGACCTGGCGCTATGAGGAGGCCGCCAGGGATTTGAACCGCGCCCTTGAGATCAACCCCTACAACACTTTCGCCCGCGACCTGCGCGACCAGATACCGGACTCCCAATTGGGCAGGCGATTGACCCTGGCCTACGAAGTGCTCAAGTTCGTCGACGAACAGCGGCGCAGGAACGCCTGACGCATGGCGTCGGGCCAGTCCTGGTGGCCCCGGAGTGCCAGAAGCACGACCGCCGCACCGGCACCATCCAGGACGATCTGCGTGTACTCGTCCTCCGTCACCTCGCCCTCGGCGAAGACGTAGATCTCCCGGTGCCGCTTGGCGCCCTGCTGCTTCCGCTTCCGATGTGCGTTGTCCCCGCCCCGCTGCCTCGCCATCAGGGGTTTCCGGCCTTCCTCGCCCGCACCCACCGCTGACCCCGGCGGATCACCGGGGCGCTCGGAGAACCGACAGCGCCGGCGCGGACTGCTCAGGTGAAGCAGCCGAGCTGGTGGTCCAGCGTCCAAGGCGCCTTGCGTTCGACGACCATCCGCAGCGTCGCCGAGAACCGCTCCGCGCAGAGCCTTCGCGCGTGGCCGTTGGCGATCCGGGTCACGTGGTTGCCGGTCTCCAGCACCGCTGTCACGGGCAGAATGGGGGTTGAGGAACATCCATGCCAGATCGTGCGCTAAGCCCTGATCGCTGCTGGTGGGCACCTGACGGAACCTCGGCGCCGGGCCCGCCATGAAGTTGTTCCACAGATAACGCCCTAATATCCGTGCTACTGGGCTGCGTCACCTGCGGCGGAGCCCCGGAGCCGCTGCGCGAAGCGACCCCGTTATCTGTGGCAGAGGAGATCCGGTGCCTGCGGTCCTGCTGCTGCCGACCGGGAAGGCGCTGACCGTCCGGACGGCGGCCGACGCCTTCCTCGACTCGCTCACCAACCCGAATACCGTGCGGAACTACGGCATCGCCCTCGGGAAGACCGCCGAGCACCTCGGCGAGGGCCGCCCGCTCGCGGCCGTCGGGGACGACGAGGTCGGTGGGGCGCTGGAGCTGTTGTGGGGCAGCTCGGCGGTGAACACCTGGAACGCCCGCCGCGGGGCGGTGCTGTCCTGGACGAGCTGGTGCACGGAGCGCGGGTACGACGGGCCGGCGGTCCCGGCCTGGGCGAAGCGGATTGCGCCGCCGGACTCCGACACCCCGGTGCGCTCAAAGCTGGCGATCGACCGGCTGATCGCGCCCGCCGCGACGTCCACCTACGGGAGAAGACGCTGTGGCGGATGCTCTACGAGACGTGCGCCCGCTCTGAGGAGATCCTGGACGTCAACATCGAGGAGCTGGACTTGGCCGGACGCCGCTGCCCAGTGAAGGCCAAGGGCGCCCAGCCGAAGGTACGCCGGCGCGGCGCCACCCGCGCGGACTACGTGCTGGAGACGGTGTTCTGGGACGCAGGCACCGCCCGGCTGCTGCCCCGCCTGTTGAAGGGCCGAACCTGCGGGCCGGTGTTTGTCACCCACCGCCGCCCCGGCCCCGGAAAGATCCTCTCCGCCCGGGACGTCTGCCCGGACACCGGCCTGGCTCGGCTCTCCTACGGCCAGGCCCGCGCGTTGCTCGACCAGCACACTGCGCATGCTGGCACGGGCACCGGCTGGGACCTGCACGAGTACCGCCACTCCTCCTTGACCCACCTCGGCGAGCGGGGCGCATCCGAGCTGATGCTGATGGCCAAGTCCCGGCACAAGAAGGTGGAGAACGTCCGCCGGTATTTCAAGCCATCGGCGGAGGCCATCGCGGACGTGACCGCCCTCCTCGCGCCGGGCGATGCCAGGCGCTGACGGGCGGACGCCGGTCTTCTCCCGGGGCGGGTGCAGTCCGCGATGGGTAGCAACCCGCCGCGGGAGTCGGCAACCCGGCAGCGGTGTGCGCCCTGGCCTGCCCAACTGCCTCACCGCCGTCCGCGCCCTGGAGGCTTCGCGCCGGACGGGGAAGACGGGGAGGCCGACGGTTCCTAGTCGAGTGCCTTGGCGACAACACCGATACCGATGGTCCGGCCGTCCTCGCGGATCTGGAACCGGGTGCCCTGAGCCATGGCGACGGGGCGCGACAAGGTGATCGTCATCTGGAAGTTGTCGCCGGGCATAGCCGATGAGAGGCCCTGGGGCAGCTCACCCGTTCCGGCGCCGTCGCCCGCAGGGAAGGCCAACTGCAGGGAAGGGTCGGCGGGAAGAGGCGTGGTGCGCCCGCCTTCCTCGGCGGAGAGCAGGTAGACCTCGCCGATGAACCGGGAAGCCACCGCCGGCTGGGGACGGGACTGCGCGGCGCGGTCGGGAACCTCGGTGTCGAGGGCCTCCACGAGTTTCCTGACGGCGCTGATGCCCATCTCGTTGTGGTCAACGCCCTCAGATGCCTGCCGGGCCGAGCCTACGATGACGGTGCACCGGTCACCGGGGTAGTCGTAGGTGGCCAGCAGGTCCCGGACCTCCAGCTCGACCGCGTCGACAAGCTCCCCGTCATCGACCAGGTCGGCCTTATTGAGGAAGACCAGGATGTGCGGGATGCCGGTCTGATGGGCGAACAGGACGTGCTCGCTGCTCTGGGGCATCGGCCCGTCTGCCGCCGAGACCACCAGGATGGCGGCGTCGTAGGGGTCGCGCTGAAGCATGGCTTTGGTGAGGTCACCGTGGCTGGGGAAGTCCGTCAGAGCGTAGCGGCGCTTGTTGCTGTCGCACTCGACGACGGCGGCTTCGAAAGGAACGGGTTCCTTCTGCGCTGCGGCGGTGTCGACCGTGGAGAAGTCCACCGCTTCGCCACCGTACACCTCCGCACATACGCGGCTGATGGCCGTCGCCAGCATTGTCTTGCCGTGGTCGACATGGCCGAGCACCACCACGTTCACCGATGCGTCAACGTTGTCCGAACGGTCGGTCACTGCGCCTCCTCACCTGGGGACTTCCGGTCGCGGGCTTCAACCTCAAGCCTTCGTCGCGTTCTGTGATGATACCGGGACTTTAAGTTGCGGCACTGTGCCCGGCGCGCCTTCGTACGGCTCTGGGCAGCGTCGAGGCGGTTCCCGGAGCCACGGGCTCACACATCCGTGCTCACGCCTCGGCCCTCCGGGTCGCGCAGGGGCCGCAGGCCGCCGGGCATCTCGGGCAGCAGGAAGCTGTACCTGCCGAGCATGTTGACATGGTGCCGTACGAACGGCGAAAGGCGGGCGACGTCCTCGTCACGGACGTTGAAGCCCTCGCTGCGGAGCCGGTCGAGGGCGGCGTCCATGTAGCGGGTGTTGAACAGCACCAGGGCGTTGAGGACCAGGCCGAGCGCGCCGATCTGGTCCTCCATTCCCTCCTGGTAGTGCTGGTAGAGCTGACCGGCGCGGCCGTGGAAGATCTTCCGGGCGAGCGCGTGGCGGCCCTCCTGGAGGTTGGCCTGGGCCTTGATCTGGCGGCGGTAGGACGGTTCGTCGGCCAGGCGCAGGATGTGCAGGGTCTTGGCGATCCGGCCGTAGTGCGCGATGGCGTCACCGAGCACGGTGGGGCGGCCGTCGCGCGAGAGCATGCGGATCACGTCGTAGGCCCGCACCGCGCCGGTGTGGATCGAGCCGACGATCCGCAGCACGTCTTCCCAGTTCCGCTCGATGCGCTCCAGGTCGACCCGGCCGCGGGCGGCGTCGTTGAAGGCCCCGTAGTCGGCGGCGCGGTCGATGCGCCACAGCTTCTGGTCGGGCAGGTCCGCCAGCTGCGGCGCGTAGGCGAACCCGGCCAGCGTGAGCAGGCCGAACACGATGTCGGAGTACGAGGCGGTGTCGGTGACCACCATCTCCGGGCGCCGACCGCCGTCGCGGTCGTAGAGGACGTCCAGCACGTACAAGGAGTCACGCGGGGTGCCGGCCACGACCTTCCCGCCGAGCCCGGCGGCCTGGTCGTTGATCAGGTTCAGCCACGTCGCCCCGGACCGGCGCCCGCCGCCGCCGGTGGAGGCGCCGAAGTACTTCGGGTTCGGCCTGGCGTACACGCTGGGCACCGGCACGACGAAGCGCATGCCGTCGACCGAGGCGACCAGGCCGCCGCCCCACGCCTGGGCGAGCGGGATCGACGCCTGGGCGTCGATCAGCGCCGAGTTGGCCTGCCGGTAGGTCTCCATCCGCAGGTACGTCTGGTCCACGTGCGACAGCCGCCCGTACCGCAGGGCGTCCGCGCCACCGACCACCGGGGTGAAGCCGACGTTGCAGCCGTGCGCGACCAGCAGCGCCGCGATCGTCACCGGCAGGTCCCTCAGTCGGGCCTCGCCGCCGGTCACCGAGGTGAACGCCTGGTCGGCGCCGGTCCAGGAGAACACCTCCAGCAGCACCTCCGGCAGGTCCACCCGGGGCAGCATCGCGTTCACCGCCGCCCGCAGCGCCACCAGCGACGCCCCTTCGGCCTCCGGCTCCAGCGCCGCGAAGTGCAGCCGCCCGGCGGCGTCGGCGCTGATCTGCGCGTTCGCAGGCAGCCGGGCGGCGACGTCCCGGAAGGTGCCGTCCAGCAGCGCGGCCCGGGCGGCCAAGTGCTCGGCGGTCGGCCGGCAGGCCGAGCGAGGCCAGCACGGTGGGCCTGGCCTGCTCCCACGCCTCCCCTGCCAGCAGCTTCGCCCGCGGGTCGCTCCACTTCGAGGAGTTCACGGCGAAGACCTCCTTGCGCCGCAGCAGCCGGTGCACCTGCTCCAGCACGCAGAAGCTGTACGCCTTCCAGTCCACCTCGCCCGGCTCCAGGTGCGGCGCCGAGAGCACCAGGCGCTTCCACGACCCGGCCAGCAGGCTGGTGTCGATCTCCGCCACCGCCACCTTCTTGCGGCCCATCAGCTCCGGCAGCGACAGGAACGCCCGCAGCACCGGCGCGCCCTCGGCGGTCGCGTCGAAGTCCACCACTTCCACCAGCAGCTTCAAGAACGGCCGCACCGTGGAGAACCGGCTTACCAGCATCCGCCGCCACGCCTCGTCCGCGTCCGAGTCCAGCGGCGGCGCCAGATCGACCATCGCGGCCACCGCCGCGGCGAGCTCCTTGCGCGGCACCACCGCCTCGATCGCCTCCCACATCGCCGCCAGCGTGGCCACCTTCGGCGCGGTGATCTCCCCGGTGGAGGTGTCCACCTGCTCGGCGGTCTCCTCCAGCACCACCTGCAGCGCGGCGGCGAGCTTCGCGCCGGCCCGCTCCACCTTCGGCAGGGTCTTCAACTTCTCCTTCGCGCTCTCCCGCTCCGCCCGCGCCAGCAGCCTGATGGCCACCAGCACGTCCAGCAGGTCCAGCGCGTCGTCCACCGCCCTGGTCGTCAGGTGCACCGCGGTGGCCAGCAAGGTGGCCAGGCGCCGCGCGTCCCCGTGCCGGCGCAACAGCGACGCCTTCCCGTCCACCCCGTACCGGGACAGCTCCGCCAGCCGGCGCGGCGGCACCCCGGCCACGTCCACCTCGCCCATCCCCAGCCGGGCGATCTCCTGGGCCCGCTCCAGCGCGGCCTTCATCTGCGGCCCCGACACCCGCACCGGCCCGCGCCGCAGCCGGTCCAGCTCCGAGACCCGCGCCCCGGCCGGCACCGTCAGCAGCTCGTCCAACGCCGACCGCTGCCCAGGCGTCAGCAGGCCGTGCAGCGTCTCCCACAGCCGCTGGTTCGCCGCCTCCCGCACCGACGCCACCAGCCGGGCGAACCGGCTCACCCCCGGCAGCAGCACCGGCCGCTCGCGCAGCCACCCCACCGCCGCGTCGAACAGCGCCTTCGGCCCCTCCCCGGTCGTCCAGGCCCGCGCGTCCAGCCACACCACCAGCTCGTCCCGGACCTCGGCGAAGTCCCGCCAGCCGCCGTCCCGCTGGATGTCCCCGGCATGCGAGCGGGCCGTGCCGTCCCGCTCGCCGTACTCCGCCAGCACCGAGGCGTCCTCGATCCCCAGCTGCTCGGCCAGGTACTCCGCCACCTCGCGCGGCACCTGCCGCGGGTCCGGCATGAACCGCCCCAGGAAGCGCACCGTCGTCAGCTGCACCGCGAAGCCCAGCCGGTTGTGCGCCCGCCGCTTCGCCTGCACCTTCTCCCGGTCTGCGTCGTCCAGGAAGAAGAACCGTTCCAACTCCGCTTGTGCTGGGGCGCCGTAGAACGCCCCGTACCGGGACGCCTGCTCATCCGTCAGAAACTCGACCGCCACAACGGCCCTCCGAAGATCGACAACATCGACCCGCGAAGGTTGGAGCCCACGATCAGCCCAGGTCAACGGCCCCCGGAGACTAGCCCGGCCTTAGCGCACGATCTGGCATGGATGTTCCTCAACCCCCAGAATGAGGTCGCTGGTCTCGCGCCGGCGGACCAGCTCCACGCTCACTGCTTCCCGGTCCTGGTGGCGTAGCCGTCCACGTCGGTCAGTCGTTGCAGTCGGCTGCTGCCGCTGTCGCGGTCCCGGTCGCAGACGACGACTCCTGGATGCTCGCTGCCGGCAAGGGCGGAGAGAAGGGCCGGGCTGTGGGTCGTCGCGAGTGTCTGCGTTCCGGCGCGTGCGGATGCTTCGCGGAGGAGTTCCAGCAGCAGCGACGCCTGCGAAGGGTGCAGTCCGTTCTCCGATTCCTCGACCACCAGCGTCAGCGAGGGCTCGGTGCCCGGCTCCTTGCCGATGTCCACACCGTGCCGGCCGGTCAGCAGGGCGGTGGCGACGGCGAGGAACCGGAGCATGCCGTCGCTCAGTTCGCGTGCGGGGATCGGCCCGCCCATCCCGGATCTCCTCGCCTTCGGCGAGCCGGGAGAGCACGTCGAGCCCGTCCAGCGCGTTGGACTTCCCACTGCTGTTGCGCCCGATGAGGAGAGTCAGCGGCTCCAGGGGCAGGACGGCGTCGCGGACATCTTGAACTCCGTCAGACGCACTTCCGTGAGGGGAGCCGACGGTTCGTCGTGCGGCTGTCCCGCTGCCTCGGGCAGGGCGGTCTCCCCTCCTGAAACGCCTCCGGAAACGCTGATCGCAGCCTATACGCGGGACGCGGCGTCCCCGGGGTTCACACCAGCCGTCGTGCCGTCGCCCAGCGGGTCAGCTCGTGGCGGTTGGAGAGCTGGAGCTTGCGCAGCACCGCCGAGACGTGGGACTCGACCGTCTTGACGGAGATGAACAGCTGCTTGGCGACCTCCTTGTAGGCGTAGCCGCGGGCGATGAGGCGCAGGACCTCGCGTTCGCGCTGGGTGAGCCGGTCCATGTCCTCGTCGACCGGCGGCGCGTCGGTGGAGGCGAAGGCGTCCAGGACGAAACCGGCCAGCCGCGGGGAGAAGACCGCGTCGCCGTCCGAGACGCGGAAGATCGCACCGACCAGATCGTCGCCGGTGATCGTCTTGGTGACGTAGCCGCGCGCGCCGCCGCGGATGACGCCGATGACGTCCTCGGCGGCGTCCGAGACCGACAGCGCCAGGAAACGCACCGGCTGCTCGGCATCGCCCATCAGCGGGGCGCTGCGGCGCAGCACCTCGACCCCGCCGCCGCCCGGGAGGTGGACGTCGAGGAGGACGACGTCGGGGCGGGTCGCCTCGATGACGGTCATCGCCTGGTCGACGTCGCCCGCCTCGCCGACCACGTCCACCCCCGTCTCGTCGGTGCGGCCGATCTCCGCCTGCACGCCCGCGCGGAACATCCGGTGGTCGTCCACCAGGACGACCCGCACCCGGCGGCCCCCGTCCGCGGCGCCCCCGTCACCGGGGCCGCTGCCGCCGTCGCCCTGCTGCGCGCTGCCCGTCGCCTCGTTGCCCGTCGACCCGCTGCCCGTCGCCTCGTTGGTCACGACTCCGCCGCCCTCTCCATCTCCAGCTCGACCTCTGTCCCCTCGCCCGGTGCGGTGCGCAGCCGCGCCGTGCCGCCGTTGCGCCGCATCCGGCCGACGATGGACTCGCGTACGCCCATCCTGTCCTCCGGCACGGCGTCCGGGTCGAAGCCCGGCCCGCGGTCCCGCACGGAGATGAAGACCGTACGGCCCTCCACCTCGGCGAAGACCTGCACGGCGCCGCCCTCGCCACCGTACTTGGCGGCGTTGACCATCGCCTCGCGCGCGGCTTGGAGCTGGGCGCCCAGCGCCTCGTCCAGCGGGCAGTCGCCGACACAGACCACCTCCACGGGCACCCCGTGGTGGTCCTCGACCTCGGCGGCCGCGGCCTTGACCCCCTCGGCGAGCGTCTTCGGCTCGTCCTCCTCCTCGGCCGCGGCACCCGACCCGTCGGCGGACCGGTACAGCCACGCGCGCAGCTCCCGCTCCTGGGCGCGGGCGAGCCGGGCCACCTCGCGCGGCTTCTCGGCGTTGCGCTGGATCAGGGTCAGGGTGTGCAGGACCGAGTCGTGGACGTGCGCGGCCACCTCGGCCCGCTCCTGCGCCCGGATGCGCATCAGCCGTTCCTCGGACAGGTCCTGCATCATCCGTACCAGGTAGGGGCCCGCCATCAGGGCGATGCCGACCAGTACCGCGAGCGCGGCCTGGAGCACCGCCCCCAGATGACTGACCGAGCCCTGTACGACGACGATGCCGGTCACGCCGACGGCCACCAGCGCGACCCCCGCAGCGCTGCGGGCGATCGGCAGCAGCCTGGTGCGGCGGCCGACCTCCGCCCAGTGCGCCCGGCGGGAGTTGTCGGCCTGCCGCCACACCAGCGCGACGCCCGCACCGATCAGCACGACCGGCCACAGATAGGTGTTGGCCGCGCCGAACTGGAGGTTGTCCGCCATCACCACCACGGTGGTGATCAGCGCCAGCACGGCGAAGATCTGCCCCTTCTCCGGCTTGCGGAGGAAGCGGCGGCGCAGCCCGTCGCGGTCCGTGACGACCTCCGACAGCCCGCCCGCGCCGAGGCGGTGTCCGCTGCCGACCCCGCCGGTGCCCAGCGGCACCACGAACCAGAACGCCGCGTACAGCAGCACCCCGAGGCCGTTGGCCACGCTGAGCGCTATGAAGACGATCCGCACCCACGAGACGGGCAGTCCCAGGTGCCCCGCGAGACCGCGGGCCACGCCGCCCAGCATCCGGCCCTCCGCGCTGCGGTAGAGCTTGCGCAGCGGCGGTTCTTCGGTCGGCGGCTCCGAGGACGCGGGTCGGGGTCCCTGCGGGGCCGCCTCGGAGGCGGGCGAGGCGGGCGCTGTCATGCACCGATCGTCACATGGGCCGCGCGGCCGGACATCAGGGTTTCGCCCTGAGCCGTCCCGGACACCGCCCCGGGTTCCGGTTCCGGATCTCAGGGAGGTGTCCGGGTAGGCCCCCGATGCCCGCCGGTGCGCGGGGCGCGACCATAGGGCCATGAGCGAGGAGGAGCAGCACCCGGCGGAGCCCGCCGCCGGTGCCGGCCGGGAGGGCCGCGAGCCCGTGTCCGGTGCGGACCGGGAGGGGCGTGCGTCCGCTTCCGGTACGGACCCGGAGGGTCCGGAGGCGGGCGAAGGCGCGCAGCCCGGCCCGGGCCAGGGGAGCGCGCAGCCGGGCGCGGGCCAGGGGAGCGCGGGGACGGGTGCGGGCCAGGGGAGCGCGGGGACGGGTGCGGGCCGCGGGAGCGCGGAGGCGGGCACCGCTTCCTGGGGGGCGCACAATCCGGTGCCCGAGCCGCGCTCGGGCAGGCTGCGGCGCAGCCGTACGCACAAGGTCGCGGGTGGTGTGTGCGGCGGACTCGGCCGGTACTTCGACCTCGATCCGGTGATCTTCCGGGTGCCGCTGGTGGTGCTGTCCGTCGTCGGGGGACTGGGATTCGTCTTCTACGGGTTCGCCTGGCTGCTGATCCCCGCCGAGGGGGAGACCCAGAACGAGGGGCGGCGGCTGCTGTCCGGCCGGGTGGAGGGCAGCTCGCTCTCGGCGATCCTGGTCGCGCTCGTCGGCTGCGGACTCTTCCTCGCCTCGATCGGCAACCGCAGCGTGCCCTTCTCGCTGCTGCTGGTGGGCGCGGTGGCGGGTGCGGCGTACTGGTCGCAGCACCGCAGGCAGGCCGAGGCCGCCGGAGCCGAGGGGGCGCAGATCGATCCGGCGACGGCGCACGCAGTCGCCGACGCGCCGCCGGAGGCGCAGGCACCGCCGGTCGCGGTACCCGCCTCCTGGTGGCGGGAGCCGCTCACCAAGGAGGCCGGTGCCACCAAGGGCACCGGTCCCGCGCCGTGGCAGCCGGGCGGGGCGACCGGCTACCTGTGGGGCCCCGAGGGTGCCCTCCCCGCCGCGACGCCGCCCGCCTCCTACGGGAGCCCCTGGGGACCGCCCAGGGTGCCGGCCCGAGGCGCCGGCACCGGCGGGATGCCGCCCGCACGCCGGGGCGGCCGCGGATCACTGGGCGGGTTCACCCTGCTCCTCGCGCTGCTGGCGGGCGGGATCGGCACCGCAGCGGCGTGGGAGACCCATCCGCTCGGCACGACCCTCGTCGTCGGGCTGAGCTGCGCGCTGGCGGTCTTCGGCCTCGGCCTGGCGCTCAGCGCGTTCGTCGGCCGCACCGGGCCGGGCACCCTCGTCTGCGTCGTGCTGACGGCGGGGCTGCTGGCGGGCGCCTCGGCGCTGCCGGACGACATCGCCACGCACGTCCGCGAGACACACTGGATGCCCACCTCCGTCGCCGAGGTCCGGCCGCGCTACGAGCTCGGCTCCGGCACCGGGGAACTGGATCTGAGCGGCACGGGCCTGAAGGCGGGCCAGACGCTGCGGACCGGGGCGCGGGTCGGCGCGGGTGAGATCAAGGTCGTTGTACCGGCGAACGCGGTGGTCGAGGTGCGCGCGGACGTCGGCATGGGGGAGATGAGCTTCCCCCGCGCACTGGACGCCGACGGAGAGGTCGTCCACGACCGGGCCAGCGGCCTGGGGACGAACCGGAAACTGACCCTGCGCCCGTTCGACGACGCGAAGCCGGAGGGCACGATCGTGGTGGAGCTGAGCGCCGGTGCGGGCCGCGTCGAGATCGTCCGGGCGCTGCCCTCGGGCGAGCGGACCGACACCGGGACATCGTCCGGCGGCGGAACCCGGCAGAGCGCCGCCCGCGCCGAGCCCGGTGTCCGCCCCCACGCCGGGGCGCTCGAAGCCGAGGCAGGCGCCGGCCCGGATCCCGGCGGGGCACGGCAGTTCGGAGGCGCGTACACGTCCATGGGGGGAGGGACCCGATGAGACACCGGTTCGAACCGTCCCGGCTGCTGCTCGGGCTGGCCATGATCGCCGTCGCGGTGCTCTACCTGCTGGACGCCGCGGGAGAGGTGAACATCCCGTTCTGGCTGCTGCTGGTGGTCGTGCCCGGCGCGCTGGTGCTGGCGGGACTCACCGCGCTGGCGACGTTCCTGGCCCGCCGCTCGGTCGCCCGCCGCCGGGAGCAGCGCGAGCCCGGCGGATACGGCGCACGGGGCGCGTGACGGGGCGCGGCGCCCGCCCCGGGACGCACGTGCATCCGGCGGAAGCCGCCGCGGTCACTACCCGACGCCCGGCAGGTCCTCCGGGGCGCTGGGCAGCTTCGCGGGAGCCTCGGTCATCTTGGCGAAGATGCTGGGCTCATCCAGTTCGCTGCCCCACTTCACGCGGAAGTCGGTGTCCGTCACGTTCTCGATGACCCCCTCTTCCTGCCCCTCGGGGGTGTTGGCGCACTGGAACACCAGGTTCGTCGTGTCCTCGTTGTGCTCGACCAGTCCGTCACACAGCCCGTCGGGTCCGTCCTCCCAACGCATCAGGATGCGGTCGCCGACGATGACCATCGTGTAGTCCTCCACCTCGGAACGGCTCCCCCACACGCCGGACAGGTCCTTCCCGTGGGCCGGGTCCTTGGCGGAGTGTGCGCTCTCCGCGCCGCCGGACGACTCCTTGTCGTCGCCGTCGCCGCACCCGCCCAGCAGCAGCGCGAACACGATCGCCGCGCCCGCGCCCACCGCACCCCGTACCGTCCTGCGCACGTCCCCACCTCCGTAGCGTGTCGCCCCAGGCGCACCTGACGTTCCCGGCGCCTCGGGAGGCGACAATCTAACAGCGTGCCCTGCTCAACTTCCCTGCGATCAGGCTGCGTTCGGGTAACAGTGCGCCAAGGCGTGGCCACCGTTCAGGGGCGTCTGCCGCCGTGAGCCGAAGACGTACCGGCAGCCGAAGGGCTGCCGTCAGCCGAAGATCTGCTGCCCCTTGCGGCGCTTGCGCACCGCCAGCAGCGAGTCGAGCGAGAACATCGGTGCCCCCGCCATCAGCAGCGGCAGCCACGCCATCAGATACGGCAGATCGTTGCCGTAATAGTACGGCTCGCTGGACCAGCTCACCGTCAACCACAGGCAGAAGGAGAGCAGCGCACCGCCCGCCGCCGCCACGCGGGCCCACAGGCCGCACAGGGTGCCCAGGCCGATGGCCACCTCCCCGACGGCGATGGCCGTACCGAACCCCTGCGGGCTCTGCTGGGCCAGCTCGACCATCCAGCCGGCCGCCGCGGAGTCGTGCACGGCCGTCAGCGTCGCGGCGAACGAACCGGGACCGGAACCGGTGAGGAAGTCGGGGTCGGTCAGCTTGTCGATGCCCGCGTAGAGGAACGTGATGCCGAGGAAGAGCCGCAGCGGGAGCAGCGCATGACGGGCCGCGAGACCGCGCGCGCCCAACGGCCCTCCCGCGACCGGTCCCGGATAGCCGCTGACGGCCCTGGGGCCCTCGTCCGCCCGGCCACCTGCCGGACCCGGCCCACGGCCACCTGTCGGCCCACGGCCACCCGTTGGCCCCTGGCCACCCGCCGGCCCCGTCACAGACATGCGTCGCTCCCGCCTCTCGCAGCCGTGTTCGCGTGCGGAGGCGATTCTTCACCCACGGCCTACCCGGCTGGCAAGTGCCCCGCGACCCCTCCGGGAGACCCGCCGTGCGGCGCCGCAGGAACGGTCACTCGACCACGTCGATCGGATAGCGGTTGGTCTCCGCGCCCGCCGCCGTGACCACCTGGACCTCCACCCGGCCCGGTTCGACCTCGGCCGGAACGGGGACGTTCAGCACGGTGTCCGCCGGGCCCGCGAAACCCCCGGGCACCGGGATCAGCGGAGCGTGCACGTGGACGGTGCCGATCCGGACCACCACCCGGGCCAGCCGGTCCGGTGCGGTCGCACCCGGCGGGACGAAGCCCGCCCCCCTGATCTCGATGTCGTCGCCGGTGCGGATGGGCGAGTGCAGGTCCCCCATCTCCCGGGCCCGCACCACCGAGAGCACCACCGGGCGGCCGCCCTCCGCGTACTTCCCGGCCAGATACGTCGCAGCCGAGACGACGACCAGCAGCGCCAGCCCCCAGGGCAGGTCGGGCAGCCGGTCGGGCTGGCGGGACAGCCGGACCGCGGCGAAGACCACCGCGACCCCGTTGATGAGCACGTACTGCACGTCCGAGAACGCGCCCCGGCCCGCGTCGTCGGTCAGCAGATCGGCGGCGTGCGGCCGGTCGGCACGCACCTTCTGCAGCCGCCTGCCCTGCACCCGAACCGTCACCGTGCGGCGCACCACGACCGCGACCGCGCAGGTGAGCGCCAGTACGGTGACCACCCCGGCGCCGCGGGAGAGATCCAGCCCGGTCAGCAGCGCCCGGCGATCCCCCGGGGTGGGGGCCGCCGCCAGCTCGACAGCCAGCACCAGCACGGCGAAGACGGCCAGCAGCACCCACCCGGCGGCCACCGTCCGGGAGGTGGACAGCCGGTTGTCCTCACCGATGACCGGCGCCAGCACCCCGCCCCGCGAACGGTGCAGCCAGGCGGCGACGGACAGCCCCACCGCCGAGACACCGGCCGCCACCAGCCCCGCGGTGCGGCCCGTGGACCAGCCGCCCGCCAGCGCGGTCAGCAGCTGCACCAGCAGCAGCAACCCGGCGGCGGCCCAGACGGTGCCCACGGTGCGCCGCCACAGCCGCGCCACCCACGCCTCGCCCTCCTCGCGGCTCCGGTCGGCGAGCGCCCGCGCCGCTCCGGTCAGCTCGTCGGACACCCACTGGCGGGAAGCCCCCGCCGAGTGCGCCAGCCCGACCGGGACACCCAGGCCCGCCGCCAGTTCGTCCCGGCGCCGCACGAAGGCGGCCACCGCCTTGCGGTAGCTCTGGCGGGCGCTGTGCGGACAGTCGTCGCACTGGCAGGTCGACCGGCCGCCGTTCTCGCCGCCACCGCTGCTGCTTCCGGTGCCGACGCTGCCGCCGGTTCCACCGCTGTCGCCGTCGGAGGGACGGGAGGGGGCGAACGGTGGGGTCGAGGGGCGCGGCGGAGGCGGGGGAGCCGAAGGAGCTGCTGCGGTTGATGCGGGTGACATGGGCGATGTGGGTGACGGGGGTGACGGGGGTGACGCGGGCGAGGTGCGCGAGGGGGTCGGCATCGGTGGAACCCTTGCGGTCGTTCCCTCCGGGGCGCGCGGGGTGCGCGGGGCGCGGTGGGAGGGGGGCGTTGCGGAGCGTGCGCCGGGCACGCGGCCGGCGCCGGGGGCAGGAGCGGAGGCCTCTCGCGCCGCGCCGGTGGTCCCGGTCGTTCCTGCGGTTCCGGCCGCTGCTGTGGTCCCGGCCGGTTTTGCGGCTCCGGTCGTTCCTGTGGCCCCGGCCGGTTTGGCGGTGCCGGTCGTTTCTGTGGCCCCGGCCTGTTTGGCGGTGCCGGCCGGTTTGGCCTTCCCTGTGGACCCGGCCTTCCCGGCTGTTCCTGTGGCAGCGGATGCTCCCGGTGCGGCGCCCGCCGCGGGAGCGGTACTCGCGGCGGAGCCGGTGGCGCCCGAGGTGGAGCCGGTATCGGAGGGCCGGCCCGTGCCGCCGGCGGCACTCGTGTCCGGTGTCCCGACGTCGTGCCCGTCGTCGTCGCCCGGGCCCTCCGGGCCGTCCTGCGCCGTGTCCACGGCCACTGTGCAACCCCGCCTCTCAACTTCCGTGGGTTGGAAGGGGATTGTGCCTTACATGAGCCGATGTCAGCTCAGCAGGTCCGGTTCGTCCCGGGTGATCCTCGCATGGAGAGGTTGATGGTCGTGCCATGCGGCAGGCTCGCTCCCGGGCTGTTCGCGGGCCGCCACGGCGTTCCGGTGCTCGACGGGCACCGGTTTTCCCGCTGCCTTCGCGGCGAGTTGTATCCCGCAGGCGCGCTCCAGCTGGAGGAGTCACCAGGCCGCCGCGTCCGCCGGGTCCCCGACCGCCGACAAGCCGTGATTGCGCAGGATGACGGCCTTGTGCGGGCCCGGGGCCGCGGCGATCCGTGCGCCGTCCCCGTCGACCACGGCCACGCCGGTCCACCGGGCCAGGAGCGCGTGATCCTCGTGGAAGGCGCACGCTTCCCGGGCGAGTGGGCCGAGTGGTTCCCGGAGCGCCGCGGACGCTCGCCCCGTACGCCGTATGACTGTGCGCGACGGTCACCACAACGGGTCGCGGGCCCTGCACCTGAGAGTGAACCGCGAACGCCGCCTGATTGACGTCGCGGCGTCTCTCCCGCACCGCCCGGGCGCGAGCGCGCCGCAGAGGGCCTCGACGGTGTCGCGCGGGCGTGTCCGTCCTCGCGGCGATGCGGAAACCCGTCCCGTCCCGTCCCGTCGCTCGACGGCGCTTCGGTCACGTGGGATGGCATCCCCCGGCGACCGGTCCCGCGAGCAGGCAGTCCCGTACCTATCCCCCAATGCGGCAACTTGCCTACGATGGAGGGACTTTGCGGAAGGGGGCGACGGGAGTTGTTCCTGTTCACCTTGATCGTGCTCGCCACCCTCTGCATCGTCCTGCGCGAACTGTTCGTGGTGGTGCGCGACAGGCGGCACAGGGGACGGCTCCCTCCGCCGTCCATCACCCCGGCGCAGGCCGCGACGTACCAGAACCAGGTCTTCCGGGAGATCTGCCGAAGATCCACCGGGCCCGGCTGGCGGGGCATCCGCATGGCGGACTACTTCGCGGACCAGGGATGGAATCGCGCCGATGCCATGCTCATTCTCGCGGAACCACTCAAGCACCGGCTGATCAAGACATACGGGTGGAAGTCCGGCACCTACGGCCCGACGCAGGCGGGATGGGACGAGTACCGGAAGAACTTCATGTGGGCAGGAGGAAGCGAAGCGGTGCATATCTCGGCCCATTCCGGTGGCTTCGTCGTGGCGAACGTCGGCAGTCCGCACGCTGTGGCTCAAGGCGGCCACGGCAACACCGCCGGCGTGCACGACGTCTCACACCGGCAGCTGATCGACGCGCTGAGAGCGGACGCCCGCAGCGCGGATCCCGAGGAAGCCGTGCGGGCACAGGAGTACGCCGACGATCTGGCGGAGGCGGTCCAGGCGGAGAATCCCCAGCGGACGGATCGGGTTCTCGCCCGGATCAACGCCCTCCTCAGTTCCGCGCGTTCGGCCTTCGCGCTGACCAGCGACCTGCTGCCACCCGGTAGCTGAACGCGGATCGGGAGCGCTGTGTCGGCCGGTGTCGGCCGGTGTTGGCCGGTATCGATCGGTATCGAACGTGTCGGATGCGCCGACCGGTTTCGGCTGCACGGACGCCATGGGGTCGGTGATCCTGCGCGGAACCGGCCCCCAGGGCTGCTTCCCGGCGGCCGGGAAGCAGGTGGGGCGGGAGCACGGGTTTGCCGGGGCGGTCACGCGGGGCGCACCGCTCCGGCGTACGGCATCTGATCGATCGGAGCCACGCGCACCGCCGTACCGGGCCGGGGGGCGTGGATCATGCGGCCGCCGCCGACATACAGCCCGACGTGGCTGACGCTGTCGTAGAAGAACACCAGGTCACCGGGGGTGAGCTCGCCCCGCGGCACCCGCCTGCCGGCGTGGATCTGGCTGTATGTGGTGCGCGGCAGCGAGACGCCGGCGGCCCGCCAGGCGGCCTGCGTCAGACCGGAGCAGTCGTATCCGGACGGGCCCGTGCCGCCCCACACATACGGTTTGCCCAGCGCGCCGCGGGCGAACGCGACCGCCCGCGCGGCGCGGCCGACCGGTGCGGGACCGGGCGTCTCCTCCGGCGCCGGATGGACCGCCGGGCCGCCGCCGCGGGCCGCATCCCCCTGCCGGGACGGCCGGTGCGGCCGGGTGCGGGCCGTGCGGTTCCTCTCCTCGAGCACGGCTGCGCGCTGCTCGGCGGTGAGCTCGTCGAGCAGCCGCTGCGCCTGCTGGAGCTTGGTGCGGACCGTGCGCTTGTGGCGGCGGGTGCGCTCGGCCGCCTCCGCCAGCTCCGCGGAGACGCCCGCCGCCTCCTCCCGCACCTGGGCGAGCTGCCGCCTGCGGTGCGCGGCGCGCCGCACGGCCGCCGCCTGCCGGTCCCCGGCGCGCTCGGTGGCCGCGGCGCGCTCCAGATAGTCCTCGGGGGCGGCGGTGAGCACGAGGCGCAGGGCGGGATCGACGCCACTGCCGTCGCGGTACTGCGCCGCCGCGTAGGAGCCGAGCGCCCGTCGGGAAGTGTTCAGCTTCCGCTGTCGGCGGGCCGCCTCGTCCCCCAGCTCCTCCAGCCTGGTCCGCGCGTTCCGCGCCTTCTCCTGGGCGCCGTTGTACGCCTCGGTCGCCCGCTCGGCCTCCCGGTGCAGCCGGTCGACCTTCGCCTTGACGCGGGCCGTGCCCGGCTGCGGGGTCCGCGGCTGCGCCGAGGCGGGCCCCTGGAGGGAGGCGGCTCCCGCGGCGCCCGCGAGGACGAGGGTGAGAGCGGTGCGGACCGCGGGCACGGTGAACGCGGCGAAGGGGCGGGGGGTGGGCTTGCGGTGCGAGGCCATGGCGGCCGTCACTTCCTCACTGGTGCTGACGGATCCTGCGGGCGCGGCTGCGCACGTCCGCGGTGCGGTGCGGCGGTGCCGGACGCGTTCCCGCGGGCGGTGCCGGGCGCATCGCACCTGTTCCTCCCGCGGGGGTGGCCGCGCCGATTGCTGTCGCTGGGGTGGCCGCGCCGACCGGCGGGGCGCGGCCACGTGACGAGGACGCTATGCGGAAGGGAACCGAAGTGGCACGGGGATGACCGCAAGTGAGCCGTTTCGCCCACTTGCTGTCCGGACCGTGTCCCCTGTCGGCTTGAAGCCGGGGGCCTGTGCGCGGTCCTGACCGGCCGGGGGCGAGTGCCTGCGAGCAAGCCGGGGGCATGCTAAAGGCCCCGAAAACACCCGGATACGCTCGCGGCCATGGACGTACTGATCAATATCTTCGTCGGCCTGCACATCATCGGCATAGCCGCGCTCCTGGGCGGCTTCCTCGCCCAGCTGAAGGCGATCGGCAGCGGCGAGGCCCGGATCAGCCCCAGCATGCTGCACGGGGCGCTGACCATGCTGATCACCGGCGTGGCGCTGGTCGGGCTCCACCAGGCCGACGGCGGCACGGTGAACAACGTCAAGATCGGTCTCAAGCTGGCGCTGCTCGTGGTGATCCTCGGCGTCACCTACGTCAAGCGCGACGAGGAGCGGCTGAGCGCCCCGCTCTTCGGCTCGGTCGGGCTGCTGACGACGGCGAACATCTTCATCGCCGTGCTCTGGGTCTGAGCACGCACTCACCGGCGGGTGCGGCGGGTGCGGCGGGTCTGGCGGGTCCGGAGGGTGCGGCGGGTGCGGCGGCCCGGTGGTCCGGCGGCATGAAGGCTGTCTGCGGCGCCGCATCGGCCGTACGGAGCGGGTCGAGCAAAATACACAAAAAGGGCAGTGGAGGGTGTGGGTGACCCTGGTTCTCCACAGGGCTCCGGAGTGTCGGCGCGGCGGCCTAGACTCGGACGACGATGAGCAGCCTTTTCGACGACAGCTTCCTGGCGGACCTCGACGGCGCGGCACCCGAGGCGGGCGCGGCGCCGCCGCCCGACCCCGAGGAGGACGCGGGCCCGGCCCCCGCCGAGGAGATCCCGGACGATCTCTTCGCGGGCACCTTCGCGGGCGGCGCCCGCGGAGCCGCCCCGCGTGACGCCCACCACCGCGACGGCGCCCCCCGGACGGTCATCGACCCCGCCGCGCTGCTGGAGGGGATGAACGAGCAGCAGCGGGATGCGGTGCTGCACGCGGGCTCCCCGCTGCTCATCGTCGCCGGAGCGGGTTCGGGCAAGACGCGGGTGCTCACCCACCGCATCGCCCACCTGCTGGGTGCCCGCAACGTGCACCCCGGGCAGATCCTCGCCATCACCTTCACCAACAAGGCGGCCGGCGAGATGAAGGAGCGCGTCGCCGAGCTGGTGGGGCCGCGTGCGCAGTCCATGTGGGTCTCCACCTTCCACAGCGCGTGCGTGCGCATCCTGCGCCGCGAGAGCAAGAAGCTGGGCTTCACCTCCTCGTTCTCGATCTACGACGCGGCCGACTCCAAGCGCCTGATGGCCCTGGTCTGCCGCGACCTGGATCTGGACCCCAAGCGCTTCCCGCCCAAGGCGTTCAGCGCCAAGGTCTCCAACCTCAAGAACGAGCTGGTCGACGAGGAGGACTTCGCGGGCCGGGCCGCCGACGGATTCGAGAAGACCCTCGCCGAGGCGTACACGATGTACCAGGCGCGGCTGCGCGAGGCCAACGCGCTGGACTTCGACGACCTGATCATGACCACGGTCCATCTGCTCCAGGCCTTCCCCGACGTGGCCGAGCACTACCGGCGCCGCTTCCGGCACGTCCTGGTCGACGAGTACCAGGACACCAACCACGCCCAGTACCAGCTGGTGCGCGAGCTGGTCGGCCCGGCCGAGGAGCAGGCCGAGCTGTGCGTCGTGGGCGACGCCGACCAGTCCATCTACGCCTTCCGCGGGGCCACCATCCGCAACATCCTCCAGTTCGAGGAGGACTACCCGGACGCGACCACGATCCTGCTGGAGCAGAACTACCGCTCCACCCAGACGATCCTCAGCGCCGCCAACGCCGTCATCGAGCGGAACGCGGACCGCCGCCCCAAGAACCTCTGGACCCGGGCGGGCTCCGGCCCGCGCATCACCGGCTACGTCGCCGACACCGAACACGACGAGGCCCAGTTCGTCGCCGAGGAGATCGACCGGCTCAGCGACGGGGAGGCCGACGGCCCCGGAACGGCGGGGAGCTCCGGCACCGACAGCACCGACAGCGGGGGCCGCACCGACAGCGGCGACGACGGCGCGGCCCGGGTCCGCCCCGGCGACATCGCCGTCTTCTACCGCACCAACGCCCAGTCCCGCGTCTTCGAAGAAGTCTTCATCCGGGTGGGCCTGCCCTACAAGGTCGTCGGCGGAGTCCGCTTCTACGAGCGCCGCGAGGTCCGCGACATACTGGCGTATCTGCGGGTGCTGGCCAACCCGGAGGACGCGGTGCCGCTGCGCCGCATCCTCAACGTGCCCAAGCGGGGCATCGGCGACCGCGCCGAGGCCATGATCGAGGCGCTGGCGCTGCGCGAGAAGATCACGTTCCCGCAGGCGCTCGCCCGGGTCGAGGAGGCGTACGGCATGGCCGCGCGCTCCCTCAACGCCGTCAAACGGTTCAACACGCTGATGGAGGAGCTGCGCACCATCGTGGAGTCCGGCGCCGGTCCGGCCACGGTGCTGGAGGCGGTGCTGGAGCAGACGGGTTACCTCGTGGAGCTCCAGGCCTCCACCGACCCGCAGGACGAGACCCGCATCGAGAACCTCCAGGAACTCGCCGCCGTCGCGCTGGAGTTCGAGCAGGAGCGGGGTGAGGACGAGTCGCCGGGCACCCTCGCCGACTTCCTGGAGCGGGTCGCCCTGGTCGCCGACTCCGACCAGATCCCGGAGGAGGGCGACGACGACGGCGTCGTGACGCTCATGACCCTCCACACGGCCAAGGGCCTCGAGTTCCCCGTGGTCTTCCTGACCGGCATGGAGGACGGCGTCTTCCCGCACATGCGGGCACTCGGCCAGGCCAAGGAACTGGAGGAGGAGCGCCGGCTCGCCTACGTCGGCATCACCCGCGCCCAGGAACGGCTGTACCTCACCCGCGCCGGAATGCGCAGCGCATGGGGCCAGCCCTCCTACAACCCGCCCTCCCGCTTCCTGGAGGAGATCCCCGCCGAGTACCTCGACTGGAAGCGCACCGGCAGCGGGGGCGGCGGCCTGGGCGTCGGCGGGACGGGTGCGGCGACGGGCGCCGGGATCGGGGTGACCCTCTCCTCCACCAGGGGAGCCGCCGCACGGCGAGGCGGTCCCTCGGGGTTCGCGACCCGGCGGGCCGGCGACCGTCCGGTGGTCTCCCTCCAGATCGGCGACCGCGTCACCCACGACAGCTTCGGGCTGGGCACGGTGCAGTCGGTCAAGGGCAGCGGGGACAACGCCGAGGCCACGATCGACTTCGGCGGCGAGAAGCCCAAACGGCTGCTGCTGCGCTACGCGCCGGTGGAGAAGCTGTAGGGCGAGGGCCCCGACGCGTCGCGCCCGGACCGCACGGTCCGGGCGCCGCCGGGTCGCGTCCGGGGGTCACGCCCCGGAGGCCGGGGTTGGTTCTCAGCTGATCCGGGGTCCGGTGCTCAGCTGATGCTGAGGCCCTTGCTCTGCAGCCACGGGATCGGGTCCACCGCGGAACCGCCACCGGGACGGACCTCGAAGTGCAGATGCGGACCCGTGGAGTTGCCGGAGTTGCCGGAGTAGGCGATCACATCGCCCGCCTTGACCGAGCCGGAGCGGAGCTTGTTGCTGCTCAGATGGCAGTACCAGGTCTGGGTGCCGTCCTTCGCGGTCACGATGGCCATGTTCCCGTACGCCACACTGTGCTTCGTGGAGACGGTGCCGTCGGTCGCGGCCATCACGGGCGTGCCGTAGCTGACGGGGAAGTCGATCCCGGTGTGGATCGACATCCAGTTGACGCCTGCCTGGCCGTAGCGCGCGCTGAGCGTGTGGTTCTTGACGGGAATGACGAACTTGGGGCGCATTGCCTCCTTGCGGGCCGCCTCCTTCGCCTTGCGCTCCTTCTCCGCTTCCTGGCGCTCCTTGAGGTCGATGCGCTCCTGGGTGCGGCTGGCGCGGTCGGCGAAGTCGTCGGCGTCGGCGGAGAGCCCCTGGAGCTGGGTGTCCAGCTTGCTGTTGACGTTCGAGGGCTTCACGGGAGAGGCGTCCGGCGCCGCGACAGTGGTGCTGTCCTTGTCCTTGCCGTCGTCGCCCATCACACTCGCCGCCGCCGCGCCCGCGACCCCCATGACGGCGACGGACGGAACCGCCACGGTCATCAGCGCCCGGCGCCGGGGCTTGGGGGAGCGTCGCCGCCCGCGCCCGTGCGAGCCACCACCGCCGCTGGGCACGGCAGGCGCGTCGAGGTGCCCGTCCCGGACCTCCTCCGACTCCGACTCCGACGCCACGAAAAAGTCGGGCTCGGGGGAGTCGAACCCGTGCTCATGCGGCGGCTCGTGGCCGAAGGCATCGGCCTGCTCGTGCTCGTCCGCTCCGTGCTCGTCCTGGGCCAGCACGGAGAAGTTCCACTGCGCTGTGGCTTCCTGCTCCTGCTCGGGGTGGTGTCCGGAGGCGGCATAGCCGGGGTCGAAGCCGAACTGCGCGGTCCCGTCCGCGTAACCGGTCTCCGCACCACCGAAAGCCGCGTGGTCCCCGTAGCCGCCCTGAGGGTGGTAGCCGTCCTGCGCGGGGTGGCCGCCGGGGAAGCCGTAGCCCCCCTGGTCGTCCTGCGGCAGATCGTAGCCGCTGAACGCGGCGTGCGCGTCGTAGGCCGGAGGCGCGTCGTACGCGGCGTGCTCGAAACCGCCGTATGCGGCGCCCCCGTACGCGGCACCCTCGTACCCGGGCCGGCCGTCGTAGCCGGGACCGTGGTCGTATCCGGGCTGGCCGTCCTGGCCGAACGCCGTGCCGTGGCCGTCGGTCGTCCAGTCACCGGGTTGCGCGGCTGCGGCCTCCCAGCCGCCGGTGCCCCAGGACGTCGTGTCCCAGTTGCCCGTCTCCTGCGTACCGAAGGTCCACTGGCCGGTGCCGTCGCCCGGGACGGGGTGGCCCTGGCCGTAACCGGGGGCGGCCGAGGCGTTCACGGAACCGTCCGGGCCCGCCATCGGGTCGGGTTGATAACTCCCGGTGCCCCAGGCGGTGGTGGCGTCCCAGGAGCCGGTGGCGGCGTTGCCGCCGTCGCTGCCCGGGAGGGCGCCGAAGAGCGGATCGTCGCCGTAGGAGGGGTACGCCCCGCCCGCCGGGTAGGAGTCACCGGGAGGTGCGTAGGCACCGGCGGAGTACGCGTCGTGCGGACCGGCCTGGTAGCTCTCCTGGGGATAGGCGCCGTACGCGGACTGTCCGTGGTCCACGCCGTAGGTGCCGTACGAGAAGCCGGAACCGGGGTCGTCGTCGGGATTCGGGACTCCCGACGGATGACGGTCGTTCACCACCAACTTCTCTTTCGCCTAGGCGACAGGGGCGGAGCAATGCGGGCGACTGTACCCGGGGGTATGCGACGGCCACAATCTTCGGCAGGTTTTGGCGACGCAGGAAAAGGGCAATCGGCCGTCTTTCGGCGGACTACGGACCGGCCGCGGCAGCTGAGTTCGAAATTCGTTCGAAAGAGTGAGCCGCTCGGACGGACCAGTCCGTCGTCCCGGTGCCCGATCTGACGATCATCGCCACCGGCGCGCCCCCCGCTTCCAACTCACCCCGGAACCGGGCGGACAGGTCGCAAACCACCGGCAGCGCCACATGACCGACACCATCGTCGTCGCCCTCGAGCGCCCTGGACCGGACAACCGCACCGGTCGCTTCCGGCTGTCGGTCGGGGGACCGGGGTCCTCCTCGGAGGAGATCGGTAAGGCTGTGGCTGTGGCTGTGGCTGTGGCCGGGGTCGGGGTCGGGGTCGGGGCCGCGGTCAGGGCACGGGTCGAGGGGTGGTCCGGGCCGCGGGACTTCCGGGGGTCGTGTGTGATTTCCCCCTCCCTTGCGAGCGCGGAGCGGGACGGGTGCGGGATGCTGGAGATAACGTGCGTTCACACCCCGGGGCCCGTTCCGGCCTGGAGGTCGTCCTTGAGGGAGGCAGTGATGGATGTGACGGGTCCGATCCGCGTGGTGGTCGCCAAGCCGGGGCTCGACGGCCATGACCGCGGTGCCAAGGTCATCGCACGGGCCCTGCGCGACGCCGGTATGGAGGTCATCTACACCGGACTGCACCAGACACCGGAGCAGGTCGTGGACACCGCCATCCAGGAGGACGCGAACGCCATCGGCCTCTCCATCCTCTCCGGCGCGCACAACACGCTCTTCGCCCGCGTACTGGAGCTGCTGCGCGAGCGGGACGCCACCGACATCAAGGTGTTCGGCGGCGGCATCATCCCCGAGGACGACATCCCGCTGCTCAAGGAGCAGGGCGTCGCCGAGATCTTCACCCCGGGCGCCACCACCACCGAGGTCGTCGACTGGATCCGCACCCACGTGGGCCCGGTCGCGGCCTGAGACCACGGTCGGTCTCCGGCCTCCGGTCTCCGTTCACCCAGCCGCCCCGAGGGACGGCCCGCCCGCGGCCCGGCGGCCGACCCTTCGGCGCTTCTCCGCGCCCTCCTCGGCACAGCGCCTTCTTCGGCACCTCTCCGTGCCGCGCCCGAAGCCGCCCGCCGCTGGACCGCAGGGTCCCCCGGACCGTCCGGTCCTGGGACCGCCGGGAGCCGGGAGCCGGGAGCCGCGGTCGGGGATCCCGCGGCCCGGCGGACCGCCGCGCGCCGTCCGTCAGCCGGTCGGTCCGGACGCTTCCGGCTCTCTGTACGGCTCCCCGCTCGGCTCGCTGTCCGGCATCTCGACGTCCGGCACCTCGTTCCGGAGCTCCGCGAGCATCACGGCGCGCAACCGCAGGGTGGCCAGGAGCCGCTGGAACGACTCCGCCCAGTACGCGCCCGCACCCGGGGACTCACCTTCCTTCTCGTCGGGCACCGCGGCGAGCGGCGCCAGTCGCTCGGTGTCCGACGGGTCCAGACAGCGCTCGGCCAGCCCCATCACCCCGCTGAAGCTCCACGGATAGCTGCCCGCGTCCCGGGCGATCTCCAGCGCGTCCACCACCGCCCGTCCCAGCGGCAGCGGCCACGGCACCCCGCACATCCCCAGTACCCGGAACGCTTCCGACAGCCCGTGCGCCGCCACGAACCGCGCGGCCCACACACCTCGCTCCTCCTCGGGCAGCACCGACAGCAGCTTGGCCGGGTCGCCGGGCCCTTCGGCGAACGGCTCGGTCGGCTCACCGATGAGCGCACGGGCCCACAGGGCGTTCCGCTGCCGTACGGCGGCACCGCACCAGGCCGCGTGCAGATCGTCCCGCCACCCGTCGGCGACCGGCAGCGCGACGATCTCCGCCGGGGTCGCCCCGCCCAACTGCTCGCCCCACATCTCCAGCGGGGCCGACTCCACCAGCTGGCACAGCCACCAGGCCCGTTCGCCCCGGCCCGACGGTGGCTTGGGCGCGATCCCGTCGCGCTGCATGTCCGCATCGCACGTGCTCGGTGCCGTCACCGCGATGACGTCGCCGCCGGTCGGGTCCGGGGCCACGCAGCCGCGGGCACGGTCCGCCATCCGGGCGGCGAGGGCCGAGCCGGGCAGTGCCGCCAACAGCTCGGCCGCCGTCGCCCGCACGGTGCGGCTGCGGTCGGCCAGCGCACGCTCCAGAAAAGGCTCGTCGGAGGAGTGCAGGCCCTCGCGCAGCGAGTCCAGGAACATCAGCCGGTCCTCGGCGCGCTCGGTCTGCCAGGTGGAGGCGAGCAGTGCCGTCGCGGCGTCCGGATCGCGTCGGCGCACCGTCGTGAGCAGCGCGACCCGCTCGGCGAACAGGCCCTCCTGCCAGACCCTCTCGGTCTCGTCCGGTCCGCCGTCCGGCGCCCGGCGGCGGACGCCGTCGCGCAGCGCGAACTTCCAGTCCGCGTTGTACCGGGCCAGCCACAGCGCCCGCGGGCCGGCGAACGCCAGCGTCTCGGCGCGCAGGTCGGTACGGGCTCGTGCCGCGTCCAACAGGGCGGGCAGCAGGGCGGTCGGCGCCCGGTAGCCATGGGCGTTCGCCTCCGTCAGCCACTGCGGCAACAGCTCGCCCAGATCCGGACCCGCGCCGCGCCGCCCGGACGCCGACGTGCCGCCCGGTGCCCGGTCCGCGAGCAGCGCCGCCAGCCGCCGCGCGGCCGCGCCGGGCAGCGGCGGCCGCTCGTCGGCCGGTGCGGGCGCGGGCCGCTGCCCGGGGACCGCGGGACGGACACCCGCCCGACGGCGGACCGTCCCGGTGGCCGCGGCGTCCAGCAGAGCCGTCACGCTCCCGCCGGGCGGCCGCCGCCGCTCGGCCCCCAGCAGCGCCGCGGCCACCAACTCCCCCCAGTCCTCCCATTCCTCCTGGTTCCCCCGTTCCTCCTGGCCTGCCCGGTCCTCCCCGTGCCCCGGGTCCTCCCCGTGCCCGAGAGCCTCCTGCTTCCCGCCGGTGCCGTCATTCGACGGCTGCGCCTCGCCGAGGTGCCGTCCCGTCTCCGTGCCGACCGTCATGTTCGCCCCTCCCGTCACGCCTGCCATTCGCGGCGCCTTCCACCCGTCCGCCTGCCCGTTCGCCGCCCACCCCGGTCGGGGTCCTCCGCTCCCCTCCGGCTCCGCCGTCCTGCTCCGCTCCCACCCGGTGCCCCGTTCCCCCGCCCGACCGGGCGGGCCCTGCTTCTCCCCGACCGGGCCCACGGCCCCCCGGCGCCGTCCCGGCCGATGCCTGCCCCTTCCCTCACAGCGGGACGGCCCGGCCCTCGTGCCAGGCCGTGTGCGGGGCGAAGCCGCGGTGGCCGCACTCACCGAAGACGGTGACCGGACCCTCCGAGGAGAGCGCCAGCAGTCTCCACAGGGCTGCCGCACCGGTGCCCGGCGCCACCGGCAGTGCGGACTCCTCGTCCGCCGCCGCCAGTTGCCAACCGGCCGCACCCCGACCGGCCCGGCCGCCGCGGCCCGCCCCCGCCGTGTCGGCGTCGGAGGGCGGTACGGGCAGCACACGCTCCAGCACACACGGCCGGCTCTCCGCCCACGGATCCTCCTGGAGCATCCGCGCATAGCCCTCCAGCGCCTCCCGGACGCCCGCGCCGGAGGGTGGGAAGCCCGGCAGCAGTGCGCCATGCCGCCGGCCGAGAGCGGCCCGCAGCGAACCGGAGCCCGGGTAGTAGGCCAGCTCCGCGTCCAACGCCGCGCCCACCGGCAGCGCCAGCTCCGGAGCGCGACCGCCCGCGCCGTAGGACAGCAGCAGGGCGTGCCGTCCCGCCGCCCGGCCGTACAGCCATACGCGGCGGACCGTCAGGCGCCCCTCGTCGGTGTCCCGCTGGGCCAGGACCAGCCACTCGTCCCGGACCAGCGCCTGCTGCTCCGCCAGCAGGTCCGCCGCCTCCAGAGTCAGCCCCACTCGGGTGCGGACGGTGTCGGCCAGCGGCGCGGGCAGCTCCGCAGCCCGCCGCCAGCCGCCGACCAGCAGGTGGAGCAGCGCGCACTCGGCCAGCAGCCGACCGGGCCACCCCTCGCCGGAGCCGGGTATCGCACCCAGCTCGCGTATCCGGGCCGCCAGGCCCGGGGCCTGGGCGTCGACCATGCGGGCCGCCATCTCCTCCCATGGCGCGTACCCCCGCTGCTCCGCGCCCGCCAGCCCGCCGCGCAGCAGATCCGCCAGTCGCTGCTCCAGCTCCTGGGTGCCGGCCGTGATCCGCTCGGCGCGCTGCGCCGCACGGCGTTGCGCGGCCTCGGCCCGTGCCGCGTCGTCCGTGCCGTGCCCGGCGTCTGCCGAGGCCTGTTCGGCCTCCGGCCCGTCCGGTGCGCCGGCCGGACCGGGGCCGGCCTTCCGCTCCGCACGCCGCCTGCGGTCGCCGAGCCAGCCGTCGGCCCACTCCGGCGGCACGCCCCCCTCCACGACCGTCGTCTCGCCGCCTGCCCACAGCAGGAGCAGGCCGAGCGCGTGCTTGCAGGGGAACTTCCTGCTGGGGCAGGAGCACCGGTATCCGGGCCCCTGGCCGCCGTCGAGATCCACCACCGTCTGGTACGGCTTGCTTCCGCTGCCCCTGCACTGCCCCCAGACCGCGCCGTCGGCCCATCCGGCCTCCGACCACGGCCCGGGTGCCGAGAGTTTGTTCCCCGCGCGACGTGACGCATCGTCAGGCGCCAGCGCCATTACCTGCTCCGCCGTCCAGCGGACCGCCTGTCCACCCATGCCGAAGACGGTAGGCGGCGCCACTGACAACACCCCGTCGACCGGGCGGAAGTGCAGGTCAGAGCGATTGTCAGTGCCTGGGTGCAGAGTGGTTCACGGATCGGCCGAGGCGCTGCGGCGCGGGGGTTCCCTTCCTTGGCCATCCCCTTGTCTTTTTCCAGAACCGGTCTGCTCCGAGGGGGAATTGTGACCGAGAGCCATGTCGCGGATCCGGCTGCCGAGTCCGTGGGAGAGCCGGCCTCCGGCCCGGCCGCTCCCGCTGCCGCGCTGCGGCCGCACGCCGAGACAGCCTTCGCCGAGGAGCTGGCGGCCCTCGCCGCGGCCGACGACCGCCCGCGCCCCGCCCGCTGGCGGCTGTCCCCGTGGGCCGTGGCCACCTACCTGCTCGGCGGCGAACTCCCCGGCGGCACCGTCATCACCCCCAAGTACATCGGGCCGCGCCGCATCGTCGAGGTCGCGGTCAGCACCCTGGCCACGGACCGCGCGCTGCTCCTGCTGGGCGTGCCCGGCACCGCCAAGACGTGGGTGTCCGAGCATCTGGCGGCGGCCGTCAGCGGCGACTCGACGCTGCTCGTCCAGGGCACGGCGGGCACCGCCGAGGAGGCGATCCGCTACGGATGGAACTACGCGCAGCTGCTCGCCCAGGGCCCCAGCCGGGAGGCTCTGGTGCCGAGTCCGGTGATGCGTGCCATGGCCGAGGGCATGACGGCGCGGGTCGAGGAGCTGACCCGGATCCCGGCCGACGTGCAGGACACGCTGATCACCGTGCTCTCGGAGAAGACCCTGCCCATCCCCGAACTGGGCGAAGAGGTGCAGGCGGTCGGCGGATTCAATCTGATCGCGACGGCCAACGACCGGGACCGGGGGGTCAACGAGCTGTCCAGCGCGCTGCGCCGCCGCTTCAACACGGTGGTCCTGCCGCTGCCGGAGACCGCCGAGGCGGAGGTGGACATCGTGGCGCGCCGGGTCGGCCAGCTCGGCCGCTCCCTCGACCTGCCGCCCGCGCCCGAGGGGTTCGACGAGATCCGCCGGGTGGTCACCGTCTTCCGCGAGCTGCGCGACGGAGTCACCGGCGACGGCCGTACGAAGCTCAAGTCCCCCTCCGGGACGCTCTCCACGGCCGAGGCCATCTCGGTCGTGACCGGCGGGCTCGCGCTGGCCGCGCACTTCGGGGACGGAGTGCTGCGCGCGGGGGACGTGGCCGCCGGCATCCTCGGCGCCGTCGTCCGCGACCCGTCCGCCGACCAGGTGGTGTGGCAGGAGTACCTCGAGGCCGTCGTCCGAGAGCGGGACGGCTGGAAGGACTTCTACCGGGCCTGCCGAGAGGTGTCCGCATGACGGTCGGCGCAGGGGGCGCGGCAGGTCCGCTGCTGCTGGGGGTCCGGCACCACGGCCCCGGTTCGGCCCGGGCGGTCGGTGCCGTGCTGGAGGCGTACGAGCCGGGTGTCGTGCTGATCGAAGGCCCTCCCGAGGCCGACGCGGTGGCCGCCGCGGCGGGGGACGACGGCATGGTCCCGCCGGTGGCGCTGCTGGCCCACGCCGTCGACGAGCCGGGCCGGGCCGCCTTCTGGCCGCTGGCGGAGTTCTCACCGGAATGGGTGGCGATCCGCTGGGCCGTGCGGCGCGGGGTCCCGGTCCGCTTCATCGACCTGCCCGCCGCCCACACGCTCGCCATGAGCGAGGGCGAGCAGGAGACGGTCCCCGGCGGCACCGACGGGGGTGGTGCCGCCGGGGACGCCGAACCCGATCCCGGTGCCGGCCCGGACGCCGCACCCGAGGACGGCAGCGGCGTCCGGCTCGACCCGCTGGCGGCGCTCGCCGAGGCGGCCGGGTACGACGACCCGGAGCGCTGGTGGGAGGACGCCGTCGAGCACCGGCGCGGCGCGGCCCCCGGCGCCGACCCCTACGAGCCGTTCGCGGCGCTCGGCGAGGCGATGGCCGAACTGCGCGCGGTGCACGGCGCGGGCGGCCACCAGCGGGACCTCGTCCGGGAGGCGCACATGCGGCTGCGCCTGCGCGAGGCCCGCAAGGAGTTCGGGGACGCCGCCACCGCCGTGATCTGCGGGGCCTGGCATGTACCGGCGCTCACCGAGGCCGTCACGGTCACCGCGGACCGGCGTGCCCTCAAGGGACTCCCCAAGGTGAAGGCCGAGGTCACCTGGGTGCCCTGGACGCACCGGCGGCTGGCACGCCGGTCCGGATACGGCGCGGGCATCGCCTCGCCCGGGTGGTACCACCACCTCTTCACCGCCCCGGACCGGCCGGTGGAGCGCTGGATGACCCAGGTGGCCGGGCTGCTGCGGGAGCAGGACCACCAGGTCTCCTCCGCGCACCTCATCGAGGCCGTCCGGCTCGCCGGGACGCTGGCCACGCTGCGCGGCCGCCCGCTGGCCGGGCTGACGGAGACGACGGACGCGGTGCGGTCCGTGCTGTGCGAGGGCTCCGACGTGCCGCTGGAGCTGATCCGGGACCGGCTCGTGGTGGGTGACGTACTGGGAGAGGTGCCCGAGGGGGGTCCGGCCGTCCCTCTCCAGCGCGACCTCGCACGCTGTCAGCGCGCCGTGCGGCTCAAGCCGTCCGCCGCCGAACGCGAGCTCGACCTGGATCTGCGCAAGGAGAACGACGCGGCACGCAGCCGGCTGCTGCACCGGCTCCGGCTGCTCGGCATCGACTGGGGCGAGCCCGTCCGCTCCCGGAGCGGCAGCACCGGCACCTTCCGGGAGAGCTGGCGGCTGCGCTGGGAGCCGGAGCTGTCCGTGCGGGTGGCCGAGGCGGGGATCTGGGGCACGACCGTGCGCGAGGCGGCCACCGCCAAGGCGCGGTCCGGGGCCGTCGAACCCGGCACTGCGCTGGCCGACGTCACCGCGCTCGCCGAACTGTGCCTGCTGGCGCGGCTGCCGGACGCGCTTCCGGTGGTGATGCGGGTGCTGGCCGACCGGGCCGCGCTGGAGTCCGACGTCGGCCACCTGGCGCGGGCCCTCCCGGCGCTGGTGCGCACGCTGCGCTACGGCGATGTGCGGGGCACCGACGCCGGAGCGCTGGCGGAGGTCGCCGGCGGGATGGCCGAGCGCGTCCGGGTCGGTCTGCCGCCCGCCTGCGCGGGGCTGGACAGCGAAGGCGCCCGCGAGATGCGCGGCCATCTCGACGCCGCACATCAGGCGGTGAACCTGCTCGCCCGCGACCGGCCGGCAGCGGACGGTGCGGCGCCGCCGGACACCGAGGGCGGGGCGGCCGGAGATCTGCTGGACCGGTGGCGGACCGTACTGCGCACCCTCGCGGGCCGGGACCGGGTACCCGGCCTGCTGCGCGGCCGCTGTGCGCGGCTGCTGCTGGACGACGGCCAGTTGGCGGACACCGAGGCGGAACGGCTGGTGAGCCTGGCGCTGTCGCCGGGAACGCCTCCGGCGGAGGCCGCGGTGTGGATCGAGGGGTTCCTCGCGGGCGGCGGGATGCTGCTGGTCCACGACGAGCGGCTGCTGGCCCTCGTGGACCGCTGGCTGACGGGCGTGCCGGCGGACGCGTTCACGGATGTGCTGCCGCTGCTGCGGCGGACGTTCGCCGAGTACGAGGCGGGGGTGCGGCGCACGCTCGGCGAACTGGTGCGCCGCGGTCCCGCGGGGGAGGGCGGCCGCCGGGGGAGCGGCGAGCACACGGGACTGCCCGGGTTCGGTGCCGGGCTGGAGGCGCGGCGGGCCGACGCCGTGCTGGAGACGGTGCGGCTGCTGCTCGGCACGGCGTCCGCCGGGGACGGCTCAGGTACGGCGGACGGGAGTCACGAACGGGAGGGGGCGCGGGTATGACGGTCCGCGAAGAGCCGGCGGAGTCCGGCGGGGTGCAGCTCACCGGAGTCGAGGCGGACGAGCGGCTGCGGCGCTGGCGGCTGGTGCTGGGCGGCGGCGCGGCGGACGGCACCGGCTGTGCGCTGGGCGCCGCCGACAGCGGGATGGACGGGGCCCTGGAGGCGGTCTACGGCGGGGCCGGCGGCAGCGGCCCGGCCGGCGGCGGCAGCGGTGCCGGGACCGCGGGCGGGCTCGGCGCCTCGGCGCCGCGGATCTCGCGCTGGCTGGGCGACATCCGCACCTACTTCCCCAGCTCCGTCGTCCAGGTGATGCAGCGCGACGCGATCGACCGGCTGGGACTCTCCGCGCTGCTGCTGGAGCCGGAGATGCTGGAGGCGATCGAACCGGACGTGCACCTGGTGGGCACCCTGCTGTCGCTGAACAAGGCGATGCCGGAGACCAGCCGGGAGACCGCGCGCGCCGTGGTCCGCAAGGTGGTCGCCGAGTTGGAGAAGCGGCTCGCCGCCCGCACCCGCTCGACTCTCACCGGCGCGCTCGACCGCTCCGCGAAGATCAACCGCCCCCGGCACCGGGACATCGACTGGAACCGCACCATCCGCGCCAACCTCAAGAACTACCTGCCCGAGTACGGGACGGTCGTCCCCGAGCGGCTGATCGGGTACGGGCGGGCGGCGCAGTCCGTCAAGAAGGAGGTCATCCTCTGCATCGACCAGTCCGGGTCGATGGCGTCCTCCGTCGTCTACGCGTCCGTGTTCGGTGCGGTGCTGGCGTCGATGCGGACGCTCGACACCCGGCTCGTGGTCTTCGACACCAGCGTGGTGGATCTGACCGAAGACCTCGACGATCCCGTCGACGTGCTCTTCGGCACCCAGTTGGGCGGGGGCACGGACATCAACCGGGCGCTGGCCTACTGCCAGTCCCGGATCAGCCGCCCGGCGGAGACGGTCGTCGTACTGATCAGTGACCTGTACGAGGGAGGGATACGGCAGGAGATGCTGAAACGGGTCGCCGCGATGCAGGCGTCCGGTGTTCGCTTCGTCACCCTCCTCGCCCTCTCCGACGAGGGCGCACCCTCCTACGACCGGGACCACGCGGCCGCGCTCGCCGCGCTGGGCGCGCCCGCCTTCGCCTGTACGCCCGACCACTTCCCGGAGGTGATGGCGGCGGCGATCGAGAAGCGTCCGCTGCCCGTGCCGGAATAGCCCGCCCCGGAAGTCCCCGGGCGTCTCCGGGTGTGCGGGGCCGGTGGCGGTCGGTGCCCCGCGCACCTTCCGGGTGCGCGCTGTGACCGTTGTCACCGCGTATGTGTGAGGTGCGATTTAGGCACCGCACGCACGCAGGGCTAACCTGCAAGGCGGACATGCCGCGCGACCCGTGGACGCCGCGGCCCTGCGGCACGCCCACGCTGACATCGACCGCGAGACCACTGATTAAGGGGACGGACGCGCGTGGACCTGTTCGAGTACCAGGCGAGGGACCTCTTCGCCAAGCATGACGTACCGGTGCTGGCCGGTGAAGTCATCGAGACATCCGAGGCGGCGCGCGAGGTGACCGAGCGGCTCGGCGGCCGGGCGGTCGTCAAGGCGCAGGTCAAGACCGGCGGCCGCGGCAAGGCCGGCGGCGTCAAGCTGGCCTCCGACCCGGCGGACGCGGTCGAGAAGGCCGGCCAGATCCTGGGCATGGACATCAAGGGCCACACGGTCCACAAGGTGATGCTCGCCCAGACCGCGGACATCCAGGAGGAGTACTACGTCTCCTTCCTGCTCGACCGCACCAACCGCACCTTCCTGGCCATGGCCTCCGTCGAGGGCGGCGTGGAGATCGAGGAGGTCGCGGCCACCAAGCCGGAGGCGCTGGCCAGGATCCCGGTGGACGCCATCGAGGGCGTGACCGAGGCCAAGGCCCGCGAGATCGCCGAGGCCGCGAAGTTCCCGGCCGAACTGGTCGACCAGATCAGCAACGTGCTGGTCAAGCTGTGGGACGTCTTCGTCAAGGAGGACGCCCTCCTGGTCGAGGTCAACCCGCTGGTCAAGACGGCCGAGGGCAAGGTCATCGCGCTGGACGGCAAGGTGTCGCTGGACGCCAACGCCGACTTCCGCCAGCCCGAGCACGAGGCCCTGGAGGACAAGGCGGCGGCCAACCCGCTGGAGGCCGCGGCCAAGGCCAAGAACCTCAACTACGTCAAGCTCGACGGCCAGGTCGGGATCATCGGCAACGGCGCGGGGCTGGTCATGTCCACCCTCGACGTCGTCGCCTACGCGGGTGAGGCGCACAGCAACGTCAAGCCCGCCAACTTCCTCGACATCGGTGGCGGCGCCTCCGCCGAGGTGATGGCCAACGGCCTGGAGATCATCCTCGGTGACCCGGACGTCAAGTCCGTCTTCGTGAACGTCTTCGGTGGCATCACCGCCTGCGACGCCGTCGCCAACGGCATCGTGCAGGCGCTGGAGCTGCTCAAGTCCAAGGGCGAGGACGTCAGCAAGCCGCTGGTCGTCCGCCTCGACGGCAACAACGCCGAGCTGGGTCGCAAGATCCTGACCGACGCAGCGCACCCGCTCGTGCAGCAGGTGGACACCATGGACGGCGCGGCCGACAAGGCCGCCGAGCTGGCCGCCAAGTAAGCCCGGACGAGACCGAACGAGGACACCGACACACCATGGCTATCTTCCTCACCAAGGAGAGCAAGGTCATCGTCCAGGGGATGACCGGCTCGGAGGGCCAGAAGCACACCAAGCGGATGCTGGCCTCCGGCACCAACATCGTCGGCGGTGTGAACCCCCGCAAGGCGGGCACCACCGTTGACTTCGACGGCACCGAGGTGCCCGTCTTCGGCGGCGTCAAGGAGGCCATGGAGGCCACCGGCGCCGACGTCACCGTGATCTTCGTCCCGCCGAAGTTCAGCAAGGACGCGGTCATCGAGGCCGTCGACGCGGGCATCGGCCTCGCCGTCGTGATCACCGAGGGCATCGCCGTCCACGACACCGCCTACTTCTGGGACTACGCGGCCCAGAAGGGCAACAAGACGCGGATCGTCGGCCCGAACTGCCCCGGCCTGATCACCCCCGGCCAGTCGAACGCGGGCATCATCCCGTCCGACATCACCAAGCCGGGCCGCATCGGCCTGGTCTCCAAGTCCGGCACGCTGACGTACCAGATGATGTACGAGCTGCGCGACATCGGCTTCTCGACCTGCGTGGGCATCGGCGGCGACCCGGTCATCGGCACCACCCACATCGACGCCCTCAAGGCGTTCGAGGCCGACCCGGACACCGACCTGATCGTGATGATCGGCGAGATCGGCGGCGACGCCGAGGAGCGTGCGGCCGACTTCATCAAGGAGAACGTGTCCAAGCCGGTCGTCGGCTACGTCGCGGGCTTCACCGCGCCGGAGGGCAAGACCATGGGCCACGCGGGCGCCATCGTCTCCGGCTCGTCCGGCACCGCGCAGGCGAAGAAGGAGGCCCTGGAGGCCGCGGGCGTGAAGGTCGGCAAGACCCCGTCCGAGACCGCGCGGCTCGCGCGGGAGCGCCTCAGCGCCTGATGCCTGACGCCTGACGCCTGAGCACCGGCTTCAGCCGCCCGACGGGCCCGCACCTTCCGGGGTGCGGGCCCGTCGGCGTGTCCGGCTGCGTCCGGCTGTGTCCGGCTGTGTCCCGGATGGAGCCAGGGGAGGCCGGCCCCGGCTACCGGAGGTCGCGCAGATGCCCCCGGGTGTTGGTGGACCGCAGCTGGGGGAGATATGCCTGCCCGGCTCCTCCGGCCGGTGCCCGGACCGAGGAGCCCGCGCTGTCCCGCCCGGTCGTGGGCGTGGAGCGCGCGCCCGTCCCGGTCCCGATCCCGGCACCCGTCCCCCGGCCCCCGGCCCCGTTGCCGGGCCGCCCGGGAACATCGCCGGGGCGAACGTCACCCGCGGTACCCGCTCCCGGTCCTGCGCCGGGGCGCTGCCGCCGGTCTGGGTCGTCAGCAGCGTGAACGTGGTCGCAGCGGCCACCGCCGCCGTCAGACCGACCGAAGCGCGCGTCCACAGCCGCGTCGTCCGCGCGCTGCCGCCCCGCACCAGCTGGGCGGGGACCGGGCGCACCGGCTGTGCTGCGGCCAGCTCGCGCAACGTACCGGCCAGCACGGCACCCCGCCGACGACGCGGCGACCGTGCCAGCGGCGGCCAGCTCTCCTCCAGCGCCGCCCGCCCGTGCGCGATCCGTCCGGCCGCCGCCTCGGTGCTGCACTCCGCCTCGGCGGCCGTCTCGGTCAGGGTCAGCCCCAGTCCGTAGTGCAGCAGCAGCGCGGCCCGGTAGCTGCGCGGCAGCTCCAGGAAGGCCTCCAGCACCGCGCTGTCGGCCGACGAACCCCGGCAGACCTCAGGTCTGCGGTGTCTCGGATGGAACTGATGCCAGGGCGAGAGCGCGTAGTCGTACACCGTCGCCCGCACCGTCCGGGTCGGATCGCCCCCTGCCAGCACCCTCGGCCAGTGCTGCCAGGCCTGGTGGAACGCCCAGCGCACGGCCCGTTCCGCCACCCGGCGGTGCCCGCACAGCAGCAGTGCCTGGCGGGTCAGTGCCCGTGCCTGCCACAGGTACAGCTCGTCGAACGCGGCGACCGGATCGTCCGGCAGCGCTGTCGTCCGCCGGGCCGACCGGACGAAATCCTCGACCGGGCCGGGCACCTCCGCCACCACCTCGACCCACGGCTCCGGCTCGGGCTCCGGCTCGCTCCGCGGTGTCGGCGCCGGAACCCGCGCCGAGCCGGTCTGCGGCTGTGCCCCGCTCCGCGGGACCGGTGTGACGGGCTCTGCTTCCTCCCCGCCCCGCGTCTGCGTGTGCGTCTGCGCCGGTGTCTGTGCCGGCGTCCGGGTCCGCCGCTGCGTCTGTGCCTGCGTCTGGGCCTGCGTCTGTGTCTGGGTGTGTGTCTGCTCGGACGGCTGCTCGGGTGGCTTCTGCTGGGGCGGCTCCGGCTCCGACGGCGTGTGTTCGGTCGCGGACGTGGCACCGGCTTCGGGGTCCGGTGCGGTGTCGGATCCGGCCGTGGACCCGGGCGGTTGCGCGGGCGTGGACTCCGGGCCGGACCCGGGTGCGGGTTCGTGAGCGAGTTCGGGTTCGCCCGCGGGGTCGGATGCGGGGCCGGCCTCGGACGCGGGCCGGGCCGGTGTCGTCTCCGGGGCCTGTGCGGTGGCTCCCGGAGCCCGCGCGGCCGCCTTCGGACCCTGGGCCGCCGCCCGGCCGTCGGCGCGCTTCCCCTTCTTCCGGTTCCTCGTCCCGTGCGCCGCCCGCTCCGCGCTCTTCTCCCCGCTCTTCGCCGGCCTCTTCCCCGTCCGGGCTTTCGCCGGGGTCTTCGTCCGGGCTTTCGCCGGAGTCCGCGCGGCCGGAGCCATTCCGGCCGAGGGCGCGTCAGGAGCTTCCGTGGAACGGGGCCGGGCCGTGTTCCGGGCGTCGTCGGAGGAAGAAGAGAGAGGCATACTGCTTAGCTTGTGCGACACAGCGACAAAATGCCTGCTACTAGGGCAAAACGGGTGTTCTTGGCAGCATGGCGCTGTGAGCCCCCTGACGCACCGCGGTCCGTCGCTCTCCCCGGGCCGCCGCCGCCCTCGTCTCCTGCCCCTCACCAGCGGATGGCTGCTGGGCGGTGCGGTGGCCGCCGGACTCGGGCTCGGCCTGTCCGCCGTCGTCGTCCTGCTGCTGTGGACCGTCTCGCCGTATCCCGTCGGGGGAGCGGACGAAGCCCTGCGCACGGCGGCGGACCTGTGGTTGCTGGCGCACGGCGCGCAGCTCGTGCGGCAGGAGACACTCACCGGCCCGGTGGCACCCGTGGGGGTGACACCTCTGCTGCTGACGGCGGTACCCGTGTGGCTGCTGTGGCGCGCCACGCGGGAGGCGCTGGACGCGCGGCCGACCGCGGACGACGACTACGGGCCACCGGAAGTGGCGGTGTGGGTATCGGGCGGCTATCTCCTGGTCACCGCCGCCGTGCTGGCCTCCGCCGCCGGTGGTCCGCTCGAGGCGGAACCCGTCAGCGCGGCCTGCCACCTGCCGCTGTTCGCCCTGCTGGTGACAGGGCTGTGCGCGGCCCGCTGCCTGCCGCCCCACGCGCCGACCAGGAGCTGGGCCGGCCTGCTCGCCCGGCTGCCCGATCCGGCCCGCACCCGGTTGCGCGCCGCCCTGCGACCCGTCACCCGGGAGCGGGCGATCGTGGCCGTACAGGCGGCCGGTACGGCCACCGTGGTGCTGTGCGCCGGTGGCGCGGCACTTCTGGCGGCTGCCCTCGTCTGGAACGTCCGCGCCGTGTTCGGAGCGTTTCCGCAGCTCGCCGGAAACGCATCCGGGTATCTCGGGCTGCTGCTGCTCACCGTCGCGCTGCTGCCCAACGCGGCGCTCTGGGCGGCCTCCTATGCCCTGGGCCCCGGCTTCACGCTGGGCGCCGGTAGCGTCGCGGGCCCGCTCGCCACGACGGCGGCCCCGCCGCTCCCGCCGTTCCCGCTGCTGGCCGCCGTGCCGGAAGCAGGCTCCGGCAGCGTTCCGGAGTGGTGTCTGACCGGCCTGGTACCCCTGCTGGGAGGACTGCTGTGCGGTTGGTGGGTGGGGCGTTCCGAGGTGGCCACCGGGCCCGCAGCACGTCCCGGTCCCGGTCCCGGTCCCGGAGCCGGCCCCCGACCCCGACCCGGACCCGGTTCCGGTTCCGGGAGAGCGCCGGACGGTGTACCGGGCCTGCGCGGCACGGCCGTGACCGTCCTGCTCGCCGCCCTGTGCTGCGGGGCCGTTCTGGCGCTGCTCACCGCGAGTGCGAGCGGCCCACTCGGCGACGGGACGCTCGCTCATGTGGGGCCCCGCTGGTGGCAGGCCGGCGGTGCGGCGTGCGCGTGGATGGCCGCTGTGGGACTGCCCACCGCGCTGTGGGCCGGCTGGTGGACGCGGTACCGCAGGCGCAGGGCGACAGCTGCCGCGGCGCAGGCCCTGCAGGCCGCCGTGCTCGCCGCCCGCGGCTACGGCCCCGACCCCGCATGGCACACCGACGAGGTGCGCCGCGCACGCTGGTCCGTGATGAAGTCCGCCTCCGGCGGTCTGATGCCCGACTTCGCGCCCGACGACTTCGACGGACACCTCGACGGACACCACGGCCTCGAACGGTCCGCAGCGGGCGGGACGGAGCGAGGACGGCGGAGCATGTCGCCGTCCGCACCGCGTACCGACGCCGACCGGCCCGCGCCCGCGCCGGAGCGGCCGCTACCCGGCCGCGCCGCCGTGGCCCGCACTGACACCCCGCTCCGCGGCGACACCCGGCCCTCCGCCGACGGCTCGTCCCCCGTCGGCACTCCGGCCCGCCCGGAGGAGACGGTTCCGGCGGCCCCCGCGAAGTGATCCGCCGGGTGCCGGGGTTCGGCCGCGCGCCACAGGGGCGAGGCCGGGGGGGCCGGCGCCGTGGTGCCGGCCCGGGTCAGCGGTCCTCCAGGAAGGGCCGCAGCTCCTCGGGCAGGTGCCGGGTGCAGTCGTCCCGGGAGGACTGGGTGAGCGCGTCGTTCTGGCAGGCGTAGAAGTCGCTGTACACGAACTGGAACGCGAAGGTGGCCCCGACGATCATCAGGGTCAGGCTCGCGGTGACCAGGCCGCTGATGGCCGCCGTCCGCTTGGCCTTGGCCGCCTGGGCGGGGGTGACGGCCAGCGGTACCCGGGGCTTGCCGTCCGCGTCGTCGCCGGTGCCCTCCTGCTCCGTGCCGCGCGCCGTGCCCGCCACGTCCTCCGCGGTGGCCGCGGCACCCTTGCGTCGGCCCCTGCCGTCCTTGTCCGTCCTCCCGGCCTTCCCGGCCTTCGCCGTCTTCGTCGCGGGCTTGCCTCCCGACTTCGTCGCGGAAGCGGGCAGCTTGCCGCGCAGCGCGTTGCTGCCCCAGTAGAGCGAGAGCGCCCCGAGCAGCAGCGCGACCTGCGGCACGCTCAGCAGCGCGAAGAACAGGCCCCAGATTCCGGCGTGCAGGGAGTAGCGGGCGTGGCGCTGCAGGGGGTCGGTGGGGTCCCAGCGCATCCCGCGGGTGCCGCCGGGGCCGTCCGGGCCGCCGGGGCCGCCCGGTCCGGAAGGTCCCTGGTCGCCGTTGTTCCGGCCGACCCCGCCGCTGCCGCTGTCCGCCTTGCCGGGGCCGCCGCCGAATCCGCCGTTCTGCCGCCCGGGCTGCCGGGCGCTCCACTGGCTGCCCCAGCCCGACGCCTGCCGCTCGCCGTCCGAGTCCCCGGCGCCTTCGCGGTCCCCGCCCTGCGAGCCGCCGTCGGCCGAGCCGTCCCGGCCGTCCGTCGGGCCGCCGTCCGACGAGCCCGCGCCGGTGCCCGGCCCCTGGCCGGAGGATCCCGAGGGCCCCGAACCCGTTCCGCCGGTCCCCGGCGACCCACCGGTGCCGCGCTCGCGCGGCACCCGCGGCTCCCACGGCCGGTCCGGCTGCCCCTCCGGCGGTGGCGCGAAGGGGTTGTCCTCGCGGGAGGTGCTGTCGGATGCGGCCGCACGGCGGCGTCGGTCGGTCATCTGGTGTGTGTCTTCCTCATCGCTTCCGCGTCGCTTCCATGGCCCTGGGCCCCGAGCCCCCGCGGGAACCCAAGGAGACCGTGTCCCTGACGCTACCTTCCGCATGCGCCCCCGTCCCGTGGGGGCCGTTCCGAGTGCCGGTATCGTTGCCGACGGTCGGACGCTTCGTAGAGTTCCCCGGAATCCTCGGGTCCACGTGTTTGTACGACCGCACAATTCCGTCTCCCCGCGAGAGAGAGCCCCGTCGTGGACGCGCAGTCCTTCCGGCCCGTCGCCCCCGTGCGCCTCGTCGTCCTGGTGTCCGGTTCCGGCACGAACCTCCAGGCGCTGCTCGACGCCGCGGCCGACCCCGCGGTCGACGCCCCGTACGAGATCGTCGCCGTCGGGGCCGACCGGAGCGGTGTCGAGGGGCTGGCGCGGGCCGAGCGGGCCGGGATCCCCACCTTCGTGTGCCGGGTCAAGGACTTCGCCGACCGCGCCGAGTGGGACGCCGCCCTGACCGGGGCGACCGAGGCGCACGCCCCGGACCTGGTGGTCTCGGCGGGTTTCATGAAGGTGGTCGGCAGCCGCTTTCTGGCGCGGTTCGGCGGGCGGGTCCTGAACACGCACCCTGCGCTGCTCCCCAGTTTTCCCGGTGCCCACGGCGTACGCGACGCGCTCGCGTACGGCGCGAAGGTGACCGGATGCACCGTCCACTTCGTCGACGACGGCGTCGACACCGGTCCCGTCATCGCGCAGCGCGCGGTCGAGATCCGGGACGAGGACCACACCGACGAGGGTGCCGCCCTGCACGAGCGGATCAAGGAAGTCGAGCGACGGCTGCTCGTCGAGGTGGTGGGGCGCATCGCCCGCCACGGCTACACCCTCGAGGGGCCGAACATGAGAAGGGTACGACTGGGTCATGAGTGAGAATGCTGCGCTGGGCGCCAAGCGGCCGATCCGCCGCGCGCTGGTCAGTGTGTACGACAAGACGGGGCTTGAGGAGCTGGCGCGGGGGCTGCACGCCGCCGGGGTGCAGCTCGTCTCGACCGGTTCGACGGCGAAGCGGATCGCGGACGCCGGGGTTCCGGTCACCCCCGTCGAGGAGCTGACCGGTTTCCCCGAGTGCCTGGACGGGCGGGTCAAGACGCTGCACCCGCGCGTGCACGCGGGCATCCTCGCCGACCAGCGGCTGGCGGCGCACCGTGAGCAGTTGGGCGAGCTGGGCGTCGAGCCGTTCGAACTGGTGGTCGTCAACCTCTATCCGTTCGCGGACACCGTCGCCTCGGGCGCCTCCGACGACGCCTGCGTGGAGCAGATCGACATCGGCGGACCCTCGATGGTCCGCGCCGCGGCCAAGAACCACCCGTCCGTGGCGGTCGTGGTCAATCCGGACCGCTACGGCGAGGTCCTCGCGGCGGCCGAAGAGGGCGGCTTCGACCTGGCGGCACGGAAGCGGCTGGCGGGCGAGGCGTTCCAGCACACCGCGGCCTACGACGTCGCGGTGGCCGGCTGGTTCTCCGGCTACGCCGACGCGGCCGAGTCCGCCGACGCCGGGTCCGGTGCCGCGACCGGGACGGCAGGCGGTGGCGGCCGGGAGAACGACCCGTTCCCGTCCTTCCACGGCGTCACCCACCAGCGCAAGAACGTGCTGCGGTACGGGGAGAACCCGCACCAGCCCGCCGCGCTCTACACCTCGGGCGACGGTGGACTGGCCGAGGCGGAGCAGCTGCACGGCAAGGAGATGTCGTACAACAACTACGTCGACACCGACGCCGCGCGCCGCGCCGCCTACGACCACACCGACCCGTGCGTCGCCGTCATCAAGCACACCAACCCCTGCGGCATCGCGGTGGGCGCGGACGTCGCCGAGGCGCACCGCAAGGCGCACGCCTGCGACCCGCTGTCCGCGTACGGCGGCGTGATCGCCGTGAACCGGCCGGTGTCGCGGGAGTTGGCCGAGCAGGTCGCGGAGATCTTCACCGAGGTCGTCGTCGCCCCCGGCTACGAGGACGGGGCACTGGAGGCGCTCTCCCGCAAGAAGAACATCCGCGTGCTGCGCTGCCCGGAGGCGCCGGCCGCGCCGGTCGAGTTCCGTCCCGTCGACGGCGGCGTCCTCGCGCAGGCCAAGGACGTCTTCCAGGCGGCGGGTGACGATCCGGCGCACTGGACGCTGGCCGCGGGAGAGGCGCTCGGCGCCGACGAACTGGCCGAACTCGCCTTCGCCTGGCGGGCCTGCCGGGCCGTGAAGTCCAACGCGATCCTGCTCGCCAAGGACCGCGCCACCGTGGGCGTCGGAATGGGCCAGGTCAACCGCGTCGACTCGGCCCGGCTGGCCGTCCAGCGCGCCGGTGCGGAGCGGGCGCGCGGCGCCTACGCGGCCTCGGACGCGTTCTTCCCCTTCCCCGACGGGCTGGAGGTGCTGACCGCGGCGGGTGTGCGCGCCGTCGTCCAGCCGGGCGGCTCGGTCCGCGACGAGCAGGTGGTCGAGGCGGCGGCCGAGGCGGGCGTGACCATGTACGTCACCGGGACACGGCACTTCTTCCACTGAGCGCCACGCACCCGGGGCCCGGTCCTGCTCGCGGCGGTCCTGCCCACGAAGGTCCGGCGCAGGAACGGGGTCGGGCCCCGCACCACGGTGCGGGGCCCGACCCCGTTCCTGCGCCCGCGGGCGCCGCCGCCGGACCGCGGGCGGCAGCCGCCGGCTCAGTACTGCGGCCGGTTGAACCACTGACTCGCCGGGCTCAGGCAGCAGAAGACGAGCGTCACGACCGCGGTGGCCAGCCACAGGATGTACCAGAAGAAGATGCTCGCCGCGTCCTCGCCGCCCACGGCACTGCCCAGCGCGCCGAAGCAGCCCAGCAGCGGCAGCAGGGCGTTGACCGACGCGGCGATGATCGCGGTGACGCGGGTGCCGATACGGCCCTTCCCGAACATCGAGGCGGGCACGATGTGCAGCGCCGCGAGGCCGCCGAAGATCAGGAGCCCGAAGAACGCGACGCCCAGTGCGGCACCGCCCGCCGCGTCCACTCCGGGGATGTCGTTGACGGCGTCGTTGGCCACCAGCCCGACGAAGAAGATGAGCACGGCCAGCAGTGCCCACAACGCGCCGGCCACGAACAGCAGCACGCGGGCCGTGACGACCTGGCCCGGCATGCTGACGGTCGGCTGCATGCCCGCGCCGGGACCTCCCGGGTACGGCGGCACTCCGCCGGGGTAGCCGTAGCCCGGCTGGTTGTAGCCGGGCTGCTGGTAACCGGGCTGGTTGTAGCCGGACTGACCGGCACCCTGTCCCGGGTATCCGTAGGGAGCGCCCTGGCCGCCCTGCTGGGGCGCCGAATAGGGATTGGGCTGCTGGCCGGGCGGCGGGGGGTAGCTCACGGGCTGGTTCCTCCGACGGTGTCGAGGAGTGGATGGGGCCGAGCAATTCCGGAGAATCACGGCCTGCCCTCAGCAATGTCGCTCCCCCCGGTACGGCGCCGCACCGTCGGCCCTCCCTGCACTGCCCGACGCCGTGCACCAATGTTGCTGGTCCGACTGTCCGACTGTCCAGCCGACTTCCCCGGCTGTGGCGAAGTCGCAACGCTCAGTACGCCCCGGCCACCCGGACCCCGCTCTCCCATCCCGCGGCGGCGTGGGTCAACTTGCCGTCCAGCACCGGCAGATCCGCTTCCTGCACCAGGTCGAACCGGAGCGCGAACCGCACCAGGGCCTCGCGGACGCTCTCCGCGGCGTCCGGTGCGCGCAGCCGCAGCTTCAGCCGCAGGTAGTCGATGTTCCAGGCGACGGCCGCGGGCGAGGCGTCCGGCCACACCGGGCGCAGCCGCTCCGTCAGCTCCACGACGTCCGGCACCGGGGCCGCCGCGTCCCCGCGCAGGCTCGCCTCGCACAGTGCCGCCAGGACGAGGAAGTAGTGGCAGGTGCGGTCCAACGGGTAGGGCCGCGGGAAGGGGTCGAAGCGCCAGCCCTGCGTCCGGTCCTCGGCCGGGCCGGCGGCCCCGCCCTCGGCCGGTTCCCCGCTCCGGTCCTCGCCCCGGTTCCCGTCCCCGTGCGTCCCGCCGGGGAGGAGCGCGGCGGCGCGCCGCGCCCGGGAACGCGAGCCGCCGACGAGGGAGTCGGCGGACGCCAGGTAGTCGTGGCGCGGCGCCAGTACGTCGAATCCGCAGCCGGCCCCCGATTCGCCCGCGCACAGGCGAACGCGTGCGAACTCGAAGGGGACCGGGGCGTCCGCGCGGCCGGGTGCGACCCGGATGTGCTCCCCCGCGCCCTCGGGATTCTCGACGAGATAGGTCTGATCGCTGCTGAAGTTGGTGAGTATCCAGAAGGCGCCGGTCGCGGTGATCTCCCCGGCCGCGCACGCGACGGCGGGGTGGGAGAGGGCCAGGCCGTTGCCCGTGGGTGCCGTGCGCCCGAAGCGCAGCGTGTGGCCCGGCTCCAGCCGGTGCTGCGCCTCGAGTCCCCGGCACCCGTCCGGGACGATGATCACGCTGAACACGTCCCGCACGTTACTGACCCTCCGTACGCGTTCGCAACGGAGCGTAGGGGGAGCAGGGAGGCACATGAACCGACCTTTGCCGTCCCGTTGCCAACGGGACGCCGCGCGGGTGACGCCGGATCGCACCGCGCACGGCGGGGAGCGCACGGCCGCGCCGCGCGCCCGACCCGGGAGCCGCGGCACGCACCCGGCCTCCGCGCCCGGCCCCCGCGCCCGGCGGCCGCGCCCCGTTCGGCGGCCCCGCCGGGCACCGCGGACCGGGAGCGAGGGCACCTGAGTGGAGACCGGCGGCCCGGATCCGCGAGGATGGTGCGCATGACCGCCCAGATTCTCGATGGCAAGGCCACCGCCGCCGCGATCAAGTCCGACCTGACCACCCGTGTCGAGGCGCTCAAGGCGAAGGGCGTCACGCCCGGCCTGGGCACCCTGCTCGTCGGTGAGGACGTCGGCTCCCAGAAGTACGTCGCGGGGAAGCACCGCGACAGCCAGCAGATCGGCATCAACTCCATCCAGCGGCAGCTGCCCGCGACGGCGAGCCAGGAGGAGATCGAGGCGGTCGTCCGCGAGTTGAACGAGGACCCGGCCTGCACCGGCTACATCGTCCAGCTCCCGCTGCCCAAGGGCATCGACGTCAACCGGGTGCTGGAGCTGATGGACCCGGCCAAGGACGCCGACGGTCTGCACCCGACCAACCTGGGCCGCCTGGTCCTCAACAAGCCCGCACCGCTGCCCTGCACCCCGCAGGGCATGGTGGTGCTGCTGCGCCGCTACGGCGTCGAGCTGAACGGCGCCCACGTGGTGGTGGTCGGGCGCGGCGTGACCGCGGGCCGCCCGCTGCCGCTGCTGCTGACCCGGCGGAGCGAGAACGCCACGGTGACGCAGTGCCACACCGGGACCCGCGATCTGCCGGACCTGCTGCGCCAGGCGGACATCGTCGTCGCGGCCGCCGGGGTGCCGCACCTGATCAAGCCGGAGGACGTCCGCCCGGGCGCCGCCGTACTGGACGTGGGGGTCAGCCGGGACGAGAACGGCAAGATCGCGGGCGACGTGCACCCGGGGGTGGCCGAGGTCGCCGGCTGGATCTCGCCCAACCCGGGCGGCGTCGGCCCGATGACCCGGGCGCAGCTGCTGGTGAACGTGGTGGAGGCGGCCGAGGCGGCGGCCGGCTGAGCGAGGTCGGGGAGAACGCCGTCATGGCAGAGGACGACCGCCGCCCCGCCGCCCGGGGCGAGGGCCGCACCGGCGTCGACGCCGACCGGAGCGCCGACCGGAGCGCCGAGCGGACCGGTGGCGACAAAGCCGCGAGCGGCGCCCGGAGCGACGGCACGGACGGCGACGGGGCCGGGGGCGGCGACCGGAACGGGAATGACGGGCATGACGGGAACGGGGCCGGGGACGGCGGACTGAAGGGAGACTCCGCGATGGCGGGGCAGGAGGCGGCTCCACCGAAGAAGGCGTCGCGGCGCTTCCCGGTGCTGACCCGGGACACCGCGCGTCCCGAGGGCGGAGGGCGCGCCATAGGAGGGCACCGCCCGGCGCCGTATCGGCAGTGGCCACTGCTGGCCGTGTGCCTCGGGGTGCTGGCCGGACTGCTGGTGACCATCGCGGAGTTCCGCGCGGGCACGCTCGTCATCGGCCTGTCGCTGGTCGGCGGGGCGCTGCTGCGCTGGGGCAAGCCCTCGGTCGGCATGCTGGCGGTGCGCTCGCGCTTCACCGACATGATCACCTACGGCGTGCTGGGCCTCGCCATCGTGCTGTTGGCCCTGATGGCGCAGCCGAGCCCATGGCTCTCGCTGCCGTTCCTGGACACCATCGTGCACTTCACCGTGCGCTGACGGGCGCTCCGCGGGGCGCGGCGCCGCAGCCGCGCCCTCCCCGCGACGGTCCGCCGGTCCCGTGCGGCGAACCGGCACGTCGCCGCCTTCAGGTCAGCCGGGCCGCCGCCCGGTGGGTCCGCGGGTCCCTCGGCCTGCCGGCCCGGCGCAGGTGGCTTCCGGCGCTGTCCGAACGGTGCCGGGAGCCCGCTCCCGCACGCGCCGTCGGACGGGACGAGCCATCCGGGGACCGTGCGTGGACCGTCGGCGTCCGGAACGGCTGGCAGACTAGGGGGCGTTTGCGCGAACGAGCACCTGAGGCCGTGGCGCGACACGGGGAAGGAATGTCGAGAGCGCACTCGCGGACAAGGGGGAGGCCATGCCTCGTTGGAGGTCGCTACCGGAGGATCTGGACCCGCAGATCCGCGAGTTCGCGAGCCAGTTGCGGCGGCTCGTCGACCGCAGCGGGCTGAGCGTCGCCACCGTCGCCGACCGCACCGGGTACAGCAAGTCGTCGTGGGAGCGCTATCTGAACGGCCGGCTGCTGCCGCCCCGCGGCGCCACCCAGGCCCTCGCGGAGGTGACCGGGACGGACGTGCGGCACCTCGGCACCATGTGGGAGCTGGCCGAACGCGCGTGGAGCCGGAGCGAGATGCGCCGCGACACCACGCTGGAGGCCATCCAGATCGCCCAGGCGCGGGCCGCGCTGGACGAGGCACCGGAGCAGGCGTCCGGCAAGGGGCGAAAGCGGCGCAAGGGCAAGGGCACGGACCAGGGCGCCGCTCCCCGGGCCGGCACCTCCGCCCGCGGCGAACCCGACACGGACAGCGCTGCCCCCGCGGTGCCGCACCAGGCGCCGCCGCACCGAGCCGCCCCGCCGCAGCAGTCCGCCGCGCCGCACCAGGGCTTCGGGCCCGACGGCGGGGTGCCCCCGCAGCGGGGCACCCCGGGCCAGGGGCCGCCGCCGGGCCGGGGCGGCACTCCGCAGGATGCTCCGGGCGGCCAGGACGTGGAGACGGCGGTCCTGCGCAGGGACGCCATCCGCGCGGCGGGCGACAAGGCGGGCGCCGACCGGCCGGGCCCGGACCAGGCGGGCCCGCACGACACGAGCGCGGACAGCGAGGGCCCGGACAACGCGAGCGCGGAGAAGGCGCGTGCCCGGGAGCGGCGCCACCGGTCCGACGCGACCGACTGGGGCACCGCCGCCCCCGCGACCGGCGGGCGGTCCTCGGGCCCGGTCGGCGGCGGCCCGGCCGGCGGCCAGGGCACCGGCGGCACGCCGGGCGGCACCGGACTGCCCTCCGCCGCGGTCGGCGGCGCACCGGGCGCCCCTGTACCGGCCGCCGCACCGGGTGCCGGGGGCGACCGTGCCGCGCCGGGCGACCGCGCCGCGAAACCGTCGGGCGGCCGGCGCAGAACCACCGTGCTGCTCGCTTCCCTGGTGGCCGTCCTCGTCGTCGCCGCGGGCGCCGTGCTGTTCTTCGGCACCGGCGATGACGGCAAGGAGGAGGCCGCAGCGCCGAAGGCCACCCCCAGCAGCAGTGCGCCGCAGCTTCCCGCCGGGGTGAAGTGCTCGGGCGAGGAGTGCTCGGGCAAGGACCCGGAGGCGATGGGCTGCGGCGGCAAGCACGCCGCGACCAGCAGCTCGGCCTGGGTCGGCAGCAGCTTCGTCGAGGTCCGGCACAGCACGGTGTGCAAGGCGTCCTGGGCCCGGATCACCAGTGCGAAGACCGGGGACGCGCTGCGGATCAGCGGGCCGGGCGGCCAGGCGGAGCGCGACGAGGTGACGAGCACGAACGACGCCTACACCAGGATGGTCTCCGTCGGTTCGCAGGACGAGGCGCGGGCCTGCGCGACGCTGGCGGCGGGCGGCAAGGGCTGCACGGTGCCGGGCGAGAAGGTGCGCTGAGCGGACCCGGGGGTGCGCGGGGCGGGGGGTCGGATAGCCTGGCCGATGGGTCTCTTGACGTAGAGAGACTTCCGGCCACCCGCCAGCCACGTCAGGTACTACGGAGAACGCCATGACCCGCACTCCCGTCAGCCCCGTCACCGTCACCGTCACCGGCGCCGCAGGCCAGATCGGCTACGCGCTGCTGTTCCGGATCGCCTCCGGCCAGTTGCTGGGCCCCGATGTCCCCGTCAAGCTCCGCCTGCTGGAGATCACCCCCGCGCTGAAGGCGGCCGAGGGCACCGCCATGGAGCTGGACGACTGCGCCTTCCCGCTCCTCCAGGGCATCGACATCGCCGACGACCCGAACGTCGCCTTCGACGGCGCCAACGTGGCGCTGCTCGTCGGCGCCCGGCCCCGCACCAAGGGCATGGAGCGCGGCGACCTGCTGGAGGCCAACGGCGGCATCTTCAAGCCGCAGGGCAAGGCCATCAACGACCACGCGGCCGACGACATCAAGGTCCTGGTGGTCGGCAACCCGGCCAACACCAACGCGCTGATCGCCCGCTCGGCGGCGCCGGACGTGCCGGCCGAGCGGTTCACCGCCATGACGCGCCTGGACCACAACCGCGCCCTCACCCAGCTCGCGAAGAAGACCGGCTCGACCGTCGCCGACATCAAGAAGCTGACGATCTGGGGCAACCACTCCGCCACCCAGTACCCGGACATCTTCCACGCGGAGATCGCCGGCAAGAACGCCGCCCAGCTCGTGGACGACGAGAAGTGGCTGGCCGACGAGTTCATCCCGACCGTCGCCAAGCGCGGCGCGGCCATCATCGAGGCCCGCGGCGCCTCCTCGGCCGCCTCTGCCGCGAATGCCGCCGTCGACCACGTGCACACCTGGGTCAACGGCACCCCCGAGGGCGACTGGACCTCCATGGGCATCCCCTCGGACGGCTCCTACGGCGTGCCGGAGGGCATCATCTCCTCCTTCCCGGTGACCACGAAGGACGGCGCCTACGAGATCGTCCAGGGCCTGGAGATCAACGAGTTCTCCCGCACCCGCATCGACGCCTCGGTCCAGGAGCTGACCGAGGAGCGGGACGCGGTCAGCGGCCTCGGCCTGGTCTGAGCCGACCGCGGCACCGCCACGCACCGCCCCGAGGGCCCGTGCGGATCCAGCTGATCCGCACGGGCCCTCGGGGCTTTCCGGGGACGTGCTCCGGACGCTTCGTGCGTGTCACCCAGCGGCCCGCGCGGGCCGCGTCAGTCCTCGCCGTTGCCGTCCTCCTCGGCCATCACGTCCTCGTATGCGCGCAGGGTGGCGACGACCAGGGCGCGCTCGGCGGGGGAGAGGTCGCCCAGCACCTGGCGCCAGGCTCCGGCGCCGCGGGCCAGCCAGCGGGAGATGGTGGGCTTGTGGGCCGGAGTGATGCTCACGATGCGGCGGCGCCGGTCGTTCTCGTCCTCCTGCCGTTCCAGCATGCCCTTCCGGCTCAGCTCGCTCACCAGGAGGCTGACCGTGGTGGGGGCGACCTCCAGGCGGGTGGCGAGCTCGTTGACGGTCATCGGGCCGTCGAAGAGGAGGTACGAGAGCAGGGACAGGTGCCGGGGAGCCAGCGCCAGGGCTTGCAGCTCCTCGGGTACGGGGATGCGCTTGACCCGACCGACGATGCGCGGCATGAGCAACAGGAGCGCGCGGACGGCGTCGTCCTCGGCCAGCTCCCGCCGCCGACCCATCGGCGCCTGCCGGTCGCCTGCCGCCGGGGGCGCGGCCGCTGCTCCCGGCTTCGACGGTATCCCCGGAGCCGCTGCCTCCGGGACAGCCGTCCGGGCGGCCTCTCGTTCGGCTCCTTCGCCGGCGCCGGCCCCGTCACCGGCGCCGCTTCCCCCGCCGGTCGCCGGGTCGGCCTCCTGGGCCGCACGGGTTGCCGCCTGGTCGGTCCCTTGTCGCCCCTTTTCCTGCCCCCGTCTCTCTCTGTGACCGTCCATTGACATGGCGACGGACCTCCATTAGCTTTGCTGTCAAAGATGTTTTGCTGTCAAAGGTGATTCGTCTCGCGATGGTAGCGATCCGGGACTTCACCTTGCCGATCGGAGGGTCGTCATGCCGCACTTCGAGGTGCAAGTTCACGAGGAAGTACTGGGTGGGGAGGACGCGCCCGTGAGCGGGCAGCTCATCAAGGAGCTGACGGAGGCCGCGCTGACGGTCTATCCGGAGTCGTTCCGGGAGATGGTCGGCGTCGAGATCTTCGGTGTCCCCCGCGGAAGGTGGGGCGTGGGCGGGACGGTCACCGACGAGCCGTCGCCGGTCGTCACCCTGCGCTCCCGAGAGGGGTTCTTCCACCATCCCGACTTCGCCGGAGCCCCCGCCGGACTGATATCCGCGATCACCGACGCCGTCGCCAAGGTGCTCGGCGAGCGGGTGCGGGATCGGGTGACGGTGCTGCTGGTCGGGGTTCCGGCGGGACGTTCGGGCGTGGGCGGCGAGCTGGTCTGAGCAGGCGGCCCGAGATCCCTCGGGAGTGAGGGGCAGGCCGCGCCGTGCGCGGGGTCCCGGCCTGTTGCTCGGAGCGGGAGCGGAGCGCAGAAGCGAGGGAGAGCGTCACCGTCAGGGAGAGGGCGGCCACCAGAGTCATGGCGGTCGCGGGGGAGGTGCGTTCCGCGACGGCGCCCGCCAGCGCCGCGCCCACGCCCTGCATGGCCAGCATCCCGGAGGAGTGCAGGCCCAGCGCGTGGCCGCCGAGCTCGTCCGGCGTCCGTTCCATCAGCCGTTCCTGGAGCAGCAGACTGGCACCGAAGCCGAAGGACGCCAGCATCACCAGCCCTGCCGCGAACGGCACCGCGGGGTGCAGCACGAACAGCAGATAGGGGAAGGCGAGCAGCGCCAGCATCGGCACGGCCGACCGCTTCCGCCGACCGGGCGGCAGGCAGCGGCCGACGATCGTGTCCCCGGCCAGCATGCCCACCGCTCCGCAGGCGAACAGCAGCCCGGCCTCCCGCGGCGCGTACGGCACGAAGAGCGACTCGCACCCGACCACCAGGCCGTTGGGCACCCACAGCCCGAGATAGACGACCCGACGGGCGGGCGAGGACCACAGCAGGGAGTTGGTCCGCCAGGTCGCGGCGGGGGAGGGGCGGCCCGCGGCGCGCGCCGGACGTTGCCCGAAGCCGAGCCGGGCCGTCACCGCCCCCGTCAGGTGCAGCGCCGCCCCGACCAGCAGGGTGCCGCGTGCCGAGAGGACCGTGACGAGCAGCCCGCCGAGAGCGTAACCGCCGATCTGCATGACGCCGCTGGACATGTTGAGCACGGAACGGCCGAGGAGGTAGCCGCCCTTGGGAAGGATCTCGGAGAGCAGCCCGTAGCGCACCCCGCCGCCCAGGGAGGCCAGGATCCCGAGTATCAGCAGCACGGCGAACGCCCCCGCGACGGGCAGCCCCGGCAGGGTCTGTGCGGCGGTACCGAGCGAGAACGCCACGAGCAGCCCGGTCAGCGCGGCGCGGGGCGGCAGCCGGTCGGCGGCCGACAGCAGAGTCGCCGCGCCGATGAGCTGGGCCAGCGAGGGGCCGAACATCGCCAGCGAGGACAGCAGCGGGGAGCCGGTGGCGGTGTAGAGCAGGGTTCCCAGGGCCAGGCCGCTCACCGTCTGCCCGGCCACCTGGAAGGTGCTGGTGAGGAAGAGCGGACGGAACTCGGGGGTCCGGAACAGCTCGCGGTAGGTGCGCATGGCGGGAAGTCTCGGGAGAACCGCGGCCGCCGGTTACTGTTTCGCGGCAGGGCGAAACCCCGACGCGGACGCACCCGCGGTGCGGCCGGCCAGGGGCGGCGGAGCGGACCGGCGGGACGGACAGCCGGAGCCGACCGGCAGAGGGGCGGGGGGACATGGGATGGTGGCAGGTCAGCGCCGACACCCTGGCGGGCAGCCGCTTCGTGGTGTCCCCGCTCGCCGAGACGATCGCCGGTCTCAAGGTGCTGGAGCGCGGCAGCGCGGCCCACCCCGGCGAACGCGCCTGGCTCGCCGCCCACCGGCCCGCCTACCGTGCCCGCCAGGCCGCCGACCCGGTCACGGAACAGCTCATCCGTGCCGCGCTCGGCCCCACCTGGAACGCGGACTTCCTCACCCCGCCACCCGACCCCGGCGCACACGGCGCCGCTGCCGCGTCCTTCGCGGCGGAACTCGCGTGCATCCGCGCCACCCCGCCCCAGGTGGCCCGCGCCGACCTGCTGGTGTCCCTGGGTTCGGGGCCGCTGCCCGGCATCCTGGACCGTGACGACCTGCCGCACCGCACGGCCGAAACGCTGGAGTGGGTGTGGCACGAGACGGTGCTGCCGTACTGGCCGCGGCGCCGCCGGATCATCGAGGCCGACGTGGTGGCGCGCACCGCGCAACTCGGCCGGGGCGGCTGGGCCGCGGCGCTCGACGACATGCGGCCGGGCATGCGCTGGCTCGGCGGCAGCCGCCTCCAGATCAACGCGCGGAACTATCCGCCGCGCGAACTGGACGGCGCACGACTGATGTTCGTCCCCGTCACTCCGCACACCGGATGGGTGAGCTGGGAGGCGCTCCCCGTCGGCGTGCCGCAGGGCCAGGCCCGTCCGCCCACCGGGGTCCGTCCCCGCTACGCCGTGGTCTATCCCTGCTCCGGAACGCTCGCCGACACCGGACATCCCGCTGTGCCACAGGCGTTGGGGGCGCTGCTCGGCCCCGCGCGGGCCGCCGTCCTGGTGCTCCTCGACTCCCCGAAGAGCACCACGCAGCTCGTCGCGCTCACCGGACAGGGACTGGGCTCGGTCGGCCGCCATCTGCGGGTGCTGCGGGACGCCCGGCTGATCCAGGGGCGCCGGGCGGGCCGCTCGGTGCTCTACCACCGCACCGCCGCGGGCGAGGGCCTGCTGCGGGCCCAGGAGTGACGGCCCGGCCGGGGCCGGCCGCGGGGGCTCGCGCCCCCCCGTGTCCGGCGACGCCCCGGCAGCTGGTCGATGACCCGGCAGGTAATCGCGCCGCCGCCGCCGGGCGGCGATCCTCGGGGCATGACCGGAACGCACACACGCCACACGCCCGCGACGACCGCCCCGAGGAGGAGCCCGGTCGCCGACGCCCCGAAGACCGGCCGGGCGCCCACAGCCGACCCCGTCACCACGGCCCCCGCCCCGGAGGCGCGTGCCGTCGTCGAGGAGTTCCTCTCCCGCGTCGGTGCGGGGGACCCGGAGCGGATCGCCGCGCTGTTCGCCGAGCAGGTGGACTGGATGATCGCCGACAACCCCGTGGTGCCCTGGGTGCGTCCGCGGCCGACCCGGGCGGACGTGGCCGCGCACTTCCGGGAGCTGGCCGCCGGGGTGGAGCCGATGGCGCCCCGCGGGCGGCCCCTGGAGGCGCTCGTCGTGGAGGGGGACGAGGCGGTCGTGACCGGCAACCTGGCCGGCCGGGTCCGCGCGACCGGCAAGGAGTTCGTCTCGCCCTTCGCGCTGCGGCTGACCGTCGAGCGGGGACTGGTGGTGCGCTACCACCTCTACGAGGACGGGGTGGCGGTCGCGGCCGCCTGCACCCCGGACGAGGCGGACCGGGCGCCGGAGTCCGGGGCCTGACCACGCGGTGAGCCCGGATGCCCCGGCCGCCGGAGGCCCGGTCGTCTGCCGCCCGGGTTTCGGCGGCACCGACTCCCGGCTACACCGACTCCGAAGGGGGCTCGTCCTGCCCGGAGCCGTCCAGGTGCCGGCGGAGCTGCTCGACGGAGACGGTGCGGTCCGCGGGCGGCGTGGCGCGGGAGACGGGCCGGTTGAAGCGGCCCAGGTCGATCTCGTCGTGGTTGCTGCCCGCCTTCCGCTCCAGGCGCAGCGGGTAGGGCTTGCCCTCCGTCGAGACGTGCATGGTGACGCGGGCCTGCTGCCGGGTGCGGGTGACGGGGACGGCGTGGTGGCCGTGCACGTCCCCCTGGTGGCCCCGCTTCCAGTGCGGGCCGGAGGAGCCGGTCACTCCGGAGGCGGCGCGGAAGGCGTTCAGGTCGCAGGCCGTGGCCAGACCCCCGCCGCCGAGCTTGTCGCTGCCCTGGGCGCTGCCCTTGATGTAGTGCCCCTTGAACTTCTCGGCCGCCTTCGCGCCCTTCTCGGGGCCGAGCTGCGCCCGCCAGAACGCCGCGTCCGGTTTGATCCAGACGGTGCCGCCGCGCTTGATGAGCCGCATGGAGCCCTTGCCCGGGACCCCGACTTCTCCGGAGCAGTTCGCCTTTTCGTCGAGAGTCAGGTCGAGCCGGAGATCCGGTGCTTTCATTCTGAGCCGCATGGAGTGCGCGGAATTCAGCTCGTGCGACGCTTTTTCCGCTATTTCCTCGCCTGACAACTCTTCTATATCCGGCCCGTCACGCTGCGTGGCCGTGGGGGCGGCATGAGCCGGGGCCAGGAGCCCGCCGGAGGCCGTCGCCGCAGCGCAAACGGCTACAACCAGTGAGGTTCGGTACTGCTTACGCATTGCTGGCTCCGATCCGCCGGAGAGGAGTCCGGTGTCGCCGTGCCGGCGCACCGGGCCGCCAAATACGGACAAAGACCTACTCACCGTACGGTCCGCAGGGGGGTGCCGCACTTCGACCCGTGATGAAGGCCACTTGGGGACGCCTTCTGGACATGCAACCGGAAGAACGGGGCAGGGTTCCCGATTGCCATCTACCCAGGGTTGTGGCAAAAGCCCCCAACGGGGCACCGGGGTCGCCCCGGAGAAAGCAGTAAGTAACGGAAGGCAGTACCGAAGGTGTCCGTTCTGGAGAGCATTCACATCGATGGCGCGTGGCGCACGGCCGCAGCCGGCGGCACCCGGGAGGTGCTGGACCCCGCGGACGCCACCACGCTCGCCGTCGTCGCCGAGGGCGACGCATCGGACACCGACGCGGCGGTCGCCGCGGCCCGCCGCGCGTTCGACGAGGGCCCCTGGCCGCACACGCCCACCGCGGAGCGCGCCGCGCTGCTGCGCCGCGTCGCCGACCTCCTCCAGCGGGACCGGGAGCAGATCGCACTGACCGAGTCCCGGGACACCGGCAAGACCCTCGAAGAGGGCCGGGTGGACGTGGACGACGTCACCAACGCGTTCCGCTACTTCGCCGACCTGGTCATGAACGAGTCCGGCGGCCGGGTCGTGGACGCCGGCAGCCCGGATGTGCACAGCGTGGTCGTGCACGAACCCGTCGGCGTCTGCGCCATGATCACCCCCTGGAACTACCCCCTGCTCCAGGCGAGCTGGAAGGTCGCCCCGGCGCTGGCGGCGGGCGACACCTTCGTCATCAAGCCCAGCGAGGTCACCCCGCTCTCGACCGTCCACCTGGTGAAGCTGGTGATCGAGGCCGGTGCCCCGGCCGGGGTCGCCAACATCGTCACCGGCGCGGGCCTGCCCGTCGGCCAGCGCCTGGCCGAGCACCCGGACGTGGACCTCTTCTCCTTCACCGGCGGACTCGTCAGCGGCACCAAGGCCGGCGCCGCCGCCGTCGCCGGCGCCAAGAAGGTCGCCCTGGAGCTCGGCGGCAAGAACCCCAACGTGGTCTTCGCCGACGCCTGCGCCACCGAGGAGGGCTTCGACACCGCCGTCGACCAGGCCCTGAACGCCGCCTTCATCCACAGCGGCCAGGTCTGCTCGGCCGGTGCGCGGCTGATCGTCGAGGAGTCCGTCAAGGACCGCTTCGTCGCCGAGCTCGTCGCCCGCGCGCAGCGCATCAAGCTGGGCCGGGGTACCGAGGAAGGCGTCGAGTGCGGCCCCCTGGTCTCCCGGCAGCAGCTGGAGAAGACCGAGGACTACGTCGCCTCGGCGCTCGCCGAGGGCGCCGAGCTGCGGTGCGGCGGGGAGCGCCCGCAGCCGTCCGAGGTGCGGCCCGAGGGCGGCTTCTTCTACGCGCCGACCGTGCTGGACAACTGCCACCGCGGGATGCGGGTCATCCGCGAGGAGACCTTTGGCCCAATCTTGACGGTAGAGAGCTTCAGCACCGAGGACGAAGCTGTAACGCTGGCCAACGACACCGAGTACGGCCTCGCGGGCGCCGTCTTCTCGGGCGACACCGCTCGCGCGCGCAGGGTTGCCGCGCGACTGCGCCACGGCACGGTCTGGATCAACGACTTCCACCCGTACCTGCCGCAGGCCGAGTGGGGAGGCTTCGGCAAGTCCGGCATCGGCCGTGAGCTGGGCCCCCACGGGCTGGCCGAGTACCGCGAGACCAAACACGTGTACGAGAACCTGCGGCCTGCCCCGGTCCGCTGGTTCGCCGGCTGAGCCGGGCAACGGAGCCCGGCCACCGGCCCCCTCCCACCGCGCGCCCCGAACCCCGAACAGAGCGCGACGGCGGCTCGACCGGTCGAGCCGCCGCGGCGCACCCGTACCAACCGCCCGCCCCCTCGCCGGAAAGTTCTCAAGGAGCAGCACCCCTATGCCCAGCTATGACTATGTGATCGTCGGAGGTGGGACGGCCGGATCGGTGATCGCCTCGCGGCTCGCCGAGGACCCGGACGTCACCGTCGCCCTCATCGAAGGCGGCCCCTCGGACATCGACCGGCCCGAGGTCCTCACCCTCCGCAAATGGCTGGGCCTGCTGGGCGGGGAGCTCGACTACGAGTACACGACCACCGAGCAGCCCCGCGGCAACTCGCACATCCTGCACAGCCGCGCCAAGGTGCTCGGCGGCTGCTCGTCGCACAACACCCTGATCTCCTTCAAGCCGCTGCCCTCCGACTGGGACGAGTGGGAGGCGGCGGGCGCCACCGGCTGGGGCGCCCAGGCCATGGAGCCCTACTTCGGCAAGCTGCGCAACAACGTGGTGCGGGTCGCCAAGAAGGACCAGAACGAGATCGCGCAGGACTGGATCGACGCCGCGCAGGAGGCCCTCGGCCTTCCCGAGGTCGTCGGCTTCAACGACCGGCCCTTCGAGGAGGGCGTCGGCTTCTTCGACCTCTCCTACCACCCGGAGGACAACAAGCGCTCCTCCGCCTCCGTCGCCTACCTGCACCCGCACATCGAGGCCGGCGACCGCCCCAACCTGCACATCCTGCTGGAGACGTGGGCGTACAAGCTGGAGATCGGCGGCGCCGACGGCAAGACCGTCAGCGGCGTGCACGTGCGCGGCAAGGACGGGGCGGAGCGACTGCTGACCGCCGGCCGCGAGGTGCTGGTGTGCGCGGGCGCCGTGGACACCCCGCGGCTGCTGATGCACTCGGGCGTCGGCCGCCGGGAGGACCTCCAGGAGCTGGGCATCCCCGTCGTCCACGACCTGCCGGGCGTCGGCGAGAACCTCATCGACCACCCCGAGTCGGTGATCGTGTGGGAGACCGACGGACCGATCCCGGACAACTCGGCGATGGACTCCGACGCGGGCCTGTTCGTCAAGCGGGACCCGGAGCACCAGGGCCCCGACCTGATGTTCCACTTCTACCAGATCCCCTTCACCGACAACCCCGAGCGACTGGGCTACGAACGCCCCGAGCACGGCGTGTCGATGACCCCCAACATCCCCAAGTCGCGCAGCCGCGGCCGGGTCTACCTGACCTCCGCCGACCCCGAGGTCAAGCCCGCGCTCGACTTCAAGTACTTCGAGCCCGACGAGAACGGCTTCGACTACGACGGCCGGACGCTCGTCGACGGCATCAAACTCGCCCGCAAGGTCGCCCAGGCCGAGCCGTTCGCCAAGTGGCTCAAGCGGGAGGTCTTCCCCGGCCCCGAGGTGACCGACGACGAGGAGATCAGCGAGCTGGTGCGCAAGGCCGCGCACACCGTGTACCACCCGGCGGGCACCTGCCGGATGGGCGCGGAGGACGACGCGCTCGCCGTCGTCGACCCCCGGCTGCGCGTACGCGGCCTGACGGGCATCCGCATCGCGGACGCCTCCGTCTTCCCGACCATGCCCGCCGTCAACCCGATGATCGGGGTGCTGATGCTCGGCGAGAAGGCGGTCGACCTCATCCGACCCACGCAGACCGACAAACAAGCGACTACGGCACCGGGAGGTGTTGCCTGATGTCCGAGACCGCTGAAGCCACGGCAGCCGGCGAGCACGAGAACGCGCACGAGCACGGCGACCAGGCGGGCCCCGCCATCTCCGTCCGCAACCTGTGGAAGGTCTTCGGCCCCAAGGCCGACCGGATCCCCCACGACGCCTCCCACGCCGGACTCTCGCAGAGCGAACTGCGCGAGCAGACCGGCTGCACCGCAGCCGTCCGCGACGTCTCCTTCGACGTGCACCAGGGCGAGGTCTTCGTCGTCATGGGCCTCTCCGGCTCCGGCAAGTCCACCCTGGTGCGCTGCCTGACCCGGCTGATCGAACCCACCGCCGGCGCGCTGGAGTTCAACGGCGAGGACGTCATCGGCATGGGCGCCGACGCGCTGCGCGAACTGCGTCGGCACCGGGCCTCCATGGTGTTCCAGAACTTCGGTCTGCTCCCGCACCGCACCGTCGTGGACAACGTCGCCTACGGCCTGGAGATCCAGGGCATGGGCAAGACCGAACGGCGCGAACGCGCCGCCGAGATGGTCGCCAAGGTCGGCCTGGACGGACTGGGCGAGCGCCGCCCCGGCCAGCTCTCCGGCGGCCAGCAGCAGCGCGTCGGCCTCGCCCGCGCACTGGCCGTCGACCCCGAAGTGCTGCTCTTCGACGAGCCGTTCAGCGCGCTGGACCCGCTGATCCGCCGCGACATGCAGGAAGAGGTCATCCGGCTGCACCACGAAGAGGGCCGCACGATGGTCTTCATCACCCACGACCTGTCCGAGGCGCTGCGCCTGGGCGACCGCATCGCCCTGATGCGCGACGGCGAGGTCGTCCAGCTCGGCACCCCCGAGGAGATCGTCGCCAACCCGGCCGACGACTACGTCCGCGACTTCGTCCGCGACGTCCCCCGCGAGCAGGTCATCTCGGTGCGCCGCGCGATGCGCCCCGCCGAGGGCGCCGAGGCGGAGACCGGCACCGAGGTCGCCCCCGACACCCTCGTCTCGACCGCGATCGAGACCGTCGCCCGCACCGGCGAGCACTGCCGCGTCGTCGAGGACGGCCGGCTGCTCGGCGTCGTCGACCACGCGAGCCTGCTGATCGTCGTCGCCGGGCTCGACAAGGACGCCGACCCCGAGGACGCCGCTCCCGAGGACGGCACGGAACGGGAGGTGGCAGCCGTATGAGCGCCACACGCCACAGCACCGCGGAGGCGGTCCATACCGGCGGGGGGCTGATATGAGCTCCCCGACCCTCACCAAGGACGAGGCCGCGAACCCCGCGCCCGCCCCGAAGGAGCCCGCCGAGGCCCCGCAGGAAGCCGCAGCGCCCTCGGCGCTCGCCCGCTTCCTCGGCAACCCCAAGACCCTCGCCCTGCTGGTCGCGATCCTGGTCGTCGTGGTCAGCGCCCTGGTCACCGGCGCCGGCACCTGGCCGCGCTCGCTGACCGCCGATGTGCAGTCGCCGCTCAACGACCTGGACAACTGGCTCGTCGACAACCGCGAATCGCACTGGATCTTCCTGTACTTCCTGCTGCACATCAGCAACTTCGCGCAGGCGTCGTACGACACGCTGCTGAGCCTGCTGGAGTCGATGAGCTACGTCGGCGTCATCGTCGTCGGCACCCTGATCGCCTGGGCCGCGGGCGGCGCCGACCTCTCCCGGCGCGCGCTGCGCACCGGCGGCACGGCACTCGCGGTCTTCGTGGTGTGCGGGGTGCTGGACGTGTGGGAACCGACGATGGAGACGCTGGCGCTGATGATCGTCTCGATCATCCTCGCCGCCCTCCTCGGCGCCCTGCTCGGCCTGGCCTCCGGAGTCTCCGACCGCTTCGAGAAGATCCTGCGGCCCGTCTTCGACACCATGCAGGTCATGCCGGCGTTCGCCTACCTGCTGCCGCTGGTGCTGATGTTCGACATCGGCGTCCCGTCCGCGCTCATCGCGACGGTGATCTACGCGGCGCCGCCGATGGCCCGCCTCACCTCGCTCGGCCTGCGCCAGGCCGACCCGACCGCGCTGGAGGCGGCCACCTCGCTGGGCGCCGACGCCCGGCAGCGGCTGCTGACCGCCCGGCTGCCACTGGCCCGCAAGCAGATGATGCTGGGCCTCAACCAGACGATCATGATGTGTCTGTCCATGGTCGTGCTCGCGTCGCTGATCGGCGCCGGCGGCCTGGGCTCCGAGGTCTACGAGGCCCTCGGCGCGCTGAAGAACGGTGACGCGCTGGTCGCCGGTGTCGCCGTCGTGCTGCTGGCCGTACTGCTGGACCGCACCACGGCCGCGGCCGGCGAGCGGATCGACGACGTCGCCACCACGAGCTTCTCCCGCGCCGCCGCACAGCTGCGGATCGTCGTCTGGGGCGGCATCGCCGCACTCACCGCCCTCTTCGCCGCGATCGGCACCGCCGTCGCCGGAGACGAGTGGCCCGAGAACTGGGTCGTCGACTTCACCAACTCCATCGACTCGGCCGTCAACTGGTTCACCGACCACCTGGGCTCCGGCATCCCCGTCCTGGGCGGCACCATCACCTGGGCCGAGGGCTTCACCGAGATCGTCCTCAACCCGCTGCGCAATGGTCTGCAGACCACCCCCTGGTGGGCGCTGGCCCTGCTCGTGGCCGTGATCGGCTGGATCGTCGGCACCTGGCGCGCCGCCCTCACCGGCGTGGTCTGCCTGGCCCTGATCGGCTGGATGCGGCTGTGGAACGTGGCCATGGACACCCTCTCGCAGGTGCTCGCGGGCCTGCTGCTCACCGTCGTCGTCGGCGTGCTCGTCGGCGTGCTGTGCGCCCGCGTCGAACGGGTGGACAAGCTCATGCGGCCGGTGCTCGACACCATGCAGACGATGCCGCAGTTCGTGTACCTGATCCCGGTGATCGCGCTGGTCGGCCAGAACCGTACCGGTGGCATCCTCGCCGCGGTCATCTACGCGGCACCCGCGGTCATCCGCATCACCGCACAGGGACTGCGCCACGTCGACCCGGCCGCCATGGAGGCGTCCAACTCGCTGGGAGCCACCGGCAGGCAGCAACTGTTCGGCGTACAGCTGCCGCTGGCCAGGAACTCCATGCTGGTCGCCCTCAACCAGGGCGTCGTGCTGGTGCTGTCGATGGTCGTCGTCGCCGGCCTCATCGGCGGCGGCGCACTCGGCTACATGGTGGTCCGCGGCCTGTCGAAGGGCGACCTGTCGCAGGGCTTCCCCGCCGGCATCGCCATCGTCTGCCTCGGCATCATGCTCGACCGCCTGTCCCAGCCGGCCGCGAAGCGCAACCGCGACTGAGACCTCCGTCCCCCGAGATCCCCCCGACGGGTCCCCCCACCCCGTCCCACAGGAAAGAGAAATTCGCATGAGAATCAAGCGCGTAAGCACCATCGGAGTGGCCGGCGTCGGCCTGCTGGGCGTGCTCGCCCTCACCACCGGCTGCGCCGCCGACACCAAGGCCGGCGGCGGCGGCGACGACAAGGTCGTCCTCGCCGAGCCGTCCTGGGTGGGTGCCACCGCCAACGCGGCCGTCGTCAAGAAGCTCCTCGAGGACGAGATGGACGTCAAGGTCGAGGCCAAGCAGATGGACGAGCCCGTCGCCTTCGACGCGCTCAACAGCGGCAAGGCCGACGTCATCCTCGAGGACTGGCACGGCGTCCCGAAGAAGCAGAAGAAGTACGTCGAGGAGAAGAAGACCGTCGTCTCCGGCGGCGACCTCGGCGTCGTCGGCCACATCGGCTGGTTCGTGCCGAAGTACTACGCCGACAAGCACCCCGACATCCTGAAGAGCTACAAGAACCTCAACAAGCACTACAAGGACTTCAGGACCTCCGAGAGCGGCGACCTGGGCCACTTCATCGGTGCCGCCCCGTCCTACTCGCAGCACGACAAGGCCCTCATCAAGAACCTCGGGCTCAAGTTCAAGCACATCCCCTCCGGCGCCGAAGCGGCCCAGCTGAAGGAGCTCAAGCGGCTCTACGACGCCAAGAAGCCGTTCCTCACCTACTGGTGGGAGCCGCAGTGGATGAACGAGAAGATCGACCTGGTCGAGGTGCCGCTGCCCAAGTACACCAAGGGCTGCGAGATCCCCGAGTCCAAGGCCAAGTGCGGCTACGAGACCAACCAGCTCGAGAAGTTCATGAACAAGGACTTCGCGAACGGTGACAGCAAGGCCGCCGAGTTCATCAAGAACTTCCACTGGTCCACCAAGGACCAGAACGAGGTCGCCGGAATGATCGCCGGAAAGAAGATGGACCCCGAGGACGCCGCCGCCAAGTGGATCAAGGACAACAAGTCCACGTGGGAGAAGTGGATCCCCAAGGACTGATCCCGCACCGCGGCGCGGCTGTCGCCGCTGCCGCACGCACTACCGGCCCCCGCGACGCTTGTCGTCGCGGGGGCCGGTGCGTTCCCCTTCGCGGGGGCGTGTTCGCGGGGTCGGATCCCCTCCGCGGAGTGCGTTTGCGTTGTGGGGGCACGCCCCAGTTGTTTTCGGCCCCCCCGCTAAGGGGGCGGAGCCCCCTTAGAATCCCCTAGCCGCATCCCTCGGATCCTTTCCGCACGTGTGCTCCGGACCAGGTTCGGTCCGGTACAGGCCAGGTCGATCAACCACGAGTGTCGACCTGCTGTGCCTGATTCGAGATCAGATTTACGCTCTCGCCCGCCTTGCTCTGGAATTGCTCACCCTGGTTCCTCAGTCGCGTTTGAGGTTCCGATAGCGCACCCAGGCAATTCCGAGGCCCGGGGGTACCAGAATCAGAGGTGCGCTGAGGGAAGAGAGAATGTCACCCCCGGTGGTCACGGCAACCAGGAACCAGATGACATACAGGAGTGCGAATGCCAGAAACACTTGAAGCATTGCTCTCCGCATTGAAGGCGGGGGGTCCGGCCGTGGCATTTATTTCCCTTCTCTAGGATAGCCAGCTTTCCACTAGGGTGCTGGTGTTGGCTCCGGCCGCAAAGCAGCCGACGGATGAGACGAAGCCCGTCTCGGGGCCGGTGGCTGCCGTGCACACTGTGCCGACGACGAAGCCAGCGGTGAAACTTGCAGAACCCTTGGCTGCCTCTGTGAAGTCTCCGGAAGCCAGGTCTTTTCCTACGCTGACCAAATCCATTGCATCCTGAAACTTGCCCACGGCTCCTGGAATATCGAGAAGCCCTCCAGGGTCGATGCGGTTGACCGGGTCGCCTTCGGCGTAGAGGTAGGGGTTCTTTTCCTGGCCGGAGGGGTCGGGTTGGGTGAAGCGGCCGATGCGGGGGTCGTAGTAGCGGGCGCCCATGTGGTACATCGCGGTGGCGTCCTGGTAGGTGCCGGCGAAGCGGTAGGGCTGGCCCTTGCCGTCGTCTTCGTCGGCGACGGTGACACCGCGGGGGCTGTAGTAGTACGAGGCTGTCTTCTTCCCCTGCTCGTCGACCATCGCCACCGTGGAACCGAGCGCGTCGGTCAGGTAGTAGTAGCTCTTCCCGCCCCTCGTCACGGAATTCAGCGTGCCCGGCGCTTCGCGGACGAATCCTGTGTCCTGGCCGCCGGTGCTGGTGGCTGAGAGGCCGAGGGGGCCGTGGTGGAAGTAGGTGGCACCGATCTTGACGCGCTCGCTGTTGTCCGTGGAGGCGTACTGGCCGTCGTAGGTCTTCCCGCCCACGGTGGTGGAGGTGAGCTGGGAGAACTCCGACCAGGTGCCCTCGGTGCGGGCGGTCTGCGGGGTGGGGGCGCCGGAGGTTTCGTTGCCGGCGCGGTCGTAGGACCAGCCGGAGTAGTCGCCGTTCTTCTGGGTGATCTGTCCGGCGTCGTTGTAGTCGTAGGTGGTACCGCGGGGGCAGCCTTCGGTGATGCCCTGTGAGGTGAGGTTGCCCGCCGGGTCGTAGCAGTACTGCCAGGAGTTGTTCCGCTCGCCGTCCTTGGTCTCCTCGGCGTAGGAGAAGCGGCCCGCGCTGTCGTAGGTGTGGGTGCGCTTCAGGTCGTCCACGGCGTCGGTGACGGTGCGGAACTTCGTGCCGTCGACCGTCCTGCCGCCCGAGGCGTAGCTGTAGGTGTAGGACAGGTCGACCAGTGTCGTGTCACCGTGGGTGGCTTTGATCCGGGTGGGACGGTTCGACTTGTCCACCGTGATGGCCTGCTCGGTGCCACCGGGGTAGGTGGTGGAGGTGCGGGTGTCGTTGTTGTTGTACCCGTAGGTGGTCTTCTTGCCGTCGGGCGCGGTCAGGTCGGTGAGGCGGTTGGCAGCGTCGTAGCGGTACCGGGTGGTGCCGCCGGGGTCCTCGTACGAGGCGACGTTGCCGTCGGCGGTGTAGGTCAGCACCGTCTGGGAGCCGTCCTGGAGGGTGCGCACGGTCTCACGGGACAGCGGGTCGAAGGCGTACTTGACCACACCGGTGCTGTCGTCGCGCTGGCGCAGGTTGCCGTCCCCGTCGTAGTGGTAGGTGACCGTCTTGGAGGGGCCGGTGACCTTGGTGACCCGGTCGCGCTGGTCGTAGCTGTAGGTGAGTTCGGTGCCGCGCCCGTCGGTGACGGTGGCCGGGCGGCCCTTCTCGTCATAGGTGTAGGTCGTCTCACCCATCGGGGAGGGCGGGTCGGCCTCGGTCAGGTTGCCGTGGTCGTCGTAGGAGAACTTCGTCTTCTTGTCCCGCTCGTCTGTCGCCGAGCACACCTGGCCCTCGAAACCCCCGCAGTCCGGGTCGGTCTCGTTGTAGTCCATGGTGCGCTCGCCGCCGCCGTCGCCGGATACCGCGACGGAGGTGGTGTTGCCCTTGGTGTCGTAGGAGTACTCCGTCTCCTGGCCGTCGGGCATCTTGACCGTGCCGGGCAGGTCGGCCCCGGCGATGGTCTGGTAGCCGGTCAGGGAACTGGTCGCGCCGGTGGGCAGCGTGGCCGAGGTCGGGTTGTTGCGCCCGTCCCACCCGTAGGCGGTCACGTTGCCCGGGTTGCCGCCGGTGCCCATCGCGTCGGTGGCGGTGGCCAGGTTGCGGTTGGCGTCATAGGTGCGGGAACGGTGGTGCCCCAGCGGGTCGGTGACCTCGGAGACCTCGCCGTCGCTGTTGTGTTCGTACTCGGTCGCGTCGCCCAGCGGGTCGGTGACGGTTGTGGTGCCCGCCTTGTCCGGGGCGTCGGCGGTGTAGCTGTAGCGGTAGGTGGGGCCCGCGTGCTCGTCACCGTTGAAGTGGGTGGCCCGCAGTATGGAGGTGACCCGGTTCCGGTCGTCGTAGGTGAAGACCGTCACCCGCCCCTCCGGCGTGGTGATCCTCGTCAGACGGCGGGAGGAGTCGTAGCCGAAGGTGGTGGTCTTTCCCTCGGTGTCGGTGGTCTTGGCCAGGTCGCCCGCGCTGTTGAGGTCGAAGACGGCGGTGCGGCCAGTGTGGTCCTTGGCCTGCCACTGCGAGGCGTCCGTCTTCACCAGGTCGATCCAGCGCCCCGAACGCTTGCCGGTGAGCTTGAAGCCCTTGTTCTCGCCGTCTTCGTCGTGCTGGGCCACGGTGATCTCGCCGTGGTTCCTGTCGGTGATCTTCGTCAGACTGCCGTACTCGTTGTAGGTGTCCTTCACGCCCGACTTGCGGTCGGTGAGGGTGTAGGTGCCGTCCGAGTTCTTCTCCAGATCCTCGGAGTAGCCCTTGGGCGTGGTGTACGCGTCGCCGTCCTTGGCGAAACGGAGACTCTCGCCGGTCTTGCCGTAGAGGACGACCTCGTCGTCGGCGAGGTGCAGGTAGCGCTCATACCCCTGCCACCAGCGCTGCGACATTCTGCCCCAGGGGGCGTCGAGCGAGTTGTACGTGCGGGTGAGTTGCAGTCTCCGGCCGACGCCGGAGATGTCGAAGTCGGTCGCCGCCAGCATCAGGTTGCCGGTCGAGTAGTTGACCCGGGCCACCAGGGAGTCGGTGATCCGGAAGTCGGATATCTCGTGCCAGGGAACGTCCCCCTGTCCTGCCGGTACGACCTCGGACGCGGCCGCTGCGGACTTTCGTGTCTTCTTCTCCTCGGTGGCGCCGGACGGCCGATCGGCGCGTTCCTGCTGCGCCTTGCGCCAGGCCGCCACCTCCGGGGAGGGCTCGGCCTCATCCTCGTTGGCGGCCGGTTCGGTCTCTCCCACCTTCACCGGCGGGACCTTTGCGTCCGGCCGGCTCGTGCCCCACGCCGACCCCGGCGCTCCCTTCGCCGGGGCCGCGGCACTCGCGGTGGCCGGAAGCGCCGCCGCGCCGGTCGCGGTAGCCGCCAGCAGGGCGATCGCGGCAGTGACGGAACGTCTGGACTGTTTTCGGGCACGCCACATGGACGTGCCCGAAGCACGTAACAGCATCTTCCCCCTGGGAATCATGCCCCCGACCGCTCTGGCCGGAAGCGCCTGCGACGGTTCCACACCGTGGCGACTCAGATCCAGAGGGCGCACACATTCCGCTCGGAAATTTTTGCTCACAGACAACAGACGCGGAGTTGCATACCGAGGGGGGAACGATCCGGGTCTGCTGTACAGCCCCTGCGCGATGTCAGTGGGCGGAGTGCGCATCGCGGGAACGTCGCCTCGCACTCCGCGAGAGCTGCTGTGGCGGCTGACATCCGCGCCGCGCTCCGGAGCCTTTTCGGGCCTGCTGCGGAAGGAGTTGGGTGCGGCAAGCGCCAACTTCGTCCGTGGTCCTCAGCGCATCGGGACGGACGCGAGAGGAGATCGCCGCAACACCGTCCGTTGCGGCGCCCCCGCGAAGGGGGGCGCCCGGCGTCAGGAGGCGAGCAGGCGGTCCGCGAGGGCCTGGACGCCCGCGTAGGCGCGGGCCGCGAGGCCGCCGCCGAAGGTGACCCGCGCGGCACCGGCGGCGGCCAGCTCCGCGGGGTGGGGGCCGTCTTCCTGGGCCAGCGCGTTGACCGGCACCGGCAGCGCGCGGGCGAGGACCGCGAGGTCCTCCGTCGGCGCGCCGATCGGGTACACCCCGTCCGCGCCGGCCGCGACGTAGGCGCTGCCCCGTGCCAGGGCTTCCGCGAGCGGCTCCGCGGCGCCCCGGATGTAGACGTCGATCCGTGCGTTCAGGAAGGGTGCGGAGCCCAGTGCGGCCCGTACGTCCGCCAGGAAGCCGGCCTGGTCCCCGGTCGGCAGCAGCACTCCGTCCGCCGAGTCCTCCAGGTTGCAGCCGACGGCCCCGGCGGTGCGGAGGCGGGCGGCGATCTCGGTCGGGGGCAGCCCGTATCCCCGTTCGATGTCCGCGCTCACCGGGATGGTGACGGCGCGGGTGATCCGGGCGACGGCGGCGAACATCTCGTCGGCGGGGCACGCGCCGTCCTCGTGTCCGAGCGAGGCCGCCACCCCGGCGCTGGGGGTGGCCAGCGCGGAGAACCCCGCCTGGGCGAAGATCTGTGCGGAGGCCGGGTCCCAGGCGCCGGGCAGCACCAGCGCCTCGCCCGGCTTCCGGTCGTGGTGCAGCCGGCGGAACCGGGCGGCCGCGGCCGCAGCGTGGTCCGCGGTGTCCATCAGGCGGCCCGACCGCCGTCCCGCAGGCTCTGCGGAAGGCCCCGCACGGTCACGTTGAACCGGTTCCAGGCGTTGATGGCCACGATCTGCCCGATCAGCGCCGCGAGTTCGGCCTCCTCGAAGTGCGCGGCGGCGCGCGCGTACACCGCGTCCGGCACGAAGCCGTCCGTCAGTTCGGTGACGGCCTCCGTCAGGGCGAGTGCGGCCCGCTCCCGCTCCGTGAACAGGTCGCCGCTCTCCTCCCAGGCGGCGAGCAGGTCCAGCCGCAGCTGCGACTCGCCTTGCTTGCGGGCGTCGGCGAGGTGCATGTCCAGGCAGTAGGCGCAGCGGTTGATCTGCGAGGCGCGGATCTTGACCAGTTCGCCGATCACGGGTTCGAGTCCCGCCGCCGAGGCGGCCTCCTGGAAGGCGTACATGCCCTTCATCATCCGGGGTGCGGTCTGCCAGATGTCCATCCGCGGTGTCGTCGTCATGGCTGCGAGCCTATGCGGAAGTGGTTCAGATGTATGGTCCACTTCCATGGCAGATTCGTGGGCCAATTCTTCTTCCGGGGACGGCTCCCGGGCATCTCGCGCATCCCGCACGCCCCGCACCGGCAGCGACCTCCACCTGGACCTGGCTCTCGGCCCGACCGGCGATTCCGGCACGCACCGGCCCCGCGCAGCCCTGCTGGCCGCCCTCCGCGACGCGGTCCGCAGCGGACGGCTCACCCCGGGCACCCGGCTGCCGTCCTCCCGTGCGCTCGCCGCCGACCTCGGGCTGGCCCGCAACACGGTCGCCGCCGCGTACGCCGAACTCGTCGCGGAGGGGTGGCTGTCGGCGCGGCAGGGGTCGGGCACCCGGGTGGCCGAGCGCGCGGAGCCGCTGCCGCCCGGCCGTCCGCGCACCCCGCCCCGGACCGACGGCGCCGAAAGCGGTGTGCTCTCGCGGTACCGGCGCTGGGCCGAGCGCCCCCGGCACGATCTGCGCACCGGGGCGCCGGACGTCTCGGCGTTCCCGCGCCCGGCCTGGCTGGCCTCGGCGCGCCGCGCGCTGACCGCCGCGCCCGCGGCCGCCTTCTCGCACGGCGATCCGCGCGGCACCGCGGAGCTGCGGCGGGCCCTCGCCGACTACCTGGCCCGGTCCCGCGGGGTGCGCGTGGCGCCGGAACGCATCGTGGTGTGCGCCGGGTTCGGGCAGGGGCTGGCGCTGCTGGCCCGCGCGGTGCCGGCGGAGCCGGCCGTCGAGGAGTACGGGCTGCCCTTCCACCGCGAACTGCTGGAATCCGCCCCGGGCCGCACCCGTCCGCTGCCGGTGGACGCGCACGGCGCCCGCACCCCGCTGCTGGACTCCGATCCGCGCTTCGCCGACGTCCGCGCCGTGCTGCTCACCCCCGCGCACCAGTACCCGGTCGGCGTCCCGCTGCATCCCGACCGCAGGGCGGCGGTCGTGGACTGGGCCGGGCGGACCGGCGGGCTGGTGCTGGAGGACGACTACGACGGCGAGTTCCGGTACGACAGGGAGCCCGTGGGGGCTTTGCAGGGGCTCGACCCCGACCGGGTCGTCCATCTGGGCACCGCCAGCAAGGCCCTGGCGCCGGCTCTGCGGCTGGCCTGGATGGTGCTGCCCGACCACCTCGTGGAGGCGGTGCTGGCGGCGAAGACACCCGCGGAGTGGACCACCGGCGCCCTCGACCAGCTCACGCTCGCCGACTTCCTGGAAAGCGGCGCCTACGACCGCCATGTACGCGCCATGCGGCAGCGCTACCGCGCACGCCGCGACCGGCTCGTCGGCCGACTGGCCGCCCGCGTCCCCGAGGTGCGCGCCACCGGTATCGCCGCGGGCCTGCACGCCCTCCTCCGGCTGCCGCCGGGCACGACGGAGGAGGACACCCTGCGCGCGCTGCACCGCGCCGGGGTCGCCCTCGACCCGCTGTCCGCCTTCCGGCACCCGGCGGCCCCCGCCCAGCCGCCGCCGGATCCGGCCCTGGTGGTCGGCTACGGCACCCCGCCCGAACACGCCTGCACCGCCGCACTGGACGCCCTGTGCGGGGCGCTGGCGCGCGCCTGTCACTCCGGGGGACGGCTGTAGCGCTCCAGCGTCGCCTTGCTGGTGGAGCTGTGCGTCCTGCGCATCGCGCACAGCCGGGGGCTCCGGCTCGGGGTCTGCGACGACGGGTAGCCGGGGCCGTGGCGCGGGGCCGCGCTGCCGGCAGGCTCCGCGCCGCGCCCGGCTTCGGCTGCCTCCCCGCGAAGCGGGACAGTGGCACGCCGGGAGTCACCCGCGACGCACACGGCGCCGCCGCCCGGAGGGGCCGGGCGGCGGCGCCGTGCCGTGCGGGCCGTGTCAGTCGACCCGGCGGCGGGGTCAGCTCGTGAGCACGGACCTGAGCTGGTCCAGGCCCCAGTCCAGGTCCTCCCGGGAGATGCACAGCGGCGGGGCCAGCCGGATGGTGGAGCCGTGGGTGTCCTTGGCCAGCACCCCGCGGGCCAGCAGCCGTTCGGAGATCTCGCGGCCGGTGCCGTACGACGGGTCGATGTCGACACCCGCCCACAGGCCGCGCCCGCGGACCTCGCGGACGGCCGTGGTCGGGAGCTCGCGCAGCTCCCGGTGCAGGTGCTCGCCCAGATCCTTGGCGCGCTGCTGGTACTCGCCGCTGCGCAGCATGTCCAGGACCTCCAGCGCCACCGCGCAGGCCAGCGGGTTGCCGCCGAACGTCGAGCCGTGTTCGCCGGGGCGGAAGACGCCCAGCACCTCGCGGGTGGAGACGACGGCCGAGACGGGCACCACGCCGCCGCCCAGCGCCTTGCCCAGCACGTACATGTCGGGGACGACGCCCTCCTGCTCGCAGGCGAAGGTGGCGCCGGTGCGGCCGAGGCCGGACTGGATCTCGTCGGCGATGAACAGCACCCCGCGGGAGCGGGTCAGCTCACGGACCCCGGCGAGGTACCCGGGCGGGGGCTCCAGGACGCCCGCCTCGCCCTGGATCGGCTCCAGGAGGACGGCCACCGTGTGCGCGTCGACGGCCTCCTCCAGCGCCGCGAGATCGCCGTAGGGGACGATCTCGAAGCCCGGTGTGTACGGCCCGTAGTCGGCTCGGGCCTCCTCGTCGGTGGAGAAGCTGATGATCGTCGTGGTGCGGCCGTGGAAGTTGTTGTCGGCGACGACGATCTTCGCCTGCCCGTCGGGGACCCCCTTGACCTGGTAGCCCCACTTGCGCGCCGTCTTGACCGCGGTCTCCACCGCCTCGGCGCCGGTGTTCATGGGCAGCACCATCTCCATGCCGCACAGCTCCGCGAGCTGCGCGGCGAAGTCCGCGAAGCGGTCGTTGTGGAAGGCGCGGGAGGTGAGGGTCGCCCGGTCCAGCTGGGTCCTGGCCGCCTCGATCAGGCGCGGGTTGCGGTGGCCGAAGTTCAGCGCCGAGTAACCGGCCAGCATGTCGAGATAGCGGCGGCCCTCGACGTCGGTCACCCACGCGCCGTCCGCGGTGGCGATGACGACAGGGAGCGGATGGTAGTTGTGCGCGCTGTGAGCCTCCGCTGTGGCGATGCTCTGCGCGCTCGAGGCGCTTGAGAGGGTGGGCTGCGTCGACATCGTCGTCTCCGTTCCTCCGTGCAAACCGGCGTACCTGCCCGGTGGGGCTGCACCTTTCTATCGTCCCTCGGCAGGCGGTGGGTGCGGGAGCGCCCGATCGGTTCCTCCGCGCGCCCCCGGCCCGGGCCGTGAGCCCCCGTGACTCCGTGCCCGGCCCGCGTGCTCCCGCGGATCTCTCCCGTGCCCCAGGTCACCCGGGACGGGGGCACCGGCCGGTCCGGACACCTGAGAGAATGACGGCATGGTCAATGATCGTCCTCGTGTGCTGTCCGGTATCCAGCCCACTGCCGGTTCGTTCCATCTCGGCAACTACCTCGGTGCCGTGCGCCAGTGGGTGGCCCTCCAGGAGACCCACGACGCCTTCTACATGGTCGTCGACCTGCACGCCCTGACGATCCCCAAGGACCCGGCCGACCTGCGCGACAACTCTCGGCTGGCCGCGGCGCAGCTCCTGGCCGCCGGACTGGACCCGCAGCGGTGCACCCTCTTCCTGCAGAGCCACGTCCCCGAGCACACCCAGCTGAGCTGGATCGTGGAGTGCCTCACCGGGTTCGGCGAGGCCGCGCGCATGACGCAGTTCAAGGACAAGTCGGCCAAGCAGGGCACCGACCACACCAGCGTCGGGCTGTTCACCTACCCGGCGCTGATGGTCGCGGACATCCTGGTCTACCAGGCCCACCAGGTCCCGGTCGGCGAGGACCAGCGCCAGCACCTGGAGCTGACCCGCACCATCGCCGAGCGCTTCAACGGGCGGTACGGCGCCACCTTCCCCGTCCCCGAGGCGTACATCCTCAAGGAGACGGCGAAGATCTACGACCTCCAGGACCCCGGGGTCAAGATGAGCAAGTCGGCGTCCACCCCCAAGGGGCTCGTCGAGCTGCTGGACGAGCCGAAGACCACCGCGAAGAAGATCAAGAGCGCGGTCACCGACACCGACACCGTCATCCGGTTCGACCAGGACAAGAAGCCCGGCATCAGCAACCTGCTGACGATCTACGCCACGCTCACCGGTTCCGGAATCCAGGAACTGGAGGATAAGTACGCGGGCAAGGGCTACGGTGCGCTGAAGACGGACCTCGCGGAGATCGTCACGGACTGGGTGACACCGTTCCGCACCCGGACGCAGGAATTCATGGACGACCCGGCGGCGCTGGACAAGATCCTGGCCGACGGCGCGGAGAAGGCCAGGGCCGTGGCGAGCGAGACGCTGCGGACCGTGTACGACAAGGTGGGCCTCGTGCCCGGCAGGCAGTGAAGGGAGAACCTATGGGCGCGGGAGCGACCGTCACCCTCGGCGTATCGCTCGCTGTCCCGGAGCCGTACGGCACACTGCTCCAGGACCGGCGGGCCTCTTTCGGCGACGCCGCCGCCCATGGCATCCCCACCCACATCACGCTGCTGCCGCCCACCGAGGTGCCCGCCGCGGCCCGGCCGGAGATCGAGGCGCACCTGGCGGCCGTGGCGCTGGCCGGACGGGCCTTCCCGGTGCGGCTCTCCGGTACGGGCACCTTCCGGCCGCTCTCACCGGTGGTCTTCGTCCAGGTCGTGGAAGGCGCCACGGCCTGCTCCCGGCTCCAGGAGCAGGTCCGCGACCCGCAGGGCCCGCTCGACCGAGTCCTGCACTTCCCGTACCACCCGCATGTGACGGTCGCGCACGGCATCCCGGAGCCCGCCATGGACCGCGCCCACCGGGAGCTGGCCGACTTCGAGTGCGCCTGGACGGCCGCCGGGTTCGCCCTCTACGAGCAGGGTGCCGACCAGGTGTGGCGGCTCAAGCGCGAGTTCCCGTTCGCGCAGCACCCGAGCGCCGGCCCGGGCCCCGCAGCCGGATCCGGCCATCCGCAGGGCCCGGGGGTGGAGGCCTCCCCGACCTTCGAGGTCACCCTCCCGTCCGGGACCTGCCGCCCGCCGTACCAGCGGCGCTCGGCCCGCCCGCCCGCCACGCTCTGACCGCCTCCCCCGGACGGGCAACGCCGAGCAGGGCAGCGCGCCCGGGGCCTGCGGTACGCGATACCGTCCGGTGACGGCTGGAGTGCACGGGGCGGGGCAGGTGGCTGGTGTGGAAAGACTGACGAAGCTGCCGATCGTGGGCTCGTCCCTCGCCCGGCTCCGCGCCACCCGGCTCTGGCGGATCTACGAGCACCTGGACAGCCGGAAGTGGACCCGGCTCGCCGCCGCCATCACCTTCAACAGCTTCCTCGCGCTGTTCCCGATGCTCGCCGTGGGCGCGGCCGTGGCGGCCGCGCTGCTCTCGCACGGCCAGATGACCCGGCTCCAGAACACCCTGACCGAGCAGGTGCCCGGCATCTCCGACCAGCTGGAACTCCAGTCCCTGGTGGACAACGCGGGCACCGTCGGCGGCATCGCGGGCGGACTGCTGCTGCTCACCGGCGGCCGCTGGGTCGGGGTGCTGCGCGAGAGCCTGCGGGCCATGTGGGACCTGGAGGAGGACCCCGGCAACCTCGTCGTGCGCCGCGCGGTCGACGTCGGCATCCTGCTGGGCCTCGGCGTCGTCGGGCTGGTCTCCTTCGGCGGCTCCGCCTTCGCCGTGACCGCCGTCACCCGCGTCGCCGAGCGCCTGGAGCTGGCCGAGGGCGGAGTGGGCACGGTGCTGCTGCGCACCGCCGCCTATGCCGCGGCCGTCGCCGCCGACTTCCTGCTGCTGTGGTACGTCCTCACCCTGTTGCCCCGGGTGCGGCCCCCGCGCCGCGCGACGGTGGCGGCCGCCCTCCAGGGCGCGGTCGGCTTCGAACTGCTGAAGCTGCTGCTCGGCGGCTACCTGCAGCAGGTCGCCGCCAAGAACCTCTACGGCGCCTTCGGCGTCCCCATCGCGCTGTTGCTGTGGATCAGCTTCATGACCAAGCTGCTGCTCTACTGTGCGGCCTGGACGGCCACGGCCCCGGCGCCCGACGGAGGCCCCGAGGACCGGCAGCCGATCAGGGACCTGGCCGCGAGCGGTGAGGACTCACCCGACGAGGAGACCGCCGACGGCGGCGGGGCGGCTCCCGAAGGCGAGGAGGGCGCCGGAGGCGGCGAGGCCGCTCCCGGCGGTGCGGCGGCCCTCGGCGGTGCGGCGGCCCCCGGCGAGAAGGAGCCCGCCGCGGGTACCGACAGCACCGGCCAGGACGATCCGGCCGCCGCCGCGGACGGCAGTACGGGCCCGGACACCACCGCAGGAGGCAGCACGGACCCGGAAGCCACCGGCGGCCGGCACGCCACCGGTGGCGCGGACGTCACCCGCGACGGCGGCGGGCCAGCTCCGGAAGAGGCCAGCGACGGTGCACCCCGTACGCCACCAGAGCCAGGACGACCAGAACACCGGCTGTGATGCCCAGCGCAGTGCCGGCCCCGCCGGAGGGCTTGTCGGCGGCGTGCGCGGCGGCGCGGGCTCCCGAGCCGCCCGCCTCGCCGTCCTTGCCCGCCGGGGCGCCCCCGCCGTTCGTCGCGTCACCGGGCGCCGCCAGGAGACCGACCGGCTCGACCTTGCCGTCGGCGTCGAAGCCCCAGTCCAGCAGCTTGGCGGCCTCCTTGTAGACGCTGTGCGTCTCCTTCGTGTCCGGGTGCATCACCGTCACCAGCAGTACCCGGTCGCCGCGCTGCGCGACGCCGGTGAAGGTGTTGCCCGCGTTCGTCGTGAAGCCGTTCTTGACACCCGCGATGCCCGGGTAGGGGTCGACACCGACGTCGCCGGTCAGCAGGCGGTTGGTGTTCTGGATCTGGAAGCTCCCGCGCTTGGTCTTCCCGGTCTTCTTGTCCTTCTTCGTCTCGCCGGGGAACTTCGCGGTGGCGGTGGCCGCGTACTCGCGGAACTCCTCGTTCTGCAGCCCGGAGCGCGCGAACAGCGTCAGATCGTAGGCGGAGGAGACCTGGCCCTCGTGGTCGTAGCCGTCTGGGCTGAGCACCTTGGTGTCGTCCGCGTGCAGCGCCCGGGCCTTCTCGTTCATCTCCCGGACCGTCTTCGGCACGCCGCCGTTCATCGCCGAGAGCACGTGCACCGCGTCGTTGCCCGACCGCAGGAAGACGCCGAGCCACAGGTCGTGCACCGTGTACGACTCGCCCTCCTTCACCCCGACGAGACTGCTGCCCTCGCCCATCCCCTCCAGGTCCGACGGGACCACCTTGTGGCTGCGGTCCTTCGGCAGCTTGGGCAGCACCGTGTCGGCGAAGAGCATCTTCAGCGTGCTGGCGGGAGGCAGCCGCCAGTGCGCGTTGTGCGCGGCCAGCACCCTGCCCGACTCGGCGTCCGAGACGATCCATGAACGCCCCGAGAGCTTCTCGGGCAGCTCGGGCGCGCCCTCCTTCAGATTCACCTGGGTGCCCGGCCGGCCCAGCTGCTCGCCGCCGATGGTCGACATCTGCGCGGGAGGCTTCGGCTCGGCGGGCCTGCCGCCCGGCTCGTTCTCCTCCGCGTAGGAGGGCTGGGCGCCCGCGGCAGCCAGCAGGCAGAGGGCCAGGGCGGCGGACGCGAGGCCACCGCGCGCCGCCGTACGCCGCGTGCGCGCGGTGCCGCGCGGGCACGGGCGCGCGGCGGGAGCTGAATAATGCGAAGAAATGGGCACCCTGCGAACGTACAGGCCCATCGGCGCGCCGGGGACGCCGAGGCCCGCCAACCACGGGTTCAAGTAGCCCAACTCGCCCAGTGCCGTAGGCCAATGGGGTGTGGGGGCGGCACACCGGCCCGCCGCGGACCATCCCGCGGGCCTTCCAGGGGGGCGCCCGGAAGCCCCCGACGGCACACCGGCCATACTGGACATCATGCGCGACGCCTCCACCACCCCGCCCACCGCGGACCCCGGCCCGGAGCCGGAGCCGGAGTCCCCGGCCAGGCGGCGCACCGGGCTGGTGCTCTCCCGGCGCGTCTCCTGGTTCCTGCTCGCCTTCGGCGTCTGGTCCTGGTTCGTGTGGATCACCTTCGTCAAGAATCTCTGGAAGGACAGCAGCGGACTGGCCTTCGACGACGCCGGTGCGCCCACGGGCTACTTCTGGGTCCACCTGCTGCTGGCGATCACCTCGTTCCTGCTGGGAACGGCCATCGGCGTGCTCGGACTGCGCGGACTGCGGGCGGCCCGGCGCACCTGAGGCGGGCGCGGAATCCGGTGAGCGGGGGAGACGAGGGGGAGGGACGACTGACATGGCGGCTGTGTTCGTACTGATCGGGCTCGTCGTGCTGGGCCTGCTGGCCGGTACGCACCTGTACCTGTGGCGGCGCTTCGTACGCGACGTGTCCGCGCCGGGCAGCCTGTGGCGCCGCCTGGGCACCGTGCTGGCGGTGCTGCTGCCGGTCACCACCCTCGGGGCGCTCGTGTCCGGCCGGGCCGGTGCCCCCTTCCTGGTGGAGCAGATACTCGCCTGGCCGGGCTTCCTGTGGCTGGCCTGCCTGCTCTACCTGACCCTGGCGCTGCTCGCCGGAGAACTGGTGCGGTTCGTCCTGCGGCGCACCCCCTGGGGAAGGGCCCGGTCGGTCCAGGCCCCGGCCGCGGAGCCGGCCCCGGCCGTGCAGGAGTCGGCGCGCGTCGCGGAGCCGGTCACCCCCGCGGGCGGCCCGTCCCCGTCGGCCGGGACGGCCGTCCCGGCGGACGCCGGTCCCGCCGCCCCGGAGGCCGGCCCTGCCGCCGCGGACGCCGGTGCGACCGGATCCGCCGTCGCCGGGCCGTCCGGCGACGGCGCGCACACCGTGCCCCTCGCCGCGCCCGTACCCTCCCGCCGCGTCTTCCTCGCCCGCACCCTCGCCGTCACAGCCGGCGCCGCCGGGCTCGGCACCACCGCGGCCGGCGCCTACAGCGTGCTGAACGGGCCGACCCTCAAGCACGTCACCGTCCCGCTGGCCAAGCTCGGCCGCCGCACCCACGGCTACCGCGTCGCCGTCGTCAGCGACATCCACCTCGGGCCGATCCTGGGCCGCGGCCACACCCGGCGCATCGTCGACGCCATCAACGGCACCCAGCCCGACCTGGTGACCATCGTCGGGGACCTGGTCGACGGCAGCGTCGCGCACCTCGGCCCCGCAGCCGAGCCGCTGCGCGAGCTGCGCTCCCGGCACGGGACGTTCTTCGTGACCGGCAACCACGAGTACTTCGGCGACGCCCGCGCATGGATCGACCACCTGCGGGAGCTGAACGTCCACCCGCTGGAGAACACCCGCCGCGAACTGCCCGGCTTCGACCTCGCCGGGGTCAACGACCTCGCCGGCGAGGACCAGGGCGAAGGACCCGACTTCGACCGGGCGCTCCGCGACCGGGACACCGAACGGGCCTGCGTGCTCATGGCGCACCAGCCCGTGCAGATCCACGAGGCCGTGGACCACGGCGTCGACCTCCAGCTCTCCGGCCACACCCACGGCGGCCAGCTGTGGCCCGGCAACCACCTCGCGGCGCTCGCCAACCCGACCGTCGCCGGACTCGAACGCTACGGCGACACCCAGCTCTACGTCACCCGCGGCGCGGGCGCCTGGGGCCCGCCGGTCCGCGTCGGCGCCGACTCGGACATCACCGTCGTCACCCTCGCCGCGAAGCAGGCCTGACGCGGGTTGCGCCGCGCGGGCCGCGGCTCGCCTGCGGTGCGGGCCGCCTGCGGTGCGGGTCGCCGTCCGTCCGCTGCGCGGGCCGTCGCTCAGCTGTCCAGCAGGTCGAGAGCCCGCGGCCAGGAGCTGCCGCGTGCCGCCTGGTCCGCCGCCGCGGTGGCGGCGACGGCGCCGTCCCGTCCGCCCTCCTGGCCCGGCTGGCCCAACGGGAACCAGTTCACATGGTGGCCGGCGTCCGGATACACCAGCTTCTTCGCGCCCTGCCGCGCCATGGCGGCGGCCGAGGCGGCCGAACCCCACATCTTGTCGTTGCCGCCCGCGACGGCGAGCACCGTGCCGCGCACCCGGTCCAGCGGGATCGGCCCGGTCGGGATCGGCTCCCCGTGATCGGTCCAGGCGGTGGTGCCGCTCAGATAGGGGCCGTTGACCTTGGACGACGGCGCGTACGCGAGCACGTCGCGGAACACCTCGGGGCGCCGCTGCCCGAGCAGCTGCGCGGCCTCGCTGCCGCGCGAGTTGCCCATCACGGCCAGCTTCTCGGGATCGGCGCCCCGCTGCTTGCGGAGCAGCCGACCGGCCCGCGTGAAATAGTCCAGATCGATGCCGTCGATGCCGTTCGGGCGCCCGGAATCCTTCCCGCACCGGAAGTAGCACACCGACATCGCCGGGTGCCCGTGCGAGGCCAGCAGCGCCGCCGTGTACGTGCCGGAGTTGCCGCCCTCCGAGCCGCCGAACACCAGCACGGGGGCTTTCGCGCTGTCGCCGCCCCGCCCTTCGGGCGGCAGATAGAGATCGCCCGCCACCTTGTCCCCGGCGACGGTCAGTTCACGGTGCGTGGTGCCCTTCGTCAGCCACTGCCGGACCAGGTCGCGGCGTGCCACCCGCTCGCCCTTGTCCCTCCCGGACAGCGCGGTGGCGGTGAGCCGCACCGAGTAGGAGCGCTGCCGCCCGGGCGGGCCCGGATGGTACGAGAACGCCTTGCCGCTGCCGATCAGCTTCTTCGCCCGGCCGCCGGTCGGCAGCATGCGCTCCAGCAGGTCCGCGGTGCCACCACTGCCCAGGTCGACGGCGCCGTTCTCGTCCGCCGTCCGCCGCACCGTCGCGGCCCACCGCTGATCGTGCCGGTCCTTCGCCCCGGCGGTGATGCTGACCTTCGTGCCCGGGGCGATTCCTTCGAGCCGTACATGCACGGGCGCGTCCGCGCGGGCGACCGGGTGGTCCGCCGCGAAACGCACTCCGTGCTGCCCGGTCGGCTTCGGCTCCGGGTGCGCCTTCGCGGGGTCGCTCGCCCCGCAGGCCGTCGCGGCGAGGGCCATGGCCACTGCCGTTGCCGTCGGTGCGATCCGTATGCGTCCCATCGTCCGCAC
>NZ_ALAP01000017.1 GCF_000280905.1 Streptomyces sp. AA1529 | reverse complement strand
CGCCCTCACGGAGCTCGGCACCGCGCTGACGGCGTCTTCCGCACCGGCCGCCTCCGGGGCTCCTCTCGTGGGGGCCACCGGACGGACCGTGTTCAAGAGCGTCGGAGTGGCCGTGCAGGACTGGGCCGTCGCCCGGCTTCTGGCCGGCAAGTTCCTCCGCTGATGGGCCCGTCGGCCGGTCACCGGCCACCGGGCCACCCTGGGCGCAGAGCCGCAGAGCCGCAGAGCCGCAGAGCCGCAGAGCCGCAGAGCCCGTGAGTCGAAGCAGCACACCCCCGCAGGACCGTCCCGATCGGCAGGAAGGACAGCAATGGCAGACAACGCAGTGATCGTCGGCGCGGGTGTCATCGGACTCGCCACCGCCTACCGCCTCGCACAGGACGGCCTCGCGGTCACCGTGGTGGACGGCGCCGACGGGGAGAGCGGAGCGTCCGTCCACAACGCCGGGTGGATCGTTCCGGTCCTGTCGGCGCCCGTACCCGCGCCGGGAATGGTCGGGCAGGCGTTGCGGTGGATGACCCGGAGGGACAGCCCCCTCTACATCCGGCCCACGCCGCGCCCGGAGCATGTCCGCTTCATGGCGAGCATGCTGCGGTACTGCCGCCCCGGACCGTTCCAGCACGGGGTGGCGGCCCTGGCCTCCTTGAGCGAGCGCGCCGTCCCGCTGTTCGACCGGTACGCGGCCGACGGCGTGCGGTTCGAGTACCACCGCACAGGCCAACTCATGGCCTTCCAGACGCTCGAGGCCATGCGCCGGTACCAGGCGGCCACGGCGCCGATGGAGCGGATCGGGCACCCGGCCGTCCCGCTGTCCGGTGACGAGCTGCGGGATCTCGAACCGGCCCTCGGCAGGCAGGTGCGGGCCGGCCTGCGCTGCCCCCAGGAGCGGCATCTGGACCCGGTCGACCTGGTCAGGGGGTTGCGGGACCGCTGCCGGGAACTCGGGGTGCGCTTCCTGCAGAACAGTCCGGTCACCGACATCCGGCTCCGCGGCCGGGCGGTCGCCTCGGTGCTCGCCGGTGGTGAGGAGCTCGGCGGCGATCTGTTCGTGCTGACCGCAGGGGCGCACACCGGTCGCCTCGCGCGGCTGGCAGGCTGCCCCCTGCCCGTTCAGCCCGGGAAGGGACACGGGTTCGACGACACCGGCGGCACGGTGGCACTGCGGCACTCGGTCTATCTCGGCGAGGCGAAGGTCGCCGTCTCACCGCTGTCCGACCGGCTCCGGTTCGCCGGGACGATGGAGTTCGGCAGCTTCGACACCGCCGTCGACCGGCGTCGCCTCGCCGGCATCGTGCGCTCCGCGCAGGAGTTCCTGCCCGGCTTCTCCCCCGGCTCGGCACCGCGCGGCTGGACGGGACTGCGGCCGATGACCCCCGACGGGCTGCCGGTCATCGGGCCGCTGCCGGGCAAGGACAACGTGCTCGTCGCGAGCGGGCACTGCATGCTCGGGGTGACCCTGGCCCCGGTGACAGCGGACGTCGTCTCGGCGTACGTCGCAGGTGGTCGGCAGCTCTCGGAGATCGCCGGTGCGGTGCGTCCCTTCGCGCCGCGACGCTTCCTCTCCGGACGCTCCGCCGCGACCGCCGGGAGCCCGGCCGCTTCCCGGTGAAGTCGGACCGGGCCGCGCCGGGTGGTCCGTGCCGCACTCGCCGACCCGGTCCACCGGCGCCGCGCTTCTTGAGCATCTGTCGTACCGGGAGCGTCAGGGGTGTGACATCTGTCCATGGTGCGGTGGCGCGGCCCGTCCTACGGTCGGAACGCGAGCCCCCGTCGGCCGACCCCGGCGTCCCGTGCTCCCCGTTCCGCGTTCGTCGTTCACCGTCTCTCGTTCGTCGTTTCCCGTCGTCCGACGCACTCCTGCCGCGCCTCTCGCGCGCACCGGAAGGAACCGGCCCCACCCCGCCGGTCCGGCCCCCTTCCCGCCCTCGACCGAGGTGCGGTGATGCCCGACGGCCGCCCCGACACGAGGGCGTCGCCGTGCCCCTGTGACCGGACGCCCGGACCCTCCGCCGATTCCGCCGGCGTGCTGCGCCGCCGAGCGGTCCCCCGATCCCCTGGAGCAGAGCCATGTGTGTGGCAAGCGGACGCCCCCTGCCCGGCGCCGTCCCGGTCCGCCGCCGACCGGACTCCGACCCCGGCGCCGACGGTGACCCCCTCGTCGAGGCCCGATGCCACTGCGGCGGTCCGTTCACCCCGTGTGCCGGCTGCCGGTCCCCGCGTTGCCTCGACTGCGACCCATACCGTTCCGATGACTGTGCCTTCCCCCTCTGAACCGCCCCGCGACACCGCCACCTCGGCAGCGCCGGAGGCGACAGACGCAACGGAAGGCCCGGAGAGAGAGCTGCCGCGGGCGTACTACGTCGTGATCGGCAGCGATGCCGCACGCAGAGTCTGCGGTTCGCTGCGGTCCGCCGGGCACCTCGTACGCCACCTGCGGCAGCCCTCGGACGAGGAGCTGCGCCCGGCACTGGACGGCGAGGTGGCGGGCGTCGCGGTGCTGTTCGACGACGACGTCGAGTCCCTGCGCTACGCGCTCGCGGTGGAGCACGTCCGCCCCCGGGTCCCGCTCGTGGTGACGGTCTTCGACCGGACCGTCGCCGAGCAACTGGCGCGCATGGTCCCCAACTGCCGGGTCACCTCGTCCGCCGACGTCGCCGCGCCCGTCCTGCTCGCCGCCTGCGTGCAGCCCGACCTGCTGGCGCTCCGGCAGACCCCGGACGGCCCCGTCGGCGCGCGCTGGGAGCAGGGCGCCGTCCGGCTGGCGGCGTACCGGGCGCCGCGCTCCCTGCGCTACCGGGCCCGACTGGGCAAGATCCGCGGCCAGTTGCGCCCGCACGACGGCAGTTCCCGGATCATGCTGGCCGGACTGGCCGGGCTCTTCGGGGTGCTGCTGGCGGACTGGACCTGGGCCGTGACCCTCCACCACCGGCCGCCCGTGGAAGCCCTTCTCGAAGCCGCCCGCACCCTGGCCACGGTCGGCCCCGCGGCCGCGCACGGTTCGACCGCCTACCTGGTGTTCGCCAGCGTCGCCATGCTGGTCACCATCGTCCTCACCGCCGTCTTCACCGCCGGGATGGTCGACCGGCTGCTGGCCCCGCGCGCGATCGGCATGGTCGGCTCCCGGGCACTGCCGCGAGCCGGCCACGTCGTGGTCGTCGGGCTGGGGCAGGTCGGTCTGCGGCTGTGCACCGGGGTGCAGGCGCTCGGCTTCGGTGTGATCGCGGTCGAGCGCGATCCGGCCGCCCCGAACCTCCGGCTGGCGAAGGCGCTCGGGATCCCCGTCGTCGTGGCCGACGCGCGGGACCGGTTCGTGCTGCGCAAGCTGCGCCTCCACACGGCCCAGGCGATGGCGGCGGTCGCCTCCGACGACCTGGACAACATCGCCGTGGCCGTGGCCGCGCGGGCGGTCGACCCCGAGCTGCGGGTCGTGGTCCGGGCGGGCGACCACGAGGCCATCGCGGAGACCCGCTCCCTGTTCAGCATCGGTATCGTGCGCGACCTCGCCAGCCTGAGCGCCGCCTACACCACCGCGAGCCTGACCGGACTGCGGCCGCACGGGGTGCTCGCGCAGGACTCCCGGCTGCTCGTGGAGGGACCGAGCGGATCGTTCAGCCCATGGCCGTACACGGGCCGCTGCGCGCACCACCAGGACGGCGTCCGGAGCGATGACGCGAACAGCCGTGGGGGCGTCGGCCGGAGCGGTGACGGGGACGGCGACCGGGGCGGACCGCCGACCGCGGACCCCGGCGGGTGATGCGGCCGCCGAAGCCGCCGGGCGCCGCCGGGTCCCGGCCCGTCGCCCCCGCAGATGGTCACACCCCGGAGTCCGCCGGAGCGCCCGCGTGGCGGCGCAGTTCCGCGACGATGCGGGCCAGGTCGGCCGGGGCGGCCGCGAGGCGGACCGGTGTGCCCGCGTCGTCGATCTCGGCGATGTGCCACTTCCTGGGGACCGCTTCGCCGTCGCCGCCCCGCGGACGCCGCACGTTCCGCACCGTCAGCCGTTCCACCGGCAGCGGCTTCACCGCGAACCGGCCCGGGCCGCCGTGCGGAGCCACCGCGGGCGGGCCGTCGCCGAGGACGACGTGGGTGCCGAAGCCGGTCGGGTTGTAGTCGGTGTGTTCCAGGAAGCGTGCGGACAGGAAGACGTCACCGCGTGCCGCGGACTCGCGGGGCGGGGAGGTCCCGGCCGGTGAGGTCCCGGCCGGTGCGGCAGCCGTCCCGGACTCCGTGCCCGTTCCGGTGCCCGCACCCGTTGCCGCGTCGGGCCGGCGGATGCGGCTGGCGTACCAGGCCCAGGCGAACAGGCCCGCGCTGACCGCCGAGCCGCCCGCCGTCCAGGCCGTCACCGCGGGCGAGGCCAGGAAGTCCAGCGGGTGGAGGTAGCAGAGCGGCAGCAGCCACCCGGCGGTGCCGGCCAGCGCGCCCGCGAACGGCAGTGCCGAGGGGATGACCTCGTCCTCCGGCAGCCGGCGCCCGCGCAGCCGCATCAGGATCCGCGCCCCGGGCAGGCCCGCCACCAGCACGCATCCGGCCGCCACCATCAGCACGTCCCCCGCGCCGGGGAAGTGCTCGCGCCATATGTGTCCCGCCCCCGAGACCTCGCGCACCTGGCGCCGCCAGACGGTCAGTTCGACCCGGTCACCGGCCTCGAAGTCGAGCGCGGCCTCCCGTGAGACGCCGAGCCGCTCCAGCGGACGGCCCTCGGTGAAGTACAGCCAGCTGCGCTGCTTGGGCTGGTTGGCGTCGGTGCGCTCGATCTCGGCCCGCAGCGTGGTGAGGCACTCGGTGCGCTCCGCGGCGGGCGTCGCCGCGGTGCAGGGGACGGCCGCCTCCCAGGCGCTCTTCTCCGTCTCGGCCGCCGGTACGAAGGCGAGCGCGGTGCCCGCGCCCGTCAGCAGCAGTACGCACAGGGCCAGTGACCCGGCCCAGGTGCGTCCGGCGGTCCGGGCCGAGATGACGGGAACGCGGTCGGTGCGTGGGGCCGAGGCGGGCGCGTGGCGGCGGTGCAGTGCGCGCAGTGCCGCCAGCTTGGCCTCGAAGTCGGGCAGCTCGGCCGCCGAGCGGCACATGGGCAGGGGCAGGAGGCGCTTGCGCCGACCGCGCAGCACCACCATGATGCGGTGGGTCTCCGGGACGCGCCAATTGTCCGTGTGCATGCGCCGGATTCGAAGATCGGAGATGTCGCTCCACGGTATGTGCCGCCGGCGCAGCAGCGAGCGGAGGTGCACACCGTCCGCGTCCGCGGTCACCCGGTGGCTGACCGCGTGGAGCAGCGCACAGCTGATCAGCGCGACGAGCAGACCGATCCCCGTCCAGGGGTTCGGAGGTGTCCCCAGGTGGATCGCGCGGGCCGCCTCCAGACCGGTCACGGCGGTGCCGAGCCCGGCGGAGAGCCACAGGGCGCGCCGCCACGGCGCGGGGCACGGCACTTCCCACGTTTCGGTCATGGCGGCGATTCTTCCTTGCCCCGGCCGGGGGCGCTGCTGCCCCCTGCGGCAGCCTCCGGCCGGGCCACGCTGCCGGTGCCTGGAAGGGAGCGCGAGCCGGCAGGGCCGGGTGCGGCGAGCGGGGGGCCTGCGTGCTTCCCCTGCCGCCCGTCGGCTCGTCGCGGGGGCGGCTCGTCGGCTCGTCGACGGCGGCTCGTCGGAAAAACTTCCGGGAGGTGTGAACTTTCCCCGCGGAGGCGGCATCCCACTCTGCGTATCCGCCAACGTGATCAGCAGCAGAGGGAGTTTCCGATGCTTTCGCGCCTTTCCTTCCGTTCTTCCCGTCTTGCCCTGGCTGTCGTCGGCGCGGCGGTCCTCGCGGCCTCCGGGGCGGCGACGGCTTCCGCTGCCGCCGCCCCGGACGCCGGTGCGCGCGCCGGGGCCGGTCAGCAGGACGGGTGGGGGCAGGCGTGCGGTACCGACGACCTGGACTTCACGGTCAGCACGGAGACCCAGGCCGGCGGCTACTACCTCGTCACCGCCAAGGCGAAGCCCGGTATCACGTGCTACCTGGAGGGCACCATCCCCTCCGCCTCCTTCGGCTCGGCCGCCGACACCCATGCGTCGCCCGCCGAGCAGGCGGTCACGGACACCGTCGAGCTCTCCGGCTCCACCGCCGCCTACGCCGGTATCAGCCCCAAGTCGGCCAACAGCAACGGCGGCAGGGAGTTCGGCCGGCTCATCCTCGCTGTCGCGGGTGACGAGACCCACCCCGTCGGCTTCCAGCTCCCCGAGACCGTCGAGGTCGACCGGCCCATCACCACCAACTGGCACGCCGACCCCGCAGACGCCGTCCCCTTCGCCGCCTGACCGCGCACCGGGCACCGGCCGACAGCCGACAGCCGAGAGCCGACAGCGACTCCGGCTCCGGGGCACGGGGGGTTCCGGAGCGGGGCACGGGTCAGGCGCGGACCCCAGGAGGGGAGGGGTCCGCGCCCGGACCCGGGGGCCGGCCCGGGGAGGGGGAGGGGGCCGGGACGCCGCCCCGGAGCTCGGCGGTGAACTGGGCTCCGGCCAGCAGTGCGAGGTTGGACAGCCACAGCCAGATCAGGAAGACCACGATCCCGGCGAGCGAGCCGTAGAGCCTGCTGTAGGCGCCCAGCAGCGAGGTGTAGAAGGCGAAGCCCGCCGAGACCGTCAGCCACAGCCCGGCGGCGAGCACACCGCCGGGCAGGCTGTCGCGGCGCCGGCGTGCGGGCGGGGGGCCGGTACGGAAGACGACCAGCACGGTCAGGGCCACCAGGCACAGCAGCAGCGGCCAGCGCACCAGGCCCCAGACCAGCGGTGCGGTGCCGCCCAGGTGCAGCAGTCGGCCGAGGAGCCGCGCGACCGGCCCGCTCAGCAGCAGCACGAGAGCGCTGACGAGGAGCAGCACGAGCAGGCTCAGCGCGGTCGCCACGATCCGGGGGAGCTTGCGCAGCGGGGAGCGGCTGTCCGGGATGCGATGCATGCGGTGCAGTGCGCGGCGGAAGACGGCGAGGTAGCTGCATGCCGACCACAGCGCGCTGCCCCCGCCCGCCGCCAGCAGCGTCCACGTTCCGGAGCGCGGCGTGAGGATGTGGGTGAGCAGGTTGTGCAGCTCGGTGCCGGACTGGCCGGGCGCGTACCGGGTGACGTGGGTGACGAACAGCTCGGCGGCGTCCGGGCTGATGAGGGTGAAGGACAGCACGGTGACGAGCAGCGCCGGCAGCACGGTGAGTATGGCGTAGTACGTCAGGGCCGCCGCGTAGTCGTTGATGTCGTCGTTCCACATCCGCACCGGGATCCGGCGCAGGGCCGGCCACCACGCGCGGGCGGGACGCCCGCCGGCGGGCGCGGGGCCTGTGGTGTAGGTGGGCCCTGGTGCGGTGTCTGCGGTGCTTGCGGTGTCTGCGGTGCTTGCAGTGCTTGTGGGGGTGAAGGTGCTTGTGGGGCCTGCGGTGTCAGCGAGGTCTGCGGAAGCGAACGGGTCTGCGGGGTCGGCGGGTTCCGCGGGGTCCGCAGGGTCCGCGGGGTCGCTGACCGTGTGCGCCGCCCCGCCCGTCGGCGCCGGCACCCGCGCAGGGGCCGGTGTCGGCGGGGGAACCGGCACCGGCCCCGGGGCCGCGGCGTCCCGGGGGACGGCCGCGGAGTCAGCGGACATGCGGCGTCCGGTGCGTGCGGTGGCTGAGGCGCACACGAGTGGTGACGGTGTGGGGGGCGACCGCGGCCCCGGCCTCCGTGCCGACCGCGGTCAGCGCGTCGAGCACGGCCAGCGGCGTGGTGTCCGGCTCCAGCCATACGTGCACATACGCACGCAGCCGCCGACGGCGGGCGTGGACGCGCACCCGGGCGCGGGCGACTCCGCCGACGGACGCCGCGCGCCGGGTCAGCGCCTCCTCCAGCGCCTGCGTGCGCAGCACCCCGCCCGGCGTGGCCAGCGGCAGCCGGGAGCGCGCCCGCAGCCGGAGCTGCCCGAGGAACCACCAGGTCAGCAGCGCCGTGAGCAGGGCGCCGACAGCGATGACGGCGGGCGTCCACCCGTCGTGCGCACGCAACTCGGCCAGGCCCGGGCGGTCCAGCAGCACGCTGCCATCGGCGGGCGGACGCACCCAGCCCATCCCGGGCACGGACGACAGCCGGGCGGTCAGCCGCTCCACGGGCTCGGTGCGCAGGCCGGCCGACCACCCGCCGCCGAGCAGCAGCAGTCCGCCGGTCACCGCCAACACCGTCCGGTTGACGGCGGTACGGGGTTCGGCCATCAGCGCTCACCTCCCGGGGGCGCGGTGCTGCTGTCGGTGTCGGTGTCGGTGTCGGTGTCGGTTCCGGTGCTGGTGCCGGTGGCATCCATGATGCCGGTGCCGTCGGACGGTTCGGACGAGGGCGCCGGGGCGGCAGGCGTTGTCGGGTCGGAGGGTGTCGCGGGGCCGGGGCCGGGGCCGGGGCGGGAGTCGGGGCGGGAGTCGGGGCCGGGGGGTGCTGCTGCCGAGGGCACGTACGACGAGGGCGGGGGCGCGGAGTCCGGTGGCTGCCAGGTGGGTTCGAGGGTGAGCCGCACCCGCAGGCGCGGGGTGCGGCGCAGCAGGCAGTCCGCCAGCACCGCGTGGGCGGCGGAAGCGGCCTGCTCGCGGGCCTGTTCGCGGTCGCCGAAGGCCAGCGAGGCCCGGACGGTGGCGCGGTGGCGCCCGACCCGCACCCGTACCGCCGCCACACCTTCGACGTCCCCGACGGTGTCGCGGAGCAGCGCCGCGACGGTCGACCGGTCGACCGCCACGTTCCCTACGGGTGTGGCCGCGGCCAGCGTGAACCGGTGGCGACGGCCGGGGGTGAGCGCGAGCACCAGCATCCAGAGGCCCAGCACCGCCACGACCGCACTCCCGACGACGACCGGCATCTCATCCGGACCGTGTACGGACAGCCACTCGACCGTCCGTGTCCGCCAGGCGGCGGCCGGACGGTGCGCGACGTGGACGCGCACGACATCGGCGGTCACCGCCGCACATCCGGCGGCGGCCGACAGGGCCAGGACCGCGGCCGGGGCACGCCTGGCCGACCACCAGCGGCGCGGCGCCCGCCGCGCCGCGGCCGACGGCCCGCGCGTCGCCACCTCGCCGGCCGACGGCCCGCCCGTCGTCAGCTCGTCCGCCGGCACCTCGCCCGTCGTCACCTCGTCCGCCGGCGGACCGGGCGTCGTGGCCGTACCGGCCGTCGCAGCCGAGCCGCTCGCCGTGCCCGAGCCGGATGTCGGGGCCGGGTCCGACACTCCGGGGGCCGCCGGTTCCGACGGCACCGTCAGGCGGGTCACGGTCAGCCGTGCGGGGGCGACGCCCAGTCCGGTCAACTCGCGGGTCCGGTCGGTCACATGGCTCTGCACCCGCCTTGCGGTGTCCGACAGCGGCGCCGGATAGGGCAGCGGCAGGCGCAGCGCCACGGAGGCCCGCCGCCCGTGGACGGACGCCGAGCCGCTGGCGCGGCCCGCCGCCGGACCGGGCAGCGCCTCCCCGGCGGCCCGCTCGGCGATCTTGCGTACGGCCTTGTCCGCGACGGTGGTGGTGCCCCGCCGGGCGGCAGCGGTCATCGGCGGTTCCGCTCGAACAGCGCCCGCAGCTCCTGCGCCCGGCCGCCGCCGTCGAGCCAGGCACCCGCGCCGTAGCCGAGCGCGCCCAGCGCCGCGACCAGCAGGAAGGCACCGAAGCCGCCGAAGTAGGCGGCGAACGCCAGCGCCATCCCCGCGATCATGCCGATGAGCCCTCTGTCCATCTTCCTTCCCCGCCTTCCCCACGAGCCCCCGGCGGAGCCCGACCTGTCCCGTCCCCTGGTGGTGCCCGGCGCTCTCCGCGCCGTCGGCCGCGTGCCGCCCTGCCGTCCCCGGCGGTCCACGGCCGTCCGGGGCCTGGACGTGCGGACGGCATCGGATCACTCGACGCGGGAGTCGGCCGATCCGTCCTCGGTGTCGTCCTCGGGCAGGTGAACGTCTATGACGGCGATGTTGACCTCGACGACCTCCAGGCCGGTGATCCGCTCGACGGCGCCGATGACGTTCTCGCGCACGTCGGCGGCCACGTCCGTGATGGACACGCCGTAGTCGACGACCAGTTCCAGGTCGATGGCGGTCTGCCGCTCGCCGACCTCGACCTTCACGCCGCGGCCCACGTTCGGCCGCCCGCCGGGCACCCGGTCCCGGACGGCGCCGATGGTGCGGGACAGCCCGCCGCCCATGTCGAACACGCCGGGGATCTCCCGCGCCGCGATCCCGGCGATCTTGACCACCACGACGTCGGCGATGGAGGTCTTGCCGCGCGTCGCCGCCGGCTGGTCCACGCCGGATGCGCCCTGGGCGACCTCGGTCGTCCCCGTCGCGGGCTTCTCCGGCTGCTGTGCCCGGGACGCCTTCTGGGACACCGGCGTGTTCCGCTGCTGCGGCTGCTCGGTCTGTTCGGTCTGCTGCGTGGTCATCGCTGCTCCCTCTCCTTCTGGTGGTCTCTCTTCGGACCCGGACCGGACGTCGGGCCGGACCGGTCATCCGGCCCGGTTCGGTCATCCGGCCGGTGCGGCCGGCGGACCCGGGTCCGGCACCTGAGCCCTGGCCGGGCGCGGTTCCGCGGTCCCGTTCCGATGGACGGTCCCACTGCGTTGGACACCGGCGGGCGGCAGTTGTGACGCACCGTTCCGAAAAATCTTCGGACGGTGTCCCGCGGGCAGGTGAGGGTCAGGTCACAGGCACCCGTGCGTCACACAGGGCCGGTGATGTTGTCCAACGAGCAGACCGAACGAGAGGAGCGCCCTGTGACGGGGGACCGCACATCCGCCGGACCACCGGGCGGCGGGGACGGGCCCGACGACGCCCTGCTGACCGTCCGCGCGGTCGAGGGCGACGAGGAGGCGTTCGCCGTCCTGGTACGTCGGCACGCTCCGGCGCTGGTCCGGCTGGCCACCCGGCTGCTCGGCGGCCGGGCCGAGGCGGAGGACGCGGTGCAGGACGCGTTCCTCAGCGCCTGGCGGAAGCTGCCCGAGTTCCGCGGGGACTCCGCCTTCGGCACCTGGCTCTACCGCATCGTCACCAACCGGTGCCTGAACACCCTGCGTGCCCGCAGGCCGCAGGATCCGCTGGACGCGGCGCAGGAGCCGGCCGCACCCGCCCACACCGTCGCGCCCGACCGGATCGCCGAAGGCCGCGCGGCCGTGGGCGACCTGCACCGCGCGCTCGCGGAACTCTCGGCCGAGCAGCGGACCTGCTGGATCCTGCGAGAATGGGACGGCCAGTCCTACGCCTTCATCGCGGACACCGTCGGCATCACTCAACAGGCCGTCCGCGCCCGCGTCTTCCGCGCCCGACGCCATCTCACCAACGCTCTGGGGGCCTGGCGATGACCAGTCGTATCCACCCGCCCGCTTCCCCGCCGCCGCCCGAGCCGCCCGGCGCGTCCGACCCGGACGACGAACTGCTGCCCTGCGGGCGGCTGCTGTCGCAGGTGTGGGCCGACTGGGAGGAGGGCACCTCCGACGGCCACGAGCGCACCTGCCCGCACTGCCGCCGCGCGGTCGAGGAGTTGGACCACCTGGAGACGGCCGTACGCGGGCTGCACGACGAGGCGGACGACCCGGGGGCCTACGACGCGGCGCCGCTGACGCAGCGCGTCATGGACATCGTCCGCGTGGAACTGCGCCCCGGGCGCCCGCTGCCCCTGGCCCCGCCACCCGAAGACCTGTGGATCATGGAGACGGCGGCGGCCCGTACGCTGCGCGCCGCCGCCGAACAGGTGCCGGGCGTCCGGGCCGGCTCCTGCCGCATCGCCCCGGAACCGGACTCCGCGGAGCGGGACTCCGCCGGGAAGCCCGATTCCGCGGAGCCGGACTCCGCCGTGGGCCGGGTGTCCGTGCGTCTCGGCATCCAGGTGCTGATGTCCGTGTCCGAACCATCCGAACCATCCGAAACTTTGGAACCGTCCGACCTGCCGGGCCTCGCCGACGCGGTGCGGCTGCGGGTGGAGCGGGCCGCCGACCGGCACCTGGGGCTGCGGACCGCCGCGGTCGACGTCCGCGTCACGGACCTGGTCGACGCCGACGCCGAGGTGCCGGTCTCGGACCCGGCGAACACGAACGCGCCGGACCGATCCGCGAGGAACGTGCCGGGCGGAGCCGAATCGGGGATCAGCACCGAGAAGGGTACGGGCCGATGAGTCAGTACGCCGTCCTCAGCGAGGACCTCGCCGCGGCCGTCCGGGACGTGCCCGGCGTCGCCTTCCTCACGCCCGGCATCACCCGGCGGCTGCGGTCCGCGCTCACCGGCTCCGAGAGCGCGTCCCCCGCGGGCCTGCGCGTCAGCCGCCCCGCGGAACCGGGTGCCCTGTGGCGGATCGAGGTACGGATCGTCATCTCCGCCGAGGCGCGTGCGGTGGATGTCGCCCGCGCGGCGAGCGCCGCCGTCACGGCCCGCCTGACCCGGACCCACCCGGCCGACACCGCCCGGGTGACCGTCACCGTCACCGGCATCGTCTGACGCCCCGGGCCCCGGAACACCGCTTCGGCCCGGGGCCCTGGTCGGCGCGTCCTTGTTACGGCCTCACTTCGCAGGTCGACAGCAGGCACAGGTTTCCGCCCTGCACCAGTCCGATGCCGCTGCCCACTCCGTCGTCCGACCCGATCGAGCAGCGGGAGAGCAGGCAGAGGTTGAATCCCTGGGTTCCGCGGTAGCCGGCTTCGCGGTCCGGGAGGGAGCGCGTGCCGAGGGGCGAACGCGCGTGGGATTCGGTGCCGGCGGGCCGCGCGGTGGTGGTCGAGGCGGCTGCGGCCGTGCTGCCGGCCAGGCTCATGGCGGCCACGCTGCCGACCACGGCTATGCCCCCGAGGGCCTTCCTGAACGCCGAGCGGTACATGTGTGGGCTCCTTCGGCTGAGGTCGCTATCGGTATTCCGCGCGTCCTGGGCATTCGGCACGCGCGCCGGGGCGGATTGGTGTGCAGAGGGGCGGTCGGCGGGCCGTCCACCGCCGAGTGGTGCGGGGTCGAACGAGGGGCAGGGGGCAGGGGGCAGTAAATGTGCATTACATGCGAGCAGGGATGTATGTCATGCATCCCATAGCAAGCCGCAGCCCCTTCGGCCCCGAAGCAACAGTGACGGAATGGCGTGCGCGGTGTGATCACCCCGCGCACCCATGAGACGCAGGAACTGAAGGAGTCGGGCTTGCTGGCAGTCCTGGCCTTCTCGCGAGGGTGGATACGTGACTGAGACGGACGCGGTCCGCATGCCGTTGACGGCGGCACAAGAAGCCCTGTGGTTCGCGCACCAGCGCGACCCGGACAGCACCGCCCACACCATCGCCGAGTACGTCGACGTGCAGGGCGACTTCGACCCCGCGCTCCTGCGGAGAGCGGTGGCCCACGTGACGGACGACGCGGAGGCCGTACGGGCCACCGTCGTCGGCGACGGAGCGGCGGGGCGGAGCCAGTCGGTCCACGTCGGGCTCCGCATCGACGTGGACCTGACCGACCTGTCGGGGCGGCGGGACGCCCACGAGAGGGCCCTGTACCTCATGCGCGCGGAGGTGGCCTCGCCGGTGGACCCCTCTTCCGGGCCGGTCACCGGGATGGCGCTCTTCCGGCTCGCGCCGAACCGCCACCTCCTCTTCCTGAAGACCCACCACCTGCTCCTCGACGGATACAGTGCGGCTCTTCTCCTCAGCCGGATCGCGGAGACCTACAGCCTGCTCTCGGCTGGTTCCTCCGTTCCGTCGGACCCTCTCCCGCTCGCCCCTCTCGTCGAGGACGAACTGCGCTATGCGGGGTCGTCCGAGCGTGTCGCGGACCAGGAGTACTGGCGCGAACAGCTCGCTGACGCGCCGTCCGCGGTGCGGCTCACCGACCGTGCTCTCGCGCCCGGCCGTGAGGTACTGCGCTCCGGCATCGAACTGCCGCCGGAGCGTTGGCGCCGGATGCGTGAGCAGGCACGAGCGGCCCGCATCGGCTGGCCCGCCCTCTTCGTGGCCGGTACGGCGCTCTACTCGCACCGGGTGTGCGCCGCCGACGACCTGTTGCTGGGGATGCCGGTGACAGGACGGCGCGGACCGACTGCCCGCGCGACACCCGGCATGATGTCGCAGGTCCTGCCGTTGCGCCTGCGCCTGTCCCCGAACGATTCAGGGGGCGATCTGCTGCGCCGGGTGACCCGTGCGATGCGCGGAGCGCTGCGGCACCAGCGGTTCCCGGCCGAGGAACTGCGGCGCGACCACGGACTGCTGCCCGGGCAGCCGCTGACCGGCCCGTCGGTCAACGTGCTGGCCTTCGACGGGAATCTGCGGTTCGGTCCGGCCACCGGGGCACTGCACAACCTGTCCGTCGGGCCGGTGGACGACCTCACCCTGGCTGTCCACCCTCGCACCGGGGATGCCGGGGCGAGGGTGGACGTGCTGGCCAACGCGGCGCTCTACGACCGCGGGGCCGTGGAGAGCCATCTGGAGCGGATCCTGCGGCTGACCGAGGCGCTCGGTGAGGACCCGGCACGGCCCGTCGGCGGTCTGCGGCTCACCGACGCGGGAGAACGCCGTGGTGTGCTGGCCCTGGGGACGGGCCCGCACCATGCAGACGGCCCTCCCGATTCCTCCCCGGGGACGCTCCCCACCCTGCCGGAAGAACTCGCGCGGCTGGCACGGGAAATACCCGAGGAGACCGCCGTCGACGACGGCACCCGGCGTCTGACGTTCGCCGAGTTGGACCGCGCGGTCGACAGCGGCGCGTCCGCTCTGCACGCCGACGGCGCGGGTCCCGGTACGACGGTCGCCGTGGCACTGCCCCGGTCCGTGGACACGGTCGTCGCGCTGATGTCCGTCCTGCGGTCCGGTGCGGTCTACCTGCCGGTGGACGTGGCGTACCCCGCCGAGCGGATCGGATACCTGCTCGCGGACGCCGAGCCCGTGATCCTGCTCTGCGACCCCGACGGGCCGACGGCCGACATGGCGCCGGCGGGGGCAGTGGTACGCGGCGTTCCGCGCGACGGGGAACCGCACGGGTACGGCCCCGTCCGGGGTCCGAACCCCGAAGATGCCGCCTACCTCATCTACACCTCGGGCTCGACCGGCCGCCCCAAGGGCGTTCTCGTCGAGCACCGTTCGATCAGCAACCTGCTGGCTCATCACCGGAAGGAGTCGCACGAAAGTGCCATGCTGGCCGAGCGGCGCCGGATGCGCGTCGCGCTCACCGCGGCCATCTCGTTCGACGCCTCGTGGGATCCGCTGCTGTGGATGCTGGGCGGGCACGAACTGCACATCGTCGACGACGGGACGCGGCGTGACCCGGAGGCGCTGGTCGCGTTCCTGCACGCTCGGCGGATCGACGTCATCGAGATCACCCCCAGCTTCCTGCGGGAGCTCCTGGCGGCCGGGCTGACGGCAGAACCGGAGGCGGGCGGGGGAGCCCCGGCCCACCGGCCGACCGTGATCGCGCTGGGCGGGGAGGCCCTCAACGACGACCTGTGGCAGCGGCTCTCGGGCGAGCGGGGCGTTCTGGTCTACAACTACTACGGCCCGACCGAGACCGCTGTGGACGCCGTCACCGCCAGGGTCGCCGGCGAGGCGCCGGTCATCGGCCGACCGGTGCACGGCACCCGCGCCTACGTTCTGGACGCCGCGCTGCACCTGTTGCCCTCCGGGGTGGTGGGCGAACTGTATCTGGCCGGAGAGGGCGTGGCGCGCGGATACACCGGCCAGTCGGGACTGACCGCCGACCGGTTCCTCGCGGACCCCTTCGGAGGGCCCGGCGAGCGCATGTACCGGACCGGGGATCTGGTGCGCTGGCGGCAGAACGGTTCGCTGGAATTCGTGGGGCGCAGCGACGACCAGATCAAGGTCCGAGGGCACCGGGTGGAGACCGGGGAGGTCGAGTCGGTACTCATGGCGCTCCCGGGCATCGCCCGGGCGGCGGTCCTCGTGCGGAGCGGCGAGCGGCTCGCCGCCTACCTCGTCCCGGCTTCCGACGAGGACGGTGCCGCCGTGCGGCGGGACCAGCGGCCGGTCCTGGACGCCCTGGCCGGCACCCTGCCCGCGCACATGGTGCCGACGGCCTACGCCGTGGTCGACCGGCTGCCCCTGACGCCCAACGGGAAGCTCGACACCACCGCGTTGCCCGAGGCCGGGATTCCGGCGGCGGGACCCCGGTCGAGGCCCCGGACAGCCGCCGAGGAGGCGGTGTGCGCGGCGATGGCGGCGGTTCTGGGAACCGAAGAGGTCGGACGGGACGACGACTTCTTCGCCCTCGGGGGCCACTCACTCCTGGCGACCGCCCTGCTGGGGCGGTTGGCCGAGGCGACCGGAGTGCGGCTTCCGGTGCGCTCGCTCTTCCGCGCGCCCACGGTCTCCGGCCTGGCCGCCCTCGTGGAGGAACACGGAGTCGACCCCGGCACCCGGGTCGGCGCGGTGCCGGTGCGCCGTCCCCGGCGGTTGCCGCTGTCGGCGCCGCAGCAGCGGCTGTGGCTGCTGGAGCGCATGGGCGAGGGCGGCGAGCGGTACCACCTGCCCCTTGCCGTCCGGCTGGACGGAGAACTGGACGTCCCCGCGCTGCGGGCGGCCTTCACGGATCTGCTCGGTCGCCACGAGAGTCTGCGCACGGTCTACCGGGAGGACGCCGAGGGCGCCTACCAGGTGGTGCTGCCGGTGGACGAGTGCGGTATCGCCCTGGAGACCGCCCCGGCCGTGCGTGAGGCCGCACCGGACCGGTTCCCCACCCCCGCCTTCGACCTGACCCGGCGTCCGCCGGTGCACGCGCTCCTCGTGCCGGAGGACCAGGTGTCCGGCGGAACCTCGCACCTGCTGATGATCACCTTGCACCACATCGTCGCCGACGGCTGGTCCATGGCTCCGCTCGTGCGGGACCTGTCCGAGGCGTACGCGGCACGTATCTCGGGGCGCGCACCCGCATGGCGGCCCCTGCCCGTCCAGTACGCCGACCATGCGCTGCGCCGGCGGGCCTGGCTCGGGGCGCAGGAGGACCCCGCCTCACCTGCCGCACAGCAACTCGCCGAGTGGCGCGAGGCGCTGGCCGGCCTGCCGCCGGAGATGCCGCTTCCGCTCGACCGCCCCCGTCCGGCCCGTGCCGGCTCCCGGGGGAACCGGGTGCCGCTGCGGCTCGACGCGGCGACGCACCATTCCCTCGCCGCGCTCGCGCGGGAGGCGGGCACCAGCCCGTTCATGGTGCTGCACGCCGCGCTCGCCGCGCTGCTGCACCGGCTCGGCGCCGGGGACGACATCGTTCTGGGCACGCCCGTGGCCGGCCGGGACGAGGAGGAGTTCCATGCGGTGGTCGGCTTCTTCGTCAACACCCTGGTGCTGCGCGTCGACGCCGGTGGGGACCCGGATTTCCGCGAACTGCTGCGCCGGGTGAAGGAGGCGGACCTGGCGGCCTACGCCCGGCAGGACCTGCCCTTCGAACAGCTCGTGGAGACCATGGCGCCGCCCCGGTCCCTCGCGCGGCACCCGCTCTTCCAGGTCATGCTCGCCTTGAACAACACCACCGCGCCGTCACTGGAACTGCCCGGTCTGCGGGCCACCGTGGTGGAGGCGGAGCGGCCGACGGCCAAGTTCGACCTCACCTGGGACCTGACCGAGGAACACGACGAGGCGGGTCGACCGGCCGGGCTGACGGGCGCGGTCGAGTACAGCAGCGACCTGTTCGAGGCTGCGACCGTGCGACGTTTCTGCGGACACTTCGGCCGCCTGGTGCGGGCCGCCCTCGCCGGCCCCGACCGGCCGATCGGCGCCCTGGAGATCCTCACCGAGGACGAACACCGGGCAGCGGTGGACACCCACGCGCGCACCGAAGCCCCGGACCTGCCCGGGCAGGTTCCGCTGCAGAGCGTCTGCGACGTCCTGGCCACCCAGGCTGCGGTCACTCCGGCGCGCACCGCGCTGGTGGGTGCGGACGAGGACGTGACCTTCGGGGATCTCGTGGCGCGGGTCGACTCCGTGGCCCTGCGGCTCGCCGCTGCCGGGGTGCGGCCCGGGGACCGGGTGGCCGTGGCGCTACCCCGGTCCGCGGGGCAGATCAGCGCCGTCTTCGGGGTGCTGCGCGCGGGCGGCGTCTATGTTCCGCTCGACCCGTCCCATCCGACGGAGCGCAACGCGCGCATACTCGAGTCCGCGCGCCCCGCCGCGCTGCTGACCGAACGCACGTGCGCATCGGCCCTGCCCGCCTCCCGCACGCCGGCGCTGTTCCTCGACGAGACCCCCGGTGCGCCGGACAGCTCCGCCCCGCGGTTGCCCGGAGACGGACCGCGCGGGACGGACCCCGCCTACGTGCTGTACACCTCGGGCTCGACCGGCCGCCCCAAGGGCGTCGTCGTCGAGCACCGGGCCCTGGCCAACCTGCTCCGGCACCACGGTGGCCAGATGATCGAATCGGCGGAACGCGCCGCCGACGGCCGCCCGCTCCGGGTGGCCCTGACCGCGGCGGCGACGTTCGACGCCTCCTGGGACCCGCTGTTGTGGATGGTCGCCGGACACGAGCTGCATCTGGTGGACGACGCGACCCGGCGGGATCCCGAGGCACTGGTGGCCTTCCTGCACGAGCGCCGGGTCGACGTGATCGAGACCACCCCGTCCTTCCTCGAACAGCTCTGGACCTGCGGCCTCTTCGCCCCCGGCCGCCCCTGGCCGCGGGTGGTGGCGCTGGGCGGCGAACCGGTGAACGAGGCGCTGTGGCGGAAGTCGTCCGCGCTGCCCGGGGTGGACGTATGGAACCTCTACGGCCCGACCGAGGCCACGGTCGACAGCGTCGTGGCACCGGTGACCCCGAGCGAGAAGCCCAACATCGGCCGCGCGGTCGGCGGCATGCGGGCCAGGGTGCTGGACCCGCGGCTGGGGCCCACGCCGCCGGGCGTCACCGGCGAGCTGTACCTCGCCGGTGACGGGCTGGCCCGCGGCTATGACGGGGCGACCGGAATGACCTCCGAACGCTTCCTGGCCGACCCGTACGGCGCCCCCGGGAGCCGGATGTACCGCACGGGAGACCTGGTGCGCCGACTGCCGGACGGGACGCTGGCCTTCGTCGGACGCACCGACACCCAGGTCAAGGTCCGCGGCTTCCGCGTCGAGACCGGCGAGGTGGAGGCGGCCCTGACCGCCCATCCCGCCGTCCGGCGGGCGGCGGTGGCCGTCCAGGAGGGGCCCGGCGGAGCCCGGCTGACGGCCTGGGCCGTTCCGGGCACCGACGCCGGCCTGTCCGCTGCTGGGCTGCGCGAGTTCGTCGCCACCCGGCTGCCCGGCTACATGGTTCCCGGTCGGATGAGCCTCGTGCCGGAGATTCCGTTGACAGCCCACGGCAAGACGGACTTCGCCCGCCTTCCGGAGCCCGAGCCGGCCGCCGCGGCGGCCGACGAACCGCCGCGTACACCGCGGGAGGAGATCCTGTGCGAGCTGTTCGCCGGCTGCCTCGGAATCGACTCGGTCGGCCGGGACGGGGACTTCTTCGCGCTGGGCGGCCACTCGCTGCTGGCCACCCGGATCGTCAACAGCGTCCGTACGGCCTTCGGCGTGGAGCTTCCCGTCCGCGCACTGTTCGAGAACCCCACACCGGCCGGGCTTGCGGGGCTCCTCGACAGCGCAGGGGCGGCCCGTCCCGCACTGCGAGCCCGCACGGACCGGCCTGTGGAGATACCTCTGTCCTTCGCGCAGCGCCGACTGTGGTTCCTCAACCGGATGCGGCCGTACGACGCCTCCTACAACCTGCCCATGGCCGTGCGCCTGCGCGGACGCCTGGACGTCCCGGCGCTCCGTGCGGCGCTGTGCGATGTCGTGGAACGGCACGAGAGCCTGCGTACCGTCTTCCACGATTCGTCCACGGAGCCGGGCAGCCCCGTACAGCTGGTGCTCGCGCCGGGTGACGCGCAACCGTCCCTGACGGTGACGACCTGCCCGTCCGACGAAGCCGAAGCCCTGCTGCAGGCCGCGGCCCGGCGTGGCTTCGACCTGGAGCACGAACTTCCGGTGCGGGCCGAGCTGCTGGCGACAGGCGCGGAGGAGCATCTCCTGCTGCTGACCGTGCACCACATCGCCGCCGACGGCTGGTCGATGGGACCGCTGGCGCAGGATCTCGCGGCCGCCTACGCGGCGCGCGGCGCGGGCCGGGCACCGGACTGGGAGCCGTTGCCCGTGCAGTACGCCGACTACGCGCTCTGGCAGCGGGAACTGCTCGGTGCCCCCGAGGATCCGGACGGAATCCAGGCACGCCAACTCGCCCACTGGAAGAACGCGCTCTCCGGCGCACCGGCAGAGCTCGCGCTCCCGGCCGACCGGCCGCGCCCCGAGAACGGATCGCAGAGCGGCGGCAGCGTTCCGGTGCCGCTGCTCGCCGAGGACGGCAGGCGGCTGGCCGCGCTCGCCAAGAAGGAGGGCGCCAGCACGTTCATGGCGCTCCACGCGTTGCTGGCCGCGCTCCTCGACCGGTTCGGCGCCGGGGAGGACCTCGTGGTCGGCAGCCCGGTCGCGGGCCGTACCGACGAGGCGCTGGGCGGCCTGGTGGGGTTCTTCGTCAACACGCTCGTCCTTCGGGTGAGCACCGGCGGCGACCCGAACTTCCGGGAACTGCTGGAGCGGGCACGGCAGACCGATCTGACGGCCTTCGCGCACCAGGACCTGCCCTTCGAATCGCTCGTCGAGCATGTGGCGCCGCCGAGGTCGCTCTCCCGGCATCCGCTTTTCCAGGTGATGCTCTCCCTCAACAACGCCGGACGCCCGGAGCTGGAGCTTCCGGGGCTGCGCGCGGAGGTGGAAGGGGTGGACACCGGAGGGGCGAAGTTCGATCTGTCGTTCAGCTTCTCCGAGCAGTCCGCCGACGGAGCACTCAGCGGTGTGCTGGACTTCAGCCGCGACCTCTTCGAGCAGGGAACGGCGGAGCGGCTGGCGGCTGCCTTCGCCACCCTGCTGCGGCTCGTGGTGGCCGAACCCGACACACCCCTGTCCGCGCACGACCCGCTCGACCAGGAGGAGCGGGCCGGGCTGCTGGCCCAGGGGCGGGGTGCGCCCGCCGTTCCCACCCACTCGACGGCGGTGGCGGGATTCCACGCCAGCGTGCTGGCAGCCCGCGGCGGCGACATCGCGGTCCGGAGCGGTGAAGAGACCCTGTCCTTTGCGGAACTCGCGCAGCAGAGCGCCCGGTTGGCCCGGCTCCTGACGGCGCGAGGTGTGCGTTCCGGAGACACCGTGGCCGTGCTGCTCCCCCGCTCCACCACCACACTCACCGCGCTGCTGGGCGTGCTGGCGGCCGGCGCGGTCTACGCACCGGTCGATGACGCGCTGCCCGCGGCGCGGGTCGCGGCCGTCCTCGACGACGCGCGTCCGGCGGTGGTGCTGGCGACGGAGGTGACAGCGGGCCGGGTGACCGACGGCGCCTGGGAGGTGCTCCGGCTCGATGCGCCGCAGACGACGGCCGCCCTCGCCGCCGTGTCGGCGGAGCCGCTGGCCGACGGCGGCCCCCGGCCCGGCGACGCGGCCTATGTCCTCCACACCTCCGGGACCTCCGGCCGCCCCAAGGGCGTGGTGGTGGAGCACGGTTCGCTCATGCGCCTGTGGGAGCACCACCGGCGGGAGTTGTTCGTTCCCGTCCGGACGGGTGCCGGGGGCCGGCGGCTGCGGGTGGCGCTGACCGCTTCCGTCTCCTTCGACGCCTCCTGGGATCCGGTCCTGTGGATGTTCGAGGGAAACGAACTCCTGGTCGTCGACTCCGACACGCGGCGCGATCCCGCAGCGCTGGTGGCGCTGGTGCGGGAAGAGCGCGTCGACGTCCTGGAGACCACTCCCACGCACGTGGCGGCGCTGCTGGACGCGGGACTGTGCGATCCGGGCGGGTCGGGACACCGGCCGCTGGTACTGGCTCTCGGCGGCGAAGCCGTCCCGCCGGGGCTGTGGCGACGGCTCCGCGACATACCGGGGCTGACCGTCTACAACCTGTACGGGCCGACCGAGGCCACCGTCGACACCCTGTACGCACCACTCGACCGCAGTCCGGAGCCGGTCCTGGGCCGTCCGGTGGCGGGGACCCGCGCCTACGTGCTCGACCGCTTCCTGCGTCTCGCGCCCGCGGGCACGACCGGGGAGCTGTATCTGGCAGGCGCGAGCGTGGCGCGCGGCTATCTGGGACGGCCCGCGGAGACCGCCGCCCGTTTCGTGGCCGATCCGTTCGGCGCCGCCGGTGAGCGCATGTACCGGACCGGGGACCTCGCCCGCTGGTCGGCGGACGGCCACCTGGAGTTCCGGGGACGGGCCGACGGACAGCTCAAGGTGCGCGGCTTCCGGGTGGAACCCGGCGAGATCACCTCCGTGCTGGAACAGCGGACGGAGATATCACGGGCCGCAGTCGCACTCCGCACCGTGGGTGCCGAAGGGACCCGGGGCAGCGAGCAACTCGTCGCCTACGTGGTTCCCGCGGGCCCGGAAGCGGGACAGGAGCCCGGGGTGCCGGACCGCGACCTGCTCCGCAGGGCGCTGGCCGACGCGCTGCCGTCCTACATGGTCCCCGCGGCCTTCGTCGTGCTGGATGCGCTGCCGCTCACCTCCAGCGGCAAGCTCGACACCGCCGCGCTCCCGGACCCGAGCACCGAGCAACTGACCCGACAGACCGGGCAGCCGCCCGCAAGCCCGCGCGAGGATCTGCTGTGCGCGCTGTTCGCCGAGGTGCTCGACGTCGAATGCCCCTGGGCCGACGACGACTTCTTCGCGCTGGGCGGCCATTCCCTCCTCGCCGCCCGACTGCTGTCCCGCGTCCGGGACGCCACCGGCATCGACCTCGGCATCCGCATCCTGTTCGAGGCTCCGACCCCCGCGGCTCTCGCCGCCGGCCTCGACAGCCAGGAAGCCGCGGAGGGCAGCAGCGGGCCGGGCTCCGACCTCGCGACCCTGCTGCCGCTGCGGACCCGCGGCAGCCGGGCGCCGCTCTTCTGCGTGCACCCGGCCGGCGGCCTGGCCTGGACGTACGCCGGACTGCTGCAACACCTGGCGGACCACCCGGTCTACGGCCTCCAGACTCCCAACCTCGACGGCAGCAGCCCCTTCCCCGACAGCCTCGAGGCCATGGCCGCCGCATACGTCGAACAGCTCCGATCCGTGCGGCCCCACGGGCCCTACCACCTGCTGGGCTGGTCCTTCGGCGGCAACGTCGTCCAGGAAGTGGCCGTCCAGCTCCAGGAAGCGGGAGAGGAGGTGGCCCTGCTCGCCATCCTGGACGCGTTCCCGGTGCCGCCCGCCGACGGCTTGGAGGACGCCGACCACGACACCGTCTTCCGCGCGCTGCTGACCAACCTGGGCCTCGACCTGTCGGCCTGGGACACCGACGCCCCGCTCGACGCGGCCGACGTCCGGGACGCGCTCCGTGACGCGGGCAGCCCTCTGGGGGGCCTGACGCCGGAAACGATCGAGACGATGGTCGGCAACTTCGCCGCCCAGGCCAGGCTCATGCGTCACTACACGCCGCGTACCTTCCACGGCGATGTCCTCTTCTTCCGTGCGACGGAGGAGGACCCCGCCGCCGGGCTCGTCCCCGACATGTGGACGCCGTACCTCGCCGGTCACGTGCGCGTGCATGACGTGCCCTGTGCCCACGCACAGATGATGCGCCCCGAGTCCCGGGCCCTGATCGGCCCCGTCCTCGCCGAGGAACTCCGGCACACCTGACCTGGTCCGGCGGTTCGTCGCGCACGGCACGCCGACCGGTATCGCCTGTCCGTCACCACACCGAGAGATGAGTGAACGAGAGAGATGACCAACCCCTTCGACAATCCCGCTGTTCAGCATCGCGTCCTCGTCAACGACGAGGGCCAGCACTCCCTGTGGCCCGAGTTCGCGGACATACCCGCAGGGTGGCACGCCGTGCACGGCCCGGTCTCGCGTCAGGAGTGCCTCGCCTACGTGGATGCACACTGGACCGATCTGACGCCGTTGAGCGCCCTGGCCTCCCGGTGAACGAGCCGACCGTGCGCTTCCCGGGGCCGGGGCGGGAGCCGCTGCCCCCGCCCCGGCCCGCGGACCCCGACGGGGGCCGGGCGACCGTTCGCCCGGCGCCGGCCCCGACTCCCGCTGCCGTACCGGGCGATGCCGCGATCCGTGCCGAGGGCCTCACCCGCAGTTTTGGCGACCACCAGGCGCTGCGCGGGGTCGACCTGTGCGTCGCCGCCGGCAGCGTGCTGGGCCTTCTCGGTCCCAACGGTGCGGGCAAGACCACCACGGTGCGCATCCTCACCACGTTGCTGCGGCCGGACGGGGGCCGGGCCACGGTCGCCGGACGGGACGTGCGGGACGAGGCCGAGGCGGTGCGCGCCCGCATCGGCCTGTCCGGTCAGTACGCGGCCGTCGACGAGCGGCTGACCGCCCGCGAGAACCTGTACCTGGTCTGCCGGCTGCATGGACTGAGCCGCGGGCCGGCCCGTCGGCACGCCGCGGAGCTCCTGGAGCGGTTCGCCCTCGGCGAGGCCGCCGACCGCCCCAGCGGAGGCTTCTCCGGCGGAATGCGCCGCCGCCTCGACCTCGCCGGCGCCCTGGTCTCGCGGCCGGCCGTCGTCTTCCTCGACGAGCCCACCACCGGCCTCGACCCCCGGGGCAGGGCCGACACCTGGCGTGCCGTGGAGGAACTGGTGGCGGACGGCACCACCGTTCTGCTGACCACGCAATATCTGGAGGAGGCGGATCACTTGGCCGACTCCATCGCCGTCATCGACCACGGACGGGTGATCGCGCGGGGTACTTCCGGCGAGCTGAAGACCGCCGTCGGCGGCGAACGCATCACCGTCACCCTCACCGACCCCGAGACGCACCAGACCGCGGCCGGTGCCATGGCCGCGGTCGGCCCGCACCGGCCGGATGTCGACGTGCGCGCCGGCACGGTGACCGTCGCCACTGACCGAGGGGCGCACGCGCTGCGCGAGGCGCTCGACGCCCTGGACGCCGTCGATGTCGGGGTCCGGGATGCGGCGTTGGCCCCACCCAGTCTGGACGATGTGTTTCTGTCCTTGACGGGCAGCTCCCGGCAGCGGCCGGAGCCGCCCGCCACCGTCGAACCGGCGGCTTCGAACGCCGCTCCCGCGCGGGGCGGGGACGGCGCTCGGAAGACCGGCACCGGCACCGGCACCGGCTTCAGGCAGCCGTTCCGGGCACGCAGGAAGGGGGCGCACGCATGGCGACCCTGACCCTCGCGCCGCGCCCGGCCTCGGGCCCGCTGCGCACCCTGCGCGACGGGCTGATCATCGCCTGGCGGAACCTCGTCAACCTCCGCCGCACACCGGGAGCCGTCATCGCGGCCCTGGTACAGCCGCTGATGTTCGTGCTGCTGCTGGCCTACGTGTTCGGTGGCAGTCTGGGGGGCGCCGCATACCGGACCTTTCTGATGGGCGGCATCTTCGCCCAGGCCGTCACCTTCAACGCCTCGTTCACCGCCATCGGACTCGCGGGTGACATGGACAGGGGCATGGTGGACCGGTTTCGGGCACTCCCCATGCCGCGCGGCTCCGTCATCCTCGGCCGCACCCTCTCCGACTTGGCGATGAGCGCGGTCACCCTCACGGTCACCTCGCTGTGCGGCCTGGTGGTGGGCTGGCGGGTGGAGGGCACCGTCGCCGCTGCCGCGGCCGGCTATGCCCTGGTATTGCTCTTCGCCTTCGCGATGTCCTGGGTGGGCGCGACCATCGGGCTGATGGCCCGGAGCGTGGAGGTCGCGCAGAGCGCCGGACTGATCTGGCTTTTTCCCGTCACGTTCGTCTCGGGTGCCTTCGTCTCCGTCACCTCCATGCCCGGTCCGCTGCGTGTCGTCGCCGAGTGGAACCCTGTTTCGGCCACGGCCACCGCGGCGCGTTCGCTCTTCGGCAACGAGGCTCCCACCGCGGTCGCGCCTCCCGGATCGTGGCCGGTCGAGCACGCCGTGCTGTACGCCCCTCTGTCCGCACTCGCCGTCATCGCCGTGTTCATGCCGCTCGCGGTGAGCCGGTATCGGCGCATCGCCCGCGGTTGACGGAAGCGGCTCCTCGGGCCTTTCCGCGGGACCGGAGGTCCTGGACTGCAGGGGCGTACGTGATCCGCAGGGTGTGCCCGCGGCGGAAGGCCCCGCCAGGACGACGCGACGGTCTTCGCGTTCCCTTGCCACCGTTCCGGACGGCGTCTGCGGCTGCCGTACCCGGAGCGGGGGCTTCTGGCTGCCCGGCTCAGCCCTCGGCCGGCGGGGGGCCTGCCGCGTCGATCTCGGCGACGAGTGCCTCGATGCGGGTCCTGATCTCGTCGCGGATGGGGCGCACGGACTCGACGCCCTTTCCCGCCGGGTCCGCCAGCGCCCAGTCGAGATAGGTCCGGCCGGGGAAGACCGGGCAGGCGTCGCCGCAGCCCATGGTGATGACGTAGTCGGACGCCTGGACGGCCCCGGGGGTGAGCGCCTTCGGCCTTTGGCCGGAGAGGTCGATGCCCACCTCCCTCATCGCTTCGACCGCTGCCGGGTTGACCTGGTCGCCGGGGAGCGAGCCCGCGGAGCGGACCTCGACGCGGTCGCCCGCGAGGTGGCGGAGGAAGCCGGCGGCCATCTGCGAGCGCCCGGCGTTGTGGACGCAGACGAACAGCACGGACGCGGCGGGGGTGGAGGGCATCGGTTCATCCTTCGCGGGTCCCTGGCGAGCGCCGGACCGCCTCCGGGGAGCCCCCCGGAGAGCGGCGGCTGCGGACCGGTCTGGCATCAGCTTCGAGTGATGTGACAGTATCAGCACATGCTGACGTCAGTCGAGACTGATCTGATCCGCGTCCTGGCCGACCCGCTCCGGATGACGATCGTGCATCTGCTCGCCCGGGAGACCCTGTGCACCACGCACCTGGTCGAGGAGACCGGCGCGCGCCAGACGAATCTCTCCAACCACCTGCGGGTGCTGCGCGACGCCGGAGTGGTGGACACCGAGCCGTGCGGCCGGTTCACCTACTACCGGCTGCGGCCCGATGTCCTCACCGCCCTCGCCGGGCAGTTCGCCGAACTGGCCGCGACCGCCCGCACCACCGCCGCCGCCGACATCAAGAGGGCCTGCCCGTGAGCGCCACCGAAGAGACCACCGAAGCGCCCGCGCCCGACACCCGCGCCGCGGACGGAGGCGTCGTCCGCGGGCTCTCCACCCTCGACCGCTTCCTGGCCGTGTGGATCCTGGCCGCCATGGCCGTCGGCCTGGGGCTGGGCCGGGCGGTGCCCGGCCTCGACGACGCGCTGTCCAGGGTCGAGGTCGGCGGCATCTCGCTGCCGATCGCCCTCGGTCTGCTGATCATGATGTATCCGGTGCTGGCCAAGGTCCGCTACGACCGGCTCGACGCGGTCACCGGCGACCGCAGGCTGATGGCCTCGTCGCTGGCCCTGAACTGGATCCTCGGCCCGGCCGTGATGTTCGCCCTCGCATGGCTCTTCCTGCCCGATCTGCCCGAGTACCGCACCGGGCTGATCGTCGTCGGACTGGCCCGCTGCATCGCCATGGTGATCATCTGGAACGACCTGGCCTGCGGCGACCGCGAGGCCGCCGCCGTGCTCGTCGCCCTCAACTCCGTCTTCCAGGTCCTCGCGTTCGGCCTGCTCGGCTGGTTCTACCTCGACCTGCTGCCCCGGTGGCTGGACCTCGGCGACGGGCAGGGGCTGGACGTCCCCGTCTGGCACATCGCGCTGAACGTCGTCGTCTTCCTCGGCATCCCGCTGCTGGCCGGATTCCTCACCCGCCGCCTCGGCGAGAAGAAGCTGGGCCGCGGACCGTACGAGCGGAACTTCCTGCCCCGGATCGGGCCGTGGGCGCTCTACGGGCTGCTCTTCACGATCGTGCTGCTCTTCGCGCTCCAGGGGAGGACGATCACGTCGCAGCCCCTGGACGTGGCCCGGATCGCGCTGCCGCTCCTGGTGTACTTCGCGCTGATGTGGTTCGGCGCCTTCGCACTCGGCAAGGCGATCGGCCTGGCCTACGACCGCACGGCCACCCTGGCCTTCACCGCCGCCGGGAACAACTTCGAGCTGGCCATCGCGGTCGCCATCGCCACCTTCGGCGTCACCTCGGGCCAGGCCCTCTCCGGGGTCGTCGGCCCGCTCATCGAGGTCCCGGTGCTGGTGGCGCTGGTCTACGTGTCCCTGGCCTGGCGCGGGAAGTTCCCCGCACGGTGACGCGCCGGGCCCGCCGGCCCGGTTCCGCGGGGTTCCGGGTGCTGGTCCGGCCTCAGGCGGCCGCCGGTCCGGTCGTCAGGATCTGTCCCATCGCGGCGAGCACGGACGGGGCCACCCGGTAGTAGACCCAGGTGCCGCGCCGCTCGGAGAGCAGCAGTCCGGCTTCCTTGAGCTTCTTCAGATGGTGGGAGACGGTCGGCTGGGAGACCCCGACGTCGGAGATGTCGCACACGCACGCCTCGCCGCCCGGATGGGAGGCGACCGTCGAGAACAGCCGCAGCCGCACCGGGTCGCCGAGCGCCTTGAACATCCGCGCGGCGGTCTCGGCCTCCTCGGCCGTCATGGGGCGCTCGGTCAGCGGCGGGCAGCACGGCACCACCTCGGCGGACGGGGTACTGGGCTTCGGCATGACTCTATTTTGACACAAATCGAAACAGCGCTCCGAGGGTGCGGAAGGTCTGATTAGATATTTGTCTATGTTGACGGGTGTCGAACCAGGTGTCACGCTGGTGAGGGCAAGACATAGACAATCATCGAATCAGCCGGCGGCCCGGCCGCCACTCCGCCCACGCCCGTGAGGAGCCCCTTGTCATGAGCAACCAGCAGTTGCCCGTCGTGGTGATCGGAGCCGGACCGGTCGGCCTGGCCGCCGCGGCGCACCTCCTCGAGCAGGACATCGAGCCCCTCGTCCTGGAGGCCGGCCCGTCCGCCGGGACGGCCGTGCGCGAGTGGTCCCACGTGCGGCTGTTCTCCCCCTGGGGCGAGGTGACCGACCCCGCGGCGGAGAAACTGCTCGCCCCGACCGGCTGGGCCGAGCCCGACGCGGCCGCCTACCCCTCGGGCGGCGACTGGGCGGAGCAGTACCTCCAGCCGCTCGCCGAGGCACTCGGGGACCGGGTCCGCTTCGGCGCCACCGTCACCGGTGTCGCCCGGGCCGGGCGCGACCGCGTCGTGGACGCCGACCGCGGGACCCGGCCCTACGCCGTCCACGTCCGGTGCGCGGACGGACACGAGGAACGGATCACCGCCCGCGCCGTCGTCGACGCCTCCGGCACCTGGAACGTCCCCGGCCCCGCAGGCGGCAGCGGTCTGCCGGCCCTCGGCGAGCAGGCCGCGGCCGACCGCATCACCTACCGCGTCCCCGACCTCGGAGACCCGGCGGTACGGGCCCGCTACGCGGGCAAGCGCACCGCCGTCCTCGGCTCGGGCGCCTCCGCCTTCACCGCCCTCGCCCACCTGGCCGCCCTCGCCGGGACGGACGACGGTGCCGGCACGAAGGCGGTCTGGCTCCTGCGGCGGGGCCTCTCCGATGCCACCTTCGGCGGTGGCGAGGCCGACCAACTCCCCGCCCGCGGCGCCCTCGGTCTCGCGGCCAAGGCCGCCGTCGACGGCGGACACGCAGCAGCGGTCACCGGCTTCCGCACCCACACGGTCGAGCGGGCGGCCGACGGCCGTCTGGTGCCGGTCTCCGAGGACGGACGGCGTCTCGAACCGGTGGACGAGATGATCGTCCTCACCGGCCTCCGCCCGGACCTGTCCTTCCTGTCCGAGATCCGCCTCCGGCTGGACGAGCGCCTCCAGGCGCCGGCCGAACTCGCCCCGCTGATCGACCCGAACGTCCACTCCTGCGGCACCGTCCACCCGCACGGCCACCGCGAACTGTCCCACCCCGACCGGGACATCTACCTCGTCGGCATGAAGTCCTACGGCCGCGCCCCCACGTTCCTCGCGCTCACCGGCTACGAGCAGGTCCGCTCCGTGGCCGCCGCCCTCGCCGGAGACCTCGAATCCGCGGACCGCGTCGAACTCACCCTGCCCGAGACCGGCGTGTGCGGCGGCACCGGTCTCCTCGCCACCCCCGAAGCCGGACAGCCCACCGAGGGCGGCTGCTGCGGATCCTGACCGGCCCGGTTCCGCCAGGCATCGGCCCGGTTCCGCCGGGCACCGGGAGAGCGCTGCCGGTGCCCGGCCGCCGCGGAGGACGGGTGGCGTCCGGGCGGTCAGTCCGGGCGGACGCTGAGCAGGTCGCCGGGCTGGCAGTCCAGTTCGCGGCAGAGCGCGGTGAGAGTGGAGAAGCGGATCGCCTTCGCCCGGTCGTTCTTGAGAACGGAGAGGTTGACCACGGTCACCCCGACCCTGGCCGCCAGTTCGGACAGGGTCATGCCCCGCTCGGCCAGCAGCCGGTCCAGATGGATCCGTACCCGGTGCTCCTCTTCCGGTGGCATCAGACCAGTCCCTCGGTATCGGCGCGCAGCGTCGTTCCGCGCCGGAAGACCTCTCCCAGCGCCAGGACGAGGAAGGCCAGCAGGACATGTTCTCCGGTGAAGGTGACCGAGAACGGTATCTGCTCGGCCATGGGGGAGCCGTGCACCAGCATCTCCGTGGTGAGCGCCGGCAGCACCGGGGTGAGAACGGCCTGCACCAGCACCGTGAGTCCGATGGCGCTCAGGCGCCGGGCGTTCGCCGGTACGAAGATGTCGCCGCCGCTGAGGGGTCGGGCCACCTTGAAGAGCAGCACCAGGACGAGGAGCAGGAGCAGGCTGCCGACGACCTCCGGAAGGGCGAGCAGCAGCCGCTGCCCCGGGCCGGGGTCGGCGAGGACGAGCTCTGCCTGCCGCGTGCCGGTGAGGGTCATGCCGTGGCCCGTCGCCGCGGCGGACACCTTCTCCGGTATGCGGGCCGCCGTCCCGGGCTCGACCTCGACGGTGTTCACGCGTCCGTCCCCCAGCCCGACCACGCCGAGCGCCGGAAGCAGCACCCCGAAGACGCCGACCAGGACAACAGCCAGGCCCAGAGCCGCTTCCAGGAGCCGGCTGTCGGTCCGGCTCCACCAGGACGTGGTGCTCATGTTCTCCCCCTGCCCGCAGTGGCATATCGTTTCTCGATAGTATCGACAAACGATATGCCAGTCGCCTCAAGGGCTCCACGGACCGGCCACCACCGGGACGGGTCCGTCGAGGCCGCGCCCCGCGGACCTGTCCGAGGAACCGTGGGGTCCACCGGCCGGGCTCACTCCGTCGGTGCCGCACACGACCGGACCTCCTCCAGCAACTCCGGGTAGTGCACGCCGTACGTGCCCACCGCGTGCCACACAGCGTCCAGCGCCGCCTTCAGCGGATCGGGGTCGGCAGCGGCGAGCACGGCAGGAAGAGCGAAGTGCGGCTGGGAGATCCGCTCGGGGCCATTCGAAGTGCCGGAAGTGCCGGAACTGCCGGAGGCGCCGGAGGCGCATACCACCGCGACGAGAGGTGGCACCTCTCCGAGGGAGACCGGCCTGTCACCGGCCGGCGTGGACGGGAGCCTGCCCGGCGAGCGGCCGAGGCCTGCTTTCCGTTCGACGTCCCCCGGCTCCGAGGCCGCGTCCCACGTCGGCCCGGCCGCTGACCGAGACGGCAGCGGACGGTAGGGCGGCCGCTCGGGAGGCTCCGCCCTGCGCACCGACCGGCTCGGGACCTGCGGGTCGGAGCACAGCGTCTCCCACATCCGGTCCGCGTCGTCGAAGGGCGGTGGCAGGGGACGTCTTTCCGCCACCGCGGTGAGTGCCCGAGCGACCCAGGAAATGTCCAGGAGGCCCGCCGCCTCGCAGGCCCGCCGGGCGGCCAGCGCCGCCACCGCGCGCTGCACCTCGGAAGGCGCGGCGCCCAGCGTGTGCACCAACTCGCTGTCGAAACGGAGCAGCCCGCGGACGTTGCCACGGACGTCGCGCAGCCGCCCGCTCGGCGACCGACCGCCCCACTCCCATCGCTCGAAGTGCAGGCGCCGCTCCTCGGCTGCCCGCTCCGCTGCCCGACGGGCCAGGCGTTCGGCTTCGGCGCGCTGTTCCGGTGTGGGCGGTGGGGGGAGTTGCCGCGCGAAGCGGTTCCAGTAGGCGGCCGCTCGTGAGGCCTGGCGGACCACACGGTCCGCCTGCGGCGGTGCGGGCCAGAATTGCAGGAGGTAGCTGTCCGCCGCCGGCTCGCCGGACAGTCTGGTGTCGAGTTCCCGCCCCTCGTCCATCCCCCGGCCGCAGTACCGCACCCGGTAGTCGGTCCGGGCGAGACCGAGGTCCCATGCGGCCTGACCCGCCCACGACACCAGGCAGGTGTCCTCCGACTCCGGGTGGAAGGACACCTCCACGACGTCCTCCCAGCCCGGGTCCAGCGGGGGTTCCTCGTCGTGGACTTCCACGGCGAAGCCGACGTCTCCCGTGTGCAGCCCGGTGTTCAGCCAGAGCGCCCCCGGGACCGCCGCCCCGCACAGGCCCCCGCTCTGGCCTGCGAACGCCTCGCAAAGATCCGGATTCAGGCTGCCCGGAGCGTGCACGTAGATCTGACCGTAGTGAACCTGCACCTCACCTGCGACCGGCCTGCGCACAGCAGCACCCCTCCCCCTTCGTGACGACAGCCGTGACGGCCCTCGGCCGACGGGCCGTCACCTGCCGTGCATCGTGCCGCAGGCCACTGACAACGGGTCCACGGCGAGGCGGACATCGGCGCAGAGCCCGCCTGCGGAGCAGCAGGGGGAAGGGGCCGCAGGGGGCCGGCCGGCACGGCCGGGGACACGCCCCCGCGGCCGGCCGCCCGGCGCTCAGTCCTCGTCGTCTCCCTCGTCCTCGTCGTCGTCGAAGACCTCGTCGATGACCTCGGCGGCCACGAATCCCCCGACCACGCCGACGGCGACGCCCGCCGCCGCACCGGCGACGACGGCACCGGTGCTCGGCCCGGAGCGGTGGTGACCGTCGTGAGAGGTGTCGTGGTGGTGGAGTCCATGGCCCGGGTGCGGTACGTACCCGGAGTGGCCTGCTGCGTGGCCGCCGCCGTGGTGCTCGACCAGCTGCCGGACCCAGGCGTCGACTTCGGCGTTCCAGTCGACGTGCTCGGCGCCTTCGTGGCCGACCGCGAAGCGGTTGACGGCGTCGTGTCCCTCGGAGAAGAGCCCGCCGCGCTTGTCGGCCTCCAGGACGACCTCCATACCGCCCGGGGCGGCGAGGAAGGTCACCTCCACCTCGTTGACGGCGTGGGCGTACTGCGGGGCGGGGGAGAGTTCGATCTCCTGGTAGAAGGGCAGGGTCTGTCCCGTGCCGTGGATGTGGCCCAGTTCCAGGTCCGCGGACGTGAAGCCGAACCCGAGCTGTCCCAGGGCCTCCAGCACGCCTTCCTGCGCGGGAAGCGGTGCCACCCGGAGCGGGTCGAGGTCGCCCTTGTCCTTGGCTCCCGCGACCGCGAGCTCCGTCCGGATTCCGAGGACCACGCCGAGGGGCTGGCCGTGCAGCTCGGTGATCGGCGTCTCCCACGGAAGGGTGACGGTGAAGGGCACGCTGCGCCGCTCACCCTCGGTGAGCCGGAACCCGCCGCCCACCGTGAGGCGGTCGAAAGCGACCACGCCCTCGTGCTCCTCGTCACCGTGTTCCGCCTCGACGCGGGCGACGAGTTCGAGAGTGATCTGCTCGATCTCGCAGTCGGCGGAGCCACCTTCGAGATGCACCTGGCCGCTGAGCGGGCCACCCGGTCGCGCCGGCCCGTCGTCCAGGACCGTGTCCACCGAGGGGCCGCCCACCCCGAGAGCTCCGAGAAGCCGTTTGAACACCATCGCGGGCGTTCTCCTTCACTTGTCTGCCGACGCTTGAGTGCGGGCGGTCCCGCCCCGGTCACGGGACGTGTCCGCCGCAGGGCCCCACGCTACGGCAGGCCTCTACAGCACTGTAGTTTTCAAGTCGCCGCCGACAGCGGTGTTCCCGTCGGCCGGCTCAGGGGTGCACCGGTGGGCCCGGTGCAGTGAACGGGCTCCGCGGGAACACCGCGCCCGGCGCCGGAGTCCGGGCGGCCCGACCGTGCGGCCGGCCGCGACCGGCCGCACGGCGGAGGGTCACAGGTGACGGGCGATGACAGGCAGCAGGTCCTGGAAGGTGCGGCCCTGTGCCGGCTCCCCGATGGCGGCCATCTGCCATCCTCCGCCGGAGCGGTGCACCTTGGCCATGATCTGCGCCGTGTGCGGACCGCCTCCGGTCAGGGTGTAGCGCGCGAGCTCCTCACCGGACGTCTCGTCGATCAGGCGGCAGTACGCGTCCTGCACTTCCTCGAAGGTCTGACCGGTGAAGGAGTTCACCGTGAAGATGATCTGGTCCACCTGCGGCGGGACACCTTCGAGGGACACGCTGATGGACTCGTCGTCGCCCGCACCGGTGCCGCCGACGAGGTTGTCACCACTGTGCTGTACGGAACCGTCGTCGCTGACCAGATGCTGGAAGAACACGACATCGGCGGGCTCGCCGGCCGCGAACAGTACCGCGGAGGCGTCCAGATCGATCTCGCGGGTTCCGGCGAGTTTGGCGAGGAATCCCTTGCGGGGCGCGGCCTGCCAGCCCAGCCCCATGCGCACCTTGGTGAGCGAGCCACCGCCGGATTTGGTCAGGCTGATCTGCTGGCCTTTGGAGAGGTTCACGGACATCTCAGGTACCTCGGTTCGCGTGGCGGGGGATGGCTGGGGGCGGCAGTGGAGGGCAGCGGACGGCAGGGAGGAGGTGTCCAGGTCGGGAAGAATGCCGCCCTGTGGTGCACGGCGGGGGCAATGATGCTGTCCGCCGGTGTCAGACGTTGACGCCGAAGTCGGCCGCGATTCCGGCCAGCCCGGAGGCGTAGCCCTGGCCGACGGCGCGGAACTTCCACTCGGCGCCGTGCCGGTACAGCTCTCCGAAGACCATCGCGGTCTCCGCCGCGGCGTCCTCGGTCAGGTCGTAGCGGGCGATCTCCTGGTTGTCCGCCTGGTTGACGACCCGGATGAAGGCGTTGCGCACCTGCCCGAAGTTCTGCGAGCGCGCTTCGGCGTCGTGAATGGAGACGGGGAAGACGATCTTCGCGACGTCAGTGGGAACGGCGGCCAGATTCACCTTGACGACCTCGTCGTCGCCTTCTCCCTCGCCGGTGAGGTTGTCGCCGGTGTGCTCGACGGAACCGTCCGGGCTCTTGAGGTTGTTGTAGAAGACGAAGTGCTGGTCGGAGACGACCTTGCCGCTCTCGTCGCACAGCAGGGCCGAGGCGTCGAGGTCGTGGTCGGTGCCGGTGGTGGTCCGCACGTCCCAGCCCAGGCCGACCAGGACGGCGCTGAGCCCCGGTGCCTCCTTGCTGAGCGAGACGTTGCCACCCTTGGCCAGGGAAACTCCCATGTTCTTCTCCTTCCGTGCCGTCGGACCCGGAGCCCTCGGTTCGAGGCCTCCGATGAAAAACTACAGCACTGTAGAAGAACGGGGGTGGGTAGCCGGACAACCACGTCACCGGCCGCGCCGGGCATCCCTGGCGACGACCGTCCGTCGACGGTGCGGTGAACCGATCGAACCGATCAGGCTGCCCGGTGGCCCCGCCGCGGCCGCTTGCCGTGTGTCGCGACCCCTGTCCGCCGGCCGCCCCGGAAGAACCACGGCATGTCCGGCTCCATCAGAGGGCGGAACAGTTTTCGCACGGGAGACGTGCACAGCAGCGTCATCATCGCTGCCACCAGCACCGTCAGGGCGACACGGCCCGCCGGGTGACCCACCCAGTCCAGGCTGTACCAGTCCAGTTCGCGGGAGAGCTTGATCGGATACACATGCAGCAGATAGGCGTACAGCGTGCCCGCGCCCAGCGTGGTGAACCACATGTGCCGACGGGGAACCCAGGCCAGGAAGCACGCCGTCAGCACCAGGCCGCAGCCGAAGACGGCCAGGACCATGGTCGCGCCGACCCAGGCGGGGACCCCCATCTCCGCCGCCGACTTCTCCCGCAGGAACCAGCCCGAGGACATCCGCGGCACCGCCCAGTAGGCCAGCAGCAGCGCACAGGCCGTCACCGGCACCGCGAGCCACCGTGCCGCACGCTGCTGCACGAGCGCGAAGTGCTCCGGCCGCAGTTGCAGCCCCAGCACGAAGAAGGGCAGGAACTGGGCGATGCGCATCAGGTCCAGATCGTTGCCGACGCTCGGCGTGACACTCGCACCGACGGCGATCGCCAGCGCCACAGGCACCGGCCAGCGCAGGTTCTTCCACACCGGCGTGGTCAGCCGCCACACGAACAGGGCGACGAGGAACCAGAGCGCGAACCCCGGCTCCTGGTAGTGGAACTCCCGCTGCGGATTGTCGAGCCACCGCATGAAGAGCGTGTAGACCGTCTGGAACGCCAGATACGGCACCAGGACGCCCGTCACCAGTCGCACGATCTGGCGCGGTGTGCCCTCGTAACTCCGGGAGAGATAGCCGGAGATCACGATGAAGGCCGGCATGTGGAAGGCGTAGACCGTGGCGTACAGGGCACCGGCGGCGCGGCTGTCGCCCTGCATGGGCGCCCACAGATGCCCGACCCCGACCAGCACGATGGTGAGGTACTTCGCGTTGTCCAGAAACGGATCGCGGCGGCCGGCCGGGCGGCCGGCGGCCTTCGCGGATGCAGGTAGCGCTGACGGTCTCTCCACCGGCGCAGCGGGAGGTGCCGGGCGGGCGGAGGGCAGCGGTGCTCGCGTATAACCAGCCTGCAACATTATGAGCACGATAGCGGTCAAGCCTGTGTAAGCACACGGCCGGTGGGGCAAGCGGGCTGGTTCGGCGGATATGTCCGTGTGCTCGCGCCGCCAACCGGCTGGGGCCGCGAGGCGTCGGCTCGCCGCCCTGTCCTCGCTTCCTCGTCGAGGTCGGCAGGCAGCAGGCCAGGCAACCCCGTCCATGCGGAGTCGGCCGCCGACGAGTCGGCCGTCAGCCACACCGACAAGCGCTGGAACGGGGACTCGGACGCCCGCTTTGCCCTACGGATCCGGGTGAGCGGCGCCAGGTGAGATGAACCGCCTCGCGGCCCGCTCCGTAGCAGGGATGGACCGCTGTACCCCGCGTCGGCCCCAGGTCGCCGGACCCGTCCGCATCGCGGGGGGCCGGGCCCGGCCCCCCGCTGACCAGTGGAACGTCAGGAAGTGGTGCACATGAGCGAGGCCGGAGAAGCACGGTCGTCAGGTGAATCGCCCGATCATCACCGGCGCCGGCCGCGCAGAGCAGCCTGCGCCCGCCCTGGTGAACCGGACGGCCGCTCAAGCGCCGGCGGCCACGAAGGCCGGCTCCACCTGCGGGACTTCCTTCGGCCGGTGGTTGCCCGGCTTGCATCCGGCGAAGGGCCCCATGGGGTCGCGCAGGGTGGCCATCACGGGGCCCAGGAAGTCGCGGTGCCACGCGGCCGGACCCGTCATGTCCCGCGCCGGGTCGGAAAGTTCCGCCCAGGCCAGCCACAGACCGTGGAGCTGTGCGACCGCCTCCGGGTGCTCCCACCAGCGCGAGCACCACAGCGCTGTGGAGGTGGTCTCCCTGCCGTAGACGGGCAGCAGCACGTTGTGCGTCCACTCCACCAGCTGGAAGAGCGCCTCTTCGTAGTCCTGCCCGCCCAGATAGAGGATGAACTCGGGCTGGGGGGCGGACGATGCGCCCTCTTCCGTACCGGAGTTCTCTTCGGGCCCGGGCTCGATCATCGCCTGTTCTCCTGCCGCTGTCGTCATGGAGGTCCCCACACCACCACCACGTGCGCGCGGTGGGCTCGGTTCACTGTCGGCCCCGCCCCGCCCCGGGCGGGGACACCGGGACGCAGGGCCGCCACGCAGCCCTGTTCGGGCCCTCCGCCGGTCACCGCCCAGCCGCCGTGGCCTCCGCCGTCCGCTGTGCACGCCGCACCCGACCGAAGGACGCGACCATGTCCGAACCCACCGGCCGGCTCGACCCCTACGAGCTGGCCCATGAACTCGCCGTGGCCGACCAGCTCGCGGCCCAGCAGATCAGTGCCGACCGCGACGGGGCGCGCGCCATGGCCGCACGGGACCAGGCGGCGGCCGGACGGCAGGGCCGCCCCGCCCCGCCGCGGGCCGGTACCGAACGCCGGCGCAGCGGCGCCGCGAGCCGGATGGTCCGCGCCGTGCGCGAGCTGCGGGTCATGCTGCGCGGCGCCGCCGGCGACGAGCACCATCCCGGGCCGCCCGAGCAGGGGCACGGGCAGCAGCCGGGCCGGCACCTCGGGCAGCAGCACGACCCGCGCTACGAACAGCAGACGGCCCGGCTGCGGTACGCGCAACGGACTGCGCACCGGCCCGACCAGCGGTCCGCATTCGAGCGGTACCGGCGACTCGGCGCGTTCGAGAAGCAACTGGTCGAGGTGGCCGCGCTTCAGATGATCACCCAGAATCCGCAGTACGCCGCGGCCTACGACCGCGGGGAGCTGCCCGTGACGGGGGCGATCGCGGGCGAGGCGCAGGCCCGGCACCTGCAGGCGGTCGAGGAGGCGGCGCGGCGCGCCGCCCCGGCGCAGGGCGCGCAGTCGGGCCTGGGACGGGAGACCGACCCCACCCTGTTCCGGGATGCCGCACCCGTACAGGCCCGTAACGCCGCGCCTGCTCAGGCTTTTGGCACCGCGCCCGTCCAGAGCCGGGAGGCCCGGGGCGCCGAAGCGTCGCCGGAGCGCTTCCGGCGACCCGCCCTGGCCGGACGGGCCGGCGAGGCGACATCGAAGCACGGCTTGGAGAGCGAACCGAACGCGCGCCGCACCTCGTCGGCGAGCACGGACGCGCTCGGGGCCGTCCGATCCGGCACGCCGGGTTTCGACCAGAACGCCGTCTCGGCCGCCGCACGGGAGTCCCGCGCGGCAGGACCGACGCCCAACGGCAACCCTCCACGCGGCCGGCCCCCGAAGCAGCACTGGGAGGCGGCGGCCTCGCAGAAGCAGACCCGGTCCAGAGGGATGAAGTGACAGCGCGCCGGCTCCGGAACCGGGCAGCACCGTGAACCGCCGGGGTCCAACCCCCGTAGTAAGGAGGTGAACCTCATACAGAGGACGGAGAGCACACCATGACAACCCCTCCGGACCGACGCGGCCGACGCCGTCGGGAGCCCGACCCCGAACGTGGTGAATCCCGATCGCCCTCACCCCCGCCTGAGGAATACCAGTCGCAAACGTGGTACAACACCGTGTACAACGTGGCGCACCAGATCCGCGGATCCGAGCTGGTGACCTCCGCACTCGACCGTGCGGGACGGACGGGGCAGTGGGTGGTCGACAGGACGCCCGCCGTCGTGGACACGGCCGTCGACTCGCTGGAATCCGCCGGGCTGGCCCTGCAGGCCACCGGCACCGCCCGCAACGATGCGGACCAGGGCTGGACCTCCACCTACAACTGGGGCGTCGCTTTCACCGGCGCCTCGGGAGCGCGGACGGTCTTCCTGGAGGGCCGCAGGGCGCTGCGGCCTCACCCCAACGATCCGCCGGACATCTTCGCCGCCGCACTCGGTGCCGCAAGGGCCGCCGGTGCTGGGATGTACGGCTTCGGCGCCGACCCCGCCACCAGGACGGCCGGTGCCGCGCTGCAAGGCGCGGGAATGGCCGGCGACTACTTCAGGAATCGTTACGCCGCCAATCAGGCCCGTGCGGCGGAGGCCGAGCGCGCGCAGCGCGCGGCGCAGCGTGCGGCGGAGCCGGCGCCGCAGCTCGAACGCCCGAGCTTCGGTGACCCGTTCAGCGCTTCTGACGGGATGTCCGTGCGGGAACGCGCCAGCGGCTCCGAGCGGGGCCGGGGCTCCGCGGGCAGCGAGTTGCGCAGGCGGACTTCCAGCCGTGCGCCGGAGGAGGGCGAGCGGCGTTCCCGGCGGGAGGGAAGCCGGGCTCCTGAGGGCGAGCGGCGCAGGCGGGATTCGAGCGCGACTCCGCAGGAGCGGCCCCGCGCGGTGCGGCCTCCCCGTGCGGAGCGCGACCGCCGCCCGCCGCCGAGTTGGAACGGTACTCTTCCGCAGTCCGCGGCTCCCCGATCGACGAGTGGTTCCAGCAGTTCGTCCGAGGAACGGCGTTCCCGGCGTGAGTCCAGTCGTGCGCCGGAGGGTGAGCGGCGTTCCCGGCGTGAGTCCAGTCGTGCCCCGGAGGGTGAGCGGCGTTCGCGGCGTGAGGCCAGCCGTGCGCCGGAGGGTGAGCGGCGTGAGCGGCGTTCCAGCCGGGCTCCCGAGGCGCGGCCGGCCCGCCCCGAGCCGGTCGCGAACCCGACCGTGAGCATCCCCGTCCGCTCGCGGCAACCCGTCGGCGAGGGGCCGCCGCGGACCAGCGACAGCCGCCCGGCCGTGCGCCGCTCCAACACGAGCGGTATGACGCCCTACACCCAGGAGAACACCACCCGCAGGCGTGGCGGCGGCCAGGGCGGTGGTGGCAGGTAGCGAGCGCCCCGCGGAGGTGACCCGTTGCCTCCGCGCCGCCTGCCGGTACGCGGCGCTCGCCGGACGAGTGCCGCTGAGATCAGCTGCCCCGGGCCGCCGGCCGCCTCCGCTGAAGGAGGCGGCCGACGGCCCGGACGGCGTTCCGTGTCCGGACCGTCGGCCCGAGTCGGACGCGTCCGTCCAGCCCCCCACCGCCCCCGCACGAGACAGGCGGAGAGGGAGTATCGGCGTGCCCTGAGCTCGTGGCGTGCGAGACGGGGTGTAGCGGTGCTCCAGGAGCCGGTGTCTCGGCCCACCGCGATCGTGGCCCAGGAGCTCACGCCATGTGGTGCCAACCGGATACGCGCCGTCCGCAGGGATGCCGGTGCCCTGGGGCCAGGGCTGGTGGGCCGAGGCCACCAGCACCGGAGTGGGCCGCGGCGCGGGTGCAAGCGGTGAGCTACGCCGGAGGAACACGGGGACATCGAAGGCGTCGGGCGCGGATGGCGGGGTATCCACGGTCCCCGCCCAGGCAGGCGGCTGCATGCGCCCGCTGTGCCACTGGCACCCTCGGCCGAGGGGGTAGGGCGGGCGCGACTCCATTGGCCGCCGCACGGTGTGAAACACCGACGACGCACTCATGGGCGGGGCATGGAGGCTGACTTGAAGAACTCGCCGTCCGCAAGGTCTGCTTGTCCCCCTGAGTGTGTCGGATCGGTGGGGGAGTACACGGTGCCGCTGGAGTTCGGGTTGTGGCGGGTGGATGAAGAGCCGGTGCGCGTGGTCACGCGGCCGATGCCACTGGAGTCGAGGCTGGAAGAACTGATAGAGGCCGATCCAAAGATCTTGGGGAGACCGCTCCTGTTGATCGGCCGACAGGTGCAGACGGACCACGGTAAGGTCGTCGACCTGCTCGGCATGGATGCCGAGGGCGGCCTGCATGTGCTGGAACTCAAACGGGACCGCACGCCCCGGGAGGTCGTGGCGCAGCTGCTCGACTACGGCTCGTGGGTCCAGGAGCTCACCAACGAGCAGGTGCGGGAGATCTACGCGGCGTACGCCCGTGGCCGGGGCCTGGCGGAGGAACTGGACGAGGCGTTCGCGCTGCGGTTCGGCGGCAGCATTCCGGAAGCGCTGAACAGCACCCATGCCCTCACCGTGGTGGCGAGCGAGATGGACGCCGCCACCGAGCGGATCGTCACCTACCTGGCTTCCGGTTACGGGGTTCCCGTCAATGTGCTGTTCTTCCGCTACTTCGAGGACGAGGGACGCTCCTATCTGGCGCGTACCTGGCTGCTGGACGACGCCGAGGACGCGGTACCGGCTCCGGGAAAGAAGGGGCGGGGCAAACAGGAGCCGTGGAACGGCACGGACTGGTTCGTCTCCTTCGGCGACGAGTCGGGCCACCGGAGCTGGGAGGACGCGCTGCGCTATGGCTTTGTGTCGGCCGGCGGGGGTGACTGGTTCTCCCGCACGCTCCGTTCCCTGCCGCTGGGGGCGAGGGTCTTCACCCACGTTCCCAAAGCTGGATACGTCGGCGTGGGCACGGTGTCCGGCGAGCCGCAGCCCTTCGAGACGGCCGCCCTCACCGTCGACGGCGAGAGCCGGCGGATGACCGACCTCCCCCTCAAGGGCAGCTACCGAGCGGAGGACGGTACGGCGGCCGAGGAAGACGGGGAGGACCGTCGTGAGTGGATCGTGCCGGTCGACTGGGAAAAGGCTGTGCCGCGCGCGGAAGCACTGTGGCGGACCGGATTCTTCGCCAACCAGAACTCCGCCTGCAAGCTCCGCGCCCGCTTCACGATCGACGAGGTATCTCGCCACTTCGGCATCACCTGACGACTGTGGAACACCGCCTACGCGGCCGTCACCTCGATCGCGAGCATGGGCCTGCTACATCGCGTACGTGATCCCAATCCTCCTGCGATTGCGGCAGGGTAGCGGTTCGAGCGCAATCCGGGAATTGTCCGCTTGAGTTCGGCACGCCGCGATGCGCGGAAACGGCTGAAACCTGACGTGATGTGCCGCTGAACGCGCGGATCGTCTTCATCCGGTGGATCGAACCGGTGCGTCGTGCTGGCCGAAACCCTATCGCTTCGCGTGATCGCCTCCTTACGTACTGTCAGCAGTGCGTGCTGTCCTATGACCTGTGCAGGGATGTGTCAACGCAACTGCCCAGAGGGGGATGTCGATCATGACGGCATGGATGACGAGGGCCACACGCGGTGGAGCGAGGTCCGGTGGTGACGCCAGTTCCTGGCCGCGGATCGCCGATGTCGCTCCGGTCCCACCGGGGGCGGCCCGGTGAGCCGCCGTCGGCCGGTGCGGCGGCGCCGCTCAGTCCGCCGTTCCAAGAAGCAGGACGAGCAGCTCGCTCTGTTGGCCGGTGCCGTGGTAGCCGCCGGCCTGGTGATCGCCGCGGTGCAGTGGCTGCTCGCTCACTGGTGGCTCCTCGTCCTCGCGGCCGTGGTCGCCTCGGTCGGGGGCGGCTGCTGGCTCCAGCAGGCCCGACAGCGAGCCGAGTGGAAACGCGTCCGGACGCAGGCCCTGCGGCTGCGCATCGCAGAAATCGACGCACTGGAACACCGCGCATTCGAGTTCTGCATAAGGGACTTGATGCGCCGCGACGGCTGCACGGCAGAGCGGATCGGCGGGGCAGGCGACGACGCCTGCGACGTACGGGCCACCGACCCGGCAGGCCGCGTCTGGGCGATCCAGTGCAAGCACCGTCGTGACGGCGATCGCGGTTCGGCTGTCGGAGTGGGCGTGCTGCAGCAGGTCAACGGCACCGCCCGGCAGGTTCACGGCGCGGACATCGCGGTCGTGCTCACCAACGGTCGTTTCTCCTCGAAGGCGATCCCCTGGGGCAGGGAACACCGGATCCACCTCGTCGACCGCCGCGTCCTGGGCGAATGGGCTGCTGGATCACGGCCGCTGTGGGACCTGCTCGACCGCATCCCACCGCCACGTCGCCCAACGGCACTGTCCTGATCAGGAAGGGGAGTCGGTCCGGTGATCCTGACGCTCAACGTGGCGGTCCTGCTGGCCGTGATCATCTACTTCCGCATAGGCCGCAAAGGCCAGTTCCAGAGCAAGGCCAACCAGTGGCTGACCGTGTCGATCGTGCTGGTCTTCGGCGTACTGATCGCACCGACCGACGTCGGCCAGGAAATCGTCAGGGTACTGGGCGACATCGTGAACAACATCTCCGCCTCCGGCAGCCCGTGAGATCACCCGCCCGCACCCGTCCCGGCTCACCGAGAAATCCGCCGGGCTCTGTTCTCGGTGCCTTGTGTCGGGGTGTCGCAGCGATGGCCGGTACGGGGCGAACGGCCTCGTCCTGAGAGTCATCTCGGCGGAACTGCATATCCCTTGAGGGCTATGCAGTTCCGCCGGCGCACGCGGCGACTGCCTTCCGCAGGCCGGAGAAGTCGGTCTCCAGTGGGTCGAGGCGGCGGAGGCCGGCGAGGCTGATGGTTCGCTGGCTCGGGCAGTGTTCGTCCAGGGCGCGGGTGGCCAGGACGTAGAAGGTCCACTGGTCGAGGTCCAGGGGATTGAGGGTTTGCTTGTCCTGGTGGTGCAGCAGGCAGAAGACGTACACGTCCGAGCGGCGTAGTACTTCGGTCGAGCTCGTGCCGGTCTGGGCATCCCACCCGGAGGCCGATGCGATGGAGAACAAGACCTTCGACAACTTGGACTGCGCCCAGGACTGCAGGTAAGCCGATGACTTCACCTCCACCCGCCACCGCTCGGGCGTACGGATGTCGATGCTGTCCCACTCGGTACGGGTTTCGGTCGCGGAGCTGAGGGCCAGCGCGACAAGGTACTCGGCCAGGACGCCTCGCATGGTGTTGCCGGCCAGGTCGGAGCATGCCCAGCTCCAGAAGCCACCGAGGCTGCCCACCGTTTCACCATTGGCCAGTATCGGCTCGCTGCCGCTGCGGCGCGTGACGGTCAGCTTGCCAAGATCGGCGCTCATGCGGCCCTCCGGATGACGGTGGTTCAGGTGCACTCAGCCTGTCAGCCATCACCGACAACGTAGTGGGGTGACTGGCCACGACGGGAGCCGGCGGCCGGGTGGTTTCCGGCCGCGGCCTCTGCCATGCAGCGGTCTGTGGCGGGCGCGCCTGTGGAAGGTGTACGGGGTCAAGGTACGAGTCGGTTCTCTTCTCGCCCCGGGGAGGTGGTCGAGACCGGCCCGGCCTTCCTTCCCACGACCTCGGCGGCGTTGTCGAGGGTCTTTCCGGTGAGCCGTTCCAGGACCGGGTCCAGGAGGAGCACCAAGGCGTCGGCGGCCTTGTGCTTCGTACGCCGGTACTCGGCGGGCCACCATGCCTGATCCTCAGTGGAGGGTGGTGGCCGAAGTCTGTCCGCGGAGGTTCGGAGCCGTCCGCTCCGCGTAACTGCAACCACGAACAACCAGGAACTACGTAGGGCCCCACCGCCGAGGCGGTGGGGCCCTACGTTCAGCCCGGTGAGAGCTGGGCGGAGGATACGAGATTCGAACTCGTGAGGGGTTGCCCCCAACACGCTTTCCAAGCGTGCGCCCTAGGCCACTAGGCGAATCCTCCGCCGCAAAGTGTACAAGACCATGGGGGGTGCTCGCGAACCCGGATTCCGATCATGGATCCGAGGGCGGGGCGGCGGGGCAGGAGGTCGAACGGGAGGCGGGGGATCGGGTAGTGTGGCGGCAGCCCCTCACGTGGCGCTATCTGACTGAACTCCCCCAGGGCCGGAAGGCAGCAAGGGTAGGTTGGCTCTGGCGGGTGCGTGGGGGGCGTTTGCGTGCCCGGGCTCCGGGGTTGCCGCGGCGTGGGCCAGTTGTCGGTGTCGGCCTATATCGTCGGGGGTGTGTCGTCCCTCGCCCTGTACCGCCGCTATCGCCCCGAGACCTTCGCCGAGGTCATCGGGCAACAGCATGTGACCGACCCGCTGCAGCAGGCGCTGCGCAACAACCGGGTCAACCACGCGTACCTCTTCAGCGGCCCGCGCGGCTGCGGCAAGACGACCAGTGCGCGCATTCTGGCCCGGTGTCTGAACTGCGAGCAGGGCCCCACGCCCTCGCCCTGCGGGGAGTGCCAGTCGTGCCGTGACCTGGCGCGGAACGGGCCCGGGTCGATCGACGTCATCGAGATCGACGCCGCCTCGCACGGCGGTGTGGACGATGCCCGCGAGCTGCGGGAGAAGGCGTTCTTCGGGCCCGCCTCCAGCCGGTACAAGATCTACATCGTCGACGAGGCGCACATGGTGACCCCCGCGGGGTTCAACGCGCTGCTCAAGGTCGTCGAGGAGCCGCCCGAGCATCTGAAGTTCATCTTCGCGACGACGGAGCCCGAGAAGGTCATCGGGACGATCCGTTCGCGTACGCACCACTATCCGTTCCGCCTCGTCCCGCCCGGCACGCTCCGTGACTACCTGGACGAGGTGTGCGGTCGCGAGCAGATCTCCGTCGAGGACGCGGTGCTGCCGCTGGCCGTACGGGCGGGCGCCGGCTCGGTGCGGGACTCGATGTCGGTGATGGACCAGCTCCTCGCCGGTGCGGGTGAGGACGGTGTGACGTATGCCATGGCGACCTCCCTGCTCGGCTACACCGACAGCGCGCTGCTGGACGACGTCGTCGACGCGTTCGCCGCCGGTGACGGAGCCCGGGCGTTCGAGATCGTCGACCGCGTCATCGAGGGCGGGCACGACCCGCGCCGGTTCGTCACCGACCTGCTGGAGCGGCTGCGGGATCTGGTGATCCTGGCCGCGGTGCCCGACGCCGTCGAGAAGACGCTGATCGACGCGCCCGGGGACGTGGTCGAGCGGATGCAGGCCCAGGCGTCCGTCTTCGGCGCGGCCGAGCTGAGCCGCGCAGCGGACATCGTCAACACGGGGCTGACGGAGATGCGCGGGGCGACCTCCCCACGGCTGCAGCTCGAACTGATCTGCGCACGCGTGCTGCTGCCCGCCACCTACGGGGACGAGCGTTCGGTGCAGGCCCGGCTGGACCGGCTGGAGCGCGGCGCCGCGGCGGCTGCGCTGAGCGCTCCCGGTGCCGGTGCGCCTGGTGCCGGTGCGCCTGGTCCGGGTGTCGGCGGTGGTGCGGCTCCCGCTGCCGCCGGTCCCGGGGCTGCTTCCGGTGGAGCGCCGGGGTACGGGGCTTCCGGGGCCGGTGCCCCTGGCGCTCCCGCGGCCGGTGCCGGAGCGGCCGGCGGTCCTCCCGGCGCCGTGCCCGCGGGGCCGCCCGCCGCCGCTGCCACCGGTCCTTCCGGCGCCCCGGACGGAGCCGCCCCCGCGGAGCAGCCGGCCGCGGAGCCCGCGCGGCGGCCCGGTGCCTGGCCCGGCGGAACCGGACCCGGCGGCGGTGGCGGAGCACCCGGCGGCGGCACGGGTGAGCCCGCGCGGCGCCCCGGCGCCTGGCCCGGTACGGCGGGCCCGCCGAGCGGCGGCTCGGCGGCATCCGCGCCGGCCGACTCCGCTCCGGCAGCTCCGGCGCCCGCTCAGACTTCCGCGGCCCCGGACCAACCTGGTCCGCCCGCGTCCGCGCCGTCCGGTCCCACGGGCTCCGCGCCTGCGGGCGGGTCCGTACAGGGTGGCGGCGATCCCGCGCAGATCCGGCAGATGTGGCCGCAGATCCTGGAGGCCGTCAAGAACCGGCGGCGCTTCACCTGGATCCTGCTCAGTCAGAACGCGCAGGTCGTCGGCTTCGACGGCAAGACCCTCCAGGTCGGCTTCCCGAACGCGGGCGCCCGGGACAGCTTCGCCAACGGCGGCAGTGACGAGGTGCTGCGGCAGGCGCTCGGCGACGCGCTGGGCGTGCAGTGGCAGGTCGAGGCCATCGTCGATCCGTCGGGCGGCGGCGGTGGTGCCGGGGGCCCTAGCGGGCCGGGCTCCGGGTACGGCGCGGGGTCCGGGACGACGGGAGGCGGCGGCGCCGGTACGCGGAGCGCGATGGCGGCGCCCGCTCCCGCCCCGGCGCCGCCCCAGCAGTGGTCGGCGGCGCCCCCGGCGTCCGGCGCCGCCGCTTCGGGGCCTGCCGCGTCCGCGTCCCCGCCCGCGCCCGGCGGGCCGGGTCACTCTTCGGCGGTCTCGGCGGCAGAATCCGGGGCGGTGCCGCCCCAGGCGTCCGCACCGGCTCCGGAGGCGCCGCGTGCGGCATCCGCGCCGTCCGGCTATGCGCCGGAGGAGGACATGCCCGCCGAGGACGATCCCGACCTGGACGAGTCCGCGCTCTCCGGGCACGACCTCATCGTCCGGGAGCTCGGAGCGACGGTCCTGGAGGAGCTCCGGCACGACTGACGGCCGGGCGGTGCCCGGGCGGTGCGGTGTCCGGGCCGTGCGGCTGTCGTCGTCCGGGGCGGGGCGGCTGTCGTTCCCGCCGTCGCCGTCGCCGTCGCCGTCGCCGTCGCCGTCGCCGGTACAGGGCGGAGCACGTAGGCTCGGGGCGTTGAAGAGGCGTCTAGTGAGCCAGGAGCAATCGTGATTCCCGGTGGTGGGCAGCCTGACATGCAGCAGTTGCTGCAGCAGGCGCAGAAGATGCAGCAGGATCTGGCCGCGGCGCAGCAGGAGCTGGCCGAAACCTCCGTCGAGGGCTCGGCGGGCGGCGGTCTGGTGAAGGCGACCGTCAACGGTTCCGGTGAGCTCCAGGGGCTGGTCATCGATCCGAAGGCGGTGGACCCGGAGGACACCGAGACTCTCGCGGACATGGTGCTCGCCGCGGTCCGTGACGCGAACGGCGCCGCTGCCGAACTCCAGCAGCAGAAGCTCGGCCCGCTCGCGCAGGGCATGGGCGGAATGCCCGGCCTGCCGTTCTGAAGCGACCCGACCGGTTCGACCGGTTCAGCTGGTGCGACTGGTCCGGCCGGTTCCCCCGGTGCGGCGGGTTCCCATCGGCCGGTTCGGTCGGCCAGACGGTCGGCCGGCCGGTCCGGTCGGACCGGCCGCAGGCTGCCGGGTCCGGGTGAGTCCTCGGCTCCTGCGGCTCGCGGTACCGAGCAGCCGGGCAGGCCGGCACGCGTACCGCCCCGGCGACAGGGCGGAGCCGGAGGTCGAACGGCCGTTCAGCCGGGGGCCGGCTCCCGGTCAGCGGCTAGTGGTGGCCCGTACGGACCACTAACGTACTCAGAGGACGAACAGAGAGCAGGCGGGAGCCATCCGTGTACGAAGGCGTGGTCCAGGACCTGATCGACGAACTGGGCAGACTGCCCGGCGTCGGTCCCAAGAGCGCGCAGCGGATCGCTTTCCACATCCTGCAGGCCGAGCCCGCCGATGTCCGCCGGCTCGCCGGTGCGCTGACCGAGGTCAAGGAGAAGGTCAGGTTCTGCGCGGTGTGCGGCAACGTCGCGCAGGAGGAGCAGTGCCGGGTCTGTGCCGATCCGCGCCGTGACGTGTCGGTCATCTGCGTGGTCGAGGAGCCCAAGGACGTCGTGGCGATCGAGCGCACCCGCGAGTTCCGGGGGCGATACCACGTGCTGGGTGGCGCGATCAGTCCCATCGAGGGGGTCGGCCCCGATGATCTGCGGATCAGGGAGTTGCTCTCCCGCCTCGCCGACGGGACGGTCACCGAGTTGATCCTCGCCACGGATCCCAACCTGGAGGGCGAGGCGACGGCCACGTATCTCGCGCGGATGGTCTCCGCCATGGGGTTGAAGGTGACGCGGCTGGCGAGCGGGCTCCCGGTCGGAGGAGACCTGGAGTACGCGGACGAGGTCACGCTGGGGCGGGCCTTCGAAGGAAGGCGGCTCCTGGATGTGTGAGCCCGTGCGAGCTTGTGCGAGCCAGGGCCCTGAAGAGCCCACAGGGGAGAGGTTGCCCGATGTCTGATGCGACGCTGAACTCCATCAAGAACAGTCCCGACGACTTCGCCGTGCAGATCGGCGACCAGATCGAGAGCTTCGTGGTCGCCGTCACCGAGGTCGCCAAGGGCGACGATCCGGACAGCGCGGTCCCCTATCTCCTGCTGGAGGTCTCCCAGCTGCTCCTCGCGGGCGGGCGGCTGGGCGCGCACGAGGACTTCCTCCCGGACGAGCGGTACGAGCCGGACGTGGGCCCGGAGCCGGACGCGGACGAGCTGCGCGAGCGTCTCGCGGCACTGCTGGATCCGGTCGACGTCTACTCCGAGGTCTTCGACCCGTATGTGCCGCGCTCCGCGCCGGTCGCCTGCCGGATCTCGGACGATCTCTCGGACGTCCTCACCGATCTGCGGCACGGCATGGCCCACTACCGTGCGGGCCGGGTGAGCGAAGCGCTGTGGTGGTGGCAGTTCTCCTATCTCTCGAACTGGGGGCCGACCGCTTCGGCGTCGCTGCGTGCTCTCCAGTCGCTGGTGGCGCACGTCCGGCTGGACAAGCCGCTCGACGAGCTCGACGGGCTGGACACCGACAGCAACGCCGCGGACGAGGACGGCTCGCTGGAGGCCGAGGCCGGTGCGGTGATGGCCGCCGAGATCGGCGGCCCGCTGGGAATGCGGCAGAGCGAGGCGTAGCCACCGCCCGCGGCGGCGCGGCCGGACGCCGGACCTCGGGCGGTACGCGGTCCGGCAGTCCCGGGGCGGGTACGTCGTGGCGGCTGTCGGCTGCTGCGCGCCGCGATCCCGCCCGGGCGTCGGGCCCCGGGTCCCGAGCGCCGGGTGGCGGACGCCGGGCTCCGAGCCCTCTTTCTGAGGAATGGGCGGTGGGTCTCTCCCCGCCCACCCGCCCCTGAAACCGAGCACGGCAGGGGGGCGCGACGGAACGTGCCGCGCGCCGTTGCAGAGGGTGACAGGGTGTGGTTAGCGTTCACACCGACAACAACAACCCCGGCGCGGTGCTACCAACACCGGCCGGGGTCTCACCACCAGACCAGGAACTTGATCTGATGGCTTACGCCGACTTTAACGCTCCCTTCTCCGCCTCCGCACATCCCATGGCCAAGCCGGGATTCGGGAAGCGGACCCCCGATTCCGCCCAGCCGGAAGGCCCGTCGTCCCGGGCGGACTTCGCTCATCTGCCGGAGCGTGCCGCCTGCCTCGCGTCCTTCATCGACCGGCTGCCCGAGGGCGCCGCCATCGACGTGAAGACCCTCGCCAAGTCCCAGCCCCGCTACGGCCAGCAGGCGTGCCGTTCCGCGCTCCGCGAGCTGTCCCGGGCGGGGCATCTGCGCCGGGTCGGCGGACTGGTGGGGGAGGGGTGCCCGCAGCATGTGACGCGGACGTACTTCTCGCGTGCGGCGCGGGACGAGGACTGGTGGACGGCGTTCCTCGACGGCCGGGTCTCCTCGGCTGCGGACCAGCGCCCCCTTCCGGGCCCCGGCCGCGTCCCCGGCCCTGTCTCCGGTCCCGCCCCGGATCCCGTCCCCGTCCCCGTTCCCGTCCCCGTTCCCGTCACCGCTCCGGATGTGAGCCCGGCCCCGGAACCGCCACGCCGCACGGAGGCGTACAGGGCGCTCGCGGCGCTCGGCCGGCGCGATCCCCGGCTCGTCCTGTCGGCGGCGGAGTGCGCGGAACTGGCGGCACCGGCAGCCGAGTGGCTGGCCCGCGACACGGACGCGGAACGGTTCGCGTCCGCGCTGACAGCGGGGCTGCCGCCCGTCGTCCACAGCCCTGCGGGGCTGGTGCGGAGCCGTCTCACGGCCAAACTCCCGCCCGTACCGGCGGCGACTGGACGCCGTGCGCCCGCACGGCTCCGCCCGGAGTGCACCGACGGCGGCCGGCCCGGAAGCCCCGAATCCCTGCGCGGTGGTCTCTGCCGCGCCTGCCGAGCCGAACCCGCCCCACCGCGGGACGGCCTGCCCGGCGAGGACGTCCGCCGCTGGGCGGCCCTGGTGCGCGGCGGCCTGGCCGCGGCCCGACCACCCATCCGGCCACGGCCGGCCCGGCCTCGCCCGACCCGCTTCGCAGCAGGGCACGACGCATGACCCTGCACGACGTGGATCCCGGGCCCGGGGCAGCATGGAGGGGAGGAGGCGACGCCATGACCCCCAGCACTGCCGACCACCCCCAGATGCCTGTCGAGGACTTCGAGGCGCTGGCCCGGACCGCGCCCGAAACCGTGTCGCTGGAATTCATCAACGGGAAACTAGAGGTCAAACCGGTGCCGGACGGGGATCACGGAGCCATTGTGATGTGGCTCCTCAAGAAGTGCCTCCAGCAGCGTCCTGACCTGACTCTCTATCCCGAGCAGGGACTGAAGGTGGGCGGCTACCGCAAGGGCCGTGCCCGGCCGGATGGCGCGCTGGTGCCCGAGGACCACTTCGTGGGACAGGGCGAATGGGCCGACCCTGACGGTGTCCTGATGGCTGTCGAGGTGACCTCTCACGATCCGGACACCGACCGGCGGGATCGCCGGGAGAAGCGGGACGGCTATGCGGCCGTCGGCATCCCGGTCTACCTGCTCGTCGACCGGGACGCCTGCACTCTCATCTGCTACAGCGAGCCGGAGAACGGGACGTACCGGAGCCGCACGTCTCACCCTTACGGGGCTGTCGTCCGGTTGCCGGCCCCGGTGGGGGTCACGCTGGAGACGGAGAAGCTGCAGGACTACGTCCACTGAGCCGCGGGAGGCAACGGTTCGGACGGTCCCGCAGCCGTCGCCCTCACCGGCCCCGAACCGGTTCCCGGCGCCGTCCCCCGACCGCCGGGCCTCTCCCGGCGGGGCTCGCGCCCGCCGCGGGCCGGTCCGGCTGTCCCGGCCGGTCCGGCTGTCCCGACTGCCCCGGTGCCCGCTTCACGTAGTCGATGGCCATGCCGGCCTCCTCGCTTCTCGTCCCTCGCCCCTCGTACCGCAGCGGGCTCCTCCGGCCGCCCCGTGCACCGGGGCGGCCGGAGGGCCGGGCCGGTTCCGTTCCGCCAGGTCACGGTCATGCCCCACCGTGCGCCGGCCGTGCGTCGGCCCTGCCGAGCTGCTGTCCGGCACAGTACGGAGTGCGCGGCGGCCGGGAGCGGCAAAGCGGAAAAGCGGGGGATGCGAAAAAAGAGAAAGCACAAAAGAGACTGATACGGCACGATATGCCGGAGTGGGGTCCTTCGTCCGGGGTGTGCCGCGGGGGATCGTGAACAGACTCACGTTTCCGTGTCATTTCGGCCCTGGTGGGCAGGGGCCTCCGCGGACGGGACCGGGTTCCGTCCGGTCGATACACTGAGCCGACCAGCGGATCCCATCCTTCCGGGCAGCGTCGCACGGAGCGCCGGGGTCCCGGGAAATGATTCGAGGAGCGAGCACACGTGGGCCTTGTCGTGCAGAAGTACGGCGGCTCCTCCGTTGCCGATGCCGAAGGCATCAAGCGCGTTGCCAAGCGGATCGTCGAAGCCAAGAAGAACGGCAACCAGGTTGTCGTCGTGGTCTCGGCGATGGGTGACACGACGGACGAGCTGATCGATCTTGCCTCAGAGGTGTCTCCGGTCGCCTCCGGCCGCGAGTTCGACATGCTGCTGACCGCAGGAGAGCGGATCTCCATGGCCCTGCTGGCGATGGCGATCAAATCCCTCGGTCACGAGGCGCAGTCGTTCACCGGCAGCCAGGCGGGTCTGATCACCGACTCCGCGCACAACAAGGCGCGGATCATCGACGTCACCCCCGGCCGGATCAAGGATTCGGTCGACGAGGGCAACATCGCGATCGTCGCCGGATTCCAGGGCGTCTCGCAGGACAGCAAGGACATCACCACCCTGGGCCGAGGCGGTTCGGACACCACCGCGGTCGCGCTGGCCGCCGCGCTCAACGCCGAGGTCTGCGAGATCTACACCGACGTCGACGGTGTCTTCACCGCCGACCCGCGCGTGGTGAAGAAGGCGCGGAAGATCGACCGGATCTCCTTCGAGGACATGCTGGAGCTGGCCTCGTCCGGCTCCAAGGTGCTGCTGCACCGCTGCGTCGAGTACGCGCGCCGCTACAACATCCCGATCCACGTGCGGTCGTCCTTCTCCGGCCTGAGGGGTACGTGGGTCACGAACGAGCAGCCGGACGGGCAAGGGGAAGAGTCGATGGAGCAGGCGATCATCTCGGGTGTGGCGCACGACACGTCCGAGGCCAAGGTGACGGTCGTCGGGGTGCCGGACAAGCCGGGCGAGGCCGCCGCGCTCTTCCGCGCGGTCGCGGCCGCCGAGATCAACCTGGACATGGTGGTCCAGAACGTCTCCGCCGCCTCCACCGGGCTCACCGACATCTCCTTCACGCTGCCCAAGTCCGAGGGCAAGAAGGCCATCGCCGCGCTGGAGAAGGTGCAGGGCACGGTCGGCTTCGACTCGCTGCGCTACGACGACCAGATCGCGAAGATCTCCCTCGTCGGCGCGGGCATGAAGACCAACCCGGGCGTGACGGCGACCTTCTTCGAGGCGCTGTCCGACGCCGAGGTCAACATCGAGCTGATCTCCACCTCGGAGATCCGCATCTCGGTCGTCACCCGCGAGGAGGCCGTGCAGGACGCGGTCCGTGCCGTCCACTCCGCCTTCGGGCTGGACAGCGACACCGACGAGGCCGTGGTCTACGGCGGCACCGGCCGCTGACCGGCGCGTTCCGCCGGTCGGTCGGACCCACTGGCCACGGTGGTGTGCACTGACGGACAATGGCGCTCCCCGCCCCTGCAACCGGCAGGCAGGCGGGGAGCGTCTTTGTGTCCCTGGAGCCTGACGCGCACGGGGAGCGCGGTAGAGGGCCTGGGAGACACGGGGCGTTCACGGAGACTGAGAGATGTGTGTATGACGGCATGTGGTGTGTTTTCGCGCACAGTGCCTGCCGCGTACAACCCTGACGGGGGGAAACGTGTCAAACAGGCGTGGCAGAGGTACTCGGAATCGCAATGGCCCCTGGTCGCCCCAGCGCTGGTGCTGGAGGGCTCCCAGTGGCGGGAGGCATGTCTGTGATCGCGCCGTGGCCCGCCGCGCGCCCTTCGCGTCCGCTCACACCGCATGGGGACGCTGACGAGGCGATGGCACATGGCACCACAGTCGATCACCTGACCGAGACCTACCGCGCCCACTACAAGTCCCTGCTCGGGCTCGCGGCGCTGCTGCTCGACGACACCGCCTCGTGCGAGGACGTCGTCCAGGAGGCGTTCATCCGCGTCCACTCGGCGCGCAAGCGCGTGCGCGACCCCGAGAAGACCCTCGCCTACCTCAGGCAGACGGTCGTGAACCTCTCCCGCTCCGCGCTGCGCCGCCGCATCCTCGGGCTCAAGCTGCTCTCCAAGCCGATGCCCGACATGGCGAGCGCCGAGGAGGGGGCGTACGAGCAGCTCGAACGGGATCAGTTGATCAAGGCGATGCGCGGCCTGCAGCGGCGCCAGCGCGAAGTGCTGGTGCTGCGGTATTTCGCCGATATGACGGAGGCTCAGGTGGCGGAGGTGCTCGGTCTCTCCCTGGGTTCGGTGAAGGCCTATGGGTCGCGCGGGATCGCCGCGCTGCGTACCGCCATGGAGGCGGCGTCATGAGTGACGGACTGGGTCTCCCCGACGGCGAGGAGCCGCGCGGGTCGCACGAGGTGCCGGGGGGCTCCCCCGAGGCGCCGGGCGCGCCTGAAACGCCGGGCTCCCCCGAGGCGCGGGACGAGGTCGGCGGGCCGCGCGAGCGGGCGATGCCGCCCGGCGCCGCCGAACCGGGCACCCCTCCGGACGGCCCGGCAGGGCCCGCGGACCAGCGCCCCGCGGCGGCTGCGGGCGCCGGGGAAGCGGGCTCGGCGGGTGAAGCCGGCGCGCGGGGGTCCCGAGCCCCCGAGGAGATGTCGCTGGACCTGTTCGACGAGTCCGCACTCAGTTCCGAGGAGGAGACCCTCCGGGACCTCATGCGGCACAGCGTCCGGGGCATCGAACCGCCCGCCGAGAGCTTCGACCGCACCCTCGACCACCTCCAGCGGGCGGTGCCCGCGCGGCGTGCGCATCGCCGCCAGGCGATGGTCGGCGGCGTCGCGGCGGCCCTCGTGGCCCTCGTCGGCGTGCCCGCGCTCGTCTACGGCGGCGTACCCGGCGTCGGCGGGGACCACCACCCGGTGACCGCGGGGAGCGTCCACGGCCAGACCCGCGGCCCCGACGCCGGTGCCGGCGGGAACGGCGGCAAGGGCGAGGAGGACCGGGACGGCGGCAAGGACAAGGACAAGGACAAGAAGCACAAGGGCGACGGGAGAACCCACCCGGCGCCCACCGGCGGCCCCGGCGACAGTGCCGACCCGAACGAGAGCCTCAGCGCCAGCGCCCCCACCTGCGGCAGCACCCAGCTCGGCGGGGGCTCCGCGGAGTCCGGGGTGCCCGACAGCAAGGGCACCGTCTACGGCAGCTTCCGGGTCGCCAACGTCTCCGGCGACCCCTGCACGGTCCAGGGCGAAGGGCTGGTCGGCGCCTCCGTGCAGGGCCGGGCCGGCGGCGGGCAGGTCCTGGTCGTCGACCACACCGCGGGTGACCCGGCGCCCGGCCTCGGCGATCCGGCCGCCGCACGGGACGAGGTCGTACTGCGCCCCGGCCAGGCGTACGTGGTGAAGTTCGCCTGGGTGCCCAGCGGCGGGTGCAGTTCACCCACCCCGCAGGGCGGCCGCAACGACGGCGAGACCGCCGGCTCCGGTACCGGGAGCGGCGACGGCTCGGCGGACGGCGGCGGGGAGAGCTCCGGCGGCAGCACCGGGACGCCCGGCGAGGGCGACGGCGGGGGCGGTGACCCGGGCGGCGGCGATGCCGCGGTCGTGGTCTCGCACACCCCGGAGGGCGGCGCCCCCGCGGCGGGCACGAAGGTGTCCGGAGCGTGCAGCAGCGGAACGGTCTACCGCACGGGCGTGATCCCGCAGAGCTGACCCGGCCGCGCGGTCCCCGTGGGCCGGGCCCGCGAGGCGGTGGCCGCGAGGGGCGCGCGCCCGCAGCGGTGCGAGCGGGCCCTCCTGGCGGCGCCGGTGAGGTGTGGCCGTACTGTGGGAGTGTGTACCGGTTCCTGCTGACGCCGCGATGGTGGGCGATCAACCTCTTCGCCCTGGTGGCGATTCCGGTCTGCGTCCTGATGGGCAGTTGGCAGCTCAGCCGCTTCGACGACCGCGTCGACCGGCATCAGGAGCAGCGCGAGCAGTCGAGCGCGGAGGCGCGTGCCGAGGCGCGGCCGCTGCGGGAGCTGCTTCCGGTGACCCAGGACACGGTGGGCCGCACGGCCACGGTGACGGGCCGGTTCGACGCGGCGCACCCGCTGCTCGTCCCCGGCCGGACGGTCGAGGAGAAGCGGGGTTTCTACGTGCTGTCCCTGCTGCGTCCCGAGGGCGGCGGCAAGGCGCTGCCCGTGGTGCGCGGATGGCTGCCCGGCACGGCAGATCCGGACCGGGTGCCCGCGGCGCCCGCGGGGAAGGTCACGGTCACAGGAGTGCTCCAGGCGCCGGAGTCGCAGCACGACGCCGGTGCTCCGGGCGCGCTGCCGGAGGGGCAGCTGGGTTTCGTGAGTGCCGCGCCGCTCGTCAACGTCGTCCCGTACGGGGTGCGGGACGCCTGGATCACCGAGCAGCACACCCAGCGGCCGCTGAGGCCGGTGCCGCCGGTCGCGCCCGACAACACCGGCCTCGACATGAAGGCGTTCCAGAACCTGGGCTACACGGCGCAGTGGTTCGTCTTCGCCGGGTTCGTGGTGTTCATGTGGTTCCGCTTCTTCCGCCGGGAGGCGGAGACGGCCGCGGACGCCGCGCTGGGGCTCACGCCGGACGGTCCGGAAGCGGATGCCGACCTTCCGCGTCCGTCCGCGGAAGATGCCGCAACGCGAAGTCGATCTCCAGCCGGATCTGCTTGATCCGCTCCTCCACGACGAGGGAGCCGTGCCCCGCGTCGTAGCGGTACACCTCGTGCGGGTGGCCGCGCTCCTCCAGCCTGGTGACGTAGTTCTCGACCTGCCGGATCGGGCAGCGGGGGTCGTTGACCCCGGCCGATACGTAGACGGGCGCGCGCACCTTCTCGACGTACGTCAGCGGCGAGGACGCCTCGAACCGCTCGGGCACCTCCTCCGGCGTGCCGCCGAGCAGGGTGCGGTCCAGGGACTTCAGCGCCTCCATCTCGTCGTGGTAGGCGGTGACATAGTCCGCGACGGGCACCGCGGCCAGTCCCACCGCCCACACCTCCGGCTGGACGCCGAGCCCGAGAAGGGTGAGGTAGCCGCCCCAGGAGCCGCCCGCCAGCACCAGCCGGTCCGGATCGGCGAGACCGGAGCCGACGGCCCAGGCGCGGACGGCGTCGATGTCCTCCAGCTCGATCAGGCCGACCCGGTGCTTGAGGGCGTCCGTCCAGGCGCGGCCGTATCCGGTGGAGCCGCGGTAGTTGACCCGCACGACGGCGAAGCCGTGGTCGACCCAGGCGGCGGGCTGTCCGGCGAAGGCGTCGCTGTCGTGGTGGGTGGGGCCGCCGTGCACCTCGAAGACGGTGGGGAAGGGGCCCTTCCCGGCCGGCTTCTGCACCAGCGCGTGCACGGTTCCGCCGGGCCCCTCGACCCAGGCGTCCTCGACGGGCACCGAGCCCGGAGCCGTCATGCCGGGCGGGTCGAGCACGGTGGCGCCGCCCGCGGAGCGCACCTGGGGCGGCTCGGCGGCGGACGACCACAGATACTCCACGCTGCCGTCCGGCCGCGCCGTCACGCCCATGACGGACCCGGCGGGTGTCTCGATCCGGGTGCGCGTGCCGCTCGCCAGGTCGTAGCGGAAGAGCTCGTCGCGGGCCCGGTGGCTGTGGGCGATCAGCAGGGCCGAGGCGTCCGGATACCACTCGGCGGCGACATCGCCGGGCAGGTCCAGCTCCAGTTCCGTGGTCGTGCCCGCGACCGGGTCCCAGAGCATCGGCTCCCACCGGCCGTGCCGCTGGTGGCCGACCAGGAGCCGGGGGTCGCCGTCGACCGGGGCGAAGCCCAGCACGGTCAGGCCCAGTTCCTCGGTGCCGCCCTCGCTGTCGTCCAGCTCCGCGACGGTCGAGCCGTCGGGGCGTACGACGCGGAGCGCCGCGTGCATGGCGTCTCCGTGCTCGGTGTGCTCGATCACCAGCAGGCTGCTGTCGTGCGAGAGGTCGCCCACCCCCGCCGACTCGCTGTGCCGGTAGATCTCGACGGGCGCGGGCGAGCCGGGGCGCAGCACATGGACGGTGGAGCCGTCCTCGTCCGTGGAGCGGCCGAGCACCACGGTGCTGTCCCGGCCGAGCGCCAGGCCGGCCGGGTAGGAGGGGTCCAGCCCCTCGACGGCGCGGGCGTCGGGACCGCCGCCGAAGGGCTGCCGCATCCAGACACCGAACTCGTCGCCGTCGGTGTCCGAGAACCACCAGATCCACTCGCCGTCGGGCGAAAGGGTGCCGTCCGTGGTCCCGTTGGGCCGGTCGGTCACCTGCCGCTGCTCGCCGGTCGTCCGGTCCCAGGCGTACAGCTCGAACGTGCCCGTCGCGTTCGAGACGAACAGCGACCGGGCGGGTGCGTCCTCGGCCCACTCGGGCAGTGAGACGCGCGGCGCCCTGAACCGCTTCTCCCAGTCGGGCATGGCGTGGTCGGGCAGTGCGTTCTGATCCATGCGCCCCATTGTGGCCCGGGGGCCGCATCCGGCGGAGCGGGGACCGGATGACGGGGGTCGGCGGGCCGGGAAGGCTGCGGGACCGGCGGCGGGGACCGGCGGCGGGGACCGGCGGCGGGGACCGGCGGTGCGGGGACCGGCGGTGGGGGCGCGGGATCCCGAACAGTACAGTTCGAGCCGTCCCTGTTCGAGCACTGTGCGATCTCCGAGGCGAGATGCGTCTCCAAGGTGAAGGTGGCTGCGATCTCCGACGTGTCTGCGATGTCCCCGTCCGCCGCGGTACCGCCCGAGGTGACGGTCGTCGGTGTCGGAGCCGACGGCTGGCCGGGGCTGGCCGAGCCCGCCCGGGAGGCGCTGCGCGCCGCCGAGGTGGTCCTCGGTGGCGCCCGGCAGCTCGCTCTGCTGCCCGCCGGGGAGTGCGCGGCGGAGCGGGTGGCCTGGCCGTCCCCGCTGCGGCCCGCCGTGCCGGGGCTGTTCGCGGCGCACGCGGGGCGCCGGATCGCGGTGCTGGCCAGCGGTGACCCGTACTTCTACGGCATCGGCCGCACCCTGGCCGAGCTGCTGCCGGAGCTGCCCCTCCGGGTGCTGCCGCACCCCTCGTCCGTGAGCCACGCGTGCGCGCGGCTCGGCTGGGCGCTGGAGGAGTGCGAAGTCGTCAGCGTGGTCGGACGGCCGCTCGCCCGGATCGCCGCCGCGCTGCACGACGGGCGGCGGCTGCTGGTGCTCAGCGCCGGGGCCGACACCCCGGCCCGGGTCGCCGGACTGCTGCGCGAGCACGGCTTCGGACCGAGCCGGATACGGGTGCTGGAGCAGCTCGGCGGCCCGCGCGAGCGCTCCTGCGAAGGGACGGCACAGGAGTGGCGGCACCCGCCGGGCGACCCGCTGAACATCGTCGCCGTGGCCTGTGCGGCCGACCCGGACGCCGGCCCGGTGCGGCCGGGCGCGGTACCCGGGCTGCCGGACGCCGCGTACGAGCACGACGGGCAGCTCACCAAGCGCCATGTGCGGGCCGCGACACTGGCCGCGCTGGCGCCCGCGCCCGGCGAGCTGCTGTGGGACGTGGGAGGCGGCGCCGGGTCGATCGCGGTGGAGTGGCTGCGGGCCCATCCGGCCTGCCGGGCGGTGACCGTGGAGCGCAGCGGTGAGCGTGCCGCGCGGATCACGCGCAACGCCGACCGGCTGGGGGTGCCGGGGCTGCGGGTGGTCACCGGCACGGCGCCGGAGGCGCTGTCCGGACTGCCCGCACCGGACGCGGTGTTCGTCGGCGGCGGGCTGACGGCGCCCGGCCTGCTGGCCGCCTGCTGGGCGGCGCTGCCGGTGGGCGGGCGGCTGGTCGCCAACACCGTCACGCTGGAGTCGGAGGCGCTGCTGGTGCGCTGGTACCGCAGGTACGGGGGTGAACTGGTGCGGCTGTCGGTGGCGCACGGGGTGCCGGTGGGCGGGTTCACCGGCTGGCGGCAGGCGATGCCGGTGACCCAGTGGGCGGTGTGCAAGGGCGCCGCCGACGGGACGGGCGAGCCGCCCGAAGACGCACGGGGACCCGAAGACGCATGGGGAGACGAGAGATGACGGTGTACTTCATCGGCGCCGGACCCGGCGCCGCCGACCTGATCACGGTGCGCGGCGCCCGGACGCTGGCCGCCTGCCGGGTCTGCCTGTACGCGGGCAGCCTGGTGCCCCGGGAACTGCTCGCCGAGTGCCCGCCCGACGCCCGGCTGGTCGACACCGCGCAGCTCGACCTGGACGCCATCACCGGGGAACTGGTCCGCGCACACCGGGAGGGGCACGACGTGGCGCGGCTGCACTCCGGCGACCCGTCCGTCTTCAGCGCCGTGGCCGAGCAGATGCGGCGGCTGACGGCCGCGGGCGTGCCCTACGAGGTCGTGCCCGGCGTCCCCGCGTTCGCGGCGGCCGCCGCCGCGCTGAAGCGGGAGCTGACGGTGCCGACCGTCGGCCAGACCGTCGTGCTGACCCGGGTCGCCCGGCAGGCCACCCCCATGCCGGACGGCGAGGACCTGGCCACGCTGGGCCGCAGCGGCGCCCTGCTCGTGCTGCACCTCGCGGTGCGGTACGTGGACGAGGTGGTGGCCGAACTCCTCCCGCACTACGGGGGCGACTGCCCGGCAGCCGTCGTCGCGTTCGCCAGCCGTCCCGACGAGGTCGTGCTGCGGGGCACCCTGGAGGAGATCGCGGGGCAGGTGAAGGCGGCCGGGCTCAGCCGGACGGCCGTCATCCTGGTCGGCCGCACCCTCGCCGCCGAGCACTTCCGCGACAGCCACCTCTACTCCGCGGAACGCGACCGCCACACCTGCTGAGGCGACCGGCACACCTGCCGGAGGGGGCGCCGGGGCGGCTAGCGCACGGCGCTGCGCCCGACGACCGTCCCCGCGCGGTCGATGCAGATGACGTCCACCCGCACGGGCGCCCCGCGCAGGACGGCGAGCGCCTCGTCGCGCGCCGCCTCGGCGACGAGATCGCCGAGCGGGACGTGCGCCGCGGCGCACAGTTGGAGCGCGGCGAGACCGGTGTTGGCCGCCCGGATCCGGTCCGCCAGCTCCTCGTCGGCGCCGCCGGTCCCGGCCAGTCCGGCGAGGAAGCCCTTGTCGACCTGGGAGCGCTTGGAGTGCAGGTCCAGGTGCCCGGCCGCCAGCTTGGACAGCTTGGCGAAGCCGCCGCAGACGGTGAGCCGGTCCACGGGGTGGCGGCGCACGTACTTGAGGACGGCGCCCGCGAAATCCCCCATGTCCAGCAGCGCGTCCTCGGGGAGCCGGTACTCGGCGACGACGGTCCGCTCCGAGGTCGACCCCGTGCAGCCGGCCACATGCGTCCGCCCCGCGGCACGGGCCACGTCCACCCCGCGCCGGATCGAGTCGATCCACGCGGAGCACGAGTAGGGGACGACGACGCCGGTCGTCCCCAGGATCGACAGCCCGCCGACGATCCCCAGCCGCGGGTTCCAGGTGGAGCGTGCGATCTCCGCGCCGTCGTCGACGGACAGGGTGATCTCCACGTCGGCACCGGCACCGGCACCGGCGTGCTCGTCCGCCACCCGGGCGACGTGCTCGCGCATCATCTGCCGCGGCACCGGATTGACGGCCGGTTCGCCCACGTCGAGCGGCAGGCCGGGACGGGTGACGGTGCCCACGCCGGGCCCGGCCCGGAACACGACGCCCGCACCCGGCGCCAGCGGGCGCACGGTGGCCCGCACCAAGGCGCCGTGGGTGACGTCGGGGTCGTCGCCCGCGTCCTTCACCACCGCGGCCGTCGCCTCGGTGCCCGGCCGCAGGTCCTCGTACGCGAGGGCGAAGGCGGGGGTCTGGCCCTTGGGCAGGGTGATCGTCACCGGATCGGGGAAGTCGCCGGTCAGCAGCGCGGTGTACGCGGCGGTCGTGGCCGCCGTCGCACAGGCACCGGTCGTCCAGCCCGGCCGCAGCCCGGTGTGCTTGAGTTGGGCATCGCGCCCGCCCTTGGCCTCGTCCGCCGCGGCCTCGCCCGCCTCAGACATGAGAGGAACCGGATCCCGTGCACACACTGATTCTCGGCGGGACGACGGAGGGCCGCCGCCTGGCGGAACTGCTGGCGGGCGCCCCCGGCCTCCGGGTCACCAGTTCGCTGGCCGGACGTGTCGCGGGCCCCCGGCTGCCGGTGGGGGAGGTGCGGGTCGGTGGCTTCGGAGGTGTGCCGGGGCTGACGGAATGGCTGCGTACACACCATGTGGACGTTCTCATCGATGCCACCCATCCCTTCGCCGAGAAGATCAGTTTCCATGCCGCCGAAGCCGCCGCCGACGCCCATGTTCCCCTGCTCGCCCTCCGCCGCCCCGGCTGGGTGCCCGGTGCGGGGGACGACTGGCACCTGGCGGAGTCGCTGCCGGAGGCGGCGCGGCTGCTGCCGCGGCTGGGACAGCGGATCTTCCTGACGACCGGACGCCTGGGACTGGCCGCGTTCGCCGGTCCCGCGAGCGCCGGGCTGTGGTTCCTCTCCCGCTCGGTCGACCCGCCGGAGCCGGGCACGCCCGTTCCCGCCCTGATGGAGCTGCTGCTCAGCCGGGGCCCGTTCGCGCTGGACGACGAGCGTGAGCTGCTGCGCAGCCACCGTATCGAGGTGCTGGTGACGAAGGACAGCGGCGGTGCGGCCACCGCGCCCAAGCTCGCGGCGGCGCGAGAGGCCGGACTGCCCGTCGTGGTCGTCCGCCGCCCGCCGGTCCCGCCGGGAGTGCGGGAGGTGTCGAGCCCCGAGGAGGCGGCCGGGGCACTCCGCGGACTGTGACCGGCACCCCCTCCCCGGCCGCCCGCGCCGTCCTTCGGGCCGTCCTTCGGGCCGACCGCTCGAAGGACGGTCGCCGAGCCGGCCGGCGCCGAGTCGCCTGGAGTCGAGCCCCTCGGATCACTGGTTCGCCGCTTCGAAGGCGGCTTCCGCGTGCAGCCGGGCGGTGGGGAAGACGGGCACCGGGCTGTCCTGCGGCCCGATGAGCAACTCGATCTCCGTGCACCCCAGCACGATGCCCTCCGCCCCGTCCGCCACCAGCTCGTCGATGACGCGCCGGTACGCGGCACGGGACGCGTCCAGCACGGTTCCCCGGCACAGTTCCTCGTAGATCACGCGGTGCACCAGCTCCCGGTCGGCGGGGGCGGGGACCAGCACCGACAGGCCGCCGGCCGCCAGCCGTCCGCGGTAGAAGTCCTGCTCCATGGTGAACGCGGTCCCCAGCAGGCCGACGCGCCGCAGCCCCGCCGCCCGCACCGCGCCCGCCGTCGCATCGGCCAGGTGCAGCAGCGGCACCTCCACGGCCTCCTCGATGTGCTCGGCGACCCGGTGCATGGTGTTCGTGCACAGCACCAGCAGATCGGCGCCCGCCGCCTCCAGGGCCCGGGCGGCGGCCGCGAGGATGCCGCCCGCCTCGTCCCAGCGCCCCTGCGCCTGCAACACCTCGATCTCGGCGAAGTCGACGGAGTACAGCACCAGCCGCGCCGAGTGCAGCCCGCCGTTCCGGTCCCTGGCCAGTTCGTTGAGCATCCGGTAGTACTCCGCCGAGGATTCCCAGCTCATTCCGCCGATCAGCCCGATGGTTCGCACCGCTGCCGCCGCCCTTCCTCGTCCCGTCCCGTCGCCCCGTGCGTGCTGCCGCTCATGCCGTCGCTGCCGTCGCGCCGTGGACCGCCCGCCGTGGCACCTCCGCACGGCAGCTCACCACATAAGGCGGCCTTTGACGTGTTGCGGGCAGCAGCGCAGAGGCGTCGGCGGCCGAGGGGGACGCCGGCGGGGTCACCGGGCGCCGGGAGCGGATGAGTCCGTGCTCCTCGTGGTACCGCAGCGACCGGGCGCGGACGCCGCCGGCGTCCGCCGGCTCACCGATACGCAGGAGACCTCCCGAGGCCGTCCGTGGGACTCCGGTGTTGCAGTTGACACCGGTGTGAGGTTCCACGCTCTGGGAGCCGCACCCACCGGGGGTGCCCGGAGGAATCGGAGGTCGTCATGACCACGCGGGGATCCATCTGTGGTCGGACTGCGTCCGCCCGCTTCTGACTCCGCGCGCCTTCTCGCGCCGCTCGAATCCCTTCATGCCCTCTCCCGTTCGCGCTCTTTCGCGCCCTTTCGACCCAAGGACCTCTCATGCACTGGCTCTACCTCGGCGCCGCAGTCGTCTTCGAGATCGCCGTCGCCCTCTCCGCCGGCAAGGCCCAGGGCTTCACCCGGCCCGCCTGGACCGCGGCCACCCTGGCCAGCGGCGGCATCGCCACCTATCTGCTCAGCCTGGCGCTGCTGACCTTCGACGTCGGCGTCGGCTACGCGATCTGGACCTCCGCCGCGGGGGTCGGGATCGTCGTCCTCGGCGCCCTCCTCTTCGGCCAGCGCCTCGACTGGCGGAAGCTCCTGGGCATCGCCGCGGTCATCGTCGGCGTCGTCGGCCTCCAGCTCAGCGGAGCGGCCTGACCGTCCGCCGCCCAGCCGGCCGGCCAGGCCGCCCGCGGTCCGCCGTCCGCTGTTCCGCCGCTTCCCCCGCTGCCTCGTTCACCCGTTCCCGCATTCTTGAGAAGGGCCCGCACATGTCCCACCACACCGCCGCCGTCGGCAACAACGAGACCCTCGGCAACGACGAGACCCCCGGCAACGACGAGACTTTCGGTAACAACGACACCGTCCGCCACGGCGACACCAGCGGCGGTGGCGCCGCCGCCCGCAGCGGCCGGGCGCGAGCCTGGCTCGTACTCCTCCTGGCCGGAGCGTTCGAGGTCGGCTACGCGCTCTCCGTGGGAGGGAGCCACGGCTTCACCGTGCTGTCCTGGTCGCTCGTCGCGGTCGTCTTCTTCCTGCTGACGCTCTTCTCCCTGAGCCTCGCCCTGCGCACCCTCGACGTCGGCCTCGGCTACGCGGTCTGGGCCGGTATCGGCGCCGTCGGAGCCGCGCTGCTCGGCCCCGTCTTCTTCGACGAGACCCTCACCCCGGTCAAGGCCCTGTGGCTGACCGTCATCATCGCCGGGGTGGTCTGGCTCAAGCTCTCCGACCGGCCCCAGCACCCCCCGGCCGACGAGCTGCCCGCCCGACCGGACCGGTGAGCAGCTGCCCACCGGCCCGGGGCCGCCGCCCGCTGTCTCCGCAGCGGGCGGCGGCCGGTTCAGTCCTCCGGATACCGGCGCGGGGTCCACACCCGCGCCGGGCCGTCCGCTCCGCCGAAGGCCCGGGTCTGCGAGGAGCCGACGAGCAGCAGGGTGCGCATGTCCACCTGGTCCGGGTCCAGTTCGGCCAGCGGGACGGTGCGCACGCGCTCGCCGTCGCCGCCGACGTCCCGGGCCACCACCACGGGGGTGTCCGGCGCCCGGTGCTCCAGCAGCACCTCGCGGGCCTTGCCGACCTGCCAGGTGCGGCTGCGGGAACCGGGGTTGTAGAGGGCGAGCACCAGGTCCGCCGCCGCCGCGGCGCGCAGTCGGCCGGCGATGACCTCCCAGGGCTTGAGGCGGTCGGAGAGGGAGAGCACGGCGTAGTCGTGGCCCAGCGGCGCCCCCACGCGTGCGGCCGCCGCGTTGGCGGCCGTCACCCCGGGCAGCACCCGTACCGGCACCTCCGCGTACGCGTCCTGCTCGGCCGCCTCCAGCACGGCCGTCGCCATGGCGAACACGCCGGGGTCCCCGCCGGAGACGACGGCCACCCGCCGCCCGCGCCGTGCCAGTTCCAGGGCGAACTCCGCGCGCTCGGCCTCCACCCGGTTGTCCGATCCGTGCCGCCGCTGCCCGTCCCGGCGCGGCACCCGGTCCAGATAGGTCGTGTACCCGACCACGTCGTCGGCGGCGGCCAGCGCGCCGCGCGTCTCGGGGGTGAGCCACAGCGGCCCGGCGGGGCCGGTGCCCACGACGACGACCTCGCCGGGGGAGTCCTCGCGGCACTCGCGGGCCGCCGCGCCGACCTTGCTCGGCAGCACGGCGACGGAGAAGTACGGCACGGACTCCGGGTCCACGTCCGCGACCCGCCCGGTGCGCTCGCCCTGCATCGTGGCGCGCTCCACGTAGCGGGCCTCGGCCAGCCGTCCCGACCGCTCCAGCGCCCGGCGCACCTTGGGGAACGTGCGCCCCAGCTTCATCACGGCCACCGCGTCGCTGGAGGCGAGCCGGGCGGTCAACTCCTCCTCGGGCAGGGTGCCGGGCAGCACCGTCAGCGCCTCCTCGGCCTCCGACAGCGGGGTGCCGAGCCGGGCGGCTGCCGCGCTCACGGAGGTGACACCGGGGACGACCTCGGTCGGATACCGGTGCGCCAGCCGCTTGTGCATGTGCATGTACGAGCCGTAGAAGAACGGGTCGCCCTCGGCGAGCACGGCCACGGTCCGCCCCGCGTCCAGATGTGCGGCCAGCCGCGCCGACGCCTCGGCGTAGAAGTCCTCCAGCGCGCCGCGGTAGCCGCCCGGGTGGTCGGTGGACTCGGTGGTGACGGGATAGACCAGCGCCTCCTCCACGTGGTCGGCCCGCAAATGGCGCTCCGCGATGGAGCGTGCGATCGACCGGCCGTGCCGGGCACTGTGGTACGCGACGACGTCCGCCTCCGCGATGGCCTCCACCGCCCGCACCGTCATCAGCGACGGGTCACCGGGCCCCAGCCCCACGCCGATCAGCCGCCCGGCGCCGCCGGTGTCCCCGGCTCCGGTCGCTCCGGTCGCGCCGGAGGCCCGGGCTTCGGCCGCCACGGGGCCGCCGGTCGCCGGGCCGCCGGTCGCCGGATTGGCGTGCGCCGCCGCGCCGCTCGCGGGTGTGCCGCTCCCGCCGTTCGCCGCCGCATCGTCGGACACGGTGTTCACCTGCTCCTCCTCCGCGCTGCCGGTCACCTGCCTCATTCCTCCTCGCTCGCAATGGCGTTGAGCGCGGAGACGGCCATGGCGCTGCCGCCCCTGCGGCCGTGGACGATCAAGTGCTCCAGCCCGGAGGCGTGCTCGGCCAGCGCCTGCTTGGACTCCACGGCTCCGACGAACCCGACCGGCACCCCGATCACGGCAGCCGGCCGCGGCGCCCCCTCCTCGATCATCTCCAGCAGCCGGAACAGCGCCGTGGGCGCGTTGCCGATCGCCACCACCGAGCCCGCCAGCCGGTCGCGCCACAGTTCGAGGGCGGCAGCGGTGCGCGTCGTCCCCAGTTCGGCCGCGAGCCGGGGCACCTCCGGGTCGGCGAGAGTGCACACCACCTCGTTGTCGGCCGGGAGCCGCCTGCGGGTGACACCGCTGGCGATCATGGCGACGTCGCAGAGCACGGGCGCACCCGCGCGGAGAGCCGCGCGGGCCTCCGCGACGACCCGCGGGGTGTGGGCGAGGTCCCGGACGAGATCGACCATGCCGCACGCGTGGATCATCCGTACCGCGACCTGGCCGACATCGGCGGGCAGCCCCGCCAGGTCCGCCTCGGCGCGGATGGTGGCAAAGGACTGCCGGTAGATGGCAGCGCCGTCCTTCTCGTACTCGAACACTGTGTTCCCGCTCGTCGTCATGGGCCTGCCGTCGCTGAGTCCTCGCGCGCGGGCGCACGGCCCCCGCTGCGCTCGGACGGTCGGTTGCTCTCCCGGGCCGCGGCGCCCGCAAGCGCGCCGCCGCCGTGCCCGGTTCCGTCGTCCCGGTGCGGTCCGCCGTCCTCCGGTACGCGGGCCGCCGCGGCGGCCGCGCCCGGGTCGGAGCCGGCGGGGACCGGGACGGGGAGTTCTTCGCCGGTGCCGCGCACCACCGCCACCCGGTAGCCGTCGGCCCCGGCGACGACCTCCACCCGGTCGCCGCGCGGATGCCCGCACCTGCGCTCGCACCCGGACCAGTACACGGGCAGCGCGAACGAGCCGCTGCCGGGACCGGGAACAGGACCGGGGCGGGCCAGGGCGGCGGCGGCGTCGGCGCGCACGTCCGTCAGGGACTTGGCGCAGCCCGGGCGCCCCGCGCAGGCGCCCGCTCCCCGCCAGGGCGAGGCGGGATCGGTCACCAGCCCCGCGGCGCCGAGCGCCGTGCGGACGCCGGATGCACGTGAGCGCGTGAGGCCGGGGACGACGACGCCCCGCCACGGAGTCATCCGCAGCGTGCCGTCGCCCTCGCGTTCGGCGGTACGGGTCAGCAGCTCCCACTGCCGGCCGGTCAACCGGCCGAGCGGGGCGAGCACGGAGAGCGCCACCGCCCCGGAAGGGCCGGTGACCGGGCCGGGCACGGGAGCCTCGGTGATCTGCGCAGTCCGGATCTGTTCAGCGCGGGGGCCGAGCGCCGGGGCCGCCGGGAGGGAGCCGAGCGGCGCCTCCCGCACTCCGGCTCCCAGCCGGAGTGCGGTCCTGCGGGCCAACTCGGCGCCCGTCACCGCGAGGTCGGCGACCCGCCAGGCGCGGAGTCCCGACTCCCGTGCGGCGTCCAGGAAGGTCTCCGCGGCCACCACGGCCGCGGCTGCGGCGTGTTCGTCCGCGACGCGGAGCACCCCGGCGTCCCGGTCGGCGCCGAAGTACAGCAGTGCCGTGCCGTCCGGCTCGGCGAGCAGGGTCACATCCGCTCCGAGCGCGGCGACGTCGCCGCGGCCGTCGTCCACGGCGAACAGGAAGCGCCCCGAGAGTTCGCGCAGTGCTTCGCTTTCGCACAGGAGTTGATCCAGTTCGGTGAGCTGCCCGGCCACGTCCCGGTGCCCGGAACCGTCCAGGCCGGACAGCGGCGAGGCCACGATGTTGCGGACGCGCTCGTGTGCGGGCGAGGGCAGCAGTCCCGCGCTGCTCAGCAGCTCGGCCAGGTCGGGTCCCGCGTCCTCCCGGAGGCCCCGGAGTTGGACGTTTCCCCGGGAGGTCAGATGCAGTTCGCCGGAGCCGAGCCGGGTCGCCGCCGCGTGCAGGGCCGCCGCCTGGGCGACGTCGAGCACGCCGCCGGGTACCCGTACGCGCGCCAGCCCGCCGTCGTCCGCCCGGTGCAGCCGCAGCGCTCCCGGGCAGGCGTCGGCTCGCTCACGCGGGGCCGCGCAACTGGTTGCTTCAGCAACCGGCGTGGTGCCGTGCGCGGACGGACGACTGGAGGGCATGACCATGTCGGCGAGCATACCGACCCCCGTCGACCCCTCCCCGGAGCACCGGACCGCCCCTCCACCCCCCGCCGTCACAGGCGTCCGCCGACGAGCGGCCGACGAGCGGTGGGCGGGAGGCGGACGGCCGGCGGACGGGCGGGCGGCCACCGGGCCGGGTGGCCGGCGCGCGAGCCGCCCCCGACGGGTGCCCTCCCGCCACGCGGCGGGTCCCCGTACGATGCTGTGGGCGGACCACCCGGTCCGCCCACATCGCCAGCGACGGCGACAGGGGAGGAAGCCCGGTGCGAATCCGGCGCGGTCCCGCCACTGTGAGCCCGGCCACCACGGCCGGGTGAGCCAGGAACTCCCGCCGTCCGAGACCGCCCGGGGCGCGGACACCCCGAGGAAGGGCCGACAGCAGCATGCCGCTTTCGTCACGCGACAACGCCGACTCCGACGCGACCGTCGCCACCCCCGACGACGCCCCCCGGGTGATCCTGCTCCTGTCGACCTCCGACACGGACCTCCTCAGCGCCCGTGCCGCCTCCGCCGAGGTCACCGCGCCGGCCCCGGGCGACGGCGCCGACAGTCCCGCCGCCGCCCCGCTCACCTACCGCTACGCCAACCCGAGCCGCATACCCGAGGACACCCTCGGTACCGAACTCGAAGCGCTGCTGGACGGAGTCGACCTCGTCGTCGTCCGGCTGCTCGGCGGCGTGCGGGCCTGGCAGCAGGGCATCGACCTGCTGCGCGGCTCCGGCGTCCCCCTCGTCGTCCTGACCGGCGAACAGGCCCCCGACGCCCAGCTCATGGCGGCCTCCACGGTCCCCATCGGAGTGGCGGCCGAAGCGCACGCCTACCTCGCGCACGGCGGCCCCGCCAACCTCGTGCAGCTGGCCCGCTTCCTGTCCGACACCGTGCTGCTCACCGGCCACGGCTTCGAGCCCCCGGCACCCGCCCCGGCCTGGGGCCACCTGGACCGCGAACCGGCCACCCGCGAACCCTCCGCGGGCGAGCCCGGCCGTGACGCCTCGTCCGGGGACCCGGCGTCGGCGGGGACGGCTCCCACCATCGCCGTCCTCTACTACCGGGCCCACCACATGAGCGGCAACACCGCCTTCGCCGCGGCGCTCTGCGACGCCGTCGAAGCGGCCGGCGGCAGGGCGCTCCCCCTCTACGTGGCCTCGCTCCGCGCCCCCGAACCCGAGCTCGTCGAGGAACTCCGCGCCGCCGACGCCATCGTGACGACGGTGCTCGCGGCGGGCGGCACCAAACCCGCCGAGGCCGGAGCGGGCGGCGACGACGAGGCATGGGACGCGGGCGCCCTCACCAGCCTGGACGTACCGATCATCCAGGCGCTGTGCCTCACCGCGCCCCGCACCGACTGGGAGCAGAACGACGAGGGGGTCTCCCCGCTCGACGCCGCGAGCCAGATCGCCGTGCCCGAGTTCGACGGCCGGCTCATCACGGTGCCGTTCTCCTTCAAGGAGATCGACGCCGACGGTCTGCCGTCCTACGTGGCCGACCCGGAGCGTGCCGCGCGGGTCGCGGGCATCGCCGTTCGCCACGCCCGGCTGCGCCACATACCGGCAGCCGAGAAGCGGTTGGCGCTCGTCCTGTCCGCGTACCCGACCAAGCACTCCCGGATCGGCAACGCGGTCGGCCTCGACACCCCGGCCAGCGCGGTCGCGCTGCTCCAGCGGCTCCGCGCGGAGGGCTACGACTTCGGCGACGAGGACATCCCCGGCCTGCCCCGGACCGGAACCCCGGCGACCGGCACCGCACCGGCGCACGCACCCGCCTCCGCGGAAGGCGGCCCGGCCCACGCCGACTCGGACGCAGAAGCCGACTCGGACGCCGCCGGCGAACCGGAGGAACACACCGGCGACGCGCTCATCCGCGCGCTCATCGAAGCCGGCGGCCACGACCAGGACTGGCTCACCGAGGAACAGCTGGCCCGCAACCCGGTCCGCATCCCGGCGGCCGACTACCGCCGCTGGTACGCCACGCTCCCGCAGGAGCTGCGCGACGCCGTGGAGGAGCACTGGGGCCCGCCGCCGGGCGAGATGTTCGTCGACCGCACCCACAACCCGGACGGCGACATCGTCCTGGCCGCCCTGCGCCACGGCAACCTGCTGATCCTCATCCAGCCGCCCCGCGGCTTCGGCGAGAACCCCATCGCCATCTACCACGATCCGGACCTGCCGCCCTCGCACCACTACCTGGCGGCCTACCGCTGGATCGCCGCGCCGCAGGCCGACGGCGGATTCGGCGCGGACGCGATGATCCACCTGGGCAAGCACGGCAACCTGGAGTGGCTGCCCGGCAAGAACGCAGGCCTCTCGGCGGCATGCGCACCCGACGCCGCGCTCGGCGACCTGCCGCTCGTCTACCCGTTCCTGGTCAACGACCCGGGCGAGGGCACCCAGGCCAAACGCCGGGTGCACGCCACGCTCGTCGACCACCTGGTGCCACCGATGGCCCGCGCCGACTCCTACGGGGACATCGCCCGGCTCGAACAACTCCTGGACGAGTACGCGCAGATCAGCTCCATGGACCCGGCCAAGCTGCCGGCGATCCGGGCCCAGATCTGGACCCTCATCCAGGCGGCCCGGCTCGACCACGACCTCGGCCTGGAGCAGCGGCCCGACGACGACGGCTTCGACGACTTCCTCCTGCACGTCGACGGCTGGCTGTGCGAGGTCAAGGACGCGCAGATCCGGGACGGCCTGCATGTCCTGGGCGCCGCACCGGCCGGCGCCGACCGCGTCAACCTGGTCCTCGCCATCCTCCGCGCCCGGCAGATCTGGGGCGGCACCAACAGCCTGCCCGGCCTCCGCGAGGCCCTCGGCCTGGACGAGTCCGCGGCCACCCGCACCACCTCCGACGAAGCCGAGGAACAGGCCCGCGCCCTGGTCGAGGCGATGGAGGCCGCGGACTGGGACCCCGCCGCCGTGCCCCGCGCAGCCGCCGGGCATCCGCAGCAGGTCGCCGACATCCTCGACTTCGCGGCCCGCGAGGTCGTCCCCCGGCTGGCGGCCACCACCGCCGAACTCGACCACGCCGTCCACGCGCTCGTCGGCGGCTTCATCCCCGCCGGGCCGTCCGGCTCGCCGCTCCGCGGGCTGGTCAACGTCCTCCCGACCGGCCGCAACTTCTACTCCGTCGACCCCAAGGCCGTCCCCTCCCGCCTCGCGTGGGAGACGGGCCAGGCCCTCGCCGACTCCCTCCTGGAGCGCTACCGCGCCGACAACGGCAGTTGGCCCACCTCCGTCGGCCTCTCCCTGTGGGGCACCAGCGCCATGCGCACGGCGGGCGACGACATCGCCGAGGCCCTCGCCCTGCTCGGCGTCCGCCCGGTGTGGGACGACGCCTCCCGCCGTGTCACCGGCCTGGAGCCGATCCCCGCCGACGAGCTGGGCCGCCCCCGGATCGACGTCACCCTGCGGATATCCGGCTTCTTCCGCGACGCGTTCCCGCACGCCGTGGCCCTGCTGGACGACGCGGTGCGGCTGGCCGCCTCCCTGGAGGAGCCGGACGACGTCAACCACGTACGCGCCCACACCCAGCAGGACCTGCGCGAACACGGCGACGAACGGCGCGCCACCACCCGCATCTTCGGCTCCCGCCCCGGCACCTACGGCGCGGGCCTCCTCCAGCTGATCGACTCGCGCGACTGGCGCACCGACGCCGACCTCGCCGAGGTCTACACCGTCTGGGGCGGCTACGCCTACGGCCGGGACCTGGCCGGCCGCCCGGCCCGCGACGAGATGGAGACCGCCTACAAGCGGATCGCCGTCGCCGCCAAGAACACCGACACCCGCGAACACGACATCGCCGACTCCGACGACTACTTCCAGTACCACGGCGGCATGGTCGCCACCGTGCGCGCGCTGCGCGGCTCCGCGCCCGAGGCGTACATCGGCGACTCCACCCGCCCCGAGACGGTGCGCACCCGCACCCTCGTCGAGGAGACCTCCCGCGTCTTCCGCGCCCGGGTGGTCAACCCCAAGTGGATCGAGGCGATGCGCCGCCACGGCTACAAGGGCGCCTTCGAACTGGCCGCCACCGTCGACTACCTCTTCGGCTACGACGCCACCACCGGTGTGGTGGCCGACTGGATGTACGACAAACTCACCGAGACCTACGTCCTGGACGAGACCAACCGCACCTTCCTCCAGGAGTCCAACCCCTGGGCCCTGCACGGCATCGCCGAACGCCTCCTGGAGGCCGAGTCCCGCGGCATGTGGTCCAAGCCCGACCCCACAGCCCTCGATGCCCTCCGCCAGATCTACCTGGAGACGGAAGGCGAACTGGAACAGGACGAATAGCGGCTCCGCGGCCGGTCCGGCAGATCCCCGGGTCTGCCGGACCCGTGCGCCCCTGCGGGCCGCTGTCGGCCCCGCCGACCGGCCCGCCGGCCGAGGCCGTTGCGGCATCGGCGGCGCGCTACTCCATGAGCCGCAGGACGTCCGCGGCCGACCACTCCCGCTCGGCCCCCGGCGCCCCGGCGAGGTACTCCGCGACCGCCGCCGCGCTCCACCCGCTGCCCGCGCCCGATCCCGCGCCCGATCCCGCGCCCGCGCCCGCGCCCGCTCCCGATCCCGCCGCGAGCAGCCCGGTGGCCAGGAAGCGCAGATACGCGGCCGCCGGAGGCAGGTGCGGCACCTCCTCCACGCGCCACGGCGCGGTGCACGTCAGCACCGGGCGACCCGCCAACTCCCCGGCGTACACAAGGGTCTCGTACCGCCCGGCGCCGATCCGGTGCCGTCCTCGCGCCAGGACCGGGGACAGCTCGAGATCCGTCCCCGGCTCCCGGTACATCTCCTGCGCCGCGATGTCCGAGAACTGCCCCGCCGTCACCAGGTGCGCCACCGCGAGCGTGCGCCCTTCGGCGTCCGGATCGTAGAAGGCCCGCCCGCCGCCCCACACCGGCGACGTGGTCGCGAAGTACAGCACCCCGGGCAACTCCACCGGCACCGACTCCGCGGGCATCGTCCGGTCCCGGCACCCCGGATACCACCGGTCCGCACCCCGCGGCCGCCCTCCGGCGAGGTAGGCCCGCAACCGCTCCGGATGGACGTTGGAACCGTAGGCGGCGTACCAGAGCTGCCGCGGCGTCTCCGTACGATCCGTGGCCCTCCGTTCCACCTGCCGCACGGGACTCACGCCCTTCCCGCCGGCCCCGGACGTCCCGGCAACGCCGCTACTGGGCGTCCGCGCCCGCTTCCGGCTCGCCGCCGAAGCGCTCGCGGTAGCCCTCCAGGTCGTCCTCGGTGATCTTCTGGAAGAGCACCGGCGGCACCGTGAAGCCCGTACCGGCGGGCACCGAGGACAGGGACCGGGCCTCGTCCGCGCCCACCCAGGCCGCGGTGTCGTCCGGCAGCGTGAAGGCGCTCCGCATGGCCTCGGCGGAGCTGGGGATGAAGGGCTCGGAGACGACGGAGTAGAGGTGGATCAGGTTCATGGCCGTCCGCAGGGTCAGCGCGGCGGCGTCCTGGTCGGTCTTGATCTCCAGCCAGGGGGCCTTCTCCTCCAGATAGGCGTTCCCGGCACTCCACAGCGCACGCAGCGCGGCGGCGGCCTTGCGGAACCGGAGCGCGTCCATGTGCTCCTCGTACTCCGCCAGGAGCCCCGCGATCTCCCGGCCGAGCTTCTCCTCCGCCTCGCCCGCCTCCGCGCCCGCCGGGACGGCGTCGCCGAAGCGCTTGCGGGAGAAGGACAGCACGCGGTTGACGAAGTTCCCGAGCGTGTCCGCGAGGTCCTTGTTGACGACGGAGGAGAAGAACTCCCACGAGAAGGAGGCGTCGTCCGACTCCGGGGCGGCCGCCAGCAGGAAGTACCGCCAGTAGTCGGCGGGCAGCAGCTCCAGCGCCGCGTCGGTGAAGATGCCGCGGTTCTGCGAGGTGGAGAACTTGCCCCCGTAGTAGTTGAGCCAGTTGAAGGACTTGACGAAGTCGACCTTCTTCCACGGCTCGCGGGTGCCCAGCTGCGTCGCCGGGAACATCACCGTGTGGAAGGGGACGTTGTCCTTGGCCATGAACTCGGTGTAGCGCACGGACTCGTCCGCCTCGTACCACCAGGACTTCCAGTCCCGGCTGTCCGGCTGCGCGTCCGCCCACTCCTTGGTGGCGCCGATGTACTCGATGGGCGCGTCGAACCAGACGTAGAAGACCTTGCCCTCGGCCGCCAGTTCCGGCCAGGTGTCCGCGGGCACCGGCACGCCCCAGTCCAGGTCGCGGGTGATGGAACGGTCCTGGAGGCCTTCGGTGAGCCACTTGTGGGCGATCGAGGAGGAGAGCACCGGCCACTCGTCGGTGTGAGCGTCGACGAACTTCTTGACCTCGCCCTCCAGCTTCGACTGGAGCAGGAAGAGGTGCTTGGTCTCCCGCACCTCCAGTTCGGTGCTGCCGCTGATCGCCGAACGCGGTTCGATCAGGTCGGTGGGGTCGAGCACGCGGGTGCAGTTCTCGCACTGGTCGCCGCGGGCCTTGTCGTAGCCGCAGTGCGGGCAGGTGCCGATGATGTACCGGTCCGGCAGGAAGCGGTTGTCCGCCGCCGAGTACATCTGCCGGATGGCGCGCTCCTCGATGAACCCGTTCCGGTGCAGCTGCCGTGCGAAGCGCTGGGTGATCTCGACGTTCTGCGGCGAGGAGCTGCGGCCGAAGTAGTCGAAGGCCAGGTCGAAGCCCTCGTAGATGCCCCGCTGGACCTCGTGCTGCTGGGCGCAGAAGTCGGCCACCGGCAGTCCCGCCTCCGCCGCCGCGAGCTCGGCGGGCGTGCCGTGCTCGTCCGTCGCGCAGATGTACAGCACCTCGTGGCCGCGCTGCCGCAGGTAGCGGGCGTACACGTCGGCCGGGAGCATCGACCCGACCATGTTCCCCAGGTGCTTGATCCCGTTGATGTACGGCAGCGCGCTGGTGATGAGGTGTCGAGCCATCCCGGGATGCTCCAATTGATCTTGCGGCCCCCACGGGTGCCACTTACGGGTGCAGACAGACGGGCCGCGCGGGCCACCACCACCCACGGCACCGGCACGTACGCCATGTACGCCACGTCCATGAGCCGTCCACACTCGGTGACGGCACCCCACTACGGGCCGCGACCATCCTAACGACTGGCCGCCGCCCCTCGGAATCAGGATTCCCCCGGCCCGGAGCCCCGGGCCCGGTCCGGGAGGGCGTCGGGCGGGCACCGACCGCCGTTGTCAGTGCCCGGACCTACTGTGAGGCCCGTCGATCACCTGTGGCGTGAACAGCTCGTCACAGGGCGCCGGCCTGGGTCGGTGCGGTTCCGAGGAGGGGAGCGGCCATGCGGCGCTGGGAGACGGCCGGCGGGGGAGAAGACGGCCCGAGCACGTTCTGGGAGATCGAGTCGGACGGCGCGGTGGTGAAGACCCGTCATGGAGAGGCCGGCGCCCCGGCGCGCACGCGGGTCGAGGACTGCGGTTCGGCGACGGCTGCGGAGGCGTACGTGGCCGACGCCGTGCGGGAGAAGGAACGCGAGGGATACGTGCCCGTGGGCACCGGTCACCCGCCGGAGCAAGGCGGTGCCACCGACGCCGCGGCGGCAGCCGACGAGGACTCCTTCACCCTGCCCGAGGCCTGGCGGGCGAGCCTCCGGCCGCGCCGGGGCGGCTGCACCCCGTACCTCTACGCCCCCCACGCGTCGGCCCTCGACTCCTGGGACCGCCGGCTCGCGACGGCCGGACAGGAGGCGTGGACCGGAGCGAACCCCGGCGGGGACGTCGCCGGCATCGACCCGGAGCTCGCGGCCGCCGCACGCCGCTGTCTGGAGGGGGCGGCGGATCCGGTCGGCGCCGCGGTCGTGGCCGTCGTCACCGACCGCCGGAAGCTGATGTACGAGTACGTCGTCGACGCCTGGACCCTCCGGCACGGCCTGGCCTTCGCGGCCCGTGCCACGGTCGAGCTGTTCGGGATCCACCGCGAGGACCCGATCCACGACCTGACCACGCGACTGGCCGTCCTGCCCGAGGGCGAAGCGAAGTACCAGCTGTGGCTGCGCCGGGGCGCCGCCGACCGGGTGCGGACGCTGCTGTACATGGCCGACGAGGACACGTACCGCGAGGTGGTGGCCGCCCTGGCCGCGCACCGTGGCGATGCGCGGCGCCGCATCGTGGTCTCGTACCTGGTGCCGACCGAGACCGACTGGGTCGCGGAGTGCTGCGCCGACCCGGGGGAGAGCGGCCGGGAGGACCGCGTCGTACGCGCCATGCTGTTCGAGTCGCTGAACGACGAGGAGCAGCTGCGGACCCTGCTGCGGGAGGGCGGCGTGCCCGCCTACGACGGCAGCCTCGCCGCGACGGCCACCGTCGCCGAGGGCGTCGGCCCGGCCGTCGCCGTGCTGATCGCCCAGATCTGGCGGCACCGGACGCCGTCCCGTGGGGCATCGGCCGAAGAACTGGCCGGATTCCTGGCCCGGTTGCCGACGGACGAGGCGTTCGAGCTGCTGATGACCCACGCGGACGACAAGCAGGTGCATCCGGCGCTGCTGGAGGCGGCGCACCGGTATCCGATGCGCGCGGCACGTCTCCTGGCCGGCCGGGCGGCGCCGGCCCCGGGGCGCAACGCCCACCTGCTGGGCCAGTTGCTCACCGCACATGTCGCCGCCCACCGTGCGCTGCTCGACTCCCGGCTCGCCCAGTTCCCGCCCCGGGCCGCCGAGGCGGTACGGGAACTGCTGCGCCCGTCCCCGGCCGCGTCCGCCGACGCGCTGCCCGAGCTGCTGGTGAGCCCGCCGTGGACCCGCGAGCGGACGGCCCCGGAACCGAGAACCGTCAAGGGCCTCGTCGCGGACGAGGAGACCCGCATGCTGTGGCAGTCCGGCGAGCGCGCGGTGTGGGAGGCCGCCGACGAGGAAGCCGAGCTGCGCCGACGCCGGCGGAACGAGCCGTATCCCGACATCGAGGCCGTGCGGCAGCAGTTCCCGGACCTCGACAACTTCCAGCTGGCCGAGCTGTTCACCGACGGCCCGGCCGCGTACCGCCCGTTGCTGGCGCAGTGGACGCCCGAAGGGGTGTGGGTGGAGATACTGAAACCGGTGGCCGCCCGGTGGGAGGAACATGCCCTGCCGCCGCTGCTGCACGCCGCGGAGCGGGAGCCCGCAGCGGCCGGCGAACTGCTCCTGCCCTACCGTCGGCAGGCCGTCGCGCGGCTGATGGCCGACTGGTTCGTACGGCTGAGATCCGTCGCGCCCACGGCCCGTGCGTGGTTCGCGCGGCACGGCACGGACAGCGTCCCGCTGCTGGTGCCCGACGCCGTCGGCCCCGCGGGCCCCGCCCGCCGCAATGCCGAGCAGGCGCTGCGGTCCGTCGCCGCCACCCACGGCCAGGACGCCGTGCTCGAGGCGGCGGGCTGCCACGGCCCCGAGGCGGTAGCGGCCGTCCGTGACCTGCTGTCGGCCGACAGCAGGGAACTCGCGCTGCCGCCGAAGATGCCGGAGCCGGCCGCCTGGGCCGACCCCCGGCTGCTGCCGCGCGTGCTGCTGCGTGACCGAACCTCGCCGCTGCCGGACGAGTCGGTCGGCCATCTGCTGACCATGCTGGCCATCTCCCGGCCGGGCGCCGTCTACACGGGCGTGGAAGTGGTGAAGGAGGCGTGCGATCCCGAGTCGCTGGCCGACTTCGTCTGGTCCGTCTTCGAGCAGTGGCGGATGGCCGGTATGCCGCCCAAGGAGAGCTGGGCGCTGCACGCCCTGGGGTGGCTCGGCGACGACGACACGGTGCGCCGGCTGACACCGGTCCTGCGCAACTGGCCCGGCGAGGGGGCGCACAAGCGTGCCGTGGAGGGCCTGGACGTCCTGGCGGCCCTCGGCAGCGACGTCGCCCTGATGCATCTGCACGGGATGGCCCAGCGGGTGAAGTTCAAGGCGCTCAAGGCGCGCGCCGAAGAGAAGCTCCGACAACTGGCAGCCGATCGGGGGCTGTCCGGTGAGGAGCTCGCCGACCGGCTGGTGCCGGACTTCGGGCTGGACGCCGACGGCTCGACCGTCGTCGACTACGGGCCCCGGCACTTCACCGTGGGCTTCGACGAGCAGTTGCGGCCATACGTCCTGGACCAGCACGGGAAGCGGCGCAAGAGCCTGCCCCAACCGGGTGCCCACGACGACGCCGAACTGGCGGCAGCGGAACGCAAGCGGTTCATGGCGCTGAAGAAGGACGTGCGGACGGTGGCCTCGGACCAGGTGCGCCGACTCGAAGCCGCGATGGTCGCCGGCCGCAGCTGGACGGCCGGTGAGTTCCGCGAGCTGTTCGCCTCCCACCCGCTGCTGTGGCATCTGGTGCGGCGGCTGGTGTGGCTGTCCGTCCCGGCCGGGACACCGGAGAGCGCCCTGTACGGCACCCCTGTCGTCGGCGGCGCCGACGCGGCGACGGCGTTCCGGGTCACGGAGGACCGCAGCCTCGCCGACGCACGCGACGAGAAGTTCACGCTGCCCGAGGACGCCTCCGTACGGCTGGCACACCCGCTCCACCTGGGCGAGAAGCTGACCGCGTGGCAGCGGGTCATCACCGACCACGAGATCCAGCAGCCCTTCCCGCAACTCGACCGCGCTGTCCACCGGCTCACCGAGGACGAGGCAGCCGGCGACCACCTGGAGCGGTTCGAGAACATCACCGTGTCGACCGCCAAACTGCTCGGCCTGGAACGCCGCGGCTGGCAGCGCGACGAGCCGATGTTCGCCGGCTACCAGGGACAACTGTCCAAACCCGTCGGGAAGAACCGCTGGATCGTCGTCAGTCCGTCGGAGGGGTTCATCATCGGCGCCGTCGACGCCTCCACCGAGCAGTCACTGGAATACATAGGGCTCACCGACCAGCCCACCGCGTGGACCCCGTCCGGAGAGCCGTCCCGGCCCGCCTTCGCCGAGCTCGACCCGGTGACCACATCGGAGCTGCTCGCCGACCTCACGGAGCTGGTCACGAGGTAACCCCCGGACACAACGTCCCGACTCCCCCCCCACGGAACTGCTCTCGTAGGCCTTGATCAAGGGCGCGTCTGAACGACGGCGTGCTCCGGCTTTGGAAAGGCGCGGTGGCTGCTTCGCTGTCGGTCCCAGTCACGGACTGGACAATCGGCTCGGGGGCTACTCGACATCGCAGGGCGCGGTCTCGGATCCAGCCGCTTCGATAGAGCTCGTGGCAGTGCCCTCGCTCTTCTTGCCCGCCTCGATGGGGGCGTAGCGTCGCCGTTGCAGCTCATCGCGTTCACTGGCCGGGACCGTCATCGACTCGGCCAGCACGGCCGCGAGCGCGTCCACTTGAGCGTTGTCGATGTCGGTGTGGAAGAGCCACGGGATGTTCTCGTCGCGTGTGATGAGGTCGATCGCCAAGCGCGCGCTGCCGTCCTGTGTGGTCGTCGCCCGGACGTATCGCACGTGGCCGATCGGGATGTCGTGCCGGATCTCGGCCTGCTCGAGGAAGGCGTTCGACTTGGCCGTGATGATGCGGCGATCCGTGACGGCGACCAGGGTCTTTGCCGCAGCTTTGTCCCTCGCTGCCGCCAACTTCTCCTTCGCTCCGCCGAGGATCGCAGAAAGGGGACCGAGGGCGTCGAGCTGGTCGGGGAAGCCGAGGACACGGAGGGTCTCACCGTCCTCGAGGAACCATCGCAGGATGCGAAGGTACGGCTTGGGATCCAGCGATTCGGGTGCGCAGACGACGTCCGGGGCCTTGAGCGGAGGGGCCGGCGGATGGAGAGCGTCCGCAAGAGGCCCGATCGCCTTCAGCAGCCGGGCGGAGGTTTCGCGGGCTGCCTTCACGTCCTTCCGCTTCCCCGGCATCGGCCATGCGTCGGGTCCGGGGAGTTCGGCGGTGATCCGCAGCTCCCGTGTCAGCGCGTCGACGAGACGCGTCGACTCGGCGAGTGTCGAGTCGAACTCCGCGCGGGTGTCGCGCGCGATGACCTCGGCGTACTGCGCCTCGGCGGCGTCTTCGCGTCCAGCGGCTCTCGCTCTTGCGGCGCGGAGCGCGTGATACCCGGTCCATGCCTTGAGGGAGGACAGGAGGGCATAGGCGTCGAAGGCGATCGCCTCGGCATTCGTCTGCAGATACTCACGGTGGCTGCGTGCGTCGGCCCGATCGATCTGCCTGATGTGGTCGCGGACGTTCCCTTCATAGAGCTCGAGCTGCTTCTGCAGCAGTGCTCCACTGCCCGCGACGTCCTCCCACAAGGACGTCGGAACCGATTCGATCTCTCGCGCCTGGTCGAGCGCGCGATCGATGGCGGCGACGAGCCCCGTCAGTTCGGCCCACTGATCCTTGCGGATGGTGGTGAGGACCTGACCGGTCACCGCGAGGTTGGTCCTGACGAGGCCCGAGACCTCATTCAGCATCATTTGCAGGCCGACCATGGCCAGCGCCGGCCCGATCGAGGCCGCGGTCTGCGCCTTGCTCACCGCATTCACGGAGTAGAGGCGGGCCTGACGCAGGATGCGGCCACGAACCATCACCGTTCCGAGGTTCCCGCCGTCCTTGGCGGCGAGCGTCGCGCCGCTGTTCAGCAGGGCCTGTGACGTGGCGTCGATCCTGTAGAGCCCCTGCACGCCGGCGAACGCGTTTCCGAGATTGCCGACCACGGTCGCCGCGTTCCCGAGCGAGGCGAGGATCGCTGAGATCTGCTTGCGATCGACAGCCGGCACGATCCCGAAGTCGATCAGGTCGGGCTTCAGTTCCGACGGAACCTCACCGACGACGACAGCCACCCCCGGGAGCACCTCCACCAGGGCCGTCGACCCTGTCGTCGAGTCGAGGTCCGAGTCGGACGCCGACTCGTCCACAACAGACGAGTCGGCGGTCTCGCTCCGGCCGTTCTCCTCAGGCTCTGCGATCTCCATCGAGTTCGAAGGGTCCTGCATGCGATCTCCTCCCCCGCGGGCGCGTGCAACGGCCGGACCTCTTCGGCGTTGACTGGCGAAGTCTATGGCTCAGCGCCTGCGGTTCAGCCCGAATCCGCCGGACTGCTCCGGCACGTGCCGGGGTCGGCTGAGCTCTCCAGGGGCTCTGCTCCGGACGAGTGGGTCAGCGCAGTCCGGCGAAGAGATCGTTCTCGGGTACGGCGGCGCCGGTGGCGTCCTGGACACGTACGAAGGTCTCCATGCCCATCAACTCGCCGAACTTCTCCTTGCCCATCCTGAGGAAGAAGATGTTCTCGCCCTGACTGGCGTGCGCGGCCAGCGCGTCGAACTTCTGGCCGCTGAACGCGGTGGTGTCCACCCACGTGGTGATCTCGTCGTCGGGGAGGCCGATCTCGGCCATCGCAGCGGCCTCGGCAGGATCCGGCTCCGGCATGTCCGGATCGAACTCGCGCATGATCTCCCCGAACCGCTGCATCCCCGAGCGCGGCATCGTGGTCCAGTACACCTTCGGCGTCAGCCCGGTCATCTCCAGCGCCGCCATCGTGATGCGGTGGGCCTGGATGTGATCGGGATGGCCGTAGAAGCCGTTCTCGTCGTAGGTGACGACCACATCAGGCTGGTAGTGCCGCATGAGCTCCGCGAGCCGGGTCGCGCCTTCCTCCACCGGGGTCTGCCAGAAGGCTCCGGGAGCGTCATTGCTCGGCCAGCCCATCATCCCGGAGTCGGCATACTCCAGCATCTCCAGATCACTGATCTTCAGGACGCCGCAGCTCTCCTGGAGTTCCTGACGGCGCATCGAAGCGACGGCCGCCGGATCGTGCCCGGGGTCGCCCGGCTTGACCCCCTCCGGTCCGTCACCGCAACCGCCGTCGGTACAGGTCACGAGAACCGTGCGGATGCCTTCCGCCGCGTACCGCGCGAGGACCCCGCCTGTTCCGGTGGCCTCGTCGTCGGGGTGGGCGTGCACCGCCATGAGCGTCAACGGCCGGTCAATCATCAAGCAGTCCTCCTGCAGAAATACGTCTTGGTCCGAGTGCGCGGCGGGCCAACCGCGATCCCGCGGCCCGAGTCCTGTCGGCGCAGCCGACCTTGTGGTCTCCGAGGTCCCGCCCGTGCGGTGCCGGCCCCTCGGACAATGCAACAGCGCCGGCCGGACCCGCTGTTCCCGGCGCAGCGGCACCTCTTCGCGCCAGATCGGATCCGACGTCCATCCGGCACCAGGCGTGAGATCCCGATGCGAACCCTGAGACCCCGTATGCCCATATATCCACCGGTTCGCCGCAGGCAGGCAAGATCCCGAAACTACTGGTGAGCAACTGTGCAGCCACATCAACCTGCAACACCTTGCCGGAGGACCTGGTCAACGAGGCGATGCCAGTGACCCTGGAGCCAGTGTTCCACCTTGCGAGCCCACGGAGGCGCCCCTGCTTCCGCACCATTCAAGCGACCGTTCCCGACTGCATCTGCCGGACCCGGTGCACTGGGTCACCCCGCGTCATCTGACCGGTGACGACCGTGGGCTCACCGGACGGATCGGGGACACCTTGTCCGACCTCGGCTGACGCATGTGGCCCACCTCCCGTCGCCCCCTTCTCTGCGTAAGCCCGGACGGGCTGCTTGGGGCCGGGCCGGTGTCGTCGTGCTCTCCGACAGCCCCAGCCTGGTCGCCGCCCGCTTGCACAAGGCGGTCGCCAGGACCCACGACGGTCAGGCTCACGGGGGTGATGAGGCGGGATCGGTAGGCACGGCCCGAGACCGAGGCCGGTTCCCATACCGCCAGATCCCCGTCGTGGTCATGGTCGTGCCTGACGCTCCCCGCGTGCCGCGGGGATCCAGGCCCCGAGTTCGGCTCCCAAAACGGCCCCCATAACCACTCAGGGGCCCGACCCGCTCTCGCGGATCAGGCCCCTGACCTGGTGTTTCCTCTGTCGGGGTGGCGGGATTTGAACCCACGACCTCTTCGTCCCGAATGAGGTCCGGCTACGCCTTCCACCTGCGATCTTTCCAAAAAGACCAGGTCACGGCTTTGGTTTGACTTGGTGTGACAGCGACGCGGTGAGGCGGTCTCCCAAGATCTTCTCCCAGGATTCTCCCAACGTACGAGCAGCTTCAGCCGACGGATCTCCCCTGCCGACGACTCTCCACTCTTCTTCACCTTGCGGCGCATAGGGAGCAGATCTGCGGTGCAGATCGTTCCTTGAATGAGACCTCGCGTCTGTGGGGAGCACTGGCCCGTCGGTCGTCCAGTTCAGTGGGACCTGTGCGGGGGAGTTCCTGAGCGTAGTCCAGGCCGCCGGCGGGTTCGGCTGTTACACCGACCGTTGTCTGCCGAGCCTTTGACGGATCAGATCCGACGAGGCCAGCTACTAGGGGGAACAGGTACCACTTTCAGTACAGATTCCAAGATAAACTGCGAACATTGCGGACAAAATGGGTGATCAGATCGTAAGTAGATTACCTCTGGGTATTGCCTCCCAGTGCACCCGAATCCACTATTCTGCTCAGTGGTAGACGCAGCCACACAACATTACTTTGTACCCAAGTGAAGACATTAGAAGCCGGAGTGGAGTATGGATCGCATTACCGAAGGGCTGGTTAAGCAGTTTCAGCAGGAGAGGGGACTCAAGAATCTAACGCAGTCCGAGGCATTCGAGGATTTTGCAGGGTTCTGCGTGATCAGCAGTTACTTTGAAGACGAGTTCGATCCGGAAGAATTCCGCATGGGTGCTGGAGGTGATCTCGGGGTAGACGTCGCTGCGATCATTATCAATGGTGACCTTCTTTTGGATGCCGCCGATGTCAGGGCTGCTGTAGCCCAGGCGAGAACGCTCGACGTTAGATTTATCATTTCCCAAGCGAAAACGAGTCCGCGGTTCGAGGCGAAGGTATTCACTGACCTAGCGGATAATCTGGTGGATCTTTTTACGTCTGACACTCTCAACTATCCTACTTCTCCGGAAATCCGCAATTTGCGAGAATGTATCGACGTGATTTATGCAGATCTCGGTAAGCTGTCACGCGCGTTGCCTGCTCTGTCGATTCGTTACGCATCGACGGGTGTAGTGGGCGATAGCATGCTAGAAGCGAAGCGAAAGGCGGCAGTCAAGCGTCTGGATCAGACTAACTATTTCGGCGAGATTAGTTCGGAACCACTGGGCGCCCGAGAGCTACGTGACCTGTATCAGCGCGCCACTTCAGCAGTGTCCGCAGAGTTCACAATGCCTAAGCGTATTACTCTTCCTCGAATGCCACTCGTGGAGCAGGCGTTCCTGGGTATTCTCTCGGCATCGGACCTAGTGAGGGTTATCACTGACCCGGGTGGCGGAATCCGGAAGACGCTTTTTTTCGAGAACGTGAGAGACTTCCAAGACTACAATCCTGTGAACTTGGAGATCCAGCAGACAGTTAAAGATGTCGACAATAGGGATCGTTTTGCTGTCCTCAATAACGGGATCACTATTGTGGCGCGCGAATTGACGCTGGCTGGAGACGATATCCGTATCCGAGATTTTCAGATCGTGAACGGCTGTCAAACGTGTCATGTCCTCTTTGATGAAAAGGCCAACCTTACCGAAGGGATCCACGTAAACGTACGTCTCATTCAAACGCGTGAAGAGAATGTGATCACTGGGATCACGACAGCCACCAATAGACAGACAGCCGTTACGGATGAGGACCTGCAGGCGCGAGACGCGTTCCACAAGGAGCTTGAAGGGATCTTTCAATCATTCCCAGAAAGCGAGCGCCTATATTACGAGAGGCGCTCTCGTCAGTACAGCTCTCAGCAGTCCATCGAGAAGACCCGGATCGTAACTAGGTCTCTTCTCACAAGGACATTCGCCTCCATGTTTCTGCATGAGCCTTCACGCGCGGGTAGGTACTATAAAGAACTCAAGGAAGCCCGCGAAGAAGACCTGTTTCGCCCAGATCAGAGTGCTCTCGCCTACTATGCGAGTGCAGCTACCGCCTGGCGAATCGAGTGGCTTTTCCGAAATAAGAGGATCGATCGAAAATACACGCCCGCCAAATACCAGCTTCTGATGGCCGTCAAAATCTACCTGCTGGGAACAGGTGATTTGCCAAAGGGGAACAGGCTTGCTAGCCGGGAATGTCAGAAGATTCTTGATGTTATCTGGGATCCAATCGCAGCAGAGGGGCTGATTCAGAAGCTCCTCCCTGCCGTGGATGTTGCAGCCGCGCAGGAGGATGCGAGCGGAGTAATCACTCGTGACACGGTCCGAACTCAACGTTTCGCCGAAAACCTACGTCGCGAGGTTCAGGGTCTAGGCGGTGCCAAACGAGAATAGGTAGTTTCGGGTATGGCTGGGGCTCAGATGCTCGATCTCGCAGGCTGATAGGTTCGTCCTAGAGACGAGGTAGGGGCGGCTGGACTGCCCGTAGCGGTTCTGATAAGTCACCGCTACGGGTAGACCTCGCGAAAGCGACTTCCTGCCGCCCAGCCATTGGCCTTAGTGCTATAGCACGTCTTGTTCGCGACCGGGCCAGGAAAGTTCGATCCCCACGCGCTTACACAAGCCAATCCACCTGGCCTCTGCCGGTTCGTGCTCAACCCACAGCAGGGCACGTACTTCCGAGGCGCGATCCCGGAGTCGGTCGTGATAGTCGAGGAGCTGTCCGATGCCGGCCCGAAGCTGACGTGTCTCGTTCGCCCGTGTAAGGGACTTCACCTCGCAGACTGTAAGAGTTCCACTCTCGTCGCGCCAGCCGAGATCGAAGTCAGGATCTGCGGCGGCAGGCGAGAAGACTTCAAGGCCGCGTGCGTGAGCAGTTGATGCCAACTCGTTCTGAAGCCTGCGATGAGCTCGAAGGTTGCGCCCGGAAAGGTCTGGATCCGGAGGGCTGGGCTGTCCCGATGCAGGTTCCACCTCCTCATCAACTACCCGATAGCTGTTGCCCACAGGAACGTTGGGGGGCTGGGATGTCGCTCCGACAGGTGCCAGATGGAAGCGGATGACTTGGCGCATTGGACCGCCACCCGTCTCTGGAGCACGGTCATAGGAGAACGGCTGCACCGGGTCAACCGCGAACTCTCCGACGTAGCGGATGATCCCGCGGGAACCCTCGAAGAGACGCAGCGATAGGTCGTGCTGCATGTGATCACGAATCGCAGCGTTGCCCGTACTGGCGAAGCTCTGATCGCCGACCTGTCCGTCGCCGGTGTAGTGGAATGTGCCGTCCTCTGCCCATTCGTCGTAGTAGCCGTGTTGGTGGCCGGTTCGTGGGTCGGTGAACACAAGCACGTTCGGAGACTTCGCGCACTTGCTGATGCCCCCTTGTCGGCTCCCGCCGTATCGGTCGTGAAGCTCTTTGCGTCGAATCGTGTCGCCAGGGCGGAGGTGCCACTCCGATTCCCTGTCAGTGGTGAATCCGTGGAAGGCTTCGTTGAACGCCTGCCACTGTTCCTCGTTGAGGCGATGGGGGTTGCCCGCAAAGAGCGTTCGTAGCGTGTTCGTGTCCCCGAAACGTGGATCCGAAGTGAACTGCGAACGTGGGACTGGCTGCTGAAGCCACTCATCGATCCTGAGCGGGGCATACCAGCGGGTCCCTGGATCCTGGCGCCAGTACTCTGATGCCGACGGCGACTCTTGTGCAGGAGCACCTGTCAGACGACCGCGCCCGACGAGACCACCGTGAGGGCCTGTGAGCCACATGGCGATGTTGTCGCCTTCCGCCATCTCGCTTCTGTAGCGCACGACGCTCCAAGACCGCAGCTCATGACCATCTTTGAGAAACGACTCCAAGTCGAACACTTCTGAGTTGCAGGTAAGAAGCCAAGCGTTCATGGGCCCTCCATCGGAGTGGTCGTGAGCGCCCTGGAGACTACGCCAAGGCTCTGACAGAGAGCGCAGGTGACAAAGGGCTGCCGAGTGTAGACGCTCCGCGCGCGAACGCGCGTCCGCTCGACTACGGTGGTCAAGGTCCCACCGACGCGCGGGTCCCTCGGGAGGGCCCTGCACCGCGATATGGCGGAAATGTGTGACGAGTTACCGTCCCCGAGACCTGCCCCTGCCGCAGTGACTGACGTTGGCAAGCTGCGCGTGATTCGCGGCCAGCAAACCGAAGCGTCACTGTCCGCGATCACGCGAGTCCGATTAGTGCCAACTGGACAGCTAAAAGCTGTGGTTGTCGAGCACCTCGTGGAGCCAGGCCGGTGCGTACGGACTCTTGGCGAACTTACCGGCACATGGGGTGGGGCAGGCGTACAGGCCCGGACTTGGGCCGGAGAGGGTTTCGATGATGAAGACGAGGATGAGTTCGTCCGGCTCTTGGCCGCAGACGATGCACTTCGCGGTCATCGGCCAGCGGGTCATGAGCATGGTTCGGCCCAGCCGGGGGCCGCGCGGTAGGCGGTGAGCCTGGTTTTCGGGTGCATTGTGAGGGTCTCGCCGGTGGTGAACGCGAGTCGCTTCGCTCCGCCGGAGAGGTTGAGGACGTTACGCACCTTCATGCGGTGACCGCCCACGTCGATCTCGTCGCTGATCCGGACTGTTCCGCGGGTGACTTCGAGGGCGAACCGTCGCTTCGTGCGTGGCATTGCTGTCTTCCTGGGGGTGGGGCAAGCCGCCGGGCGGTGAGGGGTGGCAAGGGCAGTCGCACGGCTCGTAGGAGACGGGGATGCCGGCGGGTGCCGGTTGCGGGTGGCCGTGGCGACATTGGGTGTGCAGGCCGAGGCGGTATGGCGGGGAGCAGTAGCTCACGAACGCTCCCCCGTCGGGGCGTTGTCTCCGGACCTCGGCGATTCGCTGTCGGCTGAGATGACGGCGACGAGCGCCGCTCGTAGCGCGTCGGGTTCCGTCAGCGCTCCTACGTCGTCCACGCTGACGTGCCACCGGCACCGCAAGGTGGCGTCAGGGCCGGGGACTCCGACCCATGAGTCCGTGCTGAGTACCTCGATCCCGGGGAGGTTCCATTCCGTGCCGGCCCTCGGCGGGATCAGCCAATACAGCTTCTCCGCGGATACGTCTTCGATGACCGCGCCCGTGAATTCCCCGAGTTCGTCGAGGAGTTGGCGGCCGAGAGTTCCCGGCACCACGACCGCGTTCCAGAAGACGCCGGCGGGTACGGCTTCGATGGTGCTGCCGATCGGCAGCCAGTTCATGTAGCGCGTGCGGTTGCTGATGCCCGCACATTCGATGGGCCCTGCGTCCACGTCGGTGACCTCACGCTTTCGGTTTCTTGAGCGTGGCCCAGACGTGCGCACGGCCATCAACCCGCTCGAAGCCGAAGTGGTCGGCGGTACGGAGCGCGGTGAGCAGCGCGGTGTGTGCGGTCTCGCTCAGGGGTTCGGATATGGCGACCTCGATACGGATCAGCTCTGCTTCGTCCGTGGTGAGCGCCTGGTGTCCGGTGGTTTTCGAGAGCAGGGCAGCGAGGCGCGCAGCTCGCACAGCAGGGGACCGCACGAATCTCGTTCGTGAGGGCGTGATCACATAACGTGGTTCTAATGCATCAGACTGCATCTGATGCATTAACTTGTCAACGCAGTCCAAGAACCTCGTCAACACCCGTCCGGGACCACTCACGGAGAAGCGGCAATATGGGTTACGAGCAGCAGCCGCCGTATGTGCGGGTCGCAGATGCGCTCAGGTGGCGGATCCAGGCCGGTGAGTGGCAGGTCGGCGAACGGCTGCCGTCCCGCGCCAAGCTCGCCGAGGAGTACGGCGTCGGCGCGAACGTGACGCAGCGAGCCCAAGAGCGGCTGATCATCGAAGGGCTTCTTGAAGGCCGCGCGGGCTCGGGGACGTTCGTACGGCAGCCCCGGAAGCGGGGCCGCATGGTGCGCTCCCGTCATCGCGAGACGCGAGGCGGCAGCCCTTTCCGCGCCGACATGGATGAACTCGGTAAGCGGGGCACCTGGGATTGCCACAGTGAGGCGCGCGTACCCGCGCCGGAGGACATCGCGCAACGCCTGGGCATCGCCGCGGGCGACCCCTGCGTACGTACGAGCTACGAGTTCCTGGCGGACGGCCAACCCGCGCAGTTGTCTACGTCGTGGGAGCCGATGGCCATCACGGACGGGACGCCGATCCTGTTGCCGGAGATGGGACCGATGGCGGGCAGCGGGGTCGTAGAGCGGATGCGCTCGATCGACGTCGACATTGAACGGGCGATCGAGATCCCGCGGCCCGGCCGGGCAACACGGGAGCAGGCCGGCCTTCTCGGCATCGCGCCGGGTGAGCTGGTCCTCTGCATCGAGCGGACGTACATCGACACGAGCGGCCGTCCCGTGGAGGCGGCCGACATCGTCGTGCCCGACTCCCGCTGGGAAGTCGCCTACGAGGTCCCGGTCGCCCCGAAGCAGTGACGGCCGACGGCGGTCACTGAGCGACTTCGGTGAGCAGCTCGGTGATGGCTCCGCGTACGTCCGGCGAGCTGCGGTCGCTGGAGGGCAGATGTGATGGCCATTCCGCCGTGTCGCCGACCCAAATCGTGCTGAGGCCGGCCTCCAGTGCTCCGACGATGTCGGTCTCGGGGTTGTCGCCGATGAACCAGACGTCGCGTGACGGCGTCGAGCCGCAGCGAGCAGCGGCCACTTCGAAGGCGACCCGTTCGGGTTTCCTGACGCCGATCTCCTCGGAGATCGTGACCGCGTCCACCCTGCGGGCGAGCCCTGTTCGTTCGATCTTCGCTTGCTGAATGTCGACGGCGCCGTTGGTCAGAATGCCGAGCGTCCACCCGGCGGCTCGCAGTTGTTCCAGCCCGGTGAGCGCCCCCGGGTGCGTGCCGCGAGGGTCGCGATGGTGTCGACGTACTCGGCCCACAGTTGAGCGGCCGGCGCGTCCAGCGCCAGTTCGTGCCGCAACTGCTCGAAGCTCTGGCGAGTGGCGCGGGCTCGCAGTTTGCCCGCGAGGTGACGTTCGGTCCCGGGGGCCAGGCCGTGAGCGCGGGCGAAGGCGGAGGCCCAGCCCCTCACGGCCTGGTCCCGGTCGATGAGCGTGTTGTCGAGGTCGAAGAGAGCCGTGGGCACGCCGCGCTCCTGCGGCTGCGCGGGATCGACCCGGGGGGAGCGCTGCTCAGCATTGCTCCCGGCTTCGGAACGGCCGTCCGCGTGGAGATGCCGCAGAGCTTCTGACAGCTCTGGCGGGCTGTCCTTGTCCGGCTCCCAACGGCTCATCACGGCCGCCGCGGCTTCGACCAGCTCGGGTGGGAGCCCAGCGGACGACAGGGCATCCGCTGCCTCCAGCATCTCCGGCCCCCAGCGCCAGGAGCGCGCCGCGGTCTTGGGGATGTAGGAGGTCTCCTCCAGATAGTTCGTCGTACGCAGGCCGGCGATGTCGAGGAGTTCGTCCTCGACCTGGTGGTCCTGGGCGAGCGCGTACGCCACCGCCGCCAGTACGCGGCTGGTCTTCTGATAGCTGCTGTAGGCCAACTTCAGCGCGGACGCCTGCCCCACACCGCCCGCCAACGGCCGGACGTCGACAGCCGTTCCGGCGAAGAGCGCGGCGAGTTGCCGTACGGATTCGTCGCTCCCGGAGGCGTACAGCCGGGGCGTCTTCGCGCGTGACGGTGGCGAGCCCACCACCGCCCCATCCACGAAACCGGACCCACCGAAGTGGGCTTCGTGGATGCCGGCGACGGCGTCGGGGGCGATGGCGTTGCACTCCACGTAGGTGCCGACGAAGTCCTCGGCGGCAACCTGCGCGGCAAGCTCCTGGGCGTGGGCCGGGGGACACAGGCTGATGATCAGCGCACTCCGGTCGCACAGCTCCCGCAGCGTTCGTACGGACGTGAGCCCTGCGGCTTCCGCGCGTTGTCGCGTCGCCGAACTGCGGCCGGCAGCGCACCACAGCACCTCGGCGCCGTCGCGCGCGGCTTGTGCGGCGATGGCCGCCCCCATGCTGCCCGGGTGGAGGACTCCGACGTTGGTGGGGCCGTTCACCCGAGTACCTGTCTCACGTCGTACGTCGCTTCGACGGTGTCCGAGACGGCCTGCGCATCGATGGCCTTCGCGCTCGCGTCGGGCTCCACCCGGTCCGTTTCGAGGAGGAGGGACCAGCGGAGATCCGCGTGGGCGAGCAGGTCTCGCCGTGTCTCGTCCCAGACGGCGAGACGCGTCTCCACATCCTTGCTCCCGCGCGAGGTGCAGCGCTCGCGGGTGACCTCACGTGGGCACCACAGGAGTACGCGGAGCCACCGGGCCGGGTACGCCTCGACCGCGCTGACCCCCTCGGCCTGTCCCATGTGAACGACCGGGATTCGGCCCGCTTCGAAGAGCGCGGTGAGGCCATCACGATCGATGGCGTATTCCGCGTGGTCGTTCGAGCGGCTGGAGGCCGCGCCGATCCGCGAGGCGGTCGGTTGCGGCCAGGCCCGGTCGCGGGAGCTGCGCGAGGCGTTGAAGGCGGAGCGTCGGGAGCAGGGGCCGACGGCTGTGGCGGCGTGAGTGAGGCGACGGCGTTCAGTTCGCCGGAACTGTGCAAACTCTTGTGCAAACCATTGGGCTCTGCAGGCCCCATCATTCTCACCATCTACCTGTGCGGGGCCCGGCCGCTTGCTTGGCGGCTACGGGCCGGGCCCCGCGCTCCCTCCGCATCAGGAAGGAACTTTCAGTGAATCACGACGACGAGAACGAACTGTTCTCCCGACTGGAGTCGGAGATGGCCGACGACGGACCGGCGGCCGAGGTGCTTGACCTGTCCAAGGAACGGTCGTCCCGCACCACCCCGACCGAGTCGGGCGACGGCGGTGCCGCCCCGGGGCCGACCGAGGCGGCTGAGGGGTCGGGCGACCCGTCGGCGCTGCGGTTGGTCGACCGGGTCGGGAAGGAGTCGGGCGCGGGTTTCCTCGACCGCGTCCGGGGCGCAAAGCGCCGACCGGTGTTGCCGGGGTGGGCGGTCTCGAAGCCGGAGCTCGTGGCGGCGGCCGGGTGGACGGCTGGCCATCTGTGGCACTCCACGGCGTATCACGGGGTGCGCGCTCCCTGGTACGCGCTGCGGCTGACCACGCAGGCCCCGCGCGGGGCCGCGCGGTTCGTCGGTGGTTCGCTGCGGTGGATGACGGACCGCGAGGGTGAGCCGCTGCGGGCGGCTGCCGCGCGCCGGGAGGACGCGGGGGAGTACCTGAAGCTCTCCCGTCAGCGTGACCACCGCGTGCGCTGGCGGACCGTCGTCTCCCTCGTCGCGGCGATCGTCGGTTTCTCCACGGCGCTGGCGATGTACGTGCTGGCCCCGGGCTGGTTGCTGGCGCTGTCCGGGGCTTCGGTCGCGGTGGCGCTGGGGTGGCTCGGGCAGCCGGCCGACGCGCCGGTCATCCACCGGGCGGTGGAGCTGGGCAAGGCGCCGAAGCTCACCAGTGATGTCGTCCTCCGTGCTCTGGGCGCGCTCGGTATCCCCGCGATCAATCAGGCGCAGGCCAAGGGTGGGGACGGGTTCACCTTCACCGCGCCGATCGCCCGCGATGGTCGGGGCTGGCGCGCGGAGGGCGATCTCCCGTACGGCGTGACCGTGACGGACGTGATCGACCGTCGGGACAAGCTGGCGTCCGGGCTGCGCCGTCCGCTGGGGTGTGTGTGGCCCGAGGCGGTCGGGGAGGAGCACACCGGCCGGCTGGTGCTGTGGGTCGGGGACGAGGACATGTCCAAAGCCCGTCAGCCCGCGTGGCCGCTGCTCAAGTCGGGGAGCGTCGACCTGTTCCGGCCGGTCGCGTTCGGCACCGACCCGCGTGGGCGGTGGGTGGAGATCACGCTCATGTACATCGCGGCGGTCATCGGCGCGATCCCGCGCATGGGCAAGACGTTCCTGTTGCGCCTCCTGCTGTTGATCGCCGCGTTGGACCCGCGTGCGGAGCTGCACACGTACGACCTGAAGGGCACCGGCGACCTGGACCCGGTCGGCGACCGCGTCTCGCACCGGCACCGTGCCGGTGACGAGGAGGAGGACATCGAATACGCGCTGCACGATCTGCGGGAGCTGCGTACCGAGCTGCGCAGGCGTACGAAGGTGATCCGCTTGCTGCCCCGGGACGTGTGCCCGGAGTCCAAGGTCACCTCCGAACTGGCCTCGAAGAAGTCGCTGGGGCTCCACCCGATCGTGGTCGGGGTGGACGAGTGCCAGGTGTGGTTCGAGCACGAGCGGCACGGCAAGGAGTTCGAGGAGATCTGCACCGACCTGGTCAAGCGCGGTCCGGCGACCGGCATCGTGCTGGCACTGGCCACCCAGCGGCCGGACGCCAAGGCGTTGCCGACCGGGATCTCCGCGAACGCCTCGGCGCGCTTCTGCCTGAAGGTCATGGGCCAGTTGGAGAACGACATGGTCCTGGGCACCTCCGCCTACAAGCGCGGGGTGCGGGCCACGATGTTCTCGTGGGCGGACAAGGGCATCCACTACTTCGTGGGTGAGGGCGCCGACGCCAGGATCGTCCAGGCTGTGTTCGCCGACGCGGTCGCCGCGGACACGATCGCGCTGCGCGCCCGGAAGCTGCGCGAGAGCGCCGGCCTGCTGTCCGGGCACGCGCTGGGGGAGGAGCCGCAGGCTGATCCGGCAGCCTCCTTCGACCTGCTCGCCGACATCCTCGCCGTACTGCCGGCCGAGGAGCCCAAGGCGTGGAACGAGACCGTCGTTTCCCGCCTCGCCGAGCTGCGGCCCGAGGTCTACGGCGAGTGGAGCGGCGAGCAGTTGACTGCCGCGCTCAAGCCCTACGGCGTCCGGACCGGACAGGTCTGGAGCCAGACCGAGAGCGGCAAGGGCGCCAACCGGCGCGGCATCAAGCGCGCCGACATCCTCAGTGCCGTCGCGGAGCGTGACGGAAACAGCGACGCTGCCTGACGGCCGTACGCCGCTAGACCTAGCGGGGAGCCCTGCTAGGTCTAGCGGCGCCACTAGCGCCCCACTAGTCCCCTGATCAGGCCGCTAGTCCCTAGCGGCTCTGGTTTCGCATGCCCTGAAACCCGCCCCGGGAGGGCTCGATGACCCCTGTAGTGGCCGCTATACCCGGCCTCCTCTTCCTCACCTTGTGTTACGCCGTGCTGTGCGCGGTCTCGCCGTTCGGCAACTGCCGCAAGTGCCGCGGCTTCGGGTTCCAGCTCACGACCGACCGGCGCGGCCGGCTCAAGCGCGGCAAGCACTGCCGCCGCTGCGACGGTCACGGCAAACGCATCCGCACCGGCCGCTGGCTCTACAACCGCGCTGCCCGGCTCCGCCAGAACGGCACTAGCTGACCGGAAGGACGACACCCATGTCCGTGACCGTCTCCGCCGTACTCATCCTCGGCATCGCCGTCGCCGCCGCCCTCAAGTTCCGCTCCCTGACGGTCGGCGGCTTCCTCCTCGCGGCGCTCTTCGGCTTCTACCTCGCCTCCACCGACGCCGCCCCCTCCGTGAACCAGTTCGTCACCGCGATCGTCAACGCCGCCGCCGGCATCGGCAGGTAGCCGAGAGGAGCACCCCTGTGAATCAGCACCCCAATCTCCCGGACCGATGCCGCGCCGTTGACGTGCCCGGCATCGAGGTCCACCGCCCCATCCCGGTGGAGTCCAGCCCGCCGCCCGCGCCGCTCGCGGTACCGCTCCCGCCTCACGCCGGAACCCCGGCGGTCCAGAGCGTGCAGCTCCCGGACGGCCGCATCGTGACCGGTTACGCGCTTGCCACCCCGCAGGAGCCCACCCGCGCCGCCCCGGCCGTGAACCGTACGGCCATCAACCTGGCGTTGGGCGGCATCGGCTTCGCGGCGGTGTGCGGCGGCCTGGTCCTGCTGACCGGCTTCATCGCGGCGCTCGCCGCGTTCGTCCACCAGCTCATCATCCTCGCGGCCGTCATCTTCGGCGGCTGGGTCGCCGTGCAGGGCCTCGGCAGCGGGAGCGGCCGGACCACGGTCAACATCCGCAAGGCCGTCATCAAGCGCAACCACTTCCACGGCTGATCGCGGACGGCCCACATGTGTGACGACCACCGCGACGAGTTCGCGAACTCCGGTTATGACGGCGGCGAACTGTGCGGCGATCGCCTCGGCGAGATCTGCGCCGAGTGCGGCGGCTGCGACTGCCCGGACCACGCGTGCCCCGGCTGGGCCGCCCACTGCACCGGCACCGACTGAGAGATACGCGCGACAGCACACAGCACGATTCCCGGTTCAACCCGGAGGCGGCGCACTCCCAACCACGGACAGCCGCCGCCTCCGGCCTCCCATCCGCCCATCAGACAGATCAGGAGGGCACCAGCATGACAGCTCTGCCCACCGGAGCGCAGTACGACAACGTACGTCCCCTCTCCAGCTCCATCGACCGTACGCAGCCCGCCGACCTGGAGGCCGAACAGGCCGCCCTTGGCGCCATGATGCTCACCGCCGAGGCCATCGCCGAGGTGACCGCGACGTTGCGTCCGGAGGACTACTACCGCCCCGCCCACGAGACCGTCCACCGTGCGGTTCTGACCCTGCGCGAGAAGGGCAGCCCGGTCGATCCCATCACTCTCACCCACCACCTCGACCGGCTCGGCGAGCTGGGCCGCGTCGGCGGGCCCGGCTACATCCAAAGCCTCGTCCAGGCGGTGCCCACCGCCGCGAACGGCGGCTACTACGCGGAGATCGTTCACGAGCTGGCCGAGCGCCGCCGCCTGATCGAAGCGGGTACGCGGCTGGTTCAGGCAGCGTCCACGCCGGACGCCTCGGCGGCCGAGGTACGCGAGGCGCTCGCTCTCGGCGAGGAGAAGCTCCCCGAGACGTGGCACGAACCCATCCCGCTCAACTCCCGCCCCGCACTGCCCGCCTTCCCTCTCCACACGTTCCCCGGCTGGCTCGCGGACTTCTGCGCGGCGCTCGCCGAGGAGACGCAGACGCCGGCCGATCTGGCGGGTTCGATCGCGCTGAGCGTGCTGGCGACGGCCGCCGGCGGCCGGAGCGTCGTGCACGTACGCGGTCGTTGGCGGGAGCCGACGAACCTGTTCGTGGTCGTCGCGCTTCCGCCCGCGAACCGTAAAAGCGCGGTCTTCTCCGCGATGACCGGCCCGCTGTACGAGGCGGAGAAGAAGCTCATGGAAGAATCCGCCGGCCGCATCGTCGAGGCGGAGCTGACGGCGAAGATGGCGCGCGAGGCGGCGGACAAGGCGGCGAGCAAGGCTGCGAACGCCGAGGGGCCCGAGCACGACACCCTCGCCGCCGAGGCCATCGACCTCGCACAGATCGCCGCCTCCCTCACAGTCCCCGTCCGTCCCCGCCTCCTGGCGGACGACGCGACACCGGAGGTCGTCTCCTCCCTGCTGGCCGAGCAGAACGGCCGCCTGGCGGTGATGTCCGCCGAGGGCGGCATCTTCGACATCATCGCGGGCCGCTACTCCGGCACCCCGAACATGGAGGTCTTCCTCAAGGGCCACGCCGGCGACCGACTCCGTGTCGACCGCCGCAGCCGCGAGGAGTTCATCGAGTCGCCCGCGCTCACGATGGGCCTCGCCGTACAGCCGTCCGTTCTGGAGGACATCGGCAAGCACCGTGGCTTCGACGGCCGCGGCCTGCTCGCCCGTTTCCTGTACGCGCTGCCCGAATCCCTCGTCGGCTACCGCAAGATCAACCCCGACCCGGTCCCGGAATCCGTCGCCGCCCGCTACGAGCGCAGCGTCACCGCGCTCACTCTCTCCCTCGCGGAGTGGACGGACCCGGCGGTCCTCCAGCTCACGGCCGCGGCCAACGCCGTGCTCGTCGCGTACGAGGAGCGGATCGAACCGCACCTGCGGGTCAAGGGCGGCAAGCTTGGCCATGTCGGCAAGTGGGCGGGCAAGCTCGTCGGGACCGCGGCGCGTATCGCGGGCCTGCTGCACCTGGCCGCGCACCTGGAGGACGGCTACGCGAAGCCGGTCGACGGCGACACCATGAAGGCCGCCGTGGAGATCGCCGACTACTTCGCCGCGCACGCGCTGACGGTCTTCGACCAGATGGGTGCCGACGCCACCCAGGCGCGGGCGCACACGCTGCTGGAGGTGCTGGCCGCCAACGGCTGGGAGAGCGTCAGCCGCCGCGACCTGTTCGCCAAGCTGTCGCGCTCGGAGTTCCCCACGGTCGCCGACCTGGAACCGGCCGCAGCGCTCCTCGAAGAGCACGGCTACCTCCGCACCCACACCCCGCCCCGCAACGGCAAGCGTGGCCGCCCGCCGGCCCCGCGCTACCTCATCCACCCCCAGGTGCGGGAGGGCCGCGCATGACCACCCTCCCCACCCCGCGCAAACCGCAGAAACAACAGAAACCCCACCCCACCCACCCCGACCAGCACCGCAACACCCCCGCACCCCTGTCGGCCCCCACGCCGCACAAACACGCGGAACCGCCGCAGAAATACCCCGCCCCCACCGCCACCCACCGGGCCGACCCGACGGCCCCGTATTTCTGCGGAGCTTCCGCCGATTTCTGCGGCGCTCACCCCCGCCACCCCATCACCGCAGCTCAGCCCACAAGTCCCGGCATTTTTGCGGGTTCTGCGGCTTCTGCGGCGGGAGATACCGCCGATGGGGCACGGCGTCAGCCGGTCGCCGCACAGCAAGTCCTCACGAAGTCCGTCATGGAAAAGGCAGGAGCCCATGCCTCGCACGACGCCGTCGGTACTGCCGCAGCTCTTCCGGCCGGAGGAAGTGGCGACCGCCTTCGGTGTATCCGAATGGTGGGTCAAGGAACAGGCCCTGCGTCGTCGCATCCCCTTCACGCGGGTAGGGAACGCCTACCGGTTCACCGCGGAGCACCACGCGGAGATCGTCCGCCTCTTCGAGCAGCGGCCCGAGCGACAGCCGGACGAGGTACCGGAGGGGACTCCGATCCGCCGATCTCCCGCCTCGCTTCCCGCCGCCGCCACGCGTCTTCGCGCACGTCCTCCCCGCCGGAGCCTGCGCGCCGCGTAGCTGCCCAGCTTGCTGCCTTTGAGGAAGGAACGATTCTTGGGCTTCGCAGAGAAGCGCGGAAGCTACTGGCGCGGTCGATACAAGATCGAGCTGGGCAAGTACGGCACGGTGTCCGACGAGGCCGGCGTCACCATCAGGTTCACCACCAAACGCCTGGCGAAACAGGCCGCCGACGAGGCGGAGAGCACAGTACGGCAGGGCACTTGGAGAGACCTGTCGTTGGGACGGATGACTTTCGGCGAGTACGCGAGCCGTTGGTACGCCGCTCAAGATCTCGCCGCGTCGACCATGCAGAACTACCGCAGGCACATCGAGGAGCATCTGCTCCCCACCTTCGAGACGACCGCGGTCGCCGACATCCGCCGTGACGACATCAACGCTTGGGAGAGGAGAGAGAAGGAGCATTACGCGATCTCCAGCGTCAAGACGTGGCGGAGCACGCTGCACCTCATCTTCGAGGACGCCATAGACGAGGGCCTGATCACCACGAACCCCGCTGCGAAGCGGCGGGGCAGAGGGAAGCGAGCGGGACGCTCAGCAAACCGCGGCCCGGAAAAGGTCGTGACCGATCCGCTGGGGGTTCTCCTCATCGCTGAGCGCGCCGCGCTGCTGTCCGGCCGTGACGACGAGTTCGTGGCCAGCGTGCTCAAGGGCTACACAGGGATTCGCTGGGGCGAAATTGTGGGCCTTGAGACGAAGTTCGTCCGGCCGACCACCTTTCGGATCGAGTGGCAGCTCTACGAACTGGACTCGGGCGAGTTCGTTCGCTGCCCACCCAAGGACGACAGCTACCGCACCGTCGACTCAACTCCGTGGCTGTCCGGACTGGTGAAGGACCACGTGGCCCGCACCCAGCCGGAGCCGTGTCCCTGCCACGGAAGGACATACGTGTTCCACGGCCACGGTGACGCTCGGGCCGTGCAGCAGGGCGCGAGCCTGAAGGACGTCGCGCGTCGCGCGGACGTATCGACCGGCACCGTGTCCAACGTCCTCAACCGACCGCACCTGGTGCGGGAGGAGACACGGGTACGAGTCGAAGCGGCGGCTGCGGAACTCGGCTACGCGCGGGCAACGCCCCAGTCCCAGGCCGCTCCGCACTGGAGACGGAACGGGTTCTCAACCTGGCTCTTCGGGCCGGCGGTCTCCGGCTGGTACCCGAAGAAAGCACCGCAGGAAGCGCGCCCGGTGCCGGTGCTGTCCGAACCGTGGCCGGGAATCCCTGTGCGCGGCAGGAACTCGCAGGGGCGCGCAGAGGCGTGCTGGGCCCCGATCCAAGCGGGCCTCACCCCGCACGGACTGCGCCACTCGCACAAGACACACATGGACGAGCTGAAGACGCCCAAGGTGCTCAAGGACGAGCGCATGGGGCACGTCGACGGCTCCGTCTCCGCGCGGTACTCACACGTGACCGCAGGAATGAGAGAGGAACTGATCGCTGGACTAACCGTGCTGTGGAACGAGTCAC
>NZ_ALAP01000016.1 GCF_000280905.1 Streptomyces sp. AA1529 | reverse complement strand
TATGGCGTAGCTGATGGTGTGCTTATTGATCTTGATTGTGGCCTGCTGTTGTTCAGTTGTACTGGGTGGTAGTCCTGGTCAGTCGGTGGGGTTTATGCGGAACCGAGTGTCCGGTGTCGGGGGATACGTGGGGTGAGCTGAGTGTTTGGTGTTGCGCAGTGTGCTGGGCGGTGTGGTGGTTTTTGCTCAGTGTGGTTGGTGCGTCTATAGGTGTCGGTGCTGGTTGGCTGTGTGTGGGGGCTGGGGCGGTGTGGGTGTGGGTTGGTTCAGCGGGTGGTGAGGCGTTGCCAGAGCAGGTCGTGGTCGGCGGGTGCGAGGCGGGTCAGGTGGAGGCGGCGGGCGAGGTGGTGGAGGAAGGCGGTCTGCTGGGTGCGGGTCAGGGGGGTGTGGCGGGGGAGGCGGTCGAGGGTTGTGGCGAGGGTGAGGGTTTCGGGGTAGGTGACCAGGCCCCGGCAGGTCAGGTTGGGGGAGGCCGGGCCTGGGGTGAGGTGGGGGTTGGCGGTGGTGAGCTGGTGCAGGCGGGTGTGCCAGCGGGTGTGGAGGTGCTGGTGGTGGTCGTACCAGCGGGTGGTGATCGTGGTGGCCCAGCTCAGGGAAGCCGTGGTGGGTGGTCGGCGGGCGGTGAGGCGGGCGTGGGTGAGTTCGGGCAGGGTGCGGATGTCGAGGGGGGCGCGGTGTCGGGGGTCGCTGGAGGCTTGCTGGTGACGGGTGTAGATCATGGCCCGGGGCAGGTCGGGCGCGGGGTGGATCCACGCGGGGGAGGCGTGGTGGGGCGGGCGGCGCAGGGTGCAGGCGTTGCAGGTCGGCAGGGGCTGCACGGCGGGGGCGAGGGGCTGCCAGCGGGCGGTGGCGGTGGGCGCGGTGGCGATGGTGGCGGGTAGGGGCCGGCGGGTCAGTGCGCGGTTGAGGTGGGCGGGCGGGATGCGGGTGAAGGCGGCCAGGCGGCGGGCGGCTTCGCAGCTGAGGTGGAGTTCGGTGGCGTGTGGGGCGGCGGGGGTGCCGGTGGCGGTGATGTGCAGGCCGTCGAGGAGGTGGGCGGGGGAGAGGTGGTAGGCGGCGGCGAGGCGGGTGAGGTAGGAGGCTGGCGTTTCGCGGGGCAGCGGTCGCACGCGCAGCGCACCGGGCGGGCTGGGCCACATCGTGCCGGGCAGCACCGCGGGCGTGGGGTGGGTCCGGGTGGGGGCGGTCACCGGTCGGGTCGGGTGCGGCGGGCGGGGGTGCGGGGCCGGTAGTGCTCTTCGGCGAGGTGGTCCAGTGCGATGGTGTCCAGCAGGGTCTTGGTGATGCGCTCGGTGCCGTCGCAGATGGCTTCGATGGCGGCCTGGCGGATCAGGCGTGAGAGGCTGCCGATGCGTCCGGCGGTCCGTTCGTGCAGGTAGGGCGCCAGCCTGGGCAGGCTGCCGGTGCGGTGCGCGGTGAGGTCGAGGGCGGCTTCCAGGGTGGTGATCAGCTCGCGGAACGGCTCGCGGTGGCCGGCGCGGGCGGGCAGCGCTCCGCAGTCGATCAGGGAGGCGCGTCCGGCCAGCTGTGCGCCGCGTACTCCGCTGAAAACGGCGCTGGCGGTGACATCGATGCCTGCGTAGACGAATGTGGCGCCGATACGTTCGGTGAGGTCCTTGAGCCAGTCGGCGGCCTCCGCGCCGCTGGAGGAGCGCGGGTTGAGCCGGTGGATCTCGTCGATCAGCACGAGTGCGACGCCGGCCGTGGTGTAGGTGTGGCAGACGGCAGTCGTGATCTGCGCGGTGGTCATGCGGCCGGCCACGGGGATGCCGAGGTAGCGGGCGAACTCGGCGGCCAGGGTCTTGGCGGTGGCGCCGGGCGGTACCAGCACGTAGGCGACGGGCACGCTGGTGTCGCCCGGGCGGGCGCGACGGGTGTGGGCGAGGTGGCAGGTACGGCCGACCTGGAGCAGCGCGGTGGTCTTGCCGGTGGTGGCCGGGCCGGTGACGATCAGCGACGGCCGGGCGGTGGCCTGCTGGTGGCGGCCCAGGACCATCAGAGTGCGGACCTGGCGTGCCAGGGATTCGATGGCCGGGGTGCGCACGGTGACGAACTGCGAGTGGTAGGCCAGGCGTTCTTCCGCCGAGCGGGGTGCCTGGCCCGGCTGCGGCGGCGTGGGGGGTGCGGCGTGGGCGAACCGGGCGAAGCCGTCGAACGTCGTCACCGTGCCCGCGGCCGCCTCCCCGTTGTTCGAGGGCGAAGGGGGCGCAGGGCTCACCACAGTTCGGCCTCCTGGTCGGCGTCGTACAGCGTCAGCGCGCCGCTTCCCGGCAGCGTGAGTGCGCCGGACTCATCGGCGCCGACGTCGTCCCGGTCTTCGGCGGGGGATCGGGCGTCCAGCGCATCCAGGCTGTCCTCCGCCTCCGTTGCGGCCTGGGCCGCAGTACGGTGCGGTGCTGCTGGTTCGCCGCCTACTGCCTGGGAGGCCGCCTTCCCGGCGCGCAGGCCCGGCGCCGTGGCGGGCACGGCTGGCGGCGCCGGTGTGGTGGGCCGGGTGTGGCGCAGGATCTGGTCGGCGGCCTCGGCGAGGGCGGCTTCGTGTGTCTCGCGTTCGGCGCGCTGCTCGAGGGTGGTGCGGATGTGGCGCCAGGTGGTCTCGCGCATGGGCGCGTGGACGTGGTCGCGGTGGATCCACGGGATCTCGTGCAGGTGTCCGTCGGGCAGGCGGAGATAGATCTGGCGGACGTCGTGCGGGTTGAGGTGGACCTCCCACTTGCCGCCGGGGCCGGTGGGGCAGGGCCGTCCTCGGTGTTCGTTGAGGATGGCGTGATCGTAGGTGCGGTAGTTGATGCGGATGCCGCGGCCGGTGACCGGGTGGAAGCGCACCGGCAGCAGTTCCGTGTAGTCGGTTCCGGTCAGCGGCAGCGGCACATAGCCGCTCGCGCCCAGCAGCGCACCCCACATCTCGCCCGGTGACAGCGCCTTCTTGGGCAGGAGGGGGTGGCGCAGCCCGTCGTGGGGGCGGTGCTGCCAGCACGCGGTGATCCACTCGTCCAGCAGTTCCTGCAGCTGGGCCACGGTGAAGCGGGCTTCGTCTTCCACTGCCTCGCCGCGCGCCAGGATGTGGGGGCCGGTGTAGCCGGCGACGTGCTGGGCGAAAAGGGTGTTGATGCTGCCGAAGGTCCGTTCCACGGCGCCCTTTGCGGTGGGGGAGCGGGGCGGGGCGGGCTGCACACTCACCCCAAGGGATTCACAGGCGGCCAGGAACGCGGCGGAGAGGAACACCCGCCCGCGGTCGATGACGATCGTCTCCGGCACCACCACCGGCCGCGCCGCCGCCTGTTCAAGCCGCGCGTCCAGGGCGAGGAGCCGGGTGTAGGGGACGGCGGCGTGGGCCAGGCGCAGATGCTCGCCCCAGCCGGGCCGCACCGGGTGGGGCACGGCCATCTCCGCCAGCAGCAGGGCCGCGTCCACCGCCTGGGTGCTCTGCTCGCGCAGCACGGCCGCCACCACCGACCGTGTTGCCACGTCCAGGGCGATCGTGAGCTCCGGGCGCACCGCACGGCCGTCCTCGCCGATGGCCATGATGTCCAGCCGGGTGGTGTCGACCTGCACCAGCTCGCCCGGCCGCAGCGCCACCACCGGTGTGAACGGGCGCACCGGCACGGCGGTGGCGGTGCGGGCGGGGCGCCCCGGATGTTCCAGCGGGTCGGCCAGGACACGTACCAGCCGGTTGAACGTCGATGGTGCCGGCAGCGCCACCGCGCCCGGCTCGTGGGCCTCGGCCAGGATCTGCCCGGTCACCTCCCGCAGCCCCTTGAGGGTGCCCGTGGAGCGGCCGCGCTGGCGGCGCAGTGCCTCCAGGACCGCGGTCACTACCCGCTCATCTGCCCGGCCCGTAGCGCTCGACGGCTTGCGCTGCCGGATCAGGCCCATGATGCCGCCCGTGTGGTAGCGGGCGCGCATACGGCGCACGGTGGCCCGGCTGGCCCGCGACCAGCCCAGGGCCGCGAGTTCGTCGGCCTTGGCCTGCTCCCGCTCGGCCATTGAGGTGCGCTGCGGGTCGTACTCGGGCCGGGGGACGCCGGTGCTGCCGGGCCCCTCGGGCAGCCCGGTCTCGATCTCGCGGATGTGCCGCTGCCAGGCCATCGCCCTCTCCCGCTCCCGTTCGGGCACCGCCTCCAACAGCCCCCACGGCGCCGCGGCGGGAACGGGGCAGTCCACCACCGCGAAGGTGGGGTCGGCGAACAGGAACGAAGACAAGACCGAGGCGGTCTGCCCGCGGGTGTCGACGAGGCGTACGGAGGCTCCGGCCACGGCGGCCACCTGCCAGGGGCGGCCTTCGAATGTCACATACGCCCCGAGTTTGACCTGTCGGCGCCGGGCGGCGGCCGCGGCACGGACCGGGCGGCCGGGGGTGCTCACCACTGTCCCGCCTCCGCCTCAGCGTCATACACCTCGAACCCGCCCGGCTCCACGGCCGTGCCGCGGCCACCGCCGGTGTCGGGTACCGCGCCGCCACCGGCGACGCCCCGGGCAGCCGCCTCCCGGGGCTGCGCCGCGGTGAGGGCGGGGCCGGTCCGGTCGCCGCCCGGCCGCGCACCGCCGTCGGCACCCACATCCGCACCCGCGCCTGTACCGGCGGCGCGGTGTGCGAGGACGGCGCCGGTGCGACGCCGCAGCAGCTCGTCGAAGGGCCGCGAGGAGTGCTCGCCCTGCGCCCATGGCACCGGGTGGAGCTGACCGTCGGGCAGCCGGACGAAGACCTGCCGCGGGTCGTGGGGATGGTGGTGGACCTCCCACCGCCGGCCGCGGCCGCGGTGTTCGTCCAGACACGCATCGTCGTAGCGGCGCCCGCCCAGCCGGATCCCGGAATCGGTGAGGGCGCACCGGGCTGCCGGCAGCAGTTCGCCGTAGTGCTGCCCGGCCAGCGGCAGCGGCACCCTCCCGGCCGCGCCCAGCAGCACCTCCCACATCTCCTGGGGGGGCGAGCCCCGCCCGGGGCAGCAGCGGATGCCGCAACTGCTCCTGGGGACGGTGGTGCCAGACGCCAGTGATCCATTCGTCCAGCAGGTCCTGCAGCTGCGGCATGCTCCAGTACACCCCGCCCGCCTCGTCCGCCCGGACCTCCTGTCCGGCGGTGACGGCCGGCCGGGCTGCCACCGCGTGCCGGGTGAACAGACCGGCGAGCACCTGAAGCGTGCGCAGCGCACCACTGGGGGCGCCCGCCGCCCTCGGCGGGGCCGGCTCCAGGCTGATGCCCAGGCTCTCGCACACGGTCAGGTGCGCCGAGGTGATACCGGCCGGCCCCCGGTCGAGGACGAGTGTCTCGGGGACGGCCGCCGGACGCGACGCGGTGGCCTCGATCCGGTCGGGCAAGGACATCAGCCGCCGCGCCGGCCCGCCCGCGTGGGCCTGTTCCAGCAGGGCGGGCCAGCCCGGGCGCAGCGGCCGGGGCACGGCCATCTCGGCCAGCAGCACCGACAGCTCCACCGGCCCGTCCTGCTCCGGGTGCAGCACGGCGGCCAGCACGCAGCCGCTCGCCTGGTCCAGCGCGGCCGTCACCGCCACCACCACCGGGGTCCCGTCCTCGCCCACCGCGCCGACCGGCAGGCGGGCGGTGGCTACCTGCACCCGCTCCGCGGGCCGCAGCGCGGCAGGCGGGCCACCGGCCCGGCCGCCCGCGGTGGCGGTGCGCGCCGCGCTACCCGGCGGCTCGGCCGGATCCGCCAGCGCCTTCACCAGCCGGTACAGCGACGAACGGGCAGGCAGCCGCACCTGATGTGGCCCCTGGGTGTCCGCCACGATCCGCTCCGTCAGCTCGATCACCTGCCGGATGGTGGTCTTCTTCCGGCCCCGGCCCCGGCACCGGCGCAGAGCCTCCAGCACGGCGGCCACCACCCGCTCGTCCGTCCGCCCGGTCGGAGACGGGCCCCGCAGGTGACGTTTGTCGACCAGCCCCCACAGGCCCTGCCGGCCGTAGACCAGCCGCATCCGCTGCACCGTGGCCCGGCTCACCCTGGCCCAGCCCAGCCCTGCGAGTTCCCGCGCCTTGGCCGCTTCCCGCTGCGCCAGAGTGAACGCCCGCGGGTTGTACTCGGGCCTTGGCGTGCCGCTTCCGGGGCCGCCCGGCAGCCCGGTCTCCACCTCGCGGATGTGCCGCAGCCAGGCCAGAGCCCGCTCCTGCGCCTCCAGCGGCACCGCCTCCCACAGCACCGGGGTGACCGGCTGCGCGGCGGGCGCGTCGACCACCGCGAAGCCGGGCGCGGCCACCAGACGGGCAGCCAGCACACAGGCGGTGGCTCCATCCCCGGCCACCAGATACACCCGTCCGTCGGCCAGGCCGGTCACCTGCCAGGCGCGGTCCTCGAACCGGACCTGCGCGCCCACCTCAACGCACCGCCCACCAGGGACGGCCGTACGGTTCCTGCTCACCTCGCGTGCTGCTCCCGCTCCTGCTCCGCGTCGTCCTCGGCCGGGTCCGGGCGGCCGGCCGAGACGAGGGTGTGCTCGCCCAGCGGCCGGGACAGGTCCGCGGACAGCCGCCCGCTCCACAGCGCGTGGTAGAGCACCGGCAGCGCCGTGAGTACCTCACCGGCCGCCGCGGCCCCCGCCATCAGCGGCCGCGGGGCGGCGAACGCCTCCAGCACCGCCTGCTCAAGACCGCCCGCATCGCGGTGGCGGGGATGGCGGTAGCCGGCCAGCCACCGCACGTTCGCCGCCACCACCGCATCCGGCGGCACCAGGCGCCGGTAGGTGAACCCCGCCGCCGCACACGCCGCTTCCAGCACCGCGTCCGCCCGCGCGGCACGGCCTGCGGCGGGCTCCGCCGTGGCGGGGCAGTCGGCGAGCAGCGCGCGGCCGTCGGCGTAGCGGGCGAACACCTGCGGCACCCACGTCAGCGTCCGCCGGCTGTCCGGATCCCGCCAGATCAGCCGCACCGGCCGCGCTGACAACCCCACCACCTGCGGATCACGGTCCAAAAGCATCAGCTGCATGCACATCGCCTGCGACCCGTGCGGCACGTGCCCACCGGTGGTGGCCGACCACCACCAGCCCGGCCCCCACCTGCGCCCGGGCACCACCGGGAAGGCCGCCACCGGCTGGAGCTGCTCGAACCGAACGGCCACGGCGGCCTCGACCCAGCGGCGTTGCACGAGAGTGCCGTCAGCCCCGGCGAACTCCGCCTCCACCGCACCCGGTTCCGGCACCCGGCAGGACCTGCCCGCGACGGCAGGCAAGCCGCCCTGGCTGCTGTCGTTGATCACGTACTCCACACAACGTCATACCGGCCACGGTGCGCAGGCGAACCGGCCGGTAACTCCAACTGCGGTGCATCGAGGACCGGTTGTCCTGTGCGGAGGTCAGGATGCCGCCTGGGGCGTGCCGGTGTCAGTGCACATCTCTGCACTTTTCTGCCCGGGCCGCGGCGTGAGCAGGCGCCGGATCGGCTTCGCCGCTATCCCAGAGACGACAGCGCCCATCCCGCGTCGTCTTCGCCGGAACCGAACCGGATCAGGGCGCCGGACGGCATCGCCGCACCGCGCGCGAGCGTGTCGACGAAGGCGTCTGCGAACGCGTTGACCTGCTCACGCCCCGCCCCCTGGTCGTCGTCGCGGACACCGGAGTCGAGCCGCAGGTGGTCGCGGTGCCCCGTGACCTTCAGCATGATCTTGAACGTCTCGTGGTGGTAGTGCGGATCGCTCACGGTGACACCCACGACGGTGTCACCGCGCACCAAGTCGTCCCCGACGCGTACCCACACATCGCGTTTGGCCACTGCCCCCCACTTCCCGCCCTGTCGCATCAGCAGCCCGAACGTAGCCGCCCCTGGCCCTCTCCGGCTCAGCCGGAGAGGCCCGGCCGAGACTCAGCCCGCGGCTTTCATACCGGCCTGCTGCCGCCCGGGGCATTGCGGCGGCCGGGGTCAGGAGTGGCGGAAGCCGCGGTCGGGGTCGCGGGCCTGGCGGGGGCGGAAGGGCTTGAACCAGTCCGCGGCGGCCAGGTTGGCCAGTCCGAGGGCCTGGTTGATCTCATTGCCCCTGTCCTCGATCCCGTCCAGGGAGGCGTCGAACAGCATCAGTACATCGTGGTCCTCGAACAGAACATCGGAGCACCAGTCCCAGTCGAAATCGCGGCGGTCCTCACCCAGCCCCTCCACGGCTTCCGCGACCAGGCGCGGGCGGTTCCGCGTCAGCGACTTGGCCCGGTCGATGCCCAGGTGCAGGGCCATCTCCTCGCCGGTGCACAGCGGGCGCACGGCGCGCGTCTCGGCGAGTTCGGCGGCCAGGTCGTCGAAACAGCGGGCCATCTGCCGCCGCCACTGCCGGTCCTGGCCAAAGGTGATCGGCGGCAGCGAGCCAAGGACACGGCCCTCGCCGCGCCTGGCAGGCGCGTCCCCCATGTCGGTGACGTCCTGCCAGATCTGCTCGGACAGCTGCTCGAGCGCCACCCGCAGCACCGCGGCCGTCCGCGTGGTGAGCTCGTCCTCCTCGCCGTCCTCGTGCCAGCCGTCGTCCTCGTCGTCGTCTTCGTCCCACGCCGCGGGCTGGCCGTGGCGGGCGAGGGATCGCAGACGGCTGCGCACGCGCTGCGCGGCCTCTTCGGGAGCGGCCAGGGCATTGTCGATGATCTGCAGTTCGTCGGAGAACTCCTGGGCGCTCAGCAGCGTGCCAGCCTCGGCGAGCAGAGCGGAACCCGCATCCGTGGAGGCGTTCTTGGCGGGCAGGACCACGGCGAAGTAGTTGTCCGTCAGCCGGTCAACGACCGAGGACACCACCCCCGCCACTACTACAGGGTCGGCGAAGGCTTCCTCCACGTGCAGCCGGTCGAGGACGAGGACGAGGACGCTGGAGGCCGACTCGATGAACTCCTCGAACTCGTAGGTGAACCGGCCGTCCTCGTCCAGGAGCTGGGCGGCCACCAGGGCGGGGAAGGACTGCTCGTCGGCCATCCGCTCGCGCAGATTGTCGGACTTCCAGTACAGGCCCCTTACGGCCGTCAGGCTTCCCACCGGTGTGCCGGCCGCGGTGATGCGCACCTGCCACTCCTGCACTCCCTGCGCGGCAGGATCCAGCAACTGGTGGGTGTGGTGGAAGTCGAGCGCCAGCTGGGCAAGGTCCGCCCCCGCTGCCACCGGACCCGTTTGAGTACTCAACGTGCTCCCTTGGCGCCGGTCCCCGGGCCGCTGCCTCCCTGCGGCCCCGCCTCAGCCTAGTGGCCACACGCAGCAGTCCTCCCGCAATATGGCATCACCCATCCTCCCCGGGGAGACAAACCGGACCCTAGCTGTGACCGGGGCTGCGGCGTACGGCGGCTGACACACATCACCCGGCCGCCGGTCGCGTCACTCCTGGCCTGCGGTGAGGATCTCTGCCAGCTCCTGGGCGGGCAGGCGTGACCAGGCGGCCACCTCCTCCAGCGCCACCCCGGCGGCGACAGCCGCGGCGGCGGTGTTCACCAAAGCCTGATCGATCAGGGCTGCACTGCGGCTGAGGTGCTCCAGCAGCGTGCGGGCCACCTCGGCGGTGGTGCCGCTGTGCCCGCCGCGCAGCTCCTCCAGCTGCTCGCCGGCCTCTTTGACCAGTTGGGTGATGCGGAAGCGGTGTTCGGCGGACACGGTGGCCCGCCACCGGGTCGCTGAGCCGCCTGACTGTGCCTCGGCCGCCATCACGCGCAGCTGGCCGGCCATCGTGGCGGGCTGCTGTTCGCGCTGCAGGCGCCACGGATCGTCCCTCCACCCGGGCGGCCCGCCCTGATCGCGCCGCCGGCGGATGACCGCACCCATCCAGGCGAGCAGCGGCCCGCCGTAGTCCACCGCCGACAGCGGGCCCAGCCAGTCACGTCCCACCCGCTCGCCGAGCCGGCGGCAGAACGCCCCGTCGGCGGGCAGCGGCCGCGGCCGCCCGGCGCCGCTGTCCCTCCACACCAACTCGGCCATGGCCGGGTCCAGCAGCGCGTCGGCCACGGCCACCACCTCCGGGAAAATGACCGGATCCCGGCCCACGATCCGCCACCGCTGAAGACCGTTCCCGCGTTGCCGCCCGCCACCCGATGCAGCCGGTGCGGCCAGATCTCCTCCCGCTCCCAGTGCAGGGCCTCCTCCCACCACCGGGCCACGACCGCGTGCGCCAGGGAGAACACCTCCGCGCCCTCCGCCCCGGCCCGCCCCGCACGGCGCGCCATCCCCGTCCACTGCCGCTGCGCGGCCACCACCTCCGGGACACCGTGCAGGTCGAGGTGTTCCAGCGGCTGGTCGGCGTCCGCGTCCAGCAGCCACCGCCCGTGCCGCACGCACACCCGCTGCCAGCGCGGCAGATACCGCACCGCCCGCTGAGCCTGCCCGGTACGCCGCGCGGTGCACAGCCGGCAGGCGAACGCCGCTTCTCCCGCCACTGCGCCTGCCGCCCGCCAACGCACCTGCGCCAGAGCGGCCTCCCGGCCAGTACTGATCTTGGGGTCGTCCACGGTGAACGCGGGCAACGCGCGTGCCAGCACCGCCGGTTCCACTCCGCACAGTTCGGCGAGTACATTGCGCCCCGCTCCGTTGAGGATGACCTCCGCGTCAGCCCGCACGCCGCCGCCGTGCCGGGCGGGGGAGTTGCGGCATGTCCACAGCCGCAGCACCCCGGCGGCAGGCAGGGCGTAGCGGTCCGCGGCCCGGTGGATCAGTGACGAGGTCAGCTCCCCGGCCAGTGGCACGGTCCGTAACGCTCCTGCTCTCACAGCTCTACCCTGACGCCCTTTCTGCTTCCTGCCCCGCGCACCGACCGGCCTACAGCTCGAACTGCAGGTCGACGATGTCCTTGAGTTCTACTTCGAGGCCGTGGGCCCGGCGGCCGCCGTCGCGGAAGTACACCTCACCCAACGCCTCGGCAGCGAGCTCGCGGAGATCGTCCTCGTCGATGCCTGCTTCCTGGGCTTGAAGGAGGCGGGCGGCGTGCCGGGGCGGCAGAGCCAGGGTCAGGTGACGCACGCGGGCCTGGTCGGTGCTGCCGACGGCGGCGGTGTAGCCGAACCTCGCCTGCACATCGATCATGATGCCGCTCGTGGTGGCCGCGGCCTGCTTCGCCTTCGCCCTGATCTGCGGCTGCCAGCGCACGCGGACCTCACGCTCGAGGCGGTCGGCGAGCTCCGGCCGGGGCCTTTTGATCTGGTTGTTCACATACCGCTCCACCGTGCGCTGGCTGATGCCGAGCAGCTCAGCCACGCGCCGGGTGCTGCCTTGGTGCTTCTTGACCAGGTACCGCATCTGCGCCCCGGCGGACTTGGGAACGGGCCGCGTGAACGCGCCCTGCACCGCCCTGTCGAGCTCTTCCCCGACCGTGACCATCGACCCGTGTCCCCTTATTCTCCGGTGTCCTTGGTGGTGACCTCGCCGGTCTTGATGTAGCGGGCGAGGTTGGCGACATGGCCGTCCCCGGCGAGCTGCTCGAGCACCTCGGCCCCCCACAGCACGCTCTGGGTGCCCTCGTGCTTGACCATCCCCGGCGAGACCCCCAGCCGGAAGCTGCCCGGCACGGTCTTGCCGTCGGCGCCGTACGGCAGCACATCCAGCGGGCTGGGCCCGTCGGCCGCGTACACGGCGCAGTCGGAGAGGACCGCGACCGGGTAACGGCCGGTGGCCGCCGCCAGGTGGAGCATCTTGCGGTGCATGTTGACCCGGGCCCGGGAGATGACGGCCGCGCGGATGTCCGGGCGCCAGGTCGGCCGCGCGAGGGCGGGCCAGGCCTGCCCCGGCTTCCAGCCGCCCCCGCGCGCCTTCTCCTGCAGCTTGCCGATACCGCCCTTGACGGTCATCTTGACCGTGTCCACCACGATCCCCAGCTCCGGATCACGGCTCTTGTAGCCGTCCATCGCCTGAAGGAACTGGTGCGGGGACAGCTTCTCCGCGACGCCGAGGTCCGCCATGGTGGCGACGTAGGCATCGCGCAGCCGCTTGTACCAGCCGTCCAGGAACCGGCCGCTCTCGTGGCGCAGCCAGGCCTCCAGCGGGGTGACGTCGTATCCGAGCTCGACGGCGTAGGCCACGGTGGGCGTGGCATACCAGGCCGGACCGGTCGGGCACCGGCCGCTCGGCGTGAACGGGCTGGGCAGCAGGCCACCGTCGAGGTCGCGCCACTGCTTGCCGACCTTCACCCGGGACAGGTCGACGTGGGAGAGGTCGACCAGCCAGGAACCGGGCACCGCCGCATCGAAGACCGGGCGGGTGACATGGACAGGAGGCGTGGCCAGACCGACGACGGCGCCGTTGGCGGCCGCACCGAAGGCGAGGTTCACATCCAGGCCGACCAGGTGCCGCTGCATGCACTCGGCATCGGTGAGATCCCGTGCCCAGTCGTAGGCCTCCTCGAACAGCCGCTCGTCGGGGCCGCGCACGTGGAAGCGGGGCAGGCCAGCCAGGACGGGGTGGCCGTCAGTCGCCTCGCACGGCGCCGGGTCCAGTGGCCCGGTGCCCAGCGATCCGGGCCGGTGCTCGGAATGCCGATGGCCCTCGGTGTCCGGCTCGCTCGCGCGGGTCGGCGGGTTGAGCGCGGTCATCAGCTGCAGCCCCGTCACGGCCGTTGAGCCGACCGGCGTCATCACCCGCTGCGCGTACACGCCCAGCACCCGGGCGAGCTCAGGCGGCGGCAACTGGGCGGCGTGGCCCCAGGAGCGGTCGTCCAGGGCGCGCCAGGAGGGGATGCACAGCTGTACGCACTGGCGGCGGCTGCCGTGGGCGGGGCGGTAGATCCGCGCCCACGGCCCCAGCCCGCGCTTGGTGAGCTGCCAGTCGGCGCGCTCAAGCTGCTTGATGACCTTGTGTCCTTCCGGCAGCCGCCCGGCGAGCCGCTCGGCCTCGGACAAGGCGGCGGGCAGGCCGTAGCGCTCGCACGCCGTCTCGGTGAGCACCAGCAGCGGGTCGCCGTCCTTTCCCGAGCCGTGCAGCTTCTCCGACCCCAGCCGTGCCTCGGTGAGCGTCCACTCCACCAGCGCGGGCAGGGATTTGGCGGACACGTCCAGGATCAGGCCGCCGATGCCGTACCCGGTCACGTTGCGCTCGGTGTCGGCGTCGAGAACGAGCAGCGGACCGTGCGCGTACGCACCGCCGGGCGCGGGTGTGTGGGCCGCAGCGGCCTTCGACGCACCCGGGCCGTGTGGTCCCTGCGGCGGCCGGGCGGCCCGCGCCGGACGCGATGCGGCTCCCGGCGCGTGAGCGGCTGCGGGCGAGACGGACGGAGCGGTGGCGGGTGGGGCCACGGCCGCCGCCTCAACAGCCCTGCCCCCGGGCCCGGTCGTCGCCGTGGGTGCCGGGCCGCTGAACGCCGTCGGTGCCGGGGCGTCCTCCTGCAGGGCGGCGGTGCTCCCGGCGGCAGGGTAGAGCTGTGCGAGCTGCTTGAGCAGGCGCGCGTACGGCTCCCTCTGCGGCGGCCGCGGCTCCGTTTTGCCTGACTCCCAGGCGCTGACAGTTGCCCGCCGCACGTCCAGGGCGGAGGCCACCTCGTCCAGGGTGAGCGCGTGGGCCTGGCGCAGGCGCTTGCGCTCCGCCGGGGGCGGCAGCGGAGACCGGGACGCGACCAGCGCGTCGACCGCATCGAACAACTCGGACATGGAACACCTCCGCTCCCACCCTACCCCATGAAGCGCACTCTTCACGTACGGATGGCGTACATTTCGCGTACGGATGGGGGTCGCGGGTGGTAGGGTCCCGATCGGAGGGCGCCCCCTGCGGTGGTCTCACCGCCTTCCCGGCCCGCCCGCTGCCCGGATGCCGCCTGCTTCGGATCGAGGAAGAGCTGTATGACTGTGGTCGAACTGCCGCGGCCTGGCCGCCCCGACAAGCCGCGGCTCTTCCCCGACCAGGCCGAGGCCGTCAAGCGGCTGGCACGGCATCTGCGGCGCGCCGGGACGCGAGGACTGTTCGTGTCGGCGACGGGGACCGGCAAGACGCTGGTGTCGATCCGGGTGGCGGACGGACTCGGCGCGCGGCTGGTGCTGTTCGTGGTGCCCACCCTGGACCTGGCGGCCCAGACGGCGCTGGCCTGGCGCCGGGACGGGCACCTGGAGCACATGGTGATCGTCTCCTCCCTGGACACCAGCGGCCACGACGACCTCGTCGCCGCCCGCGTCATGTCCACCACCGACCCGCACGCGCTCGGCGGGCTGATGTCGGTAGTGGGGCAGAGAGAGGACCAGATCCCCGCTTTGACGGTGATCTGCACCTACGACTCCCTCAACAAGATCGAGGAAACCCAGAGCACCGGGTACGCGGTGCCGCCGTTCGACCTGGCGGTCATGGACGAAGCGCACCGGATCGCGGGCCGGACCGACAAGAAGTGGGCGATCGTCAACGACGCGAAGCGCATCCACGCGGAGCGCCGCCTCTACATGACCGCCACTCCGAGGATCTTTGCCGCGCCGGAGCTGGCCGAGTCCGCCGACACCACCCGCCCGCGCCGCCGGCACCCCGCCGGGCCGGACGCGGACGCGTTCGCCAACTCCATGGACAACGAGCAGGTCTACGGCAAAAAAGTCTTCGAATACCCGCTCGCCCAGGCAGCCGCCGACGGCCGGGCAGCGGACTACCGCATCGTGGTGCCCACCCTCACCGACGCCGACCTGCGCCGCCGCCTCAACCTGACCGCCCCTGGCAGCACGGTCCCCGACGCCGGCGGCGATGAAGGAGACAGCGCGCTGCGCACCACCGCCCTGCACCTGTCCGTCCTGCGCGCCATGACCGAACACCGGCTGCAGAAAGTCCTGGTCTACTTCAACCTCGTCTCCGACGCCCGCCGCTTCGCCCGCGAACTCCCTCACACCCTGCGCCTCTTGCGACGCACGGACCCCGGCCTCGCCCCGGACATCACCCCCGAGCTGTTCTTTGCCCACGGTGAGCACACCCCCGCCCAGCGCGCCGACATCTTCGCGGCCTTCGCGGCCGCCGACTGCGCGATCCTGGCCAACTCCCGCCTGATCGCCGAGGGCGTCGACATCCCCAGCGTCGACGCCGTCGTCTTCGCCGACCCCACCCGCAGCGTCATCCGTTGCGTCCAGGCTCTTGGCCGCGCCCTGCGCCTGGACACCTCCGGCAAGACCGCCTCACTGATCGTCCCCGTCTACGTCCCGCCCGGCGCCGACGGCGAGAACATCCTCGGCACCGCCTACGAACCCGTCTGGGCGATCGCCTGCGCCCTGGCCAGCCACGACCACCGCATCCTCGAGCGCCTCCCGGACAAGGCCAACCGCCTGCCCAAGGAGACCAGCGATGTCATCGCCCGCCGCTGGCACTTCGACTTCACCGTCCACCCCGAGCGCATCGCCCAGGCGATGGACCTGGCCGCCTTCGACCCCCGCGAGGCGGCCGTCTCCCGCTCCCGCCGCCTGGGGCTTGCCGCCGCCCGCTCCTACCGCGACCAGTACGGCCACCTCGACGTCCCCGCCGACCACACCGACCCCACCGGCTACCGGCTCGGCACCTTCATCACCACCATGCGCGACGCCGCGAAAGCCGGCCGCCTCGAGCCCGACTGGAGAGCCGAACTCGACGCGCTCGGCATGATCTGGGACAAGCACGACGCCGCCTGGCGCTCCCGCCTGACCGCCGCAGCTGACTACCACCGCACCCACGGCCACCTCGCCGCCCCCGCCACCACCCCCGTCGGCGCCTGGCTCGCCGAACAACGCCACCACGCCACCAAGAACACCCTCGACCCCGCCCGCGCCGACGCCCTCACCGCCCTCGCCACCGACTGGCGCCTCCCGCACGGCGCGGACTGGCACCGCAAATACCACCTGCTGCGCACCCACCTCGCCTCCGGCGCAGACCCGGCCGCCCTCACCCGCGACACCCAGCTCGGCGGTGTGAAGATCGGCTCCTGGCTCCACCGCCAACTCACCACCTGGCAGACCCTCCACCCCGGCCAGCACCAGATGATGACCACCCTCGGCCTCACCCCCGACACCAACCCCCTCACCCCCGTCCGCCGTACCCGCCGCACCTTCGAGGAGACCGTCCAGCTCCTGGAACTCTTCCTCCACCGCGAAGGCCGCGCCCCCGCCGCCCGCGAGACCATCCGTGTCGACGGCGAGAGCGTCCGGATCGGAGCCTGGCTCGCCAAGGCCCGCACCAAGCACCGCACCGGCCATCTCCCGGGCGAGCACGTGCGCCTGGTCGCCGCACTGTTCGATGGAGACTGGATCGCCGACGATGCCGCGCCGACCGTCCTCGAGTAGCACCAGCCCATCCACGCCCTGCCAGGGCTTCGGGTGACAGAAAGCCCGGTCAGGCGACAGCTACCGAGCTGCTCTCCGAACTCAGGCCGTGATTTGGAAGGTCGGCGCTCCGCCGGTTCGAATGTGCGGCCTTGCCCGCATCGGGCCCTGCTGACAGGTGCTTCGCGCTCCGGCTGGACGCGGCCGCCTTCACTTCCGCTGTAAGACCTGTCTCGAAATCGCTGTAGCGATTCGTTTTCCCGTCGCGTATCAATGGGCAACAGTACCGTTGTAGCTAGATACAGCACTGGAATTGAAGAGGAGAGCACGTTGGTCTACGACATACGTCCGCTCGCCAACGGGCTGCGGACGGACCACCCGGTGCCCGGTCTGCCGTTCGTCGACGACTCGCACCTGCCACTTGACGACGGCCCCGACGCCATCGAGGCAGTCGGCCGCAACAGGGGCGAAGGCATGTGGGGCCGGTGCGACAGCTCCCGCGAAGGAGGATGGCTGGCCTTCACCACAGACCCGATCGCCCACCACCTGGGCTGGGCCGTCCGCCACCACCCCGAGCACGGCCGCACCGTGCTCCTGCTGCGTGACGAGGACACCGCCAGCCTGCACACCTACTGGACCGGGGCACCGCTGCTGTTCCGGGCTGGCGGCTACTGGTGGGGCGGCGAATCCTGGTACCGGCCCGGACAGATCTGGGACCCGGTCACCGAGGACTACGCACACCACAAAGCACGTGCCACAGCCACCGTCTACGCCAACGACATGCTGGACGGCCGCGCGCACCCTGACCGCGCGCACGTACACAAGGTCGCCACCTTCGACCCGGCCACCGTGGCCCCGACGGAGTGGCTCGACCACCTGACCCTGTGGGCGCAGCACCACCAGAAGCAGGACGATCCCCTCCCGCTGCAGAAGTGCGTCGTCGACCTGGCCAGTCCTGAACTCGCAGGGGACCGCCTGCTCGGCGTGCCGGAGATGGCCGAACTGGGCGGTATCACGGCTTCCACACTGCGGGGCTACATCTCCCGGGGTGAGAACGACGTGCCGCTTCCGCAGGCGAGCGTCGGCGGACGGGCCCAGTGGTCACGCCCGGTCGCCGAGAACTGGGCTGAAGCCCGGCGCCGCTCCTCCGAGGGGCTCAGGGACGCCATGTCGGCCGGCGACCGGCACCGTCTCGCCCCGGGAGCGGCTCGGATCCGCGACCGTTTCAGCGAGTCCTTCTTCGGCTTCCTGTGGAAGCGGCCCGACATCCGAAAGCGGTGGGTCCTGCGTCACCGCAACGAGCCGACCGTGCGGGAGGTGGCCGACCAACTGGCCTTCGAGGTCGCCGACAGCCTCCGGCGGATCATCCCGACCGATGCACTCGGGCCGACCATCCGCCATGCCGTCCTGGAGGACTTCGCCTCATCGCTGCGCGTCAGCGAACGCCGGGGCGGCGAGCTAAAGGACTTCGACCTCATCCTGTCGGTGCCGCTTGCGAAGATGGTCAGCTGGTTCATCCAGCATTTCCCGACCTCGGCCCAGTGGTACCTCGGCGAGATCATGGGCGAGGCAGACAAGCAGCTTGGCATTCCTGCCCAGGTGACGGGCGAAGCGCTGCGGAGGTCCGCGACCACGAACGGGGAACTCAACGGGCAGGCCGCGAAGGAGTTCTTCTCCCGCCTGGTCCAGTGTGAGCCGGAGGACTGAGGGCCTTACGATCGCAAGAGGCGCCAAGCCCATTTCCAGTGGCTTGGCGCCTCTCGTTTACAACTCAACTGCGGACAGGGGAGCCCCACCCGAGAGCGCGGGGCAGCCCATCGCCACGTTGATCGATACGCCCCGGGCTCTACCGCTTCAGCCACCTGTGCCGGTGCGTAGTGCCTGGCGTATGCGGGGGTCGGCGGTGCGGTCGTCGGCTATGTGGCTGAAGTGCTGGGCGGAGTCCGGGTGGTCGCGCAGGACAGCGGCGATGATGGATGCGGCCTCATTAGTCAGAGTTCGCAGCCAGGGGGTGATCTTGCCCTGGGCGTTCCACTGGTTCCAGGCGCCGTCCCAGGTGCACATGGTGTGGGCAGCCTCCTCCAGCAGGTCCCAGTCGGACTGGCTGCCGGTGTAAGCGCAGATGCCCTGCAGCCAGATCACTACCGCTGCGGCGTCGCCGAACTGCACGATGTGCGTGTTGTCTCCGTTGACGTGCTTTGCCAGGGCGCGCAGGAGGCTGTGAGCCTGGGAGGGGTCTCGTGCGAGGGCCGGTCCGGCCTGCTTGGTGTCGAGGCGGGCGAGCACGCCGACGTGGAGTTCGTAGTCCTCCGGGTGGTCGCCGACCAGGGTCAGCAGAGTGTCTGTGGCCGCAGAGTCGCCAGTGCCGGAGGCTTCGAGTAGCGTCTGGGCCCTCTGGAAGGGGTCTTCGGGGATGGCCGCGTGTTCGCGGTCGATCAGGGCGAGCAGATCACCGACGGTCTGGGGGCGGCGTTCCGGATCCTGCTGGGTGGCGGCACGGACGATGGGGCGCCACGGGCCGGGAGGGGCCTGCAGAGGCAGGTTGGTCTCCGGCATCTTGCCGGTAAGGGCCCAGGCGATGACTCTGCCGATGCTGTAGATGTCGCTGGACGCCGTGGCCTCGTGGGGCGCCCTGAACAGTTCCGGGGCTGCGAAGCCCTCCGTGCCGAGGAAGTGACCGGTGCGCCCCACCTTGGTGGTCTGGCCGCGCGGCCGGCGGACGATGCCCCAGTCGGCGAGGGTCCAGCGGCCGTCGAAGTAGAGGATGTTCGACGGTTTGATGTCGCGATGCAGCCAGTCGTGCTCGTGCGCGGTGGCCAGCACTGATGCTAGAGCGTCGACCAGAGCGCGCAGCTCGGCCGGGTCCCGCAGCAGCTCTTGGCGTTGAGCAGCGGTCGCGTCTGCCCAGGGCATCACGAACCACTTGTGGTCGGTGTCGAAGTCAAGAATCGGCATGGCGTGGGGATGACCGTTCAGCAGCTGGCCGATCTCGATCTCCCGCCGCATGCGGGCCACTCGCCGTTCGGCCGGGTACTTGCTGTGCAGCTTCTTCAACGCCACGGTCGTGCCGAGGGTCTTGTGGGTCGCCTCGAATACGTCCGCCTGATTCCCGTCCAGGACCGGTTGGCGCGGGCAGGCATAGTCCTTGCGCTCGCCGCGGGCGGCGCGACGGACCGCGGCGTAGTCGCCTCCGCCGAGCGGTACGGACGGTACGGGCGTGGCGGCGGCCGGGGGAGCGGTGTGGCGGCTGACCGGGATCCGGCGGGCCTCGTAGACCGGGTAGCCGCTGACCGTGCGGGCCTCAGCGAGCTCGTAGCCGTCGGCGGCCAGATGGCCGTTGACCAGTGCCAGCAGCCGCTGGACCTCGCCGGAATCCGTCCGCACGGCGGGGTGGATCATCTCCGCAAGGAAGCGGAGCAGGACCTCGTCGGCGCCGTCGGCGAGCCCGAAACGGTCGTCATCGAAGACCCAGTCGTCTTCCCAGTCCCCGGGGTTGTTGTAGCGGTGCTGAACGATGTCGCCCTCGGCCGTTGCGAACCGAGGGTCATGACTGTTCAGACTGTCCAGGTCGTACAGCCTGCGCAGGAAGGTGACCTCGTCCAGGCTGCCCGTCCAGCTCGCCCCGGTGCTGCGCAGCGCGTCGAACAGACGCCGCCGGGTGACCTCGGTGATGGCCGCTGGTGGTTCCGCGGGTATGCCGTTGCCGCGGAGGCGGCCGAGGACGGTGTCGGCGGAAACGGTGCGGAGCAGGGAAGTCCGCGTCACGCTCTCGGTGCGGGCACGGGAGAAGAGGTCCAGATCGAAAGAGACGTCGTTGAGAGCCCGCAGCACCGCGCGTTCCAGCTCGCCACCCAGCTCGCGCAGCCGTTCGTAGTAGGTGTCCTTCAGCCCGAGCGAGAAGAAGGCGCCGTCCAGGGTTTCGAAGTCGTCCGGCAGCGGCGTCCTGGCTGGCGCGGTCATGCCGAACTGGCCGATCTTGACCGCGCCGATCTCCCTGATCTCGCCACGGGGATCGACACAGAGCAGCTGGAACGTCGTCTTGAAGCTGTAGTCGTCCCAGTTGTCCCGAACCAGAAAGGCCTGCCCCGGCACGGGGGAGACGGGCTGCCCGCGGACTGGCAGGACAGTGAACTGCACGGTTCCTCCGAAAGAGCACCTCGGCCGGCGGCCGGGCACGTCAGAACAGACGACGACTGGGTCTTCGACGACGACCGCTTCGGGCTCGCCGACGGCAACGCAGCCGCTCTGCGCGAACGGCTGTCAGACGGCGGCGGACCAGAGCCGATGACGGCTACTGGCCGGGGTGGACTGCCTGGACGCCGGTGCCCGCGTACGCCTTCGGCGTCAGGGTGAGCAGGAACCGTCCGCTGGGGTGGGCGGCGGACGGACGGGCGGCGTGGATGGCGTGGACGGCGGCCCAGGAGTGCCCGAAGCGCAGCAGTTCGGTGGCGGTGACCGCGGCGTCGGTGTCGAACGCCTCGATCCGGATGAACCGCAGCCCCTTGATGTGGCCGAGCAGCCCGGGGCGTTCGGCGTCGCCTGCCGTCAGGGAGAGCACCGGCGCATACAGGTCCCCGAGTCCGCCGGAGGCCTGGACGTAGAACGCGGCGACCGCCTCGTTGAACGGGTCCTTCGGGTCGTACAGCGCTCCTGCGGTCGTGTGATCCAAGACGACCGCGATCGGCGCCACTACGCGGCTGCCCGCGGACCGTGCGCGGTGCCGCCGAGGCGCTCCAGCAGGGCCCGGGCCTTCGCCTCGGCCTCCGGGCTCGGTGCGCTGCCGAGGGCGGAGACGAGCTCGGAACGGGCCAGCTCGGCCCGCTCCGCGTACTCCGCCTGCGTCGGCGTGCTCAGCGCGAGGTCCTCGACCAGGCTTCGGATGGTGGTGCCGTGCTCGGCGGCCAGCTGGGCGAGCCGGTCCCGCGCGGCCGTGCCCACCTTGATGCTCGTCTCGTCTGCTGCCATACCCCGACTCTACCGCGCTCCTCTACTCAGAGTAGAGGAATCGGGTGCGCGGCAGCATGCTCGGAAGACCGACCTGGCCCAGACGCCCGTGTCCGGGCAGGATGCGAGTGCGCGGTTGGCCCGCGAGATGTACGCCCCCTGAGCGCCTTGCGGCCAGGGTGCGGCGTGGTCCGGAGTCGGGCCCCTGCTCTCGGGCGGCAGTGGCCAGCCCCGGCTGCGCGCCCCTGCGCGGGCCGGATCAGGTGCCGCTCTCGCCGAGCAGGAGGCGTGCATCGTCCTGCGCTTGCTGGCACCACGTCCGCTGACGGTCGAGGACCGCCACGGTGCGCCGTCGGACGGTCAGCAGCGCTTGGTGGGGGTCCTTGCCGTAGTAGTCGCCCAGCGTCTGCACCAAGTCCTCGAACGCTCCCAGAACGGCCAGCACCGCCGCGGTGACGATCTCCGGATCGGCCCGCATGACCGGCTGGTCGTCCACGTCGGAGGCGAAGGCCTGAGCGACCATCCACACGGTGCTGTGGGAGGCCGCGGAGGATATGCGGTACCAGGCAGGAAGATGCGTGGGCCGCTTCGCGGCGATACTGGTGAGGTCCACCTTGAACGGCGCCTGCACCGGCCCCAGCACGGCCGAGCTCGGGCGGCCCCGTCCGTCCAAGCCGATGCTCATTCCGGCGCGATGGACGGTCTGCTCGGCCACCTGCCAGATCTTCTCCGCCTCCGGGACCGCCTGCACGCCGACGTCCTTGGCCGCGACCTGATGCTGCCGTGCCCCGTTGAGCCACGCGGCCGCGATGCGCACCGCACGCTGCTCGGGGCTGAGACCGGGCTCGTAGAGATGGCACACGCGGATGGCGCCCTCTTGCACGACGCGGGAGAGCGAAACGAGCGACCAAATGGCCACGGGCTCGCCCACCAGCGTCCGCTCGATCGCCTGGACGTGATCGAAGATGTTCCCGAGGGTGAGCTGAGTGCTCCAGCCCGCCCACGCCCACAACCGGGAACGTCCCGTGCGGTGCCGGTGATGTGAGGAACTGACCCAGCCTGCATCGGCGGGCGACATCCCCTCGACCGCGGTGCCCTCGGTGAGACTCCTGACGAAGGCGTCGAGGGACTGAGCGGCATGGCGCAGCGTACGCGCGCCCTCGTCCACGACTTCCTTGGGCACGCCGAGCCGACGCGGATCGAAGGCTGCATCTGGATTCACCTTGGCGACCGTACACGCCCCCCTCGGAGGGCAGCTTCGCTGCCTCGTGCCCGCATTACAACGCCGGCTTCTGGTGCCGTGCGAGGAGGCTGGTGAAGAAGGACTCCAAGAGCTGCCTGCCGCCCGGTTCCATCAGTTCCCAGCCGCCGAAGCGGTAGATCTCGTATCCGGCGAGCCGCAGCCGGCGGTCCTCTGCGACCATCTCCGCGTACAGCCGCGGCACCGCGGTATGCGTGATGCGCCCTTGCTCGTCGGGCGGGTTGGGCCGGCCGTAGTGCTGTACTCCGTCGACCTCGATGACGATGCGGGAGCGGTCCGGGGCTAGGAGCAGGAAGTCCATCCGCTGCCGGTACAGTGCGCCGGACTGCTTGCCGCTCCTGCGGGTGTAGGGGTCGTAGTGGAGGTAGACCTGGGGGATCAGCGCGGGCAGGCCGAAGCCGCCTTCCTCGGCGTACCGGGCACAGTAGGCGATCATGAGGAGCTGTTCGGTCTTCGAGTCCAGCGACCGGTACAGACGCCGGTACAGCCCCTCGGCGGCCGTCTTCTCGTCGGCGTCCGGCTGGTGGTTCTTCTGCCACCAGGCGACCATCTGCCGCCAGGTGAGCCCGTGCGGTGGCAGGGGGTCGGTGAACACCAGGCAGGTGTCGGCGTGACGGACGATCTCGACCTCGTTGTTCACCGCGTCCCGCAGCACGATTTCCGGCTTGACCCCGTCGGCGGCGAAGATCAGGTTCTTGAAGCTGCCCGACGGCCCCTTGGTGAAACGCCGTTCGTACTCCAGCTCCTCCAGGTCCTCCAGCGCGTCCCGCGTGGGGCCGAGGAACTGCTCGATGCAGTCCCGCCGCGCCTTCCAGCTGCCGCTCATATCGTTGGCGCGCCAGTAGGTGCCGAACCCGCGCGGTCCGTCGAAGGTACGAAACGGCCAGGCGGGCGGCTTGAGGGCCAGGCGCTCCAGGACGGCGCGGTGCGCCTTGATGACCAGGGGCGCGCTGTCGTCGTCCAGATGCCGGCCCTGGCCGTCGGTGCCGTAGGAGACGAAGTCGTGGTGCAGCAGCCGGGTCAGCGCGATCGCCACCTCCAGGTCGGTGTGCCCGGCCGGCGGACCGAACCGCAAGGATTCGACCAGCTCGATGTCGAGCACCCAGGGCTGCGCCCATCCGTCACCGCTGCTGAAGAACGCCGTCAGCTCCACGCCCACCCCCGTCGTGATCCTGCAGGACATCGTCGGCCGCCAGCAGCACGGCCGCCAGAGTCCGTTTCCCGCGGCTTCTCCTCTGCCTTCCCGTACCACCGTCGTCTGCAGGGACTCGGTGGGAGGGCTTGCCCGCCATGGCCGCGCCCCGCACGACTGCCGAACCGCCGCGCCCCCCGTTCTGATCGTGCCCGTGGGATCCGGCGCGGCGCTCTCGCCTGTCACCCTTCCGTGCCGTTGTCGCGCAGGGGCCCGAGGTAGCGCACGGGCGGGATGCGCTTGGCGACGCGCATCGTCATGGTCGCGTGCCCGTGCGCGGCGAGGTCCCGCCGGGCCTCCTTCATGTTGAGGATCTTGTCCATCGTGTAGATCTCGGTGCAGGGCCCGAGGCCGATCTGCTGCTCGCCGAGGGTGAAGAGCAGGCCCTGGTAGCCGGCGGTGACGCGGAACATCCCGGCGCGGATGTCGCTCAGTTTGTCGAGGGCCTCGGCGCTGTCGACGCCCACCGACACGGTGCTGCCCCGCAGCACGGTCTCCTCCCCGTCGAGAAGGGCGAGCATGTCCTTGACCTCGCGCGCATCGCGTTGGGTGAAGTTGTCGGGGACCGGGAAGAAGCGGCCGGTCCTGCTCTGCAGCCGGCTCAGGTCGTCGAAGGCGTCGGCCCACAGCTGTGCCTCGCCCGACTCCCAGCCCGCAGGCGTCATCCCGGTGCTGACCGGCGCCCGCACCCGGCCGGCCGGCTCGCCGGCGAAGGCCAGCTCCATGACATGGCCGGCCGTGGCCTGGCTGAGCAGTCTGAGCGCGGGCACCAGCGTCTGCGGCATCGCCGCCTCAGGCGGCTGGAAGGTGAACTTCAGCTGGGCGGAGCGGTCGCCATGGCTGTAGCGCAGCCGCACGCGCATCACCCCGGTCATGTCGCTGCCGTACAGGATGCCGCCGTCCGAGCCGCTCACCCGCTGTGTAAAGCGCACGGGCAGGGAAGCGAGCGGAACACCCGAAGACAGCTGGACCGCGACCTGCCCCTGCAGCGGCGGTGTCATCTCCTGCCGGACCGAGGAGATGCGCACACCACCCACCGCGATGCGCTCCAGCCCCAGGCCTGCGGGACCCGACAGCGTGGCCTCGGCGAGATTGTCCGCGCTCAGCTCCACCTCGCCGCCGAAGCGCATGACCTCCTCGAACCGCTGCTTTCGCCGGGCCTCCTGCGGGTCGTCCCCAGCGAAACGGACCGGGCCGGTGAGCCGGATCGCACCCTGCCCGTCCGGGTCGGGCCCGCGGGGCGACAGATGCACGACCGTGCGGCCGTCGGCGTCCAGACGGGTCTGCACCGCATAGTGCGGGGAGATCTCCTGGACCCTCCCGTGCAGCGCGCGGGCCCGCTCGAGGTAGTCGCTGAGCCCGCCGTGCAGCACGTCGCGCTCGGCACGCGCCTGGGCGATCCGCTCCAGGATGTAGTCGGCCGACTCCTGCAACGCGTAGCGCACCAGATCGGGATGAGCCGCGCACTTCTCGTCCAGCCAGCTGCGCCCCCGCCAGTGCCGCACAAACTCGAACTCGCCGCGCAGGCCGTCGAACCAGGCCTGCTCGGCAGGGTTCGGATCGATCGGGACGAGCAGATCCCAGTGATCCGGCTGGTGACGGACCGCAGACACCAGAGACTTCCGTACCTGCCGGCGGCGGCCGGACGTCAGGCGGCCGGTGAACGACTTCGCCTCGTACACGACCAGCTTGTCGTCGTCGGTGTACTCGAACAGATCCCGGCCGCCGTCACCGCCCGTCCCGTCGACCGGCTGCGCCCGCTCCCGAAGCCGCATCACCAGCAAGGTCACCAAGGACTCCGACAGCCTGGGATTCTCGGCCAGCCTCTCCCACGGAACTCTCACCACACGCCCACCCTACGAACCCCCACTGACACCACACCCTGCCCAGCACGTCGAACTCACCATCCAGGCGCCCCTCCTGGCCAAGGACGCCGCAGCGCCGGCAGCCGCCAGGCCGGCTGCCCACCGGGTCGTTGAAGGAACAGCCGCACCTGCCGCCCGCCGACCGGGACGGGCCCGCCACAAGACGAGGCGGGCCCGGGGCTGTGCGCGGCCGGGGGTGTCAGGAGGGGGACACGGGTTCGGCGTAGGCGGTGAGGAACCGGTCGCCGGTGAGCTTGTGGTGCGCGAGTTGCTCACGGACGGCCTGCTCGTTGGCCCACCGGTCCGGACTGGAGGCGAGCGCGGCCGCGTAGGCCGTCACGGCATCCTTCAGCTTCTCGAACAGCTCGGGCGTGATGACACGCATACCCGGCACCGCGGTGGCCTTGGCGTCGGCGGCCCGGCTGGGGTGCAGCATGACCGGCACGGCTTCCACCTCGGGGTTGTGATCGTTGAGCCAGCGGACGCTGCCCCCGAGCTGGTCCATGTCCTTCTTCGCGATCGTGTCGGTGGTGCAGCCCGTCTTCAGCTCGATGACGGCCTGCCGCGTAGCCGTGAGCGCCCACAGGTTGTCCGGGCCCGTGCCGTACAGCTTCTCCGGGCGGCTGCTGGCGAACCCGAGATGCTCGCCCAGGCTCTGCCAGGCGGCCTCGGCGTCGTCGGAGCGTTCGTCATCGCCCCACACCACTTCCTCGAACAGCGCCTGGACACCGAGCCTCAGGCTGACGCCGTCGCGGTAGCGGTCCGCGAGGAACTCGGCGGCGGCGCGGGACTGCACCGAGGCCGCCTTGAGCCGCACGGGGGCGGCGCCGTGTACGGACCGCAGGACGAAGGTGTTGTCGGCGAGTGCGCCGGCCAGGGCCTGCTGGGCGGCCACGGGGTCGGTCAGGTGCAGGTATGCGGCCTTCTGCTCCCGCAGCCAGCCCCGCAGCGCCTTGTCGTTCTCGCCGATGTCGTTGACCGCCTTCTGCACCCGCTCGGCCGCGGCCTGGAGGCGGCCGGTGGCCGCGAAGTCGAACGCCTCCCGCAGAGCGACGGCTTCCGGCCGCACCGTCCCGCGCTCGGCATAGCGCACCTCCGCCAGCGCCCGCCGGCTGCGCTCGCGCCACTGCGGCACCCGCGTCAGACAGGACCGCAGCGCCTGCCTCACCGCGTCCAGCCCTTCGCCCTTGATCTGGCCGGCAATGTCCCGGCTCAGCTTCAGCTGCGCCTGGGTGGCGTGGGAGAACAGCGCCAGGTGGCGGGCGTCGTGGATGGCCGTGGCGAGCTTGGCGCCCAGCAGCAGGACCGCGCAGTAGTCCTCGCCGTCCCGCACGCCGCGCCCCATGCCCTGTTCGATCCGCTGGACCTCGCGGGCCAGGCGGACGGTGCTGTCGGCCAGCGCGACGGCCTCGCGCCGCTCCACCGAGTCCAGGGGCCGGGGGATCTGGTCGAGGACCAGCAGGCGGCAGGCGCCGGCCGGGAGGTTGACGCCGTCGTACTTGTTGACCAGCACCACCAGGCCCACGGGTCCGGACTAGAGCTTCTTCACGCCGGCCTCGAGGTCGTCGACCCGCCAGATGTGGTGGGCGTGGCGGGTCCAGGCGGCGGCGGCCCGTTCGCTGGGGACCAGCACGACGACGTTGACCGGGTCGGTCTCGGCGATGCCGTCGCCGTCCTGGTCCCCGTCGGCGAACTGGCGGGCCAGCACGCGCACGGCCTCGTCGTCCAGGTCCGGGTTGAGGGCCACCGGCGCCAGGATCATCCGCTCCCCGAGGTCGGCGGCGCTGCCCGGCGTGACGGGCTGGGCGACGAGAGCCGGGTCGGCACCGAAGTCGGTGACCAGGGCGCTGTCGTCGGCGAGCGTCGCGGTCAGGTAGACGCGGCGGCGGGCGCGCACGAACGAGGTGATGCGGTCGATCGGCGGGCACGAGGGCCTGACCTCGATCGCTGTCGCTGTCGCCGTCGCGGTGCACAGGTGCAGCACCTCGGCCAGCAGGGGCCACACGAATTCGAAGGCCCGCTCCGTGCGGTGCGGGCGCAGGATCTTCAGCACCTCGTCGTGCTTGTTGGCCCACGCCCAGAACGGGATCGGTGCCAACGCGGTGGGGTCCTTGTCCTCCAGCCCCGCCCAGGCGTTGGCCGACTGGTGCCGCAGGTCGTCCGCGAACAGCTCCAGCAGCTTGCCGTACGCCTTGTGCGAGGCGGGCACCCGCAGCCGGAACTGGTCCTCGGTCCGGGCCAGCGCGGCGTGCGCGTCGTCGACGACGACGATGCCCAGGTCGACCGGCTCCTTGCCGTCTCCGACGACGCCGAATGCCGACCTGCCGTTGAGCAGCTTCTGGTAGTTCGTCACCAGGACCGCCTGCGCGGTGGTGAACGCCGGGTCGTACGGATCGTCCGTGGTGGCGATGCTGAGCCGGGCGGCCTCCTCGCGGACCTGCTTGGCCAGGTAGTTGTCCGGCGTCAGGTAGACGGCCTTGCCCACGTTCTCGTTCAGGGTGCTCTGGGCGATCAGCAGGCCGACGGCCGTCTTGCCCCCGCCGGTGTTCTGCTTGATCACCACATCCCGCTGCTCGCGCCGGTCGAACCACTTGTCCAGCACCTCGCCCTGCTCGTGCCGCAGATACGGCCACGGCCTGCTGGCGAGCCCCGCGTAGATGTCCCTCGGCCGCAGCAGCGCCTCGCTGTCTCCCGTGCCGACCAGATCCCAGTTCAGCGGCATCCCGCTGTCCCCTCTCCCTTGCCCAGGCGGCGCCATGCCGCCCGGGCCCCTTCGTTGTCCATCCCGCCGCACCCAGGGACGACGCCCTGCGGCGTCGTCCCCTGCTCCCGGCCCCCCGGGTGCGGCCCCTGCTGGCCCCTCCACTGCAGGCGCGCCTCCTGGCACCTCGCTGCGGAGGGGAAGTCCCACTCGCGGGGCCTTGCTCGGGCCCGTCAGCCCGATACGCTGCCTCGGCTTTTGCTGTCACCGTCCCGCCGAGGCGGCACAACGCGCCGCCCGGGCCGGGAGGTGACCAGGGCGAGCCACTGCGCGTGGGTGACCGCCGGCCACCGCCGCGTGCCCATGCGGCTGCGCAGCCCGATGGCGTCGGCTGCCCGCCCCTCGGCTGCTTCGATCGCCTGCGGCGGGCTGAACGGGTCGGCCTCCACGACGAACACTCCGGTGAAGACGCGGGCCCGCTCCAGGTGCCGGAGGTGATCCCGCAGCCGAGCGCCGATGCCGCCGTCGCGGTGGGCCTTGCCCAGCCACCGCAGCTGGCTGTCGGCGTCGACCGCCAGATACACCCCGGCCAGCACCTCATCCAGCACCGCGAGCGTCTCCTCCCGGTGCGGGGGCTGCAGGTTGTACGGGGCGGGCCAGTCACCGCACCGCAGCGGGCCCAGCGCCGTCCACGCGTGCCGCAGCACCCGCGCGTCGACCACCGGCCCGGCCACCGGCTCCGCGCAGCAGTCCCCGTTCACAGCGACATCACCGCCAAGGCGGCCTTGTCCAGCAGCGGCCCGATCTTCCCGGCATCCGCCTTGATCCCGGCGAATTCCCGCATGTACAGCTTCTGCACATCGGCGGGCTCCTCCGGAGCGCCGGATGCCTCACGGGCACGCACGGCACCCTCGACCGTCTCCAGGAGCTGGCTGATCTCCTCGGCGACGGCGGCGGCGTTCACCGTGCTGCTGGCCACCAGGGAGGCCAGTTCCGCGCGCAGGCGGGTCATACGGGCGAGCGCGGACTCGGGGACCTCCTCGGCGAGTTCCACGGTGTCCCCGCCGCTGCCGATGGCGGCGGAGCCGGTGCTGTCGGCCGAAGACGGCTGCGGCCGCCTGGTCCTGCGGACCGAGGTCTGGGGGAACAGGGTGTCGAACCACTCCTTGTCGGCGAGGACCCCTTCACGCGGATCGCCGTGGGGGTCGGGCGCCCAGAAGGTACCCGGGGCCAGACCGTCCCGGACAGGGGAGTCCGGGGCGCGCAGCACCGCCACGGCGAACGCGATCAGCAGGTCGCGGGTGACATTCTCCGGCGGGTTGGTCCAGGCGTTCACCAGAGCCTGGACCGAGTTGGCCGGTGCCCGCCGCCCACCCTTGCGGTCCGCGCTCTGGAAGGAACCCTCGTTGGGCGCGACGAACGGCTCAGCCCCGCTGATCAGGCCGGGGAGCAGATGCCGCCGCACCAGGATCTCCCAGGCCGCGTCATCCCCCTGACGGCAGGCGGTCACCAGGGAAACGAGGCTGCGCGCGTCGGGACGCACCCCGAACTGCACCTCGGGCTTGCCGAACAGGCGCTCGGCGGCAGCGAGGGGGCCAGGGCGCAGGAAGTGCTGAGCGGTCACGGCCGCCCAGATCTCCGTCCGCCGCTTGGCGGTGCTCCCGTTCACCTGCCCCCAGGAAGCCTCCTGCAGGGCGGCACGCACCACCGGCCAGTACCGGCCAGTCGGCATCGCAGCTCGCGGCGCCAAGTTCTCGGGGCGCGGCGGGACCGGCGGGAACAGCATCACGGTGGCGCAGCGGACCGCCACATCCCGCAGCGTCATAGCGCTCACCTCGTCGCCCGGCGTGAGCAGAACAGCGAGTTCGTCCAGCGCGCGGGCCCCGACCAGGGCATCGGCGACGGCGTCTTCGTCTAGCTCACCGGCCGGCATGCGGCCCTGGCCGACTTCCTGGGCGAGTAGGTCACCCAGCAGCCCGGCGGCCTGGTAGGCCTTGACGAGAGTCGACCACAGCCCCAGGGAGCGGTCCATGTCCTCGTAGTCCAGCTGGCCGCGCAGATGCTCGTTCACGTTCAGCTGCCGCAGCGACTCCTCCAGCCGTTCCGGCCGCTTCGCGCCAATGACAACGCGGGAAGACACCTGGGCGATCCGCACCGCCCGCTGAGCACGTCCGTCCTCATCCCGCTCGGGGTCGGCGTACTCGGCGTTGAGCAGGGCGCTGATCCGCCGCAGGATCTCACCCAGCCCCCGCACCACCAGCCGCCGGTTCTCCTCCTCTCCGGGCAGCCGCAGTACGGACTGCGGCACCCCGGTCAGCGACTGCTGCGCCGAGAGCCCGAAGATCTCCAGCCGGGCATCGGACCGGTTGGCGCCCGTGGCGTGCTGCCCCCGCCAGACGTACCGCACGTCCCCGTCCCCGTCGACCACCGGCGTGCGCTGCAGCACCACCACGGTGGACTCCCGCTGGCCCTCCTGCACCAAGGACTCCGCCAGGTCGTAGGAACGCTGCCGGGCCCGCCGCCGCAGCACGTCCACGGCGTAACGCTGAACCTCGGCGGCCATCGCCGCGCTGACCGGCTCCGTCGTGAGCGCCGCCATCGGCACCCCGTCCTGCGTGACGGCCCGCACCACGGGCAGCGGCCGCCGGCCGCCCAGCGCCCGCTCACAGGCCTTCAACTCCTCCTGCGCACGGGCCAGCTCCTTCTCCGCGACCGCGACCGCGGCGAGCGCCGCGTCCTTCTCCTCCGGCGCCGCGGTCGAAGCCAGAGCCCGCCGCGCCGTCTTCGCCCGCTCCACACCGACCGTCCACGCGGCCACCAACTGCTGCTGCTCGACCAGGTCCTCCAAGCGCTCCTGATTCTCGCCGGAGGGATGCAGCCACGCGCTGCGCGTACGGTCGTTGATGACCCACGGCAGCGTCGCCGCCCCGTGCAGGTCCACCTTCAGCACGAGCAACGCCCCGTCCGTGCCGCGCTGCTCGACGTGGTAAGCGGTAGGAAGCAGAAAACGGCTGTCACGCCGGCGCTCGGTGACGCGCTTGGCCTCGCCCTGGCCGAGCGCCGGAGCCAGCGCCTCCAGCACGGCCTGCCGGGGAACGGGCGCGAAACCTTCTGCCGCACAGGTGTTGGCGATGGCCTCGACGAGATTCTCCGCCCACTCAGGCGTGGTCGGATAGGGGAAAGGCCCCGAAGGGAACTTACGGGTAGACATGGGAAGACGGTCCTTCTCCCGGAAGCCCTCATGACCCCGGGTGCGAACGAACGCATCCGACGCTCTGCCGGGTGCGACACGCACCCGAGATGCAAGCACTCCTTTCCGAGGAGCACCCGCACGGGCCGCCGTCACCGCCACGCACTGAGCGCGCGCACCGGCGAAGACCGTCTGCCCCTTTGAGTCCACCACCGGAGACTGGGCGCGCTGCCGAAACCCCCGCACAAACGACGGAACTTCACAGCGCACGGCTCACGCCCTCTCCGCCGACGGCGGCACGGGGCTGGCAGGTCGTCGAGACCACTGACGTGCCCCGAAAGACTGACATATAACAGTCTGTACATACAACCTGACTTTAAGTTGGCTGATGGACGCGCATAGACCGCCAAGACCACATACCGGCGACCCGCCCGAACCGCCCCACCCGCCCGAACCCCCGCCCTCCACCTGCGCCCCGGCCCGGCTCAACTCGGTGTCTGACTGGGCGGTCAGGTTGTTGTGGCGCAGAACTGCTGGGCGCCGCGCAGTGTGGTGCGGAGTTTCCGCTGAGCGGCTCGGCTGTCGAGGCGTACGTCGAGGGCGCCGGGAAGGGCGCTGTGGGCCCGCAAGCCCGCGGGCAGCCGGGAGGCGTCCAGGCCGTCACGCCCGGCGATGAGGACGCCGAGTTCATGACGGCTCACGGGGTCGGGACCAGTGAGATGGTGGACGCCAGCCGCGTCGCCGCACGCCAGTTCCAGAAGGGCGGCGGCCAGGTCGGCAACGTGGACGGGGCAGCGGATGTCGTCGGTGAACAGGACGTCCTCGCGGGTGCCGGCAGCCAGTTCGTGCACGAGGCGCTCATGCACGGAACCGCCGTCGCCGATGATCAGCGACGTGCGGGCCACGGCGGCCCGCGGATGCACGAGGAGGATCCCGGTCTCCGCTGCCGCCTTCGCCGCTCCGTACGGGGTGACGGGGTCGGGCAGGCACGACTCGTCGTAGTGGACGCGGGCGCCGGAGAACACGGCGTCGCTGGACACGTGGACCAGGCGGCTTCCGTACTTCGCCGCCACCATCGCCAGCCGGACGGGCCCCTGCGCGGTCACCGCCCAGTCGGCGTTCCCGCTCGATGCGTTGATGACGAGACCCGCGCCGACTTCGGCCATGACGGCGTCCACGCGTCCGGGATCCCGCAGGTCGAGTGGGTACCAGGCGGCGCGGGGATCGGTGCCGGGCCTGGTCGCGTAGGTTGCGGCCGTTGCGTGCCCGGCCATGGCGGCCTGCCGGATCAACTCGGTGCCCAGGAAGCCGCTTCCGCCGATCACCAAAACCGTCATGGCACGACACGGTAGACCGCCCCGGCCGGTGTCGGACACGGCACCACACAGGGGCGAGCGAGAGACGAGACGCGAGAATGCCGACTGTGGGCCTGCGATCAGGAGCAACCCGCGTCGGAGCGCTAACGCCCTTCGGAGCACCGCGTCCGCGCTGACCCGGACCCGGTCCGGCGCCCTGCACCCGAAGCCGGCCGCCGCGCTGCGGACCGTCCCAAGCAGGAGGGACCACCCGCCCGCATCACCAGTCTTGCTGCACCCATCCACGAAAAGGCACGCAGCCGCCATCACCGAGGCTGCAGCAAGGTCAGGTCATCCGGCCTGCACCCACGCCCCTTCACCAGGGTCGTGGTCTGCGCCGCCGTTCGCCGCCTGCCGGCGACCGTTGGGCAGCTCCTCCATGGAGCGCATCCACCTCTCCCCGAAGCCGACGGCTCCCCTCTCGTCGCTGAAGATGTCCGGGTTCTCGGCGAACTGATCCATGAGGATCTGGTACAGCCCGTCGAAGAACGGCTCGAGGAAGACCGCCAGGGACTCGGCGAACCGCATGGGGGAGGGGTCGATGGCAACGACGTGGTCCAGGAACGGGAACCTGCTCCACTCGTCAATCCGCTCCCGCAGCGCGGCGCGGCCTGCGCGGGATTGTCCGGCAGGAGCAGCCCGTGCAGCACGTACAGCGCGTAGAACATACGCATACCGACCAGCACCTCTCGTGCGCGCAGCAGCTCCTCGTCACTAGCCCGCTGCACCTGGGCCACGATGTCCGCGTTCTGCTGGAGCACTCCCCAGTCCACCTCGGGCCCCTCGCCGCGCTCCGCGGCACCCAGCATCTGCCCCCAGTCCTCGGCCGTCAGCCCGAACATGCCGAAGGCGGCGAATGCCTCGGCCAGCGCGTCCGCCCCGACCTCCTGCGCGCCCAGGCCGATCGCGGCGGCCACGTGCACCATGCTCCTGCCATCCGGCCCCCCGGCCTCGACCGGCACGTCCCCACCGGCTTCGAGCGCCGCACGCACCAGCGCTGGGTTAGCCCGCCCGCGGTCCGGCCCCATGAGCCGCCCGGCCGCCGCGTACAGCGCGTCCTGCCCTTCCTCACCGGCCCCGGCCGCGCTACGCGCGAACTCCACCAACCGCTGCGACGCCGAACGTTGCAGGGCCCACACCAGGGCCTCGCGCACGGCGACCACCGGCGGTTCTGGCACCCGGGCCGTCCCCGGCGTCCCGGCCTCGGCGAACCACGCCAGCACAGCCAGCCGCCGGTCCCGCCCCTGCCGAAAATGCCGGGCCAGCGCCGCCGCACTCTCCACCACCAGCGGATCGACCGCGTCCACCACCGACCCCCGGCCACGCCCCAGCCCCCGCCGTCGATGACGCGGCAACAAGCCCACCCGCCGCCAGCTCTCCAGCTGGCTTGGCGTCACCACCACCTCCCGCGCGGCAAGTTCACGCACCACCTGCAGATCAGTCGGACTCGGCGCCCCTCGTGCCATGCCCACCATTACAACCCCGAGAAGCGTAATTTTCTGCCCTCTCGCGACTCTGGCTCACTGGTCCCAGCACCACAGCCCACGCCGCTGAAGCCGGCTCAAACGAAGGACACCCCGCGATGCGGAAGAAGAACCGCAGGCCCTCCACCACCCCGCCCCACGTCCACGGTGCGCCCGCCCCCGCCTCGTGGCGGCGACTCGTCTCCGCAGCGCTCCTCGCCGGAGCCGTCCGTCATCTCGGGGCCCTTCTGGCCGGCCTCGCAGTGACCTGGTGGCAGCACGACTGACAATCCCCCAACCCGCCTGGCACCTCCTGAGATAATGTCAGGCGGGTCCGGCCGCACAGAGGTTGAGTTACTCACCGTGCTCGCACTCCGACACACCACAGACCAGGCCGCCCCAGGTGCCCCTTGAGGGGGCACACACCCAAACCACGGATTCACCCAAAGTTCTGAGGCGAAGGAAACAATCAGCCGACCACCCCAGGCCCACACTTGTAGCCAGCCGCCCGCGCTGCGGGCCAGGTCCGGGAGCGCAGCGGACGGACCCTCAAGGCTCCTTCTAGGAGCGCAGCGACGAAGGAGTCGCTGGCTCGAAGCGTAAGCGGAGAGCCGGAAGGACCATCACCCTAACCTGCGGATCCAACGAAAATTCTCGGGGAAGGAAACATGGCTCAGAGCGCAGCGTAAGCCAACTCCGCGCAACGCGCGGAGTCCCACTCCATCACCCCGTGCGCAGCGCGGGGCACCACTCCGAACTCCCAAGCGCAGCGCGGGAGTTCCCTCGGAGCCTGCGCAGCAGGCTCTTACCCGCTCCGCGGG
>NZ_ALAP01000015.1 GCF_000280905.1 Streptomyces sp. AA1529 | reverse complement strand
GGCGCTGCGCAGCGCCTCGGAGATCACGGCGGCCTGGCTGCCGGGGTCGGGGACGGTGTAACCGCTGGTGCGGCCCCCGGCGTTGAGCGCGCTGCCGCGGATCACGCCGAGCACCCGGTCGCCGTCGGCGACCGCGGCGGCCAGCGGTTTGAGCAGCACGGCGCCGACGCCCTCCCCGTCGACGAAGCCGTCGGCACCGGCGCCGAAGGCGCGGTTGTGCCGTCCGGGGGAGATCATCCGCCGGTCGGAGAGGTGCCACAGGTGGGAGGGGTGCAGGATCAGGTTGACGCCGCCCGCGAGGGCCAGCGCCGACTCGCCGCTGCGCAGGCTCTGCACGGCGAGGTGGAGGGCGGTGAGCGACGAGGAGCAGGCGGTGTCCACGGTCAGGCTGGGGCCGTGCAGGTCGAGGGTGTAGGACACCCGGTTGGCCACCGACCAGTGGTTGGAGCGCGCGTGGGTGAACACGCCCCGGGCCTCCGCCTCGCCCCCGATCCACTCGTAGTCGTTGTTCATGACCCCGGCGAACACACCGACGGGACCGCCGTCCCCCAGGGACCGCGGCGGGTATCCGGCGTCCTCGGCGGCGGCCCAGGCGGTCTCCAGGAACAGCCGCTCCTGGGGGTCCATGTCCTCCGCGTCGCTCGGCGAGATCTGGAACAGCAGCGGGTCGAAGGCGTCCACGTGGTCGAGGAATCCGGCCCACTTGCTGTAGCTGCGGCCGGGTCCGCCCGCCGGGTCGTAGTGGTCGGCCGCCGACCACCGGTCGGCGGGGACCTCGCGTACGCAGTCGCGTCCGGCGCGCAGGTTGTGCCAGAACTGGCCGGGGTCGTCGGCCAGCGGGTAGCGGCCCGCGACGCCGATGATCGCGACCTCGGTCGCGGGCGCGGCGGCGAGGCCGAGGTCGGCGAGGATCCGCGCGAGCAGTTCGCGGCGGTCGGCCGGGGCCTGTCCGGTGACGGGGCGGCCGGGCTCGGACGGCGCTGTCATGCGGTATCGCCCTTCTCGTCGGTCGTGGTGGCGAGAGCGCCCAGGAGCGTGAGCATCCGGTCGACCTCGGCGTCGGACAGTCGGTCGACGGCGGCCCGCAGCGGGCCCTCCACCGGCGCGGGGGCGGCTGCCGGTGCGGCGGGCCGGGGTGCGGGCGGCGGGCCCGTTCGCGCTGCGGACGGCGTCGGCGGTGCGGGTGGGGGCGCGGCCGCCGGTGCGGGAGCGGCGGGGTGCGCGGCCCGGGGCGGTGCGACGGCGGCTTCGGCCGGTGCGGGCCGTGCGGGCACCGGCGCGGCCGGCTCCGGCGCCGCGGCCGCCGGGCCGCCCGCGCGGGAGTGCAGATGGTCGGCGAGCCGCCGGATCGTCGTCCGCTCGAACAGCAGCGTCGCGGGCAGCGAACCGTGGTCGGCTTCCAGTGCCTTGGTGAGTTCCAGGGCCACCAGGGAGTCGACCCCCAGGTCGGCGAAGGCCGCGTCGGGTGCGAGCCGGTCGGGGGCAGTTCCAGCACCCGGGCGAAGACCTCGGTCACCTGCCGCTCGGTCGCCTCCCGCGACGTGCGGGCCGGTGCGCCGGACGGTTCGGCGTGGCGCGGTCCGGTGTGTTCCACGGCTCCGTTCCGCTGCTGCGGCCCGGGCTGCTCCGGTGCTCCGGGGTGCCCCGGTGCTCCGGTGTGCTGCGCGGATCCATCCGGCGGGGCCGGGCGCGTCCGCAGCCCGTCGGCGCGGCCGACGATCAGGCGCTGGCCGGCGGGTTCGTCGGGCAGCGCCAGTTCGGCGGCGGGCGCGAACCCGGCCGCGGCCAGCGCGTCCAGCCAGCGGGGCGCGCTGAGCACGGGTGCGGCGGGCAGCCGCAGCGCGGTGTCCTCGGGCAGCCACCAGCCGCTGGTCAGGCCGAAGACGAGGGTCAGATAGGCGGCGGGCCGGACGCCCTCGTCGACCACGAGCAGACCACCGGGCACCAGCAGGTCCTTGACGTGGTCGAGAGTCGTCCCGATCCGCCGCGTCGCGTGCAGCACATTGGCGGCCAGTACGACGTCGTAGCCCGCCTCGTCGCCGAACCCCTGCTCGCCGGGCGGGCGTTCGATGTCGAGGACGCGGAAGGAGGTGCCCTCCCGGTCGCCGAACGCGCGGCGGCCGTGCCGGACGAAGGCGGACGACAGGTCGGTGAAGGTGTAGTGCACCCGGTCGCCGAACGGTGCCAGCGCGTCCAGCGCGGCGCGTGTGGTGGCGCCGGTGCCCGCGCCGACCTCCAGGACGCGGACCGGATCGCCCGCCCGGTCCCGGGGTGCGGTCCGGACCGCTTCGGCCAGCAGCAGGCCCAGCAGCTCGTTGTACTGCTCCATGACGGGGTCCGCCTGGTAGAAGCGGGAGACCAGGTCGGAGGACCCCTCGGGGAAGAGCACGTCGACCCCGTCGCGGCGGCCGGTGAGCACGTCGGGCAGCGCCCGTACACAGCGCACCAGCAGTTCGGCGGCGGGCCGCGCGCCGGGATGGCCGGCCACGAGCGCGGCGGCGGCCCGGTCGGGGTCGGCGCAGGCCGCGGCGACGTCCTCGGTCTGCGCCCGCGCGGTGCCCTCGAACAGGCCGCCGGTCAGCCGGGCGAGGCCCGCAGCGGACAGCATCTCCAGCGCCGCGTCGAACAGCGCACGGTGCTCCGGCACCACCCCGAGCCGGCCGGCGAGCGCCTGCCGGTCCTCCGGGTGCCCGGCGTCGAGGCGGGCGCCGAGGTCGCGCAGCGCACCGGTCAGCAGCCGGACCGCCAGCGCGTCGAGCGCCCGGTCGGCGCGCAGCTGCGCCGCGGCCCGCCCGGCCCGCACCGGGTCGGAGGCCACCGGGGGCACGGGCAGCGGGGCCGCCTCGGCGTGCCCGATCTGCTCCACGCCCGGGCCGGGTTCGACCCCGATCCCCGCCAGCACGCGCTGCTCGGCCTTGCTGGCCACCACCTGCGGCAGCGGACCGCCCGCGACCAGCTCCAGCGCCCGCATGCCCTCCGCGGCGCCGATCGGGGTGACGCCGGAGGCCGACAGCCGCTCCAGGGCGCGCTGCCGGTCCCGGTCGCCGCCGTCGTGCCAGAAGCCCCAGTTGACCACCCGCACCGGGAAGGGCGCGGTGCGGCCGAAGGCCAGCGCGTACGCGTCCTGGTAGCCGCTGCCCGCCGCGTACCCGGCCTGGCCCTGGTTGCCGCCGAAGGAGATGCCCGAGGAGTGGAAGAGCGCCAGGTCCAGCGGTTCGCCGGCGATCGCGTCGCACAGCACCCGGGTGCCCTCGGTCTTGACGCGCAGCGCGGCACCGAAGCGCTCCGCGTCCAGCTCCCCGAAGGGGGTGGTGACCAGCACCATGGCGGCGTCCAGCACCCCGTGCAGGGCGCCGAACCGGCGCTTGGCCTCGGCCACGGCGGCGGCCGTCTGCGCGGGGTCGGTGATGTCGGCGGTCAGGTACACCGCTTCGCCGCCGGCCTGTGCGATCCGCTCCAGCTGCGCCCGCCTGCGGTCGTCGAGCGGACCGCGGCCGACCAGCACGAGGCGGGCGGCGTAGCGGCCGGCCAGGTGCAGGGCGGTGTCGAAGCCGACCGTGCCGAGTCCGCCCACCAGCAGATACACCCCGCGGTCGCGGAACGCGGGCCGCTCGGGTGCGGTGAGCCGGGCCCTGCGCAGCCTGCGGGTCCAGCGGACCCCGTCCCGCAGCAGCACCTGGCGCACCCGAGGCGCGCACGGTTCGGCGACGATCGCCGCCGCCACCCGGTCCGGTGCGGCCGCCGCCTCGGTGCCGCGCACGTCCAGCAGCGCGGTACGCAGCTCGCCGAACTCGCTGTCCACGGTCATCGCCAGCCCGGCCAGGCCCGCGGCGCCGGGCCGGGCGGCGTCCCGCTCGCCCAGCGGGCAGGTGTCCCCGGTGATCACCTTCAGTCGCAGCGGCCCCGGCAGCAGGCCGCGGCGGTGCAGTTGGGCGAGCAGCCCGTAGAGCGCCAGCACCGACTCGTCCCGCCGGTCGTCGGGGCCGGTCACCGAGCCGAGGAAGTAGACCAGGCCCCGGTGCGCGCCCGGCAGTCCGCAGAAGTCCGCGGCCGGTTCGCCCGGTGCGCGGCGCAGCACCTCGGCGTCCGGGTGCGCGGCGGCGATCCGGTCGGCGAGCACGGTGTCGGCCGCCCCGGCGACGATCAGCACCGGCCGCTCGTGCGCCGGGTCCTCGTGCGGGAGGTCCTCGTGCGCCGGGTCCTCGTCCGCCGGGTGCTGCGCCGCCGGGGGTGCCGGCGTCCAGGTGGGCACATGCAGGAAGTCGGGTCCGGCCGCGGCGCGGGCGCGCAGCACCAGCCCGGAGACGGTCAGGCAGACGGTGCCCTCGTCGTCGAACACGGTGACCTCGCACCTCCCGTCGCGCACGGCCGCGTGCACATGGCAGGAGTGCGGCAGCGGCCGGTGGACGGTCACCCGGTCGGCGGCGAACGGCATCGGCGGCGCGTCCTGGGTGGCCACCACCGCGGCCAGTACGTGCAGCGCCGCGTCCAGGAGCCCGGGGTGCACGGCGTACCCGGGCGGCGTCGGCGCCGCGGCGCGCAGATGGGCCAGGACTTCGCCGTCGCCGGTGCGGACGGACTCGGCGAGCCGGAAGAACGGCCCGTAGCGCAGCCCGTCCCGGCGCAGTCGCGCGTACATCCCCGCCGGGTCCACCTCGGTGCCGCACCGGGCCGAGAGCGCCGCGCGGTCGACCCGGGCCGGCTCGGGGGACGGCTCGGTGTGCAGCACGCCGCGGGAGCGGACGCCGTCCCCTTCGCGCAGTTCGTAGGCGATCCCGTCGTCCGCGGGCACGGCCGACAGCTCCAGCCGCGCGGCCCGGTCGCCGACCACCACGGGCGCCTGCCAGCGCACCGCGCTCACCGCGAACGCGGTCCGGCCCGGCGCGAGGGCCTGTGCGGCCAGGGCGAGATGTGCGGCGCCGGGCAGCACCCGCTCCCCCGCCACCTCGTGCTCGGCGACGACCGGTTCGGCGGGCGGTACCACCAGCGGCGGCACCTCGGCGGTGCGGGGCACGAGGGCACCGGGCGCGACGGCACCGGGCGCGGTGGTGGTCAGCCAGTGGCGCTCGGGCTCGAAGGGGTAGGTCGGCAGCGACACGATGCGCGGCGGCACCGGACCGGTGGGCAGCGCCGACCAGTCCAGGTCGGCGCCGGAGGCCCACAGCCGCGCCAGCCGGTCGGGGTGCCCCTCGCGCAACAGCCCCCGGACGAATTCCGCTCCGGCCGCGGTGCCGGCCAGCACGTCGCCGAGCGCGTGCGGCGCGTCCGCGTCGCCGGTGAAGACGCCCTCGGGCCGCTCCCCCGCGGCGAAGGCGCGCAGCAGCGCCGCGGCCCGTGCGGTGTCCCGGGCGGTCAGCGCCAGCCGGTGGCGCATCGCGGTCCGGCCGGCGGTCAGGGTGTGGGCCACGTCCGCGAGCGGGGGCGGGTTGTCGGCGGACAGCGCGGCCGCCAGCCGTCCGGCGTACACGCGCAGCCGCTCCTCGGTGAGTGCGGAGAGCACCAGCACCTCGGGCTGGTCGCGGGGCGCGGGCGGCACCCGGTCGTCGCGGTACTCCTCGACGACCAGGTGCGCGTTGGTGCCGCCCGCGCCGAAGGAGCTGATCCCCGCGCGCCGCGGCCGGCCCGGTGCGGTCCGCGGCCAGGCCGCCGGCTCCTGCGGCACGGCGAACACGGAGCGGGTGAAGTCGATGTTCGGGTTGGTGGCGGCCGAGTGCAGCGAGGGCACCAGCGCCCGGTGCCGCAGTTGCAGCACCACCTTGGTGAGCGCCGCGATGCCCGCCGCGCCCTCCAGGTGGCCGACGTTGGACTTGACCGAACCCAGCGCGCGGCTGCCGGGAGCCAGCCCGCGCCCGGCGAGGGCGCGCTCCAGCGCCGCGTGCTCGATCGGGTCGCCGAGCGCGGTGCCGGTGCCGTGCGCCTCGATGTAGCCGGCGTCGGCCGGGTCGAGTCCCGCCGCGTGCCAGGCCCGCTCGATCAGCGCCTGCTGGGCGGCCGGGTTGGGCACGGTGTAGCCGTTGGTGCGGCCGCCGTGGTTGACCGCGTCGCCCCGGATGACCGCGTGGATGCGGTCGCCGTCGGCACGCGCCGCCGCGAGCGGCTTGAGCAGCACGGCGCCCACGCCCTCGCCGGGCACGTATCCGGTGCCGCCCGCACCGAAGGAACGGCACCGCCCGTCGGCGGCGAGCATGTTCATCCGGCTGAGGTTCACGTATTTCAGCGGGTGTGCCAGGACGTTGACCCCGCCCGCCAGCGCGTAGGCGCACTCGCCGCGGCGCAGGCTCTCCGCCGCCAGCTGGACGGCGACCAGCGAGGAGGAGCAGGCCGTGTCGACGGTGAGGCTGGGGCCGCGGAAGTCGCCGAAGTAGGAGACCTGGTTGGCGACGGAGGCACGGTTGGCGGGCACGGAGACGGGGTTGCCGCGGAAGGACTCCTCTGCGGCCAGGGTGGCGTAGTCGCCCCACATCACCCCGGCGAACACGCCCACGTCCAGGCCGGAGTCGGCGTGGTGGGCCTTGGGCAGCCGGGTCGGCGGGTATCCGGCGTCCTCCAGCGCCGCCCAGGCGGTCTCCAGGAACAGCCGCTCCTGCGGGTCCATCGCGCGGGCCTGCGGCGGGGACATCCGGAAGAACCGCGAGTCGAAGGTGTCGACGGCGGACAGGAAGCCGCCCCAGCGGCCGGTGACCGAGTCCGGCGCGCGGCCTTCGGGGTCGTGGTGGGCCCAGGCGTCCCAGCGGTCGCCGGGGATCTCGGTGATCTCGTCGGTTCCGGCCCGCAGCCGGGACCAGAAAGCGTCCAGGTCGTCGGCGCCGGGGTAGCGCCCGCTGATGCCGATGATCGCGATGTCGTCCGCTTCGGCGGTACGTGCGGACGGGGGCGCGGGCACGGCGGCTGCTGCCGGGGCCGGGGTACCGGGTGCGGCCGGGGTACCGGGTGCGGCCGGGGTACCGGGTGCGGCCGGGGCCGCTGCCACCGGACCGGCCGACGCGTCCGGTGCCGGATCCGGTTCTGCTGCCGGTGCCGGGCCCGGCGCCGGCAGCAGCCGCCGCAGCTCCTCGGGATGGTGTGCGGTGAGGTGGTCGGCGAGTGCGCCGAGGGTGCGGTGCTCGAAGAACAGGGTCTGCGGCAGGTCCGGCAGCGAGTCGGCCAGGGCCGCGTTCAGCTCCATGATCATCACGGAGTCGATGCCGAACCGGTCCAGGGTCTCGGTCTCGGTGATCCGCTCCGCCGGCACCTTCAGGACGGCCGACAGCCGGGTGCGCAGCATCCCGACCGCGACGGCGCGCAGTTCGGCGCCGGCGGTCGCGCGCCCGGAGTCAGGCACGGGCCCGGTGCCCGCGGGCGCCTCGGGCGGCGGAGCGGTGATTGCGGGGGCGCTCAGGCTACGGGCGATCCGGTCCTGGTCGCCCACGGCGGGCACCAGCCACGGCTCGTCGGCGGCCAGCGCCTGTTCCAGCGCCGCCCAGCCGGTGTCCGGGCCGAACGGGGCGAAGCCCAGCGCCCGGTAGGCCGCCCACTGCGCCTCGTCCAGCCGCTCGTCGAGTCCGCCGGCCGTCCACAGCGGCCAGGCCAGCGTGAGCGCTCCGGCCCGGCGCAGGGCGCAGGCGTCGGCGAACCGGTTGGCGGTGCCGTATCCGGTGCCGCCGAAGTCGCCCAGCAGCGAGGCCAGCGAGGAGAAGACGACGAACAGCGCGGTCGGCAGGTCCGCGGTCGCGGCGGCGAGATGCGCGGTCCCCTGGGCCTTGGCCGCCATCCCGGCGGCGAAGCGGCCCGGGTCCACCTCGGTGGGCGGGGTGTCGTCGGAGACCCCGGCGAGGTGGAAGACCCCGTCCAGGGAGCCGAACCGCGCCGTGGCCCCGGCCACCGCGCGCCGAGCTCCCGCCGGGTCGCCGACGTCGGCGGAGACCAGCTCCGCCGCACCGCCCAGCTCGGCCACCCGGCGGGCCAGTTCCGGGTGCCGTTCGGCACCGCGCGAGACCAGCACCAGCCGGGCGGCGTACCGCCGGGCGAGTTCGCCGGCCAGCCAGCGGCCGAGCGCCCCGGTGGCACCGGTGATCAGGTAGGTGCCGCCGGGCCGCAGCGGCGCGGGCCGGACGGCGGGCAGTCCGGCCAACCGCTCCACGGACCGCGCGAACCGGCCGTCCGTACGGCGGAGCAGCTCGGCGCCGTGCGGAGCGCCGAACTCCTCGGCGGCGGCCCGAGCGGCGTCCACTCCGGCGCCGATGCGCAGGGTGGCCAGCCGGAAGGTGGGGAAGTGCCGGCCGCTGGACCGGGCGAACCCGGCGACGGCCTCCTGCTCGGGCCGGCCGTCGTCCGGTGCCACGGCCAGGCACCGCACCCGCCGGCCGGCACCGGCCCGGGCCAGCCCGAGTGCGGCGAGCGCCCCGTGCTCGGCGCCGGAGCCGTCCTCCAGCCCCCACTGCCAGCAGTACGTCCAGCGCGCCCTCGGTGCGCCGCACGGCCGCCGCCAGGTCCGCCGGCTCGGCGACCCGCACCACCCGCGGCCACGGCCCGTCGACGGTGCGGTCGGGGTCGGCGGTGCACAGCAGCAGGGTCGGTGCGGGATCCACGGGTGCCGCCGGTTCCGCCGGCCGCCACACCGGCCGGTACCAGGCGGTCGCCGGCCGCGGACGGTCGGCGGCCTCCGGCGGGCCGCTCACCGCAGGAGCCGGTCGGGTCCGGCCGGGCTCCCGGAGGCCGCGTTCCCGGACGGCGGACCGGTTGGGGTCCGCCCCGGTGCGGTCCGGTCCTGTCACCGGTACCGGAGGCGCCGGCCGGTTCAGCGTGCGCAGGGCGAAGTCCGCCACGTGCAGCACCTCGTGGCCGTCCGCGTCGGTGACCGTCACGTCGTAGCGCAGCTGCGCCGGGTCCGTACCCGGCCGCACGACCGCGTGCGCCCAGCAGACCTCCGGCAGCGGGCCGCGGAAGCGCACGGCGCCGGTGCTGAACGGGACGGCGGGCTCGCCCTCGCGCGTGCCGCCGACCCAGTGGCACACCCGCAGCGCCCCGTCGAGCCGGGCCGGGTCCAGCAGCCCCGCTCCGCAGGGCGCGCCGTCCGCCGGTGCCACGAGCCGCAGCAGTGCCTCGTGCGGCCCGCTGCGCACCTCCTCGACCACGTCGAACGCGGGCCCGTAGCGGAACCCGGCGGCCCGGTACCAGGCGTGCACCTCGGCGCCGGTACGGCGCTCGGCGCAGCGGCTGCGGACCGCCGCGAGGTCGAGCGGCGCGGGGGCGGGCCCGGGCGGGCCGAAGTCGACGGTGCCGCGTACGTGCACGCGGCCGTCCTCGCCGACGACTTCGAAAGCCGTCCGCTCCCCGGCTCCGGAGCCGGTGGCGGTTCCGGAGCCGGTGGCGGTTCCGGAGCCGGATCCGGCTGCGAGGACCACCCGGATCCGGTGCTCGCCCTCCTCCGCGGTGATCGGGCTGCCCCAGGTGATCGAGGACAACCCGCGCACCGGTCCGCGGCGTTGCGCCCCGGCCGCGGCGCGCACCAGTTCCAGACAGGCGCTGCCGGGCAGCAGCCGTACTCCGCGGATGAGGTGGTCGCGCAGCAGCGGGTCGTCGGCACGCACGACGTGCTCGGTGCCGTGCGCCGCGGCCGGGGCGTCGGCGTGCGGCGGCAGGTCGACCCAGTAGCGCTCCGCCGCGAACGGGTACAGCGGCAGCGGCACCCGGCGTCCGCGGGGGTGCCGTACGGGCAGTTCGGCCCCGTCGATCCAGGCGCGGGCCTGCGCGGACAGCTCGGCGGCGGAGTCTGGGCCGGTTTCCGGGGCCGGTCCGGGTGGGGCGGCCGGGGCGGCACCGGTGCGCGGGGTCCCGGTGCGCGGGGCGCGGCCGCTCAGCACGCCGTCCGCACCGTCGCGGCCCGCGGCGAACGCCTCCAGCGCGCCGACCAGTTCGGCGCCGCTGCCGGTCACGACGGCGAGCCGGTGCTCCATCGGCTCCCGGCCGACCCGCAGGGTGTGGGCGACGTCCGCCAGTTCGGTGCGGGAGGTGCGCAGGAACGCGGCCAGCCGCGCGGCGTAGGCGCGCAGCCGGTCCTCCTCACGGGCCGAGAGCACGAACAGCAGGGGCTCCCTGCGCTGCCGCCCGGCCGGCTCCGCGGCGGCGGGTACCGGCTCCGCTTCCTCGACGACGAGGTGGCAGTTGACGCCGCCCGCGCCGAAGCTGCTGAGCCCGGCGCGGCGCGGCCCGTCCTGTGCAGCCGGCCACTCGGCCGCCGCGCACTGGACCGCGAACGGGGTGCGCGAGAGGTCGATGTCCGGGTTGGGGGGATCGGCGTGCAGCGAGGGCACCAGCCTGCGGTGCCGCAACTGCAGCAGCACCTTGGTCAGACCCGCGATCCCGGCGGCGGACTCCAGGTGCCCGATACCCGACTTGACCGACCCGAGGGCGATGTGCTCCGCGCCCGCGTACCCCTTGGCCAGGCCGGAGATCTCGATCGGGTCGCCGAGCCCGGTACCGGTGCCGTGGGCCTCCACGTAGGAGACGGCGGCGGGGTCGACGCTCGCGGACTCCAGCGCCGCGGCCACGACCCGGTGCTGGGCCTCCGGGCTGGGCACGGTGTAGCCGTTGGTGCGGCCGCCGTGTGCCGCCGCGTGCCCGGTGATCACCCCGTGTATGTGGTCCCCGTCGGCGAGCGCCCGGTCCAGCGGTTTGAGCAGCACGGCTCCGACGCCCTCGCCGGGCACATAGCCGTCGCCGCCCGCCCCGAAGGCGCGGCATCTGCCGTCGGTGGACAGGAACCTGCCCTGGCTGAGGAAGACGTACTTGTACGGGTGCGGCGAGAGGTTGACCCCGCCGGCCAGTGCGAGCTCCGACTCCCCCGAGCGCAGCGACGCGCAGGCCAGGTGGAGCGCGGTCAGCGACGAGGAGCACATCGTGTCGACCCCGACGCTGGGGCCGCGCAGGTCGAGCGTGTACGACACCCGGTTGGCGACGCCCGCGTGCGAGGAGCCCGGCACGGGCTTGCCCGCGCGCATCGCATCGACACCGTAGAGCTGGTAGTGGCCGTGCATCACTCCGGCGAAGACCCCGACCGGGCGGCGGGCCAGGTCGGCCGCCCGGTACCCGGCCTCCTCCACCGCGTGCCAGGCGGTCTGCAGGAACAGCCGCTCCTGCGGGTCCATCAGCGCGGCCTCGCGCGGGGAGATGTCGAAGAACAGCGGGTCGAACAGGTCGGCGCCGTCGAGGAAGGCGCCCCACCGCGAGTAGCTGGCCCCGGGGGTGCCCCGCTCGGGGTGGAAGTCGCGGTCCGGGTCCCAGCGCCGGGCGGGGATCTCGGTGACGGCGTCGCGGCCCGCCACCAGGTTGTCCCAGAAGGCGTCCAGGTCCTCGGCGCCCGGATAGCGTCCGCTGAGCCCGATGACCGCGACGGGGAAGGCCCCGGCCTGCGCGGAGCGCGGTGCGGTCGTCGCCGGGTGCCGGTGCCCGCTGTCCGGCGCGGACGGCACGGACGGCACGGACGGCACGGACGGCTCCGACGGCTCGGCCGCGGCAGGCGGTTCGGGAACGGTGGCGGACGGCGCGGACGGCTCACCCGTCTCCGGCCGGAGGCGGGCGAGCGCCTCCGGGTACTCGACGGCCAGATGGTCGGCGAGTTCGGCGAGGGTGGGGTGCGCGTAGAAGAGGGTCTTGTCGAACCCGGTGGCCAGCCTGATCTCCAGTTCGGCGGAGAGCTGGGTGACCATCAGCGAGTCCAGCCCGTAGCGTTCGAGCGGCACGGTGTCCTCGACCTGGTCGGGCGCCAGCCTGGTCTGCTCGGCGACCAGGGCGCGCAGCAGCAGCCGCGCCGACTCCGCCGGGTCCTGGTCCGTTGCGTGCCGCTCTGCACCGTCGGGCGCCCCGGCGGACGTGCCGGCCGGGTCCGCGGAGTGCGCGCTCGCCGCGGGGCCGCCCGGTGCGTGCTGGCCGCTGGCGGGCGACGGCTCGACCCGGACGGCGTCCAGCGCGGTGCGGGTGGCCGCCGGATCGCCCGGTACGACCAGCAGCGCACCCGGAGTGCCGTCGAGCGCGGCGGCGAACGCCGCCGCGGCCTCCCGGCCGGACAGGTCCCCGAGTCCGTAGCGCGCCCGCAGCCGCGCGGCGGACCGCTCCTCCTGCCGCATCCCGGCGTCCCGCCAGCGCGGCCAGGCCAGCGCCACCGTGCGGCCGGGTGCACCGGTCGCGGCCCGCCGCTCGGCCAGCGCGTCCAGCACCGCGTTGGCGTAGGCGTAGCCGGCCTGGCCGGGGTTGCCGACGACCCCGGCGACCGAGGTGAACAGCGCGAAGAACTCCAGCGGTTCGTCCAGTGTCGCCGCGTGCAGGGCCTCGGCGCCGCGCACCTTGGGCGCCATTACGGCGTCGAGGTGCGCGTCGGTGGTGTCGGCCAGCAGCGCGTCGTGCAGCACCCCGGCGGCGTGCACCACGCCGGTGATCCCGCCGTGCTCCGCCCGCAGCTGCGCGACCAGTTCCGCCACCCGGGCCCGGTCGGTGACGTCGACGGCCCGGTAGGTCACCGACAGGGCGCGGTCCGCCAGCGCGTCGAGCGCCGCGGCGGCCGCCGCGCGCGGCTCGGCCGAGCGGCCCGTCAGCACCAGGTGGACGCGGGCCCGTTCGGCGAGGCTCGCGGCGATGCGCAGTCCGACACCGCCGGCGCCACCGGTGATCAGGTACACCCCGCCGTCCCGCGGCGCCCACGGGATGCCGTCCGCCGCGGCCTGCCGGTGGCGGCGCACCTGCCGCACTCCGTCCCGGTGGCGCACCACCGGGTCGCCCGCGGCGAACTCGGCGGGCAGCACCGGGTCCGGCCCCTCGACCAGGCTGATCCGCAGCCGGGGGTCCTCGGCGGCCGCGGTGCGGGCGAGTCCGTCCAGGCCGAGCGCGGACGGGGCGCCGTCGTGCGCCACCACGATCCGGATCGGTCCGGGCGGCGCGGTGGCGAGCAGGGCGCGGCACAGGTGCAGCAGCGAGCGGACGCCGCGGTCCAGGTCGCCGTCCCGGGCGGTGTCCGGGTCCGCGCCCCGCGCCCAGGTGTGCAGGATCCGGTCGGGGGTGAGGCCGTCCTCGGCGAGGGCGGCCAGCAGCCGGGTGCAGTGCTCCGCGCGGCCGGGTGCGATCTCGTAGCGCAGCCGGTCCACCCGCCGGAAGGCGGCGCCTTCGGTGACCGTGACCACCTGCGTGCCCAGCGTGCGCGGCGCCGCGGTGTCCCCGGCGGCCGCGGGTCCGCCGAACAGCAGGCAGGTGCCGGTCAGTTGTCCGGGCTGCGGCACCGCCGGGCCGGCCTCCCAGTGCCGGGCGACCAGGGCGGCGCCGCGGCTCGGAGCGGTCCGGAGCGCGACGCCTCCCAGCCGGGCGACGGCCGACCCGTGCCGGTCGAGCACCTGGATGTCGGCCCGGACCAGTCCCTCGTCCGCCGTGGTGCGCAGGGCCACGGTGCGGGCGGCGGCGACGGGGGCGTCGATCACGAGGGTGTCCACGGCGACGGGCAGCAGCAGGGTGCCCGGCTCGGCGGTGTGCAGCACGGACACGGCCGCGGCCTGCATCGCCAGGTCCAGCACGGCCGCCTCGCGGTCGAACCGGGAGGCGCCCGCCGGGGGCGCGAGGCCGGCGACCGCGGTGCCGTCCCCGACGGCGACCGTGCGCAGGCCGCGCAGTCCGGGACCGTACTCCAGCCCGCCCGCGCCCAGCAGCGCGTAGCAGCGGTCGTGGTCGAGGACGGTCCCGCCGTCGGCGCGTGCGGGTTCCCCCGGTGCGGGGGCGGGCCCGGTGAGTGCGCTGCCCGCGCCGCAGGTGACGCCGTCGGCGCCGAGCGCGAACCGGCCGCCGTCGGCCGCCCGCGCGCTCACCGTCAGCGTCCGCGGCCCCGGCACCTCGCACGGGTGGTCGAACCTGACCCGGCGCAGCCCGGTGACACCGGGGTCGAGCGCGCGGAGGGCGGCGAGACCCAGCAGGCTGCCCGCGGCGGCCGACAGGGTCGGCACCCCCCGGACCACATGGTCGGCGAGAAACGGCTCGGTACCGGTGACGGCGATCTCGCGGGTCTGTGCGGCGACCGTGCCCGGCTCCGCGGCGTCCCCGCGCCGTGCGGGTCCGGCGGCGCCGTCGTCGAGCCGGTAGGGCGCGGTCTCGAACGGGTACGTGGGCAGGACGACGCCGCGTCCCGGCCGCGCGGCGAAGACGGCCGTCCAGTCCGGGGCGGCGCCGGCCTCCCAGGCGCGGCACAGCGACTCCAGCGGCGGTTCACCGGCCAGCGCGACCGCTTCCGGCGGCAGTTCGGCCAGCGGACGGACGGGGAAGGAAGCACCGGTGAGCCCTTCGGCGGCGGCGGGCTCGTCCCACACCCGGCGCGCCGTCGCCAGGTCGCATCCTCCGGCGGCGGCGTATGCGAGGCCGGCCGAGGCGGGGCACGCGTAGCCGGCCTCGGGCAGCAGGCCCCAGCTCAGCCGCAGCCGGGCCAGGGTGTGCAGCAGGGTGAAGGCGGCGGGCGCGTCGGCGCCGCACTCGGCGGCGAACGCCCCGGCGGCGGGCTCGGACGCCAGCAGTTCCGCCAGCCGCGCCGCCGGCTCCGGGACGCGGGCGTCGAAGGCGAACACCACCGGTGCCGCGGTGCCCGGCTCCTGCGGTGCAGACAGTTGCCGCAGCAGGTCCTCGCGGTCCGCGGCCAGGACGGCGCGCCGGTAGCGGTGCGCGGCCCGGCCGCAGGCCAGGGTGCGGGCCGTGTCGGCCAGACCGGTCTCCGGGTGGCTGCGCAGATGTGCGGCGAGGTCCGCGGCAGTGCGCCGCAGCGCGGCGGGGGTCGCGGCGGACAGCACGACCGGCGCCGGTCCGGCCGCCCGGGCCGGCGCGTCGGGGTGCCGGTCGTCGTGCTCGTCCTGCCGCTCGTCGGCCTGCTCCAGGAGCAGATGGGCGTTGGTGCCGCTGATGCCGAAGGCCGAGACCGCGGCCCGGCGGGGTCCGCCGGTCTCCGGCCACGGCCGCGCCTCGGTCAGCAGCCGCACCGGGCCGTCCGCCCACTCCACCTCCGGCGTGGGCCGGTCGACGTGCAGGGTGCGCGGCAGCACTCCGTGCCGCAGCGCCATCACCGTCTTGATCACGCCGCCGACGCCCGCCGCCGCCTGGGCGTGGCCGATGTTGGACTTCAGGGAGCCCAGCCACAGCGGCCGGTCGGCGGGGCGGTCCGCGTATCCCGCGCGCAGCGCCTCCACTTCGATCGGGTCGCCGAGGGTGGTGCCGGTGCCGTGCCCTTCGACCAACTGGACGTCGCCGGGGCCCAGCCGCGCGTCGGCGAGCGCGTCGGCGATCAGGCGCTGCTGCGCGGGTCCGCTCGGTGCGGTGAGCCCGTTGCTGGCACCGTCGGAGTTGACGGCGCCGCCGCGTACCACGGCCAGCACCGGGTGGCCGTTCCGCCGGGCGTCGGAGAGCCGCTCCAGCAGCAGCAGACCGGCGCCCTCGGCCCAGCCGGTGCCGTCGGCCGCCGCCGCGTAGGACTTGCACCGCCCGTCCCGGGAGAGGCCGCGCTGCTGGGCGAACTCGACGAACACGCCCGGCGAGGTCAGCACCGTGGCGCCGCCGGCCAGGGCCAGGTCGCACTCGCCCAGCCGCAGCGCGCGTACCGCCTGATGCACGGCGACCAGCGACGAGGAACAGGCCGTGTCCACGGTGACGGCCTGGCCGTGCAGCCCGTAGCGGAACGCCAGCCGTCCGGAGGCGATGCTCAGCGAGGTGCCGGTGAGCAGGTATCCGGCGGCGTCGCCGTCCGCGTCGCTCAGCCGCGGCCCGTACTCGCCGCCCATGGCGCCGACGAAGACGGCCGTGGCGCTGGAGCGCAGCGAGTCCGGGTCGACGGCCGCGCGTTCCAGGACCTCCCAGGAGACTTCCAGCAGCAGCCGCTGCTGCGGGTCCATGGCCGCCGCCTCGCGCGGGCTGATGCCGAAGAACACCGGGTCGAACCGGTAGGGGTCGTCGAGGAAGCCGCCCGCCGACGCGTAGGTCCGGCCGGGCACTCCGGGCTCCGGGTCGACCAGCGCGTCCAGGTCCCAGCCGCGGTCGCCGGGCAGCGGGCCGACGGCGTCGCCCTCCTCCGCCACCAGCCGCCACAGGTCCTCGGGCCCGCGCACCCCGCCGGGGTAGCGGCAGCCCATGGAGACGATCGCGACGGGCTCGTGCGCCGCCTCGGTGACCGCGTGCAGCCGCTGCCTGGTCTGCTGGAGCTTGGCCGTCGCCCGGCGCAGATAGGCGAGGAGTTCCTGCTCATCGGCCATCGGGGCTCCTTCCGGGGGAGACCGCGCCGTCGAGGGCGCCGGAGTCGTCCAGGGCAGCGGGGTCGCCGGGTCCGGGGTCGGGGTCGGCGTCGATCAGTGCGAAGAGTTCGCCGACGTCGGCGTCGGTCAGGATGTGGGCGATCTCCTCGGCACCGGTGCGCGGCGGCGCGTCCGCCGTGGTCGGCGCGGGGCCGGGCGCCGGGCCGGGCGCGGGGGTGCCGTCCGGGGCTGCCGCCGGTGCGTCCGGGATGCGCTGCAGGTCCTCCGCGGGGCGTGGTGCGGGCTGTGCGTCGTCCGCGGGCGGCGCCAACCGGTCGAGCAGCCAGGCGGCGAGCTGTGCGGGCGTGGGGTGGCTGAAGACGACGGTGGCGGGCAGCCGCAGCCCGGTCGCCGCGGCGAGCCGGTTGCGCACCTCGACGGCGATCAGGGAGTCGCAGCCGAGCGCCTTGAACGAGGTGCCGGCGTCGACGGTGTGCGAGGCGCTGTGCCCGAGCGCCGCCGCGGTGTGCGCGCCGACGAGCGCCACCATCCGGGAGCGCCGCTGCGCCGCGGGCAGTCCGGCCAGCTCCTCGGCCACCGAGCGGACCGGTTCCTGGCGCGCGGCCGGGCGGGGCCGCGCGGGCGCGATGCCGCGCAGCATGCCGGAGCTGCCCGAGCCGTGCAGCCGGGCGGCCACCACCAGCGGCGCGGAGGACCGCAGCGCGGCGCCGAAAAGCCGCAGTCCGGCGTCGGTCTCCAGCTCCCCGATGCCCGCGGCCGCCAGCCGCCGCACGGCGGTGTCGTCCAACTGGCCGGTCATGCCGCTGCGCCGGGACCACAGTCCCCAGGCGATCGACGTCGCGGGCAGCCCGGCGGCGTGCCGGGTCCTGGCCAGCGCGTCGAGCGCGCCGTTGGCCGCCGCGTAGTTGGCCTGCCCGGCGGTGCCCAGCAGGCCCGCGACCGAGGAGAACAGCACGAACGCGGTGACCGAGGGGAGCTGCGCGGTCAGCTCGTGCAGGGCCTGCGCTGCCGCCGCCTTGGGCCGCATCACGCGGTGCAGTGCGTCGGTGTCCATGGCGGACACCAGACCGTCCTCCAGCACGCCCGCGGCGTGCACCACCGTGGTGAGCGGGCAGCCGTCCGGGACGGCTGCCAGCACCCGGGCCAGCGCGTCGCGGTCCGCGGCGTCGCAGGCCACCGCCTCGGCGTCGGCGCCCAGCGCGGCCAGCTCGGCGACGAGTTCGGCCGCGCCGGGTGCGTCCGGGCCGCGCCTGCTGAGCAGCAGGAGCCGGCGCACACCGTGCGCGGTGACGAGTTCGCGGGCGACGAGCGCGCCGAGCCCGCCGGTCCCGCCGGTGATCAGCGCGGTGCCGCCGAGCGCCGGGGCCGGGGCCGACTGCTGCGGCGCGGTGCTGCGGCGCAGTACCGGGGTCTCGAACCGGCCGTCGCGGTCGCGCAGTTGTGCCTCGCCGGTGGCCGGCGCGGCGGCGACCCGTGCCGGGTCGGGCGCTGCTTCGGGGGTGTCCAGCAGCAGGAAGCGGCCCGGGTGTTCGGTCTGCGCCGACCGCATCAGTCCCCACACGGCGGCGTGGCCGGGATCGGACAGCTCGCCGTCGCCGCCGGTGGTCACCACGGCGAGCCGGGACGCCGCGAACCGCTCGTCGCCCGTCCAGGCGCGCACCCGCTCCAGCACGCGGGCGGCCGCGGCCGCGGGGTCCTCGCCGGCCGGGCAGGTCAGGACGGCGACGGCGGGCGCCTCGGCGGGCAGTCCGGCGCCCAGGACGACGGGGGCCTCCTCCCCCGCGCCGGCGGCGGGGCCGGTGTCCGGCTCGGCGGCCGGCATCCAGTCCGGTGAGTAGAGCCCGGCGTCCGCGGTGAGCAGTTCCGGGGAGACCGGGCGCAGCGCGAGAGCCTCGACGGTGAGCACCGGGGACCCGTCCTCGTCCCAGGCGGACAGCGCCACCGCGCCGTCCTCGTCCGCGGCTGCGAGCCGTACCCGCAGGGTGGTCGCGGTGGTCGCGGACATCCGCACCCCGCTCCAGGAGAAGGGCAGCCGGCAGGTTCCCTCGTCGCCGTCGCGCAGCCAGATCGCGTGCAGCGCCGCGTCCAGCAGCGCCGGATGCACGGCGAACCCGCGCGGTTCGCTCTGCGGGGTGTCGGGCAGGGCGACCTCCAGCCACAGCTCCCCGCCCCGGGACCAGGCCGAGCGCAGACCGCGGAAGACCGGTCCGTAGTCCAGCCCGAGGGTCCGGAGCCGCGGATAGTGCCCGGCCACCGGCACCGGGGTCGCCTCCGGCGGGGGCCACGATGCGGGCGGGGCCGCCGCGTCCGGGGGGTCCGCGGTGTCCGGTCCGGCGACCGCCGTGGCGTGCCGGACCCACCGCGCGCCCTCGGCGTCGTCGCGGGTGTGCAGGGTGACCGGGCGGCGGCCCTCCGCGTCGGGCTCGGCCACCACCAGTTGGGTGGTCAGCGCGCCTTCGGCAGGCAGCACGACCGGCTGGTCCAGGATCAGTTCGGTGACCGTGGGGCAGCCGGCCCGGCGGGCGGCGCACAGCACCAGTTCCAGGCAGGCCGTACCGGGCAGCACCACGGTGTCGAGCACCGCGTGGTCGGCCAGCCAGGGCGCCTCCTCGACCGAGAGGGTCCCGGTCAGCACGAGGGTGCCGCTGTCGGCGAGTTCGACGGCGGCCCCCAGCAGGGGGTGCGCCGCGGCCTCCAGTCCGGCGGCCGACAGGTCGCCGGCGCCCGCCGGGACCGGGAGCCAGTGCGGCTCCCGCTGGAAGGGGTAGGTCGGCAGCGGGACCGCGGTGCCCTGTACGGTCCCGGACCAGTCCACCGGCAGTCCGTGCGCGTCGGCCTTGGCCAGCGACCGAAGGAACCGCTCCGGCCCGCCCTCGTCGCGGGTCAGCGTCTCCACGAGGGCGACGTCCGCGGCTGCTTCGTCGGCGCACTCGGCGATTCCGGAGAGCGCCACCGGGTGCGGGCTGACCTCGACGAAGGCGCGGTGCCCGGCGTCGAGGAGGGCGCCGACGGCCTCGTCGAAGCGGACCGTCTCGCGCAGGTTGCGGTACCAGTAGCCGGAGTCGAGTGCGGCGTCCCGCACGAAGGCGGCGTCGACGGTGGACATCAGCGGAATGCGGGGGGCGGCCGGGCGGACGTCGGCCAGGTCGGTGCGCAGCCGCTCCTCCAGCTCGGCCACCTGCGCGGAGTGCGAGGCGTAGTCGACCGCGACGAGCTTGGCGCGGACGCCGTCGGCGACGCAGCGCTCCACGACCTCGGCGACCGCTTCGGGTTCCCCGGAGACGGTGGTGGCGCCGGGGCCGTTGCGCACGGCCACCGACACCCGCTCCTCCCAGGGCGACAGCAGCGCGCGCACCCGGTCGGTCGGCAGCGCGACGGAGGCCATGGCGCCCCGCCCGGCCAGCGCCACCAGGGCCTGCGAGCGGCGGGCGACGATCAGCGCGGCGTCGTCCAGGGTCAGCGCCCCGGCGGTGCACGCGGCGGCGATCTCGCCCTGGCTGTTGCCGACCACGGCGGCCGGTTCCACGCCGTGCGTGCGCCACAGTTCGGCGAGCGCGACCATGGTGGCGAACAGCACCGGCTGCACCACGTCGACCCGGTCCAGTCCGGGCTGCCCCGGTTCGCCGCGCAGCACTCCGGTCAGGCTCCAGTCCACATGGGGGGCCAGGGCGTGCTCGCAGCGGGCGATCGAGGCGGCGAAGGGCGGTGTCGTGTCGAGGAGTTCGCGCCCCATGCCGGCCCACTGCGCGCCCTGGCCGCCGAAGACGAGGACGGGACGGTGGTCCTCGGTGGCGCTGCCCAGGACGACGGAGGGGTCGGCGGTGCCCTCGGCGACGGCGGTCAGGCCGCGCAGCAGCGCGTCCCGGCCGGTACCGGTGACCGCGGCGCGCTGCCGGAAGCGGGTGCGGGTGGTCAGCAGCGAGTGGGCGACATCGGCCGGTCGCCAGTCGGTGCGGGCGGCCAGTTCGGTGTGCAGCCGGGCGGCCTGGTCGCGCAGCGCCTGCTCGGTGCGGCCGGAGAGCGCGAGCACCACGGGGTGGCCGGGGCCGGGCCGCTGCGGGTCGGGCGGGGACGGCTCGGCGCGGGGCGGCTGTTCCAGGACGAGGTGCGCGTTGGTGCCGCTGATGCCGAAGGAGGAGATCCCGGCCCGCCGGGGCCGGTCGGCGGACGGCCAGGGCACGGCCCGGTCGAGCAGTTCCAGGCCGCCCGAGGCCCAGTCGATGTGCGGCGAGGGTTCCTCGGCGTGCAGGGTGGCGGGGAGTTCGCCGTGCCGGAGCGCCAGCACCATCTTGATCAGCCCGGCCAGTCCGGCGGCGGCCTGGGTGTGCCCGATGTTGGACTTGACCGAGCCGAGCAGCAGCGGTCGGCCGGCGGGCCGGCCGGTCCCGTAGGCGGCCAGCAGCGCGGACGCCTCGACGGGGTCGCCGAGCGCGGTACCGGTGCCGTGCGCCTCGACGGCGTCCACCTCGTGCGGGAGCACTCCCGCGTCGGCGAGCGCCTCGGCGATCACCTGCCGCTGGGCCAGTCCGCTGGGGGCGGTGAGTCCGTTGCTGGCGCCGTCGGAGTTCAGCGCCGTACCGCGGACCACCGCCAGCACCGGGTGGCCGTTGCGGCGCGCGTCGGAGAGCCTCTCCAGCAGCACGGCTCCCGCGCCCTCGGCCCAGCCGGTGCCGTCCGCGGCGGCGCCGAACGCGCGGCAGCGGCCGTCCGCCGACAGCCCGCCCTGCCGGGCGAACTCGGTGAACATGCCCGGCAGCGGCATCACGGTGACCCCGCCCGCGAGGGCCAGGCTGGACTCGCCGGTGCGCAGCGACCGGCAGGCCAGGTGCACCGCGGCCAGCGACGAGGAGCAGGCGGTGTCGACGGTGAGCGCGGGGCCCGAGAGGCCGAGCACGTAGGCGAGCCGTCCGGACAGCACGCTCGGGGTGCCGCCGGTGAGCAGGAAGCCGCCCGCCGCGTCGGCCTGTTCGTGCAGCCGGGCGCCGTAGTCCTGGGCCGTGGCGCCCGCGAAGACCGCGGTGCGGGTGGCGCGCAGCGTCCCGGGGACGATGCCCGCGCGTTCGACGGCCTCCCAGGCCACTTCGAGGAAGAGCCGCTGCTGCGGGTCCATCGCGGCCGCCTCCCGGGGGGAGATGCCGAAGAACTCCGCGTCGAAGCGGTCGATGCCGGTGAGGAATCCGCCGGGGCGCAGGCCGCTGACGTCCATCCGCTGCCAGCCGCGTTCGGCGGGCGGCGGGGTGATGGCGTCGACGCGGTCGGCCAGCAGCCGCCACAGGTCCTCGGGGTTCTCCACTCCGCCGGGGAAGCGGCAGCCCATGCCGACGACCACCACCGGGTCGGTCGCCTCGTCGGCGGGGACCGGGGCGGCCGCCGCCGGGGCGGCCACTGCCGGTTCCCGGTCCGGTGTGCTCGCCAGGTACTCCGCCAGCGCGGCGGGGGTGGGGTGGTCGTAGAGGAGGGCGACCGACAGTTCGGCGCCGGTCCGCTCCTCGACGAGGTCGCGCAGTTCCAGGCCCATCATCGAGTCGAAGCCCTGGTCCCGGAAGGGGGTGTCGGGCGCGACGGCCGCGCCCAGCACTCCCGCGGCCAACTCCAGTACCGCGGCCAGCGGCGGTTCCTGGGCCCCGGGGGCGGCTGCGGCGGCCCGGGGCGGCGCGGGCCGCGCCGCCGGGGCGTCCTCGGCTTCGGCTTCGGCTTCGGGAGCAGCCGGCGCGGTGGGCCAGTGGCGGCGGCGCTGGAACGGATAGCCCGGCAGCCGCACCCGGACCGGTGCGTACTGCTCGAACACCGCTCGCCAGTCGGTCTCCGCACCGGCCAGGAAGCGCTCCGCGCACTCCTGGACGGGCAGGGCGGCGGAGGCGTCGCCGCCGACGGTGGTGCCCACCGGGTCGGCGGCGCCGGCCAGTTCGTCCAGCCCGGCCAGCAGGGTCGCCCGGTCGTGGGCCAGGACGACGGCGCGGCAGGGGTGTGCGGTGCGGGCTGTGGCGAGCGTGCAGGCCACGTCGACCCGGCGCGTCCCGGGCCGGTCCGCCAGGTGCGCGCGCAGTGCGCGGGCCGCCGCGGCGAGCGCCTCGGGGGTCCGCGCGGACAGCGGGAAGGGCAGCGGCTCCGCGGCGTCCCCGGCGTCGTCGCAGGGCCCGGGTGGGGCGCCCCCGTCGTGCGCGGCGAGGACGACATGGCAGTTGGTACCGCCCATGCCGAACGCGCTGACGCCCGCCACCAGCGGCGCTCCGGGACGGGGCCACGGAGAGGTCGCGGTCTGCACCCGCAGACCGTGCGCGTCCAGCGGGAGCCGGTCGGCGGGCGCGGTGAAGTGCAGGCTGGCGGGCAGTTCGCGGTGGTGGAGCGCCAGGGCGGTCTTGACCAGGCCCGCGATCCCGGCGGCGCCCTCCAGGTGGCCGATGTTCGTCTTCACCGAGCCCACGGCCAGCGGACCGCCGGGGCGGCCGGCGAAGACCTCGCCGAGCGCGTCCGCCTCGGCCGCGTCGCCGGCCGGTGTCCCGGTGCCGTGCAGTTCCACGTACTGCACGTCCGCGGGGTCCGTCCCGGCGGCCCGGTGCGCGGCCCTGATGAGTTCTCCCTGGGCCCGCGGGTCGGGTGCGGCCATCTCCTCGCCCGCGCCGTCGTGGTTGACCGCGGCGGCGCGGATCACGCAGTACACCCGGTCGCCGTCGGCGACCGCGGCGGCGAGCGGCTTGAGCACGACCAGTGCGCCGCCCTCGCCGCGGACGAACCCGTCGGCGTCCCGGTCGAAGACCCGGCAGCGGCCGCGCGGGGAGAGCACGCCCAAGCGGGCGGCCGCCAGTTGGGTGTCCGGCGCCAGGGCCAGGTTCACCCCGCCGGCCAGTGCCAGTTCGCACTCCCCGGCGCGCAGGCTCGCGCACGCCAGCTGGACCGAGACCAGCGAGGAGGACTGCCCGGTGTCCACCAGCAGGCTGGGGCCGCGCACCCCCAGGTGGTGCGAGATCCGGTTGGCGATCACGCCGCGCTGCAGTCCGGTCATGGCGTGGTGGGACAGGCCCGCCGATCCGTGCCGGGAGGCCAGCAGCGCGTAGTCGTCGGACAGCGAGCCGACGAACACGCCGACCGGCCGGTGGCGCAGCGCGCCGGGTACGACCCCGGCGTCCTCCATCGCCTCCCAGGCCAGCTCCAGCGCCAGGCGCTGCTGCGGGTCCATGGCAGCCGCCTCACGGTCGGGGATCCCGAAGAAGTCCGCGTCGAACTCGTCGACGGAGTCCAGGAAGCCGCCCTCGTCCGGCAGTCCGGGCCCGGCCGGGACCGGCGCGGTGCGGCGGCGCGCCGACGGGCGGGCCACGCTGTCGGTTCCGGCCGCCAGGTTGTCCCAGAACTGCGCCGGGCCGGCGGCTCCGGGCACACGGCACCCCACCCCGACGACCGCGATCCGGTCGACGGGTGCGTTCTCCCGCGTCATCCGGTGATCCCTCCTGGGCGCGGCGGACCGTCCGCCGCATGCCGGTCCGCACGGGGGGCCGGCCCCGGGTGCGGGCCGGGGGTCCGCTGCGGGCCGTCGGCGCGGCCGCCGGGGGCCGGGGCCTGCTCCTGGGTGACGGGGCAGGTGCGGTGCAGGTAGTTGGGGCGCAGATCGCCCTCGTCGTAGTAGCGGTGGAAGACGAGGGTGGCCGAGCCGGAGAGCGGCGGCACGATCCACGACCAGTCCGCCGGGCAGCTGCGGCCCGCCTCCTCCTCGCGCTCGACGTGGGTGAGGAAGCGCTTGGCCTCGGTGTGGTGGTCGGTGATCTTGACGTCGGCCCGGGCGAAGGAGTGCAGGACGGCGACGTTCAGCTCGACCATCGCCCGGTCCCGCCACAGCGAGGTGTCGGAGCTGGTGTCCAGCGCCATCTTCGCCGCGACGACGGGCAGCATGTCGTAGCGGTCGGTGTCCCCGAAGTTGCGTGCGCCGATCTCGGTGCCCATGTACCAGCCGTTGAACGGCGCCGCCGGGTAGCGGATGCCGCCGATCTCCAGGTCCATGGCGGAGATCACGGGCACCGCGTGCCAGCGCAGCCCCAGCCCGGCGAACCAGGGGTACCGCGGGTGGGACAGCTCGACCTCCAGCACGGCCTCCGGGGGGAGTTCGAACACCTCGATCCCGTCCTGCGGGGTCTCGATGACCAGCGGCAGCACGTCGAACCGGGTGCCGGGGCCGCCGGGCCAGCCGTGCCGCAGCGCCAGTTCCGTCAGGCCGGTGTTCATCGGGTCGCCGAGCACCGTGCCGTCCGGCTGCCGGTATCCGGCGTACCGGATGAGCTGCTCGTTGTGGAAGCGGGGTCCGGGCGCTTCGGGCCCGTCCGGGGCGAACACGGTGATGGTGGGCCGGATCCGGCCGCCGCCGCCCGCCTCCGTCAGATGCTTGACCGACTCGGCTGCGATGTCCGCCGCGTCCCGGGTGCCGCGCCGGTCGCGCACCCGCAGACTGCGCCAGTACAGCCTGCCGATGCAGCGGTTGCTGTTGCGCCAGGCCACCCGCGCCCCGAAGGCGAGTTCCGCCTGGGTGTGGGTGTAGGTGCCGGTGGCGTCCACCTCGGCGCGGATGTCGGCCATCCGCCGGGCGGCCGAACCGCCCTGCCCCTCGCCCTCGTCGTGGAAGAGGCCGACGAACCGCTCCGCTTCGTCCAGCAGCCGGGCCGTGTCCCGGCCGGGCGAGGCGGCCGGCGCCTCCGCCGCGGGCGGAGCGGCGCCGGTGGAGCGTTCGACGGCACGCCGAAAGAGACTTTCACTGAGCAAGGCTTCCCCGTTCCCATGCCCCCGCTGTTCCCCGTCAGTGCGCCGCTCCCCTGGCCCTCGCTCGCGGCCGGCGGAGCGGCTCGCTCAGTGCAGCCGGATCGGCAGTGTGCTCAGGCCGCGGACCAGCAGGCTGTTGCGCCACTGGAGGGTCTCCGGCTCCCGGGCCAGGCTCAGGTCCGGGAAGCGGGCCAGCAGCCTGCTCAGCGCCACCTCGATCTCCACCCGGGAGAGCGGTGCGCCGAGGCAGTAGTGGATGCCGTGGCCGAAGGCGAGGCTGCCGCCCAGCGGCCGGGTGAAGTCCAGCCGGGCCGGCTCGGGGAACTTCTCACCGTCGCGGTTGGCGGCGATCAGCGAGACCAGGACGAACTGACCCTTGGGGATGGTGGTGCCGGCGACGGTCACGTCGGTGGCGGTGGAGCGCAGGGTGGCCACGTTGACCGGGCCGTCGAACCGCAGCAGTTCGTCCACCGCGTTGGGCATCAGCGACGGGTCCGCCTTGAGTTCGGCCAGCTTGTCGGGGTTCTTCAGCAGCGCGAGCACGGCGTTGCCGACCATGCTGGCGGTGGTCTCGTAACCGGCGACGAACATCAGCGCGCAGGTCGAGACCAGTTCGCGGTCGCTGAGCCGGTCGCCGTCCTCGCGGGCGTTGATCAGCGCGGTGATCAGGTCGTCGGCCGGGTCGGCCCGCTTGGCCTCGATGACGTCGACCAGGTACTGGTCGACCCCGCGCACCGCCTCGTTCATCCGGGCCGGGTCGTTGGTGGTGAAGATCGTCTCGGTCCAGGTGCGGAAGGCGTCCTCGTCGGCCGGGGGGATCCCCAGCAGCCGGCAGGTCACGGCCATCGACATCGGGAACGAGAGGGAGCGCAGCAGGTCGACCTCGCCCGCGGCGGAGATCGTGTCCAGCAGGCCGTCGACGATCTGCTGGATCTCGGGACGCAGGGCCTCGACCCGGCGGCGGGTGAACGCCTTGGCCGCCAGTTCGCGCAGCCGCGTGTGGTCCGGCGGGTCGGCGAAGAGCATGTGCTTGGTGAGGATGTCGGTGTATCCCTCGTGCGCCGACACACCGGTGCTCTGCTGCGCGAAGATGTCCGGGACACCGGAGAAGTCCTTGGTGAACCGGGCGTCGGAGAGGGCTTCCTTGGCCTCCTCGTAGCGGGTGATCACCCAGACGTCGATACCGTCGGGGGTCCGCATCGCGTGGACGGGTCCTTCCACCCGGAGGCGGTCGTAGACCGCGTACGGATCCTGGAAGAACGACATGTCGAGGACTTCGCGGCCGGGCCCGGTCAAGGTCGTCATACGCTTCCACCTCTCCTGTCCCTCAAGGGCGTCTCGAACCTATGGGCCGATGAGCGAACCTGCCAATAACGAGAATCAGTTACCCCCGCCCGCGGGTACGGCCGCCCGGTCGGATACCGCCGTCGACTCCGCGAGCATGACCACCCGGGCGACCGCCACCCGCGAACCGACCCGCAGCTTGCGCAGGATGCGGCCGACGTGGACCTGGACGGTGTTCAGCTTGATGTCCAGCGCACTGGCGATCTGCTGGTTCGAGCTGCCGCGCGCGATCAGCCGGGCCACCTGCAACTCCCGCGGGGACAGGCACTCGATCGGCCCCGGACCCGGGCCCGCGTCGCCGGCGGGGGCCGACCGCCCGGCCGCCCGCAGCAGCCGGACGTTGTCCGCCGCGACGGGCGCGGCGGAGACCCGGTAGAGCTCCTCCGACCGGGCCAGCGCCGACTGGGAAGCGCGCCGGCGGCCCTTCCGGCCGTGCGCCGCCCCGACCATCAGGTACGCGGCGGCCAGCCCCAGCCGGGCCCGGCCGCGCTCGAAGGCCACGCACGCGGCGTCGGCCGCGCGCTGCGCACTGTCCGGGTCGGAGCCGAGCACCGCCTCGGCGTGCGCGAGTTGGGCGTAGCCGTGGGCCCGGTTCATACCGCAGGCCAGCGCGCTGCTCATGGCCAGCCGGCTCCACTCGCGGGCCTCGCCGTGCTGGTCGAGCGAGGAGTCCGCGGAGGCCAGCACCGCGTAGACGCGGGCCCGGCCGACGACCGGGACCAGCGGCAGCCGCTTGCCGCCCACCGCCTCCAGCACCGTGTCCCGGCCGTCCCGCAGCGACCCGGTGCGCAGCATCGTCATCCCGATCAGCGCCAGCGCCGCGTCCTCGAACGGGCCGCGGGAGGGGGTGACGGTCCGCGCCTGCTCGGCCAGTTCCCGGGCGCGCTCGTTGTCGCCCGCCTCCAGTGCGATCTCGCCGAGCGCGATCAGCGCCGTCTCGACCAGGTCCGGGTGGCCGCGGGCCTCCGCGGTCCGCAGGGCGTGCAGGGTGTGCTGCTCGGCCTCGCCGAGCCGGCCGAGTTCGCGCAGTGTGGCGCCGTGCAGGACGCGCAGCAGGAGTGCGTGCCGCCACTCCTCCAGCGCCTCGGCGACCCGCATGCCGCGGCGCTGGTGCGCCTCGGCCTCGGCGAACCGCTGGAGCTGGCTCTCCACCCAGGACAGGTCGGTGAGCAAGGGCAGCAGCCGGCCGACGGCGGTGTCGTCGGCACGGTCCAGGTGGGCCGCAACCCGGTCGGCGTGCACCCGGGCCGTGTAGAGCCCGCCGGTCCAGCAGCCGGACAGCGCCAGCGACATGCCCGCCTCGGCGACGGCGCCGCGGTCACCGAAGGCGACCGCGCGCTCGAACGCCTGTGCGGCGTAGTACTCCTGCCGCAGATGGTCGTTCTTCTGCAGATAGCACCTGCTCGCCTCCAGCAGGAGTGCCAGTGCGCCCGGGTCGCAGGTGCCGATTCTGGCCAGCTCACCGTTGATGCCGGCGAGCCGGTGGTCCGGACCGGCGAGTTGCTCGTGCAGCACCGCGTCGAAGTCGGGTGCCCCGTGGCCGGGGGCCCCGTGGTCGGGGACGTCGGGGACGTCGGGGACAGGAACATCCTCCCGGCGGAAGGATCGCGCCATGGAGAAGGGTATGTACGCCTCCATAAGGGCATCTTCGACCAGGTTCGCGACGCGCATGCACCGGGGCGCCAGGAGTGTATCCCTGATCACATACCACTCGGTACGGGAACTTGAACTTCTGTATAGACCAAGCAAGTTGGTTGTGTGATCTCCCGAGGTGACGGCTCCCGGCAGGGCACCGGACCCCGGCCCGCAGCACCCCGGGGCCGGTGCCCGGAGCACCTCCGGGAGCCGTTGACACGCCGGGCGGGCGCTTGTTTCCATGCGGCAGCGAGCACTGCCCGTCAGCCGCCGGCCGGCGCGGGCACTCCGGGCGCGCGTCGCCCCTCGCGGACGGGGGTGAGCACATGGCCGGAAGGCTGCTGGCCGTCAGCGACCTGCACGTCGCCTTCCGCGAGAACCGGGCCCTGCTGGAGTCCCTCCGCCCCGGGAGCGACGACGACTGGCTGATCGTCGCGGGGGACGTCGCGGAACGGTTCGCGGACGTCGAGCAGGCCCTGCGACTGCTGAGCACACGGTTCGCCAGAGTCCTCTGGGCCCCCGGCAACCACGAGTTGTGGACCCATCCCGGCGATCCGGTGACCCTGCGCGGCGACCGCCGCTACCGGCGGCTGGTCGAGATGTGCCGCAGCCTCGGGGTGGCCACACCCGAGGACCCCTACCCGGTGTGGCGCGGCGCGGGCGGACCGGTCACCGTGGCCCCGCTGTTCGTCCTCTACGACTACTCCTTCCGCGCCCCGGGAACGGCGACCAAGGAGGAGTCGCTGCGCCGCGCGCACGAGGCCGGTGTGGTGTGCACGGACGAGTACCTGCTGCACCCCGACCCCTATCCGACCCCGGACGCCTGGTGCCGGGCCCGCGCGGAGTGGACCCGGCGCCGGCTCGAAGCACTCCCGCCCGGGCAGCGGACGGTACTGGTCAACCACTGGCCGCTGGTCCGGGAACCCACCAGGATCCTGCGCCATCCGGAGTTCGCCCAGTGGTGCGGCACCGAGCTGACCGCCGACTGGCACCGCCGCTTCCGGGCAGCGGCAGTCGTCTACGGCCATCTGCACATCCCCCGCGTCACCTGGCACGACGGAGTCAGGTTCGAGGAAGTCTCAGTGGGCTACCCGCGCGAATGGCAGCCCCGTGATCCGCGGGAGCCGCTGCGCCCGGTGCTGCCCGCCGCCGTCCCGCCACCACCGCCGCCCGCCGCCCCGGCGGCGGCTCCGGCCGCGCAGGCTCCCGTTCCGGCGGCGGCTCCGGCCGGGGAGAGCACCCTGCTGGGCGCGTTGCTGCCCTCCTCGGTGGCCGCCGCCGAGGCGTTCGCGGATCTGCCGGGGTCGCCCGCCGACCATCTGCACCCGCAGGAGAGGCAGGTGGTCGACCACGCGGTGCCGCGCAGGCAGCGCGAGTTCGCCACCGTGCGGCAGTGCGCCCGGCGGGCCGCGGGCAGCCTCGGCGTACGGCCCGTCCCCCTGCTGCCCGACCGGCGCGGCGCCCCGCAGTGGCCGGAGGGCGTGGTGGGCGCCATGACCCACTGCGAGGGCTACCGGGCCGCCGCCGTGGCCCGCAGCCGGGAGATGCTCGGAGTCGGGATCGACGCCGAACCCAACGAGCCCTGCCCGGCCGGGGTCCTGGACCTCATCTCGCTGGAGCGCGAACGGGAGTGGGTGGCCGCGCACGCGCGCGCCGCGCCCGGAGTCCGCTGGGACAGACTGCTGTTCAGCGCCAAGGAGTCGGTGTTCAAGGTGTGGTATCCGCTCACCCGCCGCGAACTGGACTTCGAGGAGGCGCACATCGAGGTCGACCCGCACGACGGGACCTTCACCGCCCGGCTCCTGGTCCCGGGGCCGACGGTCGGCGGCAGGCGCCTGGACGGGTTCGCCGGGCGCTGGCTGTGCCGCGACAACCTGCTGGTCACCGCGATCGCCCTGCCGGCCACCGCACCCGGGCACGGCTCCCCGGCCCCGGTGTCCGCAGCGGCCGGCCGCGGCCGGGACTCCGGCGGCGTGCCCCGGCTCACCGTCCCCTGACGGCCCTCCGGTCGGCGGTCGGCGGCCGGCGGCCGACGCTCAGCGCACCGCCGCGCCGCGGACGGCCCGGTCCTGCTCCCGGACTGCCGCAGGTGCCCCGTCCGGACCGGCGGCCTCCGGCACCTCGATCGCGTACCCGCGCAGCGGCTGGGAGGTGCGCCAGCCGCCGCAGCCCAGTTGGAAGCGCAGGTCCCAGATGCCCGGGGCCAGCGGCCGGCCGTGGTCGGTCGGCGACCTCCCAGTAGGTCACCGCGTCGGCGGTCGGCTCGCTCCCGGTCGGGGTGGCGAGGGTGATCAGGACGTCCTGCGCGTCGATGACCAGATGGCACACCAGGTCCCGCACGAGCCACCCCGCGCACCCGGAGGGCTTCTCGAAGTCGGCTTCCGGGAGCGCGGCGACCGCCGTCCGCAGCGCCGTCCACGAGCAGGCGAAGAGGTCCACTGTCGGCACGCTAGTGCGGCACGCACCCGGCGGACAACCGGACACGGGCCCCGCCTGGTGCTGTGACCGCGGACGTTCACCGGGTCGGGGCGATGTCCTCGATCGCCGGGCGACTGGACATCCCAGCGTGTCCGGCGATGTGCGCAGTCCTCAGGTCCTCCCTCGGCGGGTGTGCCGTCATCCGCAGGGCGGAGACGGTCCGCCGTTGCGGACGACGCGCGGCTGACCTGTCCAGGACCAGCATGTACCTCATGACGACAGCGACCGTTCCGCTCCCCGGCTCCGCATCTGCGCCTGCCTGGGCTCGCCGCGCCGCCCACGCCATCGCTCTGTGCGCGGTCCCGTCCGGCCTGTGGCGCATCGCCATGGCATCCGGTGTCCATGTGGGCTACAGCGACCAGGTGCTCCGCGACGTCTACGACATCCCGGGCTGGGGCATCGCATACGTCGTCGGTCTCTCCCTCCTTGCCGAGCTGGCCGCTCTGTTTCCGCTGCTGCTCGTCAGCAACCGGTGGCGGCCGCTGCATCCCAGGATCCTCGCCCCGCTGGCCTGGACCGCCTCGGGCATCCTGGTCCTGGTGGCACTGTGGCAACTCGTGGTCGCTTTCACCGTCGAGAGCCAGACGTACCTGTCGAGTGGTACAGCACAGACCGTCTGGGGCTTCGCTTTCGCCCCGCTGTTCGCCATCCCGGCCCTGATGACTGCGGTGACTTGGTCGTACGCAAGACGGCACCGGGCACGAGGACAGGCAAAGCGCCGGCCACGACCTTGACACTCGACAACCTCTCCGCGCACACGAACTGGCGGATGACACGTCGGGCGGTCAGGAACAAGCCTTCCCGGTCACAGCGCTAGTGTGCGTTCAGCGGGATCTCGCACCAGACGCGCTTGCCGTTGCCGCGCGGTTCGACGCCCCAGTCGGTGGCCAGCTCCTCGATGAGCATCAGGCCGCGCCCCGAGGTGGACTGCTCGGTGGCGGCCCGGCGGTAGGGGTTGTCCGGCGAGGTGTCGGTGACCGCGATGCGCAGGGCGCGGCTGCCGTTGCGCACCGGCCGGGCCGTGAGGGTGGCGTCGCCTTCGGTGTGCAGCAGCGCGTTGGTGGCCATCTCGCTGGCGAGCAGCTCGGCGGTGTCGGCGAGGGAGTCCAGGGACCAGCGGTGCAGGGCGGTGCGCAGCGCCTGCCGGGCCGCGTGCAGGGACTGCGGGTCGCTGGAGGAGATGGTGACGGCCATCTGCGGCGCGGCCGGACGCCGGCCCGAGGCACGGCGCAGCAGCAGCAGCGCGACGTCGTCCTCCTCACCGGTGAAGTCGCCCATGGTGCGCAGCAGGTGGTCGGCGAGGTCGTCGGGACGCACCGGCCCGTTCCGCACCGCCTCCAGAAGCCTCGCGCGCCCCTCGTCGAGATCCCGGGTGCGGGACTCGATCAGGCCGTCGGTGCACATCACCAGCGAGGAACCGGGCTCCACCAGCGTCTCGGAGAGCGCGTACGGGGGTTGGGCCGAGGGTGCGGCGAGCCCGAGCGGCAGTCCGACGGGGGTGTCCACCCATACGCAGCTCCCGTCGGGGCGGCGCAGGACCGGTTCCGGGTGACCGGCCCGGACGGTCACGGCGACGCCGGTGCGGGGGTCGAACAGCACCAGCAGGCAGGTGGCGAACCGGTCGGTGTCCAGTTCGGCGAGGAAGGCCGAGGCCCGGGCCATGACGGTCAGCGGCGGGTGCCCCTCCGCCGCGTAGGCGCGCAGCGCGATCCGCAGCTGCCCCATGACGGCGGCGGCGGTCACGTCGTGCCCCTGGACGTCGCCCACGACGGCGGCGATCCGGCCGTCCGGCAGCGTGACGGCGTCGTACCAGTCGCCGCCGATTCCGCCGCGGGCCCGCGCCGGACGGTAGCGGGTCGCGATGGCCAGGCCGGGAACGTGCGGGATGTGTCCGGGCAGCATCGCCGTCTGGAGTCCGGCGGCGAGCTCGTGCTCCTGGTCGAAGAGCAGCGCCCGTTGGAGGGACTGGGCGATGGTGTTGCTGAGCGCGGTCAGCACGGTGCGCTCGTCGTGGGTGAAGCGGTCCTTGCCCTCGTAGGTGAGGCCCACGGCGCCGATGGGGGTGTCGTGCGCGATCAGCGGAAAGTAGACCGCCGCGGTGGCGCGGGGCACCAGGCCCAGGTACTGGCCCAGCCCGGGGTAGCGCCGGGCGAACTCCGCGCGGCTGGTGACGAAGACCGGCTCCCGGGTGCGGACCGCCTCGGTGAGCGGCAGCGGGGCGCCGATCCGGGCCAGATGGAAGTCGCGGATGATCTCGCCCGGCACCCCGTTGGAGCCCACCAGCCCCATCCGCCCGCCGTCCACCAGGCCGAGGGTGATGCTGGCCGCCCCCAGCCGCTGCACCAGCCGGGTGGTGGTGAGGGCCTCGGCGACGTCCTCGACGGTGACGGTGGGGGCGAGGGCGTCGTTGACGTGGCCCACGAGGTCGGCCTGCCGCCGCCGCTCGCTCTTGGCCTGCCGCAGTTCCCTCGTCTGGTCGACCGCCTGGAGTTCCTGGCTGGCGTCCCGGATGATCCCCACGACCCGCACCGGGGTGCCGGCGTCGTCGCACACGACGGTGGCCTGGGAGTGCGTCCAGCGCAGCGAGCCGTCGGGGCGGCGCACCCGGAAGTAGATGCTGTATCCCGTCCGCGCCTTCAGCGCACGGCTGACCTGGGCCTGGATCCCGGGCAGTTCCTGGGGCACCATCCGGTCGGCGACGGTGGCCGGGCGGTCGTCGTACTCGCCCGGCTCGAACCCCAGCACGGCGAGTCCCGCGTCGTCGTACTTCATCTCGCCCGACCGCAGGTCCCAGCAGAAGCTGCCCATGCCGTTGACGGCCAGCGCGACATGGGCGGCGACCGGCGGGTCGCCGTGACCGGCGGGCCCCGTGTTCGGTTCGCGGAAGCGGTGCATCGCTGTCTCCCGATCGCGTGGCCCCGGTGCCTGCGCCCCCGCTCGGCGACAGCCGCGGCAGCGCCTGGCGAGGCCACCTCCCCATCATGCGGGGAGCCGACCGGTACCGCGCGTCGAGGAGCGCGGCGCCGGCCCGGACGCGTGAGGGAGCGGCCGGGCGGCGGACGGCAGGGCGGTCAGGGGAGCCGGGCAGGCCGGTCGGGCGGTCCGGGGACGGCGGGAGTGCCGAGGACCCCGGCGCCGGAGCGCCGGGGTCCTGGCGGGGACGCGGGTGCGGGGCCCGCGGTCAGGGCTTTCCGCGTGCCTGGCCGGCGGCCTTCTCGGCGGCGGCCGACTCCGAGTCGTGCGGGCCCGTCGCGAGCTTGCCGCCGGAGCTCTCGATGTGGGCGCGCACGAACCACTGGAACAGCTCCAGCTTGCGCAGATGCTCGATGAGCAGGTCCTGGGTGACCGGGTCGGAGCTGTCGGTCGCCTGGACGGCCTTGCGGTGGTCCTCGATCACACCGGTGTAGACGACGTCGAGGGCGCCGAGGTGCTCGATGGCCTCGGCGCGTCCGAGCGTGTAGTCGTGCCAGGTCCGCTCGGCGACCAGCACGCCCGGGGTGCCCCAGGGGGAGCCGCCCAGGGTGGAGATGCGCTCGGCCGTGTTGTCGATCATGTCGCGGACGGCGTCGACCTGCGGGTCGAGCATCTCGTGCACGGCGATGAAGTGCGGTCCGATCACGTTCCAGTGCACGTGCTTCAGCGTCAGCGCCAGGTCGTTGAGCGCGTGCAGCCGCATGCGGAGCAGCTGGATGACGCTGCCGCCCTCTGCCGTGGACATGCCGGGAACGGTGTAGGACGGGGTCGAGCCCTCGTTGGACGCGTGAGCTGCCACGGTGCGCTCCAATCCTCGGATGTGGTCGGGAGGGGCGGGCGGGCGCGATGGGCCGTCGCCCTCCCAGCTGGTACGGCTCCACGGAGTGGGCGTACGTGAGCTGTTCCCGTCCCGGGGTTTCCGCCGAGCACAAGGTCAAACCTTGCCGAACCACTGTTCGCGTGGCTGCCCGGCCGACCCGGAACCGTGCGCGGCCCGGGCTCCGGGAGGAGAGGGACCCGGGAGTACGGGGGCCCAGGGGGCGCGGGCCCGGTACGCGCGGGGTGCCCGGTGCCGGGCGGTCGAGCGGCGGTCAGCGGCCGAGGGCGCGCTGGAGCTGGGCCTTGGTCATCTGCGAACGGCCCCGGACGCCGCGTTGCCGGGCCTCGTTGTAGAGCTGCTCGCGAGTGGGGCCGCCGGGACCCATGCGGTTGCCGGAGCGCCGGCCGCCGCGCCGGGCGGGGGCGGTGTCGCGCACCGAGGTGCGGCCGGCGCTCCTGGCCTCACCGTGCCGGGCGCGCTCCTTGTTCACCGTGCGGGCCGCGATCTCCTTGGCCCGCGCGGGTGAGGCGCCCTGCCGCCGGGCCCCTTCCTTGATGTGCTCGTACTGGCGTTCGCGCTTGCGGTCGGACCCTGCGGGCATGGCTTCCTCCGTACGTCGACAGAGCCCCGTCGGAGCCGCGCACCGGCCCGGGGCACGCCCTCGTGGCGGTTTCGCGCCGGGTTCCCCGCCCCGGGGGCGCCACACCTCGGCGGACGGCGCACCCGGAGGGCGGACGGGCCGCCGGGCCCGCACCGCGGTCGGGGCCGCGGGGCGGCGGGGCCGCGCACGGGTCAGCTCGTGGCCCGCATCTCGAACCACGTCGTCTTGCCCCGCGGCAGCAGGTCCACACCCCAGCGCTCGGCCAGCGTGTCCACGAGGAAGAGCCCCCGGCCGCTGGTGTCCAGCTCGCCGACCGGCAGCAGGCAGGGCAGTCCGCGGGAGGGGTCCCGCACCTCGACGCGGATCCACCCCGAGCGCCGCAGCATCCGGATACCGATGGTGTGCGCGCCGGTGTGCCGCACGGCGTTGCCGACCAGCTCGGAGACGAGCAGCACGGTGTACTCCGTGCGCTCCGCCGGGAGGGCCCACCGCTCCTGCAGCACGGCCTGGGTGAGGCGACGGGCCAGCCGAGCGGACTCCGGAAGGTTGGGGAGCGGCACCTCCCGTACGGTCGGATCGCCCGCCCGTTCGAGAACCGTGCGCACCGGCTCGGCGTCCCACTTCCCCGCTGGGTCTTCCGGAACCCGTTCGGTCACGCTCGCCACATCTCCCTGACCCGCCATGCCTCCATCATGGCGGCAGGGGGATGCCGCTGGGGGCGGTTCGCGGGTATCCACCAAGGCGGAACGACCCCCTCCAGCGCGCCGCGACCGCCGCGACCCGGCGCCCCGAGACCCGGCGGACATGCACTGACCTGGGACGACCCGGGGTGACAAGCCGTGCGCAGATGATCACACCGCGCCACGGCCCACCCACGAACGAGGGAGGACCGGGCACAGCGGATTCCCCCACACGGTGGAGTGTTCGGCCTGTGCGGGGCTTTACGCCACCCCCAACCACCCCACCCCGGCGGCCTCTTGCCACGTACCGGAACGGCGGAGGACGGGAGCGGCCCAGCGCCGGTGCGGGCGGCCGGGCGGGTCGATGGGCGGCCGGCCGGCCGTCCCCGGGGCCGGGCGGCCGGTCCCCCGTGCCGCCCCCGGCCCGGTCGCGGGTCGCTCAGCGGAACCGGGCCTTGCCCGGGCCGTCCTCCACGAAGCTGCGCATGCCGATCTGCCGGTCCTCGGTCGCGAACAGCCCGGCGAACCAGTTCCGTTCGAGCGCCAGACCGGTCTCGATGTCCGCCTCCAGACCGAAGTCGACCGACTCCTTGGCCGCGCGCAGCGCGAGCGCCGGACCCCGCGCCAGCCGCGCGGCCCAGCCGTGCGCCTGCTCGTACACCTCGGCGTCCGGTACCACGTGGTCGACCAGGCCGATCCGGGCGGCCTCGGCCGCCGGCACCGTCCGCCCGGTGAAGATCAGGTCCTTGGCCTTGGCCGGGCCGACCAGCCGGGACAGCCGCTGGGTGCCGCCCGCACCGGGGATCAGGCCCAGCAGGATCTCCGGCTGCCCCAGCTTGGCCCCTTCGCCCGCGAACCGGACGTCCGCGCACAGCGCCAGCTCGCAGCCGCCGCCCAGGGCGTAGCCCGTGACCGCCGCGGCGACCGGCTTGGGGATGCGGGCCACCGCGGTGAACGCCTCCTGGAGACCGCGGGAGCGCAGGACCATCGCGGAGTGGTCCATCTCGCGCATCTCCTTGATGTCCGCACCGGCCGCGAACACCTTCTCGCCCCCGTAGAGCACCACGGCGCGCACGTCCTCGCGGCGGGTGGCCTCCTCGGCGAGTTCGCGCAGCAGGTCCTGGGTGGCGATGTCGAGGGCGTTCATCTTCGGCCGGTCGAGCCGGATGGTGCCGACACCGTCGGCGACCTCGAGGCGCGCGGTGGCGCCGCTGGATTCGTCAGTCGTCATGCCGGGAAGGTTAACGGCCGTTCCGCGCCGCGGGCCCGGTGCCGTTGCTCACAGCCCCGGCCCGGCCCCCGGCCGCGCCGGGGCGCCCGGGAGCCGCCGCCCCCGGGCACTCCGCGCGGCGGGCCGCCGGCCGCCGGGCCCGCTACTGCTTCGCCGTCCACTTCTCCCAGGACATGTTCCAGCCGTTGAGGCCGTTGTCCGGCTTGATGGTGTCGTCCTGCGAGTTCTCGACCTCGACCACGTCGCCGACCATGGAGTGGCTGAAGAACCAGGCGCCCGGCGTCCCGTTGGCGCCGCCGCCGCGCAGGTCGAACAGGCCCACGCAGCCGTGGCTGCTGTTGACCTGGCCGAACTGCGACTTGGCCATCCAGTAGTTGCCGTGGATGAAGGTGCCCGAGGTGCTCAGCCGCATCGCGTGCGGGACGTCCTTGATGTCGTACTCGCCGCCGAACCCCACGGTGTCCCCGTTCATCCGGGTGACCTCGTGCTTCTCGCTGATGACCATCACACCGTTGTAGGTGGGGTTGGCCGGGCGCCCGGAGCTGATGGGGAAGGTCTTGATCTTCTCGCCGTCGCGGGTCACGGTCATCGTCTTCTTCTTCGCGTCCACCACGCTGACCTGCTGCCTGCCGACGGTGAACCGCACGGTCTTGCGCTGCGTCCCGTAGACGCCCTCGGCACCCTCGACGCCGCTGAGGTTGAGGTCGACGGCGACCTTCGTCCCGGCCTTCCAGTACTTCTCGGGCCGGAAGTCGAGGCGCTGGTTGCCGAACCAGTGGCCCGCCACCTCGACCTCCGGGTCGGCGGAGACGGATATCGCCTGCTCCACGGCCTCCCGGTGGGCGACGGGGCGGTTGAAGTTGATCGAGAACGGCATCCCGGCGCCGACCTTGTCGCCGTTCTCCGGCGTGAAGTAGCCCACGAAGGTGTTCTGCGGCACGAACGTGGTGAACGTGGCGTGCTTGGCCGCGGCCCGCCCCTCGGAGTCCTCGGCCACGGCGTCCACCGTGTACTTGGTACCGGCCGCCAGGTGGGTGGCGGGGCGCCAGACCGTGCCGCCCTCGGCGAGCTTCCCCTCGACCTTCGCACCCTTGGAGTCCTGGACGGTCACCTTCGTCAGCTTGCCCTCGGCCGCCTGGACCTGAAGGACGCCCGAGGTCTTCACGTCGTCGGCGCCGTCCTTCGGGGCGACGGTCAGCACGGCCTCGGAGGGCCCCTTGGCGGGCTTGTCCCGGTCGTCGTCCCCGCTGTTCGCGCGGGCGCCGGTGCCGCCACCGCCGCCGCAGGTGGTCAGCGTGAGCAGCAGCACCACGAGCAGCACCACGAAGCCGACGGCTGAGCCTCCGATGATCCGGGCGCGGCTGTCCCCCCGGATCGCCTTCCACGTGAACTTGTCCCCGGCCACGGTCTTCAGATCCAAGACGGCCCCATCCCTTGTCCTCACACGGCTTCGCGCACCCGTGTGCGCCCCCGAAAACGCGACATCGCGCCGCCCGGCCGTGAACGGCACATGAACGGCGGCGCGCATCCGCATTGTTAGATAACCACACCGCAATGACGGCGAACCGCACTCCGTGGTCACCATTCGGTCGCGTTTTTTGGGAAGGCCGGAAGGAGGGAGAGCGCCCGTGCGCCGACGCCGGGAGGCCCCGCCCACCGGGCGGCCGGCACACCGCCGGCATCACCCGCAGGCCCGCCGTGGACGAGAGCCGGAACGGACGGGAGGGAGGCGGATGCACGGCAGGGAGGCGGGGCGCCTTCCCGGCCGCGGTCAGTTCAGGGCCGAACCCCCGACCCAGGTCTCCCACGGCATGTTCCAGCCGCCCAGGCCGTTGTCCGCCGCCACGGTCCGGTCGTGCGAACCGCGCACGGTGACCAGGTCGCCGATCAGCGAGCGGTGGAAGAACCGCCCGGCGGGCGACTTGTCGTCCCCGCCGCGCTCGTCCTCCAGTCCGACGCAGCCGTGACTGGTGTTCTTCTTGCCGAACGTGCGCTCGGCGGCCCAGTAGTTGCCGTGCAGGAAGGTGCCGCTGCGGGTGAGCCGCATCGCGTGCGGCACGTCCTTGATGTCGTACTCGCCGCCGAAGCCCACGGTGTCCCCGTTCATCCGGGTCTCCTGGAACTTCTCGCTGATGACCATGCGGCCGTTGTAGGTCGGGTTCTTCTTCGTGCCCGCCGTGATGTCCAACCGGTCGACCCGGCGGCCGCCCTGCCGCACGGTCAGCGTGCCGCGGCCCACGTCCACGACGCTGCGCTGGTCGCGGCCGACGGTGAACGTCACCTGCTTGCGCTGCGTCCCGTAGACGCCGGGCGCCCCGCGCACATCGCGCAGCCGCAGATCGAGGGTCACCTCGGTGCCGGGCTGCCAGTAGGTGCGGGGCCGGAAGTCGAGCCTGTTGCGGCCGAACCAGTGGGGGGCGATCTCCACGCGGGGCGTGGAGGTGACGTCGATGGCGCGCTCGACGGCCGCCCGGTCGGCGATGGGCCGGCTGAACTCCAGCGAGACGATCATCGCGGTACCGACGGTCTGGCCGTCTTCCGGACGGAAGTAGCCCACGAAGCGGTGCGGCGGCACCCGGGTGGAGAAGGTGGCGTGCCGGATCACCCGGTCGCCCTCGCCGTCGACGGCCACCACGTCCACCTCGTAGGTGCCGGCCAACTCCAGCACCGTGCCCTTGCCGTGCCCGGCTCCGCGCCCGGAGGCGTTCTCCGCGGAGGCGGGCAGCGGGCGCCAGCTCCGCCGGTCGGCGGAGAACCGGCCCGCGATGGCGCGCCCGGCGTCCTTGCCCTTGTGCTGCATCCGGACGCTGCGCAGCTTCCCCTCCGCGACCGAGACCTCCACCCGTGCGTCGGTGGGCACATCGCTGGCACCGTCCTCGGGCGTCACCCGGATGGCGCCCCCCGGCGGCTTGGAGTCGTCCACGACGGCGCATCCCGCAGGCGCGGTGCACAGCAGCGCGAGCGCCACGACGGCCGAAACGGCGCGCACCGCCCGTCGCACGCCCCCCGCGTGGTACAGCAGTGCCCGGACTCGCCGTGCCGTCGTGCCCCGTCCCATGCCGTCCCCGCTCCTGTGCGTCGCCTGCTGTCGAGGGCGTTCAGCCGCCTCACCCGGACGAACGGACCAACGAAGCGCGTGCGGGAGGGACACCGGGCTCACACGAGTGAACGAGGAATCCCCGCGGCAGCCGAGCCGCCCCGGAGCGCGACACGGCGGCGGGCGCCGTGCGAAATCAGTTCGCTCCGGACCGCGCTCTTGGCCACACTGGCTGGACGTGACCCCTTCCGGTGCCGCGACGGCCGCTCTGCGTTCCCGCAACTTCGCCCTGTTCTTCACCGGCCGTGCGGTCGCCAAGCTCGGTGACGCGATGCTGCCCATCGCGCTGTCCGCCGGGCTGATCCAGCACGGCCACGGGCCCGGCGCGATCGGAGCGGCGCTGGCCTCGCTGACGGTGTTCCTGGCGGGCTTCGTCATCTTCGGAGGCGTCTTCTGCGACCGGTTCGACACCCGGAGACTGATGATCGGCTCGGATCTGGTGCGGGTGGTCACCCAGGCGGGCATGTCGGCGCTCTTCCTGAGCGGGCACGTGGTGCTGTGGCAGGTGTGCGCGATCGGAGCCGTCAACGGCATCTGTGCGGGCCTGTTCCAGCCGGGGGTCGCCAGCACCGTCCCCCGGGTGGCCGACGACGTGCAGGGCGCCAACGGGCTGATCCGCACGGCGGAGTCCCTGGCCATGCTGCTGGGCCCGGCCCTCGCCGGTGCGCTGGTGGGTGGCTTCTCCCCGGGCGGGGTGTTCGCCGCGCACGCCGGGACCTATCTGCTCAGCGCGGTGTGCCTGGCGTTGCTGCGGCTGCCGGCCGCCCGGGGCCGCCCCGCCGGGCGCACCCGCTACCGTGCCGATCTGGCCGAGGGGTGGCGCGAGTTCCGGGCCCGCACCTGGATGTGGAGCGTCATCCTCATCTGGATGGTCTACATGGTCACCGTCTCCGGGCCGCTGGTGCCGCTGACCGCCGCCGAGATCATCCCGTCGGACGGGCCGGGCGTCTACGGGCTGGTCAACTCGGCGCTGGGCGGCGGCACCGCGCTGGGCGGGCTGCTGGCGCTGCGCTTCCGGCCCGAACGGCAGTTGCGTGCCGGGTCGTTCGCGCTGGTCGGGTGCTGCTGCTACCCCGCCGCCGTCGGTCTGGGCCTGCCGCCCGCCGCCATGATGGCGGCCGCGGCCGTCTGGGGCATGGGCGGCGGCGTGTGGAGCGTGATGTGGGCGACCAGTGTGCAGACCCAGGTTCCCGGTCGGATCCTCAACCGCATCCACGCCTACGAGGTGGCCGGCTCGCTCGCCATGATGCCCGCGGGCCAGGCGCTGGCGGGCCCGGCGGCACAGTTGCTCGGGGCCCGGACGGTACTGCTCGCGGGCGGCGTGATCATGATCGGGATCAGTGCGGCACTGCTGTCGGTCCCGGCCGTCCGCACGCTGCGCGCGGTCCCCCGCCGGGCTCCGGCCCGCGGGGAGCCGTCCGCGGGGCGGGGCGCGGCACGGCACGACGTCAACGCCTGAGCCCGCTCCCGTGCGGAGCACCGGCGGCGCCCGGTGCCTGCCGCTGACGGCCCGGCACCGGGACGGCGCCGTGGGGGCGGTGGGGGCGGTGGAACACGGCAGCGGGTGGTGCGCGGGCACTGGACAGCGGAAGGGCTTCTGCCAGTTGTCCGCTATGCGGGCACGGGTTTCGTATCAACGAACAGAATCTGGCCAACCTCTGATCAGAGCTCGATGTGCCGGTGACATGCCCATGTCGAAAGTGGCAGGCTCACCAGCACGTCACACGGGATGCGTACAGCAGCACGAACCCCGTCCGTACTTTCGCGTGGCGCACCGCAGTTCAGTTCTGCCCGGACGGTTGATCAGTCATACCGTCCGGCCCCCACGGCAGAAGGAGTCACTGTGAGATTCACCTCCAAGCAGCGGATATCCGCCCTCGCCGCCACGGCGGCCCTGGTCGCGGCAGGCGTCACCGCCGGCACCGCCGGCGCGGCCCCGGCCGGCGAGACCACCGCGAACGGCGCGCTGCCCGCGCAGCTGACCGCGAGCCAGCACACCGAGCTGGTCAAGACGGCGAACACCGAGGCGGCGAAGTCCGCCGACGCCCGCGCACTGGGCCTCGGTTCCAAGGAGAAGCTCCACGTCAAGGATGTCGTCAAGAACAAGGACGGCTCCACACACGTCCGTTACGAGCGCACCTACGACGGGCTGCCGGTCCTCGGCGGCGACCTCGTGGTGCACAAGTCCGCCTCCGGCAAGCGCACCGGCGCCTCCAAGGCCACCCGCGCGAAGATCGCGGTGAAGACGTCGGCCCCCGCCGCGCACAAGCCCGTCAAGGCCGAGGCCAAGGGCAGCAAGGCCCCCCGGAAGATCGTCTGGGCGGGCGAGGGCAAGCCCGTGCTCGCCTGGGAGACCGTCGTCGGCGGCGTGCAGAAGTCCGGCGCGCCCAACCAGCTCCACGTGATCACCGACGCGAGGACCGGCAAGAAGCTCTTCGAGTTCCAGGGCATCAAGGAGGGCACCGGCAACAGCCAGTACAGCGGCAAGGTCGAGATCGGGACCTCGGGCTCGTCCGGCTCGTTCACGATGAAGGACGACGCGCGCGGCGGCAACCGCACCTCCGACCTCAACGGCGGCCAGAGCGGCGAGGGCACGGTCTTCACCGACGACGACGACGTCTGGGGCGACGGCACCACCGGCGACCCGGCCACCGCGGGCGTGGACGCGCACTACGGCGCCGGCCAGACGTGGGACTACTACAAGCAGGTGCACGGCCGCGAGGGCATCGCGGGCGACGGCAAGGGCGCCCTCAGCCGGGTCCACTACGGCGACAACTACGTCAACGCCTTCTGGGACGACTCCTGCTTCTGCATGACCTACGGCGACGGCCAGGGCAACAAGAACCCGCTGACCTCGCTGGACGTCGCGGCGCACGAGATGTCGCACGGGGTCACCTCGACCACGGCCAACCTGGAGTACGCGGGCGAGTCGGGCGGCCTGAACGAGGCCACCTCCGACATCTTCGCCGCCGCGGTCGAGTTCCACGCCGACAGCCCGGACGACGTGCCGGACTACCTCGTCGGCGAGAAGATCGACATCAACGGCGACGGCACCCCGCTGCGCTGGATGGACGAGCCGAGCAAGGACGGCAGTTCGCTGGACTACTGGAGCCCCGAGGCCGGGGACGTGGACGTCCACTACTCCTCCGGCATCGCCAACCACTTCTTCTTCCTGCTGTCCGTGGGCAGCGGGGAGCGCGAGGTGAACGGCGTGAAGTACGACTCGCCCACCAAGAACGGCGAGAAGCTGGACGGGATCGGCATCGAGAAGGCCGAGCAGATCTGGTTCAAGGCGCTGACCGAGCAGATGACCTCGACGACGGACTACGCGGACGCGCGCAAGGCGACCGTGCAGTCGGCCACCGACCTCTACGGCGCGGACAGTGCCGAGGTCAAGGCGGTCAAGGCCGCCTGGACCGGGGTGAACGTGACCGGTAGCTGACCGGCGGGCGGCGCCGCCCGCGGGGCTTCGCCCCGTCCCCGGCCGGGGATGCGGCGGACCGGCGCACGCGCCTGGCATGACAACGGCTCCCAGGACCTCGACAGGTCCTGGGAGCCGTTGGCGTTCCGGAGGCGGGCCGGTACCGGCGCACGTGGCCTTCGGAGGGTCCGGGTGGCGACGACGGCCGCCGGCGCACCACACCCACGCGGGGGCGAAGTCGTTGAACAGCGCGCGCTTCGCATCCGGACCGTGTGCCGCTCAGTTGAGCGGCCACGGGTCCTGCCGGTACGCGCCGCGTGCGCCGAACAGCCCGATCACTGGGGCAGGGAGGGCGGCGTGCGGCTGCTGCGGGGGAGGTGGGTCCTCCGCCCGGCCCGCGCCCGCACCCTGCGACCGTCCTCACCGACCGGAGGGTCACCCACACATGAGCGTCAACGAGCCCGTCCCCGACACCTTCGAGGACACCCCCGCCCGGGACCGCGATCCCGACTGGTTCAAGCGCGCCGTCTTCTACGAGGTGCTCGTCCGCTCCTTCCAGGACAGCGACGGCGACGGCATCGGGGATCTGCGCGGGCTCACCGCGAAGCTGGACTACCTCCAGTGGCTCGGCGTGGACTGCCTGTGGCTGCCCCCGTTCTTCGAGTCCCCGCTCAAGGACGGCGGCTACGACGTCTCCGACTACACCTCCGTGCTCCCCGAGTTCGGCGACCTCGCGGACTTCGTGGAGTTCGTGGACGCCGCGCACCAGCGCGGCATGCGCGTGATCATCGACTTCGTGATGAACCACACCAGCGACCAGCACCCGTGGTTCCAGGAGTCCCGGCGCGACCCGGAAGGGCCGTGGGGCGACTACTACCTCTGGGCCGACGACGACAAGCAGTTCCAGGACGCCCGCGTCATCTTCGTCGACACCGAGGTGTCCAACTGGACCTTCGACCCGGTGCGCAGGCAGTACTTCTGGCACCGCTTCTTCTCCCACCAGCCGGACCTCAACTACGACAACCCGCTGGTCCAGGACGAGATGATCTCCGCCCTGCGGTTCTGGCTGGACCTGGGCATCGACGGCTTCCGGCTGGACGCGGTCCCCTACCTGTACGCCGCGGAGGGCACCACCTGCGAGAACCTTCCGCAGTCGCACGCCTTCCTCAAACGGGTCCGCCGGATGGTCGACGCCCACTACCCCGACACCGTGCTGCTGGCCGAGGCCAACCAGTGGCCGGAGGACGTCGTCGACTACTTCGGCGACTACGCGACGGGCGGCGACGAGTGCCACATGGCCTTCCACTTCCCGGTCATGCCGCGCATCTTCATGGCCGTGCGCCGCGAGTCGCGCTACCCCGTCTCCGAGATCCTCGCCAAGACGCCCGCGATCCCCTCCCGCTGCCAGTGGGGCGTCTTCCTGCGCAACCACGACGAGCTGACCCTGGAGATGGTCACCGACGAGGAACGCGACTACATGTACGCGGAGTACGCCAAGGACCCACGGATGCGGGCCAACATCGGCATCCGCCGCCGGCTGGCGCCGCTGCTGGACAACGACCGCAAGCAGATCGAACTGTTCACCGCGCTGCTGCTGTCGCTGCCCGGCTCGCCCATCCTCTACTACGGCGACGAGATCGGCATGGGCGACAACATCTGGCTCGGCGACCGGGACGCGGTCCGCACTCCGATGCAGTGGACGCCCGACCGCAACGCCGGGTTCTCCTCCTGCGATCCGGGGCGGCTGTTCCTGCCGACCGTCATGGACCCGGTGCACGGCTATCAGGCCACCAACGTCGAGGCCGCCATGAGCTCGCCGAGTTCGCTGCTGCACTGGACCCGGCGGGTGATCGAGGTGCGCAAGCAGAACCCCGCCTTCGGGCTGGGTTCCTACGAGGAGCTCTCCTCCTCCAACCCGTGCGTCCTGGCCTTCCTGCGGGAGCTGGCGCTCCCCGGCGGCGGTGACGACCTGGTGATGTGCGTGCACAACTTCTCGCGGTTCCCGCAGCCGACCGAACTGGATCTGCGGGAGTGGCAGGGGCGGGTCCCCGTGGAACTGATCGGCGGCGTCCGCTTCCCCGCGATCGGGGGCCTGCCCTATCTGCTGACACTCGCGGGGCACGGCTTCTACTGGTTCCGGCTGCGCAGGACCTGATCCGGTCCGGAGCGCGCCACCCGCCCGTGGCCGCCCGCGGCCACCGGGGGCCGGAGCCGGCGGAACACCGACGGGACCGCCCCCGCTCCGGCGGATGCGGGGCGGGGGCGGGACGGCCTCGGGAGGCCGGGCGGACCGGGGCCGGGCGGCGTCCGGATCAGCCCTTGGTGGCCGCGGCGGCGCGCTCCTGCGGCGGGACCTGCTCGGCCGCGGTCTCCTCCGACCGGTCCGGGGCGGGCTCGTGGGCGGCCTCCAGGGTCCGCTCGTCGAAGGGCAGCGCGCCGCGCAGCACCTCGCCGACGCGCTCCCGGTCGATCTCCTTGGTCCAGGTGCCGACCAGCACGGTGGCCACGGCGTTCCCGGCGAAGTTGGTCAGCGCGCGGGCCTCGCTCATGAACCGGTCGATGCCGACGATCAGACCCACGCCGTCCACCAGCTCGGGACGGTGCGACTGGAGGCCGCCGGCCAGGGTGGCCAGCCCGGCGCCGGTGACCCCGGCGGCGCCCTTGGACGCGACGAACATGAAGATCAGCAGCGAGATCTGCTCACCGATGCCGAGCGGGTTGCCCATGGCCTCGGCGACGAAGATCGAGGCCATGGTCAGGTAGATCATGGTGCCGTCGAGGTTGAAGGAGTAGCCGGTGGGCACGGTGATGCCCACGACGGGCCGGCTGACGCCCAGGTGCTCCATCTTCGCGATCAGCCGGGGCAGTGCCGACTCGGACGAGGAGGTGGACAGGATCAGCAGGAACTCCCGGCCCAGGTACTTCAGCAGCTTGAAGATGTTCACGCCGGTGAACACCCGCAGGATCGTCCCGAGCACGACGAAGACGAACACGAAGCAGGTCAGATAGAAGCCGATCATGATGACGGCGAGCGACTTCAGCGCGTCCACCCCGGTCTCGCCGACCACCGCCGCCATCGCGCCGAAGGCGCCGACGGGGGCCACCCACATGATCATCGCCAGCACCCGGAAGACCACCTTCTGCAGGTGCCCGATACCGCGCAGCACCGGCTCCCCCGCCGACCCCATCGCCTGCAGCGCGAAGCCGACCAGCAGGGCGATGAGCAGGGTCTGCAGCACCTCGCCACCGGTGAAGGCGGAGACCATGGTGGTGGGGACCATGCCGAGCAGGAAGTCGGTCAGGCCCTCACCGCCCTCGGCCTGCGAGGCGCCCGCGTCCCGGGCCGCGTCGGTGAGCTGCAGCCCGTGGCCCGGCTCCAGGACGTTGCCGACGACCAGCCCGATCGCCAGCGCGACCAGCGACATCACCAGGAAGTAGCCGAGCGCCAGGCCGCCGACCGCGCCGACCTTGGCCGCCTTGCGGACCGAGCCGATGCCGAGCACGATCGTGCAGAAGATGATCGGGGAGATCATCATCTTGATGAGATTGACGAACCCCGTGCCGAGCGGTTTCAGCTCGGTGGCCACACCAGGTGCCGTCAGTCCCAGCACCACGCCCAGCACCACGGCGCCGATCACCGCGATGTAGAGGTAATGGGTGCGGTCCCGCTTGGGCCCCGGCTGCTGCTGGGTCTCCGGCGCAGCACCCGCTGCGGCCTGCTGCGGTGTCTTCTTCGACACGTCGGCGGCTCCTCGTCCATGGGTCACGTCACGATGTCTCCGCCGGAACGCCCTGGTGGACGCTCGATTGCGAATTCCGATCGTGTTGAGTCCCGGCGACTATGCAACACGGTGCGATGTGCGTCACCCTTACGTGCATTACGTGCACGAAACAAGCCACGGCAGACTGAGACGATGCGCGTCCCCCGACCCCGCTTCCCCCTGCGGTCCCGCCCGCGCAGCCTGGCAGGACAGCTCTTCGCCATGCAGGTGGTGCTGGTCGCCGTGGTGGTCGCCGGATGCGCGGTGTTCGCGTACGTTTCCGGAAAGTCACAGGCCAGGGAGGCGGCGACGCACCGTGCCCGGGCCACCACGCAGGCCGTGGCCGATTCCCCCTCCGTACGGGCGGCCATCGGCTCCGCCGATCCCAGCGCGCGCCTGCAGCCCTACGCGGAGCGGGTGCGCCGGGACACCGGCGTCAGCTTTGTGACGATCATGGATCCGCACGGCAAGCGCTGGACGCACCCCGACCCCGACCGGATCGGCGAGCAGTTCGTCGGCCACATCGGGCCCGCGCTGCGGGGCCACACCTTCGACGAGACCTACACCGGCACGCTGGGCCCGTCGGTACGCGTGGTGACGCCCGTCCGGGAAGCCGGGCACGGCGGGCGGGAGGGCCGGATCATCGGCCTGGTCAGCGCCGGGATCACCATCGACACCATCAGCAGGCAGGTCGGCGAGCAGCTGACCGCGGTGCTCGCGGTGGCCGGCGGGGCCCTGGCGCTGGGCGCCGTCGGCACGTATCTGACCAACGCCCGGCTGCGCCGCCACACCCACGGGATGAACGCGGTCGAACTCAGCCGGCTGCACGACTACCACCAGGCGACACTGCACGCGGTGCGCGAGGGACTGCTGCTGCTCGACGGGGAGGGGCGGGTCGCGCTCGTCAACGACGGCGCCCGCCTGCTGCTGGGCCGGGACGGACCCCGGGACCTGGTGGGCCGGAACGTCGCCGACCTCGGGCTGCCCGCCGAGCTGACCGAAGCGCTGCTGGCCGGGGAGCCGCGCCGGGACGAGGTCCATCTGACCGGCGAGCGGGTCGTGGTCGTCAACACCGCGCCGGTGGACGGCGGGGAGCGCCGGGGCACGGTGGTGACCCTGCGCGACCACACCGAGCTGCGGGCGCTGGCCGGTGAGCTGGACTCGGTGCGCGGCTTCGCCGAGGCGCTGCGCTCGCAGGCCCACGAGGCCGCCAACCGGCTGCACACCGTCGTCTCCCTGATCGAACTGGGCCGAGTGGCGGAGGCCGTGCGCTTCGCGACCGAGGAGCTGGAGCTGGCACAGGCGCTGACCGACCGGGTGGTGAGTGCGGTGCGGGAGCCGGTGCTGGCCGCGCTGCTGCTGGGCAAGGCCGCGCAGGCCAAGGAGCGCGGCGTCGAGCTGACCCTCGCGCCGGACTCCGGTGTGGAGGACGTGCCGGGCATCCCGGGCCGGGACCTGGTGACGGTGCTGGGCAATCTGATCGACAACGCGGTGGAGGCCGTCACGGCCCCGCCCGCCGGCCGGGTGCCGGGTCCGGCCGGCGAGGAGCGGGCCCCGGCCGGCCCCCGGGTGACGGTCACGGTCCGGTGCGACCGCTCCGGCGTCCTGCTGCTGCGCGTGGCCGACACCGGCCCCGGCCTGCCGCCCGGGGCCGGGGACCGGCTCTTCGAGCGGAACTGGTCCACCAAGACCGGCCGGGGCGGCGGCATCGGCCTGGCCCTGGTGCGGCAGACGGCACACCGGCACGGGGGCGAGGTACAGGCCCGCGATCTCCCCGGCGCGGGCGCCGAGTTCGAGGTGCGGCTGCCGCTGCCGCGGGAGGCAGGAGCCCAGGAGGTACTGCGATGACACTCCGTGTCCTGGTCGTCGAGGACGATCCCGTGGCGGCCGACGCGCACGCCCTGTACGTCAGCCGGGTGCCGGGTTTCGAGGTGGCCGGGAAGGCGCACTCCCGGGCCGAGGCGCTCCGCGCCCTGGAGGACGCGGCGGGCCGGGGCGGGGGCGTCGATCTGATCCTGCTCGATCTGTATCTGCCCGACGGCAGCGGCCTGGACCTGCTGCGTGCCCTGCGTGCGGCGGGCCATTCGGAGGATGTGTTCGCGGTGACGTCGGCCCGCGATCTGACGATGATCCGGGAGGGGGTCGCGCTCGGGGTCGTCCAGCATGTGCTGAAGCCGTTCACCTTCCGGACGCTCAGCGACCGGCTGCTGCGCTACGCGGACTTCCGTGCCACGGCCGAGGCCGGGGGCGAGGCGGTCAGTCAGGACGAGGTGGACCGGACGCTGTCGGTGCTGCGGGCCGCGCCCACCGCCTCGGCGCTGCCGAAGGGGCTGAGTTCCCCGACGCTGGCGCGGGTGACGGACCGGCTGCGGGAGGCGGCCCGGGAGGGGCTGACGGCGAGTGAGGCGGCGGCGGCGCTCGGCGTGAACCGGATCACCGCACGCCGCTATCTCGAACACCTCGTCACCACCGGCTCCGCGGAGCGGCGGCAGCGCTACGGGCAGGTGGGACGCCCCGAGCACCACTATCTGTGGCGCGGGGGCCCGGCGTCCGGCGGGCCGTAGGGCCCCGCCCGGCGTGCGGAGGTCCCGTCGCCGGAACGGCCGCTCCGCGGGACGGGGCCCGGGGCCCGTGCCGCCCGGCGGCCGGCCGAGGCGGGCCGCCGGGCGGTGGTGCGGGCTGTCCGTCAACCGTCCGAACGAACGGTCCGGGGCTGCACGGGGGACAGCCCCGGGTGGATCAGCTCTGCGAGGAGCGGCGCTTGCGCGCGAAGGCGACGAGGCCCCCGCCTGCGATGACCACGGCGGCCGCGATGCCGGCGATCATCGGGGTGTTGCTGGAGGAACCCGTCTCGGCGAGGTCGTCGCCGCCGCCCTGCGGCTTCTCCGCCGGGGCGCTGGAGCTGGACTCGGGCGCGCTCGGCTCCGGCTTCTCGCTGGGGCTCTGCGAGGGGCTGGGCGAGGGCGGGGTGGACTCCGACTCGCTGGGCGTCGGGGTGGGCGTCGGCTTGTCGCAGACCGGGGACGTCTTGGTCTCCGGGCCCCACGAGAACCGGTCGCCGTCCGAGGCCACGACCTGAGCGGTGACCTTCAGCGGCTCGCCGTGCTCGGGCAGGTCGACCTTCTTCTGGAAGCTACGGCCGAAGGTCTCGCTGATCAGCGTCTCGTCACCGGCCTTGATGGTGACCTTGTTGTCCTTCGGCGCGTACATCTTCAGGTCGATCGAGACCGAGTCACAGGTCACCGACCATGAAGGGGTGTGTGCCTGGGCGGGGGCGGCCGCTATCGCGGTGCCGACGAACGCCGCGGCACCGGTCGCCGCGATGGCGACCGACCGCTGCCATCTGAGGCGCAGTGCTGTCATCGTTTTCCTTCCGGTAGGACCGTCGTACGAGATGCACGCACGACGGGTGACAGCACGGTACTCGCATCCTCAACCCGGAGCACACGCGCCCCGGAATATCCAAGTGTTCCCGTCCGTGGCCCAGTTCGCCGGGTCCCGGTCCCGAGGGGGAGACCGCAGGTCGCAGCGGGGACGGCGGGTGCCGGCGGGAAGAAGGTTGCGATTGGGTGAAGTTGGACATCCGCCTCCGGGGCGCGCCACCGGCCGCGGCCCCGCCCGCGGCCGGCAGCCGCCGTCCTCAGCAGGGCCCCGGCACGGCCGGAGCCGGAGGGACCGTACCGGCCGAGTCGGCCACGGCCCGCACGAACGCCCGCCGCAGCGCGCTGCCGTGGCCGCCCCCCGTCACCACGGCCAGCTCCGAGCAGGGCAGTCCGTCGACCGGTACGAAGACGATGTCCGCACGGGCGTGCGCCTCGGCCGTGGGGCGGCACAGCAGCATCCCCCCGCGCCCCGCGGCGGCGTTGGCCAGCCCCTCCTGGAGAGTGGTCACCGCCGGGCCCCGTGCGATGGTGCGACCGCCCGGTGTACGCGGCGGGGCCTGATGGTCGCGCCAGTAGCCGGGGGCGGGCGGCGCGGCGGCGAGGAGCCGGCAGTCCGCGAGATCCTCGGCGCTCAACGCGGACCGGGCGGCGAGCGGGTGGCCGGAGGAGACGGCCAGTGTCCACGGCTGCGCCCCGAAGCCGGGCCCCACCACCAGATCGGACTCCGCGACCGGCAGCAGCACCACGGCGGCGTCCACCTCGCCGCGCCGCAGCGGTCCGAACGGATCCGCCATGGTGATCTCCACGACGGCGGTCTCCACCTGGGGATGGCGGGCGTGGAAGAGGACGAGGGCCGCCGTGGTGCGATGATCCGCGCTGCCCAGGAACCCCAGCCGCAGCCGCCCGGTCACGCTCCGGGCCGCGGCACGTGCCTCGTCCACGGCCTCCCCCAGCAAGCCGTAGGCGGGCCGCAGCCGTTCGAGGAACCGGGAGCCCAGTTCGGTCAGCGCCACCCGGCGGCTGGTGCGCTCCACCAGCCGCGCCCCGATCCGGTTCTCCAGCGAGCGCAGCAGCTGGCTGACCCTGCTCTGCGACACATACAGCCGCTCTCCGGCGCGCCCGAAGTGGAGTTCCTCGGCGAGGACGAGAAAGCACTCCAGCTCCCGCATCTCCAGTGACCGGATCCGGGTACCGCCACCGCTGTCCAACTCCGCCTCCCGCACTGGCTCCGCGCTCCCGCCCGCCGTGTCGACGGGGCCGCTGCCCCTGCCCCGCTCGCGGCAGACCGATGAGCCCCGCTCATGGAAGGATGAGAAGTCCGCCGTTGTTCCCGGGCGGCCGGGCGCGAAGTCTTGAACCATGACTGAGACCCCCACCTGCACGGATCCCCCAGGACACGCCCCCGGCGGAAGGGAGCGCACGCCGCTGCGGGCGTGGCTCGGCGTCGCCTCGCTCACGGCCGCCACCTTCGCGGTCACCGCGGCCGAGATGCTGCCCGTCGGGCTGCTCACCCCGATCGGCACGAGCCTGGAGGTCTCGGAGGGATCGGCCGGGCTGACCGTCTCCCTCACCGGAGTCGTCGCGGCCCTCGCCGCCCCCCTCGTCCCGCCCGCCGCGGGCAGGCTCGACCGCCGTACCGTGCTGGCGGCGCTGGCGCTGCTGCTGGCCGCCGCCAACACCCTCTCGGCGACGGCGCCCTCCCTCGCCGTGCTGCTGTTCGCGCGCGTCCTGGTGGGTGTCGCACTCGGCGGGGTATGGGCGCTGGCGGCCACCCTGCCGGTCCGGCTGGTGCCGCAGCGCTCACTGAGCACGGCGCTGGCAGCCGTCTTCGGCGGTATCGGGCTGGCCAGCGTGCTGGCGGTGCCCGCGGGCACCATGCTGGGCGAAGCGGTCGGCTGGCGGGCCGCGTTCGGCGCCGCGGCGGGGCTGTCGGCCGGGACCGCGCCGGCCCTCGCGCTGCTGCTGCCCGCGCTGCCCGCCGACCGCCCGGTACGCCCCGGCACGCTGCCGCGGCTGCTGCGGAATCCCCGGCTGTGCACCGGATTCGTCTTCCTCGCCCTGCTGGTGACCGGGCACTTCGCCGCCTACACCTATGTGCGGCCGGTGCTGGAGCAGCTCTCCGGCGTCGCGCCCGCGCTGGTCGGGGTGCTGCTGCTGGCCTACGGTGCGGCGGGCGTCGCCGGGAACTTCGCGGCGGGCGCCCGCGCGGCCCGCCGGCCCAGGAGCACGCTGCTGACGCTGGCAGGGGGCATCGCGGTGACGACCCTGCTGCTGGCCGCGGCGGGCCCGGCCACCGGAGCGGCCGTCGCGGCGCTGCTGCTGTGGGGGCTGGCCTACGGCGGGGTCTCGGTGAGCAGCCAGAGCTGGGTGCTGGCCGCGGCGCCGCTCGAACGCGAGGCGGCGGGTGCCCTGTTCGCCTCCGTCTTCAACGCCGCCATCGCGCTGGGCGCCTTCGTCGGCGGCCGGGTGGTGGACGCCGCACCGCTGCGCACGGTGCTGCTGGTGGGCGCCGCGCTGGCCGGCTGCGCGGCGGTGGTGCTCGCCTTCGTGCGGGCCCCGGCCGGCCGGCCACCGGTGGCGGTCGGTCCGCGGCCGGAGGCCGCGGGGAGCCGGGCGGCGGCGCGGACCGCGCCCAGCACGGCGCACACCGGGGCCGCGGAGCCGTCCGGCCGGTGACCGGGCGGCGGCGCCGGCCGTGCGGAGGTGCCGGGGGGCCGGGCGGTACGGGCCCCTCGAACCTCCCGGCTCCGGCGGCGGGCGTCCGGGCAGGGCACACGCGCCGCGGCGGGAACGTGGCCGCGGGACGGCTCAGAAGACCGCTTCGGTCTCGTCCATGCGGTCCTGCGGGACCCGCTTGAGCTCGGAGACCGCGTCGGCGAGCGGGGCCATCACGATCCGGGTGCCGCGCAGGGCTGTCATCCGGCCGAACTCCCCGCGGTGCGCGGCCTCGACGGCGTGCCAGCCGAAGCGGGTGGCGAGCACCCGGTCGTAGGCCGTGGGAGTGCCGCCGCGCTGGATGTGGCCGAGGATGACGGGCCGCGCCTCCTTGCCGAGCCGGTGCTCCAGCTCGACCGCGAGCCGGTTGCCGATGCCGGTGAAGCGCTCGTGACCGTACTGGTCGATCACGCCCTTCTCGTACGGCATGGAGCCCTCGGCCGGGTGCGCGCCCTCGGCGACGCAGACGATGGCGAATTTCTTGTCCCGCGCGAACCGCTCCTCGACCATCTTGGCCAGGTCGTCGACCTCGAAGTTGCGCTCGGGGATGCAGATGGCGTGCGCGCCCGCCGCCATGCCCGCCTCCAGCGCGATCCAGCCCGCGTGCCGGCCCATGACCTCCACGACCATGACCCGCTGGTGGGACTCGGCGGTGGTCTTGAGACGGTCCATGGCCTCGGTGGCGACACCGACGGCGGTGTCGAAGCCGAAAGTGCGGTCGGTGGCGGAGATGTCGTTGTCGATGGTCTTGGGGACGCCGACGACCGGCAGTCCGATCTCGGCGAGCATCCGCGCGGCGGTCAGGGTGCCCTCGCCGCCGATCGGGATCAGCGCGTCCAGGCCGAGCCGGTCGATCAGTTCCTCGGAGTTGTTGCACGCCTCCCGCAGCCGGTCCCGCTCCAGCCGGGCCGAGCCGAGGATGGTGCCGCCGCGGGCGAGGATGCCGCTGACGGAGTTTATGTCCAGGGGCCGGTGGCGGCCCTCCAGCAGGCCTTTGAATCCGTCTTCGAATCCGATGACCTCGTCGCCGCGGTCGTGTACGGCGCGGTGCACGACGGATCGGATCACGGCGTTGAGACCGGGGCAGTCTCCGCCCGCGGTGAGCACTCCGATACGCATGGGGTTCGCTTCTCCTGCTCCGTAGATGCCCGCCCGGCAGGCAGGCCGCTTGGGGGCACGGTCGGACCTCACTGTCCGGGGGTGCCGCTGGTCCCTGAGCCGGTGCGATTGTTTCACGTCTTGAAGGCGAGGGAAGGGGCCCCGCTCAGCATCCGGACCGCCACGGGCACCCTCCGGCGGAGGCGCACCAGCCACCCGCCTGGCGCGCGTGCTAACCAGAGGCACAGGTATTGTCAAGGGTATAGCCCTACCCTTACGGGTGCTTTCCAGGCGGAACTGCTCAAGAGATCCCCGAGGCGCCCCCGACCGCGACCGGAGGAGACAGCGCGTGACGCGCAGCGTGTACGTGACCGGCATCGGCCGCAGCGACGGTCGCCAGGTGGTCGAGCTGGGAGTCATGGAGCTCCTGACCCGCCAGGTGGACCGCGTCGGGGTGTTCCGGCCCCTGGTGCACGACGAGCCCGACGAGCTCTACGACCTGCTGCGCAGCCGCTACCGGCTCACCCAGCCCGCCTCCTCGGTCTTCGGCATGCGATACGAGGAGGCGGCGGCGCTCCAGGCCGAGCAGGGCACGGACGAGCTGATCTCCCGCCTGGTGGACCGCTACCACCAGGTCTCCGACGCCTACGAGGCCGTCCTCGTGCTCGGCACCGACTTCGCCGACACCGGGCTGCCCGCCGAACTCGCGCTCAACGCACGGCTCGCGAACGAGTTCGGGGCCGCCGTGCTGCCGGTCGTCGCCGCCCGCGACCAGGCGCCCGAGGCAGTGGTCGCCGAGGTGCGCAACGCGCACGACGCCTACGCCTCGCTGGGCGCCGACCTGATCGCCATGGTCGCCAACCGGGTGGCCGACCCCGAGGCCGCGGCAGCCGTGCGCGGACTGGCCGAACGGCTGCCCGAGCCGGTGTTCGTGCTGCCGGAGGAGCCCGCGCTGGCCGCGCCCACGGTGGCCCAGGTCAAGGAGTCGACGGCGGCGAAGGTACTGCTCGGCGACCACGCCGGACTCTCCCGCGACGTCCGCAACCTGGTCTTCGGCGGCGCCCACCTGCCCGTCTTCCTGCCCGCACTCACCGAGGGCTGCCTGGTGGTAACACCCGGCGACCGCTCGGACCTGCTCATCGGGGCGCTGGCCGCGCACTCCGCCGGCTCCCCCGCCATCGCCGGTGTGCTGCTCACCCTGGACGAGCGCCCCGACGACCAGACACTGGCGCTGGCCGCACGGCTGGCGCCCGGCACGCCGGTGCTGGTGGTCCCGGAGGGGTCGATGCCGACCGCCGACGCGCTGCTGTCCCTGGAGGGCAAGCTGACCGCCGCCACCCCGCGGAAAGCCGAGATCGCACTGGGGCTGTTCGAGACCCATGTGGACGCCGCCCAGCTCTCGGCGCAGCTCTCGGTGGAGCGCAGCGAGCGGGTCACGCCGATGATGTTCGAGCACGAGCTGGTGGAGCGCTCACGCGCGGCGCGGCGGCACATCGTGCTGCCGGAGGGCACCGAGGAGCGGGTGCTGCGCGCGGCCGAGGTGCTGCTGCGGCGCAACATCTGCGACCTGACGCTGCTGGGCGACCCGGCGGTGATCCGCAAGCGCGCCGCCGAGCTGAGCATCGGTCTCGACCTGCCGGCCGGCGACGAGGTCCCCGCCGAACCCCTCTCGGGCCCGGGCGGCGCCACCGCGCGCATCGTCGATCCGCAGACCTCCCCGCTGCGGGAGCGCTTCGCCGAGGTGTACGCGGCGCTCCGCGCGCACAAGGGCGTCACCTACGAGCTGGCCCACGACGTGGTCTCCGACGTGTCCTACTTCGGCACGCTCATGGTCAACGAGGGGCTGGCCGACGGCATGGTCTCCGGTGCCGTGCACTCGACGGCGGCGACGGTCCGCCCGGCCTTCGAGATCATCCGCACCCGGCCGGACGCCTCGATCGTCTCCTCGGTGTTCTTCATGTGCCTGGCCGACCGGGTGCTGGTCTACGGCGACTGCGCCGTGGTGCCGGACCCGGGCGCCGAGCAGCTCGCCGACATCGCCATCCAGTCGGCGACCACCGCGGCCCGGTTCGGGGTGGAGCCGCGGGTCGCGATGCTCTCGTACTCGACGGGCACCTCCGGCTCGGGTGCCGACGTGGACAAGGTGCGGCGGGCCACCGAACTGGTCCGCGAGCGCCGCCCGGACCTCCTCACGGAGGGACCGATCCAGTACGACGCGGCCGTGGAGCCCTCGGTGGCCGCCACCAAGCTGCCCGGCTCCGCGGTGGCGGGGCAGGCGACCGTGCTGGTCTTCCCCGATCTGAACACCGGCAACAACACCTACAAGGCCGTGCAGCGCTCGGCCGGGGCCATCGCCGTGGGCCCCGTGCTCCAGGGGCTGCGCAAGCCGGTCAACGACCTGAGCCGCGGCGCGCTGGTGCAGGACATCGTCAACACGGTCGCGATCACCGCGGTCCAGGCGCAGGACGCGTTCCCGCACGGCTCCGGCGGCTGAGCGTCGCCCCCGTCCCCCCGTACCCGCACAGAGAGCACCCTGCCGTGAGCCCCACCCGGATCCTCGTCCTCAACTCCGGCTCCTCCTCGGTGAAGTATCAGCTGATCGACATGGCGGACCGCAGCCGGCTGGCCGCGGGTCTCGCCGAGCGGATCGGCGAGGAGACCTCGGCCGTCACCCACCAGCCGCTCGCCGCCGGGGGCGAGCGGCGCACCCGCGCGGGGAGGCTGGCCGATCACGGAGCGGCGCTGGGAGCCGTCGCCGAGGAGCTGGCCGCCGACGGACTCGGCCTGGACTCCCCCGAGCTGGCCGCGATCGGCCACCGGGTGGTGCACGGCGGGCTGCGGCTGACCGAGCCGACGGTGGTGGACGACGCGGTGCTCCAGGAGATCGAGCGGCTGGTCCCGGTGGCGCCGCTGCACAATCCGGCGAACCTCACCGGCATCCGCACCGCGCAGCGGCTGCGCCCCGACCTGCCGCAGGTCGCCGTCTTCGACACCGCGTTCCACGCCACGATGCCGGAGCACGCGGCCCGCTACGCCATCGACACGGAGACCGCCGACGCACACCGGGTGCGCCGCTACGGCTTCCACGGCACCTCGCACGCCTGTGTGTCGCGCAGGGCCGCCGAGCTGCTGGGCAAGGACCCCGGCGAGGTGAACCTGATCGTGCTGCACCTGGGCAACGGCGCGTCGGCCTCCGCCGTGCGCGGCGGGCGGTGCGAGGACACCTCCATGGGGCTGACCCCCTTGGAGGGGCTGGTGATGGGAACCCGGTCGGGGGACATCGATCCGGCAGTGGTCTTCCACCTCAAGCGGGTGGCCGGAATGGACGCGGACGCGGTGGACGAGCTGCTGAACAAGCGCAGCGGCCTGCTGGGGCTGTGCGGCGACAACGACATGCGGGAGATCCGCCGCCGGATCGAGGCGGGTGACCGGGCCGCGGCGCTGGCCTTCGACATCTACATCCACCGGCTGAAGAAGTACATCGGCGCCTACTACGCCGTGCTGGGCAGGGTCGACGCCGTGGTCTTCACCGCGGGCGTCGGCGAGAACGCCGCACCGGTGCGGGAGGCCGCCGTTGCGGGGCTGGCGGAGCTGGGGCTGGCCGTGGACGGCGAGCTGAACGCGGCGCAGGGGAAGGAGGCGCGGCTGATCTCGCCCGCGTACGCGAGAGTGGCCGTGGCCGTGGTACCGACCGACGAGGAACTGGAGATCGCAGAGCAGACCTACGCGCTGGTCGCCCCGAGCCGGACGGCCCCGACGCCCGGGGGCGCCGCCCCCGAATCGTTCAGTACCTAAACAAAACGATAGGATCGCCACCATGCGCCGTTCCAAAATCGTCTGCACCCTGGGCCCCGCCGTCGACTCCTACGAACAGCTGAAGACGCTGATCGAGGCGGGTATGAACGTGGCCCGGTTCAACATGAGCCACGGCTCGCACGCCGAGCACGAGGAGCGGTACCACCGCACCCGCAAGGCCGCCGGGGAGAGCGGCCGCGCCGTGGGTGTCCTCGCCGACCTCCAGGGCCCCAAGATCCGGCTGGAGACCTTCGCCGAGGGACCCGTCGAGCTGGTCCGCGGCGAGGAGTTCATCATCACGACCGAGGAGGTGGCGGGCGACAAGAGCATCTGCGGCACCACCTACAAGGGGCTCCCCGGTGACGTCTCCAAGGGCGACCCGGTGCTGATCAACGACGGGAACGTCGCGCTCCAGGTCGTCGAGGTCGAGGGCCCCCGGGTCCGCACGATCGTCATCGAGGGCGGTGTCATCTCCGACCACAAGGGGATCAACCTGCCCGGCGCCGCGGTGAACGTGCCGGCGCTCAGCGAGAAGGACATCGAGGACCTGAAGTTCGCGCTCCGGATGGGCGCCGACATGATCGCCCTCTCGTTCGTGCGCAACGCCTCCGACGTGCGCGACGTGCACCGCGTGATGGACGAGGTCGGACGCCGGGTCCCGGTGATCGCCAAGGTCGAGAAGCCGCAGGCGGTCGCCAACATGGAGGAGGTCGTGCTGGCCTTCGACGGCGTGATGGTGGCGCGCGGCGACCTGGCGGTGGAGTACCCGCTGGAGCAGGTCCCGATGGTGCAGAAGCGGCTGGTGGAGCTGTGCCGGCGCAACGCCAAGCCGGTGATCGTGGCGACCCAGATGATGGAGTCCATGATCACCAACTCCCGGCCCACCCGCGCGGAGGCCAGCGACGTCGCCAACGCCGTGCTGGACGGTGCCGACGCGGTGATGCTCTCCGCCGAGTCCTCGGTGGGCCAGTATCCCGTCGAGACCGTCAAGACCATGTCGAAGATCGTGCAGGCCGCCGAGGAGGAGCTGCTCGGCCGCGGCCTGCAGCCGCTGGTGCCCGGCAAGAAGCCGCGCACCCAGGGCGGTTCCGTCGCCCGCGCGGCGTGCGAGATGGCCGACTTCCTGGACGGCAAGGCCCTGGTGGCCTTCACCAAGTCCGGCGACACGGCCCGGCGGCTGTCCCGCTACCGGGTCGGCCAGCCCATCCTCGCCTTCACCACGGAGGCGGCCACCGCCAACCAGCTGACGCTGAGCTGGGGCGTGGAGACGTTCGTGGTCAAGCACGTCGACCACACGGACGAGATGGTCGAACTCGTCGACGCCGAACTGCTGCGGCTGCAGCGGTTCGAGACGGGTGACACGATGCTGATCACCGCGGGCTCCCCGCCCGGCGTCCCCGGCACCACCAACATGGTCCGCGTCCACCACCTGGGCACCGCCTGATCCCCTGACGGGTACCCGCGTCCGGCGCCCCCGGCCGCCGGGCGCGCCGGACGCGCCGACCGGACCGACGAGAAGTCCCGCACCCCGGGCAGGGTGCGGGACTTCTCGTGCGGGGGTCGGGTCGGCCGCCCGCGGCCTACTGGCGTACGTACTGGTGCAGTCCGGGAATCGTCAGGGTGCCGCCGAACTGGCCCGCCTGCCGCACCGACACGTCGGTGAAGTACGCGAAGGGCACATTGATCGGCGGGGGCGTCTCGGGGCTGAAGGTGATCGGGATCAGCCCGAACAGCTTGCCCTTCAGCTCCTCGGTGTACATGGTCACCTTGCCGCCGCGGATGGTCGACCTGGATCCCTCGGCCGCCTGCACGTGGTAGGTCACGCCGTCGGCCTGCACCGTCTGGTGCAGATCGCCGATGTCCAGCGCGTCGGCGGTGAACTTGAGGGCCTGCTTGGTCTTCCCGTTGGGCATGGTGATGTTGACGACCCCCTCGTAGTCGAGGCCCATCAGCGTCAGCGAGGACGCCTCCAGCTGCCAGGGGACGTTGGGGACCTGGGCCGGGGTCTGCTCGCCGGTGCCCTGGACGTCCATCTTCTCGGGGCACGGGAAGGGCTTCCCGGCGTCCTTCTCGGGGTCGTAGTCGCGAGCGGTGCCGTCCTTCGCGTCGGCGCCGACTCCCGAGTCCTCGCCCGGCTTGCCGTCCTCGCCGTCCTTCTCGTCCCCGGCGTCCTCGCCGTCGTCGCCCTTGCCGGCCTTGCCGGTCTCGTCGGTCTCGTCGGAGCCGCTCGCGGCACCGTCCCCGTCGGCCTTCCCGCTCCGGTCGGCAGTGCCGCCACCGTCCGACCCGCGACCGGACTTCGCGCCACCACCGGACGGGGAGCCGTCCCCGTCATCGGCGTCGCCGGAGCCCTTCGAGGGGCTGGGCGCGGGGCTGTCGGAGGGCTCGTCGGCGGGCTCGTCGGTGTCCTCGCCCTTGTCCGGGTGGAGGAGGTCGTCGAGTGTCTTGCCCACCCCCAGCGGGTCGTACCAGGGGTTCTCCTCCTCGTCGTCCGGCGCGCTGTCCTCGGACTTCGCGGACGGCGAGGGCGCGGTGGCGGGCTCCTCGGAAGTGGTCTTCCCGGAGGAACCGGACGGCTTGTCGCCGCCGGATCCGCCGTCGGAGGTGCCGTCCCCGGGCGTGCCGTCGGCCTTGCCGTCGGCCTCGCCGGCCTTCTCGCCGTCGGCCTTCCCGGCAGCCTCCTCGGCCGCCTTCTCCCGCTCGGCCTGCTTGCGGGCCAGCTCCTTCTTGAGCTTCTCGGCCCGCTCCTTGCGCTCGGCCTTCTCCTCCTCGGTCTCCTGCTGCTCGGATATGGAGACGCAGGAGTCGCCCTTGAAGGGGTTCTTGGGGAGCGGCTTGGCGTTGGCGAGCTGCGGGGTGATCCCGACTCCCAGCAGGACCGCCGAGGGCATCGCGGCCAGCGCCACCGCCTTGCCGGCCGGCAGGTGGAACCGGGTCAGCAGCGGCTTCCTGGGGGCGGCGTGCCGGGGCCCGGCTCTGCCCCGGGCACCCGACGCGGCGCCCGGGCGCGCGCCCTCCCCTTCGTTGACCTCGTCACCCGGCACGGTGCCTCCCGTTCCCGTCGTACGCGTCGACCCCGTCCGCGGGGGACGCTCCAGAGACTGCTGTGTTGTCGCTCGCCGGCCCCGTTCCGGCGTCCGTACCGGCATCCTCCGCGGGGTGCCCGGCCTCCTCGGCGCGGTCGGCCTGCTCGGTGCGGTCGGCCTGCTCGGTGCGCTCGGCCCGTTCGGCCGGCGCGGCGGGCTCGGCCGCGACGGTCTTGCCCGGGACCCAGGAGACGCCCAGCGCTCCACCGATCAGTCCGAGCAGGAAGCCGATCAGGAAGGCGCCGAAGTTGGAGACGACGAGGGAGACCAGCGCGAGGAGGATCGCGGCCACGCCTGCGAACACCCGCGACTGGGGCTGGAACCACATGGTCAGTCCGAGGACGACCAGCAGCACGCCGATGATCAGCGACCCCGCGCCCGCGGTGGTCGACATCCGGATGGTCAGGGACCCCAGGGTGAGGTTCTGGTAGGGGACGTACATGATCGGGATGCCCGCCAGCAGCGTCAGCATCCCGCCCCAGAACGGGCGCTGGCCGCGCCAGTGCCGGAAGGACTGCCTCTTGTGGCCGAATCCGTTCGTCAGACTCTGTCGCGTGTCGGCGCTCATGGTACGGGGCTCCTCGGAACTGGCACAGAACTTGCTGGTGTGGAGCGGACCCTACGGGTGCGGAGGTGCGGTCGGAGCGGGTGCCCTCGCCCTCCGCACCCGTGGGAGGCTCACATCAGTAGCACTCGGACTTGCCCTTCTTGACGCTCATGTGCAGACCACTGAGCTTGAAGGTGCCGGCGGTGGTAGCCCACGCGCGCTGCTTGACGTCGGTGAACCGCACGCTCTCCGCCTGCTGGGCGAAGGAGCCCTTGGCGTAGGCGTCGCCCTTGTGCGGACCGGGACCCTTGGTGGTCTTGTCCGTGCTGACGCCGATGTCGATGTTCTTGAACGTGGCGTTGGCGTACAGGTCGTCGGCGTCGATGTAGAGCTTCTTCGCCTCGACCTTGGGGCCACCTGCCCCGCCGGCGCTCAGCTTCATCGAGACATCGCCGAAGACCGGGACCGGAACGACGACCGACTGGCAGAGATTGCGTATCTTCGCCGAGTTCATGCCGACGACGGCGACGGGCTTCTTGCCCTTCTCCGTGCTGTCGAGCGCGCCGTACTGGACGAACCCGCTGCCGTCCAGCTGATCCGCCGTGACCTTGAACTGCTGGCCGGAGACGCTGAACGACGCCGCCAGCGCACCCTGCGAGAGGGCGACGCCGATCGCTGCCGTAGCGGCCACGCTCGGCACCATGACTACGGCGAACCGCTTCCATCTGGTCCCGCCACGAGCCAGGGACTCCATGACTTTCCTCCTTCTCGGACGTACATCTCCGGCTCGGAGAGCCGTGCCGCCTGTGCTCAGCGGGCCGCTCCTGCCGTGGGGGTACCTCCCGGCCACGTGGCTGGGGAGGGAGACGAGCTACGTCCTCGGAACGGAGAGCGCCAACGTCGTCCATGCCGTCCTCACGCACGTCACGTCCGAGTTGTTGACGATCACCCCCGAGCGACAACCACGGGCCACGCTCTCGCGCAACCTTGCTTTGCAAGGACAGGCCCTGCCGTGGAGCAGGGACCCCCCTGTCCTGAGGACCGGCGGGTGAAACGGATGTTGGGTGATGCAAGTGGTGCAGATGGTGCGATGCCGGTCCACTCGGTGGGGAACCATCGGCCGCGGCGCCGAATGGATGCCGGGCTGCGGGGCGATGGACCGAGCGTGGCCGATCGTGGTGCATCTGAGCCCGACGCACAAGGGGGTTCGTTACTTACGAGTAACGGCTGGATAACCCGGAAGCCGTCGCGGGGTACCGTTCGGCGACGGAGGGTTGCGGAAGGGGGTGGGCGCGGAAGCGCATCAACCGGGCAAGCCGGGAGGTTTCCGCGAGATTTCGCTACCACGCGTAAGGGCGGCCGCGATTACCAAGTTTTGGTAAAGCGCGGCCGCCGAAGTCGCTAAATCAATGAGTGGCGACGCCCGTGTGACCGTCGGTACGGGCAGGTCAGAACAGCGCGCGAGCGAGGGCCGCGCGCGCGCTCACGACACGCGGATCCTCCGGGCCGATGACCTCGAACAGCTCCAGCAGCCGCACCCGTGCCGCATCCCGGTCCTCACCGGCCGTGCGCCGCACCGTGTCCACCAACCGGCTGAAGGAGTCCTCGACATGGCCGCCGGCCATGTCGAGATCGGCCACCCGCAGCTGTGCGGCCACGTCGTCCGGACGGTCGGCGGCATCCTTGCGCACCTGCCGCGCGTCCATGTCCTGCACCCGGGAGAGCAGTTCGGCCATCGCGAGACCGACCTTGGCCTCCACGTTCGCCGGCTCGTCCGCCAGCTTGTTGCGGTACGCCTGGATGGCACCCGGCAGATCGCCCGAGTCCAGCGCCTGCTGGGCGGCGGCCAGCACCGGGTCCTCCGGGGCCTGCGGCTCGGCCGGCTCGGCGGCGGCCTCCTCCTGGGGGACACCCTGCAGACCGGTGATGCCGAAGCGCTGCTCGGCGACCTGGACGAGCTGGTCCAGCGTGGCGCGGATCTGCTGCTCGGGGGCAGCCCCCTGGAACAGCGGCAGCGCCTGCCCGGCCACCACGGCGAAGACCGCCGGGATGCCCTGGACGCCGAACTGCTGCATCAGCATCTGGTTCTGGTCGACGTCGATCTTGGCCAGCAGCAGCCGGCCCGCGTACTCCTGGGTGAGCCGCTCCAGGAGCGGTGAGAGCTGCTTGCACGGCTCGCACCACTCCGCCCAGAAGTCGATGACGACCGGCACCTCGGCGGAGCGCTCCAGCACCTCCGCCTCGAAGTCGGCCTCCCCGACGTCGAGCACCAGGCCGGCCGGACCCGGCGCCCCGTTTCCCTCGGCGGCGCGGGCTCTCCCCTGCTCCGCCTTCTGCTTGGCCTCACCGGCCGCCTTCACCGCGGCGAGGTCGACGACTCCGCTCATGGACATGTTGCGTGGCTGCATGAGTCCAGTCTCCCCCCTTTGCCGCGGCCTCGTGTGCAGTGGTCGCCAGGTCCCCACCCGGCGCGTGATCGTCGCGGAGGTCATTCCGCTACGAGTCGTAGCGTAACTTGTGCGCCCCGCGCCCCCGCAAGACGCAAGCACCCCGGCACGCAGTGATCCACCTCACTCTGCACCTCCCGTACCGATCGGTAGGGTCTGCGCATGGCCGTCCCCGACCCCCTGCCCTCAGCCCAGCGCCGCGGCCGTCCGCGCAGCGCCGCGGCCGACCGGGCGATCCTCGCCGCCACGCGCGCCGCGCTGGTCGAGGTCGGCTGGAGCAGGCTGACGATGGGCGAGATCGCCCAGCGCGCCGGAGTCGCCAAGACCACCCTCTACCGACGCTGGGCCGCCAAGAGCGAGCTGGTGATCGACGCGGTCGCCGTCCTCTTCGACGAGTTGCAACTGCCCGACCGAGGCTGCCTGCGCGCCGACGTGGAAGGCGTCGTGCTCTCCTTCGCGGCCCTGCTGCGCCGCCCCGAGGCCAAGACCGCGCTGATGGCCGTGCTCGCCGAGTCCACCACCGACGAGGCGCTCCGGCCCCGCATCCGCGAGGCGATCGTGGACCGCCAGAAGCGGCTGGTGCTGGACGGCCGCTCGCGGGCGCAGCGGCGCGGAGAGCTGCCGCCCGACCCGGCCGACCCCGCCGAGACCGCACGCGTCGTCGACCTGATCTTCGATGTGATCGCGGGCGCCGTGGTGCACCGCTCGCTGGTGAGCGACTGCCCGGTGGACGAGGCGTGGGCCCGCCTGTTCACCACTCTGCTGCTGGAGGGCCTGGGCGCGGTCTCGCCCCCGCCGGAGGCCGGCGGCGCGCCCCGGCCCGACGGGACGGAGCCGCCCGGCGGCGGAGGCCGGTAGCCGCCCGGCGGCGGGAGTCCACGCCCGGCACCGGAATCGCGCGGAGGGGCCGGGGACCGGGGGCACCACCAGCCGGCCCGGCACGCGAAGAGCCGGGCCGCGGGGCCGTGCGGCCCGCGTCCCGGCTCCCCGTGCACCCGGTTCAGAAGACCGGCGGCTCGGTGTAGGTGCCCCACTCGTCCCGCAGGGCTCCGCAGATCTCCCCCAGCGTGGCCTCGGCCCGGACCGCCTCCAGCATGGGCGCGATCATGTTGCCCTCGCCCCGCGCCGCCTGCACGAGGGTGCTGAGCGCGGTGCGCACGGCGGCGTCGTCCCGCGCGGCGCGCCGGTCGGTGAGCGCCGTCACCTGCTCGCGCTCCACCTCGTGGCTGACCCGCAGGATCTCCAGGTCGCCGGTGACCGACCCGGTGTGGCAGTTGACGCCGACGACCTTCTTGTCGTTCTTCTCCAGCGCCTGCTGGTAGCGGAAGGCGGATTCGGCGATCTCGCCGGTGAACCAGCCGTCCTCGATGCCGCGCAGGATGCCGGAGGTGATCGGGCCGATCGGGTGCTGCCCGTCGGGCACGGCGCGCCGCCCCCGCTCGCGGATCTGCTCGAAGATCTTCTCGGCGTCGGCCTCGATGCGGTCCGTCAGGTCCTCGATGTACCAGGAACCGCCCAGCGGGTCGGCGACGTTGGTGACACCGGTCTCCTCCATCAGCACCTGCTGGGTGCGCAGCGCGATCTCGGCGGCCTGCTCACTGGGGAGCGCGAGGGTCTCGTCCAGCGCGTTGGTGTGCAGCGAGTTGGTGCCGCCCAGGATCGCGGAGAGCGCCTCCACGGCGGTGCGGACCACGTTGTTGTAGGGCTGCTGGGCGGTCAGCGAGACGCCCGCGGTCTGCGTGTGGAAGCGCAGCCACTGTGCCTTCTCACTGGTGGCGCCGTACACGTCGCGCATCCAGCGGGCCCAGATGCGGCGCGCCGCGCGGAACTTGGCGATCTCCTCGAAGAAGTCGAGGTGGGCGTCGAAGAAGAAGGAGAGTCCGGGCGCGAAGGTGTTGACGTCCAGGCCGCGGCTGAGCCCCAGTTCGACGTAGCCGAAGCCGTCGGCCAGCGTGTAGGCGAGTTCCTGCGCCGCGGTCGCCCCGGCCTCGCGGATGTGGTAACCGGAGACCGACAGCGGCTTGTAGGCGGGGATGCCCGCCGCGCAGTGCTCCATCAGGTCGCCGATGAGCCGCAGATGGGGCTCCGGCTGGAAGAGCCACTCCTTCTGCGCGATGTACTCCTTGAAGATGTCGGTCTGCAGGGTGCCGTTGAGGACGGCCGGGTCGACGCCCTGCCGCTCGGCGGCGACCAGGTACATGCAGAAGACGGGGACGGCAGGGCCGGAGATCGTCATGGAGGTGGTGACCTCCCCCAGCGGGATGTCCCGGAAGAGGACCTCCATGTCGGCGGCGGAGTCGATGGCGACACCGCAGTGGCCGACCTCGCCCAGCGAGCGCGGGTCGTCCGAGTCCCGTCCCATGAGCGTGGGCATGTCGAAGGCGACGGAGAGTCCGCCGCCGCCGGCCTCGAGGATCATCTTGTAGCGCTCGTTGGTCTGCTCGGCGTTGCCGAACCCGGCGAACTGGCGGATGGTCCAGGTCCGGCCCCGGTAGCCGGTCGGGTAGAGCCCGCGGGTGAAGGGGAACTCACCCGGCCACCCGATGCGCTCGAAACCCGCGACGGTGTCGCCGTCCCGGGGCCCGTAGGCCGGTTCCACGGGGTCGCCGCTGAGCGTGGTGAAATCGGCGTCCCGCTTGCGCGCGGAGTCGTAGCGCTCCTGCCAGCGGCGGCGGCCTTGTGCGATGGCGTCAGCATCCATACCACCGAATTTACTAGGACGTCCAAGTAAATGTCGATGACAAAGCGCCCGGTGTGGCCCACCCGACCCCGGCCGGAGGGCCGGAGCCGGCGGTGCCGGAAGCGAGCCGGGCGGCGCTCAGACGCCGGCCGGGGCCGCCGTCCCGTCCTCGACCAGCGGCGCGACCTCGCGGGTGACCTTGCGCTCGACGAAGAAGGCGGCGGTGGGGACGGTGCCGGCCAGCAGCACCCACAGCTGCTTGCCCAGCGGCCACTTCGCCTTCTGGCCCATATCGAAGGCGAAGATCAGATACAGGATGTAGAGCCAGCCGTGCGCGATCCCGACCACGCTGGTGAAGCCGTCGGCGCCGTCCATACCCAGCAGGTACTTGCCGATCACGCCGAGCGTCAGCAGGACGAGGAGCACAGCGGTGACGTACGCCATGACGCGGTAGCGGGTCAGCACGCTTCGTTTCATGGAAACGAGCGTAACCGCCGCTCCGGCGCCTCCCGCCACCGCCCCGGACCGCGCAGCGGCCCCCTGGGGGACGCCTCCCGCCGCCCCCTCGGACGGGACCGGCTCAGCGCCCGGGCTCCTCGGGGAAGTCCCCGGCGGCCACCCGCAGCGGACGCAGCAGGGCGAAGATGTCACCGAGCTGCCCGACGTCGTAGGCGCCGAGGCCGAAGTCCATGGCCATCAGGTCCTCGGTGGCCGCGTCGCACACCTCGCGGCCCTTGTCGGTGATCGCCGCCAGGGTGCCGCGGCCGTCGTCGGGGTTGGGCCGCTTCTCCACGAAGCCCGCCGACTGCAGCCGGTCCACAGTGTTGGTCACCGACGTCGGATGCACCATCAGCCGCTCACCGATCTTCGACATCGGCAGCTCGCCCTTCCGCGAGAAGGTGAGCAGCACCAGGGCCTCGTACCGCGCGAACGTCAGCCCGTAGGGCTTGACCACCGCGTCGACCTCGGACAGCAGGATCTGGTGTGCGCGCATGATCGAAGTGATCGCGGCCATGGACGGGACCGAGCCCCATCGCTGCTTCCAGTGCTCATCGGCACGGGCGATCGGGTCGAACGTCAGACTGAGCGGCTTGGACACCCTACGACCCTACCGGCCGGTCATGTACCGGCTGAAGCCGTCTCACTCTCCGGGCGTTCCACACCACGCACCCGGTGCCCACGACACCGGTCGACGCGATCACGGTGTGCGCCGGCACGGCCTCGGCCAGCGCACCGCCCAGCGCCATCCCCAGGCCCTGGGAGCTCATCAGGCCCGCCGTCATCAGCGTCAGCGCCCGGCCGCGCAGCTCCTCGGGGGCAGCGTCGAAGAACCACCGGTCCAGGCCCAGGGTGTAGCCGATGCCCGCACCCGAGAGGCACAGCGCGGCCAGCGCCAGCGGCAGCCCGGGGCGCAGGGCGAAGACCAGCAGCGGAAGCAGCAGCGTGGCGGCGAGCGGCAGGACCAGCCGCTCGCGGGCCGCCGGGGACAGCAGCGAACCGACGGCCAGCTCGCCCGCCACGCTGCCCACCGGCGCCGCGGCCAGCAGCAGACCCACCCCGACGGGCCCGGCCCCCAGCGCGTCCGCGTACGGCGCCGCCAGCCCCTCGGGGACGACCGCGAACAGCGGCGGGAGCCAGCACAGCAGCAGCAGCGCCCGCACCCGGGGATCGGCCAGCAGCCGGCGGGTGCCGCCGCGGGTGTGCGCGGCCGCGCGCACCAGGGCGGGCCGCAGCCGGGTGCCGGTCCGCAGGATCAGCGCCGAGCCCAGGAAACCGGCGACGGTGAGCACCAGCGCGGTGCGCGGCGCGATGAAGACCAGCAGCAGCCCGGTGGCCGCGTTGCCGACGATCAGGGCGCTCTGCGCGACGACCCGCAGCAGCGACCGGCCGAGCACGAACGCGTCCTGGCCCGGCAGGATCGCGCCCAGACTGGCGGCCCGCACCCCGGTGAAGAGGGGCTGCACGAAGGCGGCCGCGGCCCGCAGCGCGAGCAGCAGCGCCACATGCGCCCCCGGCAGCAGCATCGCGGCGACGCAGGCCGCGCTGAACACGTCGCAGGCCACCAGTACCCGGCGGGCGCTGAACCGGTCCGCGACCGAGGCCAGGGCGGCGCCGCCCACCGCGTTCGGGAGGAAACCGAGCGCGAAGGTCAGTGCGCTCAGCAGCGGCGAGGAGGTCTCCGCGTAGATCATCACGGGCAGCGCGAGTCCCGCCACGACCGTGCCCAGCAAGGACAGCACATGGGCCGCGAACACGGCGCGGAACTCCGGCACGCGGAAGAGCGCCGCGTACCGCGCCCGCTGCGGGACCGCGTCGACCCGTCCGCTGTCCGCGTCGCTGTCCGGCCGGTGCGGGTCCGCGTCCGGCTGCGCGCCGTCCGACGGGGTGCTCAGTTCGTTGTCCGGAGGCATGGCACGAGCCTGGACCACTCGGCCCGCGCCGGACAGGGGTCCGCCTCGGTCCGGATCCGCCCCGCGGCGCTGCCGGTCTCGCGCGGGGGCCGGCCGCCAGGTGCTGTACGGGCGCACTCCGCCGGGCCGAGCCCGGAAGCGGGCCGGGACGGGGGCGCCGCCGCTCCCGGTGGCCCGGTCAGCTCCCGTCGAGGTACCGGTCGACCGTCGCGACCTTCGAGGTGAGTCCGTCGGTGACGCCGGGCCGGATGTCGGCCTTGAGGACGAGCGAGACCCGGGGCGCCCGCGCCTCGACCGCCGCGACCGCCTGCCGTACGACCTCCATGCACTGCTCCCAGTCGCCCTCCAGCGAGGTGAACATGGCGTCGGTCCGGTGCGGGAGCCCGGATTCGCGGACCACCCGCACGGCGTCGGCCACGTACTCCCCCACGTCCTCGCCGACGCCGAGCGGGGTGACGGAGAAGGCGACGATCATGAGGTGGCGACGGTCCCCTTCTGCTCCTTGCGGGCGCGCATCGCGATCACCCCGGCCTCCTCCTCCTTGCGCAGCGACTTCTCGGCGAAGAAGCCGCCGGTCGGCAGGATCGACAGCACGAAGTAGAGGGTGGCCCGGCCCTTCTCCCACTTGGTGCGATTCCAGGCGTCGAGCCAGAAGATCACGTAGAGGACGAAGAGGAGACCGTGCACAGGTCCCATCACCTTCACCGAGCCCGGCCCCCAGCTGACGTCGGTGAGGTTCTTCGCCAGCGAGCAGACGATCAGGATCAGCCAGGAGATCGCCTCGGGCACGGAGGTGAGTCGCAGACGGCGCAGCGCTGAGACCGACTTGGGCGGCAGGCCGCTCGGGGTTTCCAGTATGGCCACGGCAGGGTCCTCGGATTGATTGTGAAGGGATGCACAAGCTCTTCCATTGTGGCAGCCCTGCAATGGATCACGGGCCGCAGGGTAGGTTCCTCACGTGGCTCAGTTCCGACTCGACGGCACCAAGGTGCTGGCCGTCACGCTCGAGGGCGGCGGCGACGCGGTCAAGGCGAAGAACGGCTCGATGGTCGCCTACGACGGCGAGATGGCGTTCAAGAAGTTGAGCGGCGGCGGCGAGGGCGTGCGCGGCATGGTCACGCGGCGGCTCACCGGCGAGCAGATGACGGTGATGGAGGTGAAGGGCCGGGGCACCTGCTATTTCGCCGACCGGGCCTGCGACATCAACCTCGTCCGGCTGAACGGCGAGAAGCTGCACGTCGAGGCGAGCAACCTGCTGTGCACGGACAGCGGTCTGCGCACCGGTACCAGCTTCACCGGGCTGCGCGGGGCCTCCCAGGGCAACGGGCTGTTCACCACGTCCGTCGAGGGCACCGGCCAGGCGGCGCTGATGTCGGCGGGCCCCGCGGTGCTGCTGCGGGTCGGCCCGCAGACGCCGCTCCAGGTCGACCCCGGCGCCTACGTCGCACACCAGGGGGACCTGCGGCAGAGCTTCCAGTCCGGGGTGAACTTCCGCACGCTGATCGGCGAGGGCTCCGGCGAGGCCTTCCAGATCCGGTTCGAGGGCACGGGCCTGGTCTACGTGCAGCCGAGCGAGCGCAACACGCTGGGAGGGGACGTCTGATGCCGTTCCGGGAGTTGTCCGGCAAGCTGGTGGAGGCCCGCGTCGCCCCCGGGCAGCGGATGTTCAGCCAGCGCGGCGCCATGGTCGGCTACCGGGGCGAGGTCTCCTTCACGCCGAACATCCAAGGCGGCCAGGGCGGTGTGATGTCGATGATCGGCCGCCGGGTGGCGGGCGAGGCCGCGCCCCTGATGACCGTGGAGGGCGACGGCACCGTGATGTTCGGCCACGGCGGCCACCACATCCAGGTGATCGACCTCGACGGCGACACGCTGTGCGTCGAGTCGGACCGCCTCCTCGCCTTCGACGGCACCCTCCAGCAGGGCACCCTCTTCCTCGGCAGGGACGGCGGGGTGCTGGGCATGGTGCGCGGCCAGGTCTCCGGGCAGGGCCTGTTCACCACCACGCTCACCGGACGGGGTTCGGCGGCCGTGATGGCGCACGGCGGCATCGTCCAGCTCACCATTGCGCCCGGGCGCCCCGTCCATGTGGACCCCCAGGCGTATGTGGCGCACTTCGGCGACGTACGCAACAAGCTGTCCTCGGCGCTGGGCTGGCGGGACATGGTGGGGCGCGGCTCGGGCGAGGCGTTCCAGCTCGAACTGTCCGGCAGCGGCGCCGTCTTCGTGCAGGCCAGTGAGGAGAAGCTGTGATGTCCCAGCCGCCGCAGGGGGGCGCCCCGCAGGACTACCGGGTGTACGACGCGGTGTCGCTGCCCGCGAACGACAACGTCAACCCCTACGCCTTCTGCGTCGAGCTGGACGGCCGGTGGTTCCTGCAGAAGGGGAAGATGATCGCCTACTACGGGCAGATCGACTTCCACGGCATCGGGCACGGCCCGCTGGACGGGCTCGTCGCGAGCAGCTTCCACTCGCCGCTGCACGCCGCGGACTGGGTGGTCGCCCAGGGGCGCGGCAAACTGCTGCTGGCCGACCGCGCCTTCGACATCAACTCCTACGACCTGGAGGACGGCAATCTGACCGTCCGGTCCGGCAACCTGCTCGCCTTCGACCCGTCCCTCTCGCTGAAGCAGTCGATCATCCCGGGCTTCCTCACCCTGATCGGCACCGGCTCCTTCGTGGCCGCCTCGAACGGGGAGGTGCACTTCGTGGAGCCGCCGGTGCGGGTCGATCCGCAGGCGCTGGTCGGCTGGGCGGACTGCCCCTCGCCGTGCCACCACTACGACCACCGGTACCTCAAGGGCGTCATGGGCGGGCTGCGCGCCCTGACGGGGGTGGGCGGCGCCTCCGGCGAGGAGCACCAGTTCGAGTTCGTCGGAGCGGGCACCGTGCTGATCCAGTCGTCCGAGGTGCTCATGGACGAGCGCGACACCGGCGCCGCCCCGCAGCAGGCCGGGGTGCCCGGAGACGGCCACGGGGGCGACGGCGGCCACGGCGGGCAGCAGGGGCCGCAGCTGCCGGGCCAGTTCGGCGGTCTGCAGCGCCGGCTGGGGCTGTGAACAGCCGTCCGGCAACGCTGCGGAGCCCGAATACCACGCGGCGTAAGCACGCCTGTACGAGCCTGGGTAGAGTCCCACGGTATGGACACCGATGACGGCACCCGTTGGCTCACCGAGGACGAGCAGCGTGCCTGGCGCACCCACCTCGACGTCGGCAGGCTGCTCAGCCATCAGCTCGAGCGCGATCTGCAACCGTTCGGGTTGACCCTCAACGACTACGAGATACTCGTGAATCTCTCGGAGTCACCCGAGCACCGCATGCGGATGACCGACCTGGCCACGGCGACGCTCCAGTCCAAGAGCCGGCTGTCGCACCAGATCACCAGGATGGAGAAGGCCGGGCTGGTGCGGCGGGAGTCCTGCGAGTCGGACAGGAGAGGGCTGTTCGCGGTGCTCACCGAGCACGGCTGGGAGACCATGCGCACGGTGGCACCGCACCATGTCGCCTCGGTGCGGCGGCACTTCATCGACGGGGTCTCCCCCTCGGACCTCGCCCACCTGGAGCGCATCCTGCGCCCCATGGCGGAGAAGCTGCGCACCGAGCGGGGCCGCGTGTAGCGCTCCCGCACCGACCGGCCCCACCCGCCGGGCTCCCCGTCCGTCTCACCCGTCGGCGAGCGGCAGCCGCAGGACGCACCGGCCCCTCTCCCGGAGGGGGCCGGTGCGCGGAAGGTGCCGCCGTGCCGCTCCGCGACGTCCGGGCGATGGCCGGCCCCGGACCGGCCCCGCCGTCGCGGATGCGCACGGCATCCGGCCGCACAAGGCGTTCGAGGATCCGCCCTCCCGCCGCACCGGGACCCGTCCCGCCGCGGCGGCGTGCCGCCGGGCGTGGTCCAGCAGGCCGGCCCCGTCGGCGCGTCACCCCTCGGTGACGCCCTCGACCAGTTCGTCGGCCGCGGTGTAGGGGTCCAGCGTCCCCTCGAGCACGCGCGCGGCCAGCGCGTCGAGCCGCTTGCCGCCCCGCAGTTCGCCGATCCGGCGGCGCAGCGCGGTGACCGCGATGGTCTCGATCTCCTTCGCGGCACGCGCCGCACGGCGCTCGGCCAGCACCCCGCGCTCCTCCATCCAGCCGCGGTGCTTGTCCAGGGCGGCGACCATCTCCTCCAGCCCCTCCCCGCGCGCGGCCACGGTCCTGACCACCGGCGGCCGCCAGTCGCCGGGACCGCGGGCCTCGCCCAACCCGAGCATGTGGTTGAGCTCGCGGACGGTGGCATCGGCGCCGTCCCGGTCGGCCTTGTTGACGACGTAGACGTCGCCGATCTCCAGGATTCCGGCCTTCGCCGCCTGGATGCCGTCGCCCATGCCGGGCGCGAGCAGCACCACGCTGGTGTCCGCCTGCGCCGCGATCTCCACCTCGGACTGCCCGACACCGACGGTCTCGACCAGGATCACGTCGCAGCCCGCCGCGTCCAGCATCCGGATCGCCTGCGGGGCGGCCCAGGCCAGGCCGCCCAGGTGGCCGCGGGTGGCCATGGACCGGATGTAGACGCCCGGGTCGGAGGCGTGCTCCCCCATCCGCACCCGGTCGCCCAGCAGGGCGCCGCCGGAGAACGGCGAGGACGGGTCCACGGCCAGCACGCCCACCCGCCGGCCCTGTGCGCGGTACGCGCTGACCAGCGCGGAGGTGGTGGTGGACTTGCCGACACCGGGCGACCCCGTCAGGCCGACCACGTAGGCGTTGCCGCAGTGGGGCGCGACGGCCGCCATGGCCTCGCGAAGCTGCGGGGAGGCTCCCTCGACGAGGGAGATCAGCCGCGCCACGGCCCGCGGCGCGCCCTCCCGGGCCGCCGCCACCAGCGCTGCGACATCCGCCATGTCAAACCGCTCCGTTCTGGGCTGTCACCGTCTGTCCGTTCCTCCTACCCGGCTGCGGCGGGATCTCCGCTCCGGGGCCCGCCGCACCTCGCACGGCCCGCCGCCGGCGGACGGAGGGCACCCGCCGGGCGGCCGCCCGGCCCGGGAGCGGACTGCTTCCCGGGCCCCGGCGGGGAGCCGTCGTCAGGGGACGCGGATGAGCAGGGCGTCGCCCTGTCCGCCCCCGCCGCACAGGGCGGCGGCGCCCAGCCCGCCCCCGCGGCGCTTCAGCTCCAGCGCGAGGTGGAGGACCAGGCGCGCCCCGGACATCCCGATGGGGTGCCCCAGGGCGATGGCACCGCCGTTCACATTCACCTTTTCGGGGCCGATTTCCAGGTCCTTCATGGACTGGTGCGCCACGGCCGCGAACGCCTCGTTGATCTCGACCAGATCGAGGTCGGCGACCGCGCGTCCCGCCTTCTTCAGCGCGTGCTGAATGGCGTTCGAGGGCTGCGACTGGAGCGAGTTGTCCGGTCCGGCGACGTTGCCGTGTGCACCGATCTCGGCGATCCACTCCACCCCGAGTTCCTCGGCCTTCGCCTTGCTCATCACGACGACCGCCGCGGCGCCGTCGGAGATCTGGGAGGCGGAACCGGCGGTGATCGTGCCGTCCTTGGCGAAGGCCGGCCGCAGCTTGCCCAGCGACTCGGCGGTGGAGTCGCCCCGGATGCCCTCGTCCTCGGAGAAGAGCACCGGGTCGCCCTTGCGCTGCGGGATCTCCACGGGGGTGATCTCCGCCTGGAAGAGCCCGTCGCGCTGCGCGGCGGCGGCCCGCTGGTGGGAGCGGGCGGCGATCTCGTCCTGCACCTCGCGCGGGATGCCCAGGCGGGTGTTGTGCTTCTCGGTGGAGGCGCCCATGGCCACCCCGTCGAAGGAGTCGGTCAGGCCGTCGTGCGCCATGGAGTCGAGCACCTCGAGGGAGCCGTACTTGTAGCCCTCGCGGGACTTGGGCATCAGGTGCGGGGCGTTGGTCATCGACTCCTGGCCGCCGGCGACGACGACGTCGAACTCGCCCGCGCGCACCAGCTGGTCGGCGAGCGCGATGGCGTCGAGCCCGGAGAGGCAGACCTTGTTCACGGTCAGTGCCGGGACGTTCATCGGGATGCCGGCCTTGACCGCGGCCTGCCGCGCCGGGATCTGCCCGGCCCCGGCCTGCAGGACCTGGCCCATGATCACGTACTCGACCTGGTCGCCGCCGATCCCCGCCCGCTCCAGGGCCGCCTTGATGGCGAAGCCGCCCAAGTCCGCCCCCGAGAAGGACTTCAGCGAACCGAGCAACCGCCCCATGGGCGTACGGGCTCCGGAGACGATCACGGAGGTGGTGCTGCTGGGGGTGGGAGTCATGAGGAGTTCCCTTCCGGGGGGAAGTTAACGAGGGTTACCACTCAAGATACTGAGCGGTACCGCCCGCGGTCACCGGTCGGTGAGTGTGACCGTGCGCACGTTGCGTAACCGCGCGGAGAGCGCTGCACTGTTCCCCATGCTGACGCGTATCGACCACATCGGAATCGCCTGCCGGGACCTGGAGGCCACCGTCGACTTCTACTCTCGCACCTACGGCTTCCAGGTGTTCCACACCGAGGTCAACCAGGAGCAGGGCGTCCGCGAGGCCATGCTGCGGATCAACGGCACGGACGACGGGGGCGCCTCCTACCTCCAGCTCCTGGAGCCCATCCGGGAGGACTCGGCGGTCGCCAAGTGGCTGGCCAAGAACGGCGAGGGCGTCCACCACATCGCGTTCGGCACCGCGGACGTGGACGGCGAGGCGGAGGCCATCCGCGACAAGGGCGTCCGTGTGCTGTACGACGAGCCCCGCAGGGGCAGCATGGACTCGCGGATCACCTTCCTGCACCCCAAGGACTGCCACGGGGTGCTCACCGAACTGGTCACCGCGGCGACGCCCGGCGACGGGGAGCACTGAGTCCCGGCCCGCCACGCGCACCGGACCCCGGTCCGGCCGGGCACCGCGCGCCGTCCGGGCGACGGCGCGGCCCGCCCCCGAGGGATCGGCGACCCCGAGATCCGCGGCCCTCGGCGCTCCGGTCCGGTCACACTCCGCCACGCCCGGCGCACCGCCCCCGTACCCCCTGGACCACAGCAGCACCAACGGACCACTGACGTCGGCTTCCAGGCCCGGTAGAGTGGCCCCTTGGCCGGGGCGGGCCCTCCCCACCCGTACGGAGATCTCCGGGCTGGGGGCTCGGTCCACGTTCCGCCGATGATCTGACACCATTTCCGGGAGACGTGTCCACTCAAGTCCGGGAGAGGGCTCGGATCATCTCCACGACTACCAGGGGACGGATGGGACCGCGCAGTGCGGGGCTACGACCGCTACGAGGCTGACGATCACCTCTCGCAGTTCGAGGCCGAGATGGAGCGGCTGAAGAAGGAGCGGGAGAAGGCCGTCGAGCATGCCGACGACCTCGGCTACCAGGTCGAAGTGCTGCGCGCCAAGCTGCACGAGGCGCGCCGCGCCCTGGCCACGCGCCCGGCGGGGTACGACAATCTCTCCCATCAGGCCGAGCAGTTGCTGCGCAACGCCCAGCTCCAGGCCGACCAGATGCGCGCCGACGCCGAACGCGAGCTGCGCGAGGCGCGCGCCCAGACCCAGCGGGTGCTCCAGGAGCAGGCCGAGCAGCAGGCCCGGCTGGAGGCCGAGCTGCACGCCGAGGCGGTACGCCGCCGCCAGCAGCTCGACCAGGAGCTGGCCGACCGCCGCGCGACGGTGGAGACCCACGTCAACGAGAACGTGGCCTGGGCCGAGCAGCTCCGCTCCCGCACCGAGCAGCAGGCCCGCCGGCTGATGGAGGAGACCCGCGCCGAGTCGGAGCAGGCGCTCTCCCAGGCGCGCGCCGAGGCGCAGCGGCTGACGGAGGAGTCGCGGCAGCGGCTGACCACCGAGGCCGAGCAGGCCCGCAGCGAAGCCGAGTCGATCCTGCGGCGGGCCCGCGCCGACGCCGAGCGGCTGCTGACCGCGGCCTCGACCCAGGCGCAGGAGGCCACCGACCACGCCGAGCAGCTGCGCAGCTCCACCGCCGGGGAGGTGGAGAGCAGCCGCCGGGAGTCCGCCGAGCTGATGCGCGGCGCCGAGGAGCGGATGCGGGAGGCCGAGGAGGCCCTGCGCGAGGCCCGGGAGCAGGCCGCCGAGAAGCTCCAGGAGGCCGAGGAGGAGGCGGGCAAGCGGCTCAGCGACACCGAGTCGGTCAACGAGCAGCGCACCCGCACCGCCAAGGCGGAGGTGGCCCGGCTGGTGGGCCAGGCCACCAAGGACGCCGAGGCCATCACCGCCGAGGCGGAGCAGGCGCGCGAGGACGCCAGGGCCGAGGGCGAGCGGCTGATCGCGGAGGCCCGCGAGAAGGCCCGCACCACCACGGCCGAGGAGTCCGCGAACCAGCTCGCCGAGGCGGCCCGCACGGCCGAGGACGTCCTCAACCGTGCCTCGGAGGAGGCCCAGGCCACCACGAAGTCGGCCGCCGAGGAGGCGGAGCGGCTGCGCCGGGAGGCCGAGGAGGAGGCCGACCGGCTGCGCGCCGAGGCGCACGACGTGGCCGCGGAGCTCAAGGGCGCCGCCAAGGACGACACCAAGGAGTACCGGGCCAAGACGGTCGAGCTCCAGGAGGAGGCCCGCAGGCTGCGCGGCGAGGCCGAGCAGCTGCGCGCCGAGGCGGTCGAGGAGGGCGAGAAGATCCGCGGCGAGGCCCGCCGCGACGCCGTCCAGCAGATCGAGGAGGCCGCCAACCGGGCCGAGGAGCTGCTGGGCAAGGCCAAGGCGGACGCCGAGGAGACGCGCACCGACGCCGCCACGGAGAGCGAGCGCGTGCGCACGGAGGCGATCGAGCGGGCCACTGCGCTGCGCACCCAGGCCGAGGAGGCGCTGGAGCGGGCCCGTACGGAGGCCGAGGAGACGCGTACCGAGGCCGAGGAGCACGCCGAGCAGGCGCGCACCGAGGCGGACGAGGCCGCCCGGCGCACCCGCGAGGAGGCCGAGGAGGCGGTCCGCGAGCGGAAGGCCGAGACCGAGGCGGAGCTGACCCGGCTGCGCGAGGAGGCCGAGGCCAGGCTGGCGGAGGCCGAGTCCGGGCTCGTCGAGGCCCGCACCGAGGCCGAGCGGCTGCGCGAGGAGGCCAGGACCGAGACCGAGCGGCTGCGCAGCGAGGCGGCGGAGCGGGTGCGCACGCTGCGCGAGCAGGCCGAGGAGGAGGCGGAGCGGCTGCGCACCGAGGCTGCCTCGGATGCCTCGCAGGCCCGCGCGGAGGGCGAGTCGGTCGCCGTCCAGCTGCGCAGCGAGGCGACGGCGGAGGCCGAGCGGCTGCGCGAGGAGGCCAGGACGACGGCCGACCGGGTGCGCGCCGAGGCGGACGCGGCGGCCGAGCGGACGAACACGGAGGCCGCCGAGGCGCTGAGCGCGGCCCAGGAGGAGGCCGCCCGGCGCCGGCGCGAGGCCGAGGAGCTGCTGACCTCCGCCCGCGAGGAGGCGCACCAGGAGCGCACGGCGGCCCGCGAGCAGAGCGAGGAGCTGCTGGCGGCGGCCCGCAAACGGGTGGCCGAGGCCCAGGAGGAGGCCGAGCGGCTGACGGAGGAGGCGGAGCGGCGCGCTGCCGAACTCGTCGCGTCGGCCGAGGAGACGGCCCAGCAGGTGCGGGACTCGGTCGCGGGCCTGCGCGAGGAGGCCGAGGAGGAGATCGCCGGGCTGCGGTCGGCGGCCGAACTCGCGGCGCAGACGCTGCGCAGCGAGGCGCAGGAGGAGGCCGACGCGGCCAAGTCGCTGGCCGAGCGCACGGTCTCGGAGGCGGCGGAGGAGGCCGAGCGCACCCGTGCCGACGCGCAGCGCGGCAGCGAGGAGGCCCGCGCGGAGGCCGACCGGCTGCGGGACGAGGTGCGCGAGGAGGCCGCCAAGAAGCGCGCCGAGGCCGCCGAGCAGGCCGACCAGCTCCTCGCCGAGGCCCGGCAGGAGGCGGACCGCACGCGTGGCGAGGCGGAGCAGTACAGCACGGAGACCCGCACCGGCGCCGACCGGTACAGCGCCGAGGCCCATGCCGGCGCCGACCGGTACAGCCAGGAGACCCGCGCCGAGGCCGAGCGGGTCGACGCCGAGCTGCGGGCGAAGGCGGAGCGGTTCAGCGAGGAGACGCACGCCGCGGCCGAGCGGATCGCCGAGGAGGCCCGTACGGAGGCCGACCGGCTGCGGGACGAGGCACGCGAGGAGGCCGCCAAGAAGCGCGCCGAGGCCGCCGAGCAGGCCGACCAGCTCCTCGCCAAGGCCCAGGAGGAGGCGCTGCGCACGCAGGCCACCGCGGAGGAGCAGGCGGATTCGATGGTCGGTGCCGCGCGCGGGGAGTCCGACCGGCTGGTGACCGAGGCGCAGGCCGAGGGCCGGGAGCTGGTCGAGAAGGCGCGCTCGGACGCGGACACCATGCTGGAGGAGGCGCGCAGCGACTCCGGCGCGATCCGGGAGCGCGCCGAGGAGCTGCGCACCCGCGTCGAGGCGGAGGTCGAGGAGCTGCACGAGCGGGCCCGCCGGGAGGCCGCCGAGGCGATGCAGTCGGCGGGCGAGCGGTGCGACAAGCTGGTGGCGGCCGCCGAGGAGCAGCTCGCCGAGGCGCGGAAGAAGGCCGAGGAGGTGCGTGCGGACGCCGATGCCGAGGCGGGCAAGGTGCGCATCGCCGCCGTCCGGAAGGCCGAGGGGCTGCTGAAGGAGGCCGAGCAGAAGAAGGCCGCCATGCTCCAGGAGGCCGAGCGGATGCGGGAGGAGGCCTCGGAGGAGGCCCGGCACACGGTCGAGACGGGGCAGCAGGAGCTGGATGTGCTGATGCGCCGTCAGGAGGACATCAACGCGGAGATCTCCCGGGTACAGGACGTGCTGGAGGCGCTGGAGTCGTTCGAGACGCCGGGGGCGGCGTCAGCGGCGGGGGCGGACTCCGGACCGGACTCCGAGGAGGATTCCGCTTCCGGCTCGGGGGGCGGCTCCGGCTCGGGTTCCGGGTCGGGGCGTAACGGGGGGTCCGGCCGGAAGAGTGGACGTGACACCGGCGCAAAGGGTGGTGTGACAGCGGGCGTTGGCGCTGGTACAACTCGTTCGAGTGGCAAGAGTTCGGAGAGTTAGCCACTCGAACGAGGGCACATTCTCCAGATCAAACCCGCATAAGCTCGATGACACGCCGCTTCGGCCCCTAGGATTCCCTCTATCACTCCCCCGTCTGATAACCCGTCTGACTCGACAGGAACCCCATGAGCGACACTTCCTCCCCCTTCGGCTTCGAGCTCGTGCGGCGTGGCTACGACCGCGGGCAGGTGGACGACCGCATCACGAAGCTCGTCGCCGACCGTGACAGCGCCCTGGCCCGTATCACCTCTCTGGAAAAGCGCATCGAGGAGCTGCACCTCGAAACGCAGAATGCCCAGGCTCAGGTCAACGACTCGGAGCCGTCGTACGCCGGGCTGGGCGCCCGTGTCGAGAAGATCCTCCGGCTCGCGGAGGAAGAGGCCAAGGACCTGCGTGAGGAGGCCCGTCGCGCCGCCGAGCAGCACCGCGAGCTCGCCGAGGGCGCCGCCCAGCAGGTGCGCAACGACGCCGAGGCGTTCGCCGCCGAGCGCAAGGCGAAGGCCGAGGAAGAGGGCTCGGGCATCGTCGACAAGGCGAAGACCGAGGCCGCCTCGCTGCGCAGCGAGGCCGAGAAGGACGCGCAGTCCAAGCGCGAGGAAGCCGACTCGCTCTTCGAGGACACCCGCGCCAAGGCGGCCCAGGCCGCCGCGGACTTCGAGACGAACCTCGCCAAGCGGCGCGAGCAGTCCGAGCGCGACCTCGCCTCCCGGCAGGCCAAGGCCGAGAAGCGGCTGGCCGAGATCGAGCACCGCGCCGAGCAGCTCCGGCTGGAGGCCGAGAAGCTGCGCACGGACGCGGAGCGGCGCGCCCGGCAGACCGTCGAGACCGCGCAGCGCCAGGCCGAGGACATCGTGGCGGACGCCAACGCGAAGGCCGACCGGGTGCGCAGCGAGTCCGAGCGCGAGCTGGCCGCCCTCACCAACCGCCGCGACAGCATCAACGCGCAGCTCACCAACGTGCGCGAGATGCTGGCCACGCTCACCGGCGCGGCCGTGGCGGCCGCGGGTCAGCCCGGCGCCGAGGAAGCCACCGACGAGGAGGCCGCGGGCCGCTCGGTGCCGGCTCAGCAGTCCCGCTGAGCGTCCGCGCCGGGGGGCGCCGTCCTCCGCCGCGTCCGCTGCGTGACGCGGCCGTACGACGTGCCCGTCCGCCGTTCCCGCCGCGCGGGGCCGGTGGGGTTCCAGCAGCCCCGCCGGCCCCGCGCGGCGTGTGTGTGCCTCTACGACACGCGGCACACCGCCGTCCGGCCGACTCCGGAGTGATGCGTTTCGCGTGTGCGGATGATGTGCGGATAATGCGCACGAGTGGCGGGAGCGGGGGGCGGCCCTTAGCGTCGAAGAATGATCGAGTTGCGGGATCTCACCAAGAGATACGGTGACAAGCTGGCCGTCGACGGCCTCAGCTTCACCGTCCGTCCCGGTACGGTCACCGGATTCCTGGGCCCGAACGGCGCGGGCAAGTCGACGACGATGCGCATGGTGCTGGGGCTCGACGAGCCGACCCGGGGGGACGTCCGGATCGAGGGGAAGCGCTACCCGGAGCTGCGTGAGCCGCTGCACAGCATCGGCGCGCTGCTGGAGGCCAAAGGCGTCCACGGCGGGCGCCGGGCCCACGACCACCTGCTGTGCCTGGCGCAGTCCAACGGCATCCCCGAGCGCCGGGTCGGCGAGGTGCTGGAGATGGTGGGCCTGCGGGAGGTGGCGCGCAAGCGGCCCAAGGGGTTCTCCCTGGGCATGGGGCAGCGGCTGGGGATCGCGGCGGCACTGCTGGGCGATCCGCGCATCCTGATGTTCGACGAACCCGTCAACGGGCTGGATCCGGAGGGCATCCACTGGATCCGCACGCTGATGCAGCAGCTGGCCCGGGAGGGCCGGACGGTGTTCGTCTCCAGCCATCTGATGAGCGAGATGGCCCAGACCGCCGAGCACCTCATCGTCATCGGCCAGGGCAAGCTGCTGGCGGACACCTCGATGTCGCAGTTCATCGCCGAGAACTCGCGTACCCACGTCCGGGTGCGCACCCCGGAGCCGGAGCGGATGCGGGACCTCCTCACCGAGGCCGGGCTGCGTCCGGCACCGGGTGCCGAGGGCGCCCTGGAGGTGGACGACGGAGACGCACCCCGGATCGGCGAACTGGCCGCCGAGCACGGCGTGGTGCTGCACGAGCTGAGCACCCAGCGGGCCTCCCTGGAGGAGGCGTTCATGCGGCTGACGGCCCAGAGCGTCGAGTACCACGCCGCCGCACCCGGCGGCGCGCCCCCGGCGCCGGTGCCGCAGGAGGGGACGGCGCCGCCTCCGGACGGCACGCAGAGCCCTCCGGGCCCGGCCCAGCCGCCTCCGGCGTGGGGCGAGGACTGGCAGGACCGGAAGGGGCGCCGAGGATGAGCCACAGCACGCGGGTACTCAAGTCCGAGTGGACCAAGGTCCGCTCCGTCCGCTCCACCGTCTGGACGCTGGCCACCGCGCTGCTCGTCTCGGTCGGCCTGGGGGCCCTGATCTGCGGGGTGACCGCGTCCACCTTCGACGACATGTCCGGCTCGGAGCGGATGACGTTCGACGCCACCTACACCAGCTTCGCGGGGATGGGCATCGGGCAGCTCGCCATGATCGCGTTCGGTGTGCTCATCGTCTCGGCCGAGTACAGCACCGGCATGATCCGCAACTCGCTGGCCGCGGTTCCGCAGCGGGGCACGTTCCTGTGGAGCAAGGTGCTGATCGCCGGGGCGCTGGTCCTGGTCGTCGGGATGGTCACCAGCTTCTGCGCGTTCTTCCTCGGCCAGGCGCTGCTCGGCTCGCACGGGGTGGGCATCGGCGACGCGGGCGTGCTGCGCGCGGTGGTCGGCGGCGGCCTCTACATGGCGCTGATCGCGATGTTCGCCGTGGGGATCACCTTCGTGCTGCGCAGCCCGCTGCTGGCGTTCGCGATCCTGATGCCGTTCTTCTTCCTGATCTCGAACATCCTGGGCAACGTCGAGGCGACCAAGAAGGTCGGCCAGTACCTCCCGGACCAGGCCGGGACGACGGTGATGGCCGTGGTGCCGGACACCCTGAACCGGCCGTACGGGCCCTGGGAAGGGCTGCTGATCATGGTGGCCTGGACGGCCGCCGCACTACTGGCGGGCTTCCTCGTCCTCAAGAAGCGCGACGCCTGAGCCCCGCCGGTGGCCGGCCCGGCCACCGGGCCCGGAGGTGCGTCGCCCCGCCGGACCCGGGTGCGCGTCGCCCCGGCGTGCGCTGTCCCCGGCGTGCGCGCTGCGGGCGGGTATGCGCGCCTTGCGGGAGGGCGCCCGGCCAGGGGCGTGCGCGCTGCCAGGGGGCGCCGTAGGGAACCGATTCCCCGCCCCGTAGCCTCCTAGCCCATGTCCGGGGGCGAACGAGCCCCGAACTGCGTCCAGGGGCAAAGGATGATCGAGGCGTACGGCCTGACGAAGCGCTACGGCGCCAAGACGGCCGTCTACAACCTGTCCTTCCAGGTACGGCCGGGAGCCGTGACCGGATTCCTGGGGCCCAACGGCTCCGGGAAATCGACCACGATGCGCATGATCCTGGGGTTGGACACACCGACGTCCGGCCAGGTCACCGTGGGCGGCCACGCCTTCCGCGGGCTGCCCAACGCTCCCCGCCAGGTCGGCGCGCTCCTCGACGCGAAGGCGGTGCACGGCGGGCGCAGCGCCCGCAACCACCTGCTCTCCCTCGCCCAGCTCTCCGGCATCCCGGCCCGCCGGGTCGACGAGGTGCTGGGCGTGGTGGGACTGCAGGACGTCGGCCGGAAGCGCTCCAAGGGGTTCTCGCTGGGCATGGGCCAGCGGCTGGGCATCGCCGCGGCGCTGCTCGGTGACCCGCAGGTGCTGCTCTTCGACGAGCCGGTCAACGGCCTGGACCCGGAGGGCATCCTGTGGGTCCGCAACCTGATGCGGCAGCTCGCCGCCGAGGGCCGGACGGTGTTCGTCTCCAGCCATCTGATGAGCGAGATGGCCCAGACCGCCGACCACCTCATCGTCATCGGCCGCGGGCAGTTGATGGCCGACATGTCGGTGCGGGAGTTCATCGAGCACAACTCCATCGGCTTCGCACGGGTGCGCACCCCCGACGGTGAGCCGCAACAGCGGGAGAAGCTGCTGACGGCGCTCCAGGAGGCGGGCGGCCAGGCGCAGCCCGAGGAGGACGGGGCGCTGCGCGTCACCGGGCTCCCGCTGCCCCGCATCAGCGATCTGGCGCACGGCGCCGACGTACGGCTGTGGGAGCTGTCGCCGCACCAGGCGTCGCTGGAGGAGGCGTACATGCGCCTCACACAGGGCTCGGTGGACTACCGCTCGACGGCCGACATGCGCTCCGGCCTGCAGCAGCCGATGGGAGCGCCGGGAGCGGCCGGGCCGGGAGCGGTGCCGCCGCAGGCGGCCGCGGTTCCGGGGATGGCCGCGGCGCCGCAGATGCCGCCGGCGCCACAGGGTGCCCCGCACCCGGCTCCGTACGGCCCGCCGCAGCAGCAGGGCGCCCCCATGCAGCCGGGCGCCCCGATGCAGCCGGGCGCTCCCGCAGCGCAGCAGGGCGCTCCCGCACCGCAGGGCCCGCCGCCCGCGGTTCCGCCGCAGCCCCGCGCCCCCGAGGGGGGCACGCTCCAGATGCGGGCGCCGCAGGCCCCGGCGGGCGGCTCGGGCGCCCCGAATCCGTACGCGACCGACAGTCCCGCGCCCCCGGTCGGCCCACCGGCCGGGAACCCGCCCGCCGCCGGCCCCGGCACCACCCCCGGCAGCGCGGCCGACAGCGCCAAGAACGAAGGCGAGGACGCCTGATGAGCATCCAGCAGCACGACGGCCAGGCGGCTCCGGGTGCGCCGCAGCAGCAGGCGGCGCAGGCGAACTGGCCGAACGGGATCGCCCCCTACAGCTCGCCCATCCCGATGGCGCGCACCCACCTCGGCCACGCGCTGGTCTCGGAGTGGACGAAGATCCGCACCGTCCGCTCCACCGTGTGGACGCTCAGTCTGATGTTCGCACTCGTCGTCGGGATCGGCTTCCTGACGGCGCTGGGACTGAGCGGTGACGACTTCACCGGCCAGCCGCTGCTGGCCGGGGGACTGTTCGGGCTGATGCTCGGGCAGATCTGCGTGATCACGCTCGGCGTACTCGTGGTCACCTCCGAGTACGGCACCGGCATGATCCGCACCACCCTCACCGCCTGCCCGCAGCGCGGCAGGGTGCTGCTGGCCAAGGCGGTGGTCTTCTTCGGGCTGGCCTTCGTGACCACGACCCTGGCCTGCACGCTCACCGCGCTGATCAACTCCGCGCTGCTGGGCGACCAGACCCGTCCCTCGTACGTGAACGCCGAGGACTTCAGCGGGTCCTTCGAAGGAGGGAAGGTCGTCGCCTCGGGCGGCGAGTGGCTGGGCGCCACGGTGGGCGCGGGGCTCTACGTGGCACTGCTGGGGCTGCTGTCGCTGGCGGTGGGCGCGCTGCTGCGGCACTCGGCCGGCGCGATCACCACGATGCTGGGCGTGGTGCTGCTGCCGCTGGTGATGGCGCTGTTCATGGTGGGCGAGGCACTGCAGGACGTCCGCAGGATGCTGCTGGAGTACTCGCCCCTGAACGGGCTGGCCTCCCTCTACCGGATCCCGATGAGCGAGGACCAGGACACGACCGGATGGCCGCTGCTGGGCGGCCTGGCGGTCGTCACGCTGGTCGTCCTCGCGGCGGCCTACGCGCTGCTCAACAAGCGCGACGTGTAGGACGCGTGCGGCGGCGCCCCGCGCGGGCCCCGTCGCGTCCGCGGAGCCGCGTCAGTAGCGCGGTGCGTTGCGGGACCGCTGGAGCCTGGCGCTCCGGCGGTCCCGCGCGTTCCAGCAGGCGCGGTGCCAGTGCCGGCGGTCGGCCACGTCGCCATCCAGAGGCCAGACCACCACATGCGGGACGCCGGGCGGGATCTCCTGGTCGCAGCCGGGGCACCGGTAGTGCTTGACCGCCGCGCCCCCGCTTATCTGCCGGACGGCCCACTCCTCGCCCTGCCAGTCCTCCGTGCGCTGCACCCCGAACCGCTCCCGCCCCTCGCGCTCCCCGCCACCCGGGGTCCCGGATCCGGTGCGGGCGGCCTTGGCTGACTTGACGGCGCCGCTGCGGGAGCGGTTACGACGCGGGGACACGGGGGCACCTCTGGGGTCGACGGCGATGGGCGCGTTCCCGGCCGGTCACGGTACGGCGTGCGGTACGCGCGGTTCTGCTGCCGTGGGGTGTGGCGGCCCGGTATTTTCCAGCCTACGCAGAGGACCGACGACCGCACGCCCCCGTCCACAGGTGCGAGCGCGTCGGCGTTCATCCGATGAACAGCGCTCCGGACCGTGCCTTCGGCACCCCGTGCGCCGTTAGTGCTGGATGGGGTGTCCGGTCCTGCCGAACGCCCGCCCGGACCGGACCGGCCGCGGGCAGCCATGAGAGCGGTGGGGAATGCAGGTTGGAGCTTTCGTCCTGGGCGCGCAGTTCCCGGGCCAGCAGCAGGGCGAGGCGCTGGACCGGGTCGTGAGTGTCGCGGAGACCGCCGAGCGGGCGGGGCTGGACCACGTCTGGCTCGCCGAGCACCACTTCGTGTCGTACGGCGTATGCCCCTCGGCGGTGACGCTCGCCGCGCTGCTGCTGGGACGCACCCGGCGGATCGGCATCGGCACCGCGGTCAGCGTGCTGCCCAACGCGCACCCGGTCGCGCTCGGGGAGCAGACCGCGCTGCTGCACCTGCTCTCCGAGGGGCGCTTCACGCTCGGGGTCGGGCGCGGCGGCCCGTGGGTGGATCTGGAGGTCTTCGGCGGCGGGACCCAGGCGTTCGAGGAGGGCTTCCCGGAGGCGCTGGACCTGCTGCTGCGCTGGCTGAGCGAGCCGCGGGTGGGCGCGGACGGCGAGCGCTACCGCTTCCGCGAGGTGGCCGTGGTGCCGCGCCCGGAACCGGCCGGGCAGCTCGGTCCCGGTGCGGGTACCGGGCCCGGCGTGGTCGTCGCCTGCACCTCGCCGGGAACCGTCCGGCTGGCCGCGGAACGGCTGCTGCCCATGCTGCTGGGCATGCACTGCGGGGACGCGGACAAGGCGGACATGACGCGGCTGTGGCGCAGCGCGGCGCTGGCGGCCGGACACGCTCCGGAGGCGGTCTCGGCGGCCGCCCGGCGGCATGTGTCGGCCGGGGTCGTGCAGGTGGGCGACTCGCACGAGGAGGCGCGGCAGGCGCTGACCAAGGCGATGCCCGGCTGGCTGCAGGAGGGCCTGGGGCAGCATGTGACCGTGGACGGCCGCCCCCGCTCCATGCGGGACCCGCTCGCGTACACGGAACTGCTGTGCGAGCTGCACGCGGTGGGCTCGCCCCGGCTGTGCGCCGAACGGCTCGCGGCGACGGCCGAGCGCACCGGGATCGAGCGGTTCGCGCTGTTGGTCGAGGGCACCGGCGAGCGGGACGGCACGCTGCGGAACGTCCAGCTGCTGGCCGACGAGGTGCTGCCGCTGCTCGTCTGATGGCCGCGCCGCGGCCCGGTATCCGATCCCTGGCGCGGCCTCCCGCAAAGGCCGAAAAACGTTGCAGCCGGACGGTGTTGCCGGGCGGCGGCGGACTGCCGCAGGGCACAGCGGCGTTGCGGCGGTGGGTCCCCACCGCCGCAACGGACACGGCCCCGACGCTCAGCAGTCGCGCGGGCCGCTCAGCAGTCGCGCAGCTCCGGCGACTGGTTGAGGAGCTGCCCGCGTATGGAGGTGAAGCGGGCGAGCCGGTCGTCAGCCGACGTGTCCAGCGGGAAGACCGCCACCCGGTGGCAGTTCTGGAAGGCGAGCCGCACCCCGAAGTGCCGCTCCAGGGCACCGCGGATCGCGTCGCTGGCCAGCGCTCGGAGCAACTGGCCACGGTGCTGCTCGTCCGGGGGCGGCGTCTGGTTGTCGGCGAACTCCCCGCCGTCCACCTTCAACTGCGCGACGAGCGAACTGACCATCTCCCACGCGTACGGGAGGGAAGTGCGGACGCAGTCGACGAACGCCGCCTCATCCACCTCGCCACGCTCTGCCTGGTCCAGAAGCGCAGGTGGGACGTCGAGCGACATGGGGTTCTCCTCTCGCGACCCGGGCCCTGGGGCCGGGGTCTCTTGGGGGTGAAAAGACATCACCGTGTAGTCGCGCAACCTCGTACGGCGACGTCCAGCCTTACCGTACGGCTCCGGACGTGAGGGCAGCACGAGAATGGGAATACTCGCGCCACTGCCGAACACCCCATCCGGGGGCGAATCGCGCGCGGTGGCGGCGGTCGAGTAGCGTGACCGACCATGCGTCTCGTCATCGCCCGCTGCTCGGTCGACTACGCCGGCAGGCTCACCGCGCATCTGCCCGCCGCACCCAGGCTGATCCTGGTCAAGGCGGACGGCTCGGTGTCCGTCCATGCCGACGACCGGGCGTACAAGCCCCTCAACTGGATGTCTCCCCCGTGCACCCTGAAAGAGGGGGACGACCAGCGCTGGACGGTGGAGAACAAGGCGGGCGAGAAACTGATCATCACGATGGAGGAGATACTGCACGACTCCTCCCACGAACTGGGCACCGATCCGGGGCTGATCAAGGATGGCGTGGAAGCGCACCTCCAGGAACTCCTCGCCGACCGGATGGAGACGCTGGGCGAGGGCTGGTCCCTGATCCGCCGTGAGTTCCCCACCGCGATCGGCCCCGTCGACATCCTGGGCCGCGACAGCGACGGGACGACGGTCGCCGTGGAGATCAAGCGCCGCGGGGAGATCGACGGCGTGGAGCAGCTCACGCGCTATCTGGAGCTGCTCAACCGCGATCCCCATCTCGCCCCCGTCAAGGGCGTCTTCGCCGCACAGGAGATCAAGCCCCAGGCCAGGGTGCTGGCCGCGGACCGCGGCATCTCCTGCGTCACCCTCGACTACGACGGTCTGCGCGGCATCGAGGACGACAAGCTCCGGCTGTTCTGAGCCGCGCCGCGGCGCTCACCGGCGTCGGCGCCCACCGGACCGCCGAGGCGGCCGGTGGGCGCTGTGCTGCGCCCGCAGGGGGGTGCAGGCGGGTGCAGGCGCCCGCGTGCGCGGGAGCGGAAGACCGCAGGAAGCCGCAGAGAACCGCAGGAGACCGCGGAACCGCGGAAGACCGCGACGACACCGCCGGGCGGGCCCGTGCGGGCCGCCCGTACCGCGCCTCAGGACGCCGAGGGTTCGGGCGCGCTCGCATCCGCACTGCCGCTGGGCGACCGCTGCGGTTCGCCACCGGTCTGGGTGGTGGTGTTGTCCGCGCCGCCGGAGGGTGTCTTCGGCGGGTCCTCGGAGGTCGGGTCGTCGCTGGGGGTGGGCGAGGGGTCCTCGGAAGTGGGCGGGTCCTCCGGCGAGGAGGACGGGGGCCGGTGCGAGGAGGGCGGATCGTCCGGCGAGGACGGCGGCTCGTGCGGGCTGCTGGGGTCGTCGGGGGCTTCGGAGGAGCTCTTGGCGGAACTGGGCTCCTCCCCCGGTTTCCCGGCCTCCCGCGAGGAGGAGGGGCTGTCCGTGTCCGGCGAGGGCCGGTCCGCGACGGGCCGCTGGTCCGGCTGCCCGCTCCGGCCGCCGTCTTCCGGCGCGGCGTCGCCGGGGGCGTTGTCCTCGTCGTCCTGCGAGGTCGCCGAGTCCGGCTGCACGGAGTCCGGCGGGCTCTCGTCGGAGACGGTGCCCAGGGTGACGACGGTGCCGAGCACGGCCGCCAGCAGGGCGCCGGCACCGGCCGCCGCCAGGTTCCGCCTGCTGCTCGTGAAGGCGCGCCAGCCGCGCGCGGTGCCGTGCCGGCGGCTCGCGGAGGCGGTGCCGCCGGCCGGGGATGCCGCGTCCTGCGCACCGTCCGAGGGGGAGACGAGCGTCGCGCCCGGCTGCTGCTGGGCGGCGGCGGTCGAGAGCACCGGAGTGGTGGTGGCGTCGGCGGCGGCCCGCGGTGTGCCCGGCGTCGGTGCACCGGCCACGGCGGCACCGCCCGGCGCCCCGGCCCCGGCGGCGAGCTGGTCGGTGACCAGCGCGAGGGCCCTGCGGCCCGCGACCGTCCCCCGCTGCTCGGCCAGTGTGCCGCGCAGCCCCAGGGCCGTCTCCAGTTCGGAGCGGGCCCGCTCGGGGTTGCCGGCGGCGAGGGCCAGCACGCCCAGCTCGTGGTGGAAATAGGCTTCCTCGGCGACCTCCCCGGAAGCCCGTGCCGCCTCCTGGCCGGCGCGCAGCACTCGCTCCCAGGCGCTCCAGCGCATCGCCGCGGCCAGCACCGGCGCCGCGGTGCGGGCGAGCAGTACGGCGGCGCTGGCGCTGCCCGTGCGCTGTGCGCCGCGCACGGCGGCGAGCAGCGGGTCGGCCTCCAGCGCGATGCGGTCGGCGGTGACGGTGGTCTGCCCCGCCCACCAGCTGTAGTGCTGAGCGGCGGTGAGGGCGTAGGGAATGGCGGTCTCGGCGTGCCCGGCCTCGGTCAGCTCCGCGGCGCAGTTCGCGGCGAGCTTGAAGTGGTCGCCGGCCGGGCTGAGCAGTCCGGCGGCCAGCAGTTCACCCTGGCAGTCCGCGGCCTGCGGATCGCCGATCAGGGCCGGCAGGTGTTCGGCGTGCGGCAGCTCTCCGCCGAGCGCGAGGGCGAGCCGCAGCGTCTCGCGGCCCGCCTCGGAGAGAGCCGCGGCCAGCAGGGGGGCGAGTGCCACGTCGTCCGGCAGGTCGGCGACGACGCTCTCGCCGCCTTGCAGCCGCAGCAGCGCGCCGGCCTGGACGAAGCGGAGCGGCAGCCCTTCGGAGCCGAACCACAGGTCGGCGGCCCAGTCGGCCTCGCCGTCGGTGGCCTGGCGGTGCACGGCCCGCTCCAGCAGCTCCAGGCAGGCGGTGCGGCTGAGTCCGGGCAGGAACACCTCTTCGAGGCCGGAGCCGGAAGCGGGCGCGGGTGCCTCGGGCGTGGCGGTGAACAGGAAGGCGCATTCGGGGGTGGCCCGCAGCAGGTCGTCGAGCGCCGCACCGCCGAACTCCAGGTCGTCGACGAGCACGACGGCGCCGATCCCGCCCAGTGCGCTGTCCAGTTCGGCCTTCCCCGGGCGGTGCTGGGGGGCGTCGTGGACCGCGGCGAACAGGTCGTACAGCAGATCGCTGGGGGTGCGGCGGTACCCGTTGAGCCGGACCACTCCGTCGGGGGCCAGGGTGGCGACGTCCTCGGCGACGGCGTCCAGGAGGACGGTGCGCCCGGATCCGGCGGGCCCGGTGAGCCGGACCGAGCGGCCGCGGGAGAGCAGCCGGGAGAGCCGTTCGCGCTCCTCGTCGCGCTCCAGGAGGCTGCCGGGGGGCAGCGCCGCGGCGGCGGTGGCCTCCTGGACCGGACGGTCCCGGAGGGCGCGCTTGCGCGGGGCGTCGTGCTCGGTGCCGGGAGGGCTGGGTTCCACCTCGCTGCCGTCGACCGGGTTGACCGTCACGAGGTACCGGTCGGCGACGAGCCGGACGGCCCGGACCTGTTCGCCGCTGGTCCCACCGCTGGTGGACGGTTGCTCGTCGCCGTGTGCGGGACGGTCGCTGCCGTGCCGTTCCATCGTCATGTCTCCCAAGAACAGGTGGCGCGATCGGCCGACCGGGAGGGGCCGGTCCGGCGCACGGCCCCCATTGTCCAGGAAGCGACGGCGCGTGAGGGCGGTACCGGCCCGGCTGTCATGGCTTCGCCAGGATACCGGGCTGCCCGGGGCGGGCTCCGGCGGCCGGGGAGGCGCCCGGCGCGGCGGTCTCGATGGCCAGGATCCGGTGCAGCCGGGTGGCCACCAGCAGGCGCCGCATCTGCGGGGGCACCTTGCGCAGGACGAGTCTGCGGCCGCAGCGTCCCGCGCGGCGGTGTGCGCCCATGATGACCCCGAGCCCCGTGGCGTCCCACGAGTCGAGCTCGGCGAGGTCCAGCACGAGGTCGCCGTCGCCCGAGTCGACGGCTGCGTGCAGGACCGTACGGGCGTCCGCCGCGCTGCGGACGTCGAGACGACCTCCGACGACCAGCTCGGCGTGGTCGCCCCTGATATGCATATGTGCTCCCGGCGTGGTGTCCGTGGCGTGATTCCTCATGCTGGTGCAGTCCCACTGCGGATGACTGGTGCCACAGCGGCGGAGTTGCCGTCCGTTTCCGGACCGATACCGAGTTTCACCCCCACGGGTGCCTCGGGCGACGATCCGGCCGCCGTCCGGCCCGACCTCCCCGCTCCGGCCGGGCCGCGCGCGCCGCTCCCGGACGGGCCGCACGCGGCGGGGGCCGGTACGGCCGAGGGGCGGGCGGATCGGCGCCGCCCCCGACCGCACCGGCCCCGAGGTCAGTGCTGGTAGAAGCCCTGCCCGGCCTTGCGGCCCAGGTCCCCGGCGTCGACCATGCGGCGCATCAGCTCGGGCGGGGCGAACTTGCCGTCCTGGGACTCGGTGTGGATGTTCTCCGTGGCGTGCAGGAGGATGTCCACCCCGGTCAGGTCGGCGGTCGCCAGCGGGCCCATGGCGTGGCCGAAGCCGAGCCGGCAGGCGGTGTCGATGTCCTCGGCCGAGGCGACGCCGGACTCGTAGAGCTTCGCGGCCTCCACCACGAGCGCCGAGATCAGGCGCGTGGTGACGAAGCCGGCGACGTCCCGGTTGACGACGACGCAGGTCTTGCCGACCGACTCGGCGAACTCCCGTGCGGTGGCCAGGGTTTCGTCGCTCGTCTTGAGGCCGCGCACCAGCTCGCACAGCGCCATCATGGGCACGGGCGAGAAGAAGTGCGTGCCCACGACCCGCTCCGGCCGGGCGGTGGCCGCCGCGATCTTGGTGATCGGGATGGCGGAGGTGTTGGAGGCGAGGACGGCCTCGTCGCGGGCGAGCTTGTCGACGGCCGCGAAGATCTCGCGCTTGACCTCGATCCGCTCGAAGACGGCCTCGACGACGACATCCGCCTCGGACACCGCCTCCAGGTCGGTGGTGGTGGTGATCCGGCCGAGGGCGGCCTCCGCGTCGGCCGCGTCGAGCCTGCCCTTGGAGACGAACTTGTCGTACGACGCCTTGATCCCGTCCCTGCCGCGGGCGAGCGCCTCGTCCGTCACATCGCGGAGCGTCACGTCCCAGCCCGCCTGAGCGGAGACCTGTGCGATTCCGGAGCCCATGAGTCCGGCTCCGATGACGGCGAGCTTCTTCGCCACGTTCTTCACCCTCACTTCGTCGCGCCGGCCCGCACGCCCGCTGCGGGGGCGTGCCCGGCGCCTTGTGAATGACCGTTCGTTGGGCGGACATTAGCGCCTCCCGGCGGGGTGTGGGAGGCGAAGAGACACGTATCACGTCTCACATGGCGGACGTCACACCCCGCGCGCCGCACCCTGCCGCCGGTCCCATCAGCCGGGCCGCACCGCGTACTTGAGGAAGCGCTCGGAGACGAGCCCCTCGTAGGTGTCGAGCTTCCCGAGCGCGGCGAGCGCCGCCTGTTCGGGTGACATCCCGGCGGCGATGGCCCGGGTCGCACCCCGGAAGAGCTGGTTGGAGATGTGCACGAGTTCGCCCGCGACCAGCTGGGGCATGGGGTCCTCGGGGTCGTCGCCGGTCTCCTGGGCGAGGGTCTCGGTGAGCCGCTCGGCGGTGCGGTACTGCATGAGCATCATCCGGGCCAGCAGCGAGGGCGCCCCGTGGATGCAGCGCATGAAGGCGTCGTAGCCCTCCATCATCCCGGCGTAGACGCTGCGGTCCTCGATCTCGGCACGCAGCCTGCCCAGCACCGCGTCCGCCGCCGACTGGCCCGGCAGCCGTTCGCGCACGAACCGGGAGGGGCGGTCGATCACCTCCTCTGCGCGGTCGAAGAAGAGGTCCTCCTTGGTCGGGAAGTAGTTGTAGACCGTGTTCACCGAGACGTCGGCGGCCTCCGCGATCTCGGCGATGGTCACGGCGTCGAAGCCGCGGTCGAGGAAGAGTCCCGTGGCGATGTCGGAGATCCGCAGCCGGGTCTCGCGCTTCTTCCGTTCCCTGCGGCCCTCCTGGGGTGCGGTGCTGGTCATGGCTCCATCGTAGGCCGGGTGTGGTGCCGATGAAATTTTGGAGTCATTGCAAATTTTGAGTCACTCTGTTTTTCTGGGTGTCATGCCAGCAGCCATCCGGACCTCCGGGCTGACCCGGACGTTCCGCACCAAGTCCCCTGGATCCCGCACGTTCCGCCTGTCCCGCACACCCCGCACGCCCCGCACCGTCGAAGCCGTCCGCGGCATCGACCTCACCGTCGAGCAGGGCGAGATCCTCGGCTTCCTCGGCCCCAACGGAGCAGGCAAGACCACCACGCTCCGGATGCTCACCACACTGCTGCCGCCCAGCTCCGGCACGGCGACCGTCGCCGGGCACGACCTGCGGGCCGACCCCCGAGGGGTACGGCGGCGCATCGGATACGTCGCCCAGGCCGGCGGCACCGACCCCGCCGTGCGCGTCCACGAGGAACTGACCACCCAGGCCAGGCTCTACCGGCTGAGCAGCAGCGCAGCCGCACGCCGCACCCGGGAGCTGGCGGCGGACCTCGACCTGACCGGCCTGCTCGACCGCCCCTGCGGCGCGCTCTCCGGCGGGCAGCGGCGCCGGCTCGACATCGCGATGGCCCTCACGCACGACCCGGCGCTGCTCTTCCTCGACGAACCCACGACCGGACTCGACCCCGGCAGCCGCGCCGAGGTGTGGCGGCTGGTGCGGCGGCTGCGCGACGAACGCGGTGTGACCGTCTTCCTCACCACGCACCACCTGGACGAGGCCGACGCGCTCGCCGACCGGCTGGTGATCGTGGCCGACGGGCGGATCGCGGCACAGGGCAGCTCCGCGGAGCTGCGGCGCACCTACGGCGGCTCGGCCGAGGCCGGACTGCACGAGGCGTTCCTCGCGGTCACCGGGCGGCCCGTCCCGCGCGAGGAACAGGCCCCCGTCGCCGTCTGAATCCCCCCGACCGCCGACCGCCTCCGCAGAGAACGGACCACCCCGCTGTGCACCAGCTGCTGACCGACATCCGGATCATCGCCGGCCGCTGCATCCGGCAGACGGCCGCATCGAAGCTCGGACTGCTCTTCGGCCTCCTCCAACCCCTGCTCTTCCTGCTGTTCTTCGGGCCCCTGCTGGAGGACCTGAGCATCGGCGGGGACGGCGACTCCTGGCAGACCCTGGTGCCGGGACTCCTCGTCCAGCTCAGTCTCTTCTCCTCGGCCTTCGCCGGATTCACCCTCCTGATGGAGAAGCACCACGGCGTGGTCGAGAGGATGCGGGTCACCCCGGTGAGCAGGCTCGCGCTGCTGCTGGGCCGGCTCGTGCGCGACGTCCTCCAGCTCTCCGTGCAGTCGGCCCTGCTGGTCCTGGCCGGCGTCGCGATGGGACTGCGCGCGCCGCTGACCGGGATCCTGCTCGGCTTCGCCCTGGTCGGGCTGCTCGCCGCGGCCCTGGCCGCGCTGTCCTACGCGCTGGCGATGCGGGTCAGCACTCCCCAGGAGTTCGCACCGGTGATCAACTCCCTGAACATGCCCGCGATGCTGCTCTCCGGAGTCCTGCTGCCGATGACGCTGGCGCCGGGCTGGCTGGACGCCGTCTCGCGCTGCGTACCGTTCCGGTACGTCGTCGAGGCCGTGCGCGACGCCTACACCGGGGACTACGCGGACGGCACCCTGGCACTCGGCACGGCGGTGGCTGTGGCACTGGCCGCCGCCGCGCTGGCGCTGGGCACCCGGGTGTTCCGCAGAGCGGGCGCCTAGGGACTCCCCCGGCGGCGCCCTTCCCCGCCGGCGGGTGCGGGCTACGCTCGCTGCATGGTTAACCTCACGCGGATCTACACCCGCACCGGCGACAAGGGCACGACGGCACTCGGCGACATGAGCCGCACCGCCAAGACCGACACCCGGATCGCGGCGTACGCCGACGCCAACGAGGCGAACGCCGCGATCGGCGTCGCACTGGCCATGGGCGGACTGGACGAGCCGGTCCGCAGCGTCCTGCTGCGGGTGCAGAACGACCTGTTCGACGTCGGCGCCGACCTGTCCACGCCCGTCGTGGACGACCCCGAGTTCCCGCCGCTGCGGGTCGAGCAGAGCTACATCGACAAGCTGGAAGCCGACTGCGACCGCTTCCTGGAGGAACTGGAGAAGCTCCGCTCGTTCATCCTTCCGGGCGGCACCCCGGGCGCGGCGCTGCTGCACCAGGCGTGCACCGTCGTACGGCGGGCGGAGCGCTCCACCTGGGCAGCCATGGAGGAGCACGGCGAGACGATGAACCCGCTGCCGGCGACCTACCTCAACCGGCTCTCCGACCTGCTGTTCATCCTGGCGCGGACGGCCAACAAGCCGGTCGGCGACGTGCTGTGGGTGCCGGGCGGCGAGCGGTGAACCCACCCGGCGCCCGGCCCGCGCGGGGACGGCCCGCGCTGCTGATGGATCTGGGCGGGGTGCTGGTCGCCGACAAGCTGCCGGCCGCCGCCGCCAAGTGGGCGGCGCGGCTGGGCCGCTCCGAGCGGGACATCGTCACGGCCGTCTACGCGGGCAACGACACCGAGGTGCTCGTGGGGCGGATGAGCGGCGCCGCGTGGTGGTCCGTCGTCCGCGAGCGGCTCGGCCTGGACTCGGCAGCCGTGGCCGAACTGCGCCACGACCTGGCCGGCGACCCGGTGTGGGACACGGCGCTGCTGGACGCGGTGGCCGCGCTGCGGGGCCGCGCGCGTACGGCGTTCGTCAGCAACGCCTGGCCGGATGCCCGCCCGAACCTGGCCCCGCACCTGCCGGTGGCCGACGCGGTCGTGCTCTCCTGCGAAGTGGGCTTCGCCAAGCCCGATCCGCGCATCTACACCCACACCCTGGACCTGCTCGGCGCCGCCGCCGGGGACGCGCTGTTCGTCGACGACGTCCCGGAGAACGTCGAGGCCGCCCGGGCGCTGGGAATGGCCGGTCATCTGCACACCGGCACCGCCGGCAGCCTCGCCGCCCTGGAAGCGTTCACCGCCCGGCTTCCGCAGGTCACAGACCTGTAGCCAGCAGTCTGCCGCCGAGGGGAACCGGGTACTGTGCGTGCATGGCCATACCGGGGGCACAGCCGCAGCAGCCTTTCTCACAGCAGCCCACATCCGTCGGGACACCCGCGTACCAGTTCAACCCGTACGCGCAGCCGTCCACTCCGCCGCCCGGCCCGCCCGGGCAGCCCCCGACAGGGCCGGGACGCGGCGGCGGGCCGCGCTGGCTGTGGGCGCTGGGCGGGGTGGTGGTCGCCTCGGTCACCTGGGCGGCGACGCTGATGGCCACGGGGGCGCTGGAGAAGGACACGGCCGACTTCCGCGGCTACCGCTTCCACCACGACATGTGCGAGACGGCGGAACTCGCCTCGTTCAAGGAGGACTACGAGCTCAAGGACACCTCCTCGGACTACCCCGACGGCTACTCCTCCCGGCAGAAGGGGTACGACGTCAGCCAGTGCAGCCGCACGATGACCAAGAAGGGCGAGACGTCCAGCACTCCGCCGACCACGTACGTGAGCACCACCGTGGAGTGGCACAAGAGGTCCGATCCCAGCGGGGAGTTCGCCTCCCGGCAGCAGGTGTGGGAGGACCAGAAGTCCCGCACGTACAAGTACGAGGTCACCTCCGTGGACGGCTTCGGCGACGAGGCGTACCTGATCAAGGAGGAGCGGGGCAGCAGCCTGGGCAGCCTCAAGCTGACCGTGCGCGCGGGGTGGATGACCTACGAGATGCGCTGGAGCTGGTTCGGCGGCGGCATCGACGAGGACGCCGACCCGCCGTCCGCCGACACGGTCACCGAGTGGCTGAAGACCGACACCCGCGCCACCCTGAAGGCCCTGGAGAAGCCCGACTCCAAGGACGTCCCGGGCCGCGATCCCGACGCCTGACGCGCTCGCGGCGCCCTGCGCCGCGGCACGGGTGAGCCTCCGAGCGGCGCAGGCCCGCGCCCGGCGGTTATTCCCGGACCCGCGCGGCCGACGGGTCCGCCCGCCCCTCGGGATGCCGATGGGCGGCCGGGGGCCTCGCTTCGGTCTCCGGCTCCGTGCGTCCGGGACCGGCATCGGACTGCGCGGGCCAGGGCTCGGACCCGGACTCCGCGTGACCTGGCCTGCGCGTCGGCCGCGGCGGCCCGGAGCGCTCCAACCGCTCGGCCCGCTGCCCGTGTCCGGGTCCGGGTCCGGGTCCGGGTTCGTGTGCGTGTGCGTGTGCGTGTGCGTGTTCGTCCGCACGCTTCGGCCGCCTGGGCCAGATCGTGTAGCTGACCGCGATCAGCAGGCTGATACCGGCCACCACGCCCATCCGGCTCTGCCACTCGCGCAGCGGCGCGGCCTGCGACGCGTCGTCGATGTACCAGATCGCGGCCTGCAGCAGGGCGGCGGCGATGACGGCCGCGCCGATGGCGCGCCCGCACATCTTCCACTCGTGCACGGTGTGCGCCATGCCGTGGCGGGGCGGCCTGGCCGGGCGCCGCCCCTTGCCGAGCAGGTGCGCTGCGTGGCCGTCCGCCCACCTGACCAGGTAGTGGCCGTGGGTGGCGGTGAACCCGATGTACACGGCGGCCAGCCCGTGCTTCCAGTCCGGCTCCGCACCGTTGCGCAGGTCGACCGCGGTGACGAGCAGCAGCACGACCTCCAGCAGCGGTTCGCACAGCAGCACGACGGCACCGGCACGGGGCCGCTTCGCGAGATAGCGCAGGGCGAGGCCCACGGCGAGCAGCACCCAGAAGGCGACCTCGCAGACGACGATCAGAGTCACGATCACAGGCGGAGCCTTTCTCGACACGGCCCTGGGACGAGGGGAGGACGACGGCGGCGCGGCCGGCCGCCGGTATCCCGGTCCGCGGCGGGGCGGTCCCGACGCGCCTGACCACTGTGGCGCCCGGGAACCGCCCGCGGCGTCGTCGCGCGCGACGATTCGGGGCGGCCCGGACTGCATCTTTCGATGCAGTCCCCGGCCTCCGGTTGTTCGCACCGGCGGACGAGGGCCGCCACAGCGGACCCGGATAGGCTGAGTCGGCCGGGGGACGGAATCCGCAGGGGTCCCGCCGGGGAAGTCCGGAGGCGTCCCACCGGCCGGGTTCCGGAACCGCGAGCCCGCGACCGTCGCGCCGGACGGACACCCGGATGCTCGCCCCGCGGAAGGGACGCTCTCTCCCGGAGGGCCGTGACCTGTTGGAGTCGTGATCGCCGCCGCAGCCATACCCCGGGCCGCTCGTACCCCGCGCGGACCCCGTCCGCACCGGGACGACGTGCTGGTCGCGGCCGCCGGTGCCGCCGGGGGGCTGCTGCTGTGGGCGTTCGAACTGAACAGCAGACCGCTGTGGCAGACCGGACCGCGCTGGCTGGTCCTGCTGCCGCTCGCCGCGATGTGCCTGGCCACGCTGTCCCGGCGGTTCGGGCAGCCGTACCCGCTGCTGCTGGGCACGGTCGCCGAGGTCGCCGACCTGACGGTGGGGTCGCTGCTGGCGACCATGGTGCTGTTCACCGACGTCCTCTACGCCGCGGTGCTCTACGGCTCGGCCCGGCTCTCCCGCACCGTGCTGCGGACTTCGGTCGTGGTCAGCGTGCTGGTCTCGGCCGGTCTGCTGATCGCCTTCCGGAACCCGGAGATGCTGCTGGTCGGAGCCGCCTGCGCCGGAGTGCTCGTGGTGCCCACCACCTCGGGCGAGATGATCCGCAACCACCGCGACAAAGCGGCCGCCGAGCGGTTGCGGGCGGAGCAGACCGCACTGCTGGCGGAGCTGGACCGCAAGCAGGCGGTCGGTGCCGAACGCGCCCGGATGGCCCGTGAACTGCACGACGTCGTCGCCAACCACCTCTCGGCCATCGCCATCCATTCCACGGCGGCGCTCTCCTTCCCGGAGCCGGCCGCCGGCGGCGCCACCCGGGACGCACTGGGCGTCATCCGGGAGAACAGCGTGCAGGGCCTGGCCGAGATGCGCCGCCTCATCGGGCTGCTGCGCAACGCGGACGGTCCCGAGGAGCCGACCGCGACGCCCTCGCTGGAGGGGCTGGAGGCGCTGCTGCGGCGGGCCCGGGCCATGGCGGGCGACGGCCGCACCTTCGCCCTGGCCGACCACCGGCCCCGCGGCGAGCGCCTTCCGGCCCCCGTGGAACTGGCCGCCTACCGCGTCGTCCAGGAGGCCGTCACCAACGCGCTGAAACACGCGGCCCCCGGCGCCGTCACCGTGGCACTCGACCGGGACGCGGCCCGCCCGGACACCCTCGGCATCCGGGTCCGCAGTCCGCTGGGCGACACTCCGGTGGACGACGGCGCCCCGCGCGCGCCCGGCGCGGGTGCGGGCCTGGTCGGGATGCGGGAGCGGGTCGAACTGCTGGAGGGCGAGCTGACCGCGGGGCCCGCGGACGGCGCGGCCGGGGAGCGGGTCTGGCAGGTGCACGCGGTGCTGCCCGCCCCGCACGAGGCGGAACCGGCCGTCGACGGCTCGGCCGCCGACGGCTCCGCACGCCGGCCCGGGAAGCACGGGACATCCGAGAAGCACGAGAAGAGGGAGCCGGAGCGTGACCGCTGAACGGACCATCCGCGTACTGATCGCCGAGGATCAGCAGGCCGTACGCGCGGGGCTCGTGCTCATCCTCCGCAACGCCGCCGGAATCGACGTCGTCGGTGAGGCGGGGGACGGCGAGGAGGCCGTCCGGCTGGCCCGGGAGCTGACCCCGGACGTGGTGCTGATGGACATCCAGATGCCGCGCCTGGACGGGGTGACTGCCACCGGGCAGATCACCGGCGACCGGCTCGCCGACGTCCTGGTGCTCACCACCTTCGACCTGGACTCCTACGTCTTCGGGGCGCTGCGCGCGGGCGCCGCCGGGTTCCTGCTCAAGGACAGCGAGGCGGCCGAGGTGGTGGCGGCGGTGCGCACCGTCGCACGCGGCGAGGGCATGATCGCACCTGCCGTGACCCGGCGGCTGATCGCCGAGTTCGCCGGCTCCGCGGCGCCGGGCGGCGCCCGCTCCCCCGGCGCCCCGGCCGCACCGCCGCCCGGGCTGGCCGAACTCACCCGCCGGGAGCGGGAGGTGCTCGGCTGCCTGGGCGGGGGCCTGTCCAACGCCGAGATCGCCGACCGCCTCACCATGGCGGAGGCCACCGTCAAGACCCATGTGAGCAGGCTGCTCGCCAAGCTGGAACTGCGCAGCCGCACCCAGGCCGCCGTACGCGCCCAGGAGTGGGGTGTCGGGGCGCCGTAGCCGCAGCGGTCCCGCCGGACCTCCGGCCCGGGGGCCGGGGGCCGGGGGCCGCGCGCCCGGCGCGAGCCGTACGGCCGAGTCAGGCCACGTTCACCCGCTGGCCGGGAGGTGCGGCCTCCAGCCAGGCGAGGAAGCCGGTGAGCGCGTCCTCGCTCAGGGCGAGCTCGACCCGCACCCGGTCGGGGCCGACGGCGCAGGCCAGCACCACCGCGTCGGAGAGCAGCGCCTGCTCCTCCTCGCCCAGCGGGGAGCGCCGCTCCAGAACGTCGATGGCCCCGCGCACCAGATGGCGGCGGGGCCTGGGGGCATAGGAGAAGACGCGGAACCATTCGATCCGGTCTCCGTTGTAGCGGGCGATCCCGTACGCCCAGCCTTTTCCTTTGGGGTCGTCGGCCTCTCCCTCGGAGACCGCCCAGCGCAGATTGCAGTCGAACGTTCCGCCGGACCGCTGGATGAGCCGGCGGCGTACGCCGAAGGCGAGGAGTCCCGCCACCACCAGCAGGACGACCACGCCGCACAGCAGCAGAGCAAGGGCCATCGTCACCGACCTCCTCGCTCTCTTCGGGACCTGCCGCGCGACAAGTCTCTCAAACCCTGCGGTATGGCTTCAGCCGCGGGCGGACCCGGGAAATTCCGGGACCGCCCGCGGCTGAGGGTCGTCGTGCGCCGGATGTGACGCGACTGACGTCAGCGTGCGGCCGTCACCGACCGCAGCCGGACATCGGCGCGCATCTCGGCGTCGGCGTCCGCCTGGGACTTCGCGTCCTCCAGCGCACGCTCCGCCCGCTCGACGTCGATCTCGTCGGTCAGCTCGGCGATCTCGGCGAGCAGCGAGAGCTGGTTGTCGGCGAAGGAGATGAACCCGCCGTGCACCGCGGCGACGACGGTGCCGTTGCCGCTCTCGCCCGTCGTACGAATGGTGACCGGGCCGGACTCCAGCACACCGAGCAGCGGCTGGTGGCCGGGCATGACGCCGATATCACCCGAGGAGGTACGCGCGACGACCAGGCTGGCCTCGCCGGACCAGACCTTGCGGTCGGCCGCGACCAACTCGACGTGCAGCTCAGCCACTGTGGCTCCTCAGACTGGGATGGGGAAAGGATACGGGGTGCGGCGCGGGGGCGGGTACTCCACCCGCCCCCGCCGCGGAGCACGACCGGCGCACATCCCGCACCCGGTCGCTCGCGACCGCGCACGGGGGCACATGGATGCGCCGGGATGCCGGGGCCCGACGTCAGGAGACGCCGAGCTCCTTCGCCTTGGCCTTGAGGTCCTCCAGGCCACCGCACATGAAGAACGCCTGCTCGGGGAAGTGGTCGTACTCGCCGTCGGCGATCGCGTTGAAGGCCGCGATCGACTCGTCCAGCGGGACATCCGATCCGTCGAGACCGGTGAACTGCTTCGCCGCGTGGGTGTTCTGCGACAGGAAGCGCTCGATCCGGCGGGCGCGGGACACCGTGAGCTTGTCCTCCTCGGACAGCTCGTCGATGCCGAGGATGGAGATGATGTCCTGCAGGTCCTTGTACTTCTGCAGGATCCCCTTGACGCGCTCGGCGCAGTCGTAGTGGTCCTGCGAGACGAAGCGCGGGTCCAGGATCCGGGAGGTGGAGTCCAGCGGGTCCACCGCCGGGTAGATGCCCTTCTCCGAGATCGGACGCGAGAGCACCGTGGTGGCGTCCAGGTGCGCGAAGGTCGTCGCCGGAGCCGGGTCGGTGAGGTCGTCCGCGGGCACGTAGATCGCCTGCATCGAGGTGATGGAGTGGCCGCGGGTCGAGGTGATGCGCTCCTGGAGCACACCCATCTCGTCCGCCAGGTTCGGCTGGTAGCCCACCGCGGAGGGCATCCGGCCCAGCAGGGTGGAGACCTCGGAACCGGCCTGGGTGAAGCGGAAGATGTTGTCGATGAAGAACAGCACGTCCTGCTTCTGCACATCGCGGAAGTACTCCGCCATGGTCAGACCGGCCAGCGCGACCCGCAGCCGGGTCCCCGGCGGCTCGTCCATCTGCCCGAAGACCAGCGCGGTCTGCGGGAGCACGCCGGACTCCTTCATCTCCTCGATGAGGTCGTTGCCCTCACGGGTGCGCTCACCGACGCCGGCGAACACGGAAACGCCCTCGTGCAGCTTGGCCACACGCATGATCATTTCCTGGATGAGGACGGTCTTGCCGACGCCCGCGCCGCCGAACAGGCCGATCTTGCCGCCCTTGACGTACGGGGTCAGCAGGTCGACGACCTTCAGACCGGTCTCGAACATCTCGGTCTTGGACTCGAGCTGGTCGAAGCTGGGGGCCTGGCGGTGGATCGCCCACCGCTCGGTGACCTCGGACTCGGCCTCCGGCTCGTTCAGGATCTTGCCGAGGGTGTTGAACACCCGGCCCTTGGTGACGTCGCCGACCGGCACGGTCAGGCCGGTGCCGGTGTCGGTCACCGGGGCCTGGCGGACCAGGCCGTCGGTCGGCTCCATGGCGATGGCGCGGACCAGGCCCTCGCCCAGGTGCTGGGCGACCTCGAGGGTCAGCGTCTTGCGCTTGCCCTCCTCGGAGGGGTCGAGGACCTCGACCGTCAGCGCGTTGTAGATGTCCGGCATGGCGTCGACGGAGAACTCCACGTCGACGACCGGGCCGATGACCCGGGCTACGCGGCCCGTCGCAGCGGCCGTCTCAACTGTGGTGGTCATGGTTAGCGGTCACTCCCCGCGTTAGCGTCAGCCAGCGCGCTCGCCCCACCGACGATCTCGCTGATTTCCTGGGTGATGTCGGCCTGGCGGGCCGCGTTGGCAAGCCGTGTCAGCGACTTGATGAGATCTTCGGCATTGTCGGTCGCGGACTTCATCGCCCGGCGCGTGGCGGCGTGCTTGGAGGCAGCCGCCTGCAGCAGGGCGTTGTAGACCCGCGACTCGACGTACCGGGGCAGCAGCGCGTCCAGCACGTCCTCGGCCGACGGCTCGAAGTCGTAGAGCGGCATGAGCGCGGTACCGCCCTTGGCGGTGCCCTCGCCCTCAGCGGCGGACTCGACGCCCCCCGCGAAGGAGAGCGGCAGCATCCGGGCGTCCACCGCGGTCTGCGTCATCATCGAGACGAACTCGGTGTAGACGATGTGCAGCTCGTCCACGCCGCCCTCGGCGGTCTCCCGCTGCACCGCCTCGATCAGCGGTGCGGCGACGGCCTTCGCGTCCGCGTAGCTCGGGTTGTCGGTGAAGCCGGTGAACGACTCCTTGACCGCCCGGTCGCGGAAGCTGTAGTAGGCGACGCCCTTGGAGCCGACGATGTAGCTCTCGACTTCCTTGCCCTCGGCGGCCAGCCGCGTGTTGAGCTGTTCGGCCGCCTTGATGGCGTTGGAGTTGTAGCCGCCCGCCAGACCGCGGTCGCTCGTGATGAGCAGGACCGCGGCCCGCCTGGGCTGCTCCGCCTCGGTCAGCAGGGGGTGCTTGGTGTCGGAACCCTGCGCGACGGCGGTGACCGCGTGGGTCAGCTCCTTCGCGTACGGCTCCGACGCCGTCACCTTGCGCTGCGCCTTGATGATGCGGGAGGCCGCGATCATCTCCATCGCACGCGTGATCTTCTTGGTCGCAGTGACGGATTTGATCCGCCGCTTGTAGACCCTGAGCTGGGCACCCATGCTCAGCCCTCGCCCAGCAGCTTGCCGTCCGAGGTCTCGAACTGCGTCTTGAACTTGTCGACCGCGTCACCCAGCATCTGGACGGTGTCGTCCGACATCTTGCCGCCCTCGCGGATGCTGTTCAGCAGCGGCTGCTCCTCGCGGTGCATGTAGTCCAGCAGCTCGCGCTCGAAGCGCCGGATGTCCTCGACCGGCACGTCGTCCATCTTGCCGTTGGTCCCGGACCAGACGGAGACGACCTGGTCCTCGGTGGAGAACGGGGCGTACTGCGACTGCTTGAGCAGCTCGACCATCCGCTTGCCGCGCTCCAGCGCGCCCTTGGAGGCGTCGTCCAGGTCGGAACCGAAGGCGGCGAACGCCTCCAGCTCGCGGTACTGGGCCAGGTCCACCCGGAGCGAGCCGGTGATCTGCCGGATCGCCCGGTGCTGGGCCTTGCCGCCGACGCGGGAGACCGAGATACCGACGTTCAGCGCCGGGCGCTGGCCCGCGTTGAACAGGTCGGACTCCAGGAAGCACTGGCCGTCGGTGATGGAGATGACGTTGGTCGGGATGAACGCCGAGACGTCGTTCGCCTTGGTCTCGACGATCGGCAGCCCGGTCATCGAGCCCTTGCCCATGTCGTCGGAGAGCTTGGCGCAGCGCTCCAGCAGCCGGGAGTGCAGGTAGAAGACGTCGCCCGGGTAGGCCTCGCGGCCCGGCGGACGGCGCAGCAGCAGCGAGACGGCACGGTAGGCGTCGGCCTGCTTGGACAGGTCGTCGAAGACGACCAGGACGTGCTTGCCCTGGTACATCCAGTGCTGGCCGATGGCCGAGCCGGTGTACGGGGCGATGTACTTGAAGCCGGCCGGGTCGGACGCCGGGGCCGCCACGATGGTGGTGTACTCCAGCGCGCCCGCCTCCTCCAGCGCGCCGCGCACGGACGCGATGGTGGAGCCCTTCTGGCCGACGGCGACGTAGATGCAGCGGACCTGCTTGTCCGGGTCGCCCGAGCGCCAGTTGTCGCGCTGGTTGATGATCGTGTCGACGCACAGCGCGGTCTTGCCGGTCTGCCGGTCGCCGATGACGAGCTGACGCTGGCCGCGGCCGACCGGCGTCATGGTGTCGACGGCCTTGTAGCCGGTCTCCATCGGCTCGTTGACTTCCTGGCGCTGCATGACCGTGGGGGCCTGGAGCTCCAGGGCACGGCGGCCCTCGGTCTCGATCTCCCCGAGGCCGTCGATCGGCGCACCCAGCGGGTCGACGACACGGCCGAGGTAGCCGTCGCCGACCGGGACCGACAGGACCTCGCCGGTCCGCTGGACCGACTGGCCCTCTTCGATGCCGCTGAACTCACCGAGGACGACCGCACCGATCTCGCGCTCCTCGAGGTTGAGGGCGAGGCCGAGGGTGCCGTCCTCGAACTTCAGCAGCTCGTTCGCCATGGCCGAGGGCAGCCCCTCGACCTTCGCGATGCCATCACTGGCAGCGCTGACCGTACCGACCTCTTCGCGCGAGGCCGCGTCCGGCGTGTACGACTGGACAAAGTTCTCCAGCGCGTCCCGGATCTCATCCGGCCGGATCGTGAGCTCCGCCATCTGGGTTCCCTGCTCTCCTTGTTGGGCCCGTAAGTTCCTTCGGGCTCCGGGGGGCGCTTTCCCCCGACTCCCTGTGTACGGCCCAACTCGGGCCGCTTTCGTGCTTGTTGAGTTGGTTGGCGCTCGCGCGCCGGGTACTGCTTCAGCCCGCCATCCGCCGCTTGGCCGCTTCCAGCCGGTCGGCGATCGAGCCGTTGATGATCTCGTCGCCCACCTGCACCGTGATCCCGCCGAGGACCTCGGGGTCCACGTCCAGGTTCAGGTGCACCTGACGGCCGTAGAGCGTGGCCAGTGCCGCGCTCAGGCGCCGCTTCTGCTCGTCGCTCAGCGGAACCGCGGAGGTCACGACGGCGACCGAACGGTTGCGCCGCTCGGCAGCCAGCCGGGAGAGGGCTTCCAGCCCACTGTCCAGGCTACGTCCCCGCGGCTGGGTGACCAGCCGGGTCACCAGGCGCTCGGTGGCCGGCCGGACCCGGCCGCCCAGCAGCTCCCGCAGCAGGGCGCGCTTGGCCTCCGGTCCGGCCGTACGGCTGGCGAGCGCCGCACGCAGCTGCGGCGAGGAGACGGCGGTCCTGCCGAAGCGGAACAGCTCGTCCTCGACGTCGTCCAGCTGCCCGTCCCGCTCGGCCGACACCAGGTCGGCGAGGTCCGCCAGCTGCTCGACGGCGTCGGCCAGGTCGCGCGGCGCGGACCAGCGGGAGCGGACCATGCCGGTGACCAGGTCGGTGGCCGGGCCGCCGACCTGGCCGGCGAGCAGCCGCTGCACCAGCGACGCCTTGGCCTCGCCGTCCCGCGCCGGGTCGGTGAGGACCCGGCGCAGCGAGACCTCACGCTCCAGCAGCGCGGTGACGGCGGCGAGCTCGTCGGCGAGGGCCGCTGCGTCGACCGAGGTGGAGTCGGTCAGCGCGGTCAGGCTCTCGCGCGCGGCGGCAAGCGCCTCACGGCTCGCACCATTCATCGGGCGGCTCCGCTGGCGTCTGCCTCGGCGGCGTCTTCGAGCCCGTCGAGGAAGCGGTCGATCACGCGGCTCTGCCGGGCGTGGTCGTCGAGCGACTCGCCGACGAGCTTGCCCGCCAGGTCGGTGGCGAGCTTGCCCACGTCCTGGCGCAGCGTCTGCGCGGCCTGCTTGCGGTCGGCCTCGACCTGGGCGTGACCGGCGGCGATGATCTCCTCACGCTGCCGCTGGCCCTCCGCGCGCATCTCGGCGATGAGCGTGGCGCCCTGCTCCTGGGCCTCGGACCGCAGCCGGGCAGCCTCGTGGCGGGCCTCGGCGAGCTGGTCCTTGTACTGCTGGAGTACGTCGGCGGCCTCCTGCTGCGCGGCCTCGGCCTTCTCGATGCCGCCCTCGATGGCGTCACGACGCTCTTCCAGCACCTTGTTGATGCTCGGGAGGAGCTTCTTCCACAGGAAGAAGAAGACGATGGCGAAGGCGAGCAGCCCGATGACGAACTCGGGGATCGGCGGGACGAGGGGGTTCTCCTCCTCGGCCGCCATCTGTACGAAGGCGATCACATCAGTGCCTTTCGTCGAAAGGGACGGGGTCGCCGGATCAGCTGGGGTAGGCGTAGCCCATGACCAGACCGATCAGCGCCAGCGCCTCACAGAGGGCGAAGCCGAGGATCTGGTTCTGGCGGATGAGGCCGGCGGCCTCGGGCTGCCGGGCGAGCGCCTGCGTGCCGTTGCCGAAGACGATGCCGACGCCGATGCCGGGGCCGATGGCGGCGAGGCCGTAGCCGATCGCGGCGAGGTTGCCCTGGATCTGGACGGCGGCGAGGCTCTGGAGAGCGGACATGCTCGTTACTTCCTTCTCGTTCACGGACCGGTGGGGGTTGGCCACCGGTGGATGGGAAATCGGGTGAGCGGCGGCCGGTCAGTGGCTCTCGGAGAGAGCGCCCTGAATGTAGTTGGTGGCCAGCAGCACGAAGACGTACGCCTGAACCGCCTGGATGAACAGCTCGAAGGCCACCATCAGCACGGTCATGATGAAGGAGACGCCGGAGTAGAGAATGCCGAAGCCGTTCAGCAGGTACCACGTGGCGAGCGTGAACAGCAGCAGCAGGGTGTGCCCGGCGAACATGTTGGCGAAGAGTCGTACCGCGTGGGTGAAAGGACGCACCAGCAGGTTCTGGAAGAGCTCCAGGAACATGATCAGGGGCAGCACCGCGCCGAGCGACTTGTCGTAGCCCGAGAGGTTCTTCCAGCCTCCGACGAATCCGTTGCGCTTGAACGTGAGGCTGATGTACAGCACGTACACGATCAGGGCCAGGGCCGCCGGGTAGGAGATGACCGACGTCACGGGGAACTGCGCGAGCGGAATGACCGCCCACATGTTCATGATCCAGACGAAGAAGAAGAGCGAGACGATCAGCGGAACGTACTTCTCGCCTTCCTTCTTGCCGAGCCCTTCGTACACGACACCGCGGCGGATGAAGTCGTACCCGGCCTCGCCGACCATCTGGAGTTTGCCCGGCACCAGCTTCGGCCTGGCGAAAGCTGCCCAGAAGAACCAGACGATCGCGACCGTGCCCACCAGCGCCAGCAGCATGGTCTTGTTGAACTCGATGCCACCGACGGTGAACAGCGGTTTGAAGATGAACGAATGGACTCCGGGCGCCTCGAAGCCGCAGCCGGAGAAGATGTGGCAATCGGTCTCGAAGGCGAGCATCTGGTCAGCACTCACCGCGAGCTCCTTCTGCATGGCGCATGTATACGGCTACCTCGGTGTGTCGGCGCGGCGTGCGACCGCGGAGCGGCACTGGACTGGTCTTGCGGATTGGGGGGCGGCGGCCGGCCGGAGAGCGAGAGCGCCCGTTCCGTCTCCCGGAACGCGGAACCTCGACCGTCCCCGCCTGCTGCGCCGCAGTTGGTCTCGGACGATAGCAGTTGCTCGAACGAGCACTTATCCCGCCCCTACGTGCCACTGGCCTTCTCGCCGGAGCTGGAGGAGGGCTCGACGTACAGGATCTTCGCCTTCATGTGCGCCCGGGTCTGCGCGACCACCCACACGATGGTGCTGGCGAGAAGGGCGAGAGCGAAGCTCCTGGTGTCGAAGAGGGTCGTGTCCCGGAACGCGATCAGCACCACGAGCAGCAGCAGGATCTGCGTCGTGTAGAGCAGCAGACCCATCGCCTGAAAGAGGTGCGGGAGAGACCTGGCCGTGCGCTGCAGGGCGTAGAGGCCGATCCCCATGAAGAGGATCGCCACGAGCGCTCCGGCGGCGCCGCCGATCGCTCCCTTGCTTCCGGCGAAGACGCCGCTGATCACTGCGGCCACGACAGCGGCCACGGCGGTCGGGACGGCGCAGTGCAGCAGCATGCGTGCGTCGTTCGACTGCATGTGGTGTGCTCCGGGGGAAATCTGGGGGACGTGAGTCGTCGAGGAAGAGCGTAGCCCGGCGCGGAGGGCGGACCTCCCACAGAAGAGCCCGCGAGAGTGCGGAACTTCGGCTGGCCACCGGGTTTCGTGAACGGTATCACAAACTATTTGATGAGGTCTTTACCTACTTGGTGTGCCCCCCGTCACACGCAGGTGTGACAGAGAGCATCTCCAGCTGACGCCAGCCACTTTGTCTGGTATCAGAGGCTTCGACTGCTCACCGAGCAGCTCACTCAGGGGTGTTGATCTTCTTCTCCCGGGTGAACTGCCGACGTTCCCCGATGGCCGTCGCCCCGTGCAACCCGGCCATCGCGGGCTCACGCTCCGCCTCCCGCGGCGCCGCCCGCTCCCCCGCGCCCTCCGCGGCCGACTCCGGCGCCGCCTCGGCATCCGCCGCCTCCCGGCCGCCCCTCCGATACCGGGGCGGCAGCACCTGCTGCGCCCAGCCGGGCACCCGCGGCGTATAGCGCGGCATCAGCAGCACCACCAGACCCACTGCGCTCAGCAGCACGATCGTCAGCACGATGGCGAGGCTGGAGGAGCGCACCGAGAAGGCCACGGCCCCGAAGGCGATCAACGCGGCCCAGAAGTACATGATCAGCACGGCACGGCTGTGCGAGTGCCCGACCTCCAGCAGCCGGTGGTGCAGATGCCCCCGGTCGGCCGCGAACGGCGAGCGGCCGTTCCAGGTGCGCCGCACGATCGCCATCACCAGGTCGGCCACCGGGATCGCGATGATGCTCAGCGGCAGCAGCAGCGGCATGTACAGCGGCACCATCGTGTGCACCGCGGACTTGACCGAACCGGTGTGCTCGACCATCAGGTCCGGGTCGACCTGGCCGGTGATGGAGACCGCGCCCGCGGCCAGGACCAGGCCGATCAGCATCGAACCGGAGTCGCCCATGAAGATGCGGGCCGGATGCATGTTGTGCGGCAGGAAGCCCAGGCACATCCCCATCAGCACGGCCGCGAAGAGCGTGGCGGGGGCCGCCGCCTCGATGCCGTAGCCGTACCAGATGCGGTAGGCGTACATGAAGAACGCCACACTCGCGATGCAGACCATGCCCGACGCGAGGCCGTCCAGGCCGTCCACGAAGTTCACCGCGTTGATGGTGATCACCACCAGCGCCACCGTGAGCAGCGTGCCCTGGAAGGGAGTGAGTGCGACGTTCCCCACGCCCGGCACCGGCAGCCACAGGATCGTCAGCCCCTGGAGCACCATCACACCGGCGGCGATCATCTGCCCGCCGAGCTTCACCAGCGCGTCGACGCCCCACTTGTCGTCCAGCACGCCGATCAGCCAGATCAGCCCGGCACCCGAGAGCAGCGCCCTGGGCTCATCGGAAAGAGTGAACAGCTTCCCGATGTTGGTGAGCTGTGAAGCGACCAACAGCCCGGCGCACAGTCCGCCGAACATGGCGATGCCGCCGAGCCGGGGAGTCGGCTCCCGGTGCACGTCGCGGGCGCGGACCGGCGGCATCGCGCCCGCCGCGATGGCGAACTTCCGCACCGGCCCGGTCAGCAGATAGGTGACCGCAGCCGTGACGCACAGCGTCAGCAGATATTCACGCACCGGAAAGGCTCCCCAGAGGTCTCGCAGTTCGGACGCAGGCCCGGTCGGCCGGGCTGTTCAGGCCCACACCATAGGACACGCTCACCGCTGACCGCTGGTTCTGGTGCGGCGGTACGCGGTGGTGCGGCCGGGAGGGCACGGTCTAGGCAGGCGCCGGGACCCCCGTCAGGGCGGTGACCACCGGATCCAGCGCTCCGCTGATCTCCTCGCCGACGCTGCGGAAGTACGGGATGGGGGCGCCGTAGGGGTCGTAGATCTCGTCCGCCTCCGGGCTGGGCGCCAGCAGCCAGCCGCGCAGCGCGGCCGCCGCCTGCACCAGCGCGCGGGCCCGCTCCACCACGTCCTCGGGGCTGCCCGCGACCGGCAGCGTCGCGGGGTCTATCGCCCGCACCAGCCGGGTGAACTCCTTGAGCGTGAAGGTGCGCAGGCCCGCGGAGTGACCCATGGAGATCACCTGCGCACGGTGGTCGCGGGTGGCCGTCAGCACCAGGTCGGCCCGGATCACGTGCTCGTCCAGCAGCTCGCGCCCGGTGAACCCCTCGGCGTCCGCACCGTGTTCGAGCAGCACGGCGACCGCGTTCTCCTCCATGGGCGCGCCCTCGTGCCCCCACGTCCCCGCGCTCTCGACCACGAGGCCGCCCGTGCGGCGCTCCCCGAGCCGGTCGGCCAGGGCATGCCGGGTGAGCCGCTCGGTGATCGGCGAGCGGCACACGTTGCCTGTGGAGACGTGGAGGATACGGAACGCGCCGTCGGCGCCGCTTATGCCGCCGGCCGCGGCCGGCCCACGCCCGGGTGGGGCGGTCACTACGGGGCCACCTCCAGGCCCGGTACGACCTTGCGCAGCTCGTCGGCGTCGATGGCGCCCGCCCGCAGCAGCACCGGCACCGAGCCGGTGACATCCACGATCGACGAGGGCACGTTGTCCTGGGTGGGGCCGCCGTCCAGGTAGACGGCGACGGACTCGCCCAGCATCTCCTGGGCCTCGTCGCAGTCCTTGGGCGCCGGGTGCCCGGAGAGGTTGGCCGAGGAGACGGCCATCGGGCCGAACTCGTTCAGCAGCTCGATCGCGACCGGGTGCAGCGGCATCCGCACCGCCACCGTGCCATGGGTCTCCCCCAGGTCCCAGGTCAGCGACGGCTGGTGCCGGGCCACCAGGGTGAGCGCACCGGGCCAGAAGGCGTCGACCAGTTCCCAGGCCGCCTCGGAGAAGTCCGTGACCAGGCCGTGCAGCGTGTTCGGCGAGCCCACCAGGACCGGCGAGGGCATGCCGCGGCCGCGCCCCTTGGCCTCCAGCAGATCGCCGACCGCGTCCGCGCTGAACGCGTCCGCACCGACGCCGTAGACGGTGTCGGTCGGCAGCACGACGAGTTCTCCGCGCCTGACGGCCGAGGCGGCCTCGCGGAGGCCGGTCGCCCGGTCGGTCGCGTCGGAGCAGTCGTATCGCCGTGCCATTACGGCACCTCCCTGCGTGCAGTGGCAAAACGGGGCCGGTTGTTGAGGTCGGGGTGGTCCGCGGCGTCAGCCCAGCCGCGGTCCTCGGTGAAGATCCAGGGCACCTGCCCGCCCTGGGTGTCGGCGTGCTCGACGACCACGACGCCGCCGGGGCGCAGCAGCCGGTGGGCGGTGCGCTCCAGGCCGCGGATGACATCCAGGCCGTCCTCGCCGGAGAACAGCGCGACCTGGGGGTCGTGGTCGCGGGCCTCCGGCGCCACATACTCCCACTCGGTGAGCGGAATGTAGGGCGGGTTGGAGATGACCAGGTCGACCTGGCCGTCCAGCTCGCCCAGCGCGGTCCGCGCGTCGCCCCGGTGCAGGGTCACCCGCGAGCCCTCGACGTTCTTGCGCGCCCACACCAGCGCCGACTCGTCCAGCTCCACGGCGTGCACCCGGGAGCGGGGCACCTCCTGCGCGAGCGCCAGCGCGATGGCACCGGAGCCGGTGCACAGGTCCACGATCAGCGGCTCGGCCACGTCCATCGCCCGTACCGCGTCTATCGCCCAGCCGACCACGGACTCGGTCTCGGGCCGGGGCACGAAGACGCCGGCTCCCACATACAGCTCCAGGTAGCGGAAGAAGGCCCGCCCCGTGATGTGCTGGAGCGGTTCGCGGGCCTCGCGGCGGGCGACCGCCTCCCAGTAGCGCGCGTCGAAGTCGGCGTCGGCGACGCGGTGCAGCTCGCCCCGTCCCACGCCGTGCACGAAGGCGGCCAGCTCCTCCGCGTCGAAGCGCGGTGAGGGCACACCCGCGTCGGCCAGCCTCTGGGTGGCCTGGGCCACCTCGGCGAGCAGCACGTTCACTCCGTCCCCCTCCCGGGCGTCATTGAGCGGCGGCCAGCTTGGCCGCGGAGTCCGCGTCCACGCACGCCTGGATGACCGGGTCGAGTTCGCCGTCCAGCACCTGGTCCAGGTTGTACGCCTTGAACCCGACGCGGTGGTCGGAGATGCGGTTCTCCGGGAAGTTGTAGGTGCGCACCCGCTCGGACCTGTCGACCGTCCGGACCTGGCTGCGGCGGGCGTCCGAGGCCTCCTTCTCGGCCTCCTCCTGCGCCGCGGCCAGCAGCCGCGCGCGGAGGATGCGCAGGGCCTGCTCCTTGTTCTGGAGCTGGCTCTTCTCGTTCTGGCAGGAGACGACGATGCCGGTCGGCTCGTGGGTGATGCGCACGGCCGAGTCGGTGGTGTTCACCGACTGCCCGCCGGGCCCGGAGGATCGGTAGACGTCGATGCGCAGGTCGTTCGGGCTGATCTCCACGTCCACGTCCTCCGCCTCCGGCAGCACCAGGACGCCGGCCGCCGAGGTGTGGATGCGGCCCTGGGACTCGGTGGCGGGCACCCGCTGCACACGGTGCACCCCGCCCTCGTACTTCAGCCGCGCCCACACGCCCTGGCCCGGTTCGGCCGAGGCCTTCGTCTTCACGGCGACCTGGACGTCCTTGTAGCCACCGAGGTCGGACTCGTTGGACTCGATCAGCTCGGTCTTCCAGCCGAGGCGCTCGGCGTAGCGCAGATACATCCGCAGCAGGTCACCGGCGAACAACGCGGACTCGTCGCCGCCCTCGCCCGCCTTGATCTCCAGGATGACGTCCTTGTCGTCGCTGGGGTCGCGCGGGACCAGCAGCAGCCGCAGCCGCTCGGTGAGCTCCTCGCGGCGCCGCTCCAGCTCCTTGATCTCGTCGGCGAAGTCCGGGTCCTCCGCGGCCAGTTCCCGCGCGGTGCCGATGTCGTCCCCGGTCCGCTTCCACTCGCCGTAGGCGGTGACGATGGGGGTGAGTTCGGCGTAGCGCTTGTTGAGCCGGCGGGCACCCGCCTGGTCGGCGTGGATCGCCGGATCGGCGAGTCGCCGCTCCAGGTCGGCGTGCTCGCCGACGAGTTCCTCGACCGCCTCGAACATCGTGGCCATCCCTTGCTGATGAGTGGGGGCGCACCGCCGCGCAGCGGGCAGCGGGCGGGCGCCTGGGGCGCTGAGCACCAAAAGAGCGCCGGGCCGCGCTGCCCGGCAGGGGCAGCCGCGGACCGGCGCTGGGGTGTCGCTACTTCTTGGCGCTGCCGGCGCTCTTGCCGAAGCGGGCCTCGAAGCGGGCCACGCGGCCACCGGTGTCGAGGATCTTCTGCTTGCCGGTGTAGAAGGGGTGGCAGGCCGAGCAGATGTCCGCGCGGATCATGCCTTCCGACATGGTCGTGCGCGTGGTGAACGAGTTGCCGCAGGTGCAGCTCACCTGGGTCTCGCGGTACTCGGGGTGGATGTCGCGCTTCAAGGTCACTCCTAGGTTCGGGAGGGCACCGGGTCGGGAGACGGGTTGTTTCCCGTGAACCGGGGCCGACGGTCCAGTTTGCCACTGGTGGCCGCACCCCCCAAAACCGGGTGGACGGGCCCGGTATTCCCGGCACCGCCGCCACGGCCCGGCCGGGAGGCGCCGGCGCGGCCCGGCGGCCCCCGTCGGCACGCCCGGACGGACCGCGCGCCGGGCCGGACCGCCCCTGCGGCGGCCGCCGCGGCGCAGGTCAGCCGTCGGACTGCTGCCCGGTGCCCGCCTGCGGCGTCGCGGAGGCACTGGCGCGGCCGTCGTCCACCACGCCGCCGATGTCGGTCCGGTCGCCCGCCGAGCCCTTGGTGGCGGACTTCGGCACCGGCTCGTCGTGCCGGAGCGCCGACCAGACCTTCGCGGTCTTGGAGCGGATCTGCACCACCCGGTTCGGGTCCCCGGGGTCGTAGGCGACCGGCAGCGTGGTCATCCGGATGTCGTCGGACTTGATGCCCTTGAGTGTCTTCGCCATGCCGGTCAGCTTGCCGACCGAGTCCAGCTCCGAGTCGGTGGTGACCGCGGAGGTCGCGGTGTCCGCCAGGTCGTAGAGCTTCTTGGGGCTGCTGAACAGGCCGACGCTGTTGACCTGGTCGATCAGTGCCTTGAGGAACGCCTGCTGGAGCTGGATGCGGCCCAGGTCGCTGCCGTCGCCCACCCCGTGCCGGGTGCGGACCAGACCGAGGGACTGCTCGCCGTCGAGGCGGTGGGTGCCCGCCTCGAGCTTCAGGTGGCTGTCCTTGTCGTCGATCGCCTTGTGGGTGGTCATCTCCACCCCGCCGAGGGTGTCGATCAGCTTCTGGAAGCCGGCGAAGTCGACCTCGAGGTAGTGGTCCATCCGGACGCCGGAGAGGGATTCGACGGTCTTGACGGCGCAGGCGGGGCCGCCGACCTTGTACGCGGAGTTGAACATGGCCCGCTGGGCCGGGACGGTCCTGCCCTTCTCGGACCCGTCGCCCTTGCAGCTGGGCCGCTGCACCACCGTGTCCCGGGGTATGGAGACGACGCTGGCTTTGTCGTGCTTCTCGTTGATGTGCAGCACCATCGCCGTGTCCGAGCGGGCGCCGCCCTCGTTCCTGCCGTACTTCGCGTTCGCCCCGGCGCGGCTGTCCGAGCCGAGCACCAGTATGTCCATGGAGCCGTCCGGAGTGTCCTCCGGCCGGTCGGCGCCCAGGGCCGCGTTGATGTCGACGCCGGATATGTTGCCGTCGAGCTTGAAGTAGACGAAGCCCAGGCTCCCCCCGCCCAGCACGAGCGCGCCCGCCACGGTCCAGGCCGCGACCCGCAGGGCGCGCCGGCTTCCGCTGAGCGGCCTGCGGCGACGGCCGGTGGCACGTATGCCCCCGGAGCGGCGCGCTGCCGCCGTGTCGCCCTCGTAGCTGTCGCCCGCCATGGTCACTTCCCTCAGTCCTGCCTCGTGGCGCCGTGTGTCCTGTGCGGACGCCGTGCGGTCGTTCCGGTCGAGATGTCGTCCCCGCGGGGGACGCGCTGTCTCGCCGGAAGGGTCGCACAACGCGTCGCCGCGCTCGGCAGGAGCGCGGGTCGGCACTACGGCGTACGGACCGGGCCGCAACGCGGCACTGCTCCCGTTTTACCTGCGACGACGCGCTCGCGCCTGCCGAGCGGCGGGCGGGCACCGGCCGGGAGGGGCTGTGGGCAAGCTCTCAGCGGCCCGGACGCACGGCGAGGGCCGCCCCACCGTGTGTGGTGGGGCGGCCCTCGTTCTGACCCGTCCGGGCGACGGAGCGGCTCGCGGACCGGGGTCCGGGCCGCTCCGGGCGCTTCGGCCGGCTGCCGGGTGGCGTCAGTCCTGGCCGCCGGGGGTCGGGGTGTTCTTCTGGATCTGGAGCAGGAACTCCGCGTTGGACTTCGTCTGCTTCATCTTGTCCAGCAGCAGCTCGATGGCCTGCTGCTGGTCCAGGGCGTGCAGCACACGCCGCAGCTTCCAGACGATCTGGAGCTCCTCGTTCGCCATGAGGATCTCCTCCTTGCGGGTGCTGGACGCGTCCACGTCCACCGCGGGGAAGATCCGCTTCTCGGCGAGCTTGCGGTCGAGCTTGAGCTCCATGTTGCCGGTGCCCTTGAACTCCTCGAAGATGACCTCCTCCATCCGGGAGCCGGTCTCCACCAGCGCCGCGGCGAGGATCGTCAGGGAGCCGCCGTCCTCGATGTTGCGCGCCGCACCGAAGAACTTCTTCGGCGGGTACAGCGCCGTGGAGTCCACACCGCCGGAGAGGATGCGGCCCGAGGTGGGCGCGGCGAGGTTGTAGGCACGGGCGAGCCGGGTGATGTTGTCCAGCAGGATCACCACGTCGTGCCCCAGCTCCACCAGCCGCTTGGCCCGCTCGATGGCCAGCTCGGCGATGGTGGTGTGGTCCTCGGCCGGGCGGTCGAAGGTCGAGGAGATGACCTCGCCCTTGACCGACCGCTGCATGTCGGTGACCTCTTCCGGACGCTCGTCGACCAGGACGACCATCAGGTGGCACTCGGGGTTGTTCCGGGTGATCGAGTTGGCGATCGACTGCAGCACCATCGTCTTGCCCGCCTTGGGCGGGGCCACGATCAGACCGCGCTGGCCCTTGCCGACCGGCGAGACCAGGTCGATGATCCGGGGAGTGAGCTGGTTGGGCTCCGTCTCCAGCCGCAGCCGCTCCTGCGGGTAGAGCGGGGTGAGCTTGTTGAACTCGGAGCGGCCCTTGCCGTCGTCGGGCGTCATGCCGTTGACCGAGTCCAGCCGGACCAGCGCGTTGAACTTCTCGCGCCGCTCGCCCTCCCGCGGCTGGCGCACCGCACCGGTGACGTGGTCGCCCTTGCGCAGGCCGTTCTTGCGGACCTGGGCCAGCGAGACGTACACGTCGTTCGGCCCCGGCAGGTAGCCCGAGGTTCGGACGAACGCGTAGTTGTCGAGGATGTCGAGGATGCCCGCGACGGGGATCAGGACGTCGTCCTCGGCGATCTGCGGCTCGAAGTCCTCGCGGCCACCGCGCCGGCCCCTGCGGTCCCGGTAGCGGCCGCGCCGGCCGCGCCGGCCGCTGCCGTCGTCGTCGAAGCCGTCGTCGCGGCGGCCGCCGCCGCCACCGCCGCCGCCCTGGTTCTGCTGGCCGCCACCGCCACCGCCACCGCCTTCGTTCTTGTTGCGGTTGCGGTCGCGGTCGCGCTGGCGCTCGCGCTTGGAGGGGCGGTCCTGCTGCTGCTTGCCCTCGCCGGAGGAGCCGCCCTTGCCGTCCTTCTCGGAGCGCTCGGACCGGCCGTCCCGGTTGTCCTTGCCGTCCTGCTTGCCCTCGCCGCCGGACCGGCCGTCCGTGCGGCCCTCGGCGCCCTCGGCATCGCCCTTGGCGCGGCGGCCGCGGCCGCCGCCCTCCTGGGCCGCCTTGGCGTCGCCCTCGGTCTGGCCGGGGATGTCGATCTGGCCCTGCCCGTCCTGCTGCGCGCCCTCGGCCTCGCCGGTGGTGCGGGCCCGGGAGGCGGCGCGGCGCTTGGGCTTGGCCTCCTCGGCGCCCTCGCCGCCGGACGTGGCCTCCGCGCCGGCGTCGGCGCTCTTGGCGGGCTTGGCCTGCTTGTTCTCGGCGGTCTTGCCGCCCTTGTCCGAGGCCGCGGGCGCGGAGTCCGAACTTCCGCCTGCCTGGCGCTCCTTGATGACCTCGATCAGTTGGCTCTTGCGCATCCGCGCGGTGCCCTTGATACCGAGGCCGGAGGCGACCTGCTGGAGCTCGGCCAGAACCATGCCCTCCAGCCCCGTGCCGGAGCGCCGTCGCCTGGGTGCGGCACCGGAGGCAGGCGTGGCGGATGCGTCCGTGGCGGGCGCCGCGGCACCGTCGGCGGCGGTATCGGCGTTCACGCCCATCAGATCGGTGGTGTCGCTCACGAAGGGTCCTTCCCTGGAGCGGACGTCGGCCAGTCTGGCTCGGCGACCGGTTGTGCTGTCCGGCTGCGGTCCGGTCTGTGCGGACCTGGCCGGGGCGGTGGTCCCGCCTGGATGTACGGCGGGCAGATCAGTACGTGGGTTCGGCGTGAAGCCTCGACATGGATGTCCTTCACGTCGGCTCCGGAGCGTGTTCGCCGCTGCCCGGCAACGGCCCGAGCAGTGTGGGAGGCTCCTGGAAGAAGAGGTGGTCCCTACTGGAGCTACCAGGGGAACACGCAAGCACCGCACTCTTCGGACCATCACACATACCTGTGCGAAGTCCACGAGACTGCACGTGCAGACTTGAGGTTAACACTACCGGATCCAACAAACATTCCCCCTCTCGAAGATCCACAACCCGCTGTCACCGGGACCCGCTGTCCGTGCCTCCCGGCGCGTCCCCGGCCTCGTCAGCACCGCTCCGGGCGCCCGCGGAGAGCGGCAGGACGCTTGCTCCGTCCAGGTCGAGAGCCAGCCGGTTCGCCGTCCAGCCCTCACCCGCCAGCCGGGACACCTTGTCGGCCTCGCCCTCGTCCGAGGCCAGCGCCAGGACCGTCGGGCCCGCTCCCGAGATCACGGCGGGAACGCCCTCGACGCGCAGCCGGCCGACCAGATCCGCGCTCTCCGTCATCGCCGGGGCCCGGTACTCCTGGTGCAGCCGGTCCTCGGTGGCGGCCAGCAGCAGCTCCGGGCGGCGTGTCATGGCCTCCACCAGCAGCGCCGCGCGCCCCGCGTTGAACGCCGCGTCGACATGCGGCACGGTGCGCGGCAGCAGCCCCCGGGCGGTCTGCGTGAGCAGGGGCTGCGCGGGGACGAAGACCACCGGGACGAGGGAGGCGGCGGGCGCCATCCGCAGCGCGCGGGCCGCGCCGCCGTCCGTCCAGGCCAGGGTGAAGCCGCCGAGCAGGCAGGCGGCGACGTTGTCGGGGTGGCCCTCGATCTCGGTGGCGAGCTCCAGCAGCGCGGTGTCGTCCAGCCGGGCCTCGCCGCCGGTGGTCACGGCGCGGGCCGCCATCACCCCGGCGCAGATGGCGGCGGAGGAGGAGCCCAGGCCGCGGCCGTGCGGGATGCGGTTGGCGCACACCACCTCCAGGCCGCGCGGCTGCCCGCCCAGCAGGTCGAAGGCGGTGCGCAGGGAGCGGACGAGCAGATGCTCCTCGTCCCGGGGCAGGGCCTCGGCGCCCTCGCCCGCGATGTCGATGTGCAGACCGGAGTCGGCGACGCGGACCACCACGTCGTCATAGATCCCCAGAGCGAGACCGAGTGCGTCGAAGCCGGGGCCGAGATTGGCGCTGGTGGCGGGGACACGCACTCGGACGGCGGCGGCGCGGAACGCGGGACCGGCCATCTCTCGATGACTCTCCTTGGTTTGGGTGTGCGGAGCATCCCCTCGACCGCGGCTGGGCCGGACCGGTCACGGCTCCGGGCACACCCGTGGCGGGGACGTACGGGAGTCGGGGTGAAACTCAGCCTATCGAAGGTGGGTTCACTGGCGACATAGGGCGCACGGGAGGCGCACGATGCGTGTCGTAAGCCTCCCCGTGCTTCCGCGCGGTACGCGTCCGTACCGCGCGCCGAACCTTCCCGCCCCGGAGGGGGCCGGCCCGGGTGGGCCGGTCGGGGTGGGCGGTTCGGTCGAGACCCGCACCAGGGGTCTGCCCCGGCGACCACCCCGGGGAAACCCGCGGAGCGGATCCGGTCCGGAACTCCGGTGCGGCGGCACCGCGGCGGCACCGCCGGCGCGGCGGACCGCACCGGCGGCGACACCGGGTCAGACCAGGCCGAGGCGCTCGGCGGCGGCGTCCGCGTCGACGGGGACCACGATCGGCTGCGGCGCGCCCGCCACGGCCCAGTCCGGGTCCTTGAGCCCGTTGCCGGTGACGGTGCAGACGATCCGCTGCCCGGGATCGACCCTGCCCTGCTCGGCGGCCTGCAGCAGGCCCGCCACCGAGGCGGCCGAGGCCGGCTCCACGAAGACACCTTCCTGAGCGGCCAACAGCCGGTAGGCACGCAGGATCTGACGGTCGGTCACCGCATCGATGAAGCCGCCCGACTCGTCGCGCGCCTGCTCGGCCAGCGTCCAGGACGCCGGGTTGCCGATCCGGATGGCGGTGGCGATGGTGCTCGGCTCCTTGACGGCCTCGCCCCGCACGATCGGCGCCGCGCCCGACGCCTGGTAGCCCCACATCCGCGGGGTGCGGGCGGCCGGACCGTCCTGGTGATACTCGCGGTAGCCCTTCCAGTAGGCCGTGATGTTGCCCGCGTTGCCCACCGGGAGGACGTGGATGTCGGGCGCGTCGCCGAGCATGTCCACGATCTCGAACGCCGCGGTCTTCTGCCCCTCGATCCGCACCGGATTGACGGAATTGACCAGCGCCACCGGATATTTGTCCGACAGCCCGCGGGCCAGCTCCAGGCAGTCGTCGAAGTTGCCGTCGACCTGGAGGATCTTCGCGCCGTGCACCAGCGCCTGGCCCATCTTGCCCAGCGCGATCTTGCCCTGCGGCACCAGCACGGCGCAGACCATCCCGGCCCGCACGGCGTAGGCCGCCGCCGAAGCGGAGGTGTTCCCGGTGGAGGCGCAGATGACGGCCTGGGCACCCTCCTCCTTGGCGCGGGTGATGGCCATCGTCATCCCGCGGTCCTTGAAGGAACCGGTGGGATTGGCGCCCTCCACCTTGAGGTGGACGTCGCAGCCGGTCAGCTCGGAGAGCTTCTGGGCCGGCACCAGCGGCGTGCCGCCCTCACGGAGGGTGACGGGCGCGGTCCCCGGGGCGACCGGCAGCCGGTCCCGGTACTCCTCGATGATGCCGCGCCACTGCGGGCGCCCCGCACCGGGCCCGGCGGCGGGCGCGGCCGGAGCACCGGCGTCGCCAGCCTCCCGCATCTGTGACATCGCAGGCTCCATGACGGTCACTGTTCCTCGGCTCCCTTACTGACCATTGTCCGACGCTGCCCACCGCGCCGGCTGCTCGCGCCGCGTGCCGCGGCCGCGCCTTCCCCGGGTCCGCCGCCCCGCGCGTTCCCGCGGACGGCGCCCGGCACGCTCACTCCCCCTCGACCCGCATGATGCTGGCCACCCCGCGCACCGTGTCGAGGCCGCGGAGCGCCTCGACCGTCGCGCCGAGCGCCGCGTCCTGGGCACGGTGGGTGACCACGACGAGCCAGGCGCCGTCGTGCGGGCCCTCCTTGCCCTTCTGCCGCACGGTGTCGATGGAGACCCCGTGCTCGGCGAAGACCATCGCCACCTGTGCCAGCACACCCGGCTTGTCGGCGACGTCCAGACTGATGTGGTAGCGGGTGACCACCTCGCCCATGGGCGAGACGGGCAGCTGCGCGTAGGCGGACTCGCCGGGGCCGCGGCCGCCGCTGAGCTTGTTGCGGCACGCGGCGACCAGGTCGCCGAGCACGGCGGAGGCGGTGGGCGAGCCCCCCGCCCCCGGGCCGTAGAACATCAGCTGCCCCGCCGCCTCGGACTCGACGAAGACGGCGTTGTACGCCTCCCGTACCGAGGCGAGCGGATGGCTGAGCGGCAGCATCGCGGGGTGCACCCGTGCGGTCACCGAGCGGCCGTCCGCGGCCCGCTCGCAGATGGCCAGGAGCTTGACGGTGCAGCCCATCCGTTTCGCGGAGGCGATGTCGGCCGCCGTGACCTCGGCCAGGCCCTCGCGGTGCACGTCGTCCAGCCGCACCCGGGTGTGGAAGGCGATACCGGCCAGGATGGCGGCCTTGGCGGCGGCGTCGAAGCCCTCCACGTCGGCGGTGGGGTCGGCCTCCGCGTAGCCGAGCGCGGTGGCCTCGTCCAGCGCCTCGCTGTAGCCGGCGCCGGTGGACTCCATCCGGTCGAGGATGAAGTTGGTGGTGCCGTTGACGATGCCCAGCACGCGGTTGACCTTGTCGCCCGCCAGGGACTCGCGCAGCGGGCGCACCAGCGGGATGGCGGCGGCCACGGCCGCCTCGTAGAAGAGGTCGACGCCGTACTTGTCGGCGGACTCGTGGAGGGTGGAGCCGTCCTCGGCCAGCAGCGCCTTGTTCGCGGTCACGACGCTGGCGCCGTGCTCGAAGGCCGAGGTGATCAGGGTCCGGGCGGGCTCCAGGCCGCCGATGACCTCGACCACCACGTCGATGTCCGCGCGCGCGGCGAGCGCCGCCGCGTCGGTGGTCACCAGCGCCGGGTCGATGCCCGCGCGGACCCGGTCGGGGCGGCGCACGGCGACCCCGGCGAGTTCCACCGGGGCGCCGATGCGTTGCGCGAGGTCCTCCGCGTGCGTCGTCATGATGCGTGCCACCTCTGAGCCGACGACCCCACAGCCCAGCAGCGCCACCTTCAGCGGACGCGTACGCATCATCTGACCTCTTCTTCTCGGCTCATTCTCGACTTCTTCTCGTGCGGCCCGCCTTCCGGCCCGCCGCACGCGGCGTCTTCGTCCCGTCAAGTCTCACGTACCGATACGGAGATTCCACGCCTGTTCCAGTATGTGGGACGTATATCTCGCTAACCGACATCGAGCCGCAGGAGATCCTCCTCCGTCTCACGCCGCACGATCGTCCGCGCCTGCCCGTCCCGCACCGCGACGACCGGCGGCCGCAGCGCATGGTTGTAGTTGCTCGCCATCGAACGGCAGTACGCGCCGGTCGCCGGCACGGCCAGCAGATCGCCCGGCGCCAGGTCGGCGGGCAGGAACGCGTCCCGTACGACGATGTCACCGCTCTCGCAGTGCTTGCCCACCACCCGGCTGAGCATCGGCTCCGCCGCCGACGCCCGGGAGACCAGCGCCACGCTGTACTCGGCGTCGTAGAGCGCCGTACGGATGTTGTCCGACATCCCGCCGTCCACGCTCACATACGTCCGCAGCCCCTCCAGCTCCTTGAGCGTGCCGACCTCGTACAGCGTGAACGCCGTCGGCCCGGCGATCGCACGCCCCGGCTCCACCGACAGCCGCGGCACCGCCAGCCCCGCCGCCTCGCACTCGCGCGTGACGATGTCCCCCAGCGCCTTGGCGATCTCGTGCGGCTCACGCGGATCGTCCTCCGGCGTGTAGGCGATCCCCAGCCCGCCGCCCAGGTCGATCTCCGGCAGCTCGACCCCGTGCTCGTCCCGGATCCGGGTCAGCAGCCCCACCACGCGGCGGGCCGAGACCTCGAAACCGGCCATGTCGAAGATCTGCGAGCCGATGTGCGAGTGGATCCCGGTCAGCTCCAGACTGTCCAGCATCAGGACCCGCCGCACCGCCTCGGCCGCCGGTCCCTCGCCTGCCTCGGAGGAGGAGCCGCCCCCGGCCAGCGCCAGCCCGAACTTCTGGTCCTCGTGCGCCGTCGCGATGAACTCGTGCGTGTGCGCCTCGACACCGACCGTGACCCGGATCTGCACCGGCTGCCGCCGCCCCAGCCGCGCGGCGGTGTGCGCGACCCGGGCGATCTCCTGGAACGAGTCCAGCACGATCCGCCCCACACCCGCCTCGACGGCCCGCTCGATCTCCTCGTCGGACTTGTTGTTGCCGTGCAGCGCGATGCGCTCGGCGGGCATACCCGCGTCCAGCGCGGTCGCCAGCTCGCCGCCCGAGCACACGTCGAGGTTCAGCCCCTCCTCGTGCAGCCAGCGCACGACAGCCCGGGAGAGGAACGCCTTCCCCGCGTAGTAGACGTCGGCATCGGGCCCGAACGCGTCCCGCCAGGCACGGCAGCGGGCCCGGAAGTCGGTCTCGTCCATCACATACGCCGGGGTGCCGAACTCCTCGGCGAGGCGGCGCACGTCCAGACCGCCGACCGCGACGGCCCCCTCCGGCGTGCGCTCCACGGTCTGCGCCCACACGCGCGGGTCGAGCGAATTGAGATCGGCCGGAGGCGCCGTGTAATGGCCCTCGGGAAGAACGTCGGCGTGCCGGGGCCCTGCCGGGTGTGCGGAACGGCTCATGATCGTGTCCCTGTGTCCCTGGATTGCGAAATGTCTACAGATGCGCGGGTGCGCTGACGCCGAGCTGGGACAGGCCGCCTGCCAGCACCGCTCCGGTGGCCTCGGCGAGGGCCAGCCGGCCGCAGTGCGCGGCCCCGGGTTTCTCCTCACCCCGGGGCAGCGGCGGACACACGTCGTGGAAGGCGGCGAACGCCTGGGCGACGGCGTCCAGATGCCGCGCCAGCGGCCCGGCCGCCGTGACCCGCGCCCGGTCCGCGAGCAGCGCCAGCAGCCGGGCACCCGCAGTCTCCAGCGGCACCGCGCTCCCCACCTCCGGGCGCAGCCCGAGCCGGCGCCCGTTGCGCAGCAGCGAACAGACCCTGGCGTGCGCGTACTGCACCCGGAAGAGCGAACTCGCACGCTCGGTACGCACGGCGAGCACCGCCGGATCCTCACCGGTGACCGCGGCCCAGCGCGGAATGTCCCGGGCGGGGACGTCGGTCGGTGCGGTGGGCGGCGCCGTGGGCAGTGCCTCGGCGGCGGACGCTGTCCGTCCGTCCGCGGTCCGGACCGGGTCCGCGGCCCGGACCGGGTTCCCGGGCCCGGTCGGGGTGGTCCCGGTCAGGACTGCGGTCTCGGCCGGGCCGCCCTCCGCCAGCGCACGCAGCAGCGCGACCCGGGCGTCGTCCGTCAGCGTGACGTTCACGAACCCGCCACCGACGACCTCCGCGCCATCGACCGCGTCCACATCCCCCTCCAGGCGGGCGCACAGCAGTTGCGCGACCTCCCGCGCGGGACGGCCGCAGACCGCCGCCGCCCGGAAGGCGACCCCGGTCGCGTAGTCACCTGCGCCCCGCCGCGGCGGGGACTCCACCACGACACGTACACCGCTGAACACAGCCACCGCGTCAGCCGAGGACCCGTCCCCCGCGGAAGGAGCGACGACCTCACCGTCGGGACCGTCGGGCAGCACATGGGGCAGCGCCTGCCGGATGGTGCGGGAGAGCTGGGCGGGTGTCACAGAGCAAGCGTATGGGAGGTGGGGTGGGTCCGCGCGAACCGGTTTCGGCAGCTGGGACGTCCACACGGCCCCCGCCGCGGCCGCGCTCACGCACTGCGCCGCCCCGGCGACGCACGGCATCCGAAACGGAGCGCAGCACGGTGCGCGGGACAGCGGAGCGCGGGACAGCGGAGCGCGGGATACGGAGACGCAACGCCTCGACACGGGCCCGCAGGGCACCCCCGTATCCGCGCCGAACCCCGGCGCCGCGCCCGACCCCCGAGGCCGGCAGGCACCCGGACCCGCCACACGTTCGGGACTCCCGGACTCAGGGCTCGACAGTCTCGGAGACTCCGGAGACCTCGTCGGCGCCGCCGAAGGCATCGGAAGCCCCGTCCGGCACTCTCCCGGAACCGCCGCCCTCCGCCCCGGCTGCTCCCGGTCTCCCGAACGTCAGCCGGTGCACCAGCTGCACGAGATCCGCGGGCTCGAAAGGCTTCCCGAGGAACGCGTCCACGCCTCTCTCATCGCCGACCACACCCCCGCTCTCCAACTCGGTGCACGCGCTCACGAGCGCGAGCGGCAGGTGCCTCGTACGCGGATCGGCCCTCAGCCGCTCGGCAGTACGGACCCCGTCCAGACGCGGCATCACCGCATCGAGCGTCACGACATCAGGCCGCACGCGATGCACCACGTCCAAGCACTCGGCACCGTCGACTGCGGTCACCACCTCGAAGCCCTCCAGCTCGAGATTGACCCTGATCAACTGCCGGATGACGCTGCTGTCGTCCACAACAAGCACCCGGCCGGACATACCTGGCACACCCAGAAGCGTAGGCGCGTCCCTCCACCCGCGTCCGGGATTTGCCCATTTCCACCCCTGCTCCCACCCAACCGCACAACGCGTTCCGTCCCACCCCCGGTGACCTGGTAGTGTTCTACCTGTCGCCGCCCAGACGGCCACGCCCCCGTAGCTCAGGGGATAGAGCAACGGCCTCCGGAGCCGTGTGCGCAGGTTCGAATCCTGCCGGGGGTACTTTGAACGAAGTGCCGAAACGCCCTGTGACCAGGTTGGATGCTGGTTGCGGGGCGTTTGTCGTTGTGCAGCCGGATGCGGCTGCGAGCCGCTGTTTGTCGGTGGTCGCGGCGTATTCGCGGGATGGATTTCGGTCCCGTTTCCGCAGGTCAGGGCCGACACATGAGAAGGCCCCCGGGATGGTTCCCAGGGGCCTGACGGTAGCCGTTCAGCTCTCAGTTCTCAGCTCTCAGTCGGTCTCGCTCGCATCCTCGGTGTCGGAACCGTCCTCCCAGAGGGCGTCGATCCGTTGGTTGGCTACGTGCTGCCGACCGTCGAGGCACTTCGCGTAGCGGGTCAGCAGTACGTCCACGCTGTTGCCCGCGCGCTCCGCCACCTCGGCCGGATCGACTCCGGCGTTCAGCCAGGAGGACAGCGCCGCGTGCCGCAGGTCGTACGGCGTACCGGCGAGCGGTGAAGCGACCTGTTCCGGGGTGAGGGCCAGGGCGCGCGCTTCCTCCCAGGTACGGGAGTACGACGACGAGCCGATGACACCGCCCCGCTCGTTGAAGAACAGCCGGCCGTCTTCGGCCGTGCCGAACTCCGCAAGGTGCTTGCGGACGATCCGCACGAGTTGCGGCGGCACCGGCACGGGCCGGACTTCGTCCTCCGAACGATTCTTGAGCCCTCGGTGATCATGGACCTTGCCGGTTCCGGTCCACCGCTTCCCCACCGTGGGACGCGTCTTGTGCAGGATGAACCGCCCCCATCCCTTCTCCGGCAGTTCGCAGTCCTGGAGACGGAGGCCGACCGCTTCCGCCGGCCGCAGCCCGCCGTAGTACATGCAGGCGAACAGCGCGACCATCCGACGCCCCCGCGCCCGCTTGTACAGCCCCACGTACGAGAGCGCGGTCAGCAGCTCCCGAGCCTGTACAGGATTGATCACGACCCGACGGTCCACCTCTTTGGCGAGCTTCGGCGGCTTCCACTGCACGGACGCCACCGGATTCTCGTTCAGCTCTGCGACCTCGACCGCGTACCGGAGGACGTTGGACAGCACCGCACGCTTGCGCCGTACCGTCTCCGGCGCGGCCGGAGTCCCGTCCAGCTTCAGCGTGAGTGCGTTGAGAACGTTGCGCATCACGGCCGGATTCTTCAGGTCGGCAAGCGGCAGCGATGCCTTGGCCACCCAGGCGAGCGCGTTGCTCACCTTGGCCGGTGGTTCTTCCTTGTCCTCGTTCGACGCGTGCACGAACGCCCAGCCCCGCAGCGCCTTGCGCAGCACCGCGTCCGCAGGCCGACCGGGCTTCTTGCCCACGAGGACCGTGCTCACCAGCGTCAGCGTCTCGTTCATGCTGTCGCGCGAGTTGGGGGCCGCGTGCGGCCACTTCATCGCGAGGTACTTCAGTGCGAACTCGTACCAGGTGAGGGAAGGGGCCGCTTCGACCAAGGAGCCCGGCAGGCCGGTCTCCGTGTTGAACCCTTCCCCTGCCCGAGACGCCTTGACGAGGCCGGCCCGGTAGCTGTCGGCCAGCGCCTTGGTGCGGAACGTCTTCGAGAACGGTTTCCCGGCCACCTTCCACCGCACCTCGTAGGAGGGCCGCTTGCTCGACTTGTTGCGCCGGATCTCCCAGACCCGCACGTCTTGCGACTTCATACGACCTCCTCCTCACGACGCCGGAGCCATGCAGTGAATTCACTGCGCCAGACGCGGATCTCACCGTTCGGCAGCTTGAGCGAGGCAGGGCCACGTCCCACCTCGCGCCAGCGGTAGAAGGTGCGCCGGGAGACACCGCCCAGTTCGGCCAGAACTTGCGGAACGGTCATCAGCTCATCAGCCGCCATGTCCGTCACCGCCTTCCCGGACCGAGGCCGCGAGCAGGGCGGCCTCCGGGCTGTAGCCGCGCCCGGCGTACCGCCACTGGCCGACGAGGACCACGTCCCGGTCGTCCAGGCCCAGCGCGGACCGCTGTTCGCGCGCACGGTGCTCCGCACGGGCCGAGCGCAGCGCGCCGAGGGTGGTGGAGTAGTGGCGGGACTTGGTCGAGAAGTGGCCCCGGTAGCCGAGCATGTGTGCCCAGCGCCGCAACCTCAGCTCCTCGAAGGAGGGCAGCGCGCCGAGCCACCAGCAGGTGCCGATCATGCGGAGCACGTGATCCCGCACGGGCAGCGTGGCCAGGTCCTTGCCGTGCCGGATACGCCCGTCGACGGCCCCGGCCGACTCGGCACCCTTGGTGGCGTACTTGGCGATATAGCCCGCGACTGCCGACGAGGACAGCCCGTCCGCCGAGTCGGACGACGGAACGGCACGGATGTCCAACTGCCCGCCGAACCGCAGGACGCGCGAGCCGACCACGTCGGCCCCGTATGCGACGACCCGCACCCGGCCGACCGCTTCCCGCACGGCGTCCGCCAGGAGACCCGACGTTGCCCAGCGAGGAGGCGTCTCCCCCGGCCCGTCAGGACCGTCGAGACGGACGACGGCATGGAAGTGCACGAGGCCCCGCCGCTGGTACTCCGCCACCTTCGCGTACGAAAGCCGCACCGCATCCGCCAGCGTCGAACGGGACAGCCCCGCACGCCGAGCCAGCACGCGCCGCAGCTCGAGCGTGAAGCGGTGCCACAGCTCACCGGATTGCGCCTGCCAGAGCACGGCGCCGGCATAGTCGTAGCAGCGTGGACACAGCGGCTCACCGAGTCGCGGATCGTCCGCCGCATGACGGGTATGGCACCCGACGGGAGCGCCATGAGGGCAGCACTCCCCCGCCTTCCGCGGACGGCAGGCCAGCACTCGGCCGCCCCGCTCCCGCCGCGAGTGCACGGGACCGAAGCTCGGAGCGGTGAGGGTGGCGAACACCCGAGGGTGCCCGCTCACCGTCTCCGCGACCGCCTTACCGCCGACCAGCCCGGCCCGGATGAGCTGATACGTGTCCGCGCGGTAGAGCTGAGCGCAGGTCGGACAGACCGTCGCCCGGCGGTTGCCGCACGCGACCAGGAGCCGACCGCCGAGCGCCTCCGAGGTGTACGAGTGGAGCGCCGCCCCCGTGGCAGCGTCCACGTACGCGGCGGAGCCGACGAGGTGAATGGGGTTGGTGCAGCCGCCGAGGCGGAGAACGCTCCGCCGCCAGCCGTCGAAGTCCGACCGCCCTGCGCGCTCGATGAGCGCCGCGACTGCTTCACTGGCCTCCGTCATCGGCCACCCCCGAACGCCTGCCGCATCACTGCGGCGATGGCTTCCGGTGGAGTCTTCGCGGAGAAGCGCAGACTCGGGTCCGTCAGCCAGAGCGAGGCGGCGTGCGCAGGGCAGGCGCGCCGCTCAGCGCCCTCGCGGTCGGCCAGGACCACCTGTTCGGAACCTTGGCACTTCAGGTGAGCGTCGTCCTTCAGGTCGCACCAGGGGCGGCGCGACGGTTTGCGCGATCGATGCGCAGTGGACAAAGTGAGACTGCTCCTTTCACTGCTGACGTAGCGGATGGAGTGGGTTCCTGACGGGGTCGGGTTTGGCGACTTCGCGCCCCGTCGGGAGCCGTTTTTCATGGAGATCATTTGGGCGACTCCTCCCTTCAGCTCAGTTGGCTGAGGAGTCCACCGAGCCCGTCCAGGACCCCCTGAACGACAGGTCCGGCGCCGGTCTCGGCCAGGAGAAAACCGAAGGTCGAACAGATCAGCACCTCGGCCCATCGGAAGTACCGGATGCGCAGCAGGAACCAGATCAGAAGGCCGAGCAGCACCACCGCGGATACGGAAACGATCACGAGAATCCACCCCCTCTCTCACTCGTTCTCTTCGCCGTCGAGTCGTTCGAGCCGCACGCGGGGAGCGTCGTCCGCCGAGGTTCCTCCCCCTGCTGCGACCAGCTCCGGCACGTGGGGCGTGAGGTGCGCATACTCGGCGGCAACGCGCTCCGCTTCCGTCTCCGAGACCAGGTGGGACCGGGCACGGTCCCAGCCGTCGGCCGAGGCGAGCACCGCCGTACCGGCCTGTTCGGGTGTGATCGACTGCGCCGCGTGCAGTGCATCGGGGTTGAGGTCACCGAGCGCCATTTCCGCCGTACCGGGGTCGGCCACCCGGTGGCAGACGCGGCCGGCGAGCTGAGCGCGGAGGGCCGTGACTCCTGGTCCGAGATCCGAGCCGACCCGTTGCCCCGCGACGACGAGGAACACGCCGAGCGCAGCACCGAGTTGCGCCAGCCGGATGAGCGCCGTACTCGCCGCCTGTGCTTCTTCCTTCTCGTTGCGGCTGGCGACCAGGAACAGCTCCGCCAGCTCATCCACGATCACGACGATCGGAACGGGCCGTTCGTCCTCCGGCAGCCCCCAGACGTTCCGGACCCGCGCAGCACGACAGACCGTCATCCGGTCCAAGGTCAGGTCGGCCAGCGCGCCGAGCAGCTCGACCGCTTGTGTTCGGTTGGTCGCCAGCGCGGACAGCCGAGGGCCGTAGAGCGAAAGTTCCATGCCACCCTTGCAGTCGATGCCGACCAGCGCGACAGGTTGCCGAGCGAGGCCCGCGACGAGGGCATTGATCAGCGTCGACTTGCCGGAACGAGTGGCGCCCACGATGAGCCAGTGCGGTACCTGCCGTAGGTCGATGACCCACTGAGCACCGGTCTCCAGCGCCCCGACTGCAACGCGCAGCAGTCGACCCGCACCCCGCTGCTTCGGTATCTGTGGCGCCTTAAGCGGATCACTGGCCGAGGCCACCACCCGAACGAGACCGGGCTTCCACGTCGTCACGCGGACCGCGTGCACTTCCCAGTCGTGCGCCATGGCTGGAGCCGCCTTGACGAAGTCCTCCGGCACCTGCCCCGGCAGCAGCCGGACGAGGAACCAGAAGCCGCCCCGAGTCGGCCGTATGAGTCCACGGTGAGGCACCCGAGGTTGTGGCGGAGCGGAACCGTTGCCGACGAGCCCGGAGACGACCATCAGCGCCGCCTTACGGCTCACCGCCAGCCCGCAACCGGCCATCAACGGCCGCCAGGTCCGCACGACCCGTATGCACACCACCGGAAACCCGAGGCACACCCACCAGGCCACCGGATAGCGCCGGCGCAGGGCCGGGCCCGCCAGAAGCAGACCCGACACCAGCACTGCGGCCACCACGAGCACCCAGCTCGACGAGGCGGACCCCGCAGAATTCGCGGAGGCCAGGGCGATCACTGTCCGGCCCCCTTCCCGGACGCCGTCGCCGCCGAGCCGGACGCGGACGAGGCTGCCGGAGCCGTCAGGGGCTTGATCTCGGTCGCCCGGAACGAGACCCCGTGCCGCCCCTCGTTCTCCCACGGCGTGGCCACCAGGTCCCGGACCTGAACGGGCACCCCGTTCTGCACGCCCGACGGCTCCCCCGGCACGTTCACCGTGACGACATCGGCCGACCTCCCGGACATCAGGCAGAGGCCCACCTGATACACGGTCTGGCCGGTGTCCCGGTCGACGCGAAGCTGTCCGGTCTCCCGGTTGGCGATGCGCGGCGTAGGGGCCACGGCGCAGATGATCCCCGTGAACTTCGCCGTATCGATCGGTAGAGCTACCACTCTCTGAACTCCTTGTCTGTCGCACCCGAAGGCCCTTCCTCCGGATTGCTTGACAACCCGTAGTACGGGTTGCGGAGAGTCCAGAGTGACCACCCGTAGTACGGGTTGTCAACCGTGTTGGGATGAGAGACGCTGTACCCGTTCGGAGACGACTCGTCTCCGGATCGAGACAGCAGAGGCTTGACCAGCGATTCGGGGAGTCAGATGCCATCGCAGAGGGCCAGCGATCAGCAGAAACAGCCCAAGTACCGCCAGATCGCGGACTACTTGCGTGCTGGCATCATGAACGGCACCTACCCGTCGGGCCAGCCGCTGCCGTCAGAGGAGACCCTGGCGAAGCAGTTCAGCGTCACGCGTCCGACCGTGCGCCAGGGCATTGCAGAGCTACGAGCTTCCGGGCTGGTCGAAGTCATGGCCGGCCGCGGCGGCTTCGTCCGCTCCCCCCACAGCCGACCCAGTCTCACCCGCCCGCGCGGAGTACGCCGCGAGCCGAACGGCCGCTACGTCGAGGCCGACGGCATCCGCTGGACCAACGCGGAAGAACCCACAGCCACGCGCACGGACGCCCCGGTCGCACTGGCGGACCTACTCCGCGTGCCCCCGGGCGAGCCACTGTTCACGTACGACGTGCTCCAGACGGCCGAGGGCAGCCCACTCCGCCAGCTCCACCGCACGTACGTGCCGTTCTCCGTACTGGTCAGCACCAGATACGAAGAAGAGCCCCCGCCTCCCGCACCGGAGCTCTACGAAGCCCTGTCGGCCCTAGGCCACGAACTCCACTTCACCGAGCGCGTCCGCACCCGCATGCCCCTGCCAGACCAAGCGGAAGCGCTGCGCCTACCGGATGGCGTCCCGCTCCTCCAACTCCTCCGGGTCACACGGGACTCTGACGGCCAACCGCTAGCCCTAGAGGAGCTACACCTGCCCGGCAATGACTTGGAGCTGACGTACCCCCTCTGAGCGGATGTGGCTCAGACTTTCTCCACGTCTTCAAGGCGGCCCGCTGACGCGGGCCGCACGCCGGCGGCATAGGTCCGCCGCCTGCTCCTCGGCCATCTCCCGGCCCTCTCCACGAACCGCCGGAACAGCGACCACTGGAGCGGTAACTCTGCGGCGTTAGGCAGTAATCTCGCAGCTCAAAGCGACTCCGCCGCACTCAAGTCTGACTGCTGCGATCATGCCGCTCAACGAGCTTGAACCCCTCTGCTGCCCAACTGGTGATGAAATCAACCTGAGCCGCGGGCAACATATCCAGCTGGGCGGACAAGGAATCCGAACTTACTTCTCCCTTACGGGCTCGACGAATCATCTGGTATAGCCGACCCAGAGGCCCTGCGAGAGGACGCTTAACCGACCCAAATGTCTCGTTCCCCAGAAAATCCAAACCGAGCATATAATTCACAAGTACAAGGAATAGAAGCTCTTCATCCTCCGGGAGCGCATCCCTATCATCGTGAATCCATCTATGTGACCCCAGGGTGTGACACAAAGGCCGAGGTGAATTCAAGATCGCTCGGATCACCTTACCTCTATCCTCGAATCTTACCCTTCCGGCTCCCTCTGGCCCATATACGAAATCCGAGAATAGGTTCCTCCCGAGCGCATCCCCTAGCGGCCAGAATTGTGAATTGAACAAAGCTCCGACTCCATGTGAGTCAAGAAGATGCTGAAGGGGCACCCTCCCGTACCTGTATTGGATTACATCAAACCATACCTCCTGGTCATCTAGCCGATCCATTCGGTCGGAGAACATCTCAATAGTCTCTTGGTCTGCCGCTATCCAGTAGTCACCATCCCAAGGAATTCGCTGGCCAAGACTAACTACGAGAGCAAGGATGTTCTTATCTTCGGGATACAACTGCGCAGTGCGACGCATTTGGTCCACCACAACATCCCGAAGCTCGCGAGGACACTTAAGTAGAGCATCAGCAGCGCCCACATAGAAATAGTCCACCTTCCCCGCGTTCACCGCAGGAGTGATGGTACGCAAGTAAAAATCTACAATTGAGCGCAACACGGAAGGACGCAAATCCATAAACTCCACAGACCGCACGCAGAAGCTCGCGATTGATTTTTGAGCGTCTAGGTCTTGCTCGTTCTCTGCCAATTCAATCAAGGCAGCTACAGCGCCATTGGAAGCATCCTCCAAGCGCTCATCTAGAGTCTGAATAGCCAACTGTGAGACGACGTCCCACTCTTGCACCTTCAACTTCGGATAGATAGCTGACGCGAGCGATTCGACATCACTACACTCACGCACCAACTGTCGGGCTGCAAAGTATTCCAAAAATGTTCGATGCGTGAAGGAATACAGATCATTCCCCGAAGCATCGGTCCCCACATCAGTAAGAACCCATGCGCGCCCACGACAATACTTCACAAAACTTCGAGCGGCATCCTGAGCAGAATCAAAGTCCTCATAATGCCGACCATGGAGGTGAGCCGTTGCGAACTGAATGAGTCGCTTTTCGGTAAGTCCACCCCCCTCAGAGTTCTTCAACATGCTTAACGCGAGCGCAAACATGGCGAACTGGATTCCGCGTTCAAATGGCTTCTCGACCAGAATTCCCCGAGAGGAGTCCCAGCGTTCAAACAAGAATTCCGAGCACCGGCGGTAGAGCTCGGGACGGTTTCGAGGAATGAACCCGGCTCCCCGGTAGAGCGCACACATGAGCCCAAGCATGAGTGGGTTGCGACTCAGTTCATTTGCGTGACTGAGCTCATTGAGGAAGCCATCCGCCAGAGATGCTCTCTCATGCTGACTCCCCGACTTCATGGAGTTGAACCATTTTTTGATGTAAGTTCGCTCCTGGTCATGGGAAAATGCTCCCAGCTCCAGGGTGTCGAAAATATCCCTGTCTAAGGGAGCCAAGTCGTATCCAACTTTGCGGGACGTAGCCATAACCCATGCACTAGGGTACGCGAGGCAGAAAGCTTCGACAGCCCTTATCATATCTTGCCGCAACGATGTATCAGTCAGCTCATCCAGGCCATCAAATACGACTGCGGCACGCGAGTTCAGAAGCAGATATTCGACACATCCGTCTGGAGTCGGAGTCGAATAGTCGGCAGCACACATTTTTTCAATATATTCAACAACTGACATCTTCGAAGATTTGAAGTGTACCCCAAAATCTCGCACGATGATCTTAAAGGATACCCTGGCCGAGCCGCGCACCTTACCCCGAGCGAAATCCACACATAGTTTGGAGGCCAGTGTAGATTTACCTCCCCCCGGATCGCCCAAGATGGCAACCCTGGGGAATATTCCGAATATCTCCTTGGGGGGAAGAGCGGCTCCCGTGGTCTCCTCCCCTCTTTCGCCTTCTTCTACCAGCGTAGCCTGCACGTAAATTCGATCAATGGGAATTTTGCGACCAGTGTCGATCTGTGGTGGCCTGACCTTGCTGTCGACAAGGGAAACTTGACGATTGAAGGTCCGAGCGAACTCGTCATATTCGTGGAGGTCTTCAATGCGCGCTAGAATTTCACAATTGCGCAAGGCGGCTGCCGCTTGAGCGGATGCGATCTTCGCAGATATTGGATTAAATCCATTCCGTCCTTCCGGTGCAATTAGTGAAGCGTGGATAGATTGATGCAGATCATCGAACAAGGCTGTAGCAATACAATCAACCCCATCCTCAGGAATCGTCCTGTATAGTCGCAGGGATTCCCTCAACGTTTTCCGTAGCGCCTCGATCATTTTCTTCTTTTTTGAAGAAACTGCAATCACAAGCTGTAATGTAAACTGTTCGAACTCGCTGGAGCCGATGAATTGCACGATGCACTCACGGAATGCGGGCGTAAGGTTGTCCACCCGTCCTAGAGCATCAGCCTTACAAGGGAGGCTAAGCGTCTTTTTCGCTTTGCTCAGAGCAAGTCGGTGTCTGATGCCCTGCCGTCCCTGCTTCATTGCTCCGCCCGCCAGGGTGCCCAGCACTGAGCCCACAGTTCTACTCAATGCCGCTGATATAGGATCCATAATTCTCCTCAGAAGATCGTTCGTCGGCCCACATCCTGGTAGTGGCCCGTCACCAAGCAGACACTCTATGTCGCAGTCTGCCGCCAGAGGTAGGTATCAGGCAGATCCCCTGGGGTTCCTTGGAGGAACTACTGATCGGCGCCTGCCGAGTACTGCTGTCCCCCGACGGACCTGGGGCAGAAGTCGAGCGAAGGCGACCAACGGTCGATACCCGACCTGCCTGGAGCAGGTAGGCAACAGTTCTGGCGCCAGAACGCCATTGGCCAGCGAGCAAAGAGGACACCATGCTGATTCGCCGTCACCCACGACCCCGCGCACACCCAGCTCAGCCAACACTCAACCGTTCTTGCCCCTTGTTCCTTGCCCACAGCTCAACGGACATGAAGGTGGCTCGTCGTTCGGCTCGGGCTGCGGCGCTGGGGCGCCGGTCCCGGCCGACGACGAGCCACCTGTGCTGCTTGGCAGGCTTGTTCGCCGGGCGATGCTATGCCGCTGAACTGTCAGCAGCGCCTCCGAGTCCCGGGCGGCCGTCTTCCTGCCACGCGATCTCCGCCGTCAGCCCAGTCGTCAGCAAGTCGGCCAGCAGCCGCGCCGCGTCCGGACGTACCGTGCCGAGGGTGACGACGCCGTCTCCGAAAACGTTCACGTCCGCCTTGAGCCCCGGCAGGTCCACCTCCAGGCCGACCGCGCGCAGCATCTCCGCGAGGCCGTCAGCAGCGCGCTTGCCTTCCGCCCAGCCGCGTACGTAGGCCACACCGGGAGTGAGGCAATCCGCAGGCCGCGCGCATACCCCCTTGGGGTCCGTCACGTCGTCCACCTCATCCGCTCTGCTCAGTCGTTCCGCTGCTGACGGCCGTTCGTGCCCGTGCCCGGCACCTCGTACGTGCTCTCCAGTGCCCGCCGCAGCAGCTCCGTGAGCCGTTCGGCCGTCTCCGGCGAGATGCGGCCGAGTTCGATCAGCCCGTGTCCGAAGGCGTTCAGGTCGGCGCGCAGGTACGGGAAGTCGCGTTCCATCCCAGCAGCGATCAGTACGTCCCGGAGCCCGGCGACCGCGTCCCGCGCCGCGTACCACTCCTCGCTGTCGAGCGGGGACCAGCTCGCGCTGTCGCCACTGTGTTCGTGGTCAGCCGGCATGGGTGGCCTCACCTTCCGCGGAGGCGGCTGTCTGCTCGCGGCCGTACCTGTCCGCCCGAGCCACGACAGACGAGGCGGCGACGAACATCGCGGCCAGCGCCGCAATGCGCGAGGGGGACGCTTCCGGTCGACGCATCGGAGCCCGGAGCCAGATGTAGCGATCCCCCGTCAGCGGCATCGGCCCGGGGACGACCACTACCGAGCCCTCACCCAGATAGCGGTACTCAGGTGCTTCGTCCGCCGACTCCTGCCGGACCATGCGGCCGAACGGCTCGCGCGCCCAGGTGGGGACGAAGAAGCCGACTTGACCGGAGGCGCGGTCCGCCATCACGGGCCCGAGCGGCATACCGTGGCGCTGGAGTTGGTCGAACGTCTCCAGCCCGACCCGCTGTCCGACCACCACGACGTCGAAGAAGCGTCCAGCCGGAAACGCGTAGGGGCGTCGAGGGTCAACCAGCCAGGCTTCCCGGCACTCGTCCGGGTCATCGGCTGCGCAGGAGATCCACTGAACTCCCCTTCTTGTCATCATCTGCACGTCGAATCACCTCAGTTGGTCCAAGTCCCAGCCGTTTGGCCGCGTGGGAACCACCTTCGGCCGCACCGCCCTGAGCTGGGCAGATGACGAGAGGTGACGGGGGATGACGTGCCCTCCAACCCCGCGTCACCCTGGATCATCTACCGAGGGAGGCAAGAGGTCCGCATTACGAGCAGACAGCGCGGCATCACATTCCGTAGATTCGGAGAGGTAAGCAGGGCATCGCATCTGGTCGGAAGCGCGGGGAGGCGATCAGAACGGAAGCGAACCGGTCCTTTGGGGAACTCCTCCGCGCGGCTCGCAAGGCCCGCGGCTGGGGACAGCTCCGGCTCGTCAGCGAGATGCGACGGTGCGCGAAGCGCCACGGGAAGGCACTCCCGTCCGACGACAGCGTGAAGCGCCGCATCGCAACCTGGGAGAACGGGCACAGCACGCCCGACGAGTTCTACGGGGCACTCATCTGCGAGGCGCTCGACATCGCTCCGGCCGAGTTGGGGCTGAGTACCGCCGCCGGCCAGGACTCCCGCTTGCTGGAGACGCGTTATCCCCCGACACCGGAGGAAGCGTTTCAGACCGTCAGCCAGTTGTGGCGCGCTGACTTGCACGGTTACGAGCCGCTGTTGCTCTCCGAGGCGTCACAGCACGCGTGGAGCGAAGCGTCCTTGCGCTGGTTGGTTGCACCGGACCCTTCGTTCCCATCGGCCGCCCGTACGGATGGCGCACGGGTGGGGCTGGCCGACGTAGCGATGATCAAGACGACCAGCGACATGTTCGCCGAGATGGACGACCGGTTCGGCGGCGCGCATGCGCGACAGTCCGTGGTCCAGTACCTCAGCCAAGATGTGGCACCCCTGCTCACGGGCCAGTACACGGAAGCTGTCGGCCGGGCGCTGTTCTCCACAGTCGCGGAGTCCACACTGCTGGCCGGTTGGATGTCCTACGACGCGTGTCACCACGGCCTTGCCCAGCGGTACTTCCTCCAGGCGCTCCGTCTCGCCCAGGACGGCGACGACCGCCGACTGGCGGGGAGCATACTGTCCGCGATGAGCCACCAGGCCACGTTCCTGGGCAACTACACCGAGGCCGCGACACTCGCCCGAGCCGCGCGTATGGGCATCTCTGGCGTTGCGACACCGACCCTGATGGCGCAGTTCCACGCGATGGAGGCCCGTGCCCTTGCCCGTACGGGTGACATCCGCGCGTGCGAACAAGCACTCGGCGAGGCCACCAAGGCACTGGAGAGCCGAAACAGCAGCGACGAGCCGGAGTGGATCACCTACTTCGACGAGGCCGAGCTGGCAGCCGAGGCCGCCCACTGCTTCCGCGACGTGAACAGCGCCCGCCGAGCCGTGGCCCATGCTGAGAACGCCATGAGCGGCAGCCACGTGCGGAGCGACTTCTTCGCCACCATGGTCCTTGCCGACGCCCACCTTCGGGCCGGAGATCCCGAGGAGGCATGCCGCGTAGCCCTCGACGCTCTTGATCTTGGCGAACAGCTCAAGTCAGCACGCTGTGTCAGCTACCTCAAGGAGTTCCGGGACGGCCTGTTGGCAGTGGGAGAGACAGCCGCTGTCCGTTCCTTCCGCGAGCAAGCGCATGGACACCGGCTGTGGGCCGCCGCCGAGGGACAGCGCGACGGAAACCGCTGATCAGTACGGCTGCCAATCCTTCCGGCTACCTCCGGTCCGGATGCTGTCGACCCGTCGGGGGAACTCTTCCGCCGCCCTGCTGTTCGTCGTCACCTGGTGCCCGAGCCACAGCGTCATCATCAGCTCACGCACGTCAGCCAGCACCGGGTAGCCCGGCCAGTTCATCAGGTCGAACCCGTAGTGGTGCACGAAGGACTCGTACTCGGTCCGCGTGTGCCAGCCGAAGCGCTCGTAGTACAGCGAGGTGAGGACCAGGTCCCACTCACGAGGTGCCAGGGCAAAGCCGTCGAGGTCGATGAGGACAGCGCGGCCGGTCCGGTCGCGGAGGCAGTTCCCGACGTTGGCGTCCCCGTGGATCATGCCGAACGGCAGCACGAAGTCCAAGCGGTCATACGCCTTGTTCAGCTCTCCCGCCCGCTCCTCCAGGAACGACCGGTCCCCGTCCGAGACAGCGCTACCGAGACCACGCAGCGAGTCCCACACCTTGCCGAACGGGTCGTAATGCGGCAGCCCGAGCGACTTCGGCTCTTCCAGCCAGTGCAGCCGCTTCAGCAGGTCGGCCAGCTCGTCCAGGCGGGCGTACTCGACTTCGTCCTGAAGGTTCACCCAGTACGTGACGACGCGGCCACCGATGACGGCCGGCTGTTCCACGTCGCCCAGCGCGCGCGTGGCGGGGAAGTCCTCCGTCTCCAGCCAGCGAGCAACGCCGACCGCCCGCGACATCTCGTCCAGGGCATCGGTGTCCCGCGCGATCCGGACGACCACAGGCGCGGTCGACAGCCGGTACACCGCGTTGGAGCCCAGGCGCAGCAGTTCCGCGCCCGTAGGGTCGAGCCCCGCTGAGCGGCACGCCTCCCCCAGCACCGCGCCCGCCGACTCAGCAGTGAACTCCGCCGTCATGCTCGCGCCTCCCCGCCGCATAGATCATGTCGACGGTATCGCTTCGCAGTCGCCGCTTACAGACCGCCCACGGCGTATACGCGGCGTGACGCACCCCCAGCCCAAGCCGATCAGCGCGCCGACCTGCACAGACGCAGAGAAGCACGTCGGCCTCCGGAGCCGTGTGCGCAGGTTCGAATCCTGCCGGGGGTACTTTGAACGAAGTGCCGAAACGCCCTGTGACTCATCATCGTGATAGTCACAGGGCGTTTGTCGTATACGCGGTTCATGATGACCCGAGTCGGCATCAGTCCGCTGAGGTGCCCACGCGGCGGCGGCGGGGCGGGCCGGTGGTAGATGAGGCCCATCCGGATCCTCTCGTGACACAAAACAGTCCCCGGAGTCCTCTCGTTGCCATCAACCTCGGTCGTCGCCGAGGCTCCGGTAGCGAGGGGCTTCGGGGGCCTCGCCAGAGCCTGCGGGAATCTCCTGCCGACAGACGTCTCTGTCGACGGTGGGATTCTCCGGTTTTCTGGTCTATTACCCAGTTTCCACGCCACCTGACCCGTGTCAAGCGACCACCGCGATGAGGGGCGTTGAGCCTGGTCAGGCCCCCTCTTCAACCGTCGGCAGGCCGCGCGGAGCAGACTCCGAGGGGGAGGTGCTCCCCGGCGATGAGGGGATCCGGCAACCACGGGGCCCGACGGAATCGCCGGGCCACCTGGAGACGGGACATCCGGGAAGAGGTGGTCATCGCTGCGGAGGCGCGAATGGATTCGCGGGGTCGTCGGGGTCGTGAAGATCGACGCCTTGACGCTCCAGCTCCTGCATGGCGGAACCGATCTCCCGCAAGCATGAATCGCACAAGGTCATGCCGTCGTCGAGACCGGTGGCACCACATTTCTTGCACGTACCCATCTGCCAACTCCCCACCGGCCCCGGGCCTTTGAGCGCTGCTGCGCCACACAGAAGGTGAAAAATACCTCACTGCGCGTATCAGCGACAGGTTGTTTGAAGGTCGGAGCCCAGATCTGTGGCTGGAGTCCGTCCCGGCCGGTCACCTGTGGCCCCGCCGTGACGCACGTCGCAACTTCACCGTGCGGCTCCGCGCGGGACAGGGCGGAACTCTCACCGAACCGACAGCTCAGCACGGACGTGGGTGGCTCGGCGTCCGGACCGGGTCGCGGCGGCACTGCGGGATCGGGCTGTCGGCCGCAGCCGGCGCGGAAGCCGTCACGGAGCGGAGGCGTTGAGGCGGGCGGCCTGGCGGGTCAGGTGGTCGCGTTCGGCGAGGTTGGGTGCTTTGCGGGCCGCTTCGGCGTACAGCCGCGCCGCTGTCGCCCGGTCGCCGGCGCGTTCGTGGAGGTGGGCGGCCACCGCGGTGTGGCGGGGCAGGGAGTCGTCCAGGGCGGCGAGGGCGGCCAGTCCGGCGCGCGGGCCGTCGGCCTCGCCTACGGCGACGGCGCGGTTGAGCAGGACGATCGGGCTGTCCGTGAAGCGTGTGAGTTCGTCGTACCACTCGAGGATCTGCATCCAGTCGGTCTCCTCGGCGGTGGGCGCGTCGGCGTGGAGCGCCGCGATGGCGGCCTGCGCCTGGTATTCGCCGAGCCGGTCGCGGGCGAGGGCGGCCTGGAGGATCGCGATGCCTTCGGCGATCGCCCCGGTGTCCCATTGGCCGCGGTCCTGCTCGGCGAGGGGCACCAGGCTGCCGTCGGGCGCTGTCCTGGCGGCTCGCCGGGCATGGTGGAGCAGCATGAGAGCGAGCAGCCCCGCCACCTCCGGGTGGTCGACGGCGGCCGCGAGCTGCCGGGTGAGCCGGATGGCCTCGGCGACGAGGTCGATGTCACCGCCGTAGCCCTCGTTGAAGACGAGGTACAGGACGCGCAGCACGGTGGCGAGGTCGCCGGGCTGGTCGAACCGTACTCCGGAGACGGTGCGCTTGGCCCGGCTGATGCGTTGGGCCATGGTCGCCTCGGGCACCAGGTACGCCTGGGCGATCTGGCGGGTGGTCAGCCCGCCGACGGCGCGCAGGGTGAGCGCGACAGCGGACGACGGTGTCAGCGACGGGTGGGCGCACAGGAAGTAGAGCTGGAGGGTGTCGTCCGCGGAGCCGGCGGGTCCGGGGGCCGGTTGCTCCTCGACGAGGTCTTCGCGTCTGCGGCGTGCGCTGTCCGCCCGGGTGGCGTCGAGGAACTTGCGCCAGGCCACGGTGACCAGCCAGCCCTGCGGATCCCGCACGGGGGATCCGCCGCCGGGAGAGTCCGGTGCGGAGGTGGCGGGCCGGACGCGGAGCGCCTCGATGAGCGCTTCCTGCACGGCATCCTCGGCCGCCGCGAAGTCGGCTCCGCGGCGGACGAGGATGCTGAGCACGCTCGGCGTGAGGCGCCGGAGCAGGAGTTCGTCCATCTGTCAGGTCACTCCGTGACGGTGGGCGGCTCGGTCAGGAAGGGGCGCAGTTCGAGCCACTCGTGGATCGGCTTCCCGCCCGCGCCCGGTGCGGCCGACAGTTCTCCGGCCAGTTCGACGGCACGCTCGTAGCTGTCGACGTCGATGGCCATCCAGCCGGCGATGAGGTCCTTGGTCTCGGCGAAGGGACCGTCGGTGACCGGCGGGCGGCCCTCGCCGTCGTAGCGGACGAATGTTCCCTCGGGGGCGAGTGCCTGGCCGTCGACGAACTCGCCGGTCTCCTGCAACCGCGCCGCGAAGTCCTGCATGTACTTCATGTGCGCCGAGATCTCCTCCGGCGTCCACTGGTCCATGGGCACGTCGTTCACCGCGGCCGGGGCGCCGCGGTAGTGCTTGAGCAGCAGGTACTTGGCCATCGTGGTCCTCCTCGGTGCGGACGCGGCTCTTGGCGCCGCGTTCACAGTCTGTCGGGCTTCTGCTGAGTGTTCACAGCTTGTTCCGCATTCACAGTCTGTCCGGTGTTCACAGGCTGTTCCGCGTGTACGGGTCGTTCCGTGTTGTTTCCGTCTTCGCTCCGGGGACGGAGCCGGTCCCGGGTTCTCGACATCGCTCGCCGGGATCGCCGAGATTTTTTTCGGCTTGCCCGGAGGAGCCCGGGCAGCTGGGCTCCGGCCGGGGCCTTGGTTGCGTCGGGTGGCCGGCTGACCGGTGCCGGCCGTGGGCGCTGTACGGCGCACGGAGGGGCGCCGCGCCGCGCCGCGGGCGAGCCGCGTCCGGGGCGGGTCGGGCGACTTACGATGCCCGGTGCCGGTCGTGGCGGGAGGCGGGAGGAGCCGAGGGTGAGTGCGGAGTTCGCAGTGGTGCGCAGTGAGCGGCCCGTGGGTGAGGACGCGCGCGCCTCGATCCTGGCGGCGCCGGGGTTCGGACGGTACTTCACCGATCACATGGCCTCGGCGACCTGGACCGCGGACGCCGGCTGGACGGGGCACAGGGTCGGTCCGCTGGAGCCGTTCCGGCTGCATCCGAGTGCGGCCGTGCTGCACTACGCGCAGGAGATCTTCGAGGGGCTGAAGGCGTACCGGCACGGCGACGGCAGTGTGTGGCTGTTCCGGCCGGAGGCGAACGCGCGGCGGTTCGCACGGTCCGCGCGGCGGCTGGCGCTGCCGGTGCTGCCCGAGGAGGACTTCGTCTCCGGTGTCTGCGCGCTGGTGCGCACGGACGAGCCGTGGGTGCCGGCGCCCGCGGGCGAGGAGAGCCTGTATGTGCGGCCGTTCATGTTCGCCTCGGAGGCGTTCCTGGGGGTGCGGCCCGCGGCCCGGGTGGAGTACGCGGTGATCGCGTCACCCGCGGGACCGTATTTCGCGTCGGGGGTCACCGGGGTCACCCTGTGGGTGAGCACGAGGTACAGCCGCGCGGCGGAAGGCGGTACGGGTGCCGCCAAGTGCGGCGGAAACTACGCCGGGAGCCTGGTGGCGCAGCGGGAGGCCGCCGAGCACGGCTGCGACCAGGTGCTGTATCTCGACAGCGCCGGGAAGGGGAACCTGGAGGAGTCGGGCACGATGAACCTCTTCCTGGTCACCTCGGACGGCCGTCTCGTCACTCCGGAGCTGGGCACCATCCTGGAGGGCGTGACCCGGGACAGTCTGATGGCGCTGGCCGACCAGCACGGGCTGACGGTGGTGGAGCGCTCCGTCGGGGTCGGCGAACTGCGCGCGGGGATCTCCGACGGCACGTTCGTCGAGGCGTTCGCGGCGGGCACGGCCGCCGTGGTCACTCCGATCACCGGGTTCAAGGGCGAGGACTCCGGGGGTGGCGGCTACGCGCTCACCGTGGGCGGGGGAACGCCGGGCAGGAAGACGCTCCAGTTGCGGGAGCATGTTCTGGACATCCAGTACGGCCGCGCCGGTGACGCGCACGGCTGGCTGCACCGCGTGTGCTGAGCCGCGTCGCCTGGCTCGGCCATGTCCAGGATGCCGGTCGGTGGCGGCCTCACCGCGAGTCGACCAGGGCGTACTTCGCCGAGAGCACCGCGGGACGTCCGTGCCGGGGCAGGTGGGCGAGCGCCTGACCGTGAAAGGTGCTGACCACGGAGTCGCGCGGTGTCGCGTCGTAGACGGCTTCCTCGTCGGAGGGGGTGATCTGGTATCCGGGTCCGGTGACGCGCAGCCGCTGTTCGTGTGCGAGGGGCACGACCGCCAGCACTCCTCCTCCGGCGGTACGCAGTGCGTAGCTCTCGTCGTGGCTGGGTCGCGTCGGTACGAAGCGTCTTCGGGCGTGCTCCGGGCCCAGTTCGTCGTCGCGGTGGCGGTAGGTGCGGCGGGCTTCCTCGGTCACGGCGTTGGGCGCGAGTGCCGCGGCTTCGCCGGTGCCGCCGGTGCGCCACAGGTCCTCGTACATCTCGGGGACATCGTGCGGGCGCAGGGCGCCGCTCCTGGTGGAGATCCCGGCCTCGGCCGCGAGGCCGGAGCGGGTCGTGGAGATCCGGGGCAGCTCTCCGGCCTGGAGGGGCAGCGTGGCGTGCAGCCGCCAGCCGGCCGCAGGGGCGCTGTCGTGCCCTGCGGTGGTCCGCGGCCGCGCGTCCTTCCCGTTCCGGGCGAAGACCAGCACCGTGTTCTGCGGTTCGGGGGAGGTGCGGGTGGCCGTCACCATGAACCACCGGGCTCCCGCGGGGATGTGGAACTCGGCCTTGCGGAAGCTGGTCGGACGGGCGAACGCGGCGCGTTCGGCGCGCGGGAGCGCGTCGTACTGCTCGTAGCCCGCCGTCGCACGCTCCAGCGCGTTTCCGGCAGCGACGTGGGCCAGCAGGGCGGCGTCCCGGTGCCGGTCGGCGCGGGTCGCGACGCGCTCGTAGTGGTCGAGGATCCGGCGGGCCTGTGGGGCGGTCACAGGGGCGCGCGGATGCGGTGGTCCGCTGGTGCGGCCGTCGCTGCCGCGGGCGCCGCGGTCGGCCGGTCCGGAACCCTCCGCTCCGGAGAGGTGCCCTCCGGTGCAGCCCGCGGTGGTTCCGGCGACGAGGATCGCGGCCAGGACAGCGGCGGCGGTCCGGAGGCGGTGGGACAGCCGCCGCGTGGGCGGACGACAGCGGGCACACATGGTGGAACTCCTGGTGCGGGTCCGAGGGGCGGTCACGGTCCGGGGTCCGGGAGAAGCCGGACGCCGGGGGCCCGGACCTCCCGGTCCACGTTCCGGCAGGATGCCTCAACGGCCGCGTCGGCTCAGCGGATCGGGCGGAATTCGACCTTGGACGGCTGACCTGGCAGGGCCGTCGTGGCCGGTATCGTTCGGCAGGCGCTGCGCTGCCGCATCTTCAGGGACATGGCAGGCGCCCGGCCGCGCATGTCCTGCGACCGCGGCGCGCAGGTGGCCGGCGAGGGGCAGGCCGCCCCCGAAGCAGACCTGTTGACCGACGTGTCAGGCACCGCCCCTGATGTCAGGAGGCCACCCGCCACCGCTCGGCTCCGGCCCGTTCATCGCCCCGGCTGCCCCGGCCCCCTGTGGTGGCGGTGGCTCGTCCCGTGCCGGTGCTCGCGATCCGCCCTGACGACCGCCACCGGGCAGTACGCGTGGTGGAGCACCGCCTGGCTCACCGATCCGAGCAGCAGCCCTGTGAAGCCGCCCCGGCCGCGGGCCCCCACGACCAGCAGTTGCGCCTCCTCGCTGGCTGCGATCAGCGCCTGCCGGGTGTACTCCTGGACGAGCCTCGGCGTCACCCGGACATCGGGGTACTGCTCGCGCCGGGCGCTGATCGCGGTCGTCAGCACGCGCTCCTCCTCGGCGCGGTAGAGGTCCACGTCGTAGTAGGTGGGCACCTGGATGCTCGGTCCCGCCGCGACGGGTCCGGTCCAGGCGTTCCAGTTGTGCAGTGCCACGAGTTCGGCGCCGCGCAGCGACGCCTCCTCGAAGGCCCAGCCGACGGCCGCGTCGCCCACCTCGGAGCCGTCCACTCCGAGCACCACCGGCCCGGTGGGGTGCTTCCTGCCGCGGGTGACCAGCACAGGGCACTCGGCGTGCGCGGTGAGGTAGACGGCGACGGAGCCGACCAGCAGTCCGGTGAAGCCGCCGAGGCCGCGGTCTCCGACGACGACGAGTGCGGCGTCGCGCGACTCGGTCGCGAGCACGGAGAGCGGCTCCCCCGTGATGACCGCGTGGCTGACCTCGACGGTCGGCTGGGAGCTCTTCGCGCGTGCGGCGGCCTCCTCCACGGTGCGGTGGGCGAGGTTGCGCAGCCCGCCCTCGGGCGGCCCCATGGTGGACGGGCCGAGCGGGACCTTCATCGTCGGCCAGACGAACGCGTGCACCACGTGCAGCGAGCCGCCGCGGAGCTTCGCCTCGCGGGCGGCGACATCGACGGCTTCCAGACTCGACGGAGAACCGTCGACACCGACCACCACGGTCCCGCTCACGGCGGCGCTCCTTTCCGGGGCTCCCACCCGGCACCGCGCTGCGGCGCCGTGGCCGGGTGCGTCCCTCCTGCGTCACTCCAGGCATACCGTCCGCGGGACGGAACGGCAGCGGCAGATGGCCCGAACGGGCGGACCGGGGGCCCGGGCACCGGGAGGGAATGCGCGCGGCCCCGCACAGGGGCGGGGCCGCGGAGCGGGGAGGAGGGTGGCCGGGGAGTCGGCCGGAGGTCGGGCCGGGGCCGGACCGAAGGCCGGGCGGGGGCCGGACCGATCGGTTCCCCGCGAGGTCCCCGGCCGGTGTCACTCGTGCTCCGGGGGCGGGGACCGGCGGCGGTCCCCGCCGCGGAACGGCAGGCCGCGGATCGGTGGCATCCGGCGGCGGGGAGGCGCCGTCGAGGATCAGCGGCTCACGCCGAGGTTCCCGAAGGCGGGGTTCAGCACGCCGACGACGTTGATGGTGTTGCCCACGACCTGCACCGGGACGGAGACGGGCACCTGAATGACGTTGCCCGAGACCACGCCGGGCGAACCGGTCGCGGCGCCGGTGGCTCCCGCGTCCGCGAAGGCGGAGCCGGAGGCGGCGCCCACCGCCATCCCGGCGCAGGTGAGAACCAGGGCGGCCTTCTTCGGGGTCTTCATGTGCGTTCCTCCACAGGGTTGTTCACGGCCCCGACTTGGCGCCGCGGACTGGTGAACGCGGCGGTACCGGCGGGGGCACGGCCGGGAGGCCGCCGTCCACCGTTCGGCCGACGGGGCGGCCGAACCGTCCGCGCACCGGGCCGGGCGAACTGGCGGGCCGGCGGGCCGGCGGGCCGGGCAGGCACACAAGACGGACAGGCCGGGCGAACAGGCCGAGCTGATGAAACGAGTATCGGATCTGCGCAGGTCAGAGAGTCGTCGTCCGGGTGAACCTGCGCAACCAACCCCGGGCGGCCGAGTTGTCCAGTGCGCTCCGCGTCTGAGCTCCACATCAGGATTGGACTATCAATGATCAAGAACGCGTTGGCCACGGCCGCCGCCGCCACCGCCGTCGTCGGTGTCGCCGCCCCGCAGGCCATGGCCGTCGGCAACGACCACGGCACCACGACCGTGAACGGCAACGGCGCGTCCCAGATGTACGGCAACTCGGCCACCTACGGGAACTGGAGCCCCCAGTTCGCGCTCATCCAGGGTTCGCTGAACAAGCCCTGCATCGGCCTGCCGCTGAAGGGCAACGTCGGCTCGCTCGTGGGTCTGGTGAACGTCGCCGTCCAGGACCTCAACGTCCTGTCGAACCCGCAGAACCAGCAGTGTGTCGAGAACTCCACCCAGGCCAAGGGTGACGAGCCGCTCTCGCACGTCCTGAACGACATCCCCCTCCTCTCCGGAAACGGTGCCGGCAACCGCTGAGGCGGTTCCCACCGCGACCGGAGCGGAACGCGGGCAACGGGCCCGGGGCGCAATGCGCCCCGGGCCTTGCGCTGTTCTCCGGCACCCTTGCAGCCTCTCCGGCCCTTCCGTCCTCTCCGGTCCCGCCCGCCCCTTCGCCGAGCGGGCGACCCCCCGAGCGGGCCGAAAGCACGCTCCCGGCGGACCGGGAGAGGCACTGCGGAACGGCGACCCGAATGCGCGCCTCCGGAGACGGCGTCCGGGAATCAACAGCCCGGCCCGCGGCCGGAATCGGCACTCCCCGCAGCGGGCGGCACCCGGAAAAACGTCCGACCGGGCCGGTCGCACAATTAGGCCGTCCGAGGGATAAGAGCCGGAATTCGGCATAACTCGTGTCGTACGGAACGCGGCATCGTTACGAATGGCAGCAGCGGAGTTGCGGGCGATGAGCCAGCACTCGTGGACATACGAAATCCGTGGTCCAACGAAACCCGCTTAAGAAAGGACTCCCACGTGAAGTACACGAAGGTCGCGACCGTCGCCGCCGGCACGCTGATGGCCCTGGGCACCGCCGCCGCTCCGGCCCTCGCCGACTCCGGCGCCCAGGGTGGGGCCGCGAACTCGCCCGGCGTCATCTCGGGCAACGTCATCCAGGTTCCGGTCCACGTTCCGGTCCAGGTCTGCGGCAACACCATCGACGTCATCGGGCTGCTCAACCCGGCGTTCGGCAACACCTGCGTCGCCGACTGACACTCCCCGCCCTCGTGAGCGGGAACCAGTTCGGACCGGCTCCGGTGCGTGCGGCGTGAGCCCGCGCGCCGGAGCCGTCCGGTCTCCTGAGACGCGGACGGAGACTGCGGGTCTTCCGCACCGTCCGCGCCTTCCGCACCAGAATGAGAGCAGGAAGAGACCATGCGAAAGGTCTTGAGCAAGAGCCTCCTGACCGCTGCCGCGACGACGGGGGTGCTCGCCGCAGCAGCCGGGTACGCACAGGCCGACGCGGGAGCCGGCGGTGGCGCCGCCGACTCCCCCGGTGTGCTGTCCGGGAACGCGGTGCAGGCCCCGGTGCACATTCCGGCCAGCGTCTGCGGCAACACCGTGGACATCGTCGGCGTGCTGAACCCCTCGTTCGGCAACAGCTGCGCCAACGGGCACCACGAGTCGGTGACCCCGCACCACCCGCCGCGGCCCGAGCCGCCGCGGCAGACCGAGGAGGAACCGCCGGAGCGCCCCGAGGGACGCACCCCGGACAAGCCGGCGGAGCCCGAGGAGAAGCCGGCCGAGGAGCCCGTCGAGGAGCGCGCGCCCGAGCAGCCGGAGATGCCCGCGGCTCCCGTGGAGGAGGCCGCCGCCGAGACCCCGGTGACGCCGCAGAGCAACGAGGCGCCCGAGGCGCTGGCGGAGACCGGCTCGGAGAGCGCCTGGACCGTCGGAGCCCTTGGTGCCGCCGCGCTGCTGGGCGGCACGGTGCTCTACCGCCGTTCGACGAGCCGCCGCGTCTGAGCGGACCGTGTCCGCACGCGTCCGGCACCTCGGCAACGGCGAGGCGAAGGCGACGCGAAGGAATCGCGGAACAGTCCACAGGGCTGTTCCGCGATTCTGTCTGCGGCTTTCCGCGGATCGGTGCGCACCGCCCGCAGGCACCGGGTTTCTCTGCGGCGGTCCCGTTGTTGCGGTTCCGCCGGAAAGTCGAAAACGTACCGGGAGAAGAGACACCCCATGAAGTACACCAAGACCGCCACCGCCGTCGCGGGTACGGTGCTGGCGCTGGGCGCCGCGACGCCCGCTTCCGCCGACGCACCCCCGGTGGGCCCGAATTTCAGCCTCAACGGCGCTCTCGACAAGGCTCTCGCGAGCGGTGAGCTTCTCACCTATCCCCCGGTCGGCGTCAAAGGTCCACAGGTGGACGCCCTCGTGAACACCGTGGAGGAGACGGCGAAGAACGGGGAGCTCACCAGCGATCAGAATCTGCTCGGCGGTCTGCCGCTACTCGGGTGACCGGTACCGCCTGGCGAACGGATTTCCCCGTCACGGGGGATCCCGGGGATTCACCATTCAGGTGAAAAAGAACAACTCATGAAGCGGAAGACAGTTGAACCCGACGTCCCAGACTTCCGCACTCTTCGAAGAGGATCGGTAATACCCATGATGAAGAAGGCTCTGTCCACCGCTACGGTGGCCGTTTCGCTCGTCGGCGTCTCCGCGCTGGCCGCCCCGCAGGCGCTGGCCGTCGGCAACGACACCGGCACCACCTCGGTGAACGGGAACGGCGCCGACCAGAGCTTCGGCAACGCCGCCACCTACGGCAACGGCAGCCCGCAGTTCCAGGCCGTCCAGGGCACCCTGAACAAGCTCTGCGTCGGCGTGCCGGCGAAGGTCAACGTCGGTTCGCTGGTGGGCCTGGTCAACGTGGCCGTCCAGGACATCAACGTCCTGCACAACCCGCAGAACCAGCAGTGCTCGGACAACTCGACCCAGGCCAAGGGCGACGACTCGCTGTCGCACATCCTGGACGACATCCCGGTCCTGTCCGGGAACGGCGAAGGCAACCGCTGAGCCACCGGGCCCCCGGCCCGACCGCGGTCCGCCTCCCGCGGATCCGCACGGAGAAGTTCCGTACATGAAGAAGCCACCGGCATCCAGCCGGTGGCTTCTTCATGTGGGTGCCGCCGCCGCGCGGCGGCGGCACGCTCAGCGCGGCAGCGCGTCGATCACGCCGTTGGCCACGGGGCCGACGAGCGGGAGTTCGCCCAGGGAGGCACCGCGGGCGAGCGGGCCGGTGAGCGCGGCGGTGCTCACCGCGCGGAAGTCGGCGACCTGGGTGCCCACGGCATTGTCCAGGGGGTCCGTGCCCGTGTTGGCCAGCGGGTCGAGTTGCAGGCCGGTGACCGTCTCCAGGGTCCTGGCGAGGGCGATTCCGGTGCCGCGCACCGTCTCCCTGGCCGGCGCCTTGAGCCCCTCGGCGGCGGATCGGGCTGCGACGGCGCCGCCCTTGCCCGCCGCGTCGAGGTCCTCGGCGACACCGCTCTTCTCGGCCGTGCCGCCGTGTTCCGCCGCCATCGCCGCCTGGCCGCCCGAACCGAGCGCGGCGGCCCCGAGGACCGTCGCGAGGAGTCCGGCCCGCAGGAGGACGCGCTGGGAGGGGGCCCTGTGACGGGCAGGTCGGGAGTTCAGCATGTGTCACCACCGAGTACGAGGTCGTGCGGAAGGCGGGACAACAACATGTCACCGCATGACTCCATACAGTAGTCGACCGGTTCCGTCGGGCTCCAACCCGGCCGGGGCACGGCCGGGGTACCGGCGTCAGTGCGTTGATGACGCACAGGTGAGCGAACCTGCCCCCGGTGGCGTACTCACGGGCCCGAGGGTGGTCATTGCGGGTGATTCGGGTGCCGTCGGGGTCCATGGTCGCCACTAGGGTGCCGATCCATGACCTCCCCCCATGCCGCCCCGGGCGGCATCCAGCAACAGCAGTTCGGCACCCTGACCGTGATCGGCTGGGCAGGCGAGTACGAGGACGGGCGGGACATGGCCTTCCTGCTCGCCTACTCGCTCGGCGACGGCGCGGACGGCCCCCAGGCGGCCTCCCGCGCGATGCGGCAGCTCGCCCAGGAGGTCGGACTGCCGGTGGGCGAGGTGGTGGACGCGGCCGAGAACCGCAACTTCCCGGTGACTCTGCTCGTCGAGGGCGGACAGGCCGTGCTGCGGATGCCGAAGCTGACGGCGCAGTACGTGGCACCACCCCAGTGGCTCGCGGCGGCGCAGGAGCGCGGCCTCGTCTACTTCATGCTCGCGAGCACCCCCTGGCCGCAGGCGCGCCCGGGTCTCGAGATCGGCGAGCAGGCCCTGCGGGAGTTCGTCAGCGAGGAGATGATGTCCACCGCCGCCCACTGCATGCTGCCGGTCCGGGGGCTGGCGAGCTGAACGCGCAGCCGCCCGCCGCCCAGTCACGCACGACCGGGCGGCGGGCGGCGGGCGGCGGGCCGCGACGGAGCAACAGTCAGGCACACGCCTCCAGTTCGGCGTCCACAGGGGCGCCGGTGAGCCTGTTGGCCAGGGTGGAGAGGGTGTACGCGCCGATCCCCAGGACGACCTCCAGCGCCTGCTCCGGCGTGTAGCCGTGCGCGGCGAAGGCTTCGAGCGCCTCCTCTCCGACGTCCCCCGCCCGGTCCAGCACCCGCAGGGTGAACACCCGCACGGCCTCGAGGCGTTCGTCGGGGAGCGGGCGGGCTTCGCGCAGGGCCGCGATCAGCGCCTCGTCCGCGCGCAGGGCGCGCAGCTTGCGGGTGTGCATGGCGACGCACACATGGCACCTGTTGCGGGTCGCGACGGTGAAGACGACCGTCTCGCGCGCCTGCGGTTCCAGACTGGTGGCCTCGAAGGCGGCGCTGATCCGCATGAACGCCTCCAGGGTGTGCGGCGAGGCGGCAAGGCGTGCCACCGCCGCCGGCAGGAAGCCCAGGCGCTGCCGGGTGGATTCCATGACCCGGCGCGAACCGGCGGGAGCTGACTGCGGGGTGAGATCCGTGAAGGCGGATTCGGGCACGGCGGGCCCCTCTCCTAAAATGGTCAACGTGGTTGTCGAAAAAAAGGTAAACCAGGTTGTCGAATATGTCGAGTGCGGGCCCCGCCATGGCTGACCGGGAACGGTGGGGCTTCGAGCTGCCATTGCTGCTGTTCGCCGGGTTCCGCTCGCTGATCGACCAGCTGCACGCCGAGTTGGCCGACCACGGACACCCCGAACTGCGCCCTGTGCACGGCTTCGCGATGCAGGCCGTGGGCGGGGACGGGGTGACGGCGAGCGAACTGGGGCGACGGCTGGGCGTCTCCAAGCAGGCGGCGGGCAAGACGGTGGACCGGCTGGCGGCACTGGGCTATGCGGAACGGGTCTCCGACCCCGGGGACGCACGGCGCAAGCTGGTGCGGCTCACACCGCACGGCCAGGACGCTCTGGTGCTCTCCGGCACGGTCTTCGAGGAACTGCGCGGCCGATGGGCCGACCGGTTGGGGCAGGAGCGCCTGGCAGAGCTGGAGGACGCGCTGGAGACCGTGGTGGGGCCTGCCGCGTTCGGTCTGGACGCGGCGACATGGTTCGGGGACTGACCAGCGGATCCGGTCCCGGCCCACTCCCCCGGCGGAAACGGGACCCGCCCCCGCGCTCGCGGCCGGGCACGCCCGGCGCCCGGCGGCACCCCCTGCGGCAGTCCCCGGCCCGGCCCCGGCCGGGAGGACCGGTCAGGATCCTCGGGGGCCGCCCCCGCCGCTCCCCGGCCCGGTGGAGCCGCCGGGCTCCTCGTCGTCGACGATCTCCGCGTCCACCACGTCCTCGTCCCCGGGTGCGCTCCCCTGACGCGGCTCCTCACCCGTCGCCTGCTGCCCCTCCGCACCGCCGGACGGCCCGCTCCGCGCCTGCGCGTACATCGCCGTGCCGATCTGCTGCGCCGCGGCGGCGGTGCGGTCGACCGCCTCGCGCAGCGTCGCGGTGCGCTCGGTGGCCCGGGCCGGGTCCTCGGGCGTCTCGGCCAGCCTCGCCCGGAGGTCGGCGAGGGCGGCCTCGGCCTCGGACCGGGTCTCGGCCGGCACGGTGTCCGGACCGGTGTCGGCGAGCAGCCGTTCGGTCTGGTGCACGAGTTGCTCGGCCTGGTTGCGCGTCTCGGCGGCCTCGCGGCGCCGCGCGTCCTCCTCGGCGTACTGCTCCGCCTCGTGCACCATCCGCTCGATGTCGTCGCGTGGCAGCGCTGATCCTCCGGTGACCTGCATCTTCTGTTCCTTGCCGGTGCCGGTGTCCCGGGCGGAGACGTGCATGATCCCGTTGGCGTCGATGTCGAAGGTGACCTCGATCTGCGGGACATTGCGCGGCGCCGGGGGCAGACCGGTCAGCTCGAACACTCCCAGCCTCTTGTTGTAGGCGGCGATCTCCCGCTCCCCCTGGAAGACCTGGATCTGCACCGACGACTGGTTGTCCTCCGCGGTGGTGAACGTCTCCGAGCGCTTGGTCGGGATGGTGGTGTTCCGCTCGATCAGCTTGGTCATGATGCCGCCCTTGGTCTCGATCCCCAGGGACAGCGGGGTGACGTCCAGCAGCAGGACGTCCTTGACCTCGCCCTTGAGCACACCGGCCTGGAGTCCGGCGCCGATCGCCACGACCTCGTCCGGGTTCACGCCCTTGTGCGGGTCCCGGCCCGTGAGGTTCTTGACCAGGTCCGTCACCGCGGGCATCCGGGTGGAGCCGCCGACCAGGATCACGTGGTGGATGTCGGACAGGTCGACTCCGGCGTCCTCCACCGCCTGGTGGAAGGGGACCTTGCAGCGCTCCAGCAGGTCCTCCGTCAACTGCTGGAAACGGGTCCGGGTCAACTGCTCCTCCAGGTGCAGCGGCCCCTCGGCGGTCGCGGTGATGTAGGGCAGGCTGATGGTGGTCTCGGTGGCCGAGGACAGTTCGATCTTCGCGCGCTCCGCGGCCTCGCGCAGGCGCTGCACGGCCATCCGGTCCTGGGACAGGTCGACGCCGTGCGCGTTCCTGAAGCGTTCGGCCAGGTGGTCGACCACGCGCTGGTCCCAGTCGTCGCCGCCCAGGTGCGTGTCCCCCGCGGTGGCCTTGACCTCCAGGACACCTTCGCCGATCTCCAGCAGCGACACGTCGAAGGTCCCGCCGCCCAGGTCGAAGACGAGGACCGTCTGCTCCTCCTCCTTGTCGAGACCGTAGGCGAGGGCCGCGGCGGTCGGCTCGTTGACGATGCGCAGCACCTCCAGTCCGGCGATCTCGCCGGCCTCCTTGGTGGCCTGCCGCTGCGCGTCGTTGAAGTACGCCGGGACGGTGATGACGGCGTCGCCGACGTCCTGGCCGAGGTAGCTCTCCGCGTCCCGCTTGAGCTTCTGCAGGATCCGGGCGGAGATCTCCTGAGCCGTGAACGACGTCCCGTCGATGCTCCCGGACTCCGGGAAGCGCCAGGCGGCCTCCCCCATGTGGCGCTTCACGGAGCGCACCGTGCGGTCGACGTTGGTGACCGCCTGCCGCTTGGCCACCTCGCCGACGAGCACCTCGCCGCCCTTGCCGAACGCGACCACGGACGGCGTCGTCCTGGCGCCCTCGGCGTTGGCGACGACCACCGGCTCACCGCCCTCCAGAACGCTGACCACCGAGTTCGTGGTGCCGAGGTCGATTCCGACAGCGCGTGCCATGGCCGTCCTCCTCAGGAGCGCCGGCCTCCGCGAGCCGTGGAGTGCCGGATGGGCTACACCTGAGTCTTGCCTTCCTCGATGGCTTCGGCCACCTCAGCCGTCCGTTCGGCTTCCTCTGCGGCGAAGCGCTCGGCGTCCAGCTTCTCGGCGATCTCCTCGTCCTGGGCCATCAGCAGGTCGAGATTCTGGTCGCCCATCTCGAAGACGCCCATGTCGACGTAGGCGCGCTGCAGGCGTTCGCCCCACAGGCCGATGTCGCGCACACAGGGCACGATGCGGCTGAAGAGCAGCTTGCGGAAGAGCTGAAGGTACTCCGACTGCTCGCTGAAGGTCTCCGCCTCCGCCCGCGGGATGCCGAAGTTCTCCAGCACCTCGACGCCCTTGAGCCGGTCCCGCATCAGATAGCAGCCCTCGATGACGAACTCCTCGCGCTCCCGCAGTTCCGCGTCGGAGAGCTGCTTGTAGTAGTCGCGCAGGGCCATCCGTCCGAAGGCGACGTGGCGGGCCTCGTCCTGCATGACGTAGGCGAGGATCTGTTTGGGCAGCGGCTTGTCGGTGGTGTCCCGGATCATGCCGAAGGCGGCCAGTGCCAGTCCCTCGATCAGCACCTGCATGCCCAGGTACGGCATGTCCCAGCGGGAGTCGCGGAGAGTGTCGCCCAGGAGCGACTGGAGGTTGTCGTTGATCGGGTAGAGCATGCCGACCTTCTCGTGGAGAAAGCGGCCGTAGATCTCCGCGTGCCGGGCCTCGTCCATCGTCTGCGTCGCGGAGTAGAACTTCGCGTCCATGTCGGGAACCGACTCCACGATCCGCGCGGCGCACACCATGGCGCCCTGCTCGCCGTGCAGGAACTGGCTGAACTGCCAGGAGGCGTAGTGCCGGCGCAGTTCGCCGCGCTCGGCCTCGTTCATCTTGTCCCAGTAGGCCGTGCCGTGCAGCGTCATGGCCTCGTCAGGAGTGCCCAGCGGGTCGTACGGGTCGACCTCCAGGTCCCAGTCGATGCGCCGCTGCCCGTCCCACTGCTTGTCCTTGCCCTTCTGGTACAGCGCGAGCAGCCGGTCCCGGCCGTCGTCGTACTCCCAGGAGAAGCGGGCGCTGCCGGAGGCGGGGACCTGCCAGAGGGGGGCGTCGGTTGCGTGCACATAGAGATCGTGTGTGGACACGGACATCTCCTTCGGTCACGGACTGCCCGGTGAGGGTGGATGGTTGGCAGGCTCACACGGGGGTTACTGCACGGTCAACAAGTTGCGCGCAAGGGATTGACGTCCTTGCTGACACGCAGTCTCATAAGAGAGGACAGTAGATGTGACCGCCGGTAACACCCACGGGAGCGCCGGCGCCGCCCGACGAAGAGGTGCCTCAGCATGACGACAGCGCCTGACCTCGCCGAGAAGGAACAGCAGGTGCTCAAGGACGCCCTCGGCCTGCTCAAGGACCGCGAACAGGTCGCCGAGCGCCTCCTGGAGTCCTCCCGGAAGCACTCCTTCGACCCGGACACCGAGCTGGACTGGGACGCCCCCTTCGAGGACGGCAAGTGGTTCTGGCCGCCGGAGCTGGTGTCGCTCTACGACACCCCGCTGTGGCGGCGGATGTCCGAGGAGCAGCGGATGGACCTCGCCCGGCACGAGGCGGCGTCACTCGCGTCGCTGGGCATCTGGTTCGAGGTGATCCTCATGCAGCTGCTGGTACGGCACATCTACGACAAGCCGCTGACCAGCAATCACGTCCGCTACGCACTGACCGAGATCGCCGACGAGTGCCGGCACTCGATGATGTTCGCGCGCATGATCAAGCGGGGCGGTGCCCCCGCGTACCCCGTCTCCAGGCTGCACCACAATATGGCCCGGCTGCTCAAGACGATCTCCACGACGCCCGGCTCGTTCACCGCGACGCTGCTGGGCGAGGAGATCCTGGACTGGATGCAGCGGCTGACCTTCCCCGACGAGCGCATCCAGCCGCTGATCCGCGGCGTGACCCGGATCCATGTCATCGAGGAGGCCCGGCATGTGCGCTACGCGCGCGAGGAGCTGCGCCGCCAGATGGTCAGCTGCCCCCGCTGGGAGGCGGAACTGACACGGGTCAGCTCCGGCGAGGCCGCCCGCGTCTTCTCCATCTCCTTCGTCAACCCGCAGGTCTACGAGAACGTCGGCCTGGACAAGCGGGAGGCCGTCGCCCAGGTGAAGGCCAGCGGGCACCGCCGCGAGGTCATGCAGAACGGCGCCAGGCGGCTGACCGACTTCCTGGACGAGATCGGCGTACTGCGCGGCGTGGGCAGGAAGCTGTGGGTCAGCTCGGGACTGCTGGCCAAGTGAGCACCGCCGGTGAGGGCCGCCGGTGAGGGCCGCGTGAAGCCCCGGTGAGGAACTCCGGTGCACGCGGAGGACACCGGTGGCCGCCGGGCGGTTACGCTGCCATGCATGAGCAGCAGCGGCACCGCCCCGGCGTATCGCAGGCTGAGTGTGCAGGAGCGGCGCAGCCAACTGCTCGGACACGCACTGGGCCTGTTCGCGCACCGGCCCCCCGAGGACGTGTCGCTGGACGACGTCGCGGCCGCTGCCGGGGTGTCGCGGCCCCTCGTCTACCGGTACTTCCCCGGAGGCAAGCAGCAGCTCTACGAAGCCGCCCTGCGCAGCGCCGCCGACCAGCTCGAACAGTGTTTCGCCGAGCCGCCGACCGGACCCCTGACCACCCGCCTGGCCCGCGCCCTCGACCGGTACCTGGGCTTCGTCGACCAGCATGACGCGGGGTTCATGGCGCTGCTCCAGGGAGGCAGCGTGGTGGGGACCTCCCGGACGGACGCCATGGTCGACGAGGTCCGCAGGGACGCGGCCGACCAGATCCTCGCCCATCTGGCGGCGGACGGGGACGGCGGGAGCCGCGGGTCGCCGCGGCTGCGGATGGCGGTGCGCACCTGGATCTCGGCGGTGGAGGCGGCCTCGCTGATCTGGCTGGACGAGGGCAAGCAGCCGCCGCTGCCGGAGCTGCGCGACTGGCTGGTGGACCACTTCGTCGCGGTCCTGACCGCCACCGCGGCCGGAGACGCCCGGACGGCAGCCGCGACCCGGCGGGCGCTCGCCCTGGAGGAGCCCGACGGCGCGGTCGCCGACCTGGTCGGCAGAGTGCTGCCGGTGGTCGCGGAGTCCGGGCATCTGCTCCCCGGCCCCCTGGGACCGTCCGACACTTAAAGCCTGCTTGAAGTCTGAGCTAGGCTGCGGTCATGCCGACTCAGCTCTCATGGAAGGCCCCGGAAGCCACCGTCGGAGAACTGGCGGAACGCGCGGGCGTGGCCACCTCGACGCTGCGCTTCTACGAGCGCGAAGGGCTCATCCACAGCCGCCGTACCTCGGGCAACCAGCGCCGCTACAGCCGCGACACCCTGCGCCGCGTCGCCTTCATCAGGGCCTCGCAGCGGCTCGGCCTCCCCCTCTCCGCCATTCGCGGGGCGCTGGCCCTGCTGCCGGAGGGCCGGACGCCGACGCGCGAGGACTGGGCAGCCGTCTCGGAGTGCTGGCGGGAGGACCTCAACCAGCGGATCGCCCTCATGGAGCAGCTCCGCGACCACCTGACCGACTGCATCGGCTGCGGCTGCCTGTCACTGACCTCGTGTGCACTGGCCAACCCGCAGGACCGGCTCGGCGAGCAGGGCCCCGGTGCCCGCCGGCTCAGCCAGCCGTGCGGCCCGGATCCCGCTCACGGTGACGCGTCCGGCTGCCGCGGCGGCGGAGCCACCGGCCGCGCGGGCACCGCAGCGGCCGCGGGGAACGCGCACGCGGGCACCGCCGACGCGGCGCCCGGCGGCCGACGGGCGCACGCCGCCACCGCCCGCGCGGCCGAAGGGAACTGAGGCAGTGCGCAGCGAGGAGACGAGCTTCCGCGGCGGGCCGCTCGACGGGCGGACGCTGTCGGTGCCGCTGGGCCCGACCGGCAGACCGCCGCGCAGCTACGAAGTACCGGTACCGGATCCGGCGGGCGGCCCGACCGTGGTCCATGTCTACCGGCTGGAGCCTGCCGCGCTGAACAGACTGGGGCTGCCGCGGGGCTGGGCGTACGTCTACGAACCCGGAGGGCGACCGGCGAAGGGTCCGCTGCAGCGGTTGCCGTGGCGCAGGCGGCGCGAACGCTGAGACCGCTGGGTGCGGGCCCGGTGCCCTCCGGAAGGCCCCGGGACGCGCCGGCCCCGCCGCGGGGGCGCGATCGGCCTGGACAGAGCGGCGAAGAGGGGGTTCTCTGCCGACGTGATCGAAGGCATCGCGCGGCTGCGCGAGACGGATCCCCGGCGCTCGGCCCCTTCCGGCTCTTCGGGGTCCTCGCACGCGGCGACGCGGGCCCGCACCCTGGACCTCTCCGGAACCGCGACACGTCCGGGCGGGAGCGGCTTCGGGGCCCGTATCTCCAGGAGATCGGCCGACTCGCGGACACGGCACGGGCGCTGATCGGACGTCGGGGCCGGAACCGCTGAGCAGCTGCCCTCGGCCTCCGGGCGACAGCACCTCCGTCGTCGCGGGCGGCTCCACCTGGCCGGTGGCAGCTGGCGGGGCGAGGGCGAGATCCCACACGTTCGGGTGATGTGGAGCTGGTCGCCGTCGCTGGACAGGGACTGGGGCCGGGGATATGGGCAGGGCGCTTTCGACGCCCCCGGGGGACACAGCCTTTCCGGCGACTGTTCCCACCAGCCATGGAGCCCCTCCGGCCGATGAGGACCGGGCCGGGCCCCACTGCCGCCTGACGGGAGGAAGGGCAGCGGCCGGGGCGGGACGGGGACACGGCGGCCTCTCGTTCGGGTGAGAGCCATGCGCCCAGCCGCGCAGCTCGCCCTGAGCCGGGGTCCACGGCCGTGCCACGATCGCGGCAGAGCGGTCGAGGACGGGGAGACGCCGCTCGGGAACGAGGTGCACGGTGTTGCGGGTATGGCGGGTGTTGCGGGAGGCCGGGGCGCGACGGGCGCGCGGAGAAGGGCCGGGCGCGGTTGCCCGGTCCAGGCCCGGTGCGATGTCGGCGGGGCTGGTACTGGCGGCAGCGGCCGTGCTGGTGCCCGGCGCGGCGGTGGACGCCGGGGCGGCACCGGCGGCGGGGTCGAGAGCGCCCGGTGCTCCGCAGCCGGGTCCGGAACCGGGTCCGCCGAGTGCGCGGCACGGGTCTCTCGGGGAACTGCTGGGCGAGCTGAGCATGCTGTACCAACGCACGGAAAAGGCATCGGAGGCGTACAACGGCACGGCGGAGAAGCTGAAGGCACAGCGCACGACGGCCCGGCGGGCACAGGCCGAACTGGGCCGGGCCCGTTCGGTGCTGGCGCGGGAGCGGCGGCGCGCCGGTGAGCTGGCCCGGCAGCAGTACCGGAACGGGGGTACGGGAATCCCTTCGGCGGTGCGGATGCTGCTCACGCGGAATCCCCACCGGCTGCTGGATCGGGGGCACCTGCTCCAGCGGGCGGCGGACGACCAGGCGGACACGCTGCGCAGGCTCGCCCGGGGGCAACGCCGGCACACGGCCGCGGTCCGCAAGGCACGTGCGGCGGTGACTCGGCAGGAGCGGCTGGCGGACCGCAAGAAGCACCAGCGCGACGAGGTGCGCACCCGGCTGCGGAAGGTCGAGGGGTTGCTCTCGTCGCTGACCGGCGAGCAGCTCGCCCGCCTGAACGCGCTCGAAGGCGAGCGCACGGACGCGGCGCAGCAGAAGTTGGTGGCCGGGGGCGCGCTGGATCCCAGCGGCGCGGGCCGGCCCGCTTCGGCTCAGGGGCGGAAAGCGCTCGACTGGGCGCTGGAGCAGATCGGCAAGCCGTATGTGTGGGGCGCCGAGGGGCCGGGGGCCTTCGACTGCTCCGGACTCACCCGGCAGGCGTGGCGCCATGCGGGCCGGGAGATCCCGCGTACCAGCCAGGAGCAGTGGCGTCGGCTGCCGAAGGTGGGGCTGGACGAACTGCGGCCGGGCGACCTGGTGATCTATTTCGAAAGTGCGACGCATGTGGCCCTGTATGCGGGAGGGGGCCGCGTGGTGCAGGCTCCACGCCCCGGAGGCGAGGTCCGGCTGACCGAGCTCGCCGTGGACCCGCCCATCGGCGCGGTACGACCGGACGGACGGCGCACGTGAGGCGGGCGGCCCTGGCGCGGCTCCGCCCCGCGGAGGGGACAGCGGCCCCCGGCTCGGCCGCGGGGGCGATGCCGGCCCCGGGCTCAGTCCAGCTCGGCGAGCAGCACCGTGGCGTCGTCGTGCTGTTTGCCGCGCCGGGGTGCCGACTCGGACTCGGCGGCCCGCACGCGCCGGACGAGCGCGCGCGCCCCTTCCGTGCGCACGAGGGCGAGGAGCCCGGCCCAGTCACCGAGGTGGAAGGTCTCCGTCCAGCGGGCCGCGCCGTCGGTGACGGCGAGCAGGGCGTGGACCCCGCCCCTGTGATGACTGCCCGTCACCGCGTAGGCGGCGACCCCCGGATCGGCGGCGGCCGTGTAGAAGCCCCTGCCGTCCGGTGCGTTGCGCAGCGCCTCGACGGCGTCCACGTAGGCCGTCCGGTCGGCCTCCTCGCCGGTCAGACGGGCCCGGTCGCGCAGGTCTCGGACGGTGGCGGGCAGTTCGGCCAGTCGCCGGTCCAGGAGCGGGTGCACCGTGCCGTCGGCGGCCTCCAGGAGGAGCGCGGAATCGGACAGCACCAGATGTTCGACCCGCTCCTCGTCCCAGCGGGCGGCGACGACGGTTGCCTGAGGCGTACGGGGGTGAAAAAGATCACATGTGCCGCGATGAGCGTCCGCGGTCCGGACGACGGCGGCACCGAGGCATTCGGCCAGCGACATGTCCTGGCGGGTCCCCGCCAGTTCGAGCAGCGCGCCCCCCAGCCGTGCCACGAACCACGGCACCCCGTGCCGGCAGCCGTCCTCCTCCGGCGGGGTGACACCGTCCAGCACCACGAGCGTTCCGCCGCCGTCGGCAGCGGGAACGGCGGCCGACATGTAGTCCTCGTTGAGGCGTTGCGGGCTGCCGGGCTCGGTGACCATGTCGATGCGCATGCTTCGCAGTCTGCCCGACGGCGGATCACCGCAGGGCCGGTGGCCGCCGTGCCGCTCACCGCGCCCCCGGCCGTCCGCCGGGCCGGGAGGGCAACGGGAGCCCTCCGCCCGGAGCCGCTCCCGGGTACACGGGCGACGTGGAAGGCCGGAAAACACCCGGACACCGAACGGAACCTACCCCTCCGCACAGTGCGGCAGGCATCCTGCCAGGACCGCGCGCGGATTTCCAACCAGTGCCCGGGGGACGGACATCGCCCGGCTCGGGCCGAGTTGTTCCGCCGCCGAGGAGTGATGTTCACTCCTTCGGGTGGCCCAGCAGGGGATTCTCACCCGCCTCGGGAGCGCACTGCCAAGGTCGGTCGTCGAGTGTGGGGACACCGCTGCCGAGCACCGCGCGTCCAGGGGCCCGGAGAGGTAGCTGGGGACGGAAGGACGCGGAGGGTGCCGGCGCGGGGGCGGGGCCACCCTCTCGCCACACACGTTGGACTGTGCCGCCCGGGCTCCGGGAGAGGCGGGACGAGATTGCGAGTGCGGGTGCGGAAGAAGCAACGTCTCAAAGCGGACGTTCCCCAGGAGGCGACCGGCACCGGCGCCACCGGGGACGCGGAAGCCACAAGGAGCGCGGAACCCACCGCTGCGGCGGACACGGAGAACCTCACCCCTACGGGACGTCGGCGCGCGCGGGCGCGCAACCGGCTGCTGGTGTCCGTCGCGGTGGGAGCCGTGGCCGTGGTGGCTGCCGGGGCACCCACGCTCGTCGCCGGTTCCCGGGACGCCGCCGACGCACAGGACCTCGTCGACCTGGCGCGACTCGACCAGCAGGCCATCGCCCTGTCCCACTCGCTCGCGGACGAGCGTGACGGAATGGTCGAACGGCACGCCGCGGGTGGCGGCGGGGACAAGAGCGGCACGGGCGTCAGCGAGGCCCAGCGCAACCGGGTGGACCGGCTGGCCCGCGAGCTGCGCACGGAAGCGGCGGCGGCGCCGTCGGGTCCCGCGGGGTCGTCCGCCTCCCCGTCCTCGATCGCCGAGGCGCTGGAGAAGCTGCCCGGAGTCCGGAAGCGTGCGCTGGCGGGCAAGGGCGACCCGCTGGATTCCTACGACGCCTACTCCGAGATCATCCAGCCCCTCCGGAACCTCACCCGCGGCATCGCCGACGGTCTGCCCGCGCGGGCGGCCGACCGGACGGCGGCGGCGCTCCCCGACCTGGCCCGCGCGGTCGACCAGGCGTCGGCCACCCGCGGGCTGCTGGAAGCGGCACTCGCGGGGCAGGGCTCCCAGCGCGCGCTGGTCACGGCGGCGGGGCAGGCCCGGGTCCGGGAACAGGCGGCCCTGGCGGACTTCGAGGAGACGGCCGACACCGCGGCACGCGACCGCTATCGCACGACCGTGAACGGTACGGACGTGAACGTCGCCGAGCGCTACCTGAAGTCCCTCACCGCGCAGAACGGGCTCACTGCCGGAGCGCGCGCGCTGGACCGGGAGCGGTTCGAGAGTGCCGTCTCGGCTCGCCTCGCCCATATGCGCGGGGTGCAGTCGTCGTTCGCGGCGGCGGAGACCGAGCGGCTGGAGAAGCTGCGGGACGACGACGTGACGGCACTGCAGTTGCGCGCCGGGCTGGTGGGCGGCTGCCTCCTGCTCGCCGTCGCCGTCAGTGTCGCGGTCGCCCGCTCGCTCACCCGCCCGCTCTCGGTGCTCAAGCGCGGTTCGCAGCGGCTCCTCAAGGACCCGGTGGGCGAGGAACCGATCACCTTCCGGGGCCGCAACGACGAGTTCGCGGACGTGGTGCGCGCGCTCAACACACTGCGTGCCACCGCGGCCGACCTGCGGCGCCGGTCGGCCTGCGCGGAGCAGGAACAGGACCAGCTCGCGGTCGAGAAGGCGCAACTGACCGAGCGCCACCAGTTGCTGGGCGAAGAGTGCGACGCCCTGCGGGAAGAACTCCGAGCGGCGCGCGAGCAGTCGCCCGCCGCGGCCCCGGAAGCGACGGCGGTTCCGGGGGCTCCGGACACCGCTGCGGACGGCTTCGGCGCGAGCCCGCACGGGGCCGCGAAGGACGGCACGGGTGCGGACCGCACCGCGTTCGCCGACCTGGGCAACCGCACCCTCACGCTGGTCGAACACCAGCTCGGCATCATCGAGGGACTGGAGGAGAGGGAGGCCGACCCCGACCGGCTCGACACTCTCTTCAAACTGGACCACCTGGCCACGCGCATGCGGCGGCACAGCGAGAACCTGCTGCTGCTGGCGGGTACGGACCGCACCGAGCGCCACGACTCGTCCGCGGACGTGGCCCCGGCGCCGCTGTTGGACGTGCTGCGCGCGGCTGTCAGCGAGATAGCGGAGTACGAGCGGGTGGAGCTGGGGACCCCGGCGCCGGAGGTACGGATCGCCGGATCCGCCGCGGACGATCTCAGCCACCTGGTCGCGGAACTCCTCGACAACGCGGCGGGCTTCTCCCCGGCCGGCTCCGGAGTACGTCTGAGCGCCAAGCTGCTGGAGGGCGGCGCCGCCCTGGTGTCCGTGGAGGACGAGGGCCGCGGGGTGCCCGAGCCGCAGCTCGCCGAGCTCAACACCCGGCTGGCCGAACCGCAGGCCGCGACCGAGGCCGAGGCACTGCGGGCGAGCAGTGGCTGGGGCCTGGGAATGTACGTGGTCGGCCGGTTGTCGACCCGGCACGGGATCCGGGTGGAGCTGCGCGGCCGGGAAGCGGGCGGCACCGTGGCCGAGGTGACGGTGCCCCGGGCCCTGCTGCCCGGCAGCGGCGACGGGGCGGGGCGGCCACTCGAGGCCGAGGACCACGCACGGACCGCGGACGAGCACCCTCAGGCCGGCGCAACCGGGGCGGGTGGATCGAGGACAGGTGCGTCCGGGACCGGCGCACCCGGGGCGAGGGCCTCCGGCGCGGGTGCAGCGGGGCCGGAGGCGCGACAGGCCGAGCCCAGGGGCCCCCTCACCCATCCGGGCCTGCCGCAGCGGGTGCGGAGGGAGACGCCGCGCGAGTCGGCTGTCCCGCATCCGCGCGGCGGCGCCACCGCTGAGGAGCTGCGCCGCAAGCTCGGCGGGTTCCAGCAGGGGGCCCGTGAGGGACTCCGGGACGCGGGAACGCAGGCCGCGCCGTCGACCGCCAGAGTCCCCTCGCCCGCCGGTTCGCCGGAGGCCGAACGGATCCGGCAGGACGAACACACCGGAGACGACGAGCACGCCGGGCAGGACACGCCGCGCGACGAGCAGAACCGGCCCGCGGCGCTCCGGGAACAGGGGCAACACGCCGCGCACGACGGGCAGGACGCGCAGGATCGGCCCGCCGGGCAGGATGTGCGGGAGGCGCACGGGGCCCACGAAGGACCGGAGCCGCCCGACGGACCGGAGCCGCAGGACGGGCACGACGGGCCCGAGCAGCAGGACGCTCCGCCGGACCGGGAGGGCCGGGGCGGCGAACGGGAAGCACGGGGCGAGCAGCCCGAGGACATCAGCAGTGCGGAACAGCGAGCGGGGGCGCAGCTTGACGGTGGTACCGCCGAGGAGGCACGTAGGTGAACCCGCTCAACACGGGCACGTCCGGCAGCGCGGAGGCACGTAGCCTTCGCCGGCTGCTCGGCGAACTGGTCGAAGAGGTCCCGGGGATCCGGTCGGTGGCAGTCGTCTCGTCCGACGGCCTGCTGCTGCTCGCGTCCGATCCCGCGCTCGGTGTCGAGCACGGGTCCTCCGCCCTGGGGACCGGCCACGGCCGCTCCGTCGTCGTTGCCGAGCAGGGACGGCACCAGGAGCAGCACGCCGGGCTCCGCGAGCAGCGGCCCGCGTACGCGGGGCAGGGCGCGGGGCCCCCGGGCGGGGGGACCCCGGCGGCGGCCCGCGAGGAGGGCGGCGCCACGCGGGCGGGGATTCCGGTGCGGCGGCGGCGCGGCGGGCGGCCGGCCGCCGGCCCCCGGGGCACCAGCGGGGACCTGGCCGCTCTGGTGTCCGGGGTGGCCTCGCTGACGTTCGCGGCGGCCGAGCTGATGGAGGCCGGTGTGGTGAAGCAGACCATCGTCTCCATGGACGAGGGCGCGCTGCTCGTGATGGCCATCGGGGACGGCTCGCTGCTGGGGGTGCATGCCGCGGCCGACTGCGACATGGCCGCGGTCGGCTACCAGATGGGGCTGTTCGTCGGCCGGGCCGGACATGTGCTGACGCCCGAGCTGCGCAGTGAGCTGCGGGGAGCGGTGGGCGCGAGCGCGGGCCGGTAGAGCTGCCGCGGGGCTCCCCGGCGCCCGCGCGGCTTCCGACGCCGGCGGCTACTCGTCCTGGTCGGCCAGCGAGTTGAGGCGGTGGAGGAGGCGGGCCAGCTCGGCGATCTCCATGCGGTCCCAGGCGGCGAGCTTGCGGGCGTAGGACAGGCGGCGGGCGTCCCGTACCCGGGTGAACCGCTCCCGGCCCTCCGCGGTGAGGCGGACGAGCGAGGCGCGCCGGTCCGCGGGGTCGGTGCGCCGGTCCACCAGGCCGAGCTGCAGGAGCGCGTGCAGCTGGCGGCTTATCGTCGCCTTGCCGACTCCGAAGTAGGCGGCGAGTTCGGTCGCCCGCTGCTCGCCCGCGTCCTCGAGGCGGACCAGCAGTCCGTAGGCGGCGGGTTCCAGGTCGGGGTGGACCTGGCGGGCCATCTCGCCCGAGGAGGCGCGGGCGCGGCGCAGAAAGACGGCCAACTCGCGTTCGACGTCGAGGCATTCGGGGCCGAACGGCGCTGCCGGGTCCTCGTGGCCCGCGGGGTCTGTGGACTTCTTGTGCACGTCAGTGGTGCCTCCGGCGTTTTCCATGAAGAAACTTATCTCCAGCGAGCCCGATAGTCGCAGCTCCGCCAGTATTTCGCAGGAGTAGACCAACGGCAGCGGGCGGGGCGTCTTCCGCGTGGCCGGTCTACGCGCGTACCTTCGTCCTGACATGACCACACCAGTGGCGTGTTGTTGCTCCCGCGCGTCGCAGAGCAAAACCCCCCACATCGGTAAATACTACGTACGTACCAGACCCCCACCACCGAGGCTCCGGAGGCAGCGATGCCCAGCTTCAGATCCGGTACGGCCCGTCGCAGACGCGGAATCGCGGCTGTCATCGGGATGTTCGTCTCCCTTCTCGCACTCGTCCTGGCACTTCCGGGCGCGGCCTCGGCCGCTTCCGGCAACGGGGACAGCGGTACGAAGTCGGCCAAGGCCACGACACCTGGCAAGGCCTCGGAATCGGCCAAGAGCACCGCGGGCCTGCGCGGCAATCCCAAGGCGCCCGCCAAGCGCGGCGAAGCCTGGATGGGCGCGGGTGTGCGGATGCACGAGGGCGACTCCACCGACGGTACCCAGCCCGACAAGAACCGCGCCGGCCTGCTCGCGTCGGTCCACGGCGTGGACGTCAGCAGCCACCAGGGGAACGTCGCCTGGTCGACGCTGTGGAACAGCGGGGTCCGCTTCGCCTACGCCAAGGCGACCGAGGGCACCAGCTACAAGAACCCCTACTTCGCCCAGCAGTACAACGGCTCCTACAACGTGGGCATGATCAGGGGCGCGTACCACTTCGCGCTGCCCAACTCCTCCAGCGGCGCCACCCAGGCGAACTACTTCGCCAGCAACGGCGGCGGCTGGAGCAAGGACGGCAAGACCCTGCCGGGCGTACTCGACATCGAGTACAACCCCTACGGGGCGACCTGCTTCGGCCTGAGCAAGAGCGCGATGGTGAACTGGATCAAGGACTTCACCAGCACCTACAAGGCGCGGACCGGCCGCGACGCGGTCATCTACACCACCACGAGCTGGTGGACCCAGTGCACCGGCAACAGCAGTGCCTTCGGGAACTCCAACCCGCTCTGGATCGCCCGCTACGCCTCCTCGCCGGGCACCCTCCCGGCCGGGTGGGGCTTCTACACCTTCTGGCAGTACACCTCCAGCGGCCCGACCGTGGGTGACCACGACTACTTCAACGGGTCGATGACCCGTCTGAAGGTTCTGGCCAACGGAGGCTGAGCAGTTCCGTCACACCGCGCATGCGAGTGGCCCCCGCCGTCCGGCGGGGGCCACTCTGCGCCGGTCGCGCCCGTCACGCCGCGACCGGTGCCTCCCTCGCAGGTGCCTGCGCGGGGGTCAGCGCCAGCTCCAGGACCTGGCGGACGTCGGAGACCGGGTGGACGTCGAGGCCCTCCAGCACCTCCGCCGGAACATCGTCCAGGTCGGGCTCGTTCCGCTTCGGGATGACCACCGTGGTCACCCCGGCCCGGTGCGCCGCCAGCAGCTTCTGCTTGACGCCGCCGATGGGCAGCACCCGGCCGGTCAGCGACACCTCACCGGTCATCGCCACCTCGGGCCGCACCTGGCGACCGCTCAGCAGCGAGGCCAGGGCCGTCGTCATGGTGACACCGGCACTGGGACCGTCCTTGGGCACGGCGCCCGCCGGTACGTGCAGGTGGATGCCGCGCTCCTTCAGATCGCCGACCGGCAGCTCCAGTTCCGCGCCGCGGGAGCGGAGGTAGGACAGCGCGATGTGCGCGGACTCCTTCATCACGTCGCCGAGCTGTCCGGTCAGGGTCAGCCCGGAGGCACCCGTCTCGGGGTCGGCCAGCGACGCCTCGACGAAGAGCACGTCGCCCCCGGTTCCGGTGACGGCCAGCCCGGTCGCCACACCGGGCACCGCGGTGCGGCGCTCGGCCGGGTCCTGTGCGGCCTCGGGGGTGTGCCGGGGACGGCCGATCAGCTCGCGCAGCGCGTCCACCCCGACGCTGTAGGGCAGCTCCGCCTCGCCCAATTGGTGCTTGGCCGCCACCTTGCGGAGCACCCGCTGCACGGACCGCTCCAGCGAGCGGACGCCTGCCTCCCGGGTGTACTCCGCGGCCAGCTTGCGCAGCGCGGGCTCCTCGATGACGACCTCGCCGCTCTCCAGCCCGGCCCGCTCCAGCTGCCGGGGCAGCAGGTGGTCGCGGGCGATGGTGACCTTCTCGTGCTCGGTGTACCCGTCGAGCTCGACGACCTCCATCCGGTCGAGCAGCGGCTGCGGCACGGCCTCCAGGACATTGGCGGTGGCCAGGAAGACGACGTCGGACAGGTCGAGCTCGACCTCCAGGTAGTGGTCCCGGAAGGTGTGGTTCTGCGCCGGGTCCAGCACCTCCAGCAGCGCGGCCGCCGGGTCGCCCCGGAAGTCGGAGCCGACCTTGTCGACCTCGTCCAGCAGCACGACCGGGTTCATCGATCCGGCCTCCTTGACGGCCCGGACGATCCGGCCCGGCTGGGCACCGACGTAGGTGCGCCGGTGGCCGCGGATCTCGGCCTCGTCCCGGACGCCGCCGAGCGCGACGCGGACGAACTTCCGGCCCATCGCACGGGCGACGCTCTCGCCGAGCGAGGTCTTCCCGACCCCGGGAGGTCCGGTCAGTGCCAGCACCGCTCCGCCGCGGCGTCCGCCGACGACGCCGAGTCCGCGCTCGGCGCGCCGCTTGCGGACGGCGAGGTACTCGGTGATGCGCTCCTTGACGTCCTGCAGACCGGCATGGTCCGCGTCCAGCACGCGCTGGGCGCTGGTGATGTCGTAGGCGTCCTCGGTGCGCTCGTTCCAGGGCATCTCCAGGACGGTGTCGAGCCAGGTGCGGATCCAGCTGCCCTCGGGCGACTGGTCACTGGAGCGCTCCAGCTTGTCGACCTCCTTGAGGGCGGCCTTCTCGACCTCCTCGGGCAGTCCGGCGGCCTCGACGCGGGCACGGTAGTCCTCGCCCTCGCCCTCCGGGTCGCCGTTGAGCTCGCTCAGCTCCTTGCGGACCGCGTCGAGCTGGCGGCGCAGCAGGAACTCGCGCTGCTGCTTGTCCACCCCTTCCTGGACGTCCTTGGCGATGGACTCGGCCACGTCCTGCTCGGCCAGGTGCTCGCGCAGCGCGCCGATGGCGAGCCGGAGCCGCTCGACGGGGTCGGTGGTCTCCAGCAGCTGCAGCTTCTGCTCGGTGGACAGGAACGGGGAGTAGCCCGCGTTGTCGGCGAGCTGGCCGGCGTCGTCGATCTGCTGCACCCGGTCCACGACCTGCCAGGCGCCGCGCTTGCGCAGCCAGTCGGTGATGAGTGCCTTGTACTCCTTCATCTGCTCGGCGACCTGGCCGGGCTCGGAGGCTCCCCGGCCGGAGGCGGGGGAAGGGTCGGGCACGGCGACGGGCGTGCCCTCGACCCACAGGGCGGCCCCGGGCCCGGTCGTCCCGGTACCGACGCGGATCCGGCGCACTCCGCGGATCAGCACCCCGGGGTCGCCGTCCGCGAGGCGGCCGGTCTGCTCCACCCGGCCCTCGACGCCGATCTCCGCATGGCTGCCCTCGATCCTCGGGACCAGCAGCACCCGCGGCTTCTCCCCGTCGGGCGCGTCCGAGGCGGCGGACTTCGCGGCATCGACGGCGGCCCGCACATCGTTGTCCGAGAGCTCCAGCGGCACCACCATTCCCGGCAGCACGACACCGTCCTCGGCGTCGATGGGCAGCACGGGCAGGGTGAGCGGTGTGGACTCCAGGGACTCAGCAGCCATGATCTCTCCCTAGGCAGGCAAGTTGAGTAGTACCCGCTCAATGCTTTTGAGGCTGCTGATGTTCCCCGAGGAGGAGGGAGGCGCGTTCGCCGTGAGCGATCGGACCTCCCGTCGTTCCCCGGCACGCGGAGGCGACCGCCCGGCCACCCGCGACTGCGCCCGCCGGAACGGGGACGCGCACCCCGCCGCGTCACCCGGACGTGGTGTGGTCAGCCCGCGTGGGGCGGGCGATCCGAGCGGAGGCCACCGCCCCGGGGTGCGATTGACGTGATCATTCTCATCGACTCACCACGGCCGTCCTACGCTGCTCCCATGTCGAACCCCGCGACCCCCGCGTCCCGCTCAGCCGCCCCGGAGGAGACAGTCACCCTCGAGTGGCGCTCGGGACCGTACGGCGAGGTGGTCCTGCGGCAGCGCGGCGCACACTTCGAGATCATCGCCAACGGCTGCTTCCTGATGGACACCTCCGACGGCCGCTCGGAACGGCTGCTGGTGCGTGCGGCCCTGGACGCACTCTCCCGGGGCGGGGAGGACCACGCCGGGCGGACCGTGACTCCCCCGGGGGCGGAGGACCGGACGGGCCGCCCAGCCGGCCCGCGGCTGCTCATCGGCGGCCTCGGAGTCGGCTTCTCGCTGGCGGAGGCGGCGGCCGAGCCGCACTGGGGCCGGGTGACGGTCGTCGAGCGGGAGCCCGCGATCCTGGACTGGCACCGCGGCGGACCGCTCTCCGGAATCTCCGGACCGGCGCTGGCCGACCCGCGGACCGAACTGGTGGAAGCCGACCTGGTGGCCTACGTCCATCGGGCCGCCGAGACCGGGCCGCGCTTCGACGCGCTGTGTCTGGACATCGACAACGGCCCGGAGTGGACGGTCACCGACGGCAACTCCACCCTCTACTCCCCCGCCGGGCTGGCCGCCTGCCGCGCGGCCCTGGCCCCCGGCGGGATCCTGGCCGTGTGGTCGGCCCAGCCGTCGTCCGCATTCGAGGGATCTCTGCGCAATGCGGGCTTCTGCCGTGTTCGGACGGATGAGATCCCGGTCGCCCGAGGCGTCCCCGACGTGGTCCACTTCGCGGCCCGACCGGCGTAGCCGAGGCCCGTAGCAGGCCCTTACGCTGCTGTCCCAGGAAAGCCGGAAGAGCCACAGGGGCGGGGTCGCATGGACCAGAAGAACACCACTCAGACACCTGGCGGCGCTGCCGCCGCGACCACCCCGGGCGCGCAGCGCCGCATCCTCGTCGTGGAGGACGATCCCACCATCGTGGACGCTCTCGCACGGCGGCTGCGTGCCGAGGGCTTCCAGGTGCAGACCGCGGGGGACGGGCCCGCCGCCGTGGACACCGCCGAGGCCTGGCAGCCGGACCTGCTGGTGCTGGACGTGATGCTGCCCGGATTCGACGGCCTGGAGGTCTGCCGCCGGGTGCAGGCCCAGCGCCCGGTGCCGGTGCTGATGCTGACCGCGCGGGACGACGAGACGGACATGCTGGTCGGACTCGGCGTGGGCGCCGACGACTACATGACCAAGCCGTTCTCCATGCGCGAGGTCGCGGCCCGCGTGCATGTGCTGCTGCGCAGGGTCGAGCGGGCCACGCTGGCCGCGCACACGCCGCGCAGCGGCATCCTGCGGCTCGGGGAGCTGGAGATCGACCACGCGCAGCGGCGGGTCCGGGTCACCGGCGAGGACGTGCACCTGACACCCACCGAGTTCGATCTGCTGGTGTGCCTGGCCCACTCGCCCCGAGCGGTGCTCTCGCGCGAGCAGCTGCTGGCCGAGGTGTGGGACTGGGCCGACGCCTCCGGCACCCGCACCGTCGACAGCCACATCAAGGCGCTGCGCCGCAAGATCGGCGCGGAGCGGATCCGCACCGTGCACGGGGTCGGCTACGCGCTGGAGACACCGGGCAACCCGGACGGCGCGCCGGCACCGGTCACGGGCGCCGCGGCGGAGAGCTCCTGACGGCCGGAGGGCGGAGCGAGGTGTCCGTTTCCGTGTCCGTCACCCTCCGGGCGCGCACCCGCTCGTGCGCGCGCCGGGTCGTCCGCTTCCTGGGCCGTGCGCTGGTCCGCTGCCGCCGGGCCGCGGCGCGGCAGGGCGCCGAGGCCTGGGGCCAGCTGTGGGAAGGCCTGCGGCCGGTCGACCCGTACCGGTCGGTGAAGGCGGCCCTGGGCTGGCTGGTGATCGTCTCCGTGGTGATCACCACACTGCTGGCGCTCTTCGCGGTGCAGTCGGCGACCGAGCTGCGCGTCATCACGATCATCTCCATCGTGGCCTCGCTGCTGATCACCCAGTTCGTGGCGCAGTCGCTGACCGCACCGCTGGACGAGATGAGCAGCGTGGCCAAGGCGATGGCCGGCGGCGACTACTCCCGGCGGGTGCGCGGCGAGCGGCGCGACGAGTTCGGTGAGCTGGCTGCGAACTTCAACCGGATGGCGGCCGACCTGGAGGCCGTCGACCAGCACCGCAAGGAGCTGGTGGCCAATGTCTCGCACGAGCTGCGCACCCCGATCGCGGCACTGCGCGCGGTGCTGGAGAACGTGGTGGACGGGGTCTCGGACGCCGATCCGGAGACGATGCGCACGGCCCTGTCGCAGACCGAGCGGCTGGGCCGCCTCGTGGACCATCTGCTGGACCTCTCCCGGCTGGACAACGGGGTGGTGCCGCTGGGCTCGCGGCGCTTCGAGGTGTGGCCGTATCTGGCGGGGGTGCTGAAGGAGGCCAACATGAGCAAGGGCTCGGGCCACTCCCGCAAGGACGTCCATCTGCATCTGGACGTCTCCCCGCCCGAGCTGCGGGCCTATGCGGACCCGGAGCGGCTGCACCAGGTCGTGGCCAACCTGATCGACAACGCCGTGAAGCACAGCCCGCAGCACGGCCGGGTCACGGTGCGGGCCAGGCCCGGCGCGGCCGCCGAGGGCGACGGGAGCCTGGAGATGGAGGTGCTGGACGAGGGGCCCGGCATCCCCGAGTCGGAGCGGGACCGGGTCTTCGACCGGTTCAACGGCACGCACAGCACCGAGTCGGCCACCGGGCGCAAGGGCGGCGGGATCAGTCCAGGAGGCGGCACCGGGCTGGGGCTGGCGATAGCCCGGTGGGCGGTGGAACTGCACGGGGGCCGGATCAGAGTGGCCGAATCTCCCCGCGGTTGCCGGATCCAGCTCACTCTTCCGGGGACGAGTCAGCCGCAGGTTTGACGTAGCCTCGCAGGTGAAACCCCGCAGACGCGAAATAGGGGCTGCCCGGTTCCGGTGCCGAGGCGGAACCGGGAGTGATTCCCGCCAAATTCCGCCCCGAAACCGCCGCCGCGATGTGATGTACGTGACCAAGAGCGGCCCGGACTCCACCAATCGTCCGGAGAGGCGTAGCCTTTATTTCCGCTGTCCACCACCTAAGGAAGCGGAAGAGGGCGGTTGCCGCCGTGTCGTCACAGTCCCCCAACAGCTCATCGAGCACCACCACGGAACGGAAGGACGGTCCGGGCAAGGAACCCGGCCCGTCGTTCGGCCCGAACGAGTGGCTCGTCGACGAGATCTACCAGCAGTACCTCCAGGACCCGAACTCGGTAGACCGAGCCTGGTGGGACTTCTTCGCTGACTATCAGCCGGAGTCCTCCGACGGAAGCACGGCGCCGAACAGCGCGGGCACCCCCCGGGACAACGCCCCGGCGCCCGCCAAGGCCGCCCCGGCCCAGCAGCCGGCCGCGTCCGGACCGGCCGCGGCGCAGCCCGCCGGGGCGCCCGCTCCGGCGCAGGCGCCCGCCGCCGAGCCGAAGCAGGCCGCCGCACAGCCGAAGCAGGCGCAGCCCGCGCCGAAGCAGGCCGCACCCGCGAAGCCCGCGGCGCAGCAGCCCGCGCAGCCGGGCGGCGCGAAGGCCTCGGCGGCGGAGAGCGCCGAGGGACCGGAGTACGTGGCGCTGCGCGGCCCCTCGGCGGCCGTGGCCAAGAACATGAACGCCTCGCTGGAGCTGCCCACGGCCACGTCCGTGCGCGCGGTCCCGGTGAAGCTGCTGTTCGACAACCGCATCGTCATCAACAACCACCTCAAGCGCGCCCGCGGCGGCAAGGTGTCCTTCACGCACCTGATCGGCTACGCCATGGTGCAGGCGCTGAAGGCGATGCCCTCGATGAACCACGCGTTCACCGAGAAGGACGGCAAGCCCACCCTGGTCAAGCCGGACCACGTGAACCTGGGCCTGGCCATCGACCTGGTGAAGCCGAACGGCGAGCGGCAGCTCGTCGTGGCGGGCATCAAGAAGGCCGAGACGCTGACCTTCTTCGAGTTCTGGCAGGCGTACGAGGACATCGTCCGCCGCGCCCGGAACAACAAGCTGACGATGGAGGACTTCTCCGGCGTCACCTGCTCGCTGACCAACCCCGGCGGCATCGGCACCGTGCACTCCGTGCCGCGCCTGATGCCGGGCCAGGGCCTGATCATGGGCGTCGGCGCGATGGAGTACCCGGCGGAGTTCCAGGGCACCTCGCAGGACACCCTCAACCGGCTCGGCGTCTCCAAGGTGATGACGCTGACCAGCACCTACGATCACCGCGTCATCCAGGGCGCGGCGTCGGGCGAGTTCCTGCGCCAGGTGGCCAACCTGCTGCTGGGCGAGAACGGCTTCTACGACGAGATCTTCAAGGCGCTGCGCATCCCGTACGAGCCGGTGCGCTGGAACCAGGACATCGACGCCTCGCACGACGACGACGTCACCAAGGCGGCGCGGGTCTTCGACCTCATCCACTCCTACCGGGTGCGCGGCCACATCATGGCCGACACCGACCCGCTGGAGTACAAGCAGCGCAAGCACCCCGACCTGGACATCACCGAGCACGGGCTCACCCTGTGGGACCTGGAGCGGGAGTTCGCGGTCGGCGGCTTCGCCGGCAAGTCCATGATGAAGCTGCGCGACATCCTCGGCGTGCTGCGCGACTCGTACTGCCGCACCACCGGCATCGAGTACATGCACATCCAGGACCCCAAGCAGCGCAAGTGGATCCAGGACCGGGTCGAGCTGCAGCACGTCAAGCCGGAGCGCGAGGAGCAGCTGCGCATCCTGCGCCGCCTCAACGCCGCCGAGGCGTTCGAGACGTTCCTGCAGACCAAGTACGTGGGGCAGAAGCGGTTCTCGCTGGAGGGCGGCGAGTCCGTCATCCCGCTGCTGGACGCGGTGATCGACGCGGCCGCCGAGTCGCGGCTGGACGAGGCCGTGATCGGCATGGCGCACCGCGGCCGGCTGAACGTGCTGGCGAACATCGTGGGCAAGCCCTACGCGCAGATCTTCCGGGAGTTCGAGGGCAACCTCGACCCGAAGTCGATGCACGGCTCCGGCGACGTGAAGTACCACCTGGGGGCCGAGGGCGTCTTCACCGGCCTGGACGGCGAGCAGATCAAGGTCTCGCTCACCGCCAACCCGTCCCATCTGGAGGCCGTCGACCCGGTCCTGGAAGGTGTCGCACGCGCCAAGCAGGACATCATCGGCAAGGGCGGCACGGACTTCACGGTGCTGCCACTCGCCCTGCACGGCGACGCGGCCTTCGCGGGCCAGGGCGTGGTGGCCGAGACGCTCAACATGTCGCAGCTGCGCGGCTACCGCACCGGCGGCACCATCCACGTGGTCATCAACAACCAGGTCGGCTTCACCGCGGCCCCCGAGTCGGCGCGCTCCTCGATGTACTCGACGGACGTGGCCCGCATGGTCGAGGCGCCGATCTTCCACGTGAACGGCGACGACCCGGAGGCCGTCGTCCGGGTGGCGCGACTGGCGTTCGAGTACCGGCAGGCGTTCAACAAGGACGTGGTCATCGACCTGCTCTGCTACCGGCGCCGCGGTCACAACGAGACCGACAACCCGAAGTTCACCCAGCCGCTGATGTACGACCTGATCGACCGCAAGCGCTCGGTGCGCAAGCTCTACACCGAGTCGCTGATCGGCCGGGGCGACATCACGCTGGAGGAGGCCGAGCAGGCGCTCCAGGACTTCCAGGGCCAGCTGGAGAAGGTCTTCACGGAGGTCCGGGACGCCACCTCGGCGCCGGCACCGGCCGAGGTCCCCGCGCCGCAGGCGGAGTTCCCGGTGCACGTGGAGACGGCCATCAGCCAGGAGGTCGTCAAGCGGATCGCCGAGTCGCAGGTCAACATCCCCGAGCGGGTCTCGGTCCACCCCCGGCTGACGCCGCAGCTCCAGCGGCGCGCGCAGATGGTCGAGGACGACACGATCGACTGGGGCATGGGGGAGACGCTCGCCATCGGCTCGCTGCTGATGGAGGGCACCCCGGTCCGGCTGGCGGGCCAGGACTCGCGCCGCGGCACGTTCGGCCAGCGGCACGCCGTGCTGCTGGACCAGAACACCGGTGACGACTACACGCCGCTGCTGTACCTCTCCGACGACCAGGCCCGCTACAACGTCTACGACTCGCTGCTGAGCGAGTACGCGGCGATGGGCTTCGAGTACGGCTACTCGCTGGCCCGCTCGAACGCGCTGGTGATGTGGGAGGCGCAGTTCGGCGACTTCATGAACGGCGCCCAGACGGTCATCGACGAGTTCATCTCCTCGGCCGAGCAGAAGTGGAACCAGACCTCCGGGGTCACCCTGCTGCTGCCGCACGGCTACGAGGGCCAGGGCCCGGACCACTCCTCGGCCCGGATCGAGCGGTTCCTGCAGCTCTGCGCGCAGAACAGCATGACGGTCGCGATGCCGTCGCTGCCCTCCAGCTACTTCCACCTGCTGCGCTGGCAGGTGCACAACCCGCACCACAAGCCGCTGGTCATCTTCACCCCGAAGTCGATGCTGCGGATGAAGGCGGCGGCCTCGAAGACGGAGGAGTTCACCAGCGGCGGGTTCCGCCCGGTCCTCGGCGACACCATGGTCGACGACGGCAGTATCGATCCGGCCAAGGTCCGCAAGGTGGTCTTCTGCTCCGGCAAGGTCTACTACGACCTGGACGCCGAGCGGACCAAGCGCGGGCTGACCGACACGGCGATCATCCGGCTGGAGCGGCTCTACCCGCTGCCCGGCAAGGAGATCCAGACCGAGATGGCGCGGTTCTCCAACGCCGAGAAGTACATCTGGGCCCAGGAGGAGCCGGCCAACCAGGGCGCATGGCCGTTCATCGCCCTGAATCTGGTCGACCACCTCGACCTGATCATCGGCTCGGAGCCGGTGCCGAACGCGGACCGGCTGCGCCGCGTCTCCCGGCCGTCCTCGTCCTCGCCCGCCGTGGGCTCGGGCAAGCGGCACGCGGAGGAGCAGGCGCAGCTCCTCAAGGAGGTCTTCGAGATCTGAGCGGTCCTGCCGTACCGGGCCGGGGGCCTCGCCGCACAGCTGTGCGGCGGGGCCCCCGGCCGTGCGGGGCCCGGACCGCGTGCTGCTGCCCGCCCGGACCGCGGAGGGCGGGTCAGCCCAGGTACGGCTCGTAGTCCCAGTAGGGACGGGTGCGCTGGCGGGCGGCGAGCGTGTGGTGGTGCTGGGCGCCGAGCGAGTGGGTGAACCGCTCCAGGGCCGTGCTCTCCAGCGTGCGGGCCTCCTCGCGGCGCCGCAGCGAGCGCAGGTCGCCCGCGTGGGCGACCATGCACGACAGGGTGAGCGGATGGTCCTCGCCCAGTGCCCGCCGGGAGCGCTCCAGGGTGTCACCGCTCAGCTCGTAGGCGTCCTCCAGCGCCTCGCTGAAGTTGCGCCCACCGCTGGCGTTCAGGGCGCAGCCCAGGGTGGTGGGGTGGTCGGCGCCCAGCAGCGTGGTGAGTCCGACCAGTGCCTGCTCGAACATGTTGAGCGCGCCGTCGCGTTCGCCCTCCGCCTGGAGCACCAGGCCCGCGTTGGACTGCATCGCGGTGGGGACCGGGTGCGCCTGGCCGAGCAGCGAGCGGAATCCGTCCTCCGCCTCGATCAGCAGTTCCCGGGCCAGGCCCACGTCCCCCTGTTCGCGCAGGAAGTTGCCGTAGTCGGTCAGCAGCGACAGCGTGGAGTAGTGGCTGCGGTTGTGCACCTTCTCGTGCTGCTCCAGCAGGAGCGCCATGGCGGTGGCGATGTCCTGGCCCGGGGCGCCCGCCCTGCGCTGGCACAGCAGCAGGTTGTGCCGGGCCATGAGGGTCTGCGGATGCTGGGCACCGAGCACCTGCAGGTGCAGCCGCATGCCGAGTTCCTGCCGGGCCAGCGCCTCCTGGTAGCGGCCCATCAGCCGCAGATCGCGGGCGCTGGCGTTGCCGGAGGCGAGGGTGTGCGGGTGCCGGGCGCGCAGTTCCTGCTCGCGTTTACGGAGGGTGTCCAGGTCCGTTTCGTAGGCGTCCTCGTAGCGGCCCAGTAGCCGCAGGCCGACGGCCAGATTGTGCTGGGCGAGCAGGCTCGTCCACTCCAATGGGCCGTAGAGCCTACGGGAGACCGCGACCACCTGCTCCTGCAGGTGCAGCGCCTCGTCGTACTGCCCCAGCAGCCGCAGATCGGAGGCGAGGCAGCTGGTGGCGTCCATGACGGCCTCCTCATGGAGGCCGTCGGCGTGCGGCATTCCGCGCAGCCGCTGCAGCCGGGCACTGTCGAGCACCTGCGCCTCCCGGAAGCGGCCCCGCTGGCGCAGCAGATTGCCCTGGAGGGTGGCCAGGGCCAGCATCTGGTCCGCCGCCGGGTCCAGGAACGTCTCCCAGTCCGCGCGGATGCTCTCGGCCAGCTCGGAGCCGACGCTGTACTCGCCGCTGGCGAAGCAGTAGCGCAGGCAGTTGAGCAGCATCTCCTGGACCCGGCGCTCCTTGCTGGCGGGTGCCGCCGAGGCCACCAGATGGGGCAGCATCTCGGCGTACCGGCCCCACTGGCGGCTGTCGTTCGGCGTTCCCGGGTCGGCCTCCACCAGCAGCCGGTGCACGGTGTCGCGGTAGACCTCGTCCTCCCGCCCCCGGGTCAGCTCACCGATGACGCTGTGGACGACCTGGTGCATGTGCACGGAGTCGTTCTGGTCGACGTCGCCCATCGCGGGCGCGCGGGCCTCGCGGGTGAGCACCGAGTAGTTGACGAGGGAGTCCAGGGCGCGGGACCAGCCGGAGCGGTCGCTGCTGAGCCAGCGCAGACTCTCGGGGAGTTCACCGGACGGGATGGCTCGGGCCAGGCCCAGCGGGATGCGCCCGGGGGCGAAGACCGAGCACAGGGAGAGCAGTTCGACGGCGCGCGGCTCGGACTTGCGCAGCTTGTTGAGCAGCATCGACCAGGAGGTCAGCGACGAGTACGGGTAGTCGTCCGGCATGGTGTTGCTCTCCAGCCGGGTGAGCCCGACACCGCGCACCATGCGCAGATACTCGGGCACCTCCATGCCCTCCTCGCCCAGCCAGGCGGCGGCCTGCGCGAGCTGCAGCGGAAGGTCCTGGAACTCGCCCGCCACCTGGTCGGCCTGCTCGACGGTGATGTGCGGGGCGCGGCGCATCAGGTAGCCGGTGGACTCGGCCCGGCGGAAGGCGCTGATCTGCTTGATGTCGGTGCCGGCCCGCCAGCTCTTGTTGCGGGAGGTGATCAGGACGTGCCCGCTGCCACCCTGCGGGAGGTAGCCGGCCGCGTCCTCGGGCTCCTCCCAGCCGTCGAAGATCAGCAGCCAGCGGCCGGAGGGCTCGTTCCGGCGCAGCGCGTCGCGTACCGCGCGGACCCGCTCACCGACCTCCCCGGAGCTGTCGAGGCCGATCTCGGCGGCGAGCGCGCCGAAGGTGTCGCGCTGGGTGTTGCGCTGGTCGCAGTTGACCCACCAGACCACGTCGTAGTCGGGGGCGAAGCGGTGCGCGTACTCGGCCGCGATCTGCGTCTTGCCGATACCGGCCGTGCCGACCAGGGTGCAGACGGCGGCGCCGTGCTCGGCGTCCATCAGCCGCTGCTGGAGGTCGCCGAGGATGACGTCGCGTCCGGTGAAGCGGCCGTTGCGACGCGGTACCTCGCCCCAGACGGCGGGGGGATCGTTGGGGTAGCGGCTGGCGTAGCCGGGCTGCGGGACGGGCACGCGGCGGGGCCGCAGCCCCAGCCGGTTCAGCAGCCGGCGCTCGGCCTCCTCCTCGCCGACGCCCCACAGGTTGACCGGCTCCAGTACGGCGGTGGCGGGCAGCAGTTCGCGGTTGGTGAGGTTGACGGCGGCGAACTCCTCGGCGTGCTCGGCCACGTAGCCGCGCAGCACGGCGTTCCAGTCGGCCTCGGTGCGCGGGCCGAGCTGGAGGAACAGGTCGCTGATGACCAGCAGGACCCGCCCGGTGGCGAGCTGGAGGTCGCCGAGGGCTTCCGCCAGCGGCTGCTCGCGGTCCGGGTCCCAGCGCTGGAGCGTGGTGCGGTGCCCGTGGCTCTCCAGCCGGTGCGCGATCCAGTTGCCCCAGCCCCGGTGGTAGCCGGGAAAGACCACCACGAAGTGCTCGGGCTCCCCTCCGGGCGGCCTGCCCCGAGCCGTTTCCCGCTGAGCGACCATGCCTGCGTTCTCCCTCGTCCAGCAGCCGTCGCCGCCCCGCGGGCGACGTGTACGGCGAGATTACCCAAAGTGACCGTTCGTCAGCCTGTCTGCTGCGTTTTCCGCGTCGTCGGCCGGGTCACCGCGTTCCGCGTGCTCCGCGGCACGGACGGCCGGCCCGCCCGGGGAGCCGAGCCGCTCGTGGCGGCGGCGCATGCCCTCCACGAACTCTGTGCCCTGCCGGGTGAGTTGACCAGAGCCCAGAAGGAGGAAAAGAGCGTGGTCGACCTGGGCCCGGTAGTCCGCGGCGCGGCGCCGGGCGGCTGCGCGCTCGGCTGCCGGGGACGCGGCCCGGTCCGCGAGCCTGCCCCACAGGTCGGCGAGGGCCAGATGTGCGTAGGTGCCCTGCACGACGGCGCCCAGCGGTCTGGGATCGCTGCGCCAGCCCACCCGGAAGACGGCCTCGGCGGACTCGTGGTCCAACCGTACGACCCCGCCCAGGACGGCCAGTTTGCTGTGCTGCACCTCGTGGACGAGCACCTCCGCCATCTCCTGGGGCGACTCCGGAAGGGTCGTCAGCACCGCCCAGGGCGCTGCCAGCCGGGTGGCGCTGGCCCGCCCGTCGGGCTTCCACCGGACGGGGACCACGGTCCGTACGAGGGCCGCCACCTCAGTGGCCCGCTCGGGGTCGGCGTCGCGCAGCAGGGCCAGCGCCCGCGTCCACAGCTCCCGCCACTCGCGGGCCTCGCCGGGTGCCGTCACAGTGGTCGGCAGCAGGCCCGCGAGCCCGGCACGGCCCTCCTCCCGGGCCAGGTGCGGATCGCGGTCGTCCAGGACGGCGCGGCCGCCGGGCAGCCGGTTCAGCGGACGCCAGGGGCCGGCCGGCGGCACCTCGTGGCGCAGCAGGGCGCCTCGCGTCAGGGAGCTCGGCGCCCCGTCCGGCGGGGCGAAGGTGACGGTGCCGCCGTGTGCGGCGACCCGCACCCGGGGCGCCGCGCACAGATACGCGCCGAGTCCGGGAAGGGAGAGCCGTCCGGCGGACGCCGGCAGGTCGAGCCGGAAGTCGGCTCCGGCCGCGAGGGCGACGACGGCGGCGAGCGCGCCCAGGTCGGCGACGGCCGCCGCGAAGTCCTCCCCGGGCGGTGCGGCGAGCGCGTGCGCCAGCCAGTTCCCGGCCGCCGGGGAGCCGAGGGCGCGGCGCGCCGCGGCGGGGTCGAGTTGCTCGGCGTCCTCCAGCAGCGTCCAGTGCGCACGCAGGGCGCGGGCCGCCGGGCCGGGGAGCGGGGCGCGCTCGGCGCGGGTCAGCAGGGTCTTGAGCAGGACGAGGCGCCTGCTGTGCAGCCAGCCCTCCAGCGCGGCGGCCTCTCCCGGTACCGGCCGGGTCTCCCCCATCCGGCGCAGCCGGGGGCCCGGTATCTCAAGAGGGTTCATGGCGGCCCACGCCGTCTCCCGGGCCCGCGGGCGGGTCGGAGACGCCGTGGACCGGGCCGGAGGTTGACCGGATCGCGCCCCGTTTCCGACCTGTCCTCGGGGTGTTCACCTGCGGGGTGCCGGAGTGCCGCCGCTCGACCTGGCCGCCTTGGGTGCCGGACGAGCGCCACACCCGTGACAGTTCCTCGGGAGCGTGCAGCGTGCTCTCCACCGCGGCGGTGACGGCTGGATCGTCGCAGGTCCGAAGGGCGCGCAGGGTCACACCCGTCAGATCGGGCAGGGGCGGCTGCGGTGCGGCAGCGGGCCGGCGGCCCGGGCTGCGGACGGTGCCCTCGGTCCGCTTCGGCACGCTCTTCTCCTCCCTGGGGCCCCGCTCCGGGGTCGTGACACGGCTGCTGTCTCTTTCCCGAGGCGGATAGCCGGAAACCCGCGCGCGCCGCGCCGTCCTTGCATTCGGCCGGTCCTCGTCCTCCCCCGTGCACCGCATCGGTTCGTCCCCCTTCGCTTCCGGGTCTGCCGGTCCTTCGCCCCTCGGTCCGTCGTCGCCGCTCCGGCCGTGCCCGCCCGCCGTACCCGGCCGGGCCGGGCCCCGTCACCCCGGCAGTTCGGCCATCCGCTCCCGGGTGGCGCGTACCTCGGCCCAGGGGATGTCCGCGAGGTGACCGGCCAGCAGCTGCCACTCGGCCTCCGCGGCGCGGTAGTCGGCCAGCGCCTCCGCGGTGCGCCCCTGGGCGCGGTGGAACTCGGCCCGCCCGTGCAGGGCCCTGGCCGCGGTGAGGGAGCCGCCCGTACGCGTACCGGACAGCTCCTCCAGTGCTCTGCCGTACTCGCCGGCCGCCTGCTGGGCCTCGGGAGCGCCCGCGGGGAAGTGCGCACGCGCCGCGGCCAGGCGCAGCCACGCCTGTGCGCGGCTCCCGGCCTCCGGGCTCTGGCGGGCGGCCTGCTCCAGCAGGTGGCATCCCTCGTAGAGGTCGGGCAGGAAGCTCTCGCGTTCGTAGCGGAGCAGCAGGAGGCGGCCCAGCAGCAGCCCGGCCCTGGCCACGGTGGGGCTGCCGGAGGGGGCGCGGGTGAGGGCCTCACGCAGCGGGCCCTCCGCGCGTGCGAGGGCACCGATCTCGGTGAACAGCATCTCGCCCCACTCGACGAGCAGGTCGCCGCGCTGCGCGCTGTCCCGGTCGGACAGCTGTTCGGCTTCCGCGTACGCCGCGTTCGCCGCCTCCAGGTCCCCGGTCTCGCGCAGCACCCGGGCACGCTCGCGGACGCAGCGCAGCCGCAGTCCGGAGTGCTCCCCGGCCAGACTCCCGGCACGCGTCAGCACGTCGAGGCGTTCCTGCCGCGGGGCGCCGCTCAGCCGCAGGGCGGCCGCCAGGTCGAGAAGAGCCCCGCAGTGCTGCGCCCGGTGCTCCTCCGGGTGCTGTCCGGGCACCGCCGCGGGCCGGGGTTCGGAGGTCGTGGGGGCACCGGAGGGCTCGGGGGACCCGGGGGCGCGGTCTGCCAGCATGTCGCTCGCTTCGCGGAGTTCGCCGGCGGCCTCGGCGGCCGCCCGGTGACGGTGTTCGGGCGCGGTCCGGGCCAGGGCGAGCAGCACCCGGCCCAGCCGGAGTCTACGGGTGCGCTCGGCGTCCGGCGGGAGCGACGGGTCCGTCGTGTCCCGGCCGGTCGCCGTGGTGCGTCCGGCCAGCGAGCGCAGGAGCCCCTCGGCGCGCAGCAGGTGCCGGGTGCCGGCCGGGTCGGGCTCCGCCTGCGCGCCGCGTGCCTGCCACAGCGAGTACTCCACACCGGCGCGCTCCAGCAGTGTGCCGGGGGCGTCGCCGGTCAGCAGTTCGGCTGCCTCCCGGAGCAACGGCTCGGGGCCCTGCGGGCTGCGGCGCACGGAGGCCGTGCCGGCGAGGGCGTGCAGCACCCGGCCCAGGGCCAGCCGGGCGCGGAGGCTGTCGTGGTCGGCGGTGCGGGCGGTCTCGCCCACCGAGCGGGCGCGGTGCAGGAGTTGGATGTCGCCCTGGTCGCGCCAGCGGCGCAGCAGCCGCTCGGTCTCGGCCACCTGGTCGACCGCGGTCTGTTCGGGAAGGTAGAAGCGGACCACTTCGGCGGGGATCGTCGCGAACATCTCGTCCCCGTCCTCGGCCTCGTCGGGCCCGGCGGCCTCCTCCGCGGGTCCTCCGGAGGACCGGACCGGCTGGGCCGGGCCGGTGCGGCCGGAGAGCTGGGCGACGGCCACGGCGGCGAAGTTGCGGGTGCCCTTGCCGAAGCGCTGCGCCACGTAGCCGGACAGATGTTTGAGGATGAGGACGGCGGCGCCCTGGTCGAGCGACTGCAGCAGCAGCTCGCGGACGCCCGGCGCGAACGCGTAGCGCGGCCCGGACGGTTCTCCGCGGCCGTCGGCCGCCTCCCCGCGGCTGTGCGGGCCGTCATCCTCCGGCAGCCGGGTCAGCAGGCCGGACAGCAGCACTTCGGCCAGCTCCATCGACCCCGTGTCGGGCAGCATCGCCTCCTGCACCAGGTGGATGACCGGCAGCAGCAGCGGCACCACCGCCAGGTGGACGGCCAGGTCGAGGGCGCCGGGTGAGGCGCTGTTGCGGAACTCGCGCAGCAGGGTGCGGGCCGGTACGCCGCCCGGGGAGGTGCGCGGCGCGGGCATCGCCGGGTGCCGGGGCAGCACCCAGGCGGCGGCACCGGCGACCGCCCGCTCGCTCTCGGTGCCCAGCAGCCGCGCCCAGTTGCCCAGCGCCTCGGGTGTGGGCAGCAGCACCGGCACCGGCACCGCGTCGTCCTGCTCGGGCGCGGCGAAACTGTCCGGTTCGAAGGTGACGCGCCCGCCGGCTCCGCGCTCGCGCAGCAGCAGGCCGGGTTCGGCCGGCAGCGCGGTACGCGGCCACAGCCGGGGCGGCAGCGGCTGCACCACGGCCAGCGGGGAGCGCCCGGACCAGTGGTGCAGCAGGCGTTGCGCGCGGCCGTCCTGCCACAGCGCGCCGACGCAGTCGCTGACCACGAGGGTGAGCCGCCGCCCGGTGGTGTCGCGGTACTCGTCGGCGGGGCGCAGCCGCGCGGTCCCGTCGGCGGGACCGGTGCCGATGAGCGGGGCTCCGTCCGGGGCGCGGTGCAGATAGCGGACCTGGACGTCGCGGAAGGCGCCGAGCTGCTCGAAGGTCTGGCGCAGCCGCTCCAGGGTGGGCTGCCACACCGACGCGGTGGGTGAGGCGTCCATGAGGAGCTGGATCTCGCTGTAGCGGCGTTGCTCGGTGCCGAAGACGGGCAGCACGGTGGTGGAGCGGGCGCTCAGATCGGCAGTGGCCGCCTCGTCCAGCGCGCCGGTGGCCGGGGGCAGCGGCGGCCGGTAGCCGTGCAGCGGGCGCAGCGCGTGCTGCAGTTCCAGCAGTCCGGACAGCGCCCCCGCCGCGGGCGCCCGCACCGGGAAGCCGGCCGGCGGGGCCCCGCCGTGCCGGCGCGGCGCGAACAGCGAGACCGGGGCGGTGCGCTCCTGGACCGGGGCGGCGTCGGCGGGTTCGTCGGCGTCGTGGTCCTCGACTGGGGGCATGGGAGGCTCCGGCTGCGGCGTCCGGCTCCCTTGGTAGCGGGGGCCGGTGGAGTCCGCGTCGGGTTCCCGTGCAGCGCCGCCCGAGGCGAAGCGGGCGAGCCACAGTGCCTCGGCGAGCTCCTCGGACCCCGGCTCCCGGCCCGCGGCACGCAGCCGTGCCACCAGTTCCGTGACGTCCTGCCGGTACCGCTGCGCGGGCCCCGGGTCCGCGGTGGACTCCCGGCCGCTGCCCGGAGGCCGCCGCGGCGGGGTCGACGCCGCACTCATGTCACGGTCACCTCGGGCGGTCGAGCGGCCGCAGCAGCATCTCGGCGAGCCGGTCGCGGGAGACCCGCTCGACGCCGGAGGCGTGCTGGGTGAGGAACAGGGCGTTGAGGAGCTGGTCGGTGGCGATGACCTGGCCCGGCTGGCGCCGCAGGAACCGCTGGACCAGTTCGGCGCCGTCCTCCAGCGCCTCCTCTCCCAGGTGCGCGAGGACCATCGCGGCGAGCTGCTCGTCGCCGGGCGGTTTGAGGTCGAGCTGGATGCAGCGGCGCAGCAGCGCGGCCGGGAAGTCCCGCTCTCCGTTGGAGGTGAGCACGATGAACGGGAAGGCGGTGCAGCGCACCCGGCCGCCCTCGATCCGGGCCCGGTCGCCGTCCGCCGTCAGCACCTCGGTGACCGGCTCGCGGTCGGCGATGCGCTCCAGTTCGGGAAGGGTGAACTCGCCGTCCTCCAGGACGTTCAGCAGATCGCTGGGCAGGTCGATGTCGCTCTTGTCCAACTCGTCGACGAGCAGCACCCGGGGCAGCGGGACCCCGCCCGGCTCGGCGGGGCGCGCGGGCAACAGCGCCGTACCGAGCGGGCCGAGCCGCAGGTAGGACCCGATCGGCGGGCGGGCGGACGGAGTGCCGTCCCCGGCCACCGCGCGGTCCAGTTGGACGTCCTGCAGCCGGCCGATGGCGTCGTAGTGGTAGAGGCCGTCCTGCAGGGTGGTGCGGCTGACGATGGGCCAGCGCAGCACTCTGCCCAGGCCCAGCTCGTGTGCGACCGCGTGCGCGAGGGTGGACTTCCCGGTGCCGGGATTGCCGGTGACCAGCAGCGGACGGCGCAGGTACAGCGCCGCGTTGACGGCCTCGACCTCCTCGGGGCGCGGATGGAGGCTCTCCACCAGGCGGCGCCGGGCCCCCAGCCGCCGGGCGGTGTCGGCGCCCTCCGGACCGTCCCCGCCGTCCGGGGAGTCCGGGCCGGTGCCGGCGCCGGTGAAGTCCCGCCAGGGCGGCGGGTCGGGCAGCTCGCGCACAGCCTCGTGCGGCACCCCCGCACCGCGGTAGATGCGCCAATCGCTCACGGTGTGCTCCTCAACGCTGTCGGCGGCCTGGGCATGAGCGGTGGTTCGCGCAACGGTCCGTCCCCCGAGGTCCTGTGGGGCGGATCGTAGAGCAGGACGATATGCCGTGCCCAGGCCGACGAGGGATCAATTGGCGCGCTGTTGACGCCTGTTGACTCCTCCGGGTCATCGGCGGCCTCGGCGTTGCGGTTGCGCAGGGTTCTGATGTGCAGCGGGACCTGCCGCGCGGAGTGCGCCTCGGCCAGCAGTTCGGCGGCACGCCGGTGGAACTCGGCGCAGTCGTCGTGGTCCTGGCCGTCACCGCAGCCGTGCCGCCACAGCGCCATCGCGTGCCCCGCGCCGAGCGCCGCCGCCATGGCCCGCGCGCCCGGGCCGCCGCCGACCCGTGCGCAGTGGACCGGCACCGCACCGGGCGCCGCCGCGCGCAGTCTTCCGTAGGTGGCCTGCCCGCTCTCCGGACCGGGCGCGTCGTGCCCGGCGCCGGGCACCTCGCGGCGCAGCGGCACGGCCTCCAGCGGGCCGCTGAGGACCGCGGCGGCGCGGGTACGGCATTCCGGGGTGAAGCCCTGGTCCTTGCGCGTCCGGTCGCGCAGGACGACGAGTCTGCGCTGGCCCAGCGGCATGGTGTGCGGGTTGAAGGGATCGTCGGGGTCGTAGGGGCGGGCCCGCCATCCGTCCACCGGCTCGTCGAACAGCGGGCGCGGCAGCATGAACTCCACCGCCGCGAGGTGGTCGTCCACGTCGCACTGGTCGAGCGCCCGGGACAGCGCGGCGCGCACCGCTTCCTCCAGGCCGGAGCGCGGCGCGTCCTCCCGGCTCTGCTCGACGGTGAGCTCCTCCCGCTCGCCGTCCTCACCCGCGGCCTGGTCCGCGTCGGGCAGGTGTCCGAAGGCTCCGCCGGCGGGCTCGCCGGGGAGGTCGTCCTTGTCGGCCGGGCGCACCAGCGCCACCCGCCAGGCGTGCCGGCCGGAACCGTAGATGTCCGGTTCTATCTCCACCAGGACGTCGGCGCGCGCCGCGGAGGCCGCGCGGTGGCCGTCCAGCACACCGGGGACCTGGGCCCGGATGACGTCGTTGAGCAGGGTCCGCGCCGTGCGCTCCACCCACTCGCGCAGCTCGGCCAGTGCGCGGACCGCGCGCGGCGTACGCCCGGGACCCGATCGGTGGAGCGCGGCCGTCACCTTCGCGGCGTACAGCACCACCGCTTCCAGCGCGAGGTCCGGGGACGGTTCCTCCTCGGCCGTGCTGTGGTCCCGCGGGTCGTAGAGCAGGCCCGCGCCCTCCCGCCAGGAGCGCGGATCGTGGTCGCGGAGGGTGTAGGGCCGGCGCAGCACCATGTTCCGGGCCTCGTTGGCCAGTTGCAGCACCTGACCGGCCCCGGTGGGCGGCTCGACCTCGGCGAACAGCGCGTACAGCTCCGCGCGCCGGTCGACGGTGAATCCGTAGGCGGGCTCGCCGCCGGTGGGGCCCAGCCGGGCGTGCTGCCGGTGCCAGCTGTGGCCGAATCCGGTGTAGCGGCTCAGGTGGTGCCGGTCGTGTGCGGAGAGCACCTCGTGCAGCACCCGGGCGCCGCGCGGGCCCGCGTCGCACAGTCGGCGCAGGGCCGTGACGGGCGTCGCCAGGCCCGTGCCCGGCCGCCGGCCGGCTCCCTTGCTGACGCCCAGCACCGTGCCGCGCCGCTGGTCGAGCACGGGCCCGCCGGAGCAGCCCTCGGTCAGCTGGTCGCCGCTGAGCATGAGCGGGCGGCCGACGACCCCGGTGGCCTTCCCCAGCCCGGTGAAGAACATCTGCTCGCCCCGGACCTCACCCGGCGCCCAGCCGTACAGTCCGATGTCCGCGGGGGTCAGCACGGAACGGTCGCTCAGCCACAGGCAGTCGGCGTCCTCGGCGCCCGGCACCCGCACCAGCGCCAGATCGGGGAAGGGCCAGGGGGAGGGCGGTGCCTGGGGGTCCTCGGGGCGCGGCAGTCCGAAGGCCAGCTCTCCGAGGAGGACGGTGCCGCCGCCCCCGCCGGTGCCGTCCGCGGCGCCGGGGCCGCCCGTGCTGCCCGCGGCGTCCCCGATCGTGATGCCGATGGCGCGCTCCCCCCTCCAGACGGGCGCGGCCCCCTTGGCGAGGACGTGTGCGCACGTGAGGACCCATCCGGGCGCGACGAAGAAGCCGCTCCCCCAGAACGCTCGCCGGCTCCTGTCGCTGCGACGGCTGTCGCCGCTTGTCCCGCTGCTTCCGTCGTACCCCTCGGGGGGTGCCCCGATGCGCACCACCGAGGTCCGAACGGAGTCTGCGAGGTTCGCGGGGGCGTTCATACGGCACAGGGCGCGCACGGCAGCACGCCGAATCGTGAACCGCCGTGTCGCGCGGCTCGCACTCCTGTCACAACGCTCCCCCTCCACGCCGGGTTCCCCGCAGCCCTCCAGCAGGCTAGTGGCCGCAACTGACAGGCGGGAGCAGCGGGTTCGCAACCCGCCCGGCTCCGCTGCCGGTTGGGACGGTGGCTCCTCCCCCGGTCCGCCGGATACCGGTTCGCCCTCACCCTTCGCCGGGCGGGGTCGCCCTTCGCCGATCGGCCTTGCCGTGCGCCGTGCGCCGTGCGCCGTGCGCCATTCGCCGGTCGCCGGTCCGGCCTTCGTCGGTCCGGCCTTCGTCGGTCCGGCCTTCGTCGGTCCGGCCTTCGTCGGTCCGGACAGCTCCCTGTCCGCGCGGCCCTGGCAGCGGGTGGTGACCGGGGAGCGCGCGGGGACGTCGACGCCGGGGCGCGTCAATCGCCGTGCGCCGACTCCACACCTTCGTACGCCCAGGGCACGCCGGTCCCCGCGCCCTCCCGCGGGGAGCCCGGCAGGCCGCCGGTCCAGCCTCCCGCCCGCCGGGACGGCGGACGCCGACTCACCCGTCCTGCGGCGGCGTGCCGCCGCCACCGGCGCCGGAGTCCGGTCCGGGGGCGGCCGGTTCGGGTTTGCGCCAGGTGAGGGTGACGGAGACAGCACCCTTGGCCTCGCCCTCGGCGAGGACCGCGGCCAGGGCCTTGCCGGACTTGACGGCGAGTTCGACGCCGAACGTCGCGCTGACCTCGTCGGGGCGCGCGTGCCGGGCGGCGGCGAGCACCGCGGAGCCCACTCCGCCGATCACCTCGTTGAGCTGCTGGGCCCGCGCGACGAGCATGTCCTGCACGCCCACGTCGTCGTACTGGAACTCCTCGGCCTCCAACGGCACTTCCCCGTCGTCCAGGACGTGCACCCTGGCCAGCACCGTCTCCCCGCCCGGCAGCGTGATCTCCCGGATCTCCTGCTCCATGTGCGCCCCCTCGCCTCTGCCGCCGACGCTCCCGTCACGGCCCTGCATGCGTCAACCTGCCCTGTACGAGTCCTCCTTGAACCCTCCTGGCCCTCGGGTCCCGGCCGCACCGGCCGGGACCGGCCACGTGCCGAGCGGGACGGCCGGCCCCCCGCGCCGGCCGTCCCGCGGCACGGCACTCCTAGCGCGCGGCGGCCGGTGCGGCGTCCGGGCGGGGGTCGACCGGGGAGAGCACGCCGAGGCGGTCCTCGACCGCCTGAGCGGCGTCCAGGCACAGGTCCTCGCGGAACGCGCGCCCGACGAGCTGCACACCGAGCGGCAGCCCGTCGGACACGCCGGTCGGCACGGCGACGCCGGGCACGCCCACGAAGCTGGTCGCCGTGCACAGGCGCATCGCCGAGCCGACCCGCTCCCGTCCCGCCGGGTCGCGCGACTCCAGTCCGGGTTCGACGGGCGGCTCGGTGAACACGGGGCCGAGCAGCAGCGGACAGGTGTCGAGGAACTCCGCCCAGGAGCGGCGGATGTTCAGCCACGCTCCCATCAGCTGCATGAACTCCTCGGCGGTCGCGGGCGGGGTCTTCTCCAGCGCCATCTCGATGTAGCGGCCTCCGCCCTCGCCGAGCAGCGTGCGCAGCACCGGCCAGTTGGGGGCGAACTCGGTGAGGACGATCCGCTCATACGTCTCCAGCGCCTCGTCCAGCCGCGGCACGTCCGCCACCTCCCGCACGTCGTAGCCGGCGTCGCGCAGCGCTTCGGCCGCTGCCGTGACGGCGCCGCCGACCGCGGGGTGGACCCCGTGGCCGCCGGGGTCGGCGACGACCGCGACCCGCACCGGCCCGGGCAGCGGCTCGCCGCGGACGGGCACCGGAACGGCCCGCGGGTCCCGCGGGTCGGTCCCGGCCAGCACCTCGTACGCCAGCCGCAGATCGGCGGTCGTGCGCGCCAGGGGGCCGTCGGTGACCAGCATCTGCGAGGCCGGCCCCGGGTCGGCCGGGCCGAAGAGCCGGTGATCGGCGGGGAACCGGCCGGCGGTCGGCTTGAGTCCGGCCACACCGCAGAACGAGGCCGGGATCCGCACCGACCCGCCGGAGTCGTTGCCGAGGCCGAGTGCGGCCATGCCGGTGGCGACGGCCGCTCCGTCGCCACCGCTGGAGCCGCCCGGAGTCCGGCTCGGGTCCCAGGGGTTGACGGTGTCGCCGAACAGTTCGCTGCGGGTGTGCATCCCGGCCAGGATCATGGTGGGAACGTTGCTGTGGCCGATGGGTACGGCTCCGGCGGCGCGCAGCCGGGCCACCGGGGGCGCATCGGCCGCCGCGACCAGATCGCGGAAGCGGGCGGCTCCCATCGTGGTCGGCACGCCCTCGACAGCCGTGGTCTCCTTCACCGTGAAGGGCACTCCGGCGAGCGGCCCCAGTTCCGCACCGGCGGCCCGGCGCGCATCCGTCCGCGCCGCGGCTTCCCGCGCGCGCTCGGCCATGAGCTGAGTGACCGCGTTGACCCGCGGGTTCACCTCGGCGATGCGGTCCAGGTGGCTGCCGACCAGTTCGGCGGCCGATACGTCGCCGTTCCGGACCGCCGCCGCCTGGGCCGCGGCCGGCATCTTCCAAAGGGCGTCCCGCACGATTGCTGCCCTCCCCGTTCCTGTGTCGAATCCTGTGTCGAAGTGCTCGTCGCAGCACCCTAACCCAGATCCGATACACTCGTATCGAATTAAGGAGGCGCCTCCGCATGCCCAAGCAGGTGGACTACGAGAACCGACGCCGGCGGATCGCCGAGGCCGTCTGCGTGCTCGCCGACGCGCACGGCCCCGAGGGGGTGACGATGCGCGACGTGGCCGCCCACGCGGAGGTCTCGCTGGGCGCCGTGCAGCGCTGCTTCCGCACCAAGGAGGAGATGCTGGTGTTCGCCGTCGACCACGTGGGCGAACGCGTCACCGAGCGCATGCGGGCCCGGCTGTCCGAGAGCCCGGACCAGACAGCCGGCACCGCCCTGGAACACGCGGCCGGAGAGATCGCACTGCTCCGCAGCGCGCATCGCGCCGAGGCCCGGGTGTGGCTCGCCTTCCTCGCCCAGGCCGCGATCAGCGAGCCGCTCGCCGCCCGGCTCCGGATCAGCTACGCGGCCCTCCAGGACCTCCTCGCCCGCCTGGTCACCGACGCCGTCCGGGGCGGCCCCGGTGACCCAGCCGGCCCCGACAGCGGCGCGACGTCGGTCGATCCGCAGCGCGAGGCCCGCGCCCTGCTCGCCCTCGCGGACGGTCTGACCAGCCACGTTCTCATCGGGCACCTGAGCACCGAGGAAGCCGAGGACGCCCTCCGCGCGCACCTGGTCCGCCTCTGGGAGCACCCCCGCACCGGTCGGGCCGGCCGGGCCGAGTGACGGCGGTCGCGCACTCGGCACCGGAGGCCGCAGGGCCGACGCAGGGCGCCGGGCATCCGGGCGCCGGGCGTCCGGGAGCCATGCACCCGGTCCGGGTCCGGGTCCGGGTCCGGGTCCGGGTCCGCAGGGGGCATACACGCCGCGGGCCGGGTCCCGGCAGGGCCGGCGGGGCGCACCGGCCCGCCGCGTGCGGGGTTCAGTTCCCGCTCGCGGCGCCCTCCGCCGATCCGCCGCCCGAGGCGCCGGCTCCTCCGCCGGAACCACGCAGCACGACCCCGATGTGGGCCGCCGCGGTGGACAGCTGCCGCCGCACCTCCCGCAGTTCGCCCTCGCCGACGCCGTGGTCGCGCGCCGCGTCCCGCACGTCGTCGCGGAAGCGGTCCAGCAGACGCTCCAGGTCGCGCGCCGGGTCTCCGGTGGAGTCGGGAAGCGGCAGACCGCCCTCGTCATCGGACTCCGCTCCGGCGGCGCCGGGGTGCTCCGCCGCGGGGCGAGGCGCCGGCTGACCGGCGAACCGCCCCAGGTCGCCCATCTCACGGGCGAGTTCGGACATGCCGTCGCGGACGGCGCCCGACCAGTCGCCGCCCCGCATCCGGGTCTGCACCTGTTCCTGCACCTGGTGGGCGATGCGCCGCACCTCGGCGAGGGCGGCGCTGTGCGCCTCGCGTTCCTTGCGGGCCTGCTGCTTGGCCTGCTGGGCCTCTTCCTTGGCCCTGCGGGCCTGCTCCTTCCATTCGTCCTTGGCGCGGCGCAGCTCCTCCTTGGCCTGGCGCCACCCCTCCTTGTCGCCGCGCACGCCCTCCCAGGCGCCGCCCCAGGCGCTCTCGGTGCCGGGAGCCGCCCCGGTGGCCGCGGAGCGGCCGCGTCCGCGCCCGCTCTTGGCGCGGCCCCGGGCGTCCCGGGCCTGCTCCCGCATCTCGCGCCGCAGGTCGCTGGCCGTGCCGCTGACGTCCTCGCGGATGTCGGCGGCGAGCGCGGCCACGGAGTCGCGGATCTCCACCTCCAGCTCGGCGAGTTCGGCCTGCCGGTCGACCAGCTCGGCCCGGCCCGCCTCCGTGATCGAGTAGACCTTCCGGCCGCCCTCGGTGGTGTGGCTGACGAGCCCCTCGGCCTCCAGCTTGGCCAGCCGGGGGTAGACGGTTCCGGCGGAGGGCGCGTACAGCCCCTCGAACCGCTCCTCCAGCAGGCGGATGACCTCGTAGCCGTGCCGGGGCGCCTCGTCGAGCAGCATCAGCAGATACAGGCGCAGGCGGCCGTGTGCGAAGACGGGGGGCATGTCACAGGTCCTTCGCCGGAGAGGGGGTGCCCGGCTGCCCGGGCGGGTGCGGGTCGCGGGCCGCGGCCAAGGCGGCCGCGTCCTCCGCGGCGCCCTCGGCGGCCTCGCCGGGGGGCCGGCGGAGGAGGGCGAGGCCGCCGGAGACGTTCACGGCGTGCAGCGCTCCGCGGCCGGTGCCCAGGGTGCCGGTGATGCGGTGGTCGCCCCAGCCGCCGGTGTGCAGATCGTCGAAGGCGCTGGAGACCGCGCCGCCCGTGGTGTGCGCGTCCACCGTGAGGTCCGCGTCGTCGGGGAGCCGGAGCGCGAGCTCACCCGAGACGCTGGAGAGCCGGATGTCGGCAGGCCGGTCGCCGCGGGGCGAGGCCAGGTCGAGGATCATCGCGCCGCTGACCGAGTCCGCCTTGATCTGATCGGCGGAGGCGTCGATGCATGTCAGATCGCCGGAGACGGTGGAGAAGCGCAGCGAGCCGGAGAGGCGCTGGGTCTCCACGCTGCCGGAGACGGTGTCGGCCGCGACGGGACCGGACAGCCCGACCAGGGTCGTGTCGCCGGAGACGCCGGCCACCCGGGTGCGGCCGTGCACCCCGGAGACGACGGCTCCGGCCGTGACGACACCGACCGACAGTTCCGCGTGCGCCGGCACCTGGACGGAGACCTCGACCGCGCGCCGCCAGCCCTTGCGGTCCAGCCACTTGAGGAAGCCGCGCCAGGGCAGGTCGTCGTAGGCGAGGACGAGCCTGCCGCCCTCCCGCCGGACGCGCAGCGGCGGTCCCTCGACCTTGCCGATCTCGACGCGGGTGGTCGGCTCCTGGGTACCGACGACGTTGACGGTACCGCCCACCACACGGACCTGGAGTTCCGTCACCGGATCGTCGAACTCGATCCGCTGCGGCGTCGTGATCTCCCACGAGCGATCGTCGGGTGCGGACACTGCGCGGCCTCCCAGGCTCGGGCACTGCGGGCGCACGGAAAACCGTACGGAACCGGCCGTACGGCACCGCAGCGCGACGACATATCGCGTATCGCGGTGAACACGATATGTCGCGTATCGCGAGTGGTGCAAGCCTCCGTGTCCGGTGAGCCCGCGCACCCGCCCCGGAACCGGCGTTCCCGGGCCCCTCCCGCCCTCGTCCGGCGACGACGGCCCGCCCGTCCCGGAGCGGACCACCTCGAACACCCCGAACCGAACCGGACCGAACCGCCCGGCCCCGTCCGCCCGGCAGGACCGAACGGCCCGGTCCGCGCTCGTCAGTCGTCCTCGTCGTCGTCCTCGTCGTCCAGCCGCGCCAGCCAGGTCGCCAGCCGCTCCACCGGCACCTCGAAGTCGGGGTTCAGATCGACGAAGGTGCGCAACTGCTCGGCCAGCCACCCGAGGCTGACCTCCTCCTCGCCGCGCCGCTGCGCCAGCTCTTCGATGCCACGGTCGGTGAAGTACACGGTTCTGCTCCTGATCGGTCCGTACGGGGAGTGGCAGTGCGGCCTGCCGCCGCCTCAGAATATGCCGCGGCCCGCCCCCTCCCGCCCCGCCGGTCGGAACCACCGGCCCGTCCGGCCGCCCGCACCGCCGCGTCGCCGACGTCGGCAGCCGTCAGCCGCGCCGCCCCACCGCGTCCGAGGCCGCACCGACCGCGACACCGAGGACGAGCAGCAGGACGCAGGCGTACACCTCGTAGCCGTCGAGAAAGCCGATCCGCTGGACCACCGTCCACAGCTTGAACCGGCCGCCGGTCACCTCGTGCAGGATGCCGCCGGCGCCTTGGGCGAGGAGAACGAAGGACACGAACCCGAGAAAGTTCTTCATGGCGGCAGACTGGCCCGCCCGGACCGGCCGCCGGATCGGGCTTCGGCCTCGGCGGAGGCGACCGAAGTATCCGACAGGGCGCGCCGACGTCATACCGAAGTCGCCGCCTCCCGGGCACCGGTCCCGACACCACGCGGTCCGCCGTAGATTCACCGCATGGAACTGCTCGGGACCGGACGCGGTGCACGACTCCCCGCCGCGGGGCGGCTGCTGCACCGCGGCAGCGAGCCGGTGCGCCGCGCCGCGCGACGGATACGCCGGACCCGGCGGCACCGCGAGGAGCACGGCGCCGCCCCCCGCACCCGCCGCGGGACACGGGACCGGGTCGTCGACACCGGCGCGTTCCTGTTCGCCGGATGCTTCCTGGTACTGACCGCGGACTCGGTGGTGATCGACCCCGGCACCTCCGAGACCGCGCTGTTCCTGGACCAGCTGACCGGGGCGCTGGCCTGCACGGCGCTGTTCCTGCGGCGGTGGCAGCCGGTGGCGCTCGCCGTCGGGCTGCTGCTCCTGGAGCCCTTCTCGCACTTCGTCACCGGCCCGATCCTGGTGGCGCTGTTCACCGTCGCGGTCGACAAGCCGCCCCGGGTGACCGGGTACCTGGCGTGCGTGGCCTTCGCGCCGGTTCCGTTCCTCCTGGCGAGCGGACCGGCGGCGGACGACCCCAGGACCGCGTCGGCCGCCACGTACTTCGCGCTGCTCGCCGGAAGCATCGGCTGGGGCCTGTACGTACGGTCGCGGCGGCAGCTCGTCGCCTCGCTGCGGGAGCAGGCCGCACGGGCCGCGGCCGAGTCGCGGCGTGCGGCGCGGGAGGACATCGCCCGCGAGATGCACGACGTACTGGGCCACCGGCTCTCCCTGCTGAGCGTCCACGCGGGCGCCCTGGAGTTCAACCCCGGCGCCGCCCCGCAGGAGATCGGGCAGGCCGCGGCCGTGATCCGCGACAGCGCCCACCGGGCGCTGGAGGACCTGCGGGACGTCATCGGCGTACTGCGTGCACCGGAGGACAGCGACCGCCCCCAGCCGGTGCTCGCCGACATCGGGAACCTGGCGGACGAGGCCCGGCGGGCAGGCGCCTCGGTCGCACTCGACGTCGCGGTGGCGGGCGGCCCGGGCTCCGCGCCCGCGGTCGCGGGCCGCACGGCGTACCGCATCGTCCAGGAGGGCCTGACGAACGCCCGGAAGCACGGCGCGCACCCCGCCGCGCCGGTCTCCGTGACCGTACGCGGCGCCTCGGGTGCGGGCCTCACCGTCGAGATCCGCAACCCGGTACGGCACGACGGCGCCGCCGGCGACCCCGCCGGTCCACGGGTCCCCGGAGGGGGACAGGGCCTCATCGGGCTGGCGGAGCGCACACTGCTCGCGGGCGGCACCCTCGAACACGGCAGGGACGGCACCGACTACCGCCTCTACGCGACCCTCCCCTGGCCCGCCTGACCCGCGGCACCGCCCCACGCGGCAACCAGCCGGTACGCACGGGCGGCCCCCGCTACCCGCACCCCCGTTCCCGGATCCCGGCCAGGCGCAGCACGGCATCCAGGCCCCGGAACCCTCCGGGTGACGCACCGGCCGGCAGGACGTACGCCCGCAGGCCCGCGGCCACGGCGCCGCCGTCGTTGGCCGGGTGGTCGCCGACCATCAGCGTCTCGCCCGGACCGGCACCGAGTTCCCGGCAGGCCGTCCGGAAGAGCGCGGGATCCGGCTTCTCCGTGGCGTGCTCGTAGGAGTGCACCCAGCACGAGAAGTGCATGCACGTCACCCTCCTCCGGTGCGATCCCCGGAACCGGTTGCGGTGTGCGTGGGGGTGAGTACTGGGGGTGCGGGGGCGGGGGTTTTGCGGGGTGGGTGGTGTGAGGCCGCCCATAGGGTCCACGTCACGTACGAACCGGCATCGTATGTCCGGTATGCCGGGTTCGGGGTGGGGGTGGGGATGGCGTGCCGGGGCGGGTGCGGGGGACGAGGCGGGGTCGTAGGTCACATGGTTGCCGGGGAGGGGGGTGCCTCCCGCACGGTGGGCCCCACGCCGCAACCAGACCACCGGCAGCCCCGTGCCGGGTGCGGCGCCACGTCCCCCCGCGAAAGGTTCCGCTCCCCCATGCGCACCACCCTCACCGCTCTGAGTACCGTCCGCCCCACCCGCCGGCTGGCCGTCGGCGGCCTGACCGCCCTGGGCGCGGCCGGTATCGCCGCCACCGCCCTGACCGGCACCGCCCACGCCGCCACCCCCGACACCGCCGGCCCGGCCGGCCACCGGGCCGCCGCCACCGCCCAGCACCTGACCACCCAGGCCCACCACGCCAAGCAGAGTGCGGACAAGGCCGCCAAGGCCGCCAAGGACAGCGGCAAGAGCGGCGCGAAGGCCAAGTACGCCGACAACCTGGACGGCTGGATCCGCGAGGCACGCGCCGTCATGGCCAAGCACGACATCCCCGGCAGCTACGACGGCATCAAACGCAACATCATCCGCGAGTCCGCAGGCGACCCCAACGCTGTCAACGACTGGGACATCAACGCCCAGAAGGGCATCCCCTCCAAGGGACTCCTCCAGGTCATCCAACCCACCTTCGACCAGTACCACGTCAAGGGCACCCCCGACGACCTCACCGACCCCGTCGCCAACATCGCCGCCGCCTGCAACTACGCCGCCGACCGCTACGGCAGCATGGACAACGTCGACTCCGCCTACTGACACACACAAACCAACACCACCGCCACACCCCGGCGACGCGCCACGGAGCGGGCGGGCGGGAGGAACACACCTCCCACCCGCCCGCTCCCTCGTGCGTACGTCCAGCGAGGGACCACCGGTCAGTCGGCGCCCGCCTCCTCGCCCGCACCACCCGGTGCCGCGCTGTCGCCGAAGACGCGGGACACCATCGTCCGGATCAGGCGGTCGGCGCCGAAGGGGTCGCGCAGGATGTCCGGGGCCGTCATGTCGTCGAGCAGCAGGCCCGCCATGGCGAGGTAGAGGAGGGCGACGCCCAGGTCGTCGCCGGGCATCCCGGCGTCGCGGTGATAGCCGAGCAGACCCTCGAACTCGGCGCGCAGGAACCCGGACAGCTCCTCGTACAGTTCGGGACGCCGGGTGGCCTCCAGCCGCAGTTCCAGCATGGCCAGATAGCTGCTGCGGTCGGCGCGCATCCGGGCCAGCAGGTCGCGCATCAGCTCCACTTCGAGCCCGAGCGTGCGCGGGGCGCTCATCCGCGCCGCCAAGGCCGCTTCGTCCGGTGTGAGCCGCTCGCGGGTACGGCGCATGGCCTGGGTGAGCATGTCGCCACGGTGGGCGAAGTAGTTGGAGGCGGTGCCGGTGGGCACTCCGGCCTCCTTGTCGACGGCGCGCAGCGTCAGTCCGCGGGAGCCCTCCCGCGCCAGCACCTCGATGGCCGCGTCGAGCAGCGCGGTGCGCCGCTCGGTGTTCTGCCGCATGACGACTCCCTGGTTCTCCTGAAGGTTTCCGCGGGTCCGCACCGAACCCCCTTGCACCACTTCACTTGAAGTACTACGTTCAAACCACTCCAACCAGAGTACTCCGAGTGAAGCGCAGAGCGCTCGCGAGGTTCCTCGCCTGCAAGGGCACGGAGAACGGGACCGCGGCACCTCACCCGCCCCCGGCAGAGCAAGTCATCGCCACGAAGGAGCAACCCCATGCGCAAACTCGTCTACTACGTCGCCGTCACGATCGACGGGCTCATCGCGGGCCCGCAGGGCGAGTACGACTTCTTCCCGGTGCCGGACGACTTCGTCTCGGCGACCGTGGAGAACCTGCCCGAGACGATCCCCACCCCCGCCCGGGCGGCGATGGGCCTGCAGGAGACCCCGAACCGGCGCTTCGACACGGTACTGATGGGCCGCGGCACCTACGAGCCCGCACTCGGCCAGGGCATCATCAGCCCGTACGCGCATCTGCGGCAGATCGTCTTCTCCCGCACGCTGCCGCCCGGGACGGACCCGGAGGTGGAGATCGTGCGGGACCGGGACCCGGTCGAGGTCGTACAGGAACTCAAACAGCAACAGGGCCAGGACATCTGGCTCGCGGGCGGCGGGAAGCTGGCAGGCTCGCTGGTGGAGGAGATCGACGAGCTGATGATCAAGCGCAGCCCCCGGCTGGCCCGTGCCGGAGTCCCGCTCCTCGACGGCGCGTTCGCACCGACCCCGTTCCGGCCCGTCACCACCCGCGACTTCGCGTCGGGCATCAGCATGACCACCTACCAGCGGGAGCGCTGAACCGGGCGCCGGGCGCCGGCCCGTTCGCGGCGCCGGACCCCGCCCGGGGGTCCGGTCGCCGCGGGCGCGAGGTCAGACGCTCGTGGTCGAGCCCGGGCGGAGGATCATCAGGACGACCACCGCCGCCCACAGCAGGTTGAAGACGCCGGTCACCATGGCCAGTCGGGCCGCTGCGGCACGCGGGTCGGGTATCTCCGGCACGGCCTCGCCCTCGTCGAGGCCGACACCGGCCGCACCCAGCAGTCGCGCCTGCCGGGGCAGGACGACCGCGCCCAGGAGGACAGCGGCGAGGGCCGTCAGGACGACGGATGCGAGCAGCCAGGCGTCGGCGAGGACCCCGAGCCGGGCACCGGTGGCCACACCGAAGACCGGTACGGCCACACCGAAGACGGCGTAGGCCCGGCAGACACGGTGCAGCAGGGCCGCGCCCGCCGCACCGCCGGGCGGGGTCTCGCCACCCGGGTCACCGGAGGAGCCGGCAGCGAGCAGCTCCCGGGCTCTGCGCGGGAACATCGAGGCGGTGACGGAGATCGGCCCCACCGCCAGGATCGCGGCCAGCACGTGCAGGGAGAGCAGCAACTCGGTCACCGGGGCTCCGATTCGGCAGGGCGAGGGAGCAGGGGCGCCGACGTGTCCGCCGTGGACACCGACACCCCTGCAATACATTGGCAGGCAATAGGTAGCACAGCAATATATTCTCTGCCTACACTCCGCTCATGAAGACGGAAGCGGTACGCGGACATCTGGACGGGCTGCTGCTGGCCGCGCTCGAGGACGGACCGCTGCACGGATACGCGATCATCACCGCGGTCCAGGAGCGCAGCGGCGGGGTGCTGGAGCTGCGGACGGGCACGGTCTATCCCGCGCTCAACCGGCTGGAGCGGCTGGGCCTGCTGGCCGGCGACTGGCAGTCCGTCGGCGAACGGCGCAGGCGCTGCTACGCCCTCACCGGTGCCGGGCGGCGGACGCTCGCGGACGAGCGCACCGGGTGGCGGCAGTTCACCGCGGCGATCGGCGCGGTGCTCGACCCGTCGACGCCGACCGGGAACACTCCGGCGGCCGGCGGCCCGGCATCCCTGGGACCGGCCCGGCACCGGCCCGCGACATGAGCGCGCCGCAGCAGTTCCGCGACCCGCTGCTCGTCTACACCGCCCAGCTGCGAGCGGCACTGCCGGGGCCCGCCCGGGCCGCGTCCCGGATGGTCGAGGAGATCCACCACGGGCTGCTGGACGCGACGGACGCCTACGTCCGGGAGGGCGTACCGCGCACCGACGCCGCCCACCGCGCCGTGCGCGACTTCGGACCGGTGGCCGAACTGGCGCCCGAGTGCCGACGGGAGCTGGCGCTCGCCCAGACCCGGCAGACCTCGCGTGCGGCCGCGCTCTGCGCCCCGCTGCTGCTGGTGTGCTGGGCGCTGGCGCGCACGGCGCTGGGCGCGGCAGCCGCTCCGCTGGCGATCCTCGCCACCGTCAGCGCGCTGCTGGCAGCGGCCGCCCTGACCGCGACCGGTGGCCCGGCGGCGCGCCGGTTCGGCGTCCCGGAGGCGCTGCCGCGCCTGGTCGCCTGGACGGGAACCGGCGCGAGCGCCGGTATGGCAGCCGCCACGCTGGTCCTGAGCTGCACCGCCGCCGCCACCGCGCACTGGCCGCTGCTGCTGCTCGCGGGGGCACTGTCCGCCGCCTCGCACGCCGTGCTGGGCACCTCCGTCCGAGTGTCCCGCCGCTGCCTCACGCACGCGGGCTGACTCCGCGCCCTGCGAGCCCACATCCTGCTGAATCGGGCGTTCCCGCGGGGTCCGGTCGGCGCTCTCCAGGCGACCTGGGAGCGTGGGCCCAGGTGTGTCGCCCTGGGCCCGGCCGAACGCTTCGAGCCGCCCGCTGCACCACAGCGGCCTCCCTTCTCCGCCGTCGGACTGCACCGCCACCGCACCGGACGGCGCCGCAGGAGGGCGGATCGCCGTGGGAGCCGGCGCACGGGCCAGGCCCCGTGCCGGGGCGCGCGTCGGCGTCCGCCGGGCAGGCCCTCCGAGCAGGGGTCCGCCGCCTCCGCGGACCTGCCCGTCGGCCGCGGATCACCCCTGCGGGGGGTGCGCGCCCCGGACGGCGGAGCCCGGGCGAGCGGCGGCGGCCGCAGCCGCCGACACTCAAGGCAGGGCACTCGCGGTGCCAGGCGCGGTGCCCGCGCACCGGAGGCGCCGCCCGCCGCCGTCCCCCGCCCGTGCCACCGCCTCGCCGCCGGAGTCCGCATGGCCAGCAGGAAGAACCTCGTCGCCGACCGCACCGCCCTCGCCCACAAGGCCCGGTACGCGCTGGCGCACCCGCAGCGCGTCCCCGGCCATCTCCGGCGTGCGGGCCGCGACCGGTGGCTGGCGTTCAGGCACCGCGACCATGTCAGCTACTACCGCGCGGTGATGGCCTCCGACACCCGGCGCGATCCGGACGCCGCGGTCGGCAGCGCGACCCGCGAGGGGTGGCTCAAGCTGGGCGAACTGCAGTTCAGCTATCTGCGGCGGCACGGGCTGGCACCGTCGGCGCGGATGCTGGACATCGGCTGCGGCAATCTGCGTGCGGGCTGGCGCTTCATCGAGCATCTGGACGCGGGCCACTACTACGGCATCGACATCTCCCCCGACGTGCTGATCGCCGCGAAACGCACGGTGACCGAGCGCAATCTCCAGGCCAAGCTTCCCCATCTGACCCTTACCCAGGATCTGACACTGGACTTCCTGCCGGACGCGCACTTCGACGTCGTCCACGCGCACAGCGTCTTCTCGCACTCGCCGCTCGACGTCATCGAGGAGTGCTTCGCGCACGTGGGCCGGGTGCTGGCGCCGGGCGGATTCTTCGACTTCACGTTCGACCGCACGGTCGGTGCCGAGCACCACGTGCTGCGCGAGGACTTCTACTACCGGACCGAGACGCTGACCGCGCTGGCCGCGCGGCACGGCCTGCGCGCCCGCTTCATGGACGACTGGGAGCTCCTGGGACACGGCCAGTCCAAGATCCGCGCCACCGCCGGGACCGCGCGGACCTCCGGGACCGCGCCGCCCCTTCCGGCGTGAGGGCGCGGGCCCGGTCCGTCCGGGGGCCGTCCCCGCGCCCGCGACCCCGTGCGGCCCCGCCCGGCCCCGTGCGACCGGGCGCGGCACCGCGCCGCGTGCCCGGCCCGGCGGCACCGGACCGGACACCGCGAAGGCCGGACCCCGGCGGCCCGGCCGACCGTGCGCGGCCGCGGCTCAGACCGTCAGCACGACCTTGCCGAACAGGTCGCCCTCCGCCATCTTCGCGAAGCCGTCCCGGGCCCGGTCGAGTGGGAGCACGGAGTCGATGACGGGCCGGATCCCCTTGGCGGCGCAGAAGTTCAGCAGCCCCGCCAACTCCTCCTTGGTGCCCATCGTGGAGCCCACCACCCGCAGCTCCAGGAAGAAGATCCGGTTCAGCTCGGTCGCGGGCGGGTTCGGACCACTGGTGGCGCCGGAGATGACCAGAGTGCCCCCGGGGCGCAGCGACTTGACCGAGTGCGACCAGGTGGCGGCGCCCACCGTCTCCAGCACGGCGTCCATCTTGTGCGGCAGCCTGGTACCCGCCTCCACCGCCGCCTCGGCGCCGAGCTCCAGGGCCCGCTTGCGCTTGGCCTCGTCCCGGCTGGTGGCGAAGACCCGCAGCCCGGCGGCGGCGCCCAGCACGATGGCGGCGGTGGCGACCCCGCCGCCCGCGCCCTGCACCAGCACCGAGTCCCCCGGGCTGACCCCGGCGTTGGTGAACAGCATCCGATAGGCCGTCAGCCAGGCCGTCGGCAGGCAGGCCGCCTCCTCGAAGGAGAGCTCCGCCGGTTTCGGCAGCACGTTCCACTGGGGCACCGCGACCCGCTCCGCGAACGTGCCCTGGTAGCGCTCCGTCAGGATGGAGCGGGGCTCGCGCGGGCCGACCCCGTGGCCGGACTGCCCGATGACCGAGTGCAGGACGACCTCGTTGCCGTCGTCGTCGACCCCCGCCGCGTCGCAGCCGAGGATCATCGGCAGCGACTCCTCACCGATCCCCACGCCGCGCAGCGACCAGAGGTCGTGGTGGTTGAGCGACGCCGCCTTCACCGCCACGGTCATCCATCCCGGAGGCACCTTGGGCTCCGGCCTCTGCCCCAGCTCCAGCCCGCTGAGCGGCTCTTCCTTGTCGATACGAGCGGCGTAAGCAGCAAACATGCCCCGACGCTACGCCGCCCCGCCGACCCACCGACAGACCATCCGGCCACGGAGCGACCGATCTCACGCCGTCGGCGCACGGCGGCCGGGCCCGGAACGCCCCGGCCGCCGCCCGGTCCCGCGGCCTCAGTCCCGCAGCGGCATCGCCGCGGCCAGCGCGCGCCACTCCTCCCGAGGGAGGTCGGTGCCGGTGGCGGCGGTGACCACCTGGAGGGCGACGTGGTCGGCGCCCGCCGCCAGGAACGAGTCCGCCTTCGCGCGTACCGCCTCGGCGTCGCCGATGGCGAACAGCGCGTCGACGAGCCGGTCGCTGCCGCCGCCGTCGAAGTCGGACTCCGCGAAGCCGAGCCGGAGCAGGCTGTTGCGGTAGTTGGCCAGGGCCAGGTACCGGGAGAGGTAGTCGCGCGCGGTGGCGTACGCCGCGGCCGGGTCGGCGCCCGGCCCTTGCAGGACCACCTTCAGCTCGGGGGCCAGCAGCGGGTCGGCGCCGAGGATGTCGCGGGCCTCCGCGGTGTGTTCGACGGTGACGAGGTAGGGCAGCGCGCCCAGCGACCGCTCGGCGGCCAACTGCAGCATCTTCGGCCCGAGCGCCGCCAGCGCGCGCCCGGCGGCGGGCACCGGACGCGGCGCGTTGTCGAGCGTGTCGAGATAGGAGCGCATGGCCGACCGCGGCCGGCCGGCCAGCGGATGGTCCAGCGCGTGCCCGCTGCGCGTCTCCGCGTGGCTGACCCCGAGACCGAGCAGGAAGCGGCCGCCGTACTCGTCCGTCAACTGCGCGTGCCGCGCGGCGACCTCGACAGCCGCGTGCTCCCAGATGTTGAGGATGCTGGTGCCGACCGTCGCCCGCGAGGTGGCGGCCAGCAGCCGCTGCGCCATGTCCGGCGAGGGACTGCCGCCGATCCACAGCGTGCCGTAGCCCAGCTCGTCGAGTTCGGCGGCGGCCTCTTCGACCAGGGGGCGCCGCGCGGCGTCGTCGGTACGCAGTGCGGAGGCCCAGATGCCGACCCTGCCCAGGGATGCGTGATGTGCCATGGCGGACACAGCATCACACCGCGGGCCGGTATTCCAGGAACCGCGGTCCGTCCCGGCCCGGCGGGGCGGGCCGCGGTTCCCGGCGGACGGCGGTCTAGAGCACCTTCGAGAGGAACGACTTGGTGCGCTCGTGCTGCGGGTCGGTGAGGACGTCCCGGGGGTTGCCGGACTCGACGACGACGCCGCCGTCCATGAACACCAGCGAGTCGCCGACCTCCCGCGCGAAGCCCATCTCGTGGGTGACGACCACCATCGTCATCCCGTCCCGGGCCAGCGCCTTCATCACGTCCAGCACCTCGCCGACCAGCTCCGGGTCCAGCGCAGAGGTCGGCTCGTCGAAGAGCATCAGCTTGGGGTCCATGGCCAGCGCCCGCGCGATGGCGACGCGCTGCTGCTGACCGCCGGACAGCTGCGCGGGGAACGAGTCGATCTTGTCGGCCAGCCCCACCCGGTCCAGCAGTTCCGCGGCCCGCTTGCGTGCCTCGGCCCGCGGGGTCCGCTTGACCTGGACGGGTGCCTCCATCACGTTCTCCACCGCGGTCATGTGCGGGAAGAGGTTGAAGCGCTGGAAGACCATCCCGATGCCGCGGCGCTGGGCCGCCACCTCGCGGTCCCGCAGTTCGTAGAGCCTGCCGCCCTTCTCGCGGTACCCGACGAGCGTGCCGTCCACGTACAGCCGGCCGGCGTTGATCTTCTCCAGGTGGTTGATGCACCGCAGGAAGGTGGACTTGCCGGACCCGGACGGACCGACGATGCAGAACACCTCGCCGGTCTTCACCTCCAGGTCGATGCCCTTGAGGACCTCGACGTGGCCGAACGACTTGCAGACGCGCTCGGCCCTGACCATCGGGCCGCCGCTCTCCTTCTTCTTGACCGACGTGCTCATGCGCCCTGCGCCCCCGATCCGGTGCCGCGCCCGAAGGCGAAGACGTTCTTGCGTACGCGCTGCCACGGGGTCTCGGGCAGTTGGCGCAGGGAGCCGCGCGCGTAGCGCCGCTCCAGGTAGTACTGGCCCACGCTGAAGATGCTGGTGATGACCAGGTACCAGATGGTGGCGACCAGCAGCATCTCGACGACGGCGCTGGAGTTGTTGCCGATGTTCTGCGCCTTGCGCAGCAGTTCCTCGTACATCACGACCGAACAGAGCGAGGAGGTCTTCAGCAGGTTGATGAACTCGTTGCCGGTGGGCGGCACGATCACCCGCATCGCCTGCGGGAGCACGATGCGCCGCATGTTCTGGCCCTGGGTCATCCCCAGCGCCTGGGACGCCTCGGTCTGGCCCTCGTCGACGGACTGGATGCCCGCCCGGCAGATCTCCGCCATGTAGGCGGCCTCGTTCAGCCCCAGGCCCAGGAGCGCCGCCATGAACGGGGTCATGACGTCGGTCATCTCGTCCTTGTAGAGCGGCATCAGGTTCAGCACCGGGAAGATCAGCGCCAGGTTGAACCAGAGCAGCAGCTGCACATAGACGGGTGTGCCGCGGAAGAACCAGATGTAGCCCCAGGCGACGGACGAGGTCACCGGGTTCTTCGACATCCGCATGACGGCCAGGACGATCCCCAGCACCAGCCCCATGAGCATCGAGAGCACGCTGACGACCAGCGTGTTGCGGACGCCCTCGAGGATCTGGTCGTTGAAGAAGAAGTCCCCCACCGCCTGCCAGCGCAGCCCCTCCGCGGTGGCGAAGGCGCGGATCAGCAGCGCCAGCAGCGCGAGGACCACGACGGCGGAGACGTACCGCCCGTAGTGCCGTACGGGGATGGCCTTGATGGCCTCCGGTGCGTCCTTCGACGGAGGTGCCCCGCCGGAGGGGATCTTGTCGGTGGTGGGTGGTGTCACGGGGGCTTGCCTCTCAGCGTCCTGGACGTCCTGCGGGGTGTGTCTGGTGCGTCGTCGCCGCGCGGCTCAGGAGCCGCCGTTGATCGCGGCCTTCTCGACGCCGCCGTCCTCGACGCCCCACTTCTCCAGGGCCTTCTTGTACGAGCCGTCCTCGATGATCGCGTCCATCGCGGCCCGGAGGGCGTCGCGGAGCTTCTTGTTGTCCTTGGCGACGGCCATCCCGTAGGGGGCGGACTGCATCTGGTCGCCGACGACCTCGAAGTCGGAGCCGGACTTGGCCGCGTTGGCGGCGACCGGGAAGTCCGAGATGTCGGCGACGACACCGCCGGCCTTCAGCCGCACCCGGGCCTCGTCGTCGGTGTTGTACGCCTCGATGCCGATCTTCTTCTCGCCGTCCTCGACGCACTTCTTCGTCTGCGTCTTGAGGATCTCGTGCGAGGTGGTGCCGCGCTGGGTGGCGACCTTCTTGCCGCACATCTGGTCGACCGACTCGATCTTGTCCGGGTTGCCCTTCTTGACCAGGATCGAGGAGCCCGCGGAGAGGTAGTCGACGAAGTCGACGCCCTTGCCGGCCTTCTTCCCCTTGTCGTCCAGGCCCTCCTGGCGGTCCTTGGTGTCCGTCATCGACGACATGATCATGTCGAAGCGGCCGGTCTGCATGGAGGTGATCAGACCGTCGAAGGTGCCGTTGGAGAACTCGAAGCGGACCCCCAGCTTCTCCCCCATCGCCTTGGCGAGGTCGGGGTCCAGGCCGACGATGTCGGCCCCTTCCTTGAACTCCATCGGCTTGTACGCGGCGTCGGTGCCGACCTTGATGACACCGGCGCTGCGGATCTCGTCGGGCAGCTTCGAGCTCAGCTCGGCCTTCTCGCCGGAGCTGCCGCCGTCGGCGCCCTCGGTCTGGTCGCCGCAGCCGGTCAGCAGCAGGGCGCCGCCGGTGACGAGGGCGACCGGGATGATCCCGGCACGCCGAGTGGCCGTACGAGCGGCCGTACGTGCGGCCCGGCCGGCGGTCATGCGCCTGCTAGCGGTCATGAGCGGGTCCTCCTGCGGTGAGGGAGAGCAGCCGTGGGGTCGGGCACACACCTTCGGATGTCGCGACCGTGTCCGACGGATGAACGGATGAACGATGGGGGGCATCTTGCCATCCGGACAAGCGGCAGCAGGACGCCTCCGAGGTCAAAATCGGATAACGGATACAGGACTCCGGATACAGGGCGGTGGGAACGGCCGTAAAGGGGATTACGGGCCGGAGTGCGGTCTCTCACACTCCCCGGCCGTCTCACCCTGCGGACTTCGAGTCGGAGTCGAGGCACTTTGTCCCGCATTCCGCCAGCTTGGACACCGGTGCGGCCGGAAGTAGGTCGTCCCCGGCGGCGGGTGTCGGGTAGAAAGGTCGATTACACCCCTCACCCGGGGACCAGGGCGCGTGTGCGGCGCGCCCGGCGTCCGTACCTCCCTCCGGGCAGCGGCAGGCCGCTCGCCCGGGAAGCGGACGCGGTGCCCGCCCGTTCCTCACCGCAGGGAGCGGTCACCCTCACCAGATTCGACTAAGGGGTTCAACACAGTGGCAGCGGAGATCGTCAATCAGAAGGACGGGCTGGAGCCGGACGTGATCGATCCGGCGTTCGCCCTGCACCGGGGCGGCAAGATGGCCGTTCAGGCGACCGTGCCCGTGCGGGACGCGGACGACCTGTCCCTCGCCTACACGCCGGGCGTCGCCAAGGTCTGCAGCGCCATCGCGGAGCAGCCCGAGCTCGTCGACGACTACACCTGGAAGTCCCAGGTCGTCGCGGTGGTGACCGACGGCAGCGCCGTGCTCGGGCTGGGCGACATCGGCCCCGGCGCCTCGCTCCCGGTCATGGAGGGCAAGGCCATCCTCTTCAAGCAGTTCGGCGGCGTCGACGCGGTGCCGCTCGCGCTGGACACCCAGGACACGGACGAGATCGTGGCCACGGTCCAGCGGCTGGCGCCCTCGTTCGGCGGGGTCAACCTCGAGGACATCTCGGCACCCCGGTGCTTCGAGATCGAGGCCCGCCTCAAGGAGACGCTGGACATCCCGGTCTTCCACGACGACCAGCACGGCACGGCCATCGTCACGCTGGCCGCGCTGCGCAACGCCGCGAAGCTGAGCGGCCGGGCGCTGGGCTCGCTGCGCGCCGTCATCTCCGGCGCGGGCGCCGCCGGGGTGGCCATCGCGAAGATCCTGGTGGAGGCCGGCATCGGGGACGTGGCGGTCTGCGACCGCAAGGGCGTCGTCTCCCGCGACCGCGGCGACCTCACCGAGGTCAAGCGGGATCTGGCGGGCTTCACCAACAAGGGGAACCGCACCGGTTCGCTGGAGTCGGTGCTCGAGGGCGCCGACGTGTTCATCGGCGTGAGCGGCGGCACGGTCCCCGAGGAGGCCGTCGCACGGATGGCCGAGGACGCCTTCGTCTTCGCCATGGCCAACCCGAACCCGGAGATCCACCCGGACGTGGCCCGCAAGTACGCGTCCGTGGTGGCCACCGGCCGCAGCGACTACCCGAACCAGATCAACAACGTGCTGGCGTTCCCCGGCATCTTCGCCGGAGCCCTGCAGGTGCGCGCCACGGACATCACCGAGGGCATGAAGCTGGCCGCCGCCGAGGCGCTGGCCGCCGTGGTGGCCGACGAGCTGAGCGCGGACCGGGTGATCCCCTCGCCCTTCGACGAGCGCGTCGCCCCGGCCGTGACCTCCGCGGTGGCGGCGGCGGCCCGCGCGGAGGGCGTCGCCCGCCGCTGAGCCCCACCGGGGCCGCCCGCCCTCTGCCGGCGGGTGGGCGGCCCGGGCACCCCGCCGGATCGGCTCGGGTGCCGGTCCGGCCGCGGGTGCCGGCCCGCGCGCGGGCCTCGTGCGGAGCGTTCAGCGCAGTCCGAGGACCATGGCGTCGGCGGGCGAGGACCAGACCGTGCGGGCCTCGCCGAAACCGGCCGCGCGCAGGGCGGCCGCGTGCCACTCCGCGCTCTGGAACTCCTCGTCGTTGTGGTCGCTGTGCTGCGCCTCGGCCGGGTTCCCGAACAGGGCGAACCGCTCGGCGGCGACCGCCCGCAGTTCCGGGTCCTCCCCCAGCGCGCGCCACCACCCCTTCCAGTCCTGCGCCCCCTCGGCGGTCCGCCGCGCGCGCCGCTCCTCGTCGAAGACGTGCACCGCGGCGTTGATGCGCGGGGTCGACTCGTCCGGCATGTGGTCGGCGTTGAGGAACACCCCGCCCTCCCGCACCAGGCCCGCGAGCCGGCCGTAGAGCGCGCGCAGCGGTTCGGTGCGCATCCAGTGCAGGGCCGTGGCCGTCAGGATCGCGTCGTAGGGGCCCCGGGGCAGCGCGGCCGGCCAGTCGGGATCGCTCAGGTCCGCCGTGACGAACCGGGCCCGCCCGTCACCCTCGAAGGTGCCGCGCGCGATGGCCAGCAGCGCCGGGTCCCGGTCGACGCCGACGGTGCTCGCGCCCGGCATCCGCCGCAGCACGCGGTCCGAGATACTGCCTGTACCGCAGGCGAGGTCGAGCACCCGGGGTTCGGGGCCCACCAGGGCCTCGGTCATGTCGAGCATGACCCGGAATCGCTCCTCGCGGTCGGGCAGGTACCACTCCTGCTGCCGGTCCCAACTCTCCTGCCGGCGCCGCCAGTCGGCAGCGCTCCGTGCGTGGGTCGCCATACCCGTCCTCCGCCGTAATACGCTCTGACGACTTTCAACCATTACTGACGATAGACCGCCCGCCGTAAGGATCACAAGTGGAACTGAACTATTACTCGGATCTGGCAGTGCGTCTCGTGAACAGCGAGCAGCCCGAGCGCGGCGAAGACACCCTCACCTCGGTCGGCGCCGTCCTCGAACTCTTCGGGCCGCACGGCACCATGGCCCGCCGCGTGACCGAGGCGGACGTCAGCCGGCTCCGCGCCGTACGCACCCGGCTGCGCGCCGTCTTCACCGCAGCCGCCGAGGACGACGAGGTCCGCGCGGTCGACCTGCTGAACGCCCTGCTGATGGAGTTCCCCACGAGTCCGCAGATCTCCGGACACGGGGACCTGGACGACGAGGGACGGCCCCGCTGGCACATGCACCTGGCCGAACAGCCCGCCAACGCCACCGCCGCCTACGCGGCGACGGCCTGCATGGGGCTCGCCTTCCACCTCACCGACCTGGGCGTGGACCGGCTGGGCATCTGCCAGGCCACGCCCTGCCGCAACGCCTACCTGGACACCTCGACCAACCGCTCCCGCCGCTACTGCTCCGACCGCTGCGCGACCCGCGCCAACGTGGCGGCCTACCGGGCCCGCAAACGCCTGGAGAGCAGCCCGGCCGCCTCCGAGGGCGCACCGGACCCCGCGGGCGGCCGGGACCGCAGCGGGCCCACCAGCGGGCGCACGGCGGAGACCGCCCAGCGCACCGCGGAACCCGGCGAGCGCTGAGCCCCGCGCGGCGGGCGCAGCCGCAGCCAGGCCCGGGCCACCACCAGGTCGTCGGGGACGGCGCCGAACTCCCGGCTGTCGTTCTTCACCCGGGGGTTGTCACCGCGCACCCACCACCCGCCGGGACGCCGTTCGACCGCGCGTTTGACGATGAGCAGGTCGTGCTGGAACGGGTGGCGCAGCACCACGACGTCCCCGGGACGCACGGCGCCCCCGTAGCCGACGACCAGCTGGTCCCCGGGCAGCAGGGTCGGCCGCATCGACGGGTTGTAGACCTCGGCCAGCCCGATCCGCTTCAGGGGCCCCTCGTGCCGATCGCCCTCCCGGCGCTCCGCCCCGCGGCCCGACCCGCGCTGCGGCCTGTGCTCCGGCATATTTCCGCCTCCGGTCCCAAGGCCGTCTCCGGCCCGATCACTCCACCAGATCCAGTCCGTCACCGGACTTTTGTCCTAAGCCCGTGGGGGCACACGCGAAAAGACTTCCCACACGGAGTAATCTCGCACGTGAGAAGACGATCACGAGGAAGGACGGCTTTTATGCTCTCCCGACTGTTCGCCCCCAAGGTGCAGGTCAGCGCCCATTGTGACCTGCCCTGCGGTGTCTACGACCCGGCACAGGCCCGGATCGAGGCCGAATCCGTGAAGGCCGTTCAGGAGAAGTACCAGGCCAACGACGACCCGCACTTCCGGACCCGGGCCACCGTCATCAAGGAGGAGCGCGCGGAACTCGCCAAGCACCACGTCTCGGTGCTGTGGAGCGACTACTTCAAGCCGCCGCACTTCGAGAAGTACCCGCAGCTGCACCAGCTGGTGAACGACACCCTCAAGGCGCTGAGCGCCGCCAAGGGTTCCACCGACCCGGCCACCGGGCAGAAGGCGCTGGAGCTCATCGCCGAGATCGACAAGATCTTCTGGGAGACCAAGCAGGGCTGAACCGGCCCGCAGGTCACCCTTCCGCGGGTACGAACGGCCGCACCCGGTCCGCGGGACTCCGACCGAGTCCCGTCCGGACCGGGTGCGGCCGTTTCCGGGTCCGAGCGGCGGACGCGCCGGACGGAAGGTCCGGCAGCGGGCGGCCGGAGCGTGCCCGCACCGGCCGCCGCCGCGCTCACCAGGTGACCGGAAGCCCGACCGGCCCTCTGATCAGCACACTGCCCTGCCAGGCGATCTCCCCGGCGGGCACGGCAGGCCGCAGCCCCGGCAGCCGGCGCAGCAGCGCCGACAGCAGCTCCTCCGCCTCCATCCGGGCCAGCAGCGGTGCCACGCAGTGGTGCGGCCCGTGCCCGAAGGCCAGGTGCGGCGGGCCCTGGCGGTCGATGTCGAGCGCGTCCGGGTCGGGGAAGCGGCGCGGGTCGCGGCCCGCCGCCACGTAGGACACCTGCACCACCTCGCCGCGGCGCACCAGCACCCCGCCCACCTCGACGTCCTCGGTGGCGATCCTGGGCTGCCCCACCCCGTGCTTGTGCGGGATCCAGCGCAGCAGCTCCTCGACGGCACGCGGCACCGACTCCGGTTCGGCGCGCAGCCGTTCGCGCAGCTCCGGCCGGGTCAGCAGCAGGTAGACCATGTTGGAGACGTTGTTGCGCACCGCGTGCCACCCGTTGAGCCCGATCAGGGTGGCCAGCGCGAGCAGTTCCTCCTCGTCGATGCGACCGGCGTCCACCGCCGCCACCATCCGCGTCATCAGGTCACCGGCGGGCCGGGACCGGCGCCGCTCCGCCAGTTCCCGGAAGTACCGCCGGGCCGCCGCCTTCACCTGCTGGGCGCGTTCGGCCGCCGCGTCGTCCGAGGCGCGGGTCAGCAGCGTCACGGCCCAGTCGCGCACCTGGGTACGGTCCTCGGGCGGCACCCCCAGCAGCTCCCCCACCACGGCCAGCGGCAGGGGCGAGACGACGTACCGCACCACGTCGGCCGGGGGGCCCGCCGCCAGCATCCCGTCCACCAGCTCCGCCACGAGCGCCCGGACCCGGGGCCGGAGCCGTTCCACCGCGCCGCTGCCGAACACCGGCGCCACCACGGAGCGCACCCGTGCGTGTCCGGGCGGGTCGACGAAGCTGACGGCGCGGTCGAGCGGAATCAGATGCCGGGTCATGCGCGGGGTGGGGCGGCCGACGATGTCCCGGCTGAACCGGGGGTCCGAGGTGACGAAGCGGACGTCGTCGTACCGCGTCACCAGCCAGCAGTCCCCCTCGCCGTGCGGCAGCCGGATGCGGGACGGCGGGCTCTCCAGGGCCGCCCGCAGGAACGGGTCGAACTCCAGCTCCGGCGGATCGGCCGGGACGTCGTAGAGCGGGCACTGCGCCATGGTCAGCCCTCCTCGCTCCGGTCCGGGGCGCCCTTCGGCACCGGTCCCGGGGGCGGGCCGTGCCGGAGCGGGGTGAGCTGCTCGATGTCGTAGCGGGCCCGCAGCGCGGCGACGGCAGCCTCGTCCGGCGGGCCGTCCACGGCCAGGATGTCCAGCAGTTCGTCGAAGTACCGCTCGTGGTCGGGCGGGGGTGCCGCCTGGAAGAACATCCGCGCCGGGGCACCGGTCGGGTTGGCGAACGCGTGCGGGCAGCCCGGCGGCACCAGCACGGTGGTGCCCGTGGTGGCGCGCACGGGCCGGTCGCCGGCGGCCGACTCCCACTCCCGCCAGCCGTCCCGGGTGCGCACCCGGGGTTCGAAGGCGAGCAGCTCCAGCTCGCCCTCCAGCACGTAGAAGAGTTCCTCGCTGCGGGTGTGCACATGGGCGCCCACGTCGAAGCCGGGCGGTACGACGACCTCGAAGCTGGAGGCGGCCCGGGAGTGCTGCCCGGTCACCTTGAAGGTCACCTGCTGGGCGGCGGTGCGCAGGGTGCGCCCGCGGCCCGGTGGCACGACCAGGCCGCTGCGCGGCCGGGGTCGCTGCGGGCCGGGCTCCACTGTTCCGGTACGGGTCATGACGGGTTCAGTGCTCCTTCCGGTGGGTTCTCCGGGCGGGGCCCGGGTGGCTTCCCGGCCGTCCCGGCGGGCTCCGGTCCGTGCCGGGTCCCGGCGCGCTGCCGGTCGGCGTCCGCCGGGCCTGCCTGCGCCGCGGCGCCCTCCCAGCGGCCCACCGCCATCTCCGCGGTGATGCCGGGGCCGAACCCGGCCAGCAGCCCGCGCGCGCCCTCGCCGGGGCCGCCCTCGTCGAACAGCCGGCGGAGGGCGTCCAGGACGACGACGCTGGCGGTGTTGCCGTACTCCGTCAGCGTGGCCCGGCTGAACCGGAAGGCGTGCTGCGGCACCTCCAGGTATTTCCCCAGGTCCTGCAGGATCCGCGGACCGCCGGCGTGCACGATGTAGAAGTCCAGCTCGGAGGCGTCCCAGCCGTGCCGTGCCGCCAGTTCGCACAGCGCGGGCGCCAGCGGGCCCATGGTCGAGGGGACCCGCTTGTCCAGCAGGAAGTGGAAGCCGGTGGAGCGGACGTCGTAGGAGATCCACTCCTCGGTGTCCGGGATCAGATAGGAGCCGTTGCGCAGCAGCCGGATGCCCGTGCCGCCCGAGCCGCGGACGACGGCTGCCGCCACCCCGTCCCCGAACAGGCCGTCGGACAGCAGCGAGCCGACGCCGACGTCGGTGGGCTGGTAGCACAGGGAGCAGAACTCGCACGCGACGATCAGCGCGTTGGCCTCGGGGTAGGCCGTGCAGAAGTCCTGTGCCCGGTTGATCGCCGCGCCGCCGCCCGCGCAGCCCAGCTGCGCGATGGGCAGTTGGCGGGTGGTGGAGCGGAACCCCAGCGTGTTGATCAGCCAGGCCGTCAGCGAGGGCATCATGAAGCCGGTGCAGGAGACGTAGACGATGAGGTCGATCTCCTCGGCCTCCAGTTCGGCGGCGGCCAGCGCCCGGCCGACGACCCGCGGCACCCGGGCCTTGGCCTCCGCCTCGTACACCGAGTTCCGCTCCGCGAAGCCGGGGTGGCGGAGGGTCAGCTCCAGGGGTTGGACGAGATGTCTGGTCCGTACGCCGGTGTTCTCGATCAGCCGCAGCACGAGGGGGAGTTGAGGATGCTCCGCGTGCTGGGAGCGCGCCAGTGCGAGCGTGTCCGCCAACGTGATCACGTGTGGCGGGACCTGTACAGCAGGTCGGCACAGAGTCGCCATGACAGGAACAACGAGGGCCCGACGCAGTACGGTACTCCACTATAGGGTGGGAAATCAATCCCAACTACCGCGATGGTAACCAACTGCACCATAAAGGACAGACGTTGCATGCCGTCGGCGTCCCGGGCCCCGGACGTACACGATCCGTCCCCGCACCGGACCGGCGTCCGCCATGGGGTCGCCGCCGAGACCGAACGCGCCGCCCCGCACAAATCCGTGGCCCGCGCTCCACCGTTTGTGGAAGCGTCCGGCCCATGACGCCCCACGACTCCGGCACCGTCGAGATCACCCGCCTCGCCGACCGCCCCGAACTGACCGGCAGGCTCCACGAGATCTCCGACGACTGGCCGGCCTTCGTCGCGGCGGACCTGGTCGCCTGCACCCTGCTCCCGCAGGTCCCGGAGGACTTCCCGGAGTACTGCGTCGTCGCCACAGACGGGACCGCGTCGTCGCGCGCGGGTACGGCGTGCCCTTCGACGCCGCCTCGGCCGGCCGCGAGGAGACCCCCGACCAGGGGTGGGACAGGGTGCTGACATGGGCCTGCGCCGACCGGCGGCACGGCCGTCCGGCCACGGCGGTGAGCGCGCTGGAGATCACCGTCGACCCGGCGCACCGGGGCCGCGGACTCTCCTACCGGATGCTGGACGGGCTCCGCGCGGCGGCGCACCGGCAGGGGCACCGGGAACTGGTGGCCCCGGTGCGCCCGACGGCCAAGCAGCAGCGGCCGGAGCTGCCGATGGCCGACCACATCGGCGAACTGCGCGCCGACGGGCTGCCCGCCGACCCGTGGCTGCGGGTACACGTCCGCGCGGGCGGCACCGTGGAGCAGGTCGCGCCCGCCTCCATGACGGTGAGCGCGCCCCTCGCCCGGTGGCGGGAGTGGACAGGGCTGCCGTTCGACCGTGCGGGAGAGGTGCGGGTGCCGGGCGCACTGGCGCCGGTGCACTGCGATCCGGTGCGGGGGCACGCCGTCTACGTGGAGCCCAACGTCTGGGTCCGGCACCGTGCCACGGGGCGGACAGTCTGAACGCCGCCCCGCGCGCCGCGCCCCGGCGCACCGGCCGCGGCCCGTGCGGACGTCCGCGGCTCAGCCGGCCGCCGGGCGCAGCCGCCACAGCCGGGTCGTCTCGGCGGCCCTGGCGGCGTGCAGGGGCGCCTCCGGGTCCTCGGCCCTGCCGTGCCGGGGCCGGGCGTCGAGCCGGCCGGCCACCTCCAGCCCGGCGCCGGCGATCCACTCCAGCAACTGCTCGCGGGGGCGCAGGCCCAGGTGCTCGGCGAGATCGGAGAGGATCAGCCAGCCCTCGCCGCCGGGGGCGAGCCGCTCGGCCAGCCCCGTGAGGAAGCCCCGCAGCATACGGCTGTCGGGGTCGTAGACCGCCTGCTCCAGTACCGAGGTCGGTTTGGCGGGCAGCCACGGCGGGTTGCAGACCGCGAGGTCCGCACGCCCGGCCTCCGGGGGCGGGAACAGATCGGACCGTACGACCTCGACCGCCTCCGCCACACCGAGCCGCGCGGCGTTCTCGCGCGCGCACTCCACCGCCCGCTCGCCCAGATCGGTGGCGATCACCCGGCCCACACCGCGCCGGGCCAGCACCGCGGCCAGCACACCCGTCCCGGTGCCGACGTCGAAGGCCAGCAGTCCGGCAGCCGGCCGGTCCGGCAGCGGAGCCTGTGCGACCAGGTCGACGTACTCGCCGCGTACCGGTGAGAAGACCCCCGTGGTGCGGGTGGATCCGGTCGCCGCCCAGTGCGTCGACGGGCACCCCGTTGCGCCACCACTCGTACGCGCCGAGCACGCCCTGCAGTTCGCGCAGGGAGACCAGCGCCAGGTCGCCCACGGCGCCGCCGGGCGCGCCGTAGGCGGCCACACAGGCGGGGCCCACCTCCGGCGCGCGGCGCAGCGGTACGGCGTAGGAGCCGCCGGGCGCGGTCTCCAGCGGGACCAGCAGCATGCCGAGGATCCGGGCCCGGCGGGAGCGGGCCTGCCGGTGGAGGTGGAAGCCCTCCAGGGGCGTGGCCCCGGGTTTGGGCTGCTTGCGGTCCACCCGGCGGCCGAGCGCCGCCAGCAGTTGCCGGGCGCCGTGGTAGTCGCCGCGCCACAGCAGCGCGGTCCCCTCGCAGACCAGCTTGTAGGCGATGTCGGCGGCCATCCGGTCATCGGCGACGGCGACCCGCCGCGGCGGCCGGGCACCGCTCTCCGACCGCCACACGGCGGTCCGCTCCCGGCCTCCCTCGTCCCACCGGACGGTGCCGTCCCCGGCCTCTGGCTGTGCGTTCACCGGACAACCGTAACCGCGCCCGCGGGTGTCCCCTCCGGCGCGGCCGGAGCACGGGCCCGCCGGCCCCGCCGAGGGCCGTTCGGACGATCGTGTGAAATGGACTGACCAGCCGGTTCGACGCAGCCGTGGGCGGCGGGGAACCGGCTGATCACGGCATACGTTGACGGGTGTACCGGAGCCGACCCGGCCGGTAGAGCCGTACACGACGGAGGCAGGACCATGGCAGGCTTTCTCGACCGCGCCAAGGAGCAGGCTCAGCGGGGCATCGCGCAGGGCAAGGAGAAGGTGGAGGAGGTCCAGGCCCAGCGCGCGGGCAACGACCTGCTGCGCCGGCTGGGCGCCGCCTACTACGCGGAGCAGCAGGGCTCCGGCTCGGCGCAGGAGGTCCAGCGGGCCCTCGCCGCCGTCCAGGAGCACGTGGCGCAGAACGGCGACGACTTCCTCAAGAGCTGAGGCCGCCCCGCACGGCCGGGGTCCGGGGCCGCTCCTCACCGGCCGAGGAGCGGCCCGGCCGGCTCATCCGAAGCGGACGCGGTGGAGCATCAGCAGCGCCGCGGCCATGTTCGCCGCGGGGACCTCGCCCGCGGCGATGAGGTCGGGCACTTCCTTGAGCGGGACCCATTCGCGCTTCTCGGACTCGAAGTCGTCCTCCGGCGGCCCCACGTAGTCGGCCCCCGGCGACCAGTAGATGTGGTGCCGGGCGTCGGTGAGTCCGTTGGACGGCTCGACGGTCATCAGATGGCGGAGCGGTCCCGGGCGCCAGCCGGTCTCCTCCAGCATCTCCCGGGCCGCCGCCTCGACCAGGTCCTCGCCCTCCTCGACGACGCCCGCCGCCAGCTCCCACCCCCAGCTGTCCGTGATGAAGCGGTGCCGCCACAGCAGCAGCACCTCGTTGCGCTCGTTGACCGCGGTCGCCGCGGCGACGGGCCGCAGCCGGATCAGATAGTGATCCAGGTGGCGCCCGTTCGGCAGTTCCACATCCGCCAGATTCACCCGAAGCCACTGGTTCTCGTACACAGTGTGTTCACCCAGGTTCTTCCATCGCACGTATGTGCCCCCTTCCCGACGGAGGTTGGGCACATCCCAGCATGTCGTGCGCGCCCGCTGACAGGGGCGCAGCGCGCGCCCCGGCTCAGAACGGCACGCTCAGCGAGTCCTCGATGAGCTTCGCCGCTTCGACCGCCGAAGTCCCGGGGTGCTGCTCCAGCCGCTTCCTGACCCTGCGCATGCGCCCGCGCAGCCGCTGCGACTCGATGCCCTGCGCGGTGTCCACCATCTCCGCCGCGGTGACCGCGGCACGTTCGGGTTCCCCCGCGTGCAGCGCCACGTCGGTGAGGGTGGCGAGCCGGTTCACCCGGCCGCGGGCGTGCGCGGGCGCGCGCGCCGCCCGCTGGGCGTACTCGGCAGCCGCGGACAGCTCTCCCAGCAGGATCAGCGCCTCGGCCAACCGCACCTCGACCAGTCCCGGTTGGACGTAGCTGGTCTCCTCGGGCTCCTCCGCGGGGCGAATGCGCTCGGAGTACGCCTCGGCCCGGCGCATGCAGTCGTGCGCGCTGCGCCGGTCCCCGAGCCGGGCGTACGCACCGGCCTGCATCGCGTACACATCCGTGGCGAGCGCGGCGCTGATGCGCGGTCCCGTGGTGCGCAGCAGGGCCTCGGAACAGGCGAGCGCGTGCCGGGTGTCGCCCAGGAACAGCGCCTGGTTGACGAGGAGGGCGACCACGTAGCCGCCGAAGACCAGGTCGCCGGACGCCTTGCCCAGCCGCAGCGCCTGGTGGAAGTAGCGCTGGGCCAGCCCCTGCGCGTCGGCGTCGTAGGCGCAGATGCCGCTGATGGCCGCAAGCGAGCCGGCGGCGCGGCACAGCGCGCGGCCGGTGGTGTCGTCGTAGCTCCCGCGCAGCAGCGGGGCGACCTCACCGTGCAGGAAACCGACCACGCGGCCGCGGGTGGCGACTCCTCCGGCGTTCCGGTACAGGTGCTCGTAGTGGCCGCGGGCGGCGTGCAGTACGCCCACGTCCGCGCCGGTGACCTCGGCACCGCCGGTGCGCGAGACGTCCCGGTCCTCGGGCGGGTTCTCCCACTCCCACACCGGCGCGACGGCCGCGCCGCCGGTCAGCAGGGCGGGGCCGAGCCGGCCCCCGTGCACCCGGTCGGAGCGCCACAGGGAGGCAGCGCGCTCCACGAACCGGTCCAGGCCCGCCGCTTCGGAGCCGAGCGCGGCTCCGGGTAGCCGGCCGTCCGCCGGGACATCCATGCCGATGTCACTGAGTGTGAGGGTTCTGTCGAGCTGGCGCCCGAGGATCTCGCAGATCAACTCGGGGACGCTGCCGCGTGGCCGTTGCCCCTTCAACCAGCGCGCCACGGCCGTGTGATCGTAACGCAGGGTTATCCCTGCTTGGTCGCCTAATCGATTGATTCTCGCCGCAAGACCGGCTCGGGACATCCCTGCCTGGTCAAGGAGCGCGTCCAGTTGGCTGTTGGGCTCCATGCCGCCCTCCGTCGGGTCCAACGTGTCGTCTCGCAGAGTAGTGGACCGGCATTCACACGGGGTGTGAAAGCACCACGCAGTCGTGCGCCCGGCACATGCTCCCGCAGCGGGGAGCGATGCGGTTCCCTGAAAACGTCCGGGTGCATGACAGCACATCAAGCACACGGAGAGCTACGGAAAGACATCACCTGATTCCGGAAGTGAGGCAGAACAGTGAACGACCCCATCCGACTCCACCACAGGAACAACCATGCGACCCGCTGACCCCGTACGCGTCACGGCGTCCCCGAGCACCGGGTCCCGCACCCGCGCCCCCAACCGCGCGCTGCGTGCCCTGCTGGAGGAGAGCGAGTGGACGCAGGCGGCGTTCGCGCGTGCCCTGGCTCGTCTCGGCGCCGAGGTCGGCATCCATCTCCGGTACGACAGAACTTCAGTCGCCCACTGGCTGCGCGGCAGCCGTCCCGACCCCCGGGTGCAGCACCTGATGGCGGAGGCGCTCTCGCGCCGCCTCGGCCGCCGGATCACGGTGGCGGACCTGGGCATGCTCGGCGCCCGCGGCTGCCGCCCCGGCACGGCGGCCCGCCCGCGCGGCGACAGCGGTGGCGGTGGCGGTGGCGGCGAGGACGACACCTCCGACCCGGCGGAGGAAGGACCACGCCCCACCGCGGGGGCCGCACCGGCCGGGCACCGGAAGCGGCTCCGGGAGCCGCTCGGCTCCGGTGCTCCGGCGGCCGACGCCGAGGCACCGGCAGGGGGCCGCGAACACCCGGTGGACGCCCGTCTGTTCGGCCTCGGCCGGCCGTTGCGCCCCGCCGACCAGCTCACCGCGCTCACCGCGCCGGTGATCCCGCCGCCCCGCGCGGACACCCCGCCACCGGCGCCCTACACCCTGGGGCTGCTGACCGAGACGGTACGCGGACGCCGGGACGGCCGTCCGGACGGCGCCCCGGCGGAAGCGGGCGGCGACCCGGCCGCGGACGATCCGGCCACCGCGCCCGGAGCCCCCACCCCGGCGCCGCTGCCCGGCGCCCGGAACGGCTGCACGGCCCGCGGCTCCCGCCCCGCGCGCACCCCCGAACCGGGCCAGGTGGCCTCGGTCCACGAGCACGCCCGGTTCTTCGCGCTGCAGGCCGACCGGTACGGCGGCGGTCATATCCGCACCCCGCTCGCCGCCTGCCTCTCGGGGCTCGTCCGCTCGCTGCGCCACGGCGAGGAGGGCGTGCACCGGCGCGGCATCCAGGCGGGCGCCGCACGGCTGAGCTTCCTGCTGGCCCGGGTCTACGTGGACGAGCAGCGGCACGGACTCGCCCAGCGCGCCTTTCTCACCGCGGCGGAACTCGCCGCGGAGGCCGCCGATCCGGAGGGGGTCGCGCTGGCCCGCCGCGCCCTCAGCTCGCAGGCGCACCAGTTGGGCCACCCGCGCGAGAGCCTGCTGCTCGCCCGGGCGGCCCTGGCCGCGGCCCCGGCGGACACCGACCCCTCGGCGCGCGCGTTCCTGTACGCCGGACTGGCCGTGGCGGACGCGGCGTGCGGCCAGGAGGGCCGGGCACTGGAGGCGCTGGAGCGCGCGGAGCGGCAACTGGCCCGGTCCCCGGTCGATCTGACCACCGGTCCGGAGAGCCCCACCGGCGAGCCGGTCGGCAGCTACCGGAGCGCCGCGCTGCGCTACCAGTCCAGCCAGGTGCGGGTGGCGCTCGGCGACCGCGAAGGCGCCATCGACGACCTGCGCGCCTCGCTGCACGACCGTCCCGCCGGCGAGCGCCGCACCCGCGCCGTGTGCCAGGCGGAACTGGCCGAACTGCTGCTCTCCCGCGGTCGGCTGGAGGAGGCGTGCGCCGCGTGGAGCGCGTTCCTGGAGGTGTCCGCGCAGGTCCGCTCGGGCCGGGTGCGGGCGGCCCGCTCCCGGATACCGGAGCTGCTGCGGCCCTGGGGGCGCGACCCCCGGGCGCACGCCCTCCTCGTACGGGTGACCCCCACCGCGGATGCGGCCCGGCGCGGCTAGAAACGGCGCGGCAACGGGTATGCCCCCGGGACAGGTTCCGGCCGCGGCCGGGCACCCGGCAGCCGGAGGCGAGCATGGCCACACCCATCACCGCGACCGCATTCGTCCGGGCCCTGGAGAAGGAAGGGGCCCGGGTCGAGGAGGTCCGGGACTGGCGCACCCACAACCGCGACCAGCAGGGGCCGTGGGGGCCGGTGCACGGTGTCGTGATCCACCACACCGTCACCAGCGGCTCGGCCGCGACGGTCGATCTGATCTACGAGGGCCGCGAGGATCTGCCGGGGCCGCTCGCCCACGGCTGCGTCACCAAGGACGGCACCGTGCATCTGACCGGCCACGGCCGGGCCAACCACGCGGGCTCCGGCGACGGCGACGTACTGCGCGCCGTCGTCGCCGAGCGCGCCACCCCGCCGCCGAACCAGCAGAACACCGACGGGAACCGGTACTTCTACGGCTTCGAATGCGAGAACCTCGGAGACGGCGAGGACCCGTGGCCGGACGAGCAGCTGGAGGCGATCGTGCGGGCCGCGGCCGCGCTGTGCCGGCACCACGGCTGGGGCGCCCGGTCGGTCATCGGCCACCTGGAGTGGACGGACCAGAAGAGCGACCCCCGCGGCTTCACCATGGACACCCTGCGGGAGCGGATCGCCGAGCGCCTCAGGTGACCGGTCGCCTGCCCCGCCGCGTCCCCGCGGCCGGGGCGGGGACCGCGGGCACCGGAGTCCGGCCGCCACAATGGAGGGGTGAGCCACCCCGTCGATGTCGCCGCGGCCCTGCGGCCCCGCCCGCCCTCCCCGCTCCAGGAGGTCGAGGACGAGCGCTTCACCCGCCGGGGTGTGCGGCTGCTGCTGAAGCGGGAGGACCTGGTGCACGCGACGGCCGACGGTCGGGCGGCAGGGCCGGGGCCGGGGCCGGGGCCGGGGCCGGGGCCGGGGCCGGTGGAGCTTTACCCCTCCGGTAACAAGTGGCGCAAACTCGCCCCCAATCTGCGGGCGGTGGCCGAGAGCAGCCACCGGCGGCTGCTGACCTTCGGCGGGGCCTACTCCAACCATCTGCGCGCCACCGCGGCGGCGGGCAGGCTGCTCGGGTTGCGCACGGTCGGGGTGGTCCGGGGCCACGAGCTGGCCGACCGGCCGCTCAACCCGTCCCTCGCCCGCTGCACCGAAGACGGCATGCTGCTGCACTTCGTCACGCGTGCCGACTACCGCCGCCGGGCCGACCCCGCGTTCCACCACGAGCTGCGCGCCCGCTTCGGGCCCTGCGCCGTCGTCCCCGAGGGCGGCAGCAACGCGGCGGCCGTGCGCGGGTGCGCGGCACTGGGCGCGGAACTGCGCGGGCACACCGATGTGGCTGCCGTCGCCTGCGGTACCGGCGGCACCCTCGCGGGCATGGCGGCGGGCCTTTCTGCAGGTCAGCGCGGCCTCGGGGTGCCGGTACTGAAGGGCGGGTTCCTCGGCGGGGAGATCGCGCGGCTCCAGCGGGAGACCTTCGGCGGGCCGCGGGGCGACTGGTGGCTGGAGGAACGTTTCCACGGCGGCGGTTACGCGAGGACGAGCCCGGAGCTGTCCGACTTCGCAGCGGACTTCGCCCAGCGGCACGGGCTGCCCGCGCTGGAGGAGACCTATGTGACCAAGCTGCTGTTCGCGCTCACCCGGCTCACGGAGGAGGGCGCCTTCCCCCGGGGCAGCACGGTGACCGCCGTCGTCACCGGCCGGGCATCCGCCTCGGAGTGGTGACACACCGTGAGGTTCTTCCTCACTCTCCGCACCCGGGTCTTCGCCGCATCTCCACCAGGGGTGACACTGAGTAGCCATCCCTCGCACCCCTCGGGCACCTCCGGCCCGTTTCGGGGTCACTCGCAGGGGCGGGTTTCGGCCCTTGTCGGAGCCTGTGCCGCGAGGGGCTATGAACGCATCAGGTGACGGGTACTGACATGGCAGGCCCTTCCGGCGTCGCCGAGGCGCCCCCGACCGGGCACACAGGGTGGCCACGGGGATCTCGGGAGTCGTTCCGGAAAGCGGCCCACGGCGACCCCATAAGGCCAACACAGCGTAATCACGGCGGATTTGGGGCCTCCACCCCCTAGCCACGGAAAGTACCCATATGTTTACTATGGGTGACGCTCAGGAATGAGGCGGCGGTGATCGATGCGTGCGGCATCGTGACACGGATCGCGATAGCGTCACTGACGAAACGAATCAACAGCCGTTTCGGCCCGTGAGGCCCGACCGGCTCGTGCCACCTTGGAGGTGAGGGTGTCCCAGATCGCAGGCGAGCCCGCGTCGCAGGACTTCGTCGAGGTCCGGCTGCCGGCTGCGGGTGCCTATCTGTCGGTGCTGCGGACGGCCACCGCCGGGCTCGCGGCCCGCTTGGACTTCACCCTCGACGAGATCGAGGATCTGCGGATCGCCGTGGACGAGGCGTGCGCGATCCTGCTCCAGCAGGCCGTCCCCGGTTCCGTGCTCAGTTGTGTCTTCCAGCTCGTCGGCGACTCGCTGCACGTCACCGTCTCGGCGCCGACGACCGATGGCCGTGCCCCCGAACGCGACACCTTCGCGTGGACGGTGCTCTCGGCCCTGGCCGGTGAGGTGGGTTCAGCAGTGTCGGATGACCGTACGGTCAGCATCAGCCTGCACAAGAAGCGCGGTGCAGGACCCGGAGCATCGTGACCGAGCACGAGGCAAGTCAGATGTGGTCAGGCCGCCCGGGGGCGGTCTCCCGGGGCGTTCCCGAGCAACAGCCCCGGCCGCACCCGGCCGACCCCAGCATGCAGCGACCCAAGCAGGCAGAGCGGGCGGACGCTATGGACCAGCAGCAGCACGAGCGGCGTGAGCGGGCCGCCGGCCACGACGCGGGCGCGTCCCACGGGCCCGACCCGCAGGATCGCGGCGGCGCGCGGGCGCTCTTCGTCCGGCTGCGCACGCTGCCGGACGGGCCCGAGCGCGCCGAGCTGCGCAACCACCTGGTGCGGATGCATCTGCCCCTCGTCGAGCATCTGGCCCGCCGCTTCCGCAACCGCGGCGAGCCGCTGGACGACCTGACGCAGGTCGCGACGATCGGCCTGATCAAATCGGTCGACCGCTTCGACCCAGAGCGCGGCGTCGAGTTCTCGACGTATGCGACACCCACGGTCGTCGGCGAGATCAAACGCCACTTCCGCGACAAGGGCTGGGCCGTGCGCGTGCCCCGGCGGCTCCAGGAGCTGCGGCTGTCCCTCACCTCGGCGACGGCCGAGCTCTCCCAGCTCCACGGGCGCGCCCCGACCGTGCACGAACTGGCCAAGCGGCTCTCGATCTCCGAGGAGGAGGTCCTCGAGGGCCTGGAGTCCGCGAACGCCTACAGCACCCTGTCGCTCGACGTGCCCGACACCGACGAGGAGTCCCCGGCCGTCGCCGACACCCTGGGCGCCGAGGACGACGCCCTGGCGGGCGTCGAGTACCGGGAGTCACTCAAACCGCTGCTGGAGGAGCTGCCGCCGCGGGAGAAGAAGATCCTGCTGCTGCGGTTCTTCGGCAACATGACCCAGTCCCAGATCGCCCAGGAGGTCGGCATCTCCCAGATGCACGTCTCCAGACTCCTGGCGAGAACCCTGGCACAACTGCGGGACCGCCTGCTGGTGGAGGAGTGATCCTCCCGTTCCGCCCCTTCCCCTGACCCGGGGCGCGTCCCGCGGTCGGCGGGAGGGGGCGCTGCGCACCGGACGGGCCGGCCCCGGGGGCTCAGTCCCGGCCGACTCCGAGCGCCTCGGTGGCCTTCGGGTTCACCAGGCACCCCAGCACGACGACGGCCGCCAGGCCCAGCACGACGGCGGCGGCCAGTGAACCGCCCCCGTTCCGGCCCAGTTGCCAGGCGACGGGCAGCGCGATGAGCTGCACGATCATGGAGGGTCCCCGGCTCCAGCGGCGCCGGTGCCAGAGCCCGCCGGCGGCGGCCAGCGGCAGCACGGACAGCGCGAGGACGGTGGCGGCCAGGGTGGCGGCCTGCGTCGTGTCATCCGGCCGCCGGGTGACCAGCAGCACCAGCGAGACGACCCCGAAGGCCGCGACGACCAGCCCTTCGGCGCCGGTCAGTACGGCGGCGGCGACGATCCTGCGCGGACCGCGCGCCCCCCGCCGCGTCCCCGTCGCCTCGTCCGCTTCCGTGGCGGCGTCCGCCCGCTTCGACCTTTCGCTCACCAGGGCAGCCTAGCCGTCGGCACCGGCGGGGCTGGGCCGTGTACCCCGCGGTAGGTACCCTCACCCCATGCGCGCACTACTCGTGGTCAACCCGGCAGCCACCACCACCAGCGCCCGGACCCGTGACGTGCTGGCGCATGCCCTCGCGAGCGATCTCAAACTGGAGGTGGCGACCACCCGGTACCGGGGCCACGCCAGGGACCTCGCGCGGCAGGCCGCCCAGGGCGGCACCACCGAGCTGGTGATCGCGCTCGGCGGGGACGGCACGGTCAACGAGGTGGTCAACGGGCTGCTGCACGACGGCCCCGATCCGGAGCGGCTGCCCAGGCTGGCCGTGGTACCGGGCGGCTCCACCAATGTCTTCGCGCGCGCCCTGGGGATGCCCAACGACGTCGTGGAGGCCACCGGGCACCTGCTGGACGCGCTGGAGGCCGGCTCCGAACGGACGGTCGGCCTGGGGATCGCCGGAGGCGTTCCGGGCTCCGACGACGCGGAGATCCCCGACCGTTGGTTCACCTTCACCGCGGGGCTGGGGTTCGACGCCGGGGTGATCGGCAGGGTGGAGCAGCAGCGGGAGCGGGGAAAGCGCTCCACGCATCCGCTGTATGTGCGCCAGGTCGTACGGCAGTTCCTGAACGAGCCGCACCGCCGCACCGGGACGATCACGCTGGAGCGGGAGGACGCCGAGCCGGTGCGGGAGCTGGCGCTCTCGATCGTGTGCAACACCGCGCCGTGGTCGTACTTCGGGAACAAGCCGCTGTACGCGGCGCCGGAGGCGTCCTTCGACACCGGCCTCGACGTGCTGGGACTGCAGAGACTGACGCCGCTGGCGGTGAGCCGCTACGGCACCCAGTTGCTGACCTCCAGCCCGGAACGGGGGCCCCGCGGCAAGCACGCGGTGACACTGCACGACCTCACCCGGTTCACCTTGCATTCGCAGGCGCCATTGCCGTTTCAGATGGACGGTGACCACCTGGGACTGCGTACGAGCGTGAGCTTCACAGGCGTACGGCGTGCACTGCGTGTGATTGTGTAAGTGGAAGGGGCCAAAGTCCTTCCACTCGAACGTTTAGGCCAGGGTCCACCCCCTCGAATGACGGCTGTGAGCTAGTCGACACCAAGGATTCAAAAAAAAGTTTCCGGAAGGGGTTGTATCCGCCGCCGAGGTTTGCGAGTCTCTTCATGGCGATCGGGACGGCCCGCCACCAGGGCCCCCTTGAGAGCCGGAATCCCTTTCTTTGACTTCAGTGGGACCCGCATCACATTTGTGAGGCCCCACTTCCCCCGTCAAGGGATTCGTGAAAGCGTTCACATTCACAAGCAAGCCACACACGAGGAGAGGTAGCAGCCATGGACTGGCGTCACCACGCCGTTTGCCGCGAGGAAGACCCCGAGCTGTTCTTCCCCATCGGCAACACCGGTCCCGCGCTGCTGCAGATCGAGGAAGCCAAGGCTGTCTGCCGCCGCTGCCCCGTCATGGAGCAGTGCCTGCAGTGGGCTCTGGAGTCGGGTCAGGACTCCGGTGTCTGGGGTGGTCTGAGCGAGGACGAGCGCCGCGCGATGAAGCGCCGTGCCGCCCGCAACCGGGCGCGGAACAACGCCGCGACCGCCTGACACGCCTGACACCAGCCCTGCACCAGCGGCAGCCCGAGACGCAGCACGCAGTGCCCTCGGAGCGCCCAGCAGTACGCGGAGCGCCCGCACAACTCAAAGCAGAGCGTGAAGCGCCGAGCCCCCCGTCCTCGCCCAGGGACCGGGGGCTCGGCGCTTTCGTCGCGCTCCCCGGCGAACGGCTCCGGGACGCCGCCGGACCGGCTCCGGGACGCTAGCCAGCGGCCACCGGGAGGTCGAACAGCACCCGGGTGCCGCCCGTGCTGCCGGGGAGCATGTCGAACGTGCCGCCCAACTCCCCCTCCACCAGTGTCCGGACGATCTGCAGCCCGAGGTTGCCGCCGCTCCCGGGGTCGAAGCCCGCGGGCAGACCGCGGCCGTTGTCCTGCACCGTGACCAGCAACCGCGCCCCGTCCTGCCCGGTGGCCGCGCCGCGCACCGCGTGCACCTCGACGGCGCCCTGCTCCTCGGCGCCGAACCCGTGCTCGATGGCGTTCTGCAGGACCTCGGTGAGCACCATGGACAGCGGCGTGGCGACCTCGGCGCCGAGGATCCCGAAGCGCCCCGTGCGGCGTCCGGTGATCCGGCCGGGTGAGATCTCCGCCACCATCGCGAGCACCCGGTCGGCGATCTCGTCGAAGTCCACCCGCTCGTCCAGGTTCTGGGACAGCGTCTCGTGCACGATGGCGATCGAGCCGACCCTCCGCACCGCCTCGCCGAGCGCCTCCTTGCCCTGTTCCGAGTCCATCCTGCGGGCCTGCAGGCGCAGCAGCGCGGCCACCGTCTGGAGGTTGTTCTTCACCCGGTGGTGGATCTCCCGGATGGTGGCGTCCTTGGTGATCAACTCGCGTTCGCGGCGGCGCACTTCCGTGATGTCCCGCAGCAGGATGAGCGAACCGATCCGGGTGCCCTTGGGCTTGAGCGGGATGGCGCGCAGTTGGACGATGCAGTCGTTGGCCTCCACCTCGGCTCCGCGGGGCGCCCAGCCGCTGGCCAGCTTGACCATGGCCTCATCAACCGCCCCGCGGGCGGGAGCCAGTTCCGCGGTCGCCTCGCCCAGGTGCAGCCCGACCAGGTCGGCGGCGAGTCCCAGCCGGTGGTAGGCGGACAGCGCGTTCGGGGAGGCGTACTGCACATGGCCGTCGGCGTCCAGCCGGATCAAGCCGTCCCCCACGCGCGGGACATGGTCCATGTCCACCTCGTGCCCGGGGAACGGGAAGCTGCCCGCCGCGATCATCTGTGCGAGGTCGGAGGCGCTCTGCAGATAGGTCAGCTCCAGCCTGCTGGGGGTGCGGACCGTCAGCAGATTGGTGTTGCGCGCGATGACCCCCAGGACCCGCCCCTCGCGGCGGACCGGGATGGACTCGACCCGCACCGGCACCTCCTCGCGCCACTCCGGGTCCCCCTCCCGCACGATCCGGCCCTCGTCCAGAGCCGCGTCCAGCAGCGGCCGGCGCCCCCGGGGCACCAGATGGCCGACCATGTCGTCCTGGTGCGAGGTGGGACCGGTGTTCGGGCGCATCTGGGCGACCGAGACGTAGCGGGTGCCGTCCAGGGTGGGCACCCACAGCACGAGGTCGGCGAAGGACAGGTCGGCGAGGAGCTGCCACTCGGAGACCAGCATGTGCAGCCACTCCAGCTCCACGGCGGAGAGGGCGGTGTGCTGGCGTACGAGGTCGTTCATGGAGGGCACGGGGCCGAGGGTACGGCAGGCCGCCGCGCGGGCCGGCGCCACCCGGCTCCGGCCGGGTTCCCGGTCGGCGCGCGGCGGACCGGAGGGGGTGCCGCGGGACGGCGGAAACGCGCGATCCGTAGACAGACAGCCGTGGTCTAGTCCAGAATCCTTCCGGAAGAACTTCTGTCCTCCCCGCACAGGAGGGCGGATCGAGGTCCGCGGCGCTCTCTGCCCTGACAGCGCCGGGGCCTTGCAGCTCCGGGCTGCGGTGCCGGACGGGTTGAGGGTCCCGTACCGGCGCCGCGGCCCGTAGTGCGTTCCGGGCCCGGTGCGGGTTCCGAGCCGCCCACGGCCCGCCGCCGCCTCTCCGGTGTCCGGGACCGTCCGGGGCCGGCTGCGGCCCTCCTCCGGCCTCCGGCACCGCGGAGGGTCCCGGAGGCAGCCCGGAGGGTCCCGGCGTCGAGCCGCGGAGAGGGATGCCCGCGGCCCCGGGCACGGCTCAGGCGTGCCGGATCGCCTCGTCCGCCGGTACCGGGAAGCGCGTCGTGCGGTCCCCCAGCAGCAGCGCGCGGTAGGTGGCCGTGGCCGCCTCCTCCAGGTTCATCGCCCGCCGGAAGGCCATCCCGACGTGCTCCCCCAGCGCCGAGCAGCCGTGGTGCGCCAGCAGCACGCAGTTGTGCTCCTTGGCCTGCTCGGCGGCGGTGTCGGCGAGTTCGTCCGAGCCGTTCGGGAAGAAGCCGGTACGGCCGACGGAGCGCACGTACACCGCGTGGTCCAGGGTCAGCAGCCGGATCTCGTGGCCGAGTGCGTCGACCAGCACGGCGTGCTGCGGGTGCATGTGGACGATCGCGTTGACGTCCTCGCGCACCCGGTAGGTGCGCTGGTGGAGCTTCCACTCGCTGGAGGGCTGCGGGTTGCCGCCGACGATCTCGCCCGCCAGGTTCATGACGGTGAAGTCCTCCGGCGCCAGCCGGTCCAGCCAGGTGCCCGCGCCCGTGACCACGAACTCCTCGGAACCGGGCAGCCGGGCCGACAGATTGCCGCCGCTGGCCAGGACGAAGCCCCGGCGCACGGCGGTCGCCCCGACGTCGATGAGCTGCTCCACCAGGCCGTCGGTGGTGGTCGCCTGCTTCATGGACGGCTGCGCCATGCCACGCCCCCGTTCAGCGGGTCTCGGTGACCTTGGCGAGGGAGCGGGGCGCGTCCGGGTCCTGGCCGCGCGCCATGGTGACCTCGTAGGCGAGCATCTGCAGCGGCAGGATCTGGATCAGCGGCTGCAGCTCCTCGGGCAGCCCCTCGGTGGGGAGCGCGAAGCCGGCCGACGCCCGCTCCACCTCCTCGCGGCGGCCGATGACCACCAGGTCGGCGCCCCGGTCGCGGAGCCGCTCCAGCACCGGCTGCAGGGCCTCGCCGCCCTTGCCGTCGGCGACCACGGCGATCACCGGCGAGATGTTGTCCACCATCGCCAGCGGGCCGTGCAGCAGGTCGGCGCCGGAGTAGGAGAGGGCCGGGATGTAGCTGGTCTCCATGAGCTTCAGCGCGGCTTCCTTCGCCGTCGGGTAGCCGTAGCCGCGCGAGGTGAGCACCATGCGCTCGGCGAACCGGTAGCGCGCCGCCAGCGCCTTGACCTCGCCCCTGCGCTCCAGCACCGCCTCGGCGAGTCCGGGCAGCGCCTTGGCGGCCTCGGTGCCCCCGCCGCCGCGCAGGCCGTCCACGAACAGGTAGAGCGCCAGCAGCTCCGCCGTGTAGGTCTTGGTGGCGGGCAGCGCCTTCTCCGGGCCGGCCAGCACGTCGATGTGGAATTCGCTCACCCGTGCGAGCGGCGAGTCGGCGTTGTTGGTGACGGCGAGTGTGATCGCGCCCGCCTCCCGGGCCGCCTCCGTGGAGGCCACCAGGTCCGGGCTGCCGCCGGACTGGCTGATGGTGATCACCAGGCAGTCGGTGAGGTCGGGGCGCGCGCCGTACGCGGTCGTCGTCGACATGGAGGTCAGCCCGCACGGCTTGCCGAGCTGGATCTCCAGCAGGTACTTCGCGTACAGCGCGGCGTTGTCCGAGGTGCCCCGCGCCGTGAGCAGGACGAAGCGGGGGTTCTTCGCGGCGATCCGCTCGGCCACCTCGCGGATGGCGGGAGCGCCCTCGTCCAGGATGCGGCGCAGCACGGCCGGCTGCTCGGCCATCTCACCGGACATGACGGTGCCCGGCTCGGACGGGGCGTTCGAGGACATGCGGGTCCCTCCCAGGGGTGATGTTCGCGTGCGGTCGCGGTTCGATCCTACGGCGTGGCGGTTGGGCACGTTTTGCCCCGGGTCGGCTCCGGGTCCCGGTCCCGGGCCCCGGCCCTGGAGTGGGACCGGGGCTCAGCCGCGGGCGATGACCTCGGCCGCGGCCCGCCCGCAGACCCGTGCCGCACCGTGCGTGGCGATGTGCAGGGCGCCCTGCGGCGGCGCCTGGGGCAGCCCCATCTCGACCACCACGGTGTCCTCGCGGGCGGCGACCAGCCGCGCCACCGCGTCCGCCATCCACGGGTGGCGGTGCAGGTCGCGGACGACCACGACGACGGGCCGCTCCCCCGCGTCGGCGAGCACCGCGGCGCCGACGTCCCCGTCGGCGGCCCGGTAGGTGCCCGTCCGGGTTCCCGGCACCATCCGCTCCAGCTCGGCGGCGGGGCCCCAGGGGGTCTCGTCACCGACCGCGATGTTGGCCACCGAGGTGAGGGCCGCGACGTACAGCGGCCCGGCCGGGCGGCGGTGGCCCTCCAGCCCGGTCACCACCAGCGCGCGCCGCGCCGCCTCCAGCCCGATGCCCGCTTCGGCACCGGACGGGTCCGCGCGGAGGGCGGGGTCGGCCGGACCCCCCGTGTCCGGCCGCCGCACCCCCCGCGCCCACGCGGCCAGGCCGCGCACCCGTGCCGCGGCGTCGGCGAGCCGCTCCTCGGCCAGCTCGCCGTCCCGCACCGCGCGCACCAGCGCGTCGCGGAGCCCCAGCACGGTGTCCTCGCCGGCCAGTCCGCCGCCGACGCAGATGGCGTCGGCCCCGGCGGCCAGCGCGAGGACGCTGCCGCGTTCGAGGCCGTAGGTCGCGGAGATGGCCCGCATCTCCATTCCGTCGGTGACGATGAGCCCCTGGTGGCCCAGGCCGCCCTGGTCGCGGGGGGCCCGCAGCAGTCCGGTGAGCGCGGCGGGGCTGAGGGTGCCGGGGCGCGTGGCGTCCAGCGCCGGGAGCAGGATGTGGGCGCTCATCACGCACTTGCTGCCCGCTTCGACCGCCGCGGCGAAGGGGACGAGCTCGCGGGCCCGGAGGGTCTCCAGGTCGGCGTCGATGCGGGGCATGTCGTGGTGCGAGTCGACGGCGGTGTCCCCGTGCCCGGGGAAGTGCTTGACGCAGGCCGCGACCCCGGCCGCCTGGAGGCCCTCGACGTAGGCGACGGTGTGCCGGGCGACGAGCTGCGGGTCGCCGCCGAAGGAGCGCACCCCGATGACGGGGTTGTCCGGGTTGGAGTTGACGTCTGCGGAGGGCGCCCAGTTGAGGTTGACGCCGGCCGCGGCGAGCCGGCTGCCCAGTTCGAAGGCCACCGCCCGGGTCAGGTCGGGGTCGTCGACGCGGCCGAGGGCGAGGTTGCCGGGGTAGGAGGAGCCGGTCCGCACCTCCAGCCGGGTGACGTCGCCGCCCTCCTCGTCGATGGCGACCAGCAGGTCCGGGCGGACGTCGCGGAGCTGCTCGGTGAGCAGGGCGAGCTGCTGGGCGGATTCGATGTTCCGCCCGAACAGGCCGACCGAGGCGAGCCCCTCCTCCAGGTGCCGCAGCAGCCAGGCGGGGGCGGAGGTTCCGGCGAAGCCGGGCTGGAGGACGGCGAGGGCGTCGCGGGTGAGGGTGTCCGGGGCTCGGAGTGAGGTGGTCATGCGGCGCGGTGTCCCTTCACTTCCCTGCTGTGCCGAGGGGTCGGGCGGCGGTGTCGCACAGTGGTCCCTGTCGTCCCTGTGTCCCTGTGGTCGCTGGTTCCTGTGTCCCGTTGTTCCTCGGCCTATCCCTTGACCGCGCCGGAGGCCAGACCGGCGACGGCCTTGCGCTGGAGGTAGAGGAAGAGCAGCAGGATCGGCACGGCGAAGAGGGAGGCTGCCGCCATGGTGGCACCCCAGTCGTCGCCGAAGGCGGTCTGGAACTTCGACAGCCACAGCGGGAGCGTCTGCGCCTCGTCGTCCTTGTTGAGGATGAGCACCAGGGGGAACTCGTTCCACGCCGTGATGAATCCGAACAGCGAGGTGGCCATCAGGCCCGGGGCCAGCAGCGGGAAGATCACCCGGCGGAACGCCTGGAGCCGGGTGCAGCCGTCGACCATGGCCGACTCCTCCAGGTCCTTGGGCACGGCGGCGACGTAGCCGCGCAGGGTGATGATCGTCAGCGGCAGCACCATGACGGTGTAGAAGAGGGTGAGCGGCACCAGGCTGTTCAGCATCTCGGCGTCGCGCACGATCATGTAGATCGCGATGACCATGACCTCCCAGGGTGCCATCTGGGCGACCATGAAGGTCAGCAGGATGCCCTTGCGGCCCTTGAACCGCATCCGGGCGAGCGCGAACGAGGCGAAGAGCGCCACGAGCAGCGAGATTCCGACGGCCAGCACGGTGACGGTGACGGAGTTGCGGACCAGCGTCCAGAAGTTCTCGGCGTTGACCGCCGTGCTGAAGTGCTCGAAGGTCGGCGAGGTGGGGAACCAGACCGGGTCCTCGCTGATGATCTGCCCGTTCGGTTTGAACGCCGTGTTGAACATCCAGTACACGGGAAAGGCGAACGCCACGAACAGCACCAGTGCGGTCGCGTTCGGCCATATCCGGCCCAGCAGTGACCGTCGCATCAGGCCCTGCCCCCCTTGCTCTTCTCGGAACCCTCGGCCTCGTCCGCGCTCTCCTGCCGGATCACCAGCCGCAGGTAGTAGGACATCAGGGCCAGCAGGATCAGGATCGTCAGGACGGAGATCGCCGCACCGGCTCCGTAGTGCTGGTTGCCGACGCCCTCCACGAACGCGTACACCGGCAACGTCTCGGTGAGCCGGTCGGGACCGCCCTGGTTGATGGCGAACACGTGCGGGAACGCCTTGAAGATCCAGATGACTTCGAGGAACGTCGCGACCATCAGGAACGGCTTGAGGAACGGGAAGGTGACGTTCTTGAAGCTCTGCCACGCCCCCGCGCCGTCCAGTGCCGCGGCCTCGTACAGCTCCTTGGCGATGGTCGTCGTCGCGGCGTAGAGGTTGATCGCGACGAACGGGACGGATGTCCACACCAGCAGCAGCGAGATGACGAAGAACGTGGACAGCTGCGTCCCCGTCCAGTTGTAGTCGGCCATCGAGTCGAAGCCGAGCTTGGCCAGCACCCAGTTGACGACACCGAACCGCTGGGCGAACAGCCACTGGTAGACGGTCGTGGCGGCGATGATCGGCATCGCCCAGGCCAGCACCAGGGCGATCGAGAGCAGCAGCCGCATCTTGGACCCGAGCCGCGCGAGCAGCAGTCCGACGAGGGTGCCGACCACGATGATCACGACGACATTGACGAGGGTGAAGATCACCGACCGCAGGGTGACCCGCCAGAACGTGTCGTTCCCGAGCGTGTCGGCGTAGTTCTCGAACCCGTTCCACTCGGTGACGTGCTGGATCAGCTGCGTCATGTTGAGGTTCTGGAACGACAACATGCCGTTGGTGACCAGCGGATACCCGAGGAAGACCGCGGTCAGCCCGAGGGCGGGCAGCAGCAGGAGGTAGGGCAGGGTGCCCTTCCTGGCGAGCCGGCCGGCGCGCGGCGGCGGGCCGGACACCTCCACCGTCCTGACGGGCGTCCTGCCACGAGGAGGTGCCGCCTCATCGGTTTTCACAGACATTCAAACTCCCACCCGGTGGTGGGGGCGGTGCCTGGCACCGCCCCCACCCCCGCCCTGGCGAACGGGTCACTGCTTCTGCGACAGCCTCTTGTTCATCTCGCCCTCGACAGCCTTGGCGGCGTCGGCGTGCGACTTCCCCTTCAGGACCGACGTCATATAGGTCTTGATCGGGTTGGGCGGGTTCTCCACGGCACCCCACTCGGGGATGAGCGGCGTCAGACCGCCGCCCTCGACCGCGGGCGCGGCGGCCTCGGCGGCGGGGTTGCCCTTCAGATTGCTCTGCAGCGCGGACTTGTTGGGGATGACCCCGCCCTCCTTGGCGAGCTCGCCCTCGTACTTGTCGGACAGCGCGATCTTCAGGAACTCCTTGGCGAGCTCCTGCTTCTCGCTGCCGGCCGCGACGGCGAGGTTCGAACCGCCGAGGAAGACGCCCTCGGGCTCGTCGGCGGTCTCACCCGGGATGGTGAAGTAGCCGATGTCCTTCTCGATCTTCTTGTTGGCCTTGATCGCGGTGGCCGCTTCCCAGCTCAGTCCGATGAAGGCGCCCGTCTTGCCCTTGGCGAAGACCTCGGCCTGCTGCGGGGTGGCCTCGTCCTTGTCCTTGGGCGCCTCGGAGTAGGAGGCGTACTTCTTGTAGATGTCCATGGCCTTGCCGACCTTGGGGTCGGCGAGGTTGGAGACCCACTTCCCGCCCTTCTTCTTCACCAGGTCGGCGTCCTGGCCGATGAGCAGGCCGTCCAGGAAGTACCAGTTCTGGCCGGGCATGTAGAGGGGCTCGGCGTCGGTCTTCTTGCCGATTTTCTCGAGCGCGTCGAAGAATTCCTGGCGGGTCTCGGGTGTGCCCTCGATGCCCGCCTCGGACCAGATCTTCTTGTTGTAGATGACGGTGCGGTTGACGGCGAACCAGGGTGCCGCGTACTGCTTTCCGTCGTAGACCGCGGACTTGTTGAGGGAGGGCGTCCAGTCCTTGCCCAACCCCTTCTTCAGGTCGCTGAGATCGGCCAGTCCGCCGGTGCGGGCGTACGCCGGGGTCTGGGTGTTGCCGACCTCGATCACGTCCGGCGGGTCGGACTCGGAGAGGGCGGTGGTGATCTTCTGCTGGATGCCGTTCCACTGCTGGACTTCCAGCTTCAGCTTCGCACCGGTCTTCTTCTCGAAGGCCGCCTTGACGTCCTTGGTCCACTGATCGGGCGTGGAGCCGTCCATCGCCCAGAGGGTCAGGGTCTGGCCCTTGAAGCTCTCGGGGCCGTCCTTCTTGTCGCCGTCCGACCCGCAGGCCGCGACGTTCACCATCAGCGCCGCGACACCGGCCGCGGCAATGAGGCCCCTATGTATGCGTACCACAGCATTCTCCCCTGCACACTGGAACGCTCCGCACCGCAAATCCGGAGTGGCTTCCGGACGGAGTTGGTTTAGACCAATGAGATGAAGAGAGCTTGGCCTAGACCTTTAGGGGTGTCAACGGTGTATAAAGCTCGCTGTCGGTTCCGTTATCGGAACGACATCTGAGCTGGGACGCCCGCCCGGACCGGGGCCGTGCCACGATGTGAGCCGCTACGCAACACGGAGGAAGCCGGTGACGGCAGCACCACAGGAGTCGGGAAGGCGGGCCATGAGCACGGACGGGGGCGGCGCGGTCGCGCCGGCCGCGGCGGACACCGGGTCCGCGGGCGGCAACGGATCGGCGGCCCGCACCGCGCGCGTGCCCAAGTACTACCGGCTGAAGCGGCACCTGCTGGAGATGACCGAGACCCTGCCGCCGGGCACCCCGGTACCGCCCGAGCGGACGCTGGCCAGCGAGTTCGACACCTCGCGCACCACCGTGCGGCAGGCGCTCCAGGAACTCGTCGTCGAAGGGCGCCTGGAGCGGATCCAGGGCAAGGGCACCTTCGTCGCCAAGCCCAAGGTCTCGCAGGCGCTGCAACTCACCTCCTACACCGAGGACATGCGGGCCCAGGGACTCGAACCCACCTCGCAACTGCTGGACATCGGCTACGTCACCGCCGACGACCGGCTCGCCGTGCTGCTGGACATCCCCGCGGGCGGACGCGTCCTGCGCATCGAGCGGCTCCGGCTGGCCAGCGGCGAACCCATGGCGATCGAGACCACCCATCTGTCCCAGAAGCGGTTCCCCGCGCTGCGCCGCAGCCTGGTCAAGTACTCCTCGCTCTACACCGCACTCGCCGAGGTCTACGACATCCACCTGGCGGAGGCCGAGGAGACCATCGAGACCTCACTGGCCACCCCGCGCGAGGCCGGGCTGCTGGGCACCGACGTCGGACTGCCGATGCTGATGCTCTCGCGGCACTCCCGGGACACCGCCGGGGAGCCGGTGGAGTGGGTGCGTTCGGTCTACCGTGGGGACCGCTACAAGTTCGTGGCCAACCTCCAGCGCCCCACGGCCTGACCCCGCCGCCCCGCCACCGCCGGTCGGCGCAACCGGCGGCTCCGCGCCGCGAGTTCCCCGTTCCACGCCGCGGATCGCGGTTCCCCCCCTCCCGAGGTATGGCGCCGATCAAGGCGGTGTTCTACGGTCGGCCTGCTGTCGTGGTAGGCGCGCCACCTCGAATGGTGCGCAGGTGAGGTCGAGGAGGGACGCGCGTGCCCAGCACTGCACACCCGGCCGGCAAGCTCGGTCCACGCTCCATAGCCGTCTGGACAGCCGTCGCACTGATCGGCGCGGCAGGCTGGGCCATGCTCGCCCTCGCCCGCGGCGAAGAGGTCTCCGCCGCGTGGATGGTGGCGGCCGCACTCGGCTCCTACGCCATCGGCTACCGCTTCTACGCGCGCTTCATCACCACCCGGGTGCTGCGCGTCGACAAGACGCGGGCCACACCCGCCGAACGGCTCGACAACGGCATCGACTTCCACCCCACCGACCGGCGCGTGCTGCTCGGCCACCACTTCGCCGCGATCGCGGGCGCCGGCCCGCTGGTCGGCCCGGTGCTGGCGGCCCAGATGGGATATCTGCCGGGCACCATCTGGATCGTCGTCGGCGTGATCCTGGCCGGCGCCGTCCAGGACATGGTGACGCTCTTCTTCTCCATGCGGCGGGACGGCAAGTCGCTGGGGCAGATGGCGCGCGAGGAGATCGGCCCGGTCGGCGGCGCGGCGGCGCTGCTCGCCGTTCTCGCCATCATGATCATTCTGCTGGCGGTACTGGCGCTGGTCGTCGTCAACGCGCTGGCCGAGTCGCCCTGGGGCACCTTCTCGATCGGTATGACGATCCCGATCGCGCTGCTCATGGGGTTCTGTCTGCGGGTGCTGCGCCCCGGGCGGGTCACCGAGGTCTCGCTGATCGGCATCGCGCTGCTGCTGCTCGCCCTGGTGGCCGGACGATGGGTCGCCGAGTCCTCCTGGGCCGACACCTTCACCCTGGAGCCGGGCACTCTGGTCGTCTGGATCCTGGTCTACAGCTTCATCGCCTCCATCCTGCCGGTGTGGATGCTGCTGGCGCCGCGCGACTACCTGTCGACGTTCATGAAGATCGGCACCATCGGGCTGCTGGCCGTCGGTGTGGTGGTGACGCTGCCGACGCTGAAGATGGCGGGCATCACCGACTTCGCGGGGGTGGGTGACGGGCCGGTGTTCGCCGGTTCGCTCTTCCCGTTCGTCTTCATCACCATCGCCTGCGGCGCCCTGTCCGGCTTCCACGCGCTGATCTCCTCGGGCACCACGCCGAAGATGATCCAGAAGGAGACCCAGATCCGGATGATCGGCTACGGCTCCATGCTGATGGAGTCGTTCGTCGCCATCATGGCGATGGTCGCCGCCAGCATCATCGACCCGGGCCTCTACTTCGCGATGAACGCGCCCGCCGGCGTCATCGGCGACAACGTGCAGGCCGCCTCCGAGGCGGTGCGCAGCTTCGGGTACAGCATCTCCCCCGACCAGCTGGCCGCCGCCGCCAAGGCCGTCGAGGAGCAGTCGCTGCTCTCCCGGACGGGTGGAGCACCCACCCTGGCGATCGGGGTGTCCAACATCTTCTCGGAGGTCGTGGGCGGCTCCGGGATGAAGGCGTTCTGGTACCACTTCGCAATCATGTTCGAGGCGTTGTTCATCCTGACCGCCCTGGACGCCGGCACCCGGGTGGGCCGGTTCATGCTCCAGGACATGCTCGGCAACGTCTACAAGCCCTTCCGCCGGGTGAGCTGGTGGCCGGGCCTGCTGCTGTCCAGCGGCGTCATCGTGGCGCTGTGGGGCTACTTCCTGTGGGTGGGCGTCCACGAGCCGCTCGGCGGGATCAACCAGCTCTTCCCGCTCTTCGGGATCGCCAACCAGCTGCTGGCCGCCGTCGCCCTGGCGGTCTGCACCACGCTGCTGGTCAAGTCCGGACGGCTGAAGTGGGCGTGGGTCACGGCCGTACCGCTGGCGTGGGACGCCGTCGTCACACTGACGGCCAGTTGGCAGAAGGTCTTCTCCACCGACCCGAAGATCGGCTTCTTCCAGCAGCGCGCCGACTACCAGGAGGCCATCGACCAGGGGAAGGTCATCGCCCCCGCCAAGAGCATGGACGACATGCACACGGTGGTCACCAACTCGACCGTGGACGGGGTCCTCTCGGCGCTCTTCGCGCTGCTGGTCGTCGTCGTCCTCGCCGACGCGGCCCGCACCTGCGTGCGCGCGGTCCGCGACCCGGAGGGCACCCGGATGCACGAGGCGCCCTACCGGAAGTCGACCCTGACGGCGCCCGCCGGACTGATCGCCACCAAGGAAGAGAAGGCCGAGCTGGCCGAAGCGGCCGCAGCCGGGCCGTCCGGCGGCGGAGCGGACGGGGACTCCCGGTGAGCGCGGCAGCCGCCGACCGGATGCTGCGCCGGCTGCTGCGCGCCGGACGCTGGGTGCGCTGGTATGTGCGCGAGCTGACCGACGAGGGCGCCTACGACCGGTATGTGGCCCATGTGCGCCGGTACCAGGGCCCGGACGCGGAGGTCCCCGGCAGGAAAGAGTTCGAGCGGCGCCGCACCGACGCCCGCGAGGGCGACCCGCGCGAGGGCTTCCGCTGCTGCTGAGTACGCGCCCGCCGGGTGCGGTCGCACGGCTCCGCCGACCACCCCGGCGGCGCCTTCCGGCAGCCGGCGGCGGGCCGCGGTGTCGGTGGTGTGGCGGATGATGACGGCATGGACATCACCGTGAGAACGGCCAGGCCCGAGGAGTACCCGGAGCTCGGCGAGTTGGTCGCCCGGGCCTATCTGAGCGGCGGGCTGCTGGACCTCGGCGAGGCGGACCCGTATCTGGAGACCCTGCGGGACGCGGCGGGCCGCGCCGGCCACGCGGAGCTGCTCGTGGCCGAGGGGGACCGGGGCGAACTGCTGGGCACCGTCACCTTCGTCGGCCGCGGCGGGCCCTTCGCGGAGCGGGCGCGGCAGGACGAGGGCGAGTTCCGGATGCTCGGCGTGCGCGAGTCGGCACGCGGACGCGGGGTCGGGGAGGCGCTGGTGACGGCCTGCTCGGACCGGGCCCGCGCGCTGGGGCTCTCGGGGCTGGTGCTCTCGACCCAGCCGACCATGCATGCCGCCCACCGCCTCTACCGGCGCCTCGGGTTCCGCCGGGACGCCGGGCGGGACTGGAGTCCGGTCCCGGGCGTCACCCTGTGGGCCTACGCGCTGCGCCTGTGAACGCGCTCCCGCCCGGGCCGACCGCCGCGTCCGGCCCGGGTGGCCGGTCTCCGCGCCGGTGCCCGGCACCCTGCCGGGGGCGCTGCGGGGAGCCGGAGCCGTTGCCCGACACGACGCGGGACGGCACAAGATATGGGGTGCCTGCTTAAGCCGAGCACAAGATGTATGGTGTCTCACGGCTGTCGCCCTCGACGCAGGGGAATCCGGTGCGAATCCGGAACTGTCCCGCAACGGTGAGGGGCCGGCGCGAGCCCGCCCGCAAGTCCGAGTACCTGCCGGCGGCGGCCCGAAGAACGTCCAGGTCTCGTGGGTCGGACCGGTGGGCGGAGCGCGCCGTGCCCTGAACAGGGGTCCGGGCCCGGAACCGGGCTCGGTGCCCGAGCGGGGCGGCCGGGCGCGCGCCTCTCCCCCCGTGCGCTGCCCACGGCCAGTGAGCAGCGAGGGAGAGCACCGCGTGACCGTCACCACCGCCCCCACCCTTCCGGCACCCGCCACCCCCGGCTCCGCCACGGGAGACGAGGCCGGCGAGGACCCGTCGGCCGCCGCGTTGCGCGCGACCCTCGCCGCGCTCACCGCCGACCTCCCGGACGCGGACCCGGCGCCGGTACTGGCCGCGGCGCTGCGCGGCAGGCAGCCCGGCGCCGACGCGGTGGAACTGCGCACCCTGGCCATCGAGTCCGCGGCCGGCCGCATCAGCGAGGATCCCGCGTACTCCCGGCTGGCGGCCCGGCTGCTGACCCTCGCGATCCGGGACGAGGCGGCCGCGGAAGGCGTCGTCTCGTTCTCCGACGCGGTCGCACTGGGCCACGCGGAGGGGCTGATCGCGGACGGCACGCACGCGTTCGTCCGCCGGCACGCCGACCGGCTGGACGCGCTGGTGCGGGAGGCCGTCGAGGACGGCGCCGACGACCGGTTCGGGTATTTCGGGCTGCGGACGGTCCACTCCCGCTACCTGCTGCGGCACCCGATCACCCGGCGCCCCGTCGAGACGGCGCAGCACTTCCTGCTCCGGGTGGCCTGCGGACTGGCCGCTGACGAATCGCCGCAGGCCCTCGCGGAGGTGGCCGACTTCTACCGGCTCACCAGCTCCCTCGCCTACCTGCCCTCCTCCCCCACGCTCTTCAACTCCGGCACCCGCCACCCGCAGATGTCCTCCTGCTATCTGCTCGACTCCCCCCAGGACGAACTGGACTCGATCTACGAGCGCTACCAGCAGGTCGCGCGGCTGTCCAAGCACGCGGGCGGCATCGGTCTGTCGTACTCCAGGATCCGCTCCCGCGGAGCGCTGATCCGGGGCACCAACGGCCACTCGAACGGCATCGTGCCGTTCCTGCGCACGCTGGACGCTTCGGTGGCCGCGGTCAACCAGGGCGGCCGCCGCAAGGGAGCGGCCTGCGTCTACCTGGAGACCTGGCACGCGGACCTGGAGGAGTTCCTGGAACTGCGGGACAACACCGGCGAGGACGCGCGCCGCACCCACAACCTCAATCTGGCGCACTGGATCCCGGACGAGTTCATGCGCCGGGTCGAGGCGGACGAGCAGTGGTCGCTCTTCTCCCCGTCCGAGGCGCCGGAGCTGGTGGACCTGTGGGGGGAGGAGTTCGACGCCGCCTACCGCCGTGCCGAGGCGGCGGGGCGCGCGGTCAAGCGGCTGCCCGCGCGGCAGCTGTACGGCGCGATGATGCGCACCCTCGCGCAGACCGGCAACGGCTGGATGACGTTCAAGGACGCCGCGAACCGCACCTCCAACCAGACCGCGGAGCCGGGCAACACCGTGCACTCCTCGAACCTGTGCACGGAGATCCTGGAGGTCACCGACGACGGGGAGACCGCCGTCTGCAATCTGGGCTCGGTGAACCTGGCCGCACACCTGGGCGAGGAGGACGGCGGCCCGCTGCCGGACCGGATGGACTGGGAGCGGCTGGACGCCACGGTCCGCACCGCGGTGCGGTTCCTGGACCGCGTGGTGGACATCAACTTCTATCCGACCGGGCAGGCCGCCGTCTCCAACTCCCGCTGGCGGCCGGTGGGCCTGGGAGTGATGGGCCTGCAGGACGTCTTCTTCCGGCTCGGGCTGCCCTTCGACTCCCCGGAGGCCCGCGAGCTGTCCACCCGGATCGCCGAGCGCATCATGCTGGCCGCCTACGAGACCTCCGCCGAGCTGGCCGAGCAGCACGGGCCGCTGCCCGCCTGGGAGGCGACCCGCACGGCGCGCGGCGTGCTGCACCCCGACCACTATCCGGCCACGGCCGGGGAGCGGGCCTGGCCGCAGCGGTGGGAGGCGCTGCGGGCACGGATCTCCCGGACCGGGATGCGCAACTCACTGCTGCTGGCGATCGCTCCGACGGCCACCATCGCCTCCATCGCGGGCGTGTACGAGTGCATCGAGCCGCAGGTCTCCAACCTGTTCAAGCGCGAGACGCTCAGCGGCGAGTTCCTCCAGGTGAACACCTATCTGGTCGCGGAGCTGAAGCGGCTGGGGCTGTGGGACGCGCGCGCCCGGGAGGCGCTGCGCGAGGCCAACGGCTCGGTGCAGGAGCTGGAGTGGGTGCCCGCGCAGGTCCGCGCGCTCTACCGGACGGCCTGGGAGACCCCGCAGCGGGCGCTGATCGACATGGCGGCGGCCCGCACCCCGTATCTGGACCAGAGCCAGTCGCTGAACCTCTTCCTGTCCTCGCCCACCATCGGGAAGCTCAGCTCGATGTACGCCTACGCCTGGAAGCGCGGCATCAAGACCACGTACTACCTGCGGTCGCGCCCCGCGACCCGGATCGCGCAGGCGGCCGGAGCCACCGCTTCGGTGCCCGCCCCCGCCCCCGCTCCCGCTCCCGCGACGGCCGACGAGGCCCTCGCCTGCTCCCTGGAAAACCCCGAGTCCTGCGAGGCATGCCAGTAATGACGACGAGCGACCCGACAGCCGCCAAGAACCTGCTCGACCCGGGCTTCGAACTGACGCTGCGCCCGATGCGCTACCCGCACTTCTACGAGCGCTACCGCGACGCGATCAAGAACACCTGGACCGTGGAGGAGGTCGACCTCCACTCCGACGTCGCCGACCTGGCCAGGCTCACCCCGGGCGAACAGCACATGATCAGCCGGTTGGTGGCGTTCTTCGCCACCGGGGACTCGATCGTGGCCAACAACCTGGTGCTGACGCTCTACAAGCACATCAACTCGCCCGAGGCGCGACTGTATCTGTCCCGGCAGCTGTTCGAGGAGGCCGTGCACGTCCAGTTCTATCTGACGCTGCTGGACACCTATCTGCCCGACCACGACGAGCGCGCGGCGGCCTTCGCCGCGGTGGAGAGCATCCCCTCCATCCGGGAGAAGGCGCAGTTCTGCTTCCGCTGGATGGACGCCGTCGAGAACATCGGCGAGCTGGCCTCCCGCGAGGACCGGCGGCGCTTCCTGCTCAACCTGATCTGCTTCGCCGCCTGCATCGAGGGGCTGTTCTTCTACGGCGCGTTCGCCTACGTCTACTGGTTCCGCTCGCGCGGGCTGCTGCACGGGCTGGCCACCGGGACCAACTGGGTGTTCCGCGACGAGTCGATGCACATGTCCTTCGCGTTCGACGTGGTGGACACCGTGCGCCAGGAGGAACCCGAACTCTTCGACGCGGAGCTGGAGAAGCAGGTGACGGCGATGCTGGAGGAGGCCGTCGAGGCGGAGCTGCAGTTCGCCCGCGACCTGTGCGGGGACGGCCTGCCGGGGATGAACACCGACTCCATGCGCGAGTACCTCCAGGCGGTCGCCGACCAGCGGCTGCGCCGGCTGGGCTTCCCGGAGCGCTACGGGTCCGGCAACCCCTTCACGTTCATGGAGCTGCAGAACGTCCAGGAGCTGACGAACTTCTTCGAACGCCGCCCCTCGGCCTACCAGGTGGCGGTGGAGGGTTCGGTCTCCTTCGACGACGAGTTCTGAGGAACGCCCCACAGACCCCGGGCGGGGGCCAGGTGGCCCAGGCTCCCGCCCGGTTTCCACCGCCGCACCGGCGGCCCGGGCACTCGGCCCGGGCCGCGCGGCTCACTCGTTGGGAACCGTCTCGTAGCGGGGCGTGCTGTCGGCCATCTGCCGGAACACGTCCTTGCGCTCGCGCTTGGAGAGCCGGTCGATGTACAGATAGCCGTAGAGGTGGTCGGTCTCGTGCTGCAGGCACCGGGCGAAGTAGCCGGTGCCGCGCACGGCGATCGGCTTGCCCTGCGCGTCCTGGCCCCGCACCACGGCCTGGTCGGGCCGCGCCAGCGGGTGGTAGGCGCCGGGCACCGACAGGCAGCCCTCGCTGCCGTCGTCCAGCACCCGCCGCTCGGCGGGAAGCTGGTCGAGCACCGGGTTGCAGACGACGCCCACGTGCCGCACGCCCGCATCGTCGTGGCAGTCGTAGACGAACACCTTCAGGTCGACGCCGATCTGGTTGGCGGCGATGCCGACCCCCTCGGCGGCGCGCTGGCTGGCGAACATGTCGTCGATCAGCGCGGCCAGCTCGTCGTCGAACTCCGTCACCTCCCGGCACTCCCGGTGCAGCACCGGGTTCCCGACGACGGTGACCGGCCGGGCCGTGCCCCGCTCGGTGTGCGCCTCCTCGCGGGCCGCCGCGTCCGTCACGTCGTCGACGAACTCGCCCTCGGGGGCAGCGGCCGCCCCGGCCGTCGTTTCCTGCTGCTGCGCCATGCCGTCGTACGCCTTCCTGCGACCCGTGAGCTGAGAGCGGCCGGTGATCCGGCTCGGGCCCCGTACGGACCCGCCCTACAGGGTACGGGCCCGCCACCGACGGCTCAGCAGACCTCCTCGAGATCCCGCCACTCACGGGTGTCCGGGCTGTCGGCGACCCAGCCGTCCAGCAACCCGTGCACCAGCGCGGCAGGCGCCGCCAGTCCGCACTCGCGCTCGGGCACCCACAGCTCCCCCGGCCCGCCCTGCGTCATATGGCCCAGCGGGCCGGGGTGACCGGGCGAACTGTGGTCGTGCGGATCCAGATGCACGGTGCCGTCGCCCTCGTCGGCGGGCATGGCGCTCTCCGAGCAGGCCCGGCACAGCAGCCGCACCGAGGAGGACCAGTCCTCGGCCGCGAACCCGGCGTCGGCCGCGAGCCGCTCCAGCGCGTCCCGGTCGCTCTCCGTGGCCGCCTCCAGCAGGACCACCCAGGTGGGCACCGGCGAGGGTGCCCACAGCTCGATCTCGTCGAAGACCGGGTACGACGGCCCGGCCGCCGTGGTGCGCTCGCCGTGCGGGACACCGTCGTGCAGCACGACCTCGCCCCAGCGGCGCCCCGAGGAGGGCAGCGGGATGCTCTGGATCTCCATCCGCGCCGGATCGATACGGCGGCCCCACACCACCTCGGCCTCGCCCTCCGGGGAGAGCCGTACGGCGGCGCTGCCGAGCTGCATCCCGGTGGGCTCCTCGGCGGCGGCCGCTCCGTGCGAGGGACCGGCCACGTGCAGCCCGTACGCCTGCCAGGCCCGGCGGGCCAGCGGCCAGTCCTGGAGCGCGGTGGCCGCGATGCCCACGTTCCACCAGTCGGGCGCCCCGGACTCGCGGTCCAGCAGCGCCACGGCGCGCAGCCCCGCCGTGCGCGCCTGCTCCCAGTCGTGCCGGAACTTGTACAGCAGCGCGAGATTGAACCAGGACTCCGAGAGCCACGGCTCCAGGTCGGCGGCACGGGTGAGCAGGGCGCCCGCATCCTCGTAGCGCCCGTCGCCGATAAGCGTGAAAGCCCGGTCCGTCGCCTGCCGCCATGAGGCGGAGGGCCGGTGCCGCACCTTGCCGAAGATCCTCAATGTGCTCCCGCCGATCCCGCCGTTCCGCCTGTCCTCGGGCCCGGCCCGCGCCCGGCCCGCCGTCTGCCGATGGGGTTGTGCATTCCGGACGCCGCACGCCCGTCCTCGCCTCTCGCGGTTCCCCCTTCGCATCCAACCATGCCCGCTCGGGTGCCCGCTCATTACCCGTGCGTCAGACCTCCGCCGCCCTCGCCACGACCCGTGACAGGGCCTCCACCACGCGTGGTTCGTGATCCCGGCCGGCCGCGCGCAGCCGGTGCAGGGCCCGCGCACGGGCCACGGCACCGGCAGTCCCGCTGTCGCCGACGAGGTCGTCGTAGGCGTTGACCGTGCGGAGTACCCGCGCCGTCACCGGCTGCTCCCGATACGGATCGGCCTGTGCCTCCACCGCGGACGCCACCCGACGGCGGACGCCCGCCTGCCGCAGCACCGCGCCGCCCAGCATGGCCACCCGGCGCTGGCTGCCGGCATCCAGCACCGCCGTGGCACCGCCGGGCACCGGATCGGCCGGGGAGAGCTGCCCCACGTCGTGGGTGAGGGCCGCGTACTCCAGCGCGGTGAGTTCCCCGCCGGTCAGGCCCAGCTCGCGCCCCACGGCACGGCTCAGGTCCGCCACCCGGCGCGCATGCCCACGAGGGGTGCAGCCCGCCACCTCGGGGGCCCGCGCGAGGGAGGCGAGGGTCGGCCGGTGGGTGGCCCGTGCGGAGGCCCGGCGGCGCAGCGCGCACTGGACGACGAGGACGGGGGCGCAGCACAGCGGAAGTGCCGGGAGCCCGGCGGCGGCGACGGCCAGTGCGAAGAGCACGGCGGTCGCGGCGAGGGCGGGCACCGTGGCCAGGTGGGACCGCAACGGGTGGCGCCCGGCCCGGCCGTGGTGCCCCGCCGGAGCGGCCCCGGAGGCGTCGGCGCGCAGGGCGGCAGCGGCCAGCAGCGCGTCGAGGCAGCCGACGAGCAGGGCCACGGACAGCAGGCACAGCGGCAGGAGTCCGTCCGGCACGGCGGCGCCGTCCGACCGGCCCCCGCCGTACAGCGGTTGGCAGCACAGGGCCGCCGCGCCCACCCCGAGCACGAGCCGGGCGAGGGCCTGCGGCGGCGGCGCCTGCCCGAGCGCCACCAGCGGGGTCAGTCCGACGAGGGAGCCGACGGCGGCCACCGCGACGGCCTGCGCGGGACCGTGCCCGGCGGATGCCCCGGCCACCTGACCGCAGAGGGCGTAGCCGAGCGCCGCGGCGCCGGAGAGCAGCCCGGTGGTACGGACCCCGGCGCGCTCCTCGGGCAGCCGCACCCGGGCCAACTCCCCGGCGGCGACCAGCAGTCCGAAGACCAGCGCGGTGCCGGGCCGGGCGAGGCCGCGCCACAGGGTGCTGCCCAGGGCGCCGCACACCACCAGTGCCGCTGCCGCGTTGCAGGCGGCGACCAGCCGTGCTGCCGTGGTCCGGGTCATACCGCGACGCCGTCGATCCGCGCCCCGGCCGCCTGCGCCGTGCTCCGGCGGCCGGTCGGCGGCGGGGCCGCCGCGCGTGCCCCGGAGACCTCGGCGAACGGCCAGCCGTGCCGGCTCAGCGCCCGGCCGAGGGCCGCGACCATCCGGGGGTCGAACTGGGTGCCCGCGCAGCGCTCCAGCTCCTCCAGCGCCGCGGCGACGGGCCGCCCCGGGCGGTAGCAGCGGGTGGAGGTCATCGCGTCGAACGCGTCGGCGACGGCGACGATCCGGGCCGCCTCCGGGATCTGCGCTCCGGCCAGGCCCCGCGGATACCCGGTTCCGTCCATCCGCTCGTGGTGGTGGAGGACCGCCGCCCGGGCCTCTCCCAGGAAGTCGAGCCCGCGGACGATCTCGGCCCCGTGCTCGGGGTGCCGTTCCATGACGCGGCGCTCGGCGGGGGTGAGCGGGCCGGCCTTGCACAACAGTCCTGCGGGGACGCCGAGTTTGCCGATGTCGTGCAGGACGCCGGCGCAGCGCAGCGTCTCGGTGCGCTCCTCGTCCAGCCCCAGTTCGCGGGCGATCAGCACGGCGGCGAGGCCGACCCGTTCGCCGTGGCCGCGGGTGTAGTGGTCCTTGATCTGCACCGCCTGGGAGAGCGCCCGCACCGCGGCCTGCCGGGCCACGCGCTCGGGGCGGCACCACCGCAGCCCCCACCAGCCGAGCCACACCGGCCCCAGCGCGGGGAGCACGGCGAGCGGACCGTAGGCACTGCGCCACAGCAGGACGGCCACCGGCACGGTCAGCACACCGGCCAGCGCGAGCGCCGCGCGGTTGCCCTCCGCCGTCCGGGCCGTCCCGGCCGTCCGTGCGGGTGCCGGCGCCGTCCCCGCGGCGGCCGCCGCCTGTGGCCTGCTCCTCGTGAGCCGCATCTGCGGCCTCCTCCCCGCCTGCTGCATGGCGGGGACACTAGGAGCAGTACGCGGGGCGGCTCACGGCACTCGGGCAGGTTCCCCCGTACGAGACGGTCCTTCCTCACCCGAAGGAGGGAGAAGGGGCGGTCCCGTCCGGGTCCCGTACCCGCCTCGTACCGGAAAACAGCCCGGAACGCCGCCCGGAGAGCTGTGGACAGGCCGCGCCCGGCGTGAACTCCGGAACCGGGCCGCGTTCCTGGCGTCCTGCGGTGCCCGGCGGGCTGCCGAGGCTTCGGCAGCCGGCGCGGCTTCCGGGCCGTCTCCGGTGCTGGGCCCGGGTTCCCGGCGGGCCTGCGGCTCAGCCGGGGATGTGCCGTCCGGCGGTCAGCCGGGGTTCTTGTCGTCCCCGGAGCCGACCGCGTCGGCGGTCTCCGCCGACGCGCCGCCGGACGCGGACCCGGGGCCCGCCTCCTGGCCCGGACCGGCGTCCGCGCCCTCGCGGGCCTCGCCCTGGCGGATCACCTCGATCCGCCCCATGACCTTGGACCGCAGGTCGGAGGGGACGTCGTCCTGGCCGCAGCAGCGCTTGACGAGCTTCTTGACCTCGCGCTCCAGCCCGTACTTCTCGAAGCAGGGCGAGCATTCGTCGAAGTGCTCCTGGAACTTGGCGCAGTCGCCTTCGGGCATCTCCCGATCGAGGTACTCGTAGAGATGGTCCAGGACCTCGGAGCAGTCCGTCTCGTGCGGCTCTCCGCAACTCATGAGCCCGAGCCTTTCCGGTCTTGCGACCCGTCCGCCGCGGCACCGGCCGGGACCAGGCCGCGCTCCTGCGCGTAGCCCTCCAGCATCTCGCGAAGCTGGCGCCGTCCGCGGTGCAGACGGGACATCACCGTACCGATGGGTGTCCCCATGATGTCGGCGATCTCCTTGTACGCAAAGCCCTCGACATCGGCGAGGTAGACGGCGATGCGGAACTCCTCGGGGATGGCCTGGAGCGCTTCCTTCACGTCGGAGTCCGGCAGGTGGTCGAGTGCCTGTGCCTCGGCCGAGCGCAGTCCGGTCGACATGTGCGACTCGGCGCGCGCCAGCTGCCAGTCCTCGATCTCCTCAGCGGCGCTGCGCTGGGGCTCGCGCTGCTTCTTGCGGTAGGAGTTGATGAAGGTGTTCGTCAGAATGCGGTACAGCCACGCCTTGAGGTTGGTGCCCGCACGGAACTGGTGGAAGGAGGCGTACGCCTTCGCGTAGGTCTCCTGCACCAGGTCCTCGGCGTCGGCCGGGTTCCGCGTCATCCGCAGCGCGGCGGAGTACATCTGGTCGAGGAACGCGAGCGCGTCCCGCTCGAAGCGCGCGCTGCGCTGCTCCACCGTCTCCGACGCCGCTGTCTCCTGCTGTGTGTTCGAGCCGCCTTCGGTCCCGGTGACCGGACCCACCTCCTCCAACGTGGTGGCGAGCCCGAACGAAGACCCGCCCGAATCGGAGAATAGACGACGACCGCCACCGCCCGCCGCTTGAATCTTCGCGCCGGAGGACAGTGCCACCGTGGCCCAGTCCAGGTCAGCGGCCCGCGGACGCTGGGGGCAAGCGACAGAACCCATCGGGGCGGCTCCCTTTCCTCATGGAGGGTATGGCTGTATCTCACACTCTTCCCGGCCGCGGATTCCCTCCGCAGCCGGACACCCCGTGCAACCATCCGGGTGCGCCGATCATTCCCGGGCCGCGCGGGGGCCGCTCACCCCTGGCCGTGCCACGCTTCCCGGCCGCCGGTGATCCACCGGGTGACGGCACCGGTGACCAGCTCCATCGCCGCCGCCTCGGTCAGCTCGGCGGACTTCGGCAGGGCGAAGCCGTGGTCGGCGCCGGGCACCTCCACCGGAGCCGTACCGGCCGGGAACTCCTCGGGGCGGCCGAACGGGTCACGTCCGCCCTGCACCACCAGCACCGGCAGCTCCACCGAGGCCAGCTCCTCGGCGCGGGACTTCTCCGGCCTGCCCGGCGGGTGCAGCGGGAAGGACAGCGCCAGCACCGCGCAGGCGCCCAGCGCCGCCGCGGTGCGGCAGGCGACGCGGGCACCCGCGCTGCGCCCTCCGGCGATCACCGGCAGTCCCGGCAGGGCCAGCGCCGGCCACAGGGCGCTCCAGGCGGCGTCCAGGGTGCGGGGCGCCGGTGCCACCTTCTTCCCGGCCACCCGCCAGGGCTGCTCGACCAAGGCCACCGTCACACCCCGGGCGGGCAGCGCGGCGGCCAGTGCGCGCAGGTCCCGGGCCTCGATCCCGCCGCCCGCGCCGTGCCCGAGGGCCAGCACCGTGTGTGCCGGACGCGCGTCGTGCCAGGTGATCCTGGCCTCGCCCGCGGGGGTGGCGACGGTCTCGGCCCGGGGTCCGGCTCCGCGCGGCTGCGGGGCCTGCTGCTGCGTGCTCATACCGGCATCCTGCCAGCGGACCGCGGACAGTCGCCCGGCACGCCCCGGGCACGCTCAGCCGTCAGAAGAGGGTCTCCTCCTCCGGCGCGGGAAGCTCCTTGAGGAGGTGCGGGCCGTTGTTGCGGACGTTGCTGACGTCCGTGGAGACGGGCCAGGCGCGCAGCAGGCCCTCCGGCGGCGGGGCCAGCAGCTCCCGCAGTTCCCCGGAGCCGCCGAGGGCGGGGTCCAGCCAGGCGTCCCAGCGGTCCGGGGTGAGCATCAGCGGCATCCGGGGGTGGATGTCGGCCAGCGACCGGGGGCCGCCCTCGCTCTGCTCGTCCGCGTTGGCCAGCGGCGTGGTCTCCGCCGCGGTGGTCAGGACGGTGCACGTCGCCCACCAGCCCTGCGGATGGTCGTCGGGCAGCGTCTTGTCCCGCCAGAACTCGTACAGGCCCGCCATCGCCATCACCGGCCGCTCCTGCTGGGCGGCGTGCGGCGCGGGGGCGTGCGGCGCGGGGGAAATGAAGTAGGGCTGCTTGCGGGGCCGCTTGCGCTTGCCCTCCTGTTCGAGCTTCAGCTCGCCCTGTGCGGTGACCCACTCGTAGTAGCCGTCGGCGGGCAGCAGGCAGCGGCGGGCGGCGAAGGGACGGCGGTAGGCCGGCTTCTCGTGCACGGTCTCGGCCCGGGCGTTGATCATCTTGACGCCCATGTCGGGTGATTTGGCCCACCCGGGCACCAGGCCCCACTTGAGCGTGCGCAGCTGCCGCACCGGCCGCGGGTCGTCGCTCCCCTTGACGGGGCGGTCGAGGACCGCGTGGACCCGCTTGGTGGGCGCGACGTTCCAGTCCGGTTCCGCCGCCTCGGCGGGCTCCCACTTCTCCACCTCGAACAGCCGGACCAGATCCTCGGCACTCCGGCTCGCTGCATACCGTCCGCACATGCCTGCAAGACTGCCACGGCACGCCGGGCCGTCGCCGTGCGTCGACCGGACGCGGAGCGGCACGGCCCCCGAGCACACGAGGAGAACACCCCGAACATGGACAACGCGAGCATCACGGATGTCTGGGACCGGGTCGTCGGCGGCCAGCAGCCCCCCGAGGAGTGGCTGGTGCTGGTCACCGGTCTCGTCGCGCTGCTCGCGGTGGCGCCGCACGGCGTGTGGCGCATCTCGCGCAACGCGGTCACCATCGCGCACGAGGGCGGACACGGACTCATAGCCCTGCTCACCGGGCGGCGGCTGGACGGCATACGGCTGCACTCGGACACCTCGGGGCTGACGGTCTCGCGCGGCAAGCCGCACGGCCTCGGCATGGTGCTGACCGCCGCCGCGGGCTACACCGCTCCCCCGCTGCTCGGCCTGTGCGGCGCCTGGCTGCTGTCCTCCCACCACGTCACCGCGCTGCTGTGGGGCGCCACGGCGCTGCTGGTGGCGATGCTGGTGATGATCCGCAACGCCTACGGCGTGCTCGCCCTCGTCCTGACCGGCGGCGCGTTCCTGCTCATCTCCTGGCTGACCGGCCCCCAGGTGCAGGCGGCGTTCGCCTACGTGGTCGTGTGGTTCCTGCTGCTGGGCGGCGTGCGGCCGGTCTTCGAGCTGCAGGGCAAGCGGCGGCGGCAGGGGGCGCACCGCGGCCCGGCCGGGCCCGGAATGCCGGACTCGGACGCCGACCAGCTCGCCCGGCTGAGCCACCTCCCGGCGGCCGCGTGGCTGTTCCTCTTCCACGCGGTCGCGCTGTGCTCCCTCGTCGGCGGCGGGCGCTGGCTGCTGGGGCTGTGAGCCGGGGCCCGGCAGCCCGCCGCGGGCCGGGTGCCGACCAGCGGGGCGGCCGGCCACCAGCCATTACAGTGGCCCCATGACCGACCAGCGCACCAGCCCCGCAGAGACCGCACTCTGGCCCGCTCCCACCGCACCGGGCCGGGTCGAGGCGACCGTCACCGTGCCGGGCTCCAAGTCGGTCACCAACCGCGCCCTGGTACTGGCCGCGCTCTCCTCCGAACCGGGCTGGCTGCGCCGCCCGCTGCGGTCGCGGGACACCCTGCTGATGGCGGAGGCGCTGCGGACCCTGGGGGTGGGGATCGAGGAGACCGTCTCGTCGTCCTCCTCGGCGTATTCGGCGTACTCGGCCACGGCGGCCGACAGCGAACGCCCCGGGGGCGAGGCGTGGCGGGTGATCCCGACGGCGCTGCGCGGCCCGGCGACCGTGGACGTCGGCAACGCGGGCACCGTGATGCGCTTCCTGCCGCCGCTGGCGGCGCTCGCCCGGGGGCCGATCCGGTTCGACGGCGACCCGCGCTCCTACGAGCGCCCGCTGCACGGCGTCATCGACGCGCTGCGCACGCTGGGCGCCCGGGTGGAGGACGAGGGGCGCGGCGCGCTGCCGATGACGGTGCACGGGAACGGCTCGCTGGCGGGCGGCCCGGTCGAGATCGACGCGTCCTCCTCCAGCCAGTTCGTCTCTGCCCTGCTGCTGTCCGGTCCCGGCTTCAATCAGGGGGTCGAGGTCCGGCACACCGGCCGCACGCTGCCGTCCATGCCGCACATCCGGATGACCGTGGACATGCTGCGCGCCGCGGGTGCGAAGGTGGACGCGCCGCAGGACGGGGGCGCGCCGAACGTGTGGCGGGTGACGCCCGGGGCGCTGCTCGGCCGGGACCTGACGGTCGAGCCGGACCTGTCCAACGCGCAGCCCTTCCTCGCCGCGGCGCTGGTGACCGGCGGCCGGGTCACCGTCCCGGACTGGCCCGAGCACACCACGCAGCCCGGTGACGCGCTGCGGGAGATCTTCACGGCCATGGGCGGCTCCTGTGTGCTGGACGAGCGGGGCCTGACCTTCACCGGCGGCGGCCGGATCCACGGCATCGACATCGATCTGGGCGAGGTGGGCGAGCTGACGCCGGGCATCGCCGCCGTCGCGGCGCTGGCCGAGAGCGAGTCGGTGCTGCGCGGTGTCGGGCATCTGCGGCTGCACGAGACCGACCGGCTGGCGGCGCTCGTCAAGGAGATCAACGGCCTGGGCGGGGACGTGACCGAGACGGAGGACGGACTGCGGATCCGGCCGCGGCCGCTGCACGGCGGTGTCTTCCACACCTACGACGACCACCGGCTGGCCACCGCGGGCGCGGTGCTCGGCCTGGCGGTCGAGGGCGTCGAGGTGGAGAACGTCGCGACGACGTACAAGACCCTGCCGGACTTCCCGCGGATGTGGGACGAGCTGCTGGGACTCCCGTCCGGGGCCGGAGAGAGAGCCTGAGAGGGCGCCCGCGATGCGCCGCTACGGCAAGCACACCGACGAGGACGACATCCGGGTCCGTCCCTCGCGCCGGGGCAGCCGCCCACGCACCCATACCCGGCCCAAGCACGAGGACGCGGCCGAGGGCCTCGTCCTGACCGTCGACCGGGGCCGGCTGACCTGTCTGGTGGAAGAGCGCACGGTCACCGCGATGAAGGCCCGTGAGCTGGGCCGCAAGGCGGTGGTGGTGGGTGACCGGGTGGCCGTGGTCGGCGACCTGTCGGGCGAGAAGGACACACTTGCCCGCGTCGTCCGGGTGGCCGAGCGCAGCTCGGTGCTGCGCAGGACGGCGGACGACAACGACCCGTACGAGCGGGTCGTGGTGGCCAACGCCGACCAGCTCGCCGTCGTCACGGCGCTGGCCGACCCCGAGCCGCGCCCCCGGCTGATCGACCGCTGCCTGGTGGCGGCCTTCGACGCGGGGCTGGAGCCGCTGCTGGTGCTGACCAAGTCCGACCTGGCGCCGGCCGGTCCGCTGCTGGAGACGTACGCGCCGCTGGGAGTGCGCCATGTCGTCACCAGCCGGGCGGACCTGGCCGAAGGGCCGGGTGCCGAGGAGGTGCGCGAACTGCTGCGCGGCCGGACGACGGTGTGCGTGGGGCACAGCGGTGTCGGCAAGACCACGCTGGTCAACGCGCTGGTGGAGCGGCAGCGGGCCACCGGGGTGGTGAACGCGGTCACCGGGCGCGGACGGCACACCACGACCTCGGCGCTGGCGCTGCCGCTGCCGCCGTCCCCGATCGGCGCGGACGGCTGGGTGATCGACACCCCGGGGGTGCGCTCCTTCGGCCTGAACCACATCCAGCTCTCGCGCGTCATCCACGCCTTCCCCGATCTTGAGGAGGGCGCCGCCGATTGCCCCCGCGCCTGCAGCCACAACGAGCCCGCCTGCGCGCTCGACCGCTGGGTGGCCGACGGGCACGCCGACCCGGCCCGCCTGCACTCGCTGCGCCGCCTGCTGGCGACGCGGGAGAGGCGCGAAGGGGACTGACCGATTCCACCCGGCTCCCGCTGCATACTGGGCTTCCTGCGCTTGACCTGCTGCCCCACCGGAGCAACGAGAGGAAGAGCACATGGCGTGGCTGCTGGTGCTGGTCGCGGGTTTGCTGGAGACGGGCTTCGCGGTGTGCCTGAAGCTCTCGCACGGCTTCACCCGGCTGTGGCCCACGGTCGCGTTCTGCGCCTTCGCGCTGGGCAGCTTCGGCCTGTTGACGCTCTCGCTCAAGCGGCTGGACGTCGGTCCGGCTTACGCGGTCTGGACGGGGATCGGCGCGGCGGGGACGGCGATCTACGGCATGGTCTTCATGGGCGATGTGATCTCCGCGCTCAAGCTGGTCTCCATCACGCTGGTCATCGTCGGAGTCATGGGCCTCCAGCTCTCCGGCAGCGCGCACTGAGCACGCCCCGGGCGCCTCTCGCGGGCCGGTCCGGTGCCCGGGTGCGCTCGGTGCGGGCACCGGGTCAGCCCCCCAGTAAGGCGCGGACGACCTCGTCGACGCGGCCGCACGGCTCCTCGTCGCCGTGCTCGGGTGCGACGACGTAGGAGAGCGCGATCCGCAGCCCGGCCTCGTAGGCGCGCTCCAGCTCCTGCCGCCCGGCGCCGCGCCGCGCCGGACCACCGGGCACCGGGCCGCCCACCGGCATCCGTCCGCTCCGCTCCAGCCCGGCGAGCGCGCGGCCGCGCAGCACCGCGGCGAGTCCGCCCGGCTCGCCGCCCGGCCCGCGGCCGGGGGCCGGACGGGCGGGCAGCGGCATCCGCGCGCCCCAGCAGTCGGTGAGAGCCGCCCGGACGATGGGCTCCGTCCGCGCCGTCCGCAGGATCCAGTGCGCGGCGGCGGCGCAGCAGGCCGCCGGATCGGCTCCGCTGCCGCAGGCCTCGGCCACCGCCCGGCCCGCGCCGTCCAGGAAGTCGTCCAGCAGCCGGTCGACCAGTGCGGCGCCCAGCCCTTCCTTGCTGCCGAACTCGTTGTAGAGCGTCTGCCGCGACACCCCGGCGGCCGCGGCGACGTCGACCATTCGCACCGCCGTCCAGGGTCGCGCCCGTACCGCCACATGGGCGGCGTCCAGCAGGGTCTCGCGTGCAGCAGGCATCGTCGCCTCCCCGGCCCGCACCCCGCTGCCCGGGCCGGTGCCGGCGGCCTGTGCGCGCGAGGCGTCCGCAGACGGGCTGACCGGCAGCCCGGTGTGCGGCACAGAATTGACGCACCGCCAAGAGGTGTCAATACGCGGCGCACGCGCATGGCCCTGTGGCCGGGGGTTTCGCCGCTCGATACTGTTCGGACATGCTGGACTATCACGATGATCTGCGTCTCGCCCATGTACTGGCCGACGCCGCCGACGCCGCGACCATGGAGCGGTTCAAGGCTCTCGACCTGGAGGTCGAGACCAAGCCGGACATGACGCCGGTGAGCGAGGCCGACAAGGCGGCCGAGGAACTGATCCGCGTCTCGCTCCAGCGCACCCGGCCGCGCGACGCGGTACTGGGCGAGGAGTTCGGCACCGAGGGCCATGGGCCGCGCCGCTGGGTGATCGACCCCATCGACGGGACGAAGAACTATGTGCGCGGCGTTCCGGTGTGGGCGACGCTGATCGCGCTGATGGAGATGGGCGAGGGCGGGGACCGGCCGGTGGTCGGCGTCGTCTCGGCGCCCGCCCTCAACCGGCGCTGGTGGGCGGCGAAGGGTGCGGGCGCCTACACCGGCCGCAGCCTGTCCAAGGCCAGCCGCATGGAGGTCTCGAAGGTCTCCGGGGTGCGGGACGCGTCCTTCGCCTACTCCTCGCTGCACGGCTGGGAGGAGCGCGGGATGCTGGGCGGCTTCATGGACCTGACCCGGGACTGCTGGCGGACCCGGGGCTACGGCGACTTCTGGCCGTACATGATGGTCGCCGAGGGGGCGGTGGACATCTGCGCCGAGCCGGAACTGTCGCTGTGGGACATGGCGGCGAGTGCGGTGATCGTCGAGGAGGCGGGCGGCGTCTTCACCGGGCTGGACGGGAAGCCGGGCCCGCACAGCGGCAGCGCGGCGGCGTCGAACGGGCTGCTGCACGAGACACTGCTGAGCTATCTGACGGCCTGATCCTGCCCCTCGTCCGGGTGGTCCCTACACACGTCCTTGTTGTGGCCTCCAGCACATGTGAACATGAGAATTCGCTCGCTTGTGCTCTTGTGAATCGCTTCTCGAGGTCCCGGCCGGCTGCCCGCCGGGACCCCGGGAGGCATTCCGCCAAGGAGGTAGCCCCCTCATGCCCGGACACGTCCAGCACGCCATGAGCACCGTCGTCCTCACCATCGGCCCGGCCCACACCCTGCGCCAGGCGGCCCGGCTGATGTCGGCCCGCCGCGTCGGTGCCGCCGTCGTCCTCGACCCCGACACCAGCGGGCTCGGCATCCTCACCGAGCGCGACATCCTCGACTCCCTCGGCGCCGGCCAGGACCCGGACCGGGAGCGGGCCCACGACCACACCACCGAGGACGTCGTCTTCGCCGCGCCGGACTGGACGCTGGAGGCGGCGGCGGAGGCCATGACCCGCGGCGGCTTCCGGCATCTGATCGTGCTCGACGAACGGGAGGCGGTGGGCGTCCTGTCGGTTCGCGACATCGTCCGCATCTGGTCGGACCGGCGCACCCCGGTGGCGCCGGAGCCCACCGAGCAGGTCGCCGTCTAGGCACCCAGGACCCCTGCCCCGGGCCACCGGGGGAGCCCCCGCCGCGGGCTCGCCCACGGGGCCGGACGCACCGCCGACGGGGCCGGACGCACCGGAGGGGCCGGAGCCCCATGGCGTCCGGCCCCTCCGGGCTCGTACGGCGAGCGGTCGATCAGCCGCGCAGGGCCTGGACCGCGGCCTCCAACCGCTTGCCGTAGTCCGGGTCCGCCTTGCGGAAGTTCTCGATCGCACGCTGGGCGATGTCGTCACGGGAGACGCCGGCGATGTTGCCCGCCAGGTTGTCGATCAGCCGCTGCTTCTCGTCCTCCGACATCAACCGGTAGAGGTTCCCCGCCTGCACGAAGTCGTCGTCCTCGGCGTGTGCGGCCGCCGGGTGGTCCTCGGTCGTGCCGCTCACGGTGGCGTGCTGCCACAGCGGACGGCCCGTCTCGGCCGGCGCGCCGAAGCTGTTCGGCTCGTAGTTCTTCGCACCGCCGTGGCGGCCGTCGTACATCACGCCGTCCCGGCCGTAGGTGCGCGCCTGGGTCGCCTTGGGCTCGTTCACCGGCAGCAGATCGGCGTTGATCCCGACCCGGTAGCGGTGCGCGTCGCCGTAGGCGAACAGCCGGCCCTGGAGCATCTTGTCCGGCGAGGGACCGATGCCCGGCACGAAGTGGTGCGGGGAAAAGACCGACTGCTCGGTCTCGGCGAAGATGTTCCGCGGGTTGCGGTTCAGCTCCAGCTTGCCGATCTCGATCGGCGGGTAGTCCTCGTGCGGCCAGACCTTGGTCAGGTCGAACGGGTTGAAGCGGTAGTCCGCCGCCTCCGCCGCGGGCATGATCTGGACCTGCACGGTCCAGGCCGGGAAGTCGCCGTTCTCGATGGACTCCCGCAGGTCCCGCTGGTGGCTGTCGGGGTCCTTGCCGGCCAGCGCGTCGGCGTCGGCCGCCGTGAGGTTCTCGATGCCCTGGTCGGTCTTGAAGTGGTACTTGACCCAGAAGACCTCGCCCGCCTCGTTCGTCCACTGGAAGGTGTGCGAACCGTAGCCGTTCATGTGGCGGTAGGACGCGGGGATGCCGCGGTCACCGAAGAGCCAGGTCACCTGGTGGGTCGACTCGGGCGAGAGGCCCCAGAAGTCCCAGACGTTGTCGGGCTCCTGCGAGCCGGTGTAGGGGTCCCGCTTCTGGGTGTGGATGAAGTCGGGGAACTTGATGGCGTCCTTGATGAAGAACACCGGGGTGTTGTTCCCGACCAGGTCGTAGTTGCCCTCCTCGGTGTAGAACTTCAGCGCGAACCCGCGCGGGTCACGCACCGCGTCCGCCGCGCCGAGGTTGCCGGCCACCGTGGAGAACCGCAGGAAGACCTCGGTCTCCTTGCCGATCTCGGAGAGGAACTTCGCCCGGGTGTACTCGGTCACGTCCGCCGTGACCGTGAACTTGCCGTACGCGCCCGCGCCCCGGGCGTGCACGATGCGCTCGGGAATGCGCTCGCGGTTGAAGTGGGCGAGCTTCTCGAGCAGGTGCTGGTCCTGGACGAGCACCGGTCCGCCCACTCCGGCGGTCTGACTGTTCTGGTTGTCCGCGACCGGCGCACCGGCCTCCGTCGTCATGGGTCCGGCCGTCTCGTCCTGCACGGTCACGTGCGCCTCCTGTGCATCACATCTGTCCTGTGGGCCAACCACTCGACAGCCTACATTGGACATTGTCCAAGTCAAGATGAAGGCAAAACCCGTACGGGTTCTGCTCATGGACCGGCCGCTGCTAGGCTGGACCCATGAGTGACCTGCTGCAACGGCTGCGCGATCGCGGTTGGCGACTCACCGCACAGCGGCGAGTCGTCGCCGAGGTGCTCGACGGCGACCATGTGCACTACACGGCGGACGAGGTCCACGCCCGTGCGACGGACCGCCTGCCCGAGATCGCCCGCGCGACGGTCTACAACACCCTGAGCGAGCTGGTCGCTCTCGGTGAGGTGCTGGAGGTGAGCACCGACGGGCGCGCCAAGCGCTACGACCCGAACGCGCGGCACACCCACCAGCACCTGGTCTGCTCCCGCTGCGGGACGATCCGCGACGTCCACCCCACCGGCGATCCGCTGGCGGCCCTCCCGGAGAACGAGCGCTACGGCTTCGCCATCGCCGACGCCACCGTCACCTACCGGGGCGTCTGCCCGAACTGCGCCGGCACCTGAGCACTCCCGGCCCCGGCCCCGCTTCCACGGGGCCGGCAGGCATCCCTTCGCGACTCTGAACGGCCTCGCACCCCCCCGGGTGCGGGGCCGTTCGCCGTCGCATGTCCGGGGCGCCGAGAGGAGAACGGGGGGAGAAGAAACCGAAAAGCACGAAGGCCCGGATCCTTGAGGATCCGGGCCTTCGTCTTCAGTAGCGGGGACAGGATTTGAACCTGCGACCTCTGGGTTATGAGCCCAGCGAGCTACCGAGCTGCTCCACCCCGCGCCGTTGTGTGCACAACTCTAACCCGGCCCGACGACCAGCGCAAATCGAGATCCCGATGGCGGCCGGGGCCCGTGCGCCGGGGTGGCCCCGGCGGCCCCGGACCCGCGGGAGAACGCCCCGTCCCCGTCCCCGACGGGGACGGGGACGGGGACGGGGAAGGACGGGTCCCGGCTCCTCAGGCCGTCAGCTCCGAGCGGAGGGCCTCACGGAGCTTCGCCGCCCGTTCGGCCACCTCGGCCGGACCGAGCTCCATGGCACGGGCGCACCAGAACTGTCCCTCGTCCAGCTCGCCACCCCGGGCGCTGATCAGCGCCAGCCGCAGCGCGGCCCTGCCGTGTCCGGCCTCGGCGGCGCGGGCCCACCACACGGCCGCCTCCGGCTCGCTGCCCTCGCGGGCCAGCAGCAGGCCCAGGTTGAACGCACCGTTCGGACTGCCCGACTCGGCCGCTGCGCGGTACCAGCGGGCCGCGTCCACCACCTCGCCGCGCGCGGCGGCGCACATGCCCAGCCGCACCTGGGCGCGGCGGTGGCCGTGTTCGGCGGCGCGTTCGTACCACTCCTCGTACTCGGGTCTGGCGCCGTCCGGACGTCCGAGTTCGTGTTCCGAACCCAGCTCGCCGGTGCCGTGCCGGGTCACCCGTTCCAGCAGCGCGCCCAGCCGGAAGGCACCCTCGACGCTGCCGCCGCCCGCGGCACAGCGCAGATGCCGCTCCGCGGTGTGCAGTTCGCCCTCGCGCAGCAGCGCGATGCCGACCTGGAGGGCGGCCTCCGCGTGCCCGGAGGCCGCCGCGCGCTCGTACCACTGGCGGGCGGTGGGCTCGTCGCCCCGCCCGGCGTACAGGATGCCGAGGTTGAAGGCCGCGTCCACGCTGCCGGACTCGGCGGCCTTGGAGAACCACGGCTCGGCGCCCTCGGCGTCCCCGCGCTGCAGCAGCAGTACGGCGAGCGCGTTGGCGGCCTCCCGGTGCCCGGCGTAGGCGGCTCGGCGGTACCACTGCTCGGCCTGCGCGGTGCGGCCCTGGGCCGCGGAGAGCAGCCCGAGGTTGAAGGCACCGTTGTCGGAACCGGCGTCGAGCGCGACGCGGTACCAGCGCTCGGCGGCCTGCCGCTCGCCCCGGTCGGCGTGCAGGGCGCCCAGCGCGTTGGCGGCGCTGCCGTCGCCGTCCTCGGCCGCCCGGCGCCACCACACGGCGGCGCTCTCCTCGTCACCCGCGTCCCGCAGCAGGAAGCCGAGCGCACAGGCGGCGCGCGCCTCACCGTCCTTGGCGGAGGTGAGATACCACCGGCCCGCCTCCTTCAGCTCGCCGCGGCGCTCCAGCAGCGCGCCGAGCCGGAGCGCCGCTCTGCGGTGACCACGGGCGGCCGCCTGCCGGAACCAGCGCTCTGCCTCCTCGGCGGTCTCCCGCGCCGCGGCGGCCGTCGGTCCGCTCCGGGCCGCCAGCTCCTCCGCGCGCGCGTGCACCGCACGGGCGACGCGGTAGGCCGCTTCCCGGTGCCCGCGCTCGGCGGCGGCACGGAACCACTCCTCGGCGCCGTCCTCACCGTGGTGCTCCAGCAGGTCCGCCAGCGCGTAGGCGCCCAGCGCGTGGCCGGACTCGGCGGACTGCCGCAGCCAGTAGAAGGCCGCGGGCTCGTCGCCGCGTTCCCGGTGGTAGCGGCCGAGCGCGTGCGCGGCGGCCGCGGAGCCGGCGACGGCCGCGGTACGCCACCACTCGGCGGCCTCCTCCGGGTAGCCCCGCTGGTGCAGCAGCACCCCCAGGTTGTTGGCGGCCGCGCGGTCTCCCGCGGCGGTGGCCGCGCGCAGATGCGGTTCGGCGCCGTTCAGGTCCCCCCGGCGCAGCAGTTGGGCGCCCAGCACGCTGTCGGCCGCGCTCGTGTCGGCCGGCGCCCTTGCGCTCTCGTCCGCTGTGGTCCTCCCGACTGCCGTCGTCTCCTCGACTGCTGCGATCCGCACGGCTGCTGTGTTCCGCTCGGCGTACTCCTCCACGCTCAGGCCCGGACCGGGACGCACCGGGTCCGTCAGCCTTGCCTTCTCCCCCATAAGCTCCATCGTCGCACCACCCGCAACCCGCGTACACCTCGTATACCGCAGCCGGTGAGGTCACTTCAGAGGTTTGTCGACTTCCCGACGAAGAGATTCCCCAAACCCCCTGGCCCAACTGTCCCCCGCACAAGCGAAAGAGGCCCGGAGTCTGTTGACTCCGGGCCTCTTCCGAGTGGTAGCGGGGACAGGATTTGAACCTGCGACCTCTGGGTTATGAGCCCAGCGAGCTACCGAGCTGCTCCACCCCGCGCCGTTGTGAGTACAACTCTACACCACTCGGCAGGGTGGTCTCACCCGCTACCCGCTGCTGCCTGATCCGCTCCCGTCACTGCCCTTCTTCTCGGCCTCGGCCGCCTCGTCCAACGCGTCCGCCAAGGCCTTCTGCTGCTTGCCGTACTCCTCCCAGTCGCCCTTCTCGCGCGCCTTCTCGCTCTTGTCCCACGCGGTCTGGGCGTCCTTGAGCGCGTCGGCGACCGAGGCGTTGGGCGGATTCTTCTCCTTGTCCTTGCCCTTGTCCTTCTCCTGGTCGCCGGGACCGGTCCGCTCGCCGTCCTGCTGCCGGCCCTCGGTACCGAAGACCTTGTTCAGGGCCTGCTCGAGGCTGTCCTCGAAGGCGATGCGCTCGTTGTAGGCGACGAGGACCTTGCGCATCCGCGGATAGTTGGTGCCGGCACCGCGGACGTACACGGGCTCCACATAGAGCAGGCCGCCCTCCACGGGCACGGTCAGCAGATTGCCGTACTCGACCTCGGAGTCACCCTTCTTCAGGATGTTGATCTTGTCCGCGATCACCGGGTCGGAGTTGAACTTGCTCTGCACCTGCGAGGGACCGGCGACCGTGGTGTTCGGCGGCAGTCTCAGCAGCCTGAGCTTGCCGTAGTCGCCGCTCTTCGCGTCCGCGTCGACGGCCATGAACGCGCCCAGCGTCTCGCGCTTGTTCGGGTTGAACGTCGTCGTGAGCTGGAACTGCTGTTCCTTCTGGCCGGGCATCTTCATGCTCAGGTAGTACGGCGGGACGGCGTTGCCCTTGTGCGTGGGGTCGTCCGGGACCTGCCAGCGCTCACTGCCGCTGTAGAACTGCGACGGCGAGGTCACGTGGTAGGTCTGCAACAGGTCGCGCTGCACCTTGAAGAGGTCCTGCGGATAGCGCAGGTGGTCCATCAGGTCGTCACTGATGGCGCTCTTGGGCTTCACCGTGTCGGGGAACGCCTTCATCCAGGTCTTCAGCACCGGGTCCTTCTTGTCCCACTGGTACATCTCGACCTTGCCCGTGTAGGCGTCCACCGTCGCCTTGACCGAGTTGCGGATGTAGTTGACCCGGTTCTGCTGGGCGACCACCGCGCGCTGCCCGTCGGTCAGCGAGTCCTCCGTGGTGTCCCCCAGGGTCGTCCGCGACGAGTAGGGGTAGCCGTTGGAGGTGGTGTAGGCGTCGACGATCCACTTGATGCGCCCGTCCACCACCGCGGGGTAGGGGTCGCCGTCGATGGTCAGCCAGGGGGCGACCGCCTCCACGCGCTCCTTGGGAGTGCGCTTGTACAGGACCCGCGAGCCCTCGCCGATCGCTCCCGAGTAGAGGATCTGCGGCTCGTTGAAGTTGACCGCGTAGGCCGCGCGGTTGAGCGGGTTGGAGAGGTTGACGCCGCTGTCGGCCTTGTAGGTGTAGGTCTTCTCCCCGTTGTCGTCCGCGTAGTCCAGTTCCTTCTGCGGACCGCCGACGATGGAGTACTGCGTCGTCTTCTCCCCGTAGTAGACCCGGCCCTGGTACTCGCCCAGGTCGCCCTCCGGCGGCAGGTCCTTCTCGGTGAAGTCGGGAGCACCGTCCTTGTCCACCGAGGTGCCCTTGGCGGCGACCATGCCGAAGCCGTGGGTGTACTTGAAGTGCTCGTTGATCCAGTTCTTCTCCGGGATGCCGTTGGTGTTGATCTCCCGGAGGCCGACGACGGTGTCCTGCTCCTTGCCGTCCTTCTTGTAGCGGTCCACATCCAGGGTCGCCGGGAACTGGTAGTACCCGCGGACCTGCTGCTTCTGCTGGAAGGTCGGGGAGACGACGTTCGGGTCCAGCAGCCGCATGCTCGCGGTGGTGTCGGCCGCGTTGCGCAGCTTCTCGTTGCTCGCCTTGCTGGTGCCCCGGTAGTCCTGCTCCTCGGCGTCATCGATGTCGTACGCCTTGCGCGTCGCCTCGATGTTCTTCTTGATGTACGGCGTCTCCTTGGCCTGCTCGTTCGGCGAGACCTGGAACTTCTGCACCAGCGCCGGGTACAGCCCGCCGATCAGGATGGCCGAGAGCACCATCAGACCGAAGCCGATCACCGGGAGCTGCCAGGTGCGGCGCCAGATCGTGGCGAAGAAGAGCAGCGCGCAGATGATGGCGATGATGAACAGGATCGTCTTCGCCGGCAGGTAGGCATTGGCGTCGACGTACTTGAGGCCCGTCCAGTTGTCGGTCGCCTTGAAGTCGCCGGACTTGACCGCCAGGCCGTACCGGTCCAGCCAGTAGGCCACCGCCTTCAGCGCCACGAAGACGCCCAGCAGCACCGACAGGTGCCCGGTCGCCTGCGCCGTCGCCCGCGCGCCCGGGGTCGTCACCCGCAGCCCGCCGTAGAGGTAGTGCACCAGGGCGGCGGCCAGCAGCGAGAGGATCGCGGCAGCGAAGCCGAAGCCCAGCAGGAACCGGTAGAAGGGCAGGTCGAACGCGAAGAACGAGATGTCCTTGTGGAACTGCGGATCCTTGGAGCCGAACGGGACACCGTTCACCCACATCAGCCAGGTGCGCCACTGGCCTGCCGCGGAGGCGCCGGAGATCAGCCCGATCAGGGCCGTGGCCCCCAGCAGCACCCACTTCTTGTAGGGCGCCAGCGCCATGCGGTAGCGGTCGAGGCTCTGCTGTTCCATCGACATCGCGCTCAGCGGCGGGCGCAGCCGGTGGGCCAGCCAGATGTTGAACCCGACAGCCACGGCCATCAGCAGTCCGAAGACCGCGAACAGGCCGATCTTGGTCCACAGAGTCTTGGTGAAGACCGAGCTGTAGTCGACCGAGCGATACCACAGCCAGTCCGTCCAGAACCCGGAGAACATGACGAAGAGCATCGCCAGGACCACCAGCACGCCCGCTGTCATCAACAGCGTCCGGGCGCGCCGGGATGGCCGGCCCACTCTGATCCGTGGCCCGGAGGGACCCCCTGAGCCCCGGTCCGGCATCTGGAAAGCCAAGGTGCGCACCTCAAAGATTCGCAGTTTATGAAGCGATGATGCTGGGCCCGCATCGTAGGCCCACCTAGGCAACTTAACGAAGCTTTACCCAGTTCCCGGTTCCGGGGTCCGAGTCACGTTTTCCGGCACCGGGACGGCACGATATGGGGATGGACAACCTCTCTCCCGAGGGCACGCCCCTCGCCTCCGGACCGCTGACCCGCGCGGTACTGGAGATCGACGAATACGCCTCCGGCCTGGGCTGGGACCAGCCCGCCCGGCTCTTCGCGCTGGTGAACACCGAGCGGCTGCGGGCCGAGGAGCCGGGTCTGGCCGGGCAGCTGGGACTGGACCAGCAGCCGGACAGCGCCCGCGGGACCTCCTTCACCCCCGTCGAGCAGGACGAGATCTCCGCGGACGTGCCGCTGGACGAGTTCCTGGGGACGATCGCCTGGCCCCCCTCGGTCGACGGCTGCGCGGTCACCGTGGAGCGCCTGATGCTGCCGCCGTCCGCGGAGGCGGCGGTGCCGCAGGACCTCGGCGAGGCGGAACTGGCCCGCTGGGTCGCCGAGCACCCCGAGCGCAGCGAGGTGCGGATGACGGTGGCGGTCCTGCGGGGCGGGGAGCGCGAGTCGGCGCTGCGGCTGCGGGAGAAGGACTCCGCCACGGAGGTGCTCACCGGCGGCGATCTGGTGCCCGGTCTCGCGGAGGCGCTGGCCGCGACCTTCGCGGAGTAGCCGGGGCCGCAGGCGGCGCCGCACCGCGCCGCCGCCCGGCCCCCCGGGGGGCCGCAGGGGGCGCGCGGCGCGGCCGGAAGGAGGGCGCCGGGGGCGCGGCGGGCGGGTCCGGCTCGGGGCGCCCTCGGGCCCGGCTCGGCGGTCAGGGCGCCTTGCAGCGGGTGAGCTCGTCGGTCCTGCCGCTGCGGATCTTCTTCAGCGCGCCGAGCGCGTCGTCGATGGTGGCGGTCTTCACCAGGGTGAGGCCCTCGGGCTTGTCCTTGGCGGCGGAGGCGCAGTTGCCCGCGGGGGTGAGGAAGTACTCGGCGCCCTTCTTGCGGGCGCCGACGGTCTTCATCTGGATGCCGCCGATCTCGCCCACCTTGCCGTCGTCGTCGATGGTGCCCGTGCCGGCGACGAACTTTCCGCCGGTCAGGTCGGCCGGGGTGAGCTTGTCGACGATGCCGAGCGCGAACATCAGTCCGGCGCTGGGGCCGCCGATGTCGGCGAGCTTGATGTCGATCTCGAACGGGAAGGTGTGCCCCACCGCGGGCTGGATGCCCACGACCGCGCGGCCGTCGTCCGCGGCCTTCCGCGTGCCGACGGTGACCTGCTTCGCGTCCTCGGCGGGGGGCTTCTCGCCCCGCTTCTGGGCGGCCTTCACCCGGTCCGCCGGGATCACGGTGAAGGTGACCTTCTCACCGGGCTTGTGCTCGGTGACCAGCTTGCCCACGCTCTGCGCCCCGGCGACCGGCGTGCCGTCCACCGCCGTGATGACGTCTCCCGCGTGCAGCCGCTTGTGCGCGGGGGCGCCCTTCTCCACGGAGCCGACCAGGATGTGGGTGCTGACCGGGAGGTCCAGCTCCTTCAGCGCTGCGGCCTTGGCGCTCTCCTGGGAGGCGGTGAATTCCTCGGCGTTCTGCTCGTCGACCTCCTGGGCCGACTTGTCGTCCGGATAGAGCGTGTGGTGCGGGACGACCAGGCTGTCATGGCGCAGCCAGCCGGACAGTGCCCCGAAGAGGGTCATCCGGTACTCGGAGCTGGTGACGCGGACGGTCGTCATGTTGAGGTTGCCCGAGGTGTCGTACACCTCGGGGCGCCCCTTGCGGTCCGGCTCGTCCTTGACGTTGAGCACCGGATCCCCGTCGTGCGTACCGAGAGTGTTCACCGTCGGCCCCGGTGACATCTCGGCATAGGGCACGTTCAGGAGCGCTCCGACGCAGAACATCGTTATGAGCAGCAGCGCAGAGGTCAGCAGGGTCGCGGTGCGGCGAGGCATGGCACGACAGTACGGGAAGGGCCTGTCAACCTGCTTCCCGGGCCGGTCCGTCCGGGGCCGTGCGGGCCGCCGCCCCGGCGGAGGCGAGGTCGAGATCCCCCTTCCGCCTCCACCACCGGAGGTCCCTGCGGGCCGCCGGCTCGTCGGCCACCGCGGCGGCATCGGGGGCGTCGTCGGCGCGGGAGCGCTCCATGGCGACCCGGAAGCGCTCGTATCCGGCCACCCCCGCGGCGTCGGGCGTCTTGACCCGGCGCCGCCCGACCCAGCTTCCCCACATGCTCGTGGCGACAGCGGCGACCAACGGAATCAGCAACCAGGCGAGAGCAGCCATCCGGAACCTCCCGACCCTCGTAGGTGCCTCCCGGGCACGCGGCCCGGCGACCGGCAGACCGGCCGATGAGCAGATTAACCGTCGGTGTCTCAACGGTCGGGGCGAGGGGCCGGTTACGCAACCGGAGCGAGCTGCACCCGCGTGCGCGGCGGGACCGGCCGGTCCGGGCCGGTCCGGGCCGGTTCCGGGGCCGTCGGCGGCC
>NZ_ALAP01000014.1 GCF_000280905.1 Streptomyces sp. AA1529 | reverse complement strand
CTAGGCCGTGTTTTAGAACTCGCTGACCTGCCTGGTTGGCCGTCCGGGGAAGTCGCGGGCGGCCAACCAGGTGGTGAGGTCGCGGGCGATGTCGTTGATGCTGGTTGCCGTGGTGACCTCGTGCTCGTTGCGGGTGGTGTCACGGCGGACGATCTCGTAGCCGCCTTCGTCGAGGACGGCCACGGAGGCGAACCAGAGGGGGTCGTCCTGGTCGGGCTGGACGACCACGAAGGTGTTGTCGGAGTTGTTGAGGTCGCTGATCATCATGAACAGCGCGTCCTCGGAGGGGTCGTCGATGCGGTCGCCGTTCTCGCTGTCGGCGCCGTAGTACTGAGCCCCCATCGTTGCCTCTCCCTCGCTGTCGACCGTGGTCGCGGTCAGCATGGCATGAGGAACCCGAAGCTCAGGCCGATCACAGCCATTCGCCGATCGCGCCGATCAGGACGGTGGCTTCGAAGCGGACGGCGAGCTTGTCGAACCGGGTGGCGACCGCGCGGTTGCGCTTGAGCCGGTTGATCCCGCACTCGACCGCGTGCCGGGCTTTGTAGTCCTCGCGATCGAAGGCAGGAGGCCGCCCGCCGGCCTTCCCGCGCCGCTTGCGGTTGGCGGCCTGGTCGGCAGGCTCCGGGATCGTGCAGCGGATTCCGCGCTTTCGAAGGCAGGCCCGGTTGGCGCGGGAGGAGTACGCCTTGTCGCCCCGCACTCGCAGCGGCCGGACACGGGGACGGCCCGGTCCGGTGCGGGGCACTCGGATGCCTTCCAGGACGGCGGCGAACTGAGGACTGTCACCGCGCTGGCCGGCGGTGACCAGCAGAGACAGGGGCCGTTGGCCTTGCTCGCAAGCCAGATGAATCTTGGTGGTGAAGCCTCCCCGTGACCGGCCCAGACCGTGGTCCTCGGGCTCGGTGCGGGATCCGCCCGGCGGATCCTTCTGAGCCTGGCCGTCGCGGCGGGCACCGGCGGCATGCTGATGGGCCCGGCAGATCGTGGAGTCGACGTTGACCTCCCACGTGATCAGTCCGTCCGCGTCCGCCCGGGCTTGCAGCCGGGTCAGCAGTTCGAGCCAGGTGCCGTCGCGTTGCCAGCGGCGAAAGAGTCCGTAGACCGTCTGCCACGGCCCGTACTCCGACGGCAGATCACGCCACGGAGCACCGGTCCGCACCCGCCACCGAATCCCGTCTATGAGCTTGCGCCGGCCCAACGACGGCCGCCCCAGCACCGCGACCGGCAACAGCGGCTCCACTACAGCCCACTGCCCGTCAGAAAGATCCCCTCGCCCCACACCGCGATCATCGCGACCCGGGACGAGGAGCAGAACCGACTTTCAAAACACGGCCTAGCCC
>NZ_ALAP01000013.1 GCF_000280905.1 Streptomyces sp. AA1529 | reverse complement strand
ACGTGACTGCTCAACATGTCCGAGCCTCGACAGAATGCGGTGGCCCGGGATGCCGGTCAGCGAGCCGCTGCGGAGCTTGGCGGTGACCATGTTGCCGTGTTCGTCGTCGCCGCGTGCCTCAACGTGGTCAGCGAGAGCGCTGCCGAGGGCCAGCCCGCGTCCTCGAATGTCGTCCTCGTAGGACAGCTGGACGTGGGGCTGGTGCACGTGCGCGCGCCGCGGCCCCGCGTCTCGCGGCGGCTCCTGGGAGGGCACCGTTCTGCGCAGGCCCGGCGGGCGCGCCGCATGGGCCCTGGGGCGGGCGCTGCGTCGGGGAGGGGCGGCGGAACGGAGCGCCCGTCAGTTCCTGCGGCGACGGCCCTGCCCGTACGGGCCGTGACGGTCGTGTTCCCGCCACTCCTCCTCGCGTGGGTCGCGTTCCTCGCCGTCCGGGCGGTTTCCGGCGGTTCGGCTCCCGGGAGCCGGAACCGTCTCCCCGCGGGTGACCTTGTCCAGCAGCGAGAGGAGTGGGTCGGGGGGCCCGTCGGCGAACCGGCCGGGATCGCGCTGCGGGAGCGGTGCGCGCGCGCCGGTGCGGCCCGAGGCCCGCTCCGCCGCGGCTCCGGCGCCCGCTGCGGCGTCCGTGTCGGCTGCCTCCGCGCTGGTGCGACGCGGCCGCGACGCATCCCCCATGAGCTACCCCCCAGAAGCTCCGAGATTCCCCTTGTATGGATCATTCCCCAGTAGACCCGCGGGAAACGGGCAGCTGACCCGGAGTGCGGGGGCGCGCCGGGCACGCCGGGCACGCCTGCCACCGGGCGTGCGGGTGGATCCCGCCCCGCAGTCCGCGGCTCCCCGCTCCGGGTGTGCAGGTAGCTGATCCACCCGTACGGCGGAGCACCCGCGAAGGGCTCTTCCCGCGCGGCGGCCGTACGGCACCCGGCCGGGAGCCGGGGCGGCCAACCGCAGCGGCGTGGTGCGGGGGCCGGGAGCGATGAGATCCGCCGTGCCGGATGGTCTGCAGAGGCGGAGGCTGTTGTCACGGGGTGTTCACGGCCGCACGGCTGTCCGGCTCAGGCGTCGTTCCGCAGGGGGTGGCGCCGGGGCGCGGCGGCCGTCGCGCGGGCACCTCACTCCGGCGGCAGCGACGTATCCGCGGAATGGGAGGCGAGCGGCATGGTGGACGGTGTCAGTGACGCGATGTCCGGGGCGGGGGCCGGATCGGGCGGCGGGGAGGACGTCCCCGTCGACCTGCGTCCGGCGGCGCGTCGCGCGGCGGCGGTGGTGACCGGGGTGGGGGACGACCAGCTCGGCGCCCCCACGCCCTGCGCGGAGTTCGCCGTACGGGACCTGCTCCGGCACATCGGCCGGCTGGCGGTGGGCCTGCAGCGCACCGCGCGCAAGGAGGTGGGCGAGGGCACGGCCCAGGCTCCGGGCGCATCCTCGGGAGAGCAGCTCCCCGACGACTGGCGCGAGAGCCTGCCGCACTCGCTGGCGGACCTGGCCGTGGCGTGGTCGGCGCCCGACGCCTGGACGGGCAGTACGCAGGCGGGCGGCATCACCCTGACGGGGACGGAGGGCGGCTTGGTCACGCTCGACGAGCTCGTGGTGCACGGCTGGGACCTGGCGCGGGCCACCGGGCAGGAGTACGAGCTGGACGAGCCGAGTCTGCGCGCCGTCCACAGCTTTCTGGCCGGTGCGGTCACGGAGGACGGGGAGCAGGGGATCTTCGGGCCGGTCGTGCACGTCGGTGCGGACGCCCCGCTGCTCGACAGGATCGTGGGCCTGGCCGGGCGGAATCCGAGCTGGCGTCCGTCGGCCTGACGCGGCGTCGGCCTGACGCGGCGTCGGCCCGACGGGGTGCCGGGCTGCGGGGTGCCGGCCTGACGGTGTGCGCACCCGGGTGCCGTCGGGCGTAGGCCCCGGCGGGGTGGCCCGGGGTGGCGGGATGGTTCGGGGCGGCGCTCGGACGGCGGCGCGCGCGGTGGGGCGAGCGCCGGGTCCGGGCCCTGCGGGGGAAGGGGACAGGGGCACGGGTGGCGGTCGGCGGGTGCTCTCCGTGCCGCGGTGGGCGGGTGGCGGGGTCGAGGCACGGGTTTCCCGCCTGTCGCCGCGGGCGGTCGGGCGCCGCCGGACGAGCTTCGGATCGGTCAGCTCTGCCCCTGTCGTTCGGATATGCGCACGCAAGCCCGCGCGGAGCTGTCTTCGCCGACGGCCGGGCTCCTGCCGCCGATCTCGCTCCGACGTGCGGGAACGACCGCAGCGGGGTGGGAGCAGGGGGCGGAAAGACGGGCTTGGGGGCGTACAGGGGGTTTATCGACAGCTCGTCATACGTGCGGGGGAATGAGGCCGTCCGGGCGAATCCGTCCTGGGTGCCGTGGGCAACTCTGGACCCGCGACGTCGCAAGCGAAGCCGCGGACAGCGGGCCAACTGTTCACGGCAGCAACGCACTTCCGGTGCAGCGTCCCTCGTGGCGCACTTACCGTTCCTGGAGGAATGAACATGGCACGCATCCGTACCGCCCGCGTCATCGCGGCGGCCGCCGCCCTTCCGTTCGCTTTCGCCGTCATGTCCGGCGTGGCCCAGGCGGACAACGGCTCCCTCGCGGACGACGGATCCAACTCCAACGCGAGCTCCAGCTCCCAGGTGCAGGGCGCGGTGGGCAACGGGAACAACACCAACAACGCCAACAACGCCACCGTCAACGGGAACGGTGCCGTCGTGAACCAGGTCAACGAGACGCACAACGAGACCGCCACCGTCGTCTTCAGCAACATGTGGTGACGGGCTGACGGCCGGTCGCTCCGAGCGGCCGGCCGCTCGTGGGGATGGGCTTAGGCCGCGCGTTCGCGATGCTGTCGCGGACGCGCGGTCGCCGTGCCCGCCCCCGTTTCCCGGATCCTTCCGCGCTGCGCTGGGCTGGGCCTGTGCCGCCCCGCGCTGTGTCAGCAGCAGTGGTGCGCAGCCGCTGCGCACTCCCTCCGGCGCTCCCGGTCCTCTCCGGGCGCCTCCGGTGCTCCGCCGGTGCTCCTCCTGCGATCGCGCAGACGCGAGGAGCCCAGGAGATGCGCGGCAGATGGCTGAATCGTGGCACGCGGTGGGCGTGCCTGACCGGTTCCGCGGGTGCCGGCTCGTTCACTCGGCCCATGGCGACCAAAAATCAGATGATGCGACGAGCCGCCCTGCTGTCGGTCGCGCTCGCCACTGTGCTCACCGGAGGTGCTGTCCCCGCCTCCGGTGCCGAACCCGCTGCCCCCGACTCCGCCGCCTACCGCCCCGCCGCTCCCGCCGCGGACGGCACCCCGTCCGCCCCCGCCCCCGGTGGCGGTGCGCCGACGCCCGGGGAGCCGGCGCCGCGGGAACCGCGCGAACCGGGAGAAACGGTGGAACCGGGAGACGCCGGGAGCGAGTCCGGCGACTCCCGGGGACTGGACGACCCGGCCGCGCCGGACGCGCCCGCCGACCCGGGGGCGCCCGGCGCCGACACGGGGGACCAGCCCTCCCTGGTACGGGGCGACCCCCGCGAGTTCGGGGCGCAGATCTTCCGCGGCAACGCCTTCGACACCTGCCAGGCCCCCTCGGCGGACACCATGCGGGCCTGGCACGGCACCTCGCCGTTCGGCGCCGTCGGCGTCTACATCGGCGGCCGCGGCAGAGCGTGCCCGAAGCAGAAGCATCTGAGCCCGGACTGGGTGCGCACGGTCGACCGGCAGGGCTGGAAGCTGATGCCGGTCTACGTGGGCTCGCAGGCGCCCTGCGTCATCGCCAAGAACAAGCGCAGGTTCCGGATGTCCGACAAGGACCCCTACGGGCAGGGGAAGCGCGAGGGGCTGGACGCGGTACGCCAGGCGGAGAAGCTCGGAATGGGCAGGAACAGCGCCGTCTACCTCGACATGGAGGCGTACCGGTACAAGCAGCGGAAGTGCGCCGACACCACGCTGCGCTTCATCCAGGGGTGGAACAGCGCGGTGCGCGCGGAGGGGTATGTCGCCGGCTTCTACAGCAGCGCGGACTTCGGCATCGCGCACCTGGAGAAGGCCCGCGCCGCGGGCGCCCGGGGGCTGCCGTCGGCGGTGTGGTTCGCCCGCTGGCGCACCGAGCCGTCCGTCGACGGGGAGCGCAACCTCGATCCGGAGGCGTGGCAGCCGCACCGCCGCATCCACCAGCACACGGGCAACGTGAAGCGCACCTACGGCGGCCACACGGTGCAGATCGACCAGAACCTCGTGGACGCGCCGGTGGCGGTCGTCGGATGACCGGCCCCGGCACACCCTGATCCGCCTGGTGGATTCTCTCCACCTTCAGGAGGTGTAGGAAGCACCACCACTACACCCTGAGGCGGACGCGGCATCGGGACCTTCGGGCGATCCGGGGAGGCCGCTCGACTCCTAGCGTGGATGCCATGACCACGCCTGGGACAGTTCGGACTCCCCGGACCTTCAATGCGAAGCACGCGCGGTCCCTTGCGGTGCAGCCAGGCTCCGGGGGACAGCCACTGACGTTCACCTCCTACGTCCAAGCGCGCGGCCCGGTGCTGCTGCGCACCGCCCGCTCCCTGACGGCCAATCCCAGTGACGCCGAGGACCTGCTCCAGACGGCACTGACGAAGACCTATCTGGCCTGGGAGCGGATAGAGGACCACCGCGCGCTGGACGGCTACGTCCGCCGGGCGCTGGTCAACACCCGCACGTCGCAGTGGCGCCGCCGCAAGGTGGACGAGTTCTCCTGCGAGGAGCTGCCGGAGCCCGACCCGCTGCCCGCGCCCGACCCGGCCGAGCAGCAGGCCGTCCGGGACGCCATGTGGCGAGCGGTGCTCAAGCTGCCCGCGCGGCAGCGCGCCATGGTGGTGCTGCGCTACTACGAGGACCTGAGCGAGATACAGACCGCCGAGGTGCTCGGCGTCTCCGTCGGCACGGTCAAGAGCGCCGTCTCACGTGCGCTGGCCAAGCTGCGGGAGGACCCGCAGCTCGCAGCCGACGTCCGCACGGACGCTCCCGGGACCGGCCCCGCGGCCGACACCCCGGCTCAGGAGGCCGTCGCGGCCTGAACCCGGGGCGAGCCGGCAGCCGGCCGGGGGCGCCCCGCCGGGCGGGCGGCCGGAAGGGAACTCCCGGAGGGTGCCCGGGGGACAGGGGACAGGGGACAGGGGGCAGGGGGACGGAGTACGAGCCCTGGGGGACGGGCCAGCGGCCGGGTTCGACGGCGGTCCGCGATCCGGGATCGGCGACGGATCCGCACAGGACCCCGTGACATACCGAGCGGTCGGTGGCAGGCTTCCGCGAAACCGACGCATTACCCGTGCGTAAATCCACACCTGTGCGTAACCGCTCCCCTGCGTGAGCGCACCGGGCGTGCACCGCACGGCATGCGTCCGCTCCGCGTATCCACCGCCCATGGGGAGGCCCCGGTGCTGAGCACGATGCAGGACGACGTACCGCTGACCATCTCGCGCATCCTGCGCCACGGAATGACCGTCCACGGGGACGCGCGGATCACCACGTGGACCGGCGAGGCCGAGCCGCACCGCACGACCTTCCGGGCGACCGGGGAACGCGCCGCGCAGCTCGCCCACGCCCTGCGGGACGCACTGGGGGTGCGACCGGAGGACCGGGTCGCAACTCTCATGTGGAACAATTCGCACCATGTGGAGGCGTACTTCGCGATCCCCTCCATGGGCGGCGTGCTCCACACGCTCAACCTCCGGCTGCCCGCCGAGCAGCTCGTCTTCATCGTCAACCACGCTGCCGACCGCGTCGTCCTGGTCAACGGAACCCTGCTCCCGCTGCTGGCGCCCCTGCTGCCCCGGCTGGAGACCGTCGAGCACATCGTGGTCGTGGGCCCCGGCGACACCTCGGTGCTGGCCGACTGCCCGGCCCAGGTCCATGACTACGAGGAACTGCTCGCCGGGCGTCCGACCGACTACGACTGGCCCGAGCTGGACGAGCGCACGGCGGCGGCCATGTGCTACACCTCCGGCACCACCGGCGACCCCAAGGGCGTCGTCTACTCGCACCGCTCCGTCTACCTGCACTCCATGCAGGTCAACATGGCCGAGTCGATGGGGCTGACCACGGCCGACACGACGCTCCCTGTGGTGCCGATGTTCCACGTCAACGCCTGGGGGCTGCCGCACGCGGTCTTCATGACCGGCGTCAGCATGCTCATGCCCGACCGCTTCCTCCAGCCCGGGCCGATCGCCGAGATGATCGCCGCGGAACGGCCCACCCACGCGGCAGCAGTCCCCGTCATCTGGCAGGGACTGCTGGACGAGCTCGCCGCCACGCCACGTGACATCTCCAGCCTGAAGACCGTCACCATCGGCGGCTCCGCCTGCCCGCGGAGCATGATGCGGGCCTTCGAGGACCTGCACGGCGTCCGGGTCTGCCATGCCTGGGGGATGACCGAGACGTCCCCGCTGGGCAGTCTCGCCCACCCGCCGGGCGGCCTGACCCCCGAGGAGGAGTGGCCCTACCGGGTCACCCAGGGCCGCTTCCCCGCAGGAGTGGAGGCCCGCCTGGCGGCTCCGGGCGGCGGCTTCGCTCCCTGGGACGGCTCCTCGCCGGGCGAGCTGGAGGTACGCGGCCCCTGGATCGCCGATGCCTACTTCGGCGGTGTGGGCGAGCCTCCGCTGCGTCCCGAGGAGAAGTTCAGCCCGGACGGCTGGCTGCGCACCGGCGACGTCGGAGTCATCAGCCCGGACGGCTACCTGACGCTCACCGACCGGGCCAAGGACGTGATCAAGTCCGGCGGTGAGTGGATCTCGTCCGTCGAGCTGGAGAACGCGCTGATGGCGCACGAGGCGGTCGCCGAGGCCGCCGTCGTCGCCGTCACCGACGAGAAGTGGGGCGAACGTCCGCTGGCCGGCGTCGTCTTCAGGGAAGGCTGCGAGCCCCTGGCCTACGAGGAGCTGTGCACCTTCCTCGGCACGACCATCGCCCGCTGGCAGCTTCCCGAACGCTGGGTCACGCTCGAGGCCGTGCCCAAGACGAGCGTGGGCAAGTTCGACAAGAAGGTGCTGCGCCGCCAGTACGCGGCGGGTGAGCTGAAGGTGACCAAGCTGCGCTGAGCGCGGAGCAGCCGTACGTCGGGCGCGCCCGCCGAGGGCGCGCCCGACGTACGGCGTCCGGGGCGTGCCGGAGGCGGCACCCGGGCCGCCGGGGCGGACTCCGGGCGGCGCCGGTGGGCCGGTCCGGGCCGATCCCGGTGGCTCAGTTCGCGCCGATCTTCGTCAGCAGGTCGACGATCCGCGCCTGCACCTCCGCGCTGGTCGAGCGCTCGGCCAGGAACAGCACCGTCTCGCCCGAGGCCAGCCGCGGCAGCTCGTCCGGGTCCAGACCGGCCGAGGTGTAGACGACGAACGGAGTCCGGTTGAGTATTCCGTTCACCCGGAGCCAGTCGATGATGCCGGCCCGCCGACGCCGCACCTGCATCAGATCCATCACCACGAGGTTCGGCCGGACCTGGGCGGCGACCTGCACCGCTTCCGCGTCCGTCGGCGCGTGCGCGACCTGCATGCCGCGCCGCTCCAGGGTCGCCGCGAAGGCCGCCGCGATCGCCTGCTCCTCCTCCACCAGCAGTACCCGCGGCGGATGCTGCTCGCTGTCGCGCGGCGCGAGCGCCTTCAGCAGCACCGCGGGGTCGGCGCCGTAGGCCGCCTCCCGGGTGGCCTGGCCCAGTCCCGCCGTCACCAGTACCGGCACCTCGGCGGCGACTGCCGCCGTACGCAGCGACTGCAGCGCGGTCCTGGTGATCGGTCCGGTCAGCGGGTCGACGAACAGCGCGGCCGGATACGCGGCGATCTGCGCGTCCACCTCCTCGCGCGAGTGCACCAGGACGGGGCGGTAGCCGCGGTCCGAGAGCGCCTGCTGGGTGGAGACGTCCGGCTCCGGCCAGACCAGCAGCCGCCGTGGGTTGTCGAGCGGCTCGGGTGGCAGCTCGTCGTCCATTGCGTGCGGCGGTACGCCGAAGCCCCGCCCGTCCGTCACCTCGACAGGGCTGTCCGGGCCGTCCAGCGGCTCCGGTCCCTCCGCCAGTTCCGCGCCCGGCCCGCCGTCGGGGCCGCCGACGGCGAACTCCTGGGGACCACCGTGCCTGCCCTGCGCCTGCCCACCCTGGAGCTGCCCCTGGAGCTGCCCTTGGGCCTGGTCCGGGCCCGGACGGCCTGACGCCGGGGCACCGGGTGCTCCTGGGGGACCTGCCTGGGGCTGCGGCAGCGGCATCGGCCCCGGCCTGGCGCCGGGCTGTCCCTGCGGCGGTACTTGCCCGTGCGGCTGCGGACGGGCCTGTCCCGGTGCCTGCGTCTGCCCCTGGGCCTGCGCCTGTCCCGGCAGCCCCGGCCAGGCCCGGCCCTGGCCCGGAGCCGCATCCGGACGGGGCAGCCCGTGCGGCGCCTCCGCCGACGAGCCGGCACCGCCCTGCGGCGCGCCGGTCGGGCCGCCGCTCCGGGGCGCGCCCGCCGGAGCGCCCCCCTGGGTACCGGGCGCGGGGGTGCCCTGCGTGCGTTCCTCCGGGGTGGCCAGCTTGCGGCGGCGGCCGGAGCCGGCCGGCGCTGCGGGGGTCGACGGGGTGGACGGTATGGCCGACATGGCCGAGGGCGTCGAATGCTGCCCCGGTGGCCACTGCTGGGCCTGGGCCGCGGACTGCTCGGCCATCCGCTCGGCGAACGGGACCCCCTGCCCCAGCGTCCGCACGCGGGGGCCCGGGCCGGTCTCGTAGGAGCCCGTCTCACCCGGCTGTCCCTGCTCCGGCCGGGAGGAGGGCGCGTGCGCCTGCGGCGCCCCGGCCTGCTGCTGGTCCGGGAGCGCCCCGCCGCCCAGGATCGGGCTGGCGGCGACCACCGAGGAGTCCTCGCGCCGCGGTTCGCCGGTCTCCTCGCGCGGGTCGGGGGCATCTGCTGCTCCGCCCGTGTCCGGTGGTCCGCCGGCGGGCACGCCTCCGTCCGCGGGGAGGCCTCCGGGAGGGGGCACGCTTCCGTCGTGGCCCGCGGCCTCAGGGCCTGCGGCTTCCGGTGCGCCGGTTCCCGGAGCCGCCCACCTGCCGGGTACGGCCTGGGGTGGCGCGCCCGGACCGCCGCCGTCGGGTGCGGGGGGCGCCGGATGTGGGGCGTACGCCGGATCGTCCGCCGCAGCCCCCGGCTCCGCACCGGGCGCCGGGAACGGTCCCGGAACCGGCCCCGGGGCCGCGCCGGGGAGGCCCGGGAGTGAGCCGGGCGGGGGCGTGGTGCCGCCGCCCGCGGCTTCCGCCGGGGCTCCCGAAGGCAGCCGACCGGCGTCGGCGTCAGCGCCGGAACCGATTCCGGGTTCGGCACCGGTGCCCTGGACCGGGGACACGGGGCCCGCCTCCGAGGCGGCCGGGGGGAGTGCGAACGGCGCGTGGCGCGGAGCCTGCTGGGCCTCGGCCTCCGCCGCCTCCGCCCGGGCGCGGGCCGCTGCGATGCGCCGTGCCCTGCGCCCGCCGTCGGCCGCTGAGAATTCCGGACCGCCCGCGGTCTCTTCGGCCCCGGCGCCGCTCGTGTCCTGCGGGCCGGGCTGCCCCGGCAGTTCGCGCTGGCCGGGCAGTTCGGGCACCACGCCGCCGGCCTCTGCCGCAGCCTGCGCCTCTGCAACATCCTGCGGGCCGTGAGCGGTCTCCGTGCGCTCCCCCAGCGCACGCCGGGCGCGCCGACCGGTCCCCTGTGCCGCCACCGGCACGGAGGTGCTCCCGCTCGGGGCGCCCGCGGGCAGTTCGAGCGCTCCGGATCCGCCATCGGGTCCCGACCCGCCCTCGTAGGGCGGCTGTGCGAGCTGCTCCTCCGCCGGACTCGGGCGTCCGCGCCGCCGCCCGGTGGGCCGGGGCATGTCAGGGGTCGAGCCGGAGCCGTCGTCGTGGGGGTCCTGCTGATGCGGGCGCTGCGCGGGCACGGGCGCGACCGGACGGCCGGGCACCGCCGACAGGCCCTCGACGGGCCCGGCATCGGACTGCGCGCCCCCGGCGCCCGGCTGCGTGTTCCCGGCGTCCGGCCGGGCACCCCCGGGGGACGGGGCGGGACCCAGCGCGGGCGGCACGGTCCCGGGAGCGCTGCCGGGGGCCCCGCCGGGCGCGGACGGACCCGGGCCGGCGGTGAGTTCCATGCTCTGGCGTGGGTCCGGCACCTGGGCGAGCCCGGTTCGCGCCTGCCGCGGATCGGTCACCGGCTCCAGCGCCGCCGCCGACGTACTGTCGCCCTGGCCCTGGCCCTGCGCGCCGGGGCGTTCGATCGGTGCCGGGAGGGCGGCCGGGGGGCCGCTTCGGGCGGTGCCCTCCGGCGCCTGCCCCACGACACCTCGCGCCGGGGCCGCCGGTACGGGCATGACCGTCGTCTCGCCGTGCTTCGCACCGGGCAGCACGCCCGGCATTCCGAAGGCGCCGGCCTCGCCGCCGTGCGAGGCGCCCCCGCGGGCACGGCCGCCGCCCCGCGCGTGGCTGCCCGACCGGCCGTGGGCACCGCCGCCGGTCGAGTCGCCGCCCGCCGCGTGACCGCCGCCGGCCGCGCGGCCCGCACCGGACGTCCCGCCCTGGCCGTCGCCTGTCCCGGACCCGTCCGTGTCGGCCGGGCCGCCCCTGCGGGCGCGGCTGCCGGACTGCCTGGCCGTGTCGCCGACCGCCTTGACCGGCACTTCCAGCACGTATGCGCTGCCGCCCGCCGAACCCGGTACCTCGTGGGTCTGCAGCACGCCGCCGTGCCGGGCGACGATGCCGCGCACCAGCGGCTCGTGCACCGGACTGCCACCGCTGTACGGGCCGCGCACCTCGATGCGGACCACCTCGCCCCGCTGCGCCGCCGCGACCACGATCGTCGGATCGGCGCCGGGCGGCGGCGCGGCCTGCGCACGACCCGTCGCGTCCACGCCCGCCACATCCGCGATCAGGTGCGCCAGTGCCACCGCGAGCCGTTCCGGGTCGACCTCGGCCTCGATCGGCGGGGCGTGCACGGCGAACTGCGCGCGCCCCGGACCGATCAGTTCCGTGGCGCCCTCGACGCCGGCCGAGACCACCGCGTCCATCGGCACCGGCTCGGTCCGCAGCCGTTCCTGGCCGGAATCCAGCCGTTGGTAGCCGAGCACGTTGTCGACCAGCGTCGTCATCCGGGCGTAGCCCGCCGACAGATGGTGGAGGATCTGGTTCGCCTCCGGCCACAACTGCGCCGCCGGGTCGGACGACAGCCCCGACAGCTCCTGGCGGAGCTGCTCCAGCGGTCCGCGCAGCGACTCCTCCAGCACGGCCCGCAACTGCGCCTGCCGCTCGGCGACCGCGTCGTAGGGGCGGCGGTCGGTGAACGTCAGCACCGCGCCGACCAGCTGCTCGCCGTCCCGCACCGGGGCCGTCGTCATGTCGACCGGCACCGCGCGTCCGTCCTTCGCCCACAGCACCTGCCCGGCCCGCACCCGGTGCTTGCGCCCCGAGCGCAGGCTGTCCGCCAACGGGGTCTCCTCGAACGGCAGCGGGGTGCCGTCGGGGCGCGAGTGGTGCACCAGGGGGTGCAGTTCCTGGCCGCCGAGGTCGCTGGCGCGGTAGCCGAGGATCTGCGCCGCCGACGGGTTGACGAGCACCACCCGGCCCTCGGAGTCCACCCCCACGACACCCTCCGAGGCGGCACGCAGGATCATCTCCGTCTGACGCTGCTGGCGCGCCAGTTCGGCCTCGGTGTCGAGGGTGCCGGTGAGATCGCGTACGACGAGCATCAGCAGTTCGTCGCCGGTGTACCCGCCGCCCGGATTGTCGGCGAAGGCGGCTTCGATCGCGGAGGCGTAGGGCGTCCGGCCGTCCTCCAGGTTCGCGCTGGTCACCTCGACCGGGAACTCGCTGCCGTCGGTGCGCCGTGCCACCATCCGGGTCGGCTTCTGCCGCTCCTGGCTCTGTTCGGCCTCGTCCGGGCGCCGCATCGACCCCGGGATGCGCTTCGAGTCGAATTCGGGCAGCAGGTCCAGCAGCCCGCGCCCCACGAGCGCCGTGCCGGGCGTCTCCAGGGTCTCCAGCGCGATGGCGTTGGCGTTCACCACCGTGCCGTTGCAGTTCACCAGGAGCAGCGCGTCGGGCAGTGCGTCGAGTATGGCGGCGAGGCGAGCAGCGCCTCGGGATGGCCTGCTGCTCACGGCGACAATTCCCTCCTGCTGACCTCAGGTGCGCGTGACCTTCCGCCCGTTTCTTCCCAGTTGGTCCGGTCAGGTCACGGCTGCCAGTCTGCCGTTCACCCCGGGCGTGTCACTAGGGGGAGTCTACGGGCCACCCTTTCGGGCGCGGCGCCGGATGCGAGAGAGGTCACCTGGTACGGGGGCCCGGACGGCAGTCCTCGGAGCGCTCTGTGCCCAACGGGCGGCGCACGGAGGCGAGTACGCCGAACGCCGCCGGACCACCCTTCCGGTCCCCCGCCGGGGTCTCTGCCGGGCACCTCCGTCAAGGCGGCTTCCGGTCGCCGGCCAGGGGTGACTTCCGGCCGCTGTCCGCGGCTGCGTCGTGGCCACTGTCCGGGGCTCGCGCGGGGCGCGGACGCGGCTCCTGCGGACGCTTCCTCCGGACGCTGCGGAGCTAGTCGTTCCGCTTGGCGTCCGGGTGGAGGGGTTTTGTCCGCGCCCGGAGGAGACCCGGAGGGGGTCCGGGGAGGATCAGAAGGAGGTCCGGGGCAGTGCCGGAACGAGGCGGTTCCACCGCGCCACCTCGCAGCCGTTGGTCCGGCTGAACCGGGCGTCGACCTTCCGCCCGCGCCAGGAGCCCGTCACATGGGCCTGCGCGGGGCCGCCGTAGATCATCGTGCAGACCGCGTCCCCCGGTACGGGCGCGAACGGGTCCCTGCCCTCCGAAGCCGCCCGGTCCAGCGCGGCACAGGCCCGGCCCGGCGCGGGGTGCTCGCCGCCCGCCGGGTGGCAGCGCAGGGTGTACGACCCGTCCCGCGCGGCCCGCCCGCTGCGGGTCACGGTGAAGGTCAGATCGGCGGCCGGGCGCCGGTCCGCGGGAGACATGGTTGCCGCGGCTTCGCCGGGAGCGGTCGCGGGGGCGGTTGCCCGACCCGCAGCGGATGCCTCGGGCGCCCCGAGGAGGGCGAGCAGTCCGGCCGTCGCCGAGGTGACCGCGGTGAGGGTGAGAAGAGGGCGGATGCGGAGGAGTACGGGGGCGGTGCGGCGCGGCATGGCTGGCTCCAGAGGTCGGGAGCGCTCCCGCCCGGCCGGACGGGGCGACTCCGCGAGGGCGAGGGGACGGGGGCGCCGCGAGTACGCCCCCGCCGTGTTCAACGCCGCTTCCGGCTCGCCGTTGCGCGGACGGACCCGTCCGGCCCCGTCCGAGCCCGGGACGCGCCCCGGATGGGCGCACCGCCGGCGCGGGTGCCCCCGCCGCAGGGCCCGGAGCCGCTCGGCCGGGGCGCGCGGCCGGGGCGCGTTGCGGCGAGCGTCGCGGAGGCCGGCCGCGCCTCCCCTCCCCGCCGGCCGCCGAAGTGCTTTGCCCAGGGGTCCGCGGACCGAGTACGGTGGGAGCCGATTGGAGACAGCCCCCAGGGTTGTGCCATCATCAGCACACACTTTGTCGCGCCTGCGGGCGCTCGGAGTGTGTCTGGAGGCTTCGCCTAGTCTGGTCTATGGCGCCGCACTGCTAATGCGGTTTCGGGGTGACCCCCTGATCGAGGGTTCAAATCCCTCAGCCTCCGCTTGAGGTCTACGGGTCCGTGCTCGCATACGGACCTCAAGATCACCGAAGCCCCGGCTCCGTCCGGGGCTTCACTCGTTCCGGGGCAGTCTCCCCGCCACCTTCACGCCTCCGAGCCCCTGCCGGGCGACTGGGACGACAAGGGGCCGGTCCGCACCCGAAGCCCCCTCGTGGGTGCGTTTTCGCAGGTCAGTCGGGCTGCGGGTAATGGATTTCGCCTGGGACCGCAGGTCATGTAATGTTGTTCCCGCAACGCCGACCGGCAAGAAAACCGCCGGACGACAAGCGCTCGTAGCTTAACGGATAGAGCATCTGACTACGGATCAGAAGGTTGCAGGTTCGAATCCTGCCGAGCGCGCAGCAGATCAAGGGCCCTGTTCGGTATCGAACAGGGCCCTTGATGTATCCCGTTGACGGCAGTTTTGACGGCAACCACCTAGCGGATCATGAATCGGTGGGGTCGTTGTCCTCGTTGAGGGCGTCTCCCAGCCGTCCGATCGCGTCGCGCTGTTCGTCCAGGCGCACGAAGGTGTAGATGTCCATGGTCACTCGGATTGAGCTGTGCCCGAGGACCTGCATGATCGTCCGGGCATTGGCACCCTGCTCATGCAGCAGCGAGGCACAGGTGTGCCGCAGGTCGTGAAAGCGGACCTTCCGCACCCCGGCGCGCGCCGACAACGCCTCGAACGAGCGGTTGAGGTTACGGGGCTCGATCGGGGTGCCGTTCTTCGTGGTGAAGATCAGCCCGCTACCGTCTCCCCGCCACTTCTCCCCGGCCAGCCGCTTGTCTGCGAGCTGCTGTGCCCGCTGGGCGCGGAGCGCGGTGACGCACTCGCGGGGAAGCGGAATACGGCGCGCGGACCGCTGGGTCTTCGGCGGGACGATGACCAACTCACCGCCGACCCTCTGAAGCGCCTGCCGCACGGTCAGTACGCCCTCGAACAGATCCACGTCTTCCCACCGCAGACCCAGCAGCTCACCCCGCCGCAGGCCGAGCCGTACCGCCAGCTCGTAGGCGGCCCACAGCCGATTGCCCCGGGCGGCGGCCAGGAGCTGTCGCCCCTCGGCGGCGGTGAGCGGTTCGATCTCGCGCTTCGTGCCCATGCTCAGCTCCACGTTCTTCGCGACGTTCCGGGGCAGCTCGTCCTCGCGCACGGCATGCTGTAGGGCCGCCCGGAGGATCACCAGCAGAAAGCGGACCGTGCGGTCTGACGGCACCTTCCGGCAGCACTGGCCGAGGGCGCAGCAGCGCTGTTTCGCCTTGGGACGGTTCTTGTCCTTGCCCTGTGCGCAGCACTGGCAGGTCTGGGCGGTCTTCACGAGGAAGGCCCGGATGTCCCGGGCGGACAGCCGCGCGATCTTCTTCTTCCCGAGGCCCGGCGCGATGTAGTTGCGGACCAGCGATTCGTAGTTGACGTAGGTGGTCTTGCGGACCTTGACCTTGGCCACGTGCGTGAGCCAGTACGTCAGGTACTCGCTCAGGGTCATCTTGCTCGCGGCGATGGGCAGGCCGCTGTGGGAGTTGGCCTTGAGCCGGGTGAGCTTGTCGTGCGCGTCTTCCCAGGTCTTGCCGTAGACGCTGCGGCGCTTGTACGTGCCGTCCGTGGCCAGGACAAATGCAGTGCCTTCCCAGCGCCCGTCTTTGCGCTGGTAGATGGTGCCTTCCCCGTTGACGTTCCTCTTGGCCTTGGCCATCAGGCAGCCTCTCGTTCGGTCTGTCGTGCGATGTAGTCGTGCAGTGCGGACTCGGCGATGCGGCGGCAGCGGCCGATGGTGAAGGAGGCCAGTTCGCGGGAGCGGATCAGGTTGTAGACCGTCCAGCGGCTCACTTGGAGTCGGGCGGCGACCTGGTCGACGTTGAGCAGTCCGGTAGTCACAGCCACGGGTCTCCTTCCGTTTTGCGGCGTTGGTCTTCGTCGCGGGCTTGGGCGATGTCGTGGCGGGCTTGGGCGGCGATGAGTTCTTCGCCGGGGCTGTAGCCGGAGGCCAGGTACTTCCAGTGGGAGAGGACGAGGGTGGTTTCGTCGTCCTCGGTTTCCGGGGGTGCGCCGGCCGGTTGTGCCTGTGCCGCCCGCCAGGCACGGCGGACATCGCGGAGGGCGCCGAGGGTGGTGGAGTAGCGGCGGGATTTGCTGGAGAAGTGGCCTCGGAAGCCGAGCATGTGGGCCCAGCGCCAGAGCTTGAGGTCTGCGAATTCCGGCAGGTGGCCAAGGGCCCAGGCAGTGCGGATCATCTGGCGTGCGTGGCGGTGCACGGGCAGCAGGGCGATGGGTTCGGACTGGCCCGTGCCGTCGCAGGTGTCGCACAGGTCGTGGAAGCCGTCCGGGCCGGTGATGTAGCCGTGGCCGGTGCAGTGGCGGCAGCGCACCGGCCGGTCGACGGTGCCGGAGGCTTCAGCGCTCTTGGTGGCGTACTTGGCGACGTAGGCGGCGACTTTCTGATCGGTGAGTTCGCCGTCGCCGAGGGCGGCGATCTCCCGGATGTCGAGCTGGGTACCCCAGCGCATTTCGCGTTCTCCGATGGCGTCGGAGGAGATCGTGAGTACGCAGCGTTGGGCTGCGTTGGCGATCGCGTGGGTGAGTGCGTCGGTGGTGGCCCAGGTCGGTGGTGCGTCGGTGTGGCCGTCGGGGCCGTCGAGGCGGATCACGGCATGGAAGTGGACCAGGCCGCGCTTCTGGTACTCGGCGACCTTGGCGAAGGAAACCTTGAGCGCTGCGTTCAGCGCCTTTTGCGTCATGCCCAGGTGGGCGGCCAGCTCGCGGCGCAGGTAGGTGGTGAAGCGAGCCCACAGGGCTCCGGCATGGGCGTTCCACAGCACGGCGCCGGAGTAGTCGTAGGTGGCCGGGATCAGCGGTGTGCCCAGCTCTGGGGCGTCGGTGGTGTGGACGGTGCCGCAGCGGCAGGGCAGGGCCTTGCCCGCGTCGGTGGTGCAGCGGTTGTGCACCGGTCCGAACGAGGGGGCGGTGAGGGTGGCGAAGACGCGGGGGTGTTCGCGGACGGTCTCGGGCACGGTCTTGCCGCCGGACAGTCCGGCCTTGACCAGGTGGTAGGTGTCGGCCGCGTAGAGGCGTGAGCAGGACGGGCAGCGCGAGGCACGGCGGTTACCGCAGGCGGTCAGCAGGCGTCCGGTTGGTTCGTCGGCCGTCGAGTACGAGTGCAGGATGGTGTGGGTGTCGGCGTCGAGGATGGCTGTTTGGCCGACGAGGTTGACCGGGTGGGTGCAGCCGCGGACTCGGCGAATCTGTTCTTCCACGCGGTCGAAGTCCGGCCGCTGGGCAAGGTCGATCAGATCTCGAAGGGCCAGGCTCGCCAGGTGGCGCAGGGACGGACGGTCGTTCACGGAGAAGGTGTGTCCTTTCATGGGCCCTGGGCGGCCCAGGGGAGGACCGGGGCGCGGTCCGGGGCATGACGGACCGCGCCCGGTCGGGGCAGGGGAGGAGAGGGAGCGCCGGAAGGTTTGTCAGGCGGTGAGTTGTGCGTGTGCGGCAGTGGCCAGCGGCAGCGCGACGCCGAGCCGGGTGCGCAACTGTCCGGCCGTGATCGGTCGGCCGTGCTCGGACAGGTAGGCGGCGGCGATGGAGCGGGCCGCGTCCATCAGCGGCTCGGGCACCGCGACGCCGGTTTCCTTCGGCTGGGTGGGTGCTTCTGGCGGAGCAGGAGCCGGAGCAGGAGCCGGAGCCGGGGCCGGGGTCGATGTGGGCTCCGCAGCCGGTTCGGCGATGGGTGCCGGCCGAGTTGCGGCGTGGAGGTGGCGTAGGAGTTGCGGGCCGACCGCTCCCCAGCCGAGGAGGAGCACGGGCGCCACGGTGTCCACGGCAGCGCGCCCGTAGTGCCCGGCGGCGAGGGGTTCGGCGATGTTGAGGGCCAGCGTCAGCAGCCCGGACAGGTGCATCAGGCGCGTGGCGCCCTTGAGCTGAGCGGCGGGAACACCGCGCAGGGACAGGTACCAGAGAGCCACCAGGAGACCGGTCACCGACAGGTCGACCATCGGGGCGATCAGCGGAGCGATGGGCCCGGGGACGCCGAGGCGAAGCGCCAGCGCCCAGACGTTGCCGAACGAGAACACGAACGCCAGGCAGGCGATGACGCCCATGACCACGATCACCGTGCGCTGCGTGATCCGGTCCTCTGTCATAGGGATGTCACCTCCTTTCGATGGGTCGTCGGGTCGAGGGCGAGGGGTCATGCCGCTTCCGCGCCGTCGTCCTTGCTGAGTCGGTCCCGCAGCAGGACGCTCGGACCGGTCAGCGCTTCGAGGAGTTGGGCCGGGTCGCGGGTCAGGTGGGAGCTGTCGGTGGCGATGCGCGCCGTGTCCGTGTCGGCGACGTACGGAGTGCGGATGCGGGCGAAGCCGGGCCGTCCCTGGTGTGCCATGGAGGCGACGCCGACGTAGGCCGGGTCCTGGAGGGCGGTCGGGTTGGCGTCCGGCCAGTTGCGGATGTCCTCACCCAGGGCCACCACCGCAGCCTCAGCGGTTTTCTGCGCGAAGGACAGGCCCACCGGGCACACATCGCGGATGAAGGTGGGGATGGCGTCGCCGGTCGCCTTCTGCGTGGCGATGAGCACCAGCATGCCGACGCTGCGGCCCTTCTTCACCAGGTCCTCAACCAGCCGGGCGTTCTCGGCAGCCAGCGCGGCGAGCTTCTTCGTCTGCGGGTCAGAGCCCTTGTAGTCGCGGAAGTACGTGTGTGCTTCGTCCACCACCAGCACCACCAGCGGCCAGGCGTCCGAGGGCCCGACGTGCCACATGTTCTTGACACCGAGCACAGCCCGGACGGACGCCGAGCGAGCCCGCCGCAGCTCCACCAGCCGTTTGAACAGGGCGTTCGCGTCGGCCAGGTCGTCACCGACGAAGGCGAACGCCCGCTGGGCCAGATCTGCGTAGTCGCCCTCGTGGGAGGAGGTGACCTTGCCGTCGGCGAAGGCGAACTGCACCGCCGCCGAGGGCGCCGTATCGCAGATGAACCGGTTGACCAGCGAGGTCTTCCCATAGCCGGGCAGACCAGCGACGGTGACGCCGGGAACGTCCGACAGGTCCACGCTCATCGGCTGCGCGTACTCATCAAGCCCCAGGTGCCACCGGGCCAGCTCTTCCGGCACTTCCCCCGTCGGGACGTGTTCAGTGGGCACGATGAGCGGGTCCACGCGCACACCACGCACGACGAGCTGTCCCGGCTTGTCGGGCAGCACCGAAACGCGAGTACACCGCCAGGCGTCCGCCAGGTACGGGGCCGCCTTCTGGAACTCCGCCAGACTCACCTTCGGTACACACGTCGCCCGGACCACGACCCCGTACCGGTCCGGCCGGACCTTGACCTTGGGAATGATCACCCGAGGCTTGGGCACCTTCCCGCCCTGCGAGATCACCACAGCCGGGGGTGTCTTGTCCTGCACCGACAGGCCCGCCATCGGAGCCAGCCGCCGCCAGCCGAACCGGACCCGGACCGCCTGACGGATACTCGCCCGCATCATCCGGTCGGCCCGCACGTAGCGCAGCACCCACCACAGCGCCCATATGGCGCTCAGAGCCAGGACCGCCCCGACCAGATCAACCGCCCTCACTGGCCGACCTCCCCGAACTGCGGAGCGCCGGCCAGCTCAAGCGAG
>NZ_ALAP01000012.1 GCF_000280905.1 Streptomyces sp. AA1529 | reverse complement strand
TCCGCCGAGCGGGCCGGCTCGGAGCGCAAGCTCAGCCGGGCCAGGGCCGCGCTCGCGACGGCCGAGAAGGTGCAGGCCACGGCACGGGAGATGCGGCTGCTGGCGGGCGACCCGGCCAGCGCGGTGCGCAGCAAGGACGGCAAGCCGCTCGCGCTGCGGTTCGTGCTGCCGAGCGGCAAGGGCTCGGCGCAGCTGCGGGCCACCGGCAAGCGCATCGCCCGGATGCTGAACGAGGTCGGCATCCGCACCCAGATCAAGGAAGTGCCCGGCGAGAGCTACTTCAAGGACCACATCGCGGCGGGCGACTACGACCTGGCGCTGTTCTCCTGGCCCGCGACGGCCTTCCCCGCCACCGAGGCGCGGCCGATCTTCGCCAAGCCGCGCGCGGCGTCCGACGGCTCGCTGGTGGTGGAGCAGAACTACGCGCGCGTCGGCACCGACCGGATCGACCAGCTCTTCGAGCAGGCGGCGGGTGAGCTCGACGACGGGCGCCGCAAGGAGCTGATGGAGAAGGCCGACCGGCGGATCTGGGCGGTGGCCGGTTCGCTGCCGCTCTACCAGCGCCCGCAGCTCGTGGCGGTCAAACGGGACCTGGCCAACGTCGGCGCCTCCGGTTTCACCTCTCCCGCGTACCAGGACATGGGCCGCCGGAAGAGCTGAGCGAAGGGCCCCGGAGGCCCGCTACCACGGCCCCGTCCGGCACTCCGCGGACGGGGCCGTACCATGGTTGACGAGGCCGCGGCGAGCCGTGCCCGGCGTCAGGGACCGCGGCCGGCCGCACAGGGCCGGGCACCACCGGCCGGGAGGCCGGGGAAGCGCGGCCCGATCCGTCAACCCGGGAGACACCCCCCAGTGCCCACGCGCCACGACATCCGCAACGTCGCTATCGTCGCCCACGTCGACCACGGCAAGACAACCCTGGTCGACGCCATGCTCAAGCAGGCCGGGGCCTTCGCGGCCCACCAGCTCGAATCCGTCGACGACCGGGTGATGGACTCGAACGACCTGGAGCGCGAGAAGGGGATCACCATTCTCGCCAAGAACACCGCGGTCCGCTACCACCCCAAGGACGGCGGCGACCCGGTCACCATCAACATCATCGACACTCCCGGTCACGCCGACTTCGGTGGCGAGGTCGAGCGCGGGCTGTCGATGGTGGACGCGGTCGTCCTGCTGGTCGACGCCTCCGAGGGCCCGCTGCCGCAGACCCGCTTCGTGCTCCGCAAGGCGCTCCAGGCGCGGCTCCCCGTGATCCTCTGCGTGAACAAGACGGACCGCCCCGACGCCCGGATCTCCGAGATCGTGGACGAGACCTACGACCTCTTCCTGGACCTGGACGCGGACGAGGAGCAGATCGAGTTCCCCATCGTCTACGCCTGCGCCCGCGACGGTGTCGCCTCGCTGACCCAGCCCGCCGACGGTGCGGTGCCCGAGGACAGCAGCAACCTGGAGCCGTTCTTCACCACCCTGCTGGAGACGGTGCCCGCGCCCGTGTACGAGGAGGGCGCGCCGCTGCAGGCCCACGTCACCAACCTGGACGCGGACAACTTCCTGGGCCGGATCGCGCTGCTGCGGGTCAAGGAGGGGTCGCTGAAGAAGGGCCAGACGGTGGCCTGGATGAAGCGGGACGGCACGGTGCACAACGTGCGGATCACCGAGCTGCTGATGACCGAGGCGCTGACCCGCAAGCCCGCCAGCGAGGCGGGGCCGGGGGACATCTGCGCGGTCGCCGGCATCCCGGACATCATGATCGGCGAGACGCTGGCGGACGCCGAGAGCCCGGTGGCGCTGCCGCTGATCACCGTCGACGAGCCCGCCATCTCGATGACGATCGGCACCAACAACTCCCCGCTGGTCGGCAAGGGCGGCAAGGGCCACAAGGTCACGGCCCGGCTGGTCAAGGACCGGCTGGACCGGGAGCTGATCGGCAATGTCTCGCTGCGGGTGCTGCCCACCGAGCGTCCCGACACCTGGGAGGTGCAGGGCCGCGGCGAGCTGGCGCTGGCCATCCTGGTGGAGACGATGCGGCGGGAGGGCTTCGAGCTGACCGTGGGCAAGCCGGAGGTCGTCACCCGCGAGATCGAGGGCAAGCTGCACGAACCGGTCGAGCGGATGACCATCGACGCCCCCGAGGAGCACCTGGGTGCCATCACCCAGCTCATGGCGTCCCGCAAGGGCCGGATGGAGACGATGACCAACCACGGCTCCGGCTGGGTGCGCATGGAGTGGCTGGTCCCCTCGCGCGGGCTGATCGGTTTCCGTACGGAGTTCCTGACCGAGACCCGCGGTACCGGTATCGCGCACTCGATCTTCGAGGGGCACGAGCCGTGGTTCGGCGAGCTGCGCACGCGGCGCAGCGGGTCGCTGGTCGCGGACCGCTCCGGGACGGCGACGCCGTTCGCCATGATGAACCTGCAGGAGCGCGGCACGATCTTCATCGAGCCCGGCACCGAGGTGTACGAGGGCATGCTCGTCGGGGAGAACTCCCGGGCCGACGACATGGACGTCAACATCACCAAGGAGAAGAAGCTCACCAACATGCGGGCGGCCTCCGCGGACACGACGGAGAACCTGGTGCCCCCGCGGCGGCTCTCGCTGGAGCAGGCGCTGGAGTTCTGCCGTGAGGACGAGTGCATCGAGGTGACGCCGGAGACGGTGCGGATCCGGAAGGTGAACCTCGACATGAAGGAGCGCGCGCGGGCTGCGGCCCGCGCCAAGCGCTGACCGCGGGAGCGTTTCCGGTGCGGCGACGGCGCCGCTCGGCTTCGGCGTCCGGTCGCGCTGCGTAGCGGTCCGATCGCACGGACAGGGGCCCCACCTCTCGGGTGGGGCCCCTTCGTGCATCCTGGACTTCGCGCCGCGCTTCACTCGTGTCCGTTGAGCAGAGAATCCCCGCAGGGGATTGTCCGTTTGATCCGCATTGGTGCACCAGCACTCTCCGGATAACGGATAAGAAGTTGCATGTGTAACCAAAATGAGACTCGTTGACTCTGGTTCAACAGGGGGGTGAAGGCGGATAGTGAAGTCATTGAGCTCGGGTTAGAGAGTCACGCACCGTCATGTGGGCGCCGACTCCGCGAGCGTGGGGGCGTGTTGTGTAGATCCGGCAGAACTGTCGGATCCGGGCACCGCCCCTCTTTTCTTGGCGAAAACTCTGAGGAGGACGCCCCATGCGCGGCGCGAAGACGATGCAGTGGTCCGCTCTCGCGGCGGCGGTGGCCCTGGCGGCCACGGCCTGCGGCGGTTCGGACGGCGGCGGCTCGGCCGCCGGGAAGCCCGCCGGGTACGTCTCTATGTTCAACGGCGAGCCCCAGCACCCGCTGATGCCGTCCAACACGAACGAGAAGTTCGGCGGCTACGTCATCGACGCGCTGTTCACCGGGCTGGTCGGGTACGACGCCAAGGGCGGCCTGATCGACATGAACGCCGAGTCGGTCGACACCAAGGACAACAAGACCTGGACCGTCAAGCTCAAGAAGGGCTGGAAGTTCCACGACGGCACGGACGTGACCGCCGAGTCCTACGTCAAGGCGTGGAACTGGATGGCCAACGTCAAGAACAAGCAGGCCAACAGCTACTGGTTCGGCGACATCAAGGGCTACGAGGACGTCCACCCGGAGAAGGGCGACCCGAAGAAGGACGAGATGTCGGGGCTGAAGGTCGTCGACGACCAGACCTTCACCATCGAGCTGTCCGAGCCGGTCCCGTACTTCGAGTACAAGCTGGGCTACAAGACCTTCACCCCGCTGCCCGAGTCGTTCTACAAGGACCCCAAGGGCTTCGGCCAGAAGCCGGTGGGCAACGGCCCCTACGAGTTCCAGAAGTGGACCCACAACAAGCTGATCCAGGTCAAGGCCGCGGACGGCTACAAGGGGTCCAACAAGGCCAAGAACAAGGGCATCCAGTTCAAGAACTACTCCAAGCTGGAGTCCGCCTACCAGGACGCCCTCTCCGGCAACCTGGACCTGGTCGACGGCGTCGGCCCCAAGGACCTGCCCAAGCGCAAGGCCGACTTCGGCGACCGCGCCCTGGACGTGCCCTACGCCGGCACCCAGAGCATCGTCCCGGCCCTCTACTCCAAGCCGTTCAAGGACATCGACCCCAAGGTGCTCCAGGGCCTGTCGATGGCCATCGACCGCAAGACGATCACCAAGACGGTGCTCCAGGGCACCCGCATACCCTCCAAGAGCTTCACCCCGCCCCAGGTCAAGGGCTACCAGAAGCTCGACACCGATGTGCTGTCCTACAACCCGAAGAAGGCCAAGCAGTACGTCGAGGACGGCGGCGGCGTCCCGGGCAACAAGATCTGGATCCAGTACAACGCCGACGGCGGCCACAAGGAATGGGTGACCGCGGTCTGCAACAGCATCACCAAGGCCACCGGGGTCAAGTGCGTCGGTGACTCCAAGCCCGACTTCCAGACCGACCTCGAGGCGCGCCAGGCCAACAAGGTCAAGGGCACCTACCGCGGCGGCTGGCTCGCGGACTACCCGCTGAACATCAACTTCATGCAGGACCTGTACAAGACCGGCGCCTCCACCAACTACGGCCGGTTCTCCGACAAGAAGGTCGACGAGCTCTTCACCAAGGGCGACCACGCCGACTCCCTGGACGCCTCCGTCAAGGACTACCAGGCGGCGGAGAAGGAACTGCTGAAGAAGATGCCGGCCATCCCGCTGTGGGACTACGCGGCCAACATCGTGCACGGCGAGGACATCGACGGCGTCAAGGTCGGCTTCGACGGCAACGTCCTCATCACCGACATCACCGTCAAGTAGCAGCACGTCGCTGACGCCGGGGCTGCCCGCACGGACGCGGGCGGCCCCGGCCGTCGCCTGAATCCTCTTTCCGTTACGGAGGCACTATGGGGCGCTATGTCGCGCGGCGACTGCTCCAGATGATCCCGGTCTTCATCGGGTCGACTCTGCTGATCTTCAGCATGATGTACGCGCTGCCCGGCGACCCCGTGGCGGCGCTCTACGGTGAAAAGAAGCCGGACCCCGCACAGATCGCGGCCATCAAGCATCAGCTCGGGATGGACCTGCCCCTGTGGCACCAGTACTGGAACTACCTCACCGGTCTGTTCCAGGGGGACTTCGGTACCCAGATAGCCACCCAGCGGCCGGTGGCCGAGGTGATCGAGCAGGCGTTCCCGGTGACGATCCGGCTCACGCTCTTCGCGTTCGTCTTCACCGTCGTGGTGGGTGTGCTGCTCGGCATGGTCTCCGGCCTGTTCGCCGACAAGGCTTTCGACCGGATCGTCCTGATCTTCACGCTGCTGCTGATCTCGATCCCCAGCTTCGTGCTCGGATACCTCTTCCAGTACCTCTTCGCCTTCCAGCTCGACTGGCTCACCCCCACTGTGCAGGACTCCCGGGACATCGGGCAGTTGATGCTGCCGGCCATCGTGCTGGCCGCGCTCTCGCTGGCGTATGTCACCCGGCTCACCCGCACCTCGGTGGCGGAGAACCTGCGGGCCGACTACATACGCACCGCCATCGCCAAGGGGCTGCCGCGCCGCCGGGTGGTCGGAGTCCACCTGCTGCGCAACTCGCTCATCCCGGTGGTGACCTTCCTCGGTACCGACATCGGCGCGCTGATGGCCGGTGCGGTCGTCACCGAGGGCATCTTCAACGTGCACGGTGTCGGCAACACCATCTTCGAAGCGCTCAACCGGCGCGAGGGCTCCACGGTCGTCGGCATCGCCACGCTGATCGTCATCGTCTATCTCGTCGCCAGCCTGCTCGTCGACCTGCTTTACGCGGTCCTGGACCCGAGGATCCGTTATGACTGAGACCCTGAACGTGCCCGCATCGGCGTCCACGGATCCGCAGCCCGACCCCTCGGGCGCGGACGCCAAGCCGGCCAAGGGCCGCAGTCTGTGGACAGATGCCTGGCAGGACCTTCGGCGCAACCCGATGTTCGTCATCTCGGCCGTGCTGATCGTGCTGCTGCTCACGATGGTCGCCTTTCCCGGCTGGTTCACCTCCGCCTCTCCGACGGTGGGTGACCTGACGCACCACTACCAGGGCGAGCCCCGCTACACCCACTTCTTCGGCGAGGACTGGTTCGGGTACGACACCCAGGGCCGTTCCGTGTGGGCTCGCATGGTCCACGGCGCCCGGGCCTCCGTGCTCGTCGGTGTACTGGTGACGCTGTCGGTGACGCTGGTCGGTGGCATCGTCGGCCTGGTCGCCGGGTACTTCGGCGGCTGGCTGGACAGCGTGCTCTCCCGGATCACCGACATCTTCCAGGGCATCCCCTTCCTGCTCGGTGCCATGGTCGTGCTCACCACTTTCACCAAGAGCAACCTGTGGGTCGTCATCGCCGCCCTGCTCTTCCTGGGCTGGACGCAGATCGCCAGGGTGGCCCGGGGTTCGGTGATCACGGTCAAGCAGAGCGACTACGTGCATGCGGCGAAGTCACTGGGCGCGAGCACGGTACGGATCATGTTCCGGCACATCGTGCCCAACGCGTTGGCGCCGGTCGTGGTGGTCGCCACCACGGCCCTCGGCGGCTACATCGCGGCCGAAGCGACACTCTCCTACCTGGGCATCGGCCTGGCCGCACCCGCGGTCTCCTGGGGTGTGGACGTCTCCAACGGCAAGGACGCGCTGCGTACCGCGCCGCACATTCTGATTTCCCCCGCCGTCATGGTGTCCCTCACCGTGCTGGCGTTCATCATGCTCGGCGATGCGGTCCGCAACGCCCTCGATCCGAAGAGCCGTTGAGGGAGGCGGGAGAAGACATGACCCTCCTCGAAGTGCGCGACCTGCACGTCGATTTCCAGACCCGGGACGGTGTCGTCAAGGCCGTCAACGGCGTCAACTACAGCGTCGAGGCCGGTGAGACGCTGGCGGTGCTGGGCGAGTCCGGTTCGGGCAAGTCGGTGACCGCGCAGGCGGTCATGGGCATCCTCGACATGCCGCCGGGGCGCATACCCAAGGGCGAGATCCTCTTCCACGGCGAGAACATGCTCACCATGTCCAAGGAGGAGCGGCGCAAGATCCGCGGCGCCCGGATCGCGATGATCTTCCAGGACGCGCTCTCGTCGCTGAACCCGGTGCTGACCGTGGGGTACCAGCTGGCCGAGATGTTCCGCGTCCACCAGGGGCTGGGCCGCAAGGAGGCCAAGGCCCGGTCGATCGAGCTGATGGAGCGGGTGAAGATCCCCGCGGCCAAGGCCCGGGTGAACGACTATCCGCATCAGTTCAGCGGGGGTATGCGGCAACGGATCATGATCGCGATGGCGCTGGCGCTGGAGCCGGACCTGATCATCGCGGACGAGCCGACGACGGCGCTGGACGTCACGGTGCAGGCCCAGGTGATGGCCCTGCTCGCCGACCTGCAGCGCGAGTACAACATGGGGCTCATCCTGATCACGCACGACCTGGGCGTGGTGGCGGACGTGGCCGACAAGATCGCGGTGATGTACGCGGGCCGGATCGTGGAGACGGCGCCGGTCAAGGAGCTCTACCGGGCCCCGGCGCACCCCTACACCAAGGGCCTGCTCGAATCCATCCCGCGGCTCGACCGCAAGGGCCAGGAGCTGTACGCCATCCAGGGGCTGCCGCCCAACATGGCCAAGGTGCCGGAGGGCTGCGCCTTCCATCCGCGCTGCCCGGCGGCGCGGGACATCTGCCGCACCGAGCTCCCCCCGCTCGCCGAGGTCGACGACGCCCGCGGCAGCGCGTGCCACTTCTGGAAGGAGACGATCGATGCCTGAGCGGCGCGAGAATTCCGAGCCGATCCTGGAGGTGCGGGATCTGGCCAAGCACTTCCCGCTGACGCAGGGCATCCTCTTCAAGCGGCAGATCGGTGCGGTCAAGGCCGTCGACGGTATCTCCTTCGACCTGTACCCGGGCGAGACGCTGGGCATCGTGGGGGAGTCGGGCTGCGGCAAGTCGACGGTGGCCAAGCTGCTGATGAACCTGGAGCGGCCGACCTCCGGGAGCATCCGGTACAAGGGCGAGGACATCTCGAAGCTGTCGGGGCGGGCTTTGAAGGCGGTGCGGCGGAACATTCAGATGGTGTTCCAGGATCCGTACACGTCGTTGAATCCGCGGATGACGGTGGGGGACATCGTCGGGGAGCCGTTCGACATCCATCCCGAGGTGGCGCCGAAGGGGGATCGGCGGCGGCGGGTGCAGGAGCTGTTGGATGTGGTCGGGCTGAATCCCGAGTACATCAACCGGTATCCGCATCAGTTCAGTGGTGGTCAGCGGCAGCGGATCGGGATCGCGCGGGGGCTGGCGCTGCGTCCGGAGATCATCGTGGCGGACGAGCCGGTCTCGGCGCTGGATGTGTCGGTGCAGGCGCAGGTGGTGAATCTGATGGAGCAGCTCCAGGACGAGTTCGGGCTCTCCTACATGTTCATCGCGCACGACCTGTCCATCGTCCGGCACATCTCCGACCGCGTCGGCGTGATGTACCTCGGCAGGATGGCCGAGATCGGGACGGACGAGCAGATCTACGAGCACCCCACCCACCCCTACACCCAGGCGCTGCTGTCGGCCGTGCCGGTGCCCGACCCGGAGGCTGAGGGGAAGCGGGAGCGGATCGTGCTGGAGGGCGATGTGCCCTCACCGGCCAACCCGCCCTCCGGATGCCGGTTCCGCACCCGCTGCTGGAAGGCCACGGACAGGTGCGCGGAGGAGGTGCCGCTGCTGGCGGTGCCCTCGGTGTTCGACGGGACCGGGTCCGGTGCGGAGCACCCCTCGGCCTGCCACTTCGCGAAGGAGGACGCCGCGGTGGTCGCCGCCTGACACCGCGCTCTCCACCCGCTCGGAGGGGATCGGAGGGGCTCGGAGGGGAGAGGACACCGCCGGCACCGGCCGGCGGTGTCCTCCGAACGGGTTCCAGCCCGTTCCGCCGTGGGCAGGGCAGCCAGGCATATGGTGTCAAAAGGTGTTATGTGGATCTGAGGCGTACTCGGACCCCAGCGCACCAGGAGGCACCATGCGTGCAGCCACCCGCACCACCGTGATCCGGCGGGCGCTCGCCGCCGCAGGGGCCGTCGCTCTGACGGCGACAGCGTGTGCCAGCAGCTCGGACGGCGGCGGAGGCGGTTCTGCGGACGGGGTCGTACGCGCGTTCTGGACCGATCCGCAGCACCCCGTGGAGCCCGCCAACACCAACGAGGTGCAGGGCGGCAAGGTCCTGGACATGATTTCCCGGGGTCTGAAGAAGTACAACCCGACCACGGGCGCGGCCGAGAACGCCGTGGCCGAGTCCATCGAGAGCGACGACCAGCAGAACTTCACCGTCAAGCTGAAGAAGGGCTGGAAGTTCTCCGACGGCACCGCCGTGACGGCCAAGTCCTTCGTGGACGCCTGGAACTACGGCGCGCTCGTCACCAACAAGCAGATCAACTCGTACTTCTTCCAGTACATCGAGGGCTATCAGGACGTCCACCCGGAAAAGGGCAAGCCGACGGCGAAGACCCTCTCCGGGCTCGAGGTGAAGGACGCCCGCACCTTCACCGTGAAGCTCAACCAGAAGTTCTCGCTCTGGCCGCAGACCCTCGGGTACAGCGCCTATGCGCCGCTGCCGAAGTCCTTCTTCAGCGACCACGGCGGCTGGCTGGAGAAGCCCGTCGGAAACGGCCCGTACAAGGTGGACTCCTACACCAAGGGCCAGTCGATGAAGCTGTCCCGGAACACCCACTACGCCGGGGACGACAAACCCCGCAACAAGGGCGTCGAGCTGAAGGTCTACACCGACCAGAACACCGGCTACACCGACCTCCAGGCGGGAAACCTGGACGTCGTCGACGAACTTCCGGCCGGGCAGCTCAAGAACGCGAAGCGGGATCTGGACGGGCGCTACATCAACCAGCCCGCGGGCATCATCCAGACCATCTCGTTCCCCATGTACGACAAGGCGTGGCAGAGCGCGAAGGCCGTCAAGGTGCGCCGCGGACTCTCCATGGCGATCAACCGCAAGCAGGTGACCGAGAAGATCTACCACGGCACCCGGGAGCCGGCGACCGACCTCACCTCGCCCGTGCTCAAGGCCGCCGGCGGCTACAAGCCGGGTCTCTGCGGCGACGTGTGCGATTACGACCCGAAGCAGGCCAAGAAGCTCATCGAGGAGGGCGGCGGGCTGCCCGGCGGGAAGATCACCCTGACCTCCAACGTCGACACCGGCTCGCACCGGCAGTGGATGGAGGCCGTCTGCAACAGCATCAACCGCACGCTGGGCCGGAACAGCGCCTGCACCGTCAACCCGGTGCCCACCTTCAGCGAGTTCCGCTCCGACATCACCGACCGGAAGATCACGGGGATGTTCCGGACCGGCTGGCAGATGGACTACCCGCTCATCCAGAACTTCCTCCAGCCCATCTTCTACACGGACGCCTCCTCCAACGACTCGGGCTTCTCCGACCCCCAGGTCGACAAGCTGATGGACAAGGCGAACTCCGCCACCGACGAGAAGGCCGCCATCGGTCTGTTCCAGCAGGCCGAGAAGCGCATCCTGGACACCCTCCCCGCGATCCCGCTGTGGTACCAGAACGGGAACGCCGGCTATTCCAGCCGGGTCAGCGACGTCAAACTCAACCCGTTCTCCGTCCCGGTCTTCACCGACATCAAGGTCAAGTGAGCCGCCGTGGGGCGCTACGTCGTCAGACGACTGCTCCAGATGATCCCGGTGTTCATCGGGACGACCTTTCTCATCTTCGTGATGGTGTACGCCGTCGGGGACCCGGTCAACGCGATGTTCGGGGAACGGGCTCCCGACCCGGCAACCGCCGAGCAACTGCGCGAGGAATTCAACCTCGACAAGCCCATCTGGCAGCAGTACGTGCTCTACATGGGCAACATCTTCACCGGTGACTTCGGAAACGCCTTCAACGGCCAGCCGGTGACCGAACTGATGGGGACGGCCTTCCCCATCACGATCCGGCTCGCGGTGCTCGCGATCGTCTTCGAGATCCTCGTCGGCATCACCCTGGGAGTGCTGACCGGGCTCCGCCGCGGGCGGCCCATCGACAGCGGGGTGCTGATGCTGACCCTCGTCGTCATCTCCGTCCCCACGTTCGTGACCGGCAGCCTCGCGCAGTACCTGCTCGGCGTGAAGTGGGGCTGGATCTCCCCGGCCGTCTCGCCCGCGGCGCCGGCCCGCGAACTGCTGCTGCCCGCGCTGGTCCTCGCTCTCGTCTCACTGGCCTACGTCACCCGGCTCACCCGGACCTCGATCGCGGAGAACGCCCGCGCCGACTATGTGCGCACTGCCGTGGCCAAGGGGCTCTCCCGGCGCCGGGTGACCGTGCGGCATCTGCTGCGCAACTCGTTGATCCCCGTCGTCACCTTCCTCGGGACGGACGTCGGCAACCTGATGGCCGGGGCGCTGGTCACCGAGCGGATCTTCAACATCCACGGAGTCGGCTTCCAGCTGTGGCAGGGCATCGTCCGGCAGAACTCGCCCACCGTCGTCGGCTTCGTGACCGTCCTCGTCATCGTCTTCCTCCTCGCGAACCTGCTCGTCGACCTCCTGTACGCGGTGCTTGACCCGAGGATCCGCTATGCCTGACCCGCCCCGCCTTGGCAGGGCAGACGCCTCCGACACCGCCGGGGACGGCCCGGCCCACGCCGCGGCGCCCGCGGCAGCCAGCGGTGCGGCCGCGGGAAGAGAGGGGAGCGCATGACCGGGACGCCGGCCATCGAGGGGCCCGGCGGGGCCATGGAGGAACTGGCCGAGGAAGGGGGAGGAGGACTCCGGGGCAAGCCCCCGTCCGGGCGCGGACGGCCCGCGCGGGGGCGGAGCATGTGGTCGGACGCCTGGCACGAGCTGCGGCGCAACCCGGTGTTCGTGATCGCCGGACTGATCATCGCCTTTCTCGTGCTGATCTCGCTGTGGCCGGGGCTGATCGCCACCCGGGATCCGCTCTCCTGCCGGCTCGGCCGCTCGCTGGACCCGTCCTCGGCCGGGCACTGGTTCGGGTTCGACACCCAGGGCTGCGACGTCTACACCAGGGTCGTCTACGGCGCCCGCACCTCCGTGACGGTCGGTGTCTGCGCCACCGCCGGAGTGGCGGTGCTGGGCAGCCTGCTGGGCGGACTCGCCGGGTTCTTCGGCGGGGTGTGGGACGCGCTGCTCTCCCGCCTCACCGACATCTTCTTCGGTATCCCCATCGTCCTGGGCGGCCTGGTCTTCCTCTCGATGACCGGCAGCCGGTCCGTGTGGACGGTGGTCACCTTCATCGTGCTGCTCGGCTGGCCGCAGGTCGCCCGGATCGCGCGCGGCTCGGTCATCACCGTCAAGCAGAACGACTACGTACAGGCCGCCCGGGCGCTGGGCGCGGGCAACGCCCGGATGATGGTGCGGCACATCCTGCCCAACGCCGTCGCGCCGGTCATCGTGACCGCGACCATCGCGCTGGGCACCTACATCTCGCTGGAGGCCACGCTCAGCTACCTCGGCGTCGGGCTCCAGCCGCCCACGGTCTCCTGGGGGGCGGACATCTCCGCGGCCTCCCAGGGCATGCAGTTCCGCAACGCGCCGCACATCCTGCTGTACCCGGCCGCCGCGCTCAGCCTCACCGTGCTGGCCTTCATCATGCTCGGCGACGCCGTCCGCGACGCCCTCGACCCGAAGCTGAGGTGAGTGCGGTGAGTCTGCTCGAAGTCCGCGACCTGTTCGTCGAGTTCCGCACCCGGGACGGGGTGGCGCGGGCCGTCAACGGAGTGAGCTACACCGTCGAGGCCGGTGAGACGCTGGCGGTGCTGGGCGAGTCCGGTTCGGGCAAGTCGGTGACCGCGCAGGCGGTCATGGGCATCCTCGACATGCCGCCGGGCCGGATCACCGGGGGCGAGATCCTCTTCCAGGGGCGGGACCTGCTGAGCCTGCCCGAGGAGGAGCGGCGGCGGATCCGCGGCTCGAAGATGGCGATGATCTTCCAGGACGCGCTCTCGTCGCTGAACCCGGTGCTGACCGTGGGTTTCCAACTGGCCGAGATGTTCCGCGTCCACCAGGGCCTGGGCCGCAAGGAGTCCAGAGCGCGGGCCGTCGAGCTGATGGAGCGGGTCCGCATCCCGGCGGCGCGGCAGCGGGTCGGGGACTTCCCGCATCAGTTCAGCGGGGGTATGCGGCAACGGATCATGATCGCGATGGCGCTGGCGCTGGAGCCGGATCTGATCATCGCGGACGAGCCGACGACGGCGCTGGACGTCACGGTGCAGGCCCAGGTGATGGAGCTGCTGGCGGAGCTCCAGCGGGAGTTCACGATGGGGCTCATCCTGATCACCCACGACCTGGGCGTGGTGGCGGACGTGGCCGACAAGATCGCGGTGATGTACGCGGGCCGGATCGTGGAGACGGCGCCGGTCAAGGAGCTCTACCAGGCGCCCGCGCACCCCTACACCAAGGGCCTGCTCGACTCCATCCCGCGCCTGGACCAGAAGGGGCAGCAGCTCAACGTCATCCGCGGGATGCCGCCCAGCCTGCTGGACATCCCGCCGGGCTGCGCCTACAACCCGCGCTGCCCGATGGCACGCGCGGTCTGCCGCACGGACGAGCCGCCGCTGTACGAGGTGTCGGCACAGCGGCACAGCGCCTGCCACTTCTGGAGGGAGATGTTCGATGGACGCTGACCGCTCGGGGCACGGCTCGTCCCGGGAGGCGCGGAATCCGGCGACGGGACCGCACCAGGGCACCGGAGACCCGGCGGGCGAGCCGATCCTGGAGGTGCGGGATCTGGCCAAGCACTTCCCGCTGACGCAGGGCATCCTCTTCAAGCGGCAGATCGGTGCGGTCAAGGCCGTCGACGGCGTCTCCTTCGATCTGCACAAGGGCGAGACGCTGGGCATCGTGGGGGAGTCGGGCTGCGGCAAGTCCACGGTGGCCAAGCTGATCACCCACCTCGAACAGCCCACCTCGGGGACCATCCGGTACCGGGGTGAGGACATCTCGAAGCTGTCGGGGCGGGCTTTGAAGGCGGTGCGGCGGAACATTCAGATGGTGTTCCAGGATCCGTACACGTCGTTGAATCCGCGGATGACGGTGGGGGACATCGTCGGGGAGCCGTTCGACATCCATCCCGAGGTGGCGCCGAAGGGGGACCGGGGGCGGCGGGTGCAGGAGCTGTTGGATGTGGTCGGGTTGAATCCCGAGTACATCAACCGGTATCCGCATCAGTTCAGTGGTGGTCAGCGGCAGCGGATCGGGATCGCGCGGGGGCTGGCGCTGCGTCCGGAGATCATCGTGGCGGACGAGCCGGTCTCGGCGCTGGATGTGTCGGTGCAGGCGCAGGTGGTCAACCTGATGGAGCAGCTCCAGCAGGAGTTCGGGCTCTCCTACATGTTCATCGCGCACGACCTGTCCATCGTCCGGCACATCTCCGACCGCGTCGGCGTGATGTACCTCGGCAAGATCGTGGAGATCGGCACCGAGACCGAGATCTACGAGCACCCCACCCACCCCTACACCCAGGCGCTGCTGTCGGCCGTGCCGGTGCCCGACCCGGAGACGGAGGACGCCCGCGAGCGGATCGTGCTGGAGGGCGATGTGCCCTCACCGGCCAACCCGCCCTCCGGATGCCACTTCCGCACCCGCTGTTGGAAGGCCCAGGAGCGCTGTGCCGTCGAGGAACCGGCGCTGGCACTGCCGGAGAACTTCGCCGGCACCCTGCCCGGCCAGCCCGTGCACCACCCGTCCGCGTGCCACTTCGCGGCCGAGCGCACCGCGGTGATCCCGCCGTCGAACCGCTGAGCGCACGCGCGCTCCGGGCGGCCGCCTCCGGTGCGCGGCCGGCCGGGCGGCGGTGCCGTCGCCGCCGCGCGGAGGGGGCGCCCGGTCGGGTCAGGAGGTGGTCAGGCGCCGGTCCGGGGTGGCGGAGGCAGCGGGGGAGTCGCGGACCGTGCCCTTGGTGAGGGCCAGCAGCACGGCGAGCCCGGCGGCCGCCTCGAACACGTTCGTCAGCACGTGGAGCCGGCTCTCGATACCGAGGTCGTCGAGGTGCCGGAAGAAGTCCAGCTTTAGGCTGAAGGCCGTCCCGAAGACCCCGAGGGCGAGCAGCGGGGCGGCGGAGATCAGGCCGAGCGGGCGGGAGAAGGGCGCACCGCCGAGGGCCGCCGTCGCCGTCACCAGGCTGAGCACGACGACGGCCCACAGCGTCCAGCCGGTCGGTGCGTCCAGCAGCCGGACCATCCCGCGCTCGCCGGTGAGCGTGTGCGCGTAGCGCTCCCAGCCGTACTGCTGCCAGGTGCGTATCTCCCACGCGGCGAGCACCACACCGCAGGTGCCCAGCAGCAGGAAGGCGGCGACGGCTCCGCTCCGGGTGGGCCCCGCCGGGGGGCCGTCGGCGGGATCGGGTTCGTCCCGCCCGCCGAGGCCGTACGTTCCGGGGCCGTACCCGTCGAAGCCGCCGTGGGCGGGGCGGCGGCCCGCTGTCGCCGTGACGACCAGAACGGCCCCGATGACGACCGCGGCGATGGTGCTGAAGAGCACCTTGCTCAGCAGCCGGTCCGGGACGCCCTGCATCCAGTCGGCGTTGAGGTTCCACAGGCCCGGCACCCGCACGGCCACGGTCAGCAGTCCGGTGCAGGTGAGTATCGCCGCGGACGAGGAGGACCGGAACGCGGTCACGGCGGCGACGGAGTACAGCAGCACGAGCGTCGGTTCGAGGAACGAGGTGACCCACACGCCGTCCTCGGCACGGGCGGGGAGCCCGGCCCAGTTCCACCAGACGTCGACGACCTCGTTGGCCTCGGTGAAGTCCCGGGCGATCCATCCGAGACTGATCAGCGCGAGCACGGCCGTCAACAGGGCCCCGAAGGCGCGCGCCCCGCGCGAGAGTGTCCTGTCCTGGCCCATGGCTCGGCCCCCCGTGTGTGCGGTGTCGCGATGTCCCCGGATCCGTCCGTGTCTACCCGTGATCGCCGTCCGGCTACAAGCTCCCCCTGGCGCCGCGCCGCACGGCACTCCGACCGCCTCTCCATCTTCGCACGATGTGCACCGCTCGCGCGCGGGAACTCCAAGTGATCATCCATTCGGAGGAGTTGGATTCCGTACGCACTTCAGGGCGGCTGCTTCGGATATCGGTGAGAAGACGGCCGTGTTGCGGAACCGTTAAGGCGATTCCTGGCGGCCTGGACTGCTTTGCCCGGCGGCGCGATGTGATGTCAAGCACGTTGCCACCTCGATCTGCGCAACGTTCGCTCAAGAAAGCGGTGGACAGCATCGAGCCTGCCCAACACCCCTTGACTGGCACGTAACCGGCTTGCCAAAGTCCGGCTCAACCCACCCGCATCACGCCCAACGATTCGGGTTTCGGCGAGATTTGAGCGCGGGAGCACACACGCGATGACGAGTACTTCCCAGGCTGCGGCGGCCGGGGCCGACACCCCTGGCCCCGAGGACGCCGGTCTGAGTTCTACGCGAGTTGCCAAGAAGGACGAACTCGCGGGCCGGTCCCCCGGCCGGCTCATGTGGACGCGCTTCAAGCGCGACCGCACGGGCGTGATCTCGGCGTGCATCGTGCTCGCCTTCTTCCTGATCGCGGCTCTGGCGCCGGTGATCGCCAAGCTGTACGGCAAGGATCCCTACACCCGCTACGGGCAGTTGCGGCCGGATCTGCTGAACGAGAACTTCTACCCGGTCAAGCCCAACGGCGGCATGGACGGGGAGTTCTGGTTCGGCCTGGAGCCGGGGCTGGGCCGGGACGTCTTCACCCAGCTCCTCTACGGGATCCGCACCTCGCTCTCGCTCGCGGTCATCATCACCCTGCTGTCGGTGGTCACCGCCATCGTGATCGGGGTCGTGGGCGGCTACTTCGGCGGCAAGGTCGACTACTTCCTCGGCCGGTTCACCGACCTGATGATGTCCTTCCCCAACCAGCTCTTCTTCGTGGCCTTCACCCCGGTCGTGGCGGCGCTGCTGGTGGACCCCCGGGACGAGATGCCCACCTGGCTGCGCGCGTGCGTGCTGATCTACGTGATGTGGCTGCTGGGCTGGATGACACTGGCGCGACTGCTGCGCGGTCAGACGCTGTCCCTGCGGGAGCGGGAGTTCATCGAGGCCGCGAGGGTCGCCGGGACCCCGCCGGGCCGCATCGTCCGCAAGGAGCTGCTGCCGAACCTCGTCACGCCGATCCTGGTGCAGGCCACCTACATGCTGCCGAACAGCGTGACCGCCATCGCGGGACTCTCCTTCCTCGGCGTCGGCCTGCAGGAACCCACCCCGGACTGGGGCCGGATGTTCGCGACGGGCGCCGAGATCTACCAGAGCGACATCACCTACATGTTCTTCCCGGGCGGCGCGATGGTGATCTTCATCCTCGCATTCAACCTGCTCGGAGACTCGGTCAGGGACGCGTTCGACCCGAAGTCCGGCCGATGAGGGCCAGGCGCGACCGAGTGGTGGGGGGTGCTGCCACCCCGTACGGCATCAGTCAGGCAGCGACGGACAACCGACAGGCAGGTGCAGACACCACCATGAGCAGAGTGAGCATACGCACGGCGCGTGCCTCCCTCGCGGCGGTCGCCGCCGGGGCGCTGTTCCTCACCGGCTGCAGCAGCGGCGGCGGGGGCGACAGCAAGGACAAGGACGAGAAGGCCAAGCAGCAGGGCTCGGACGTCTCCTACACCTTCGCGGACGCGGCCGGTTCCAAGGGCCCGGCGAAGGAGGTCGACGGCGGCCGCAAGGGCGGCACCATCAAGGTGCTGCAGCGCGACAGCTACGCCCACCTCGACCCCGCGCAGATCTACGTCAGCGACGAGGGCGCCCTCGCCACGCTGATCCACCGCGGTCTGACCACCTACAAGCGGGTCAGCGGCGACGAGTACGCGGTCGTGGGCGACCTGGCCACCGACAGCGGCCAGAAGTCCGACGGCGGCAAGACCTGGACCTACAAGCTCAAGGACGGGGTCAAGTTCGAGGACGGCTCGGCCATCACTTCGAAGGACATCCGGCACACCATCGAGCGGACGTTCGCCCCCTTCATCACCGAGGGGCCGACCTTCATCCAGCAGTGGCTGGCCGACACCGGTGGCGCCAAGTACCGCGACATGCTCAAGGACGGCCCCTACAAGGGCAAGCACCTGCCCGATGACGTCCTGGAGACCCCGGACGACAAGACGATCATCTTCCACTTCAAGAAGCCGCAGGCCGAGCTGCCCTACGCGCTGGCCATGGCGGGCTACGCGGCGGTGTCCGAGGAGAAGGACACCAAGGAGAAGTACGACAAGAAGCCGCTGTGCAGCGGCCCGTACAAGATCGCGTCGTTCAAGTCCGGCAAGAGCATGAAGCTGGTCCGCAACAAGGAGTGGGACCCCAAGACGGACCCCGCGCGGCACCAGTACCCGGACGCGTTCAACATCCAGTTCGGTGTCTCCTTCGAGGACTCCACCAAGCGGCTGATGTCGGACGCCGGTGAGAACCGGACCGCCACCAGCTTCACCAACCAGGTCGACGCCTCCAGCCTGCAGAAGGTGCGCACCGACCCGGAGATCAAGAAGCGCTCGGTCTCCGGCTACCAGTCCTACGTGAGCTACCTGAACATCAACATGGACCGGATCAAGAACAAGAAGGTCCGGCAGGCCATCGCCTACGCGATCCCCAACCAGTCGATCGTCTCGGCCTTCGGCGGCGCCGGCGGCGGCGAGATGGCGGGCAACTACATCAGCCCGACCCTGGTGGGCCACAAGAAGACCGACCCCTTCGACAAGCTCAAGAACCCGCAGGGTGACGTCAAGAAGGCGGCCAAGCTGCTCAAGGAGTCCGGCAAGAAGGGCATGAAGCTCACCTTCGCCTACCAGAACTCCCCCGAGTGGCAGGACTTCGCCGTCGCCGCGACGCAGAACCTGGAGAAGGCCGGCTTCGACGTCCAGAAGAAGGACATCATCCAGGACACGTACTACGACCAGATCGGCAAGGTCAAGAACGGCTACGACATCTACCACAACTCGTGGGGTGCCGACTGGCCGAGCTCCTCGACCGTCATCCCGAACCTGTTCGACGGGCGCCAGGTGCAGGACGGCTCCGCCAACTACTCGCACCACAAGAACCCGAAGTTCGAGAAGGAGATGGACCGCATCCGGTCCCTGTCCGACGCGGACAAGGCGGCCGAGGAGTGGCAGAAGCTCGCGGACAAGATCCTCACCGAGGACGTGCCCGCCGTGCCGATGCACTACTACAAGGCCGTCCAGCTCTCCGGTTCCAACATCGGCGGCATGTACTACGACGAGCAGCTGCACGACATCCAGCCCACGTCGCTGTACGTGAAGAAGTAGCACTCGCCCGGCGCCGGTAGGCGCCGCCTCCGCCGCCCGGCCCGCAGGGCCGGGCGGCGGAGCCCGGAGTCCGCTCCTCCGGACTCCGCTGTCCCGCACGTCTCGATTCCGCTGTCGCACGAGAGCTGCGTTCCGTCATGCTGCGATTCCTCATCCGCCGGTCGCTCGGCGCCGTGGTGATCCTGCTGATCATCAGCGCCGTCACCTTCTTCCTCTTCTATGCCGTCCCACGGGACCCGGCGATGCTGGCCTGCGGCAAGAACTGCACGCCGGACGCGCTGGAGGTCATCCGCAAGAACATGGGCATCGACGAACCGATCCCCATGCAGTACTGGCACTTCATGGTCGGCATCGTCGCCGGCCGTCAGTTCAACGTCGGGGACTGCCCGGCACCGTGCTTCGGCTACTCCTTCGCCAACCAGGACCCGGTCTGGCAGACCATCCTGGACCGCTTCCCCACCACCGTCTCCCTGACCCTCGGCGGGGCCGTGGTCTTCCTGCTGATCGGGCTGGGCGCGGGCATGATCGCCGCCTGGCAGAAGGGCACGCTCATCGACAAGGCGTTCAGCTCGATGTCGCTGCTGCTCTCCTCGATGCAGATCTACTTCATCGGTCCGCTCGTGCTCGCGCTGGTGGTCTACAACCTGGAACTGCTCGACCAGCCCAAGTACGTGCCGCTGACGCAGGATCCGGTCGGCTGGTTCCTGGGACTGCTGCTCCCCTGGCTGGTCATCCAGATCATCTTCACCGCGAACTACACCCGTCTGTCCCGCTCCTCGATGATCGAGCAGCTGCAGGAGGACCACGTCAAAGCCGCGCGGGCCAAGGGCATGTCGGGGAAGTACGTCTTCTTCCGCTACGCCTGGCGCGGCTCGCTCATCCCCATCGTCACCATCTTCGGCGTCGACATGGGCTCGCTGTTCGGCGGCGCGATGATCACGGAGTGGACGTTCTCGCTGCCCGGACTCGGCACCCTCGCGGTGAACTCGGTGCAGAACACCGACCTGCCCATGGTGATGGGCGTGATGCTCTTCGCGGCCACCTTCATCATCCTCTTCAACATCATCGTGGACGCCGCCTACGCGTTCATCGACCCGCGCGTGCGGCTGTCCTAGGAGAACCGGCACATGACCACCCTGACCAAGGAAGCCGACGTACCGGGCCCGCGCGGCGCCGGCGACGGGGACGCCTTCCTCTCGGTGCGCGATCTGTACGTGCACTTCGACACCGAGGACGGCACCGTCAAGGCAGTCGACGGGCTCTCCTTCGCCGTGGAACGCGGTCGCACCCTCGGCATCGTGGGTGAGTCCGGCTCCGGCAAGTCGGTCACCAACCTGTCCATCCTCGGACTGCACAACCCCCGCACCACCGCGGTCTCCGGCGAGATCATGCTGGACGGCCAGGAGCTGACCGGCGCGCGGGAGAAGACCCTGGAGTCGCTGCGCGGCAACAAGATGGCGATGATCTTCCAGGACGCGCTCACCGCGCTCTCGCCCTACTACACGATCGGCCGGCAGATCGCCGAGCCCTACCGCAAGCACACGGGCTGCTCCAAGCGGGAGGCCCAGCTGCGCGCCGTCGAGATGCTCGACAAGGTCGGCATCCCGAACGCGAAGCTGCGGGTCAACGACTACCCGCACCAGTTCTCCGGCGGTATGCGGCAGCGCGCGATGATCGCCATGGCGCTGGTGTGCAATCCGGACCTGCTGATCGCCGACGAGCCCACCACCGCGCTCGACGTCACGGTGCAGGCGCAGATCCTGGACCTGCTCAAGGACCTCCAGCAGGAGTTCGGCTCCGCGATCATCTTCATCACCCACGACCTCGGCGTCATCGCCAACGTCGCGGACGACATCCTGGTGATGTACGGCGGCCGGGCCGTCGAGCGGGGCTCCGTCGCGGAGGTGCTGCGGGCGCCGCAGCACCCCTACACCTGGGGCCTGCTCACCTCGATGCCCCGGCTGACCGGCGACGTGAACGAGGAGCTCTCACCGATCCTCGGCACCCCGCCCAGCCTGCTCGCACCCCCGCCCGGCTGTCCCTTCCACCCCCGCTGCGACTTCGTGGACGAGGTCGCCGGTGCCTCCTGCACCGCCGACCGGCCGCAGCTTCCGGACGGCCGGGGCGCCGCCTGCCACCTGACGGCGGAGCAGAAGCGGACGTTCTTCGTCGAGCAGATCAAGCCCAGGCTGAGCTAGGCCGGGCAGAGGGAGACCCAGACCAATGAGCGATGACGGCACCCTGACCGAGCCGGGCGGGGGCGAACCGCGGGAGCAGCGGCCCGCGCGCACGGGCGAGCCGCTGCTGAAGGCCGAGAACCTGGCCAAGCACTTCCCGATCATGGGCGGCTTCCCCTTCAAGCGGAAAGTGGGCGAGGTCCAGGCCGTCTCCGGGGTCGACCTCGCCGTGCACGCGGGCGAGAGCTTCGGGCTCGTCGGCGAGTCGGGCTGCGGCAAGTCCACGACGGGACGGCTGCTGACCCGGCTGCTGGAGCCCACCGCGGGCTCCCTCAGCTACGCCGGGCAGGACATCACCCACGCGACGCGCAAGCAGCTGGCACCGGTCCGCTCCGAGATCCAGATGATCTTCCAGGACCCGTACTCGTCGCTGAACCCGCGGCACACCGTGGGCGCCATCATCGGTGGGCCCATGGAGGTCAACGGCATCAACCCGCCCGGCGGCCGGGAGAAGCGCATCCGCGAGCTGCTGGAGACCGTCGGTCTCAACCCCGAGCACTACAACCGGTTCCCGCACGAGTTCTCCGGCGGCCAGCGCCAGCGGATCGGCGTCGCCCGCGCCCTGGCCCTGGAGCCGAAGCTGATCGTGGCCGACGAGCCGGTCTCGGCGCTGGACGTCTCCATCCAGGCCCAGGTCGTCAACCTGCTCCAGCAGGTCCAGCGGGACCTGGGGATCGCCTTCGTCTTCATCGCCCACGACCTGGCGATCGTGCGGCACTTCTCGGAGCGGGTCGCGGTGATGTACCTCGGCAAGATCGTCGAGGTGGGCGAGCGCGAGGCCATCTACAACCGGCCCCGCCACCCCTATACGCACGCGCTGCTCTCGGCGGTGCCGGAGGCCGTGCTGCACGACGAGGACGGCGGGGACGACGGGGACACGACAGGAGACGCGGCCAGGGAGCGCATCCGGCTGGTGGGGGACGTGCCGTCGCCGGTCAACCCGCCCTCCGGCTGCCGCTTCCGCACCCGCTGCTGGAAGGCCCAGGACAAGTGCGCCACGGACGAGCCGCCGCTGGTCCAGATCCCCGGGAACACCGGCGGCCACCTGACCGCCTGCCACTTCCCCGAGGAGCCGACGACCGCGGCCCGTGCGCAGGACGCCGCCGTGGAGGCCGGCCGGTAGTCCGGCAGTCCGCCAGCAGGGAGGGTTCCGGGCCGGTCCCGGAACCCTCCGCCGTGGCCTTTCCCACCCGGTCCGCGGCCCTGGCCGCCGGCTGCCGTGGTCGGCCCGAGCCGCCCGCGGCAGCCGGCGGCGGGGGTCAGCCGCCGGTCCCCAGCGACCGCTTCAGGAAGTCCACCTGGAGCAGCAGCAGGTTCTCCGCCACCTCGGCGCCACCGGCCATGTGCGTGACGCCCGACAGCGGCAGCACCTCGTGCGCACGCCCGGCGGCCAGCAGGGCGGAGGAGAGCCGCAGCGCGTGCCCGACCACGACGTTGTCGTCGGCCAGCCCGTGGATGATCATCATCGGCCGGTGCGGGGCGTCCCGGTCCACCCCGGCCAGTCCCGCGTCGGTGATCAGCGACGACTCGGCGTAGACCTCGGGGTCGTCCTGCGGGGTGCCGCAGTACCGCTCCGTGTAGTGGGTGTCGTACAGCCGCCAGTCGGTCACCGGGGCACCGGCGACCGCGGCGTGGAACACGTCGGGCCGTCGCAGCACCGCGAGCGCCGCGAGATATCCGCCGTAGGACCAGCCGCGGATGCCGACCCGGGAGGTGTCCAGCGGGTACTCCTCGGCCAGCGACTCCAGCGCCGCCACCTGGTCGTCCAGCGTGACGGCGGCCAGCCGGCGCGAGACGGCCTTCTCCCAGCCGGGGCTGTGCCCGGGGGTGCCGCGGCCGTCGGCCGTGACCACCGCGAACCCCTGGTCGGCGAACCACTGGGCCGTCAGATGCGCGTTGTGCGCGGCCACCACCCGCTGCCCGTGCGGCCCGCCGTAGGGATCCATCAGCACCGGCAGCGGTCCGTCCGCCGCCCGGTATCCGGTGGGCAGGACGACGGCCGCCGGGATGCGCCGCTGCCCGGTGTGCACCAGGCGCGGTGCGGTGCGGAGCACCGGCTCCTCGGCGAACGACGCGACGGCGGCGGGCTCGCCGCCCACGGGCCCGGTGCCGTCCCCGCGCAGCAGGACGGCACGGGAACCCGGCCGGGACAGGTTCGCGGTCGAGAGCACCAGCGTCCCGCCGCCGCGCACCGCGGACGCCACGTGCGGCTCGTCCCCGTCGGTGATCCGCACCGGCTCGCCCCCGGCCAGCGGCACCCGGTAGACCCCGATGTCGCCGGGGCGGGACCGGGGTGCGCCGTCGCCCTCGGAGGCGGAGAAGAGGACGTCCTCGTCGCCGATGTCGAGCACGGCCCGGACATGCAGGGTGGCAGGGGTCAGCGGCCGTGCGCCCGCCATGAGCACCCGTGCGCCCGACGAGGCGCCGGCCGCCCCGTCCGGTCGACCGGCGTCGTCCGTGATCCGCACCAGGCTGCCGTCCGGCGCCCAGGCCGGGACCCCGCCGAAGAGTTCCAGCCAGATTGGATCATTCTCGGTGAGTGTGACGGACGTCGCACCCGTCTCGGTGTCCACGCTCAGACACGCCGCCTCGCGCTGGTCCCTGCTCTGTACGAGCAGCAGCGGCGGCCCGCCGGACGACCAGTGCACCCGGGCCAGGTAGGGATGGCGTTCGCGGTCCCAGACCACCTCGCACCGGGTCCCGTCCAGATCGAGCAGATACAGCGTGACCTCGGCGTTCTCGGTTCCGGCCGCGGGGTAGGCGATCCGTGTCGGCTCCTCGTGCGGGTTCGCCGGGTCGGCGATGGTCCAGCGGCGCACGGGCGCGTCGTCGGCCCGCGCGACCAGCAGCCGGTCCGAGTCCGGCGACCACCAGTGGCCGCGGGTCCTCGACATCTCCTCGGCGGCGACGAATTCGGCCAGGCCCCAGGTGACGGTCGCGGCCTCGGGCTCGGCCAGCGCCCGGTCGTCCGTGCCCGCCGCCGTCACCACCCGCAGCGCCCCGCCGCTGGCATAGGCCACGTGCCGGCCGTCGGGGGAGGGGCGCGGGTCGACCACCGGCGTCGGCACCGGCAGCTCCCGCGCCTGCCCGGAGAGCAGGTCCACGGTGAAGAGCCGACCCGAAAGAGCGAAAGCGGCGCTGTTCACGGACGTGTCGGTGGCATATCCCACGACACCCGCGGTGCCCTCGCGACTCCGCTCGCGCCGGGCCCGCTCCTCCGCCGACAGTTCTTCGGCCGCGCCGCCGAGCAGCGCTTCGGGGTCGGCCGCGATCCGCTCGGCGCCGCTCGCCACATCCCGCACCCAGAGCAGGTGAGCCAGGTCAGAGCCGCCACGGGAGCGAAGGAAGACGACTCGTGAGCCGTCCGGGGCGACAGTGAAGGACCTCGGAGCCCCGAGTGTGAACCTGTGGGTACGGGCGTGCTGCCGCGGGAAAGTCGTAGCCATGCGGCCGACCGTACTGCGCACGCGCCGGGCCGCGGTCCGCTCCGGAGGTACGGCCCGGAACGATCGTCCGGTGGTGTGCAGTTGGCTGGAACTGAATATGCGCCCCTCGTCTGCACCTGTGCACCGAGCCGTGCGGTCACCCGGATAATTATGATCCGTTGCGCATGGTGAGGGCTGGGTATGAAGCCGGTGGCTCCTCCATGCCGGAGGCGTGCTGCCGTGTCCGTGCGACCCGTACCGAGATCCCCCGAACCGACCGTGCGACTTGGAGGTGAACCGCCGTGGCACTCTCGATTTCGGCGGTGGTGCTGCTGGCGATCATCGTCATCCTGCTCGTCAGGAAATCCGGGCTCAAAGCCGGACACGCGGTGATCTGCGTGCTGTTGGGCTTCTATCTGGCAAGTTCCTCGATGGCGCCCACCATCAACGATCTGACCTCCAACGTCGCCGGCATGATCGGGGAGCTGAAATTCTGACCGGACCCTCCTCGGCACCCCGGCCGCCTGCTCCGCGGGAGCGCCCCGGGCCGTGACGCGCCCTGGGCGGGGCCCCTGCGGTGCCGGTGCTGTGACGTCGCCGGGCCGGGACGGTGCCCGCACCCGCTCCGGGTGCGGTGCCCGTCGTAGGCTCGGGGCATGACCGCTGCGTTTCCCCCGGGGGCGGCCCCCGGCACTCCGGCCGCCTCCGAGCGCCGGCTGCTGCTGGTGCACGCGCACCCCGACGACGAGTCGATCACCACGGGCGCCACCATGGCCAGATACGCGGCGGAGGGCGCCCACGTCACCCTCGTCACCTGCACCCTGGGCGAGGAGGGCGAGGTCGTCCCGGACGGGCTGGCCCACCTCGCGCCGGACCAGGACGACACCCTCGGCCCGCACCGCATCGGGGAACTCGCCGCCGCCATGCGCGCGTTGGGCGTGACCGACCACCGCTTCCTGGGCGGGCCGGGGCGCTACCGGGACTCCGGGATGATGGGAGCGGCCACCAACGACCGCCCCGGCTGCTTCTGGCAGGCCGGCCTGGACGAGGCCGCGCGGCTGCTCGCGGCCGTGCTGCGCGAGGTGCGCCCCCAGGTGCTCGTCACCTACGGGCCCGACGGGGGCTACGGCCACCCCGACCACATCAAGGCCCACCGCGTCGCCATGCGCGCGGTCGAACTCGCCGGGCGGGAAGCCGGGCGCACCGGCGGCGCACCGCACCAGGTGCAGCGCGTCTACTGGAACGTGGTGCCCCGGCCGGTCCTGGAGGAGGGCTTCGCGTCGCTGCACGCGGCCGACGCGGACGGTGAGATCTTCCCCTTCCCCGGCTTCCAGGGCAGAACGGGCTTCGCACAGCCGGACGACGTGCCGGGGGTGGTGGAGAGCGCGGCCGAGGTCGATGTCACCGTGGACGCCGGCGCGTACACCGAGGCGAAGGCGGCGGCGATGGCGGCACACGAGACCCAGGTGTCGGTGCGCCGTACCTCCCGCGGGGCCTTCTTCGCCCTTTCCAACGGACTGGCCCAGCCGCTGACCGGGACCGAGTTCTTCCAGCGCGCCCACCGTGGCGACGCGGCCCCGGCCGGCGCGGACGACCTGTTCGCCGAGGTGCGGGCGTGAGCGCGGGCGTGCCCGGTGAGCGGAGCGCGTACCCGCACGCGTACGGGCCCCGGGTCGCGGTCTATGCGGCACTGGTGCTTCTCGGCCTGCTGACCGGAGTGGCCGGCACCCTCGTCCAGGGCGGCTGGTTCCCGCTGGGACTGCTGCTCGCGCTGGCCGCGGCGGCCGGGCTCTTCTGGGGCGGCGCCACGCTGTGCCGCACGAAGGTGGGAGCCGCGGCTCCGGCGGCAGGGTGGGTGCTCGCGGTGCTGCTGACGACCTCCTCCCGGCCGGAGGGCGACTTCCTGTACGCCGCCGGAATCGGCAGTTATGTCTATCTGTTCGGCGGCATGCTGGTGGCTGTGATGTGTACCACCATCGCGCTGCCCGCGCCACCGGTATCGCTCGACAAGAACCGCTGAGAGGGCCGTCGTCGGGGCGATCAGGTGGTCGCGGGGCCGGTGCCCCGTGCCCCAAGTACAGTGGTGCGCGCCGGCGAGCCGCCTTCGGGCCGACAGGAAGACGGCGAATCCATCCGGGAGTACCTGCTTTGAGTCGTGAAACTGACAGTTCGTCCTCCGGGCCCAAGGGGCGCGGCGGTTCGTCGTACCCCTCGGGGACCGAGCCGTACGGCACCCCGGACTCCGGCGCGGACCGGGACGACCGGGGTGCCGAACCTTCGGCCGGGTCCAAGCCGGACGAGCCCCGGACCGAGACGACGCTCACCACCCGCATCCGCATCAACATCCCCGGTTCGCGGCCCATTCCGCCCGTGGTGATGCGGACCCCGGTGACGGACGAGAACGCGGACGACACGTCCGGGAGAGCGGACCCCGCCGTCGGCGGCCGGGACGCCAAGGGCGCCCCGGACCTCGGGGCGGGCCAGCGTGCCACCGGCGGGGGCTCCGCAGCCGCCGTTCCCCCGCCCGCGCCGCAGGCGTCGCCGCCCGGCAGCCCCGGCAGCCCCGGCAGCCCCGGCAGCCCCGGGGGCCGTGCCGAGGCCGCGCCGGGCGCCGAGGAGCAGTTCACCCAGGAGACCAGCGACTGGTTCGCGCCCCGCAAGTCGCCCAGGAACTCCGCCCCGCCGCCCAGCCCGGCGGCCGGCGGCGGGCCGGGCGGCGGCGTACCCGGCGGTGCCGGTGGCCCGGACCGCGGCGAGTCGCCCTACCCCACCGGCGGCCCGGACCCGGAGCCGACGGGTTCGCACGGAATTCCGGAGCCGACCGGTTCGCACGGGATCCCGGAGCCGACCGGTTCGCACGGGATCCCCGGAACGCCCGGTGCGGGACCGTCGTTCCCCGGCGGAACCGGCCCGGCGGACACGCCTCCCGACGGGGTGCCGCACCTCGGTACGGATCCTCTGGGCTGGCCGGCCGGGCCCACCACCGGGCCCGCCAGCGGTGACATGCCCGTGCCGCCCGCCCGCGGCGTTCCCGGCCCGGGCCCCGGCCCGTTGGCCGCGCCGGGTGCGGGCCAGGGCACGGACGAGGGGCCCGGCTTCGACGCGGGCCGGCCCGCGGGCCCCGGCGTGCCCGGGCAGGGTGGTTCCGGGCCGGACGCGTTCGGCCGCGGCCCCGCGGGCCTCGCCGACGGCCCCGGGGGCACGCCCCCCGCGGGCACGCCACGGTTCCCCGGCGGCCCCGAGGCGGACCGCGCCGGTGCGCCGGGCGCGGGACCCGGCGCGGCGGCTCCCGGGATGCGCGGCGGCGACGCGCGGCTGTCGAGCGACACCATGGTCAGCGGCCCACCGCGGGCAGCCGGCGGTGAGTCCGACGGCGCGGACCCGGCGCCCGGCGCCGGTGTCCCCGGGCCGGATGACGCCCCCGTCCCACCGCCGCCGCAGAGCGCTGGGGGGACCCGTGCACCGGCCAAGAAGCGCGGCCGTTCCAAGCTGGTGCTGGCGGGCGTGGCCGTGGTCGGCGTCGTCGGGGTCGCCTACGGCACCGGACTGCTGCTCGACCACGCGGACGTACCCAGGGGCACCACCGTGCTCGGCGTGGAGATCGGCGGCCTGAGCAAGCACGAGGCGGTCAACAAGCTGGACGCCGAGCTGGGTGACCGGACGAAGGAACCGTTCAAGATCGAGACGAGCGGGGGCCGGACCGAGCTGAAGCCCGGCGTCGCCGGGGTCACCCTGGACACCGAGGCCACCGTGCGCGCCGCGGCCGGGCGCGACTACAACCCGGTCTCCGTCATCGGCTCCCTCATGGGCGGCACCCGCCAGGCGGACCCGGCCATCACGGTGGACGAGGCCAAGGTGCGGGCCGCGCTCAAGCCCGTCATGGCCGAGGCGGAGGCGGAGTCCCCGTCCGAGGGCATGGTCAAGTTCACCGGCGGCAAGGCGGTGGCCGTCAAGGGCAGTCCGCACAAGGTCATCGATGTCGACAAGGCCCCGGCCGCGCTGGAGAAGGCGTTCCGGGAGCGTGCCGTCTCCGGCGAGAACGAGCCGGTGGCGCTCCCCGGCACGGTGCGCAAGCCCAAGGTGACCGAGGCCGAGCTGAACAAGGCGGTCAAGGGCTTCGGCAGCACCGCGATGTCCGGCTGGGTGTGGCTCCGGGCGGGCGACGTCGAGGTGCCGTTCAGCCAGGAGACCATGGGCAAGTTCCTCACTATGCGGGCGGGCGGCAGCGGCAGGCTCCAGCCGACCATCGACCCGGCGAAGCTCAAGAAGACCTACGGGTCGGCGTTCGACGACGTGGTGATCGACGGCGGCGCCGGAACGGTGCGGATGACCCCGAAGCACGCGGCCGTCGCCATGGTGGAGGCCCTGCGCAAGAAGGCGCCGCCGGAGCCGGGGCGGCGCTACGCCACGGTCCCCGGATCCCGCTCGCGCTGAGCCGCGTCCGGCCGGACGGCCCGTTCCGCACGGCACCGTCCGGGCGGCGCACGGACGTTCCCGAGGGGTGCCCCGCAGCTGCGGGGCACCCCTCGGGCCGTGTCCGGGCCGCGCGAGGCCGGTGCCGCTCCCGGGCGCCGTGCTCACCCCCGCGGCCATGACATCTGTCAGCCCCAGGTCACGACCGTCGGCACTGCCACCGGCACCCCGCGCCGGGCGAACCTGGGGGCATGACATCGACGCACGCCACGGCACCGGCCGTGGAGTTCCTCTCCGCAGGCAAGACCTACGGTTCCGTCCGGGCCCTGGACGGGCTGGAGGTGGCCCTGCACCCCGGCGAGACCGTCGCCCTCCTCGGCCCCAACGGAGCGGGCAAGTCCACCACGCTCGATCTGCTCCTGGGGCTGCGCACCCCGGATCCGGGCGGCCGGGTCCGGCTGTTCGGGAGGACACCCCGGCAGGCGGTCACCGACGGCCGGGTGGGCGCCATGCTCCAGTCCGGCGGCCTGATGGACGGCGTACGGGTCAGGGAACTCGTGGCACTCGCCTGCGACCTGCACCCGCGCGGTCACCCGGTCGAGCAGGTGCTGCTGGACGCCGGCCTCACCGAGCTGGCCGACCGGATGGTGGGCAAGCTCTCCGGCGGCCAGGAACAGCGCGTGCGGTTCGCACTGGCGATCGCGGGGGACAGCGATCTGATCGTGCTGGACGAGCCCACCACCGGCATGGACGTCACCGCGCGCCGCTCCTTCTGGTCCGCCATGCGGAACCAGGCCGCCGGGGGCCGCACGGTGCTGTTCGCCACGCACTACCTGGAGGAGGCCGACGAGGTGGCCGACCGGGTGCTGGTGCTGCACCGGGGACGGCTGCTCGCCGACGGCAGCGCGGCCGAGATCAAGGCGATGGCGGGCGTGCGGCGGGTCGGCTTCACGCTGGAGATGGTGCCCGACGGGGTGCTGGAGGCGCAGTTGCGCGCTCTCCCGGGGGTCGCCGAACTGCGGCTGGCCGGGGCCGCCGTCCGGCTGCGCTCGACCGACGCGGACGCCACCGTGCACGCGCTCTACGCGCTGGGGATCCGTCCGCACGGCCTGGAGGTCACCGGCCTCGGGCTGGAGGAGGCGTTCGTCGCCCTCACCTCCCGCGCGGAACAGGTCCGCGCCTCCACCTCCCGGAACCACGCCCGAAAGGCGGCAGCACGGTGAAGACCCTCGTCAGGCTGGAGATCACCCGCTCACTGCGCAACAAGAAGTTCCTGTTCTTCTCGGTGCTCTACCCACCGGTGCTCTACGTGATCATCGCGGGCCGGGACGTCCCGGGGAACATGTCGGGCCTCCGCGTCGACATGAAGCTCTACTACATGGTCGCGATGGCCGCGTTCGCCGCCATGACGGCCGTGCTGATGGGCAACAGCGAACGCATCGCCAGGGAACGCGAGGCCGGCTGGGTGCGGCAGCTGCGGCTGACGGCGCTGCCGGGCCGCGGCTACGTCACCGCCAAGATCGCCTCGGCCGCCACCGTCAGCCTGCCGTCCATCCTGCTGGTCCTGCTCACCGGCGCGCTCGTCATGGGCGTCCGGCTGCAGGCATGGCAGTGGGCCGCTGTCGCGGTGTGCTCGTGGGCGGGCAGCTTCGTCTTCGCGGCGCTGGGCGTGGCCCTCGGCTACCTGGCGACGGGCGACGCGGTGCGGCCGATCACCATGCTCTGCTACTTCGGGCTGGCCTTCATGGGCGGGCTGTGGCTGCCCATGTCGACCCTCCCGGGATGGGTCCAGGACATCGGGGAGTGGCTGCCCACCCACGCCTACACCGGACTGGGCCGGGCGGTGGAGGCCGGCGAGGCCCCGCACCCCGGCGACGCGGCGCTGCTGCTGTGCTACCTCCTGCTCTTCGCCGGGGCGGCCGCCTGGCTCTACCGCAAGGACACCCGCACGGCATGATGCTCCGGTGCACGAGATGACACGCCGCGCCCCCGCCGGGACGGGCGGCACCGCGACCCGGCGGCAGCAGCGGAACCGGGCGCTGATGGTCGCCGTCTGGCTGGTGTTCCTCAGCGGAGCGGTACGCGACCTGTGGGCGGGCGGACACGGCGGCCCCGCCGTCGCCGGAGCGGCCGCCGGGCTGGCCGCCTTCCTCGCCGGCTACGTCGCGCTGGTCTACCGGCACACCCGGACGCCGCTCCCGCCGCGGACCGTGTACGCGCTGCTCGCCGCCCTGTTCGCCCTGGCGCTGGTGCTCGCGCTCACCGCGGGCGAGCCCTGGCTGGTGCTGTTCGTCTACGTCACCGTGGCGGCCGGCGCCGCACTGCCCTGGCGGCGGGCGGTGCCGGCGGTGGCGGCGTGCGTGGCGGCGCTGGCGCTGGTCGGCACCGACTTCGGGGCCCGGCCGCTGTGGGGCGGCTGGACGTCCTTCGTCATCCCCTGTGTGCTGGCCGGACTGGCGCTGATGTCGGCGCGGAAGACCGTTCTCACGCTGCGGGAGCTGCGGGAGGCCCGCGCGGTGGTGGCGGAGCTCGCCGCCAACGAGGAGCGGTTGCGGCTCGCCCGCGATCTGCACGACCTGCTGGGGCACTCGCTCTCCCTCATCACGCTCAAGAGCGAGCTGGCCGGACGGATGCTGCCCGCGCGGCCGGCGGAGGCGGCCGCGCAGGTCGCCGACATCGAACAGGTCAGCAGGCAGGCCCTGGTCGACGTCCGGGAGGCGATCGGCGGATACCGCCGTCCCACCCTGGCCGTCGAGCTGGCCGGTGCCCGCACCGCGCTGGACACCGCCGGTGTCGAGGCCGGGTTGCCGCCCCGGCCGCCGTCCGTACCGCTGGCACCCGAGCAGGAGGGCGCCCTGGCGTGGGCACTGCGGGAGGCGGTCACCAACGTCGTACGGCACAGCGGCGCGGCCCGCTGCACGGTGAGCTTCCAGGTGCCGGAAGCGGCCGGTGAGCCGCTGCGGCTCACCGTCGCCGACGACGGCAAGGGCCCCACCGGCGCCGCCGAGGGCAACGGACTGAGCGGACTGCGGGAGCGGCTGGCCCTGGCCGACGGCTCGCTGTCCACCTCGGCGGGCCTGAGCGGGGGCTTCACGCTGTGCGCCGCGGTGCCGTCAGTACCCTGAGGCGGTGATCAGACTGCTGCTCGCCGAGGACCAGGCGATGGTCCGCGAGGCGCTCGCCGCGCTGCTCGGGCTGGAACCGGACATCGAGATCGCCGTCCAGGTCGGCAGAGGCGACGAGGTACTGGACGCGGTCGCCGCGCACCAGCCGGACGTGGCGCTGCTGGACATCGAGATGCCCGGGCTGACCGGACTCGACGCCCTCGAGGGGCTGCGCGCCCGGCATCCGGCGCTGAAGGTCGTCATCCTCACCACCTTCGGCCGACCCGGCTATCTGCGCCGGGCCATGGAATCGGGCGCCGACGCCTTCCTGGTCAAGGACGCACCGGCGGCCCGGCTCGCGGACGCGGTACGCCGGGTGCGGGCCGGCGAGCGGGTCATCGACCCGGGGCTGGCCGCCGCCGCGCTCGCCGAGGGCGCCAGTCCGCTCACCGACCGGGAGCGCGACGTGCTCGCCGCGGCCCGCGAGGGTGCGGGCAACGCCGAGATCGCCGGGGCGCTGCACCTCTCGCACGGCACGGTCCGCAACTACCTGTCGACCGCCATCCAGAAGACCGGGGCCCGCAACCGCGCCGAGGCCGTCCGGATCGCCCGGGACAAGGGCTGGCTGTAGGCTCCGCGGCTTCCTGGGCCGGACCGGCACCGTGCCGGTCCGGCTCTGGCACCGGGAGCGGCTCCGGCACCGGCCCGGCACCGCAGGGCCCGCCGTCCGGCTCCCGGCCCCGCCGCGGCGCGGCCGGGAGCGGATGCGGGGCTGCTCAGTTCAGCCGGGCCCGGGCGGCCCGGGCGGCTCTGCGTACGTTCTCCGCGGCGTTCGGCTCCATCGCCGCGACGACATCCGCGTACTCCTCCATCTCGCGCGCGCCGCGCAGGAAATGGCCCCGTTCCACCAGCAGTTGCGCCCGCTCGAACCGGAGCCTGCCCGGATGGTGCGGCAGCAGCAGCGACAGCTCGACCGCCCACAGCCGCACTCCGGACCGCTCGGGCCGGGGCGCGGCCCAGGCCCGGATGTTGTTGAGGATCCGCAGCACCGTCTCCAGCGGCCCGGCGGGCCGCAGCGCGGCGGCCGACAGCGGTGAACCCCCGGTGGCACCGGCCACCATGACGGCCAGCTCCTCCTCGCCCAGCTGGGTGCCGCCGCCGAACGGATCGGCCAGCACATGCGCGCCGGCCGGGTCGCCGAAGCCGACGGCGAAGTGCCCCGGCAGCGCCACCCCGTAGACCGGGGCGCCCGCACGCCGGGCCACCTCCGTCCAGACCACCGACAGCAGGATGGGCAGTCCCCGCCGCCGGTGCAGCACCTCGGGCAGCAGCGAGGACTCCAGCCTGCGGTAGTCCGGCGCCGAGCCGCCGAACCCCAGCTCCCGGCCCAAGGTCCGCTCCAGCGCCGCAGCCCACTCCGCGGGCGCGCGTCCGCGCCGGAACGGCAACAGCCCCGCCAGCCGGTCGAGTTCGGCCTGGCCCTCGTCCACCAGCCGGTCCACGGCGGCCTCCTCGTCCACCGGGTCCGGCCCCGCGCCGCGGGCCGCGCCTGCTGCGTTCCCGGTGCCTTCCGTGCCCCTGGTGCCCCCGGTCTCCCTGGTGCCCCCGGTCTCCCCGGTGGTGCCCCCGATGTCCCGTCCGCGCCGCAGGCTGCCGCGGGTCGTCGCCTCGGCGCCGATCAGCAGGCACAGCAGCGCCAGATCGGGCCGGTCCTCGCGGGCCGCCTCGGCGAACCGCCGCCGCGCCGCGCCACTGCGCTCCTCGCCCGTACCGTCTCCGCCGCCCATGTCAGTCCCGCGGGGCGCGCAGGTAGTGGTACGCGTGGTGGTCGGCGAAGCCGAGCCGCTCGTAGAGCGCGCGGGCCGCCGTGTTGCCCCGCTCCACCTGGAGGTAGGCGGCCGAGGCGCCCTCGGCCAGTGCGGCTCCGGCCAGTTCGCCCGTGACCGCCCGGGCCAGCCCCCGCCGGCGCCACTCGGGCGCGACCTCTAGGGCCGCGAACCCGGCCCAGCGGCCGTCCACCGCGCACCGTCCGATCGCCACGGCCGCGCCGTCCGGATCCGCCACCGTCGCGAACCACACCGAAGGCCCGCCCGCCAGCACCTGCCGCGCGGCGTCGGACAGGCCCGCGCCGCCCGCCCTGTTGTAGAGCGAGGCCCACCGGTCGTCCGGTGTGCGGTGCAGCAGCACCCGCGCATCGGGCTCCCGGTCGGCCAGCGGGGCGAGCGCGCCCACCTGTATCAGCCCGTGCCGCTCTGCCGTCCAGCCCAGCTCCCGCAGCCGCGCGTCGAGCACGGCGTCCTGGGCCACGCAGATCTGTATCCGCGCGGGCAGGCCCCGCTCGGCGTACCAGCCGGTGACCCGCGCCAGCGCCTCGGGCAGCGGCGGCCCGGGGTCGCCCTGCGGGAGTACGGAGTTCGCGCGGGAGGTGAAGCCGCCGGCGGCGCGCAGGGTCCAGCCGCCGAGCGCCTGCGACTCGGCCGGGGGCCAGCCCCTGGCGGCCACCGCCACGAGTTCGGCCGCGTCGGCGGACGGCAGCCCCCGGCGGCGCGCGGGCGTGGCCGGCACGGTCTTTCCAGCCACCATCGACGCTTCCTCGATCTCGACCTGCTCACCATCGCGTCGGGTGACTGTGAGCACGCCCTTGGTCCACGATGTGAGAATGCCGAGCGTGTCCGTGAACCGCCCATGCCGCTCCCCGGCAGTCGTCAGCGACCGCACCGAGACACGTCTGCCCACGTCGGAAGGGGTGATGCGGACCTCCAAGCGTCCGCCCGTGGTGAATTCCACAGTCCTAACCGCCCCTCCTGTTCGTGTTGTGTCCGGGAACGGAGATACTAGGTGTGGGCATCGCCGCCGTCCGAAGCGAAAGAGCGCTCCCGCGCGCCCGCGGCGGAGCCGGACACCGGCCCGCCAGCCCTAACGAGGAGGAACGACAGCGTGACTTACGTCATCGCGGAGCCTTGTGTCGACCTGAAGGACAAGGCTTGCATCGAGGAGTGCCCGGTCGACTGCATCTACGAGGGCCAGCGGTCCTTGTACATCCACCCGGACGAGTGCGTCGACTGCGGTGCCTGCGAGCCCGTCTGCCCGGTCGAGGCCATCTTCTACGAGGATGACACCCCCGAGGAGTGGAAGGACTACTACAAGGCCAACGTCGAGTTCTTCGACGACCTCGGGTCGCCCGGTGGCGCCAGCAAGCTCGGTCTGATCGAGAAGGACCACCCGCTCATCTCCGCGCTCCCGCCGCAGGAGCACGACGAGTGACCCAGGGGTGACACCCGAGCGGTGAGCCGCCCCGTGCGGCTTGCGCGACAGTCCCGTACGGCGGTCCCAGCGTCCTGCCGTACGGGACTGCGGTGTTTTCCGCGCCGTACCGCCCGCCCCTTCGCGGCGCGCCCCCCTTCCCGCCCCGCGCCGCCCGCCGGGACAGCCGAAGAAAGTGAGCACCATGCCCTCCGTCTCCGACCGCCTCCCCACCTTCCCCTGGGACCGGCTCGAGCCGTACAAGACCACCGCCGCCGGGCATCCCGACGGCCTCGTCGACCTGTCGGTCGGCACTCCCGTCGACCCGGTCCCCGCGCAGGTGCGGCAGGCGCTCGCCGAGGCGGCCGACAGCCCCGGCTACCCCACGGTGTGGGGGACCCGGGAGCTGCGCGACGCGCTCACCGGATGGTGCGGGCGCCGGCTGGGCGCGCGCGGCATCACGGAGCACCATGTGCTGCCCGTCGTCGGCTCCAAGGAGCTGGTGGCCTGGCTGCCGACCCAGCTCGGACTCGGCCCCGGCGACCGAGTGGCCTTCCCCCGGCTCGCCTATCCCACCTACGAGGTCGGCGCCCGGCTCGCCGGTGCCGACCACGTCGCCTACGACGACCCGCTGGAGCTCGACCCGGCCGGGCTCAAGCTGCTGTGGCTCAACTCGCCCTCCAACCCCACCGGTCAGGTGCTGCCCGCCGAGCGGCTCCGCGCCGTCGTCGACTGGGCGCGCGAGCACGGTGTGCTCGTCCTCAGCGACGAGTGCTACCTGGAGCTCGGCTGGGAGGCCGACCCGGTCTCCGTGCTGCACCCGGACGTGTGCGGCGGCTCCACCGCGGGCCTGGTGGCCGTCCACTCGCTCTCCAAGCGCTCCAACCTCGCCGGATACCGGGCCGCGTTCATCGCGGGGGACAGCGAGGTGCTGGGCGAGCTGCTGCAGATCCGCAAGCACGGCGGGATGATGACGCCCGCGCCGGTGCAGGCGGCGACGGTCGCGGCGCTGGCCGACGACACCCACGTGGCCGAGCAGCGGGAGCGCTACCGGGCGCGGCGCACCGCGCTGCGGGGCGCGCTGGAGGCCGCGGGCTTCCGGATCGAGCACAGCGAGGCGTCGCTGTACCTGTGGGCGACCCGGGACGAGTCCTGCTGGGACACCGTCGCCGAGCTGGCCGCGCGGGGCGTCCTGGTGGCGCCCGGCGAGTTCTACGGACCCGCGGGGGAGCGGTACGTCCGGGTCGCGCTCACGGCCACGGACGAGCGGATCGCCGCCGCGGTGCGCAGGCTGTCCGCGTAGCGGCCCACGGGTGCCGGGCCGCTCGCGCGGACCTGGCCGCCTTCGGTGTGCGCACCCGGGGCGGCCGCGAGCGTGCACCGGGGGGCAGCGGGCCGGGCGCGCACACGGCGAAGGGCCGCCCGGACCGTGCGGTCCGGGCGGCCCGATCGGGTCACCGGCTGCGGGCGCTCAGGAACGGAGTACCCGAGCGCTGTCCGGCCGGGGAGCGTGCCTCCGGGAGGCGGGGCCGGACAGTGGGGGCGCCCCGCAGCGGTGACCGGGGAGCCCTCAACCGAGGGGAAGGCCACCGAGGTTGCCGACGGACGGAAGGCCGGTGTCCGCCGCCGAGGAGGCGGTGTCGCCCAGCAGGCCGCCGGCCTCGCCCGCCGCGTTCCCGGCGAGGTTCTGCGCGGCGGGTGCCGCGGTCCGGCCGGCCGTGCCCACGGCCTTGCCGGTGGTCGGCACGGCCTTCTTGACGGCGCTGCCGCCGGTCTCCCCGGCGACGGCGGTGGTGTCCTGGGCGGTCCTGTCCAGCGTGTTGCCGAGGCCCTCGCCGTCCAGGTTGCTGACCCCGCCCACCGGGCTCGCGGGCAGTTCCACGGCGCTCGCGGCTCCGGCGGCGCCGACGACGGTGGCGGCACCGGCCGCCGTCAGCAGCGCGGTGCGGGCGATCCGGCGCGTGAGGGGGTTGGACATGGTGCTCCTTTGACGGAGAAGGGGTTCTTGGTCTGTCAGCCGGGATCCCCCGGTCGGACGCAGTGCCTATCGCCCCGAACGGCACGGAGGTTGCGGGGAAGCCGGGTAAAGGATTGGCAATCCAGGTTTGCCGCGTGGGCCCTCAAACTGGGCATTCCTCGCAGCGAATTGACCTGTACCCGAGGAGCCGAACCGGCTGCGGCCAGGCACGACCGGCCGAGCCGGTTCACTCCTGGCGGCGACCGTCGAGCGGGGGAAGAAACGTCCACCCCGGTGGACCGGGTTAGCTCCACCGAGTGAGTGGACGGACTAGTGACCGGTGGCCAGCCGGAGCTCCACCGTGCCGCCCGCGGCACCCCCGCCGCCGTCCGCCGCGTCGCCCTCCTCGGCGCCGCCGCGGTCCCTCGCGCCGTCGTCCTTCGCGCCGCGGTCCTTCGTGCCGCTGCCGTCCCGGGGCCGGCCGCCGTCCGCCGCCGCGGCGTCGTCCGTCCGGCGCCAGCCGTCCGCCGAGCGCTCCGCCGACCACCGGAAGCCGCCGTAGGAGATCCGCTCGATGCGCAGCCGCTCCGCGTTCGCGACCGCCCAGTGGGCCAGCTCCCAGCCCTGGCGCCGGCCGTGCGCGGGCACCGGGACGACGGGCGCGGCCTCGGGCCGCGCCGCCGAGCGCGCCTTCGGGTACCCGGCCGTCCGCGGTGCCGGAGCCGCGAGGGTGCCGAGGCCGTCGGCCAGCACATCCCGGCCGAACTCCCGCACCAGGTGCTTGCGCACCTGCGCGGGATCGCCCGGCCCGCCGGGGGCCCGGCCGCCGGTCGTGCAGCTCAGCGTGGCGGGCCGGCGGCCGGTGAGCGCGCCGGTCAGCAGCGTCGCGTCGGTCTCGTGCTTGGCGTACGCCTGCGGATAGCCGCTGCGCTGCACGCGCTGGGCGGCCACGGTCAGCGGGAGCCGGGAGTAGCCGGGCACCTCGGCGAGATGGTCGTAGAACCGGCCCGCCGAGTAGACCGGGTCCTGGATCTGCTCGAACGTCCCCCAGCCCTGCGAGGGGCGCTGCTGGAAGAGGCCGACCGAATCCCGGTCCCCGTGCCCGATGTTGCGCAGCTGGGACTCCTGCATGGCGGTGGCCAGGGCTATCGTCACCGCCCGCTCGGGCAGCCCGCGGCGCGCGGCGACGGCGGCGATGGTCGCCGCGTTCTGGGCCTGCACGGGGGTGAGTTCGTAGTCGTGCGGAGTGCCGGGGCCGTCCGCGGCCGCGGACGCGTTCTTGCCGTCCGCGCCGTCCGCCGCCCGGACGGTGCACATCGGGCCGTCCTGGCCCGACAGTCCGCGCACCGCGACATACGCGGCGACGGCGAGCAGCACGGCGCAGGCCACGGCGATCCTGAAGGGTCTGCCGCGGCCCTCGGTCCGGGACGGACGCTCGGGCCCGTGGGGCGAGCGGGCCGGTCGTGAGAGACGCACGCGCACCAAGGTAGCCGCTGGGGGCGACTGCGCCCGAGCCCCGGGGCGCGCCGGGCCGCGCGGGGCACCCGCCGTAGGCTGTGGCCATGCCTCACAGCGCACTCGACCTGCAGCAGGACGCCGCCCGGCTCACCGCGCAACTGGTGGACCTCCCCTCCGAGAGCGGGGACGAGGCGGCGCTCGCCGACGCCGTCGAGGAGGCGCTGCGCGCGCTGCCCCACCTGGGCGTCGACCGGTACGGCAACAACGTGGTGGCCCGCACCCGCCTGGGCCGGGCCGAGCGGATCGTCCTCGCGGGGCATCTCGACACCGTGCCGATCGCCGGGAACCTGCCCTCCCGGCTCGACGAGGACGGGCTGCTGTGGGGCTGCGGCACCAGCGACATGAAGGCGGGGGTCGCCGTGCAGCTGCGGATCGCCGCCACGGTCCCCGAGCCCAACCGCGACCTGACGTTCGTCTTCTACGACAACGAGGAGGTCGCCGCCCACCTCAACGGCCTCGGCAAGGTCGCCGAGGCCCGTCCCGAGTGGCTGGCCGGCGACTTCGCCGTGCTGCTCGAACCCTCCGAGGGCCAGGTCGAGGGCGGCTGCCAGGGCACCCTGCGGGTGCGGCTGCACCTGCGCGGCACCCGGGCGCACTCGGCGCGCGGCTGGATGGGCGCCAACGCCGTCCACGCGGCCGGGCCGGTGCTCGACCGGCTGGCCGGATACCGGCCGCGGTGGCCGGTGATCGACGGGCTGGAGTACCGGGAGGGCCTGAACGCCGTCGGCGTCGAGGGCGGCGTCGCCGGCAACGTCATCCCGGACCTGTGCATCGTCACGGTCAACTTCCGCTACGCGCCCGACCGCGGCGAGCAGGACGCGCTGGACCATGTGCGCGAGGTGTTCGCCGGATGCGGGGTCGAGGAGTTCGAGGTCGACGACAGCTCCCCCGGCGCGCTGCCCGGCCTCTCGCACCCGGCGGCCCGCGCCTTCCTCGCCGCGGTGGGCGGCGAGCCGCGGCCCAAGTACGGCTGGACGGACGTCTCCCGGTTCAGCGCGCTGGGGGTGCCGGCCGTCAACTACGGTCCCGGCGATCCCAACCTCGCCCACAAGCGGGACGAGCGGGTCGAGACCGCGCTCATCACCCGGTGCGAGGAGCGGCTGCGGCGCTGGCTGACGGCCTGAGCCGGGTCCGCCGGCGCTCCCGGGCCACCTGCCGGTAAGCCGATCGACGGCTGTCGGCCGTCCGGATTCCCGACGGCACCCGCCGGCGTCCGCATACCCTGAAGCGGAAAGATCGCAGGCGGAAGGAGTGCCGTAGATGACCGACGAGACCGGCGGAGGGCCCAAGGAGCAGCGACTGGGGCCTGTCGTGCGCCGCCGCGACCAGGTGCAGTCGGGGACCACCGATCAGCGCCTGCTGGACACCGCGGGCCCCTCCGACTTCATCCACCAGGATCCCTGGCGGGTGATGCGCATCCAGTCCGAGTTCGTCGAGGGCTTCGGAGCCCTGGCCGAACTGGGCCCCGCCATCAGCGTCTTCGGCTCGGCGCGCACCCCCGCGGAGGCACCCGAGTACGAGCAGGGCGTGCGGATCGGCCGGGCGCTGGCCGAGGCCGGGTTCGCCGTCATCACCGGCGGCGGCCCCGGGGCGATGGAGGCGGCCAACAAGGGGGCGCTGGAGGCGGACGGCACCTCGGTCGGGCTCGGTATCGAGCTGCCCTTCGAGCAGGGCATGAACAAGTACGTCGACATCGGCGTGAACTTCCGCTACTTCTTCGTCCGCAAGACGATGTTCGTGAAGTACGCGAGCGGGTTCGTCGTACTCCCCGGCGGGCTCGGCACGCTGGACGAACTGTTCGAGGCGCTGACCCTGGTGCAGACCGGGAAGGTCACCCGCTTCCCGATCGTGCTCTTCGGCACGGACTACTGGCAGGGGCTCGCCGACTGGCTGCGGCACTCCGTCGTCGGCGGCGGCAAGGCCTCCGAGCGGGACCTGGAGCTCTTCCACGTCACCGACGACATCGACGAGGCGGTCGCGCTGGTCACCAAGGAGGTCGGCGGCCAGGTCCCGGCCGCCCAGCACCCCGGACCGCCCGGCCGCCGGTAGCTCGTCCCCGGAGCCCCGGCCGCCCGTCGGGCGGACGCGGCTCCTTCGCAGGGCCTAGGCCAGCCCCCGGCGGGCCACCGCGGGCTGACGGTGGCCCGCGATCGCGGACACCATGTCGAGGACCTGCTTGGTCTCGGCCACCTCGTGCACCCGGTAGACCCGCGCACCCAGCCAGGCGGAGACGGCGGTGGTGGCCAGGGTGCCGGTCAGCCGCTCCTTGACGGGGCGGTCCAGGGTCTCGCCCACGAAGTCCTTGTTGGACAGCGAGACCAGCACCGGCCAGCCCGTCGCGGTCATCCGGCCCAGCTCCCGGGTCGCCTCCAGCGAGTGCCGGGTGGACTTGCCGAAGTCGTGCCCGGGGTCGATGAGGATCCCGTCCCGGCGCACCCCGAGCTCCGCGGCGCGTTCGGCCAGCCCGAGCGTCACCCGCAGGATGTCGTCGACGACCCCGCTGCCGCCCCCGGCGCCGGCCGGGTCGGGCTCGTAGGCGACCCGGTGCGGGCGGGTCCGCGGGCGGGCACCGCCCGCGTGGGTGCACACCAGGCCGGCGCCGTACCGCGCCGCGACCTCCGCCAGCCGGGGGTCGACCCCGCCCCAGGCGTCGTTGAGCAGATCGGCCCCGGCCTCGCACACGGCCTCGCCCACCTCGTGCCGCCAGGTGTCGACGCTGATCACCACGTCCGGCCAGCGCCGCCGCACCTCCGCGACGAAGCCCACCGTGCGCCGGGCCTCCTCCTCGGCCGTGACCTCGTCCCCGGGCCCCGCCTTCACTCCTCCTATGTCGATGACGGCGGCGCCCTCGGCGACGGCCTGCTCGACCCGGTCCAGCGCGGGCTCGTCCCGGAAGGTGGCGCCGCGGTCGTAGAAGGAATCCGGCGTCCGGTTCACGATCGCCATGATCACCGGTTCGTGTTCACCGAACTCGCGCGTGCCCAGGCGCAGCATCAGCCATCCTCTTCCTCTCGACGGTGCCCGCCTGCTGCCCGCACCCGCGTGGCCCGTGCACCGGTCTCCGCCGCCGACCATAGCTGTCACCGGGCCATGGCACGATCAGGGTCTGCCCGCAATCGGCAACCACTCGGGGAGTCCATCCGTGTTCGTGTTCCTGCTGCTCTCGCTGGTCGTGGTGGTCGCCGCGGTGACGCTCGCCGTGGTCGGCAGCGGCGCCCGGCCCGGCGAGGAGCTCCGCGGCGCGGTGGGCGGGCTCGCCGACGCGCCGCCCGATCTGCTGGACGAGCCGCTGCCGCCGGAGCGCCCCGTCACCCACGGGGACGTGGCGGGGCTGCGGCTGGCCGTCGGCGTGCGCGGATACCGGATGGAGCAGGTCGACGACGTCCTCGACCGGCTCGGGGCCGAGCTCGCGGAGCGCGACGCGCGGATCGCCGAGCTGGAGTCCGCGCTGGCCGGTGCCCAGGCCGTCGCGATGGGCCGGGCCGAGGAGAGGCGTCCGGAGCCGGGCCCGGTTCCGGACCCGGCGCACGACCCGAGCCCGGAGGCCCCGGGGGAGCAGGACGGCCCCCGCAGCGCTTCCCTGACACACCCGGAGGAGGAGAGCCGATGACCACCGGACCCGAAGCCGCCGCACCCGGGCCCCCGGCCGGCGCCGCGGTGCCCGGCCCCGACGGCCGCGCCCGCTGCCCCTGGGGCACGACCGCGGAGGACTATGCGGCCTACCACGACACCGAGTGGGGCCGTCCGGTGCACGGCGACGACGCGCTCTACGAGCGGCTGTGCCTGGAGGGCTTCCAGTCCGGCCTCTCGTGGCTGACGATCCTGCGCAAGCGCGAGGCGTTCCGCGCCGCGTTCGCGGACTTCCGCATCGGCGCCGTCGCACGGTTCACCGAGGACGACGAGCGGCGGCTGCTCGCCGACAGCGGCATCGTGCGCAACCGGGCCAAGATCGGTGCGGCCCTCGGCAACGCGCGGGTCGCGGCCGGCTGGGAGCCGGGCGAGCTGGACCGGCTGGTGTGGTCCTACGCCCCCGATCCGGCCGCCCGGCCCGCGCCCCGCACGACGGCGGAGGTGCCCGGCAGCACCCCCGAGTCCACGGCTCTGGCCAAGGAGCTCAAGCGGCGCGGCTTCCGCTTCGTGGGCCCCACCACCGTCTACGCGCTGATGCAGGCGTGCGGGCTGGTCGACGACCATCTGGCGGACTGCTGGTGCCGCGGCTCCGCCGCCGGCTGACGCAGCGCGGGGCGCACCCGGTGCGGCGGCCGGCGGGCGGCTGCAGTGCGGCGGCGGTCAGCGACCGGTGAAGCGGGGCTGCTGCTTGTGCACGAAGGCCTCCACGGCGATCCGGTGGTCGGCGGAGTCGCCGAGCCGCAGTTGGAGCTCGGACTCCTTGCCGAGCGTCTCGGCCAGCGAGTGCGAGGCGCCGTAGGCCAGGGACTCCTTGAGCGCCGCGTAGGCGGCGGTCGGCCCCTGCGCGAGCTGCCGGGCGACCGCCTCGGCCTCCGCGGCGAGCTCGGCTGCGGGTACCACCCGGTTGGCCAGCCCCAGCTCCAGCGCCTCGTCGGCCTTGACGCTGCGCGGGAAGAGCAGCAGGTCGGCGGCCCGGCCCGGGCCCACCAGGCGCGGCAGCGTCCAGGAGACGCCGGAGTCCGCGGTCAGCGCCACTCCCGCGAAGGAGGTGTTGAACGCCGCGGTGTCCGCCAGGATCCGGTAGTCGCAGGCGAGGGCGAAGCCCGCGCCGGCCCCGGCGGCGACCCCGTTGACGCCCGCCACCACCGGCTTCGGCATCCCGGCGAGGGCCAGGGTGATCGGGTTGTAGTGCTCCTCGACGGTGTTCAGGGCGCTTCCGCCGCTCTGTTCGAGCGAGCCGGTGTGCTCCTTGAGGTCCTGGCCCACGCAGAAGGCGCGGCCGCTGCCGGTGAGCAGCACCGCGCGTACCCCGTCGTCGGCGGCGGCCCGCTGCAGGGTGTCGCGCAGGGCGGTCTTGGTCTCGTTGTCGAGGGCGTTCATCGCGTCGGGGCGGTCGAGCACGACCTTCGCGAGTCCCTCGGTCACTTCGTAGCGCACGGTGTCGGACATGCACTCAGCATGACCCGGATCATCGGGCGCTGACAGGGCACCGCGCACGCTCCGCAGCTCCGGCGGATGTGACCTGCGTCAAACCGAGGGACACCGGTGACGGAGGGGAATTCCGGGCCGTACCGCGGGGCGGACGCCGCATTGGGTGGGTTTGCGTGTGGTCCAGGAAGAAGAGATGCCGACCGATGTTGGTCATCGGGTCCTGCCATGCGGGATAATGGCGAAGAAGCAATGTGTTCGATGCCGGTGAAACTGTGCCCGCTTACGGGACCCCCGGCGCGATCGGCTGGTTTCAGGAAGGGGAACGAGCATGGCGGCCATGAAGCCGCGGACGGGTGACGGCCCGCTCGAGGTGACCAAAGAGGGGCGGGGCATCGTCATGCGCGTTCCGCTCGAAGGCGGTGGGCGACTCGTCGTCGAGCTGACACCGGATGAGGCGACAGCGCTCGGCGAGGAGCTGAAGAAGGTCTGCGGCTGAGCGCTCCGCGGACCGCCGCCCCGGGACGCACGCCACGCGTGTGCGCCGGGGCGGTTTCGTCTCTCCGGGCGCGGCTCTGCCGCCTCCGGTGCGGCCGTGCGGACGGCCCCGTGCCGGGGCCGGTTCCCGGGGCCGGGACCGCGCCGTTCCCGGAGGCCCGGCGGCAGTGCGGACGCACCGCGCGACGGCTCCGTCACTCTCCGCGTTTGACCGCGCACAGCAACCCGTCGCCCACCGGCAGCAGCGAGGGCACCAGCAGCGTGCTCTCCCGGACGGTGCGCAACAGCTCGCGCAGCCGCAGTACTTCGTGGGACTGGTCCGCGGCCTCGCCCGTCCGCCCGTCGGCGAAGACCCCGGCGAAGCAGATCAGCCCGCCGTCCCGCAGCAGCCGCAGCGATTCGGCGAGATAGTCCAGGCACTCCGTCCGGTCGCCGTCGCAGAAGACGAGGTCGTAACCGCCGTCCGCCAGCCGCGGCAGCACGTCCAGGGCCCGGCCGGGGATGAACCGCACCCTGTTGCCCCCGCTGCCGACGAACCCGGCGGCACGGAACGCCTCGCGGGCGAACTGCTGCCGCTCCGGTTCGGTGTCGACCGTCGTGAGCACCCCGTCGGATCGCATCCCGTGCAGCAGGTGCAGTCCGGAGACGCCGGTCCCCGTGCCGATCTCCGCGACCGCCTTGGCCTCGGCGGCCGCCGCCAGCAGCCGCAGTGCCGCTCCGGTGGCGGGGGAGACCGTGCGCAGCCCAGCCTCCTGGGCCCGGTCGCGGGCCCAGCGCAGTGCTTCGCTCTCGGCGTTCTCGACGAGCTCTGCGCCGTACGCGTCGGCGAACTCCCAGCTCGTCTGCCGGTTGCCGGTAATGGCCCTCTCCTGTCCCCGTCCTCCACGCAATCGTGACTGTATCCGTTGCCCCGGGAACCCGCAGTTGGGGCCGGGCGTTGAGGAGGCAGGGACCGCCGGGGAGCGGTCGGCAAAGCCGGGCAAAGTTTCTTATCCGGAGCTAACGGGAGATGTGGCTATGGTAGGGGCTCCAGTGGACACCACCAGAGCCGACAGGGGAGGTGCGGCTGCAAGCCGGGACCGCGGCGTCTTCTCCAGATTCCGCAGGTCGACGGGACAGCCGAAATCCGTGACCGACACCGCTGACCAGTCCCGCACCGCCGATTCCGCGACCACGGCGACTTTCACGACCGATGCGGACGCGCAGGCGTGGACCCCTCCGTCCTGGGAGGAGATCGTCAGCAACCACAGTGCCCGGGTCTACCGCCTCGCCTACCGCCTGACCGGTAACCAGCACGACGCCGAGGACCTCACCCAGGAGGTCTTCGTCCGGGTCTTCCGGTCGCTGTCGACCTACACCCCCGGCACCTTCGAGGGCTGGCTGCACCGGATCACCACGAACCTCTTCCTGGACATGGTCCGGCGCAAGCAGCGCATCCGCTTCGACGCGCTCGCCGACGACGCCGCCGAGCGGCTGCCCAGCCGCGAGCCCACCCCGCAGCAGCACTTCAACGACACCCACTTCGACGCGGACGTCCAGCAGGCCCTGGACACCCTCGCCCCCGAGTTCCGTGCCGCCGTGGTGCTCTGCGACATCGAGGGGCTCTCCTACGAGGAGATCGCCGCGACGCTCGGGGTCAAGCTCGGCACCGTCCGCAGCCGTATCCACCGCGGCCGCTCCCACCTGCGCAAGGCGCTCCAGCACCGCTCGCCCGCCGCTCGCACCGAGCAGCGGCGCACCCTGAGCGCGGTGGTGCCGTCGGCCCGGGCGGGCGAGGTGAGCGCCGGGTGACCTCCGCCGAACACCATCTCGGAGACCGCCTCGCCGCACTGGTCGACGGGGAGCTGGGGCACGACGCCCGCGAGCGGGTGCTCGCGCATCTGGCCACCTGCCCGGGGTGCAAGGCCGAGGCCGATGCGCAGCGCCGGCTCAAGAACGTCTTCGCGGACGCCGCGCCACCACCGCCCTCGGACGGACTCCTCGCCAGATTGCAGGGCCTGCCCGCGGACGGCGGCCCGCGCCCCGGGGGCGATGCGGCCCCCGGTCCCGGCGGGCCGGGCGGCGGCGCGTTCGCGGCGCCCGTGCTGCCGGGCGGCTCCGGCCGCTCGTCCTGGGCCTTCGACCACCTTCCCGGCGGCCGGACCGGCGGGCGCAGCCCGCTCACCCCGCCCCGCGGCTTCCGGATACATGAGGTCCCGCCGCCCGACAGCGCCGAGCGGGCCGAGCGCGCCGAGCGGGAGCGCTCGGCCTCCCGCGGACGCCGGTTCGCGTTCGCCGCGGCGGGCGCCTTCTCCCTGGCGGCCCTCGCCTTCGGCGGCACTCTGGCCTCCGGCGCGGCGAGCACATCCGGTGGGACGGGCGGCGAAAACCCCTCCGCCAACGCGGTACGCAGTCCGGCCTCCGGCTCCGGGGCCTCCCGGGACGGCAGGCGGCGCGGCGGCGACCACCAGCGCGGGGGCACGCAGGGCACCCGCGGTTCGGACTCCGGCCCCACCTTCGCGCCGGTGGCCTCCTACGGTGCGGCGGCCCCCACCGCGCAGCCGAACGCGCCCGTGAGCATGCTGCGGCGCTCGGCACCCGCCCGGCTCTCGCCCGCCACCAACGCCTCCGGCTGGTACGGGGAGAGCGGTACGGCCGGCACCCTGAGCGCGCTGCGCGGCTCTGCCTCGCTGCTGTCCGGCGGGCCGAAGCAGGAGCCCGCCACCGAGATGCGGCTCGCCCGCCGTCCGGCCGTCCGGCACGATCCCTCGGTGCTGCGCTCCTTCCCCGGCCGCGCTCCGGCGGTGACGAGTTCGCTCTCGGCCACCGCGCCGGACCCGGCCGGGCGCTGACGCGGCGCCGGGTTGACGCGCGCTGGGCGCCGCGCCGCGTTCCTGGTTGAATCCTTCCGACGCCCTGCCCCCGGCCGAGGTCCGGGGAGGGTGTGAGTCGCGGGTGACCAACTGGAGAGTGCATGGACGAGCCGAACGCCACCAGGCAGCAGCCGAAGTGGTGGAGCCGCCCACGCGGGATCCCGGACAGCCGGCCCCAGCCGGCGGCGACCGAGTCGGCGGCGACCGAGTCGGAGGTTACCGAGCCGATGGCGACCGGGCCCGCGCGGGAGCGGACCGAGCGGACGGCCCAGGCGCCCGCCGGGGAACCGGCCGCCGGAGAACCGGACGCGCCGGGCACCGCCGGTCCTGAGGTGCCGGGGGCGGCCGTGGCCGGGGAGCCGGCTGCGGAGCCCGCCGCGTGCCCCGAGCCGCTGCACGGCGTGGACCCGTACTCCACCCCTCCCTACGGCGGACCCGGCCCCTGGGCTCCCGCACCGCCCGTCCAGCGTCCCCCGGCCACCCCGCCGCACGGCGTCGCCCTGCCGCCCGGCAGCACGACGCCGCCCCACGGGGTGCCGGCCGGGGGCTCCGGCGGTGCCGAGGTGCCCCCGGCGGACCACCGGAGCGCCGGAGCGCAGCAGCCCGGTCGGCCGGCCGGAGAGCCAGTGCCGCAGTCCGCCGTGCCGCAGCCCGCCGTGCCGCAGTCCGCCGTGCCGCCGCTCCCGCCGCGGCCTTCCGCGCGGCCCCCGCGCCGCGGGCGCCGGATCGCGCTCGGCGCCCTGGTGCTGGCGCTGGTGGCCGGTGGCGCGGGCGGGCTCATCGGCGCCTATGTCGAGCGGAACGGCTCCGTGAGCGACGTCGAGCTGCCCCGTACCGCGGCGGCGGAGGGCGGTGCGCGGCCGGAGGGGAGCATCGCGGGGATCGCGCGGCAGACGCTGCCCGGCGTCGTCACGCTGCACGCGCGCGGCGGCGGCGCCGAGGCCACGGGCACCGGCTTCGTGCTGGACCGGCGCGGCCACATCCTCACCAACCAGCATGTCGTCGAGTCCGCCGAGGGCCCCGACGGGGTCCGGGTGACCTTCGACGGCGGCCAGGCCGCGACCGGCGAGGTGGTCGGCGGTGACGCCGGATACGACCTGGCCGTCGTCCGGGTCCCGGATGTCTCCGGGCTGACGCCGTTGCCGCTCGGCGACTCCGACGGCGTCCGGGTCGGCGACCCCGTCATCGCCTTCGGTGCCCCCTTCGACCTGGACGGCACGGTCACCACCGGCATCGTCAGCGCGACCGAGCGGCCCATCACGGCGGGGGGCGGGGAGCCGGGCGGCGAGCTGAGCTATGTGAACGCGCTGCAGACCGATGCGCCCATGAACCCCGGCAACTCCGGCGGCCCGCTGGTGGACGCCGGGGGCCGGGTCGTGGGGGTGAACAGCGCGATCAGGGGTGCGGGCGGCGCTCCGGGTCTGTCCGGCGGCGAGGGCGGCGGCAGCGTCGGCCTGGGCTTCGCCATCCCGGTCAACCAGGCCCGCCGGGTCGCCGAGGAGCTCATCAACGAGGGCCGCGCCACCCATCCGGTCATCGGGGTCTCGCTCGACATGCGGTACGAGGGCGAGGGCGCGCGGATCGGCGGTGCCGGCGGCCGCGGCGCGGTCGTGCCGGGCGGCCCGGCCGACCGGGCCGGGCTGGCGGCGGGTGATGTGATCACCGAGGTCGGCGGGAAGCCCGTGGCCGGGGGCGAGGAGCTGATCGTCCGGATCCGCAGCCACCGTCCGGGCGACGAGCTGGGGCTGACCGTCCTGGACGGGGGCGTGTCGGGGGCGCGGCGGACGGTGCGGGTGACGCTCGGCTCCGCCACCGGCTGACGCCGGGTGCCAGGGCGGGCTCCCGTTCGCGGGCCGTGGGCGGGTACCGTGACATCTGGCTGCAGGAGCCGTGGACGGAGTGAGGGAGCTGCGCGGTGTTCTTCGATATAGGACCACTGGAGCTGGTCGCGCTCATCGTGCTGGCGGTGCTCGTGTTCGGCCCCGAGAAACTCCCCAAGGTGATCCAGGACGTCTCCGCCTTCATCCGCAAGGTGCGCCAGTTCTCCGACAGCGCGAAGGAGGACATCAGGAGCGAGCTGGGACCGGAGTTCAAGGACTTCGAGTTCGAGGACCTGAATCCGAAGAACTTCGCGCGCAAGCACCTGCTGGACAACGACGACCTGGGCATCAAGGAGATCAGCAACAGCTTCGACCTGCGCAAGGATCTGGCCGAAGTCACCGACGCGGTCAACGGCACCGACAGCGGGGGCGCCGGCTCCGCCCGCGGCGGCGATTCCGGCGGGTCCGAGCGGTCCGGCAAGAGCCTCCGGGGCGGCGGACCGCAGGGACCCGATCTGACCAAGCGCACCTCCGACGGGGTGAACGGCCGACCGGTGCAAGGAGACGTGCTCCGCAAGGGCGACCCGCCGCCGTTCGACGCGGACGCCACCTGACCCTCATCTGACGCCTCATCAGGCAACGATCCCGTCACCTCGGCATTCACACCACCGGGACATCTACGGCGTTTGCCGTCCATCTCGCCACCCGCACCGCGTCCTGATCCACCGGGCATGACCGACACGGCGGACCGGTGTGGCTATCCTCCCAGTGTCGGGGGTCGCCGTCCGAGGAGCTCGGCTGCCCAGGCAACAGGGCAATGAGGAGGCGTCGCACAGATGGAGACGACGAGTCGGCCGGCCGGTGAATCCGGGCCCGCCGCACAGGGGGTACCCGGCGCGCGGCGGGCTGTGGACGACTACCTGATGGCTGCCTTTCCGTGGTACGGCCTGGACGCGGCCTTCACCGGACCGCGCTGGCTGATGCAGGTCGGCACGGCGGCCGACGGCACGGTCGAGCACGGTTCGACCGGCCACGGCGAAGAGCCCTCCCTCCGTGTCGAGACCACTCCCGAGGACGAGAGCTTCGCCGTCGTCGTCACCCTCGCCAGCCGCCCCGTGCGGCGCAGCGGGGACGGCACCGGCACACTGGAGGCCACCTCCGTCTCCACCGCCGCCTGGCTGGCGGGCTCGGGGCTGCTCTCGTGCAGCTTCCCGATGGAGATGGACCGCAGTCTGCGGCAGGACTGGCTCGACCAGCAGACCGGCGTCGCCTGGGAACTCGCCGACGACCTGGACGGCTCCGGCTGGAGCAGCCTCTCGCTGCCGGTGGACGGCATTCCCACCGACTTCCACTACCGCGAGTCCGCGTACGGCTGGGTGCTCGCCGGCTCGGCCCAGGAAGGCGTCCACCTGGGCGCCTACGGGCGCGGGATGAGCGCCTACGGACTCGGCTTCGCCGTGGTGAAGGACATCACGGAATACGAGCGGGGCTGAGCGCCCGGCCGGGCGGGCGCGCGCGTAGGCCCCCGCCCGGTGCTCACCGCACGGGGGTCGCGCGGCGCCGTACGGGCGCCAGACGGCCTCAGAACTTGTTGCTCGGGGTGAGGCCCAGGGACATGCCCGACAGGCCGCGCTGGCGCGAGCTGAGCTTGTCGGCGACGGTGCGCAGTGCCTTCCCGGCGGGGGAGTCCGGGTCGCTGAGCACCACCGGCTTGCCCTCGTCGCCGCCTTCGCGCAACCGCAGATCGATCGGGATGCCGCCGAGCACCGGCACCTCGGCGCCGGTGGTGCGGGTCAGCCCCTCGGCCACCTTCCGGCCCCCGCCGGTGCCGAAGACGTCGACCATCTCGTCGCAGTGCGGGCACGGCATGCCCGACATGTTCTCGATCACGCCGACGATCTTCTGGTGGGTCTGCACGGCGATGGACCCGGCGCGCTCGGCCACCTCCGCCGCGGCCTGCTGCGGGGTCGTCACCACCAGGATCTCCGCGTTCGGCACGAGCTGGGCCACCGAGATCGCGATGTCCCCGGTGCCGGGCGGCAGGTCCAGCAGCAGCACGTCCAGGTCGCCCCAGTAGACATCGGCCAGGAACTGCTGGAGCGCGCGGTGCAGCATCGGTCCGCGCCACACCACCGGCGCGTTGCCCGGGGTGAACATCCCGATCGAGATCACCTTCACGCCGTGTGCCGACGGCGGCATGATCATGTCCTCGACCTGGGTCGGACGCCCGTCCGCGCCCAGCATCCGGGGGACGGAGTGGCCGTAGATGTCGGCGTCCACCACGCCGACCTTCATCCCGTCGGCGGCCAGCGCCGCGGCCAGGTTCACCGTCACCGAGGACTTGCCGACCCCGCCCTTGCCGGACGCCACGCAGTACACCCGGGTCAGCGAGCCGGGCTGGGCGAAGGGGACCTCCCGCTCGGCGGTGCCGCCCCGCAGGGAGGCCGCCAGCTCGCGGCGCTGCTCGTCGCTCATCACGTCCAGCTCGACGCTGACGGAGCTGACCCCCGGCACCTGCTGCACGGCCTCGGTCACGTTCGCGGTGATGGTCTCGCGCAGCGGACAGCCGGAGACCGTCAGATAGACCCCGACGTCGACCGCGCCACCGGGCGCGATGCCGATGGATTTGACCATCCCCAGGTCGGTGATCGGCCGGTGGATCTCCGGGTCGTTCACCGTCGCGAGCGCCGCGCGCACCGCGTCTTCGGTGGGGGTGGATTCCTGGGTCTCGGTAGCCATGCATGCATGGTACGGCCGGGTAGGGCGCGTGAGCTAAGCGACCGGTCAGCGGTCTTGGTCACGCTCGCCGGCCCCGGCGGGTGTGCGGCCGGCGGCCGCACCCGGCCGGTCCTGCTGTTCCAGGTCCTTGACCAGCTCCGCCAGTTCCGAGCGGATCCAGTCCCGGGTGGCCACCTCGCCCAGGCCCATCCGCAGCGCGGCGATCTCGCGCGCCAGGAACTCGGTGTCGGCGATGCTGCGCTCGTTGCGCTTGCGGTCCTGCTCCAGGTTGACCCGGTCCCGGTCGTCCTGGCGGTTCTGCGCGAGCAGGATGAGCGGGGCCGCGTAGGACGCCTGGAGGGACAGGGCCAGCGTCAGGAAGATGAACGGGTACTCGTCGAACTTCAGACCGTCCGGGGCGACGATGTTCCAGCCCATCCAGACGATGATCACGACCGTCATCCACACCAGGAAGCGGCCGGTGCCCAGGAACCGCGCGATCCGCTCCGAGGCCCGTCCGAAGGTGTCCGGGTCGTAGGCCGGCAGCAGCGTGCGCCGGGGCGCACGCGGTACGTCCAGCCGTGGTCCCTCCCGCTCAGCCATCCTCCGGCTCCCTCCCGTCGGGTCCGCGCGCCGCGCCGCCCGGTGCGGCGGGCGCCCCGGGCCGCTCGTGGGGTCCCGGCGCGAAGCCGGGCAGCCCGCCCTCGGCCGCCGCCTCGCGCCACCCCTCCGGCAGCAGGTCGTCCAGCACGTCGTCCACCGTGACGGCGCCCAGCAGATGGCCGCCCTCGTCCACGACGGGCGCCGAGACGATGTTGTACGCCGCCAGATAGCTCGTCAGCGCGGGCACCGAGGCGGTCGGCGGCAGGGGCCGCAGGTCGGCATCGACGAGTGCGCCCACCAGGGCGAACGGCGGTTCGCGCAGCAGCCGTTGGAAGTGCACGACGCCCAGGTACTTGCCGGTGGGGGTCTCGTCCGGCGGCCGGCAGACGTAGACCTGGGAGGCCAGCGGCGCCGGAAGATCCTCGATGCGCACCCGGGCCAGCGCCTCGGCGACGCTCGCGTCCGGGCGCAGCACGATCGGCTCGGTCGTCATCAGGCTGCCCGCCGTGCCCTCCTCGTAGGACAGCAGTCGCCGCACCGGTGCCGCCTCCTGAGGCTGCATCAGGCCCAGCAGGCGCTCCTTGTCGTCCTCCGGGAGTTCGCCGAGCAGGTCGGCCGCGTCGTCGGGGTCCATCGCCTCCAGCACGAGTGCCGCCCGCTCGTCGGCGAGCTTGTTGATGATCTCCACCTGGTCGTCGTCCGGCAGTTCCTCCAGCACATCGGCGAGCCGGTCGTCGTGGAGCGCCGCGGCCACCTCGGCCCGGCGCTTCTCGGAGAGGTGGTGCAGGACGTTGGCCAGGTCCGCGGGGCGCAGTTGCTCGAAGGTGGCCAGCAGGTTGGCGGTGCCCTGCTCGGGCTCCTCCAGATTGAAGCCGGACACCGCGTCCCACTCGACGGTCAGCGCCTCACCGCGCCGGGCCCGCAGTCCGCCGCCCTTGCGGCCCTTGCGGACGAAGAGCCGGTCGATCTCCCAGTCGCGGCGTGCGGGCAGCCGCTGGAGGCCGACGTCCAGGACGGTGACCTCCTCGCCGGTCTCCACCAGCGTCACCTGGCGGTCCAGCAGCTCGCCGAGGACCAGCCGCTCGTTGGGCCGCCGCTCGAAGCGCCGGATGTTGAGCACACCCGTGGTGATGACCTGGCCTGACTCCACACCCGTCACCCGGGTCATGGGCAGGAAGACCCGGCGTCTGCTGACGACCTCCACCACCAGCCCGAGGACGCTGGGCAGCCTGCGCCGGCCGCCGAGCAGCGCCACCACGTCGCGGACCCTGCCGACCTGGTCGCCGTTCGGGTCGAAGACCGCGGTACCGGCCAGGTGCGAGACGAAGACCCGGGGGGCGCTCGCCGCCATGAGCCGCCTCCCTCCTCGGTCCCGCGGACCGCTCGCCGACGTAGCAGACCGTATATGCGCTTTGTGCCTTTACCTCACTCATACAGGTATATGACGGATTCAGGCTAGCGTGACGGGCGCCACAGCCGCCGCAGCCGAGTGGTCCGGACGGCTCCCTTCCGGAGAGCCGCCTCCGTCCGGGTAGGGTGCCCTCTTGCCGCCGCCGACCACAGGAGGAACCCCTCGTGACTGGACGCGCCCGCGCACCACGGAGTGCAGCGCTGCTCGCTCTCTTCTGCGTCGGAGCGAGTACGGCACTGAGCGGCTGCGGGAGCGAGGATCCGGACGCGGGCACCAACGGCGTCGGCAAGCTCTCGGCGGCGAAGATCGAGCGGAAGGCGAAGGCGGCGGCCAAGGGCGCCGAGGCCGTACGGGTCTCCGGCAAGGTCGTCAGCAAGGGCCGCACCTACCGCCTCAAGATGCGGCTCAAGGAGAGCGGCGGCGTCGGCGAGGTCTCCGCCGAGGGGGGCACCACCTTTCAGTTGCTGCGCACCGGCCGCGACCTCTACCTCAAGGCGGGCACCGACTTCTGGGCCCGCCAGGAGGGCGGCAAGGAGCCCAGCAAGAGCGATGTCGCGGCCGCGGGCAAGCTCAAGGGCAAGTATGTGAAGGTTCCCGAACAGGACCCGGCCTACGAGCAGTTGAGCGTCTTCACCGACATGGAGACGCTCCTGGAGGGGCTGCTGGCCATGGACGGCAAGCGCGAGACGGGCGAGCGCGGCACGGTGGACGACACCAGGACGATCCGCGTCACGGCGGGCAAGGGCAGCGGCGGCACGGTGGACGTCTCATTGGAGGGCAAGCCCTACCCGCTGCGGCTGCGCCGTGCGGGGGACGCCGGGACGGTGCGGCTGAGCGACTGGAACGACGGCTTCCCGCTGCACGCCCCGGAGAAGGACGAGACCGTCGACTACGGCAAGAAGATCTCCTCCGGGCAGCACGGAAACTGACCTGCTGCCTGCTGCCTGCTGCCTGCTGCCTCGGCGCCGGATCGTCGCCGCCGGGGCTCCGCTCCGGTTCTCCGCTCCGGTTCAGCCGCGGGAGCGGCTCCGGCGGCGGAAGAGCAGTCGCGGCAGCCCGGCGGGCCGGGGGCGGCGTGTGGTGGCGGGGGTGGCCGGCGGCGGCGCCGCCTGGGAACCGCGCGGCATCGCGCCGGGGCGCTCCAGCGACTCCCCGGCCGGCTCCAGCCGCAGCACCCGGCTGTGTCCGGCCCAGCGCTCGGGCATGGTCTCGGCGTCCGGCGCGTTGAGCCGTTTGCCCTTCAGTTCGGCGACCGCCGCCTCCCACTCCGCTCCGTGCGGGGCGAGTTCACGTACCCGGGCCGGCCACACGACCAGCCGTGCGCCCTTGTCCTTGCCGCGTACCGTGACGGTGGCGCTGCCGCCGTCCGTCAGCCCCAGGTCGTCGAGCGGTTGTTCGAGCGGGCCGTCTCCGACCAGGCAGACGGCTCCCTCGTGCCACACATGCCACAGCCCGCGCGCCGGGCCCTCGGGGCCGCGGACCCAGACCAGCCCCGACTTCTTGGCCGTCTCCTCGATCAGCGCCCGGTCCGCACGGCTCTCCGGGCGGCTGTCGGGCTGCTGCGGCGTCACGCTCATAGCCCGCAGGCTACAGCCACCCGTTGCGCTTGAAGCCCCGGTGGATGCCGTAGCAGATGGCGACGATCAGCAGCAGCACCGCCGGATAGCCGTACGTCCACTCCGTCTCGGGCATGTAGTCGAAGTTCATGCCGTAGATCCCGGCGATCATGGTCGGCACCGCGAAGATGGCGGCCCAGGCGGTGATCTTCCGCATGTCCTCGTTCTGCGCGACCGTCGCCTGGGCGAGGTTCGCCTGGAGGATCGAGTTGAGCAGGTCGTCGAAGCCCAGCACCTGCTCGTTGACCCGGGTCAGGTGGTCGGCCACGTCGCGGAAGTACTTCTGGATGTCCGGGTCGACCAGCCGCACCGGACGCTCGCTGAGCGTCTGCAGCGGCCGCATCAGCGGTGAGACGGCGCGCTTGAACTCCAGCACCTCGCGCTTGAGCTGGTAGATCCGGCCCGCGTCGCCGCCCCGCTTGCCGTTGCCGGAGCGGTCGGAGAAGACGTCGATCTCCACCTCGTCGATGTCGTCCTGCACCGCGTCCGCGACCGCCAGGTAGCCGTCCACGGTCTGGTCGGCGATGGCGTGCAGCACCGCGGAGGGGCCCTTGCCCAGCAGCTCCGGGTCGTCCTCCAGCCGGTGCCGCAGGGCGCGCAGCGAGCCCTGGCCGCCGTGCCGGACGGTGATGATGTAGTCCCGGCCGGTGAAGCACATCACCTCGCCGGTCTCCACCACCTCGCTGCTGGCGGTCAGTTCGGCGTGCTCCACGTAGTGCACCGTCTTGAAGACCGTGAACAGGCTCTCGTCGTACCGCTCCAGCTTCGGCCGCTGGTGCGCGTGCACCGCGTCCTCGACGGCCAGCGGGTGCAGGCCGTACTCCTGGGCGATACCGGAGAACTCCTCCTCGGTCGGCTCGTGCAGCCCGATCCACACGAAGCCGCGGCGGCCCTGCCCCTCGGGGGACCGCACCTTGCGCAGCGCCTGGGCCGGGGTGAGCTGCTCGGTGTCGCGGCGGCCGTCCAGGTAGACGCCGCAGTCCACGACGGCGCTGCTGGTGGCCGCGCCGACGCGCTCGTACCCGAAGCCGTATCCCGGCCGGTTGTCCTTGCGCAGCGCCGGGCGCACGACGGCGCGCAGCTCTCGGATCATCGACATGTGGGCCCTCCACGGTGCCGTGCCATGCCGTCGCGAACCGGGCCGAGGCGTCGTGCTGCCCGGAACGGGGGCCTACGGGCCACCACCCGGAGGTCCGCAAAGCGGGCACCACACGCAGGCCGTGGGAAGACGGCGATCGCTGACTGACGGAACAATGCGAAACTGCGAGACGCGGACGCTCTTCCGCCGTGCGCACCCCGGGAGGAACCCCATCGGTCCTCGGGGAAAGGTGTGCGCGCCGTGGCCGCGGGGGACTAGATCCCTGGTGACGCGGACACTGCCGGACAGGAAGAACGGCCGGTACTGCACGGTCGACTCGGATCCATGTCAGTCCCACCTCCTCCGGCCGGTCCCCTGTGGGGGACGATCTGTACACACCTTGACCGGCGGCCAACGGTAGCACTGCGCGGACCCTCCGCGTGCCCGGCGTGACCGCTCCCGGCGGCCTTTGCCCGTTCCTTACCCGCCGAGGGCCGGGCTCCGCGCCGGCCCTCGGGCTGCCCCGCCCCGCACCCGCGCGCCCACCCCCGGTGCCGCTCCGCGGGACGCTCGCCGCCCGCTCTATGCTCGCCGGATGGACGACGTGCTGACTCTGGTCGACGCCCGGCTGCGCGAGGCCTTCGGCGAGCCCGACGCCCGCGCCTCGGTCACCTTCCTGGGGGCCGAGCGCATCGAGGTGCTGCGGTTCCTGGACGCCGCGGCGGGCACCGTGCGATACGCCACCCTCGGCATGTCGGCCGGCCCCATGACCGACCCGGCGCAGGCGCTGGCCGACCCCGAAGTGGGGCCGCGCGCCGAGCTGCTGCTGACCGTGGGGCCCGGGAGCGGGGAGAAGGGCGCCGAGACCGACAAGGTCCTGCGCCCGTTGGCCGTGCTGGCGGCCTCGCCCCAGGTGGAGGGCGTCGTCGTGGCCCCCGGCGCCTCCTTGGACACCGGCGGGCCGCTGTGGCCCGGGGCGCCCTTCACCTCCGTGCTGGTGGCCGAACCCGGCGGACTGGTCGAGGACGTGGCCCTCGAACCGCCGCGCGAGCCGGTCCGGTTCCTGCCGCTGCTGCCCATGACCCCGGCGGAGGCCGCCTGGAAGCGGGTGCACGGCGCCGAGGCGCTCCAGGAGCGCTGGCTGCGGCACGGTACCGACCTGCGCGATCCGTTCCGCGCGGCCGTCCCGCTGGGGGAGTGACCGCGCGGCGGCCGGCCCGCGGCGCGCGGTCGCGCGCCGCGGATGTCAGGCGCCGGCCGGTTCGGGATCGGCGGTGGCCGGGAGCAGTTCCTCGGCCTCGGTGGTGAGGGCCTCGCGCCGGACGGCCACCACGCCGGCGCCGACGAGCGCGGCGAGTGCCGCCACCACGAACGGCAGGTGGATGTCCGCCCACTCCTCGAGCTTCGGCGCCAGGAAGGGCGCCGCGGCGGCCGCGAACCAGCGGACGAAGTTGTATCCGGCGCTGGCCACCGGCCGGGGCGCGTCCGAGACCCCGAGCGCGAGTTCGGTGTAGACGGTGTTGTTGAGGCCGATGAAGGCGCCGGAGACCACGGTGCCGGCGATGGCCGCGGTGTGGTTGCCGTAGCCCAGCACCACCAGGTCGGCGGCCATCAGCACCAGTGAGGTGCCCAGCACCCGCAGCGAGCCGAAGCGCTCCTGGAGGCGGGGTGCGACCAGCACCGAGAAGACCGCCAGCAGCACGCCCCAGGCGAAGAACACCGCGCCCGAGCGGTAGGGGGACATGTCCAGGACGAACGGGGTGAACGCCAGCACGGTGAAGAAGGCGTAGTTGTAGAAGAAGGCCGAGGCGGCCGCGGAGGCGAGTCCGCCGTGGCCGAGTGCCTTGACCGGGTCGAGCAGGGACGTCTTGCGCGCGGGCCTGGGCTGCTCCTTGAGGAACGCGGTGATGGCGAGGAAGCCGATCGCCATCAGCACGGCCGTGCCGAAGAACGGGAAGCGCCAGCTCGCGTCGCCCAGCACGGCACCCAGCAGCGGGCCGCAGGCCATGCCCAGGCCCAGGGCCGACTCGTACAGCAGGATGGCCGCGGCGCTGCCGCCCGCCGCGGCGCCGACGATCACCGCGAGTGCCGTCGAGACGAAGAGGGCGTTGCCCAGGCCCCAGCCGGCGCGGAAGCCGACGAGCTCACCGACGGAGTGCGAGGTGCCGGAGAGGCCCGCGAAGACCACCACCAGTGCCAGTCCCAGCAGCAGGGTCCGGCGGCCGCCGATCCGGCTGGAGACGAAGCCGGTGACCAGCATCGCCACGGCGGTGATCAGGAAGTAGGAGGTGAACAGCAGGGAGACCTGGCTCGGGGTGGCCTCCAGCCCCTTCGCGATCGAGGGCAGGATCGGGTCGACCAGTCCGATGCCCATGAAGGCCACGACGGACGCGCCCGCCGTGGCCCATACGGCCTTCGGCTGGCGGAGGAGGTTCCCTCCGCCCTTGTCGAACGGATCACCACTCATGCTTGCCGCTCCTCCTCGGGTTCCGCCGCCGCGGGTGCTCCCGCGGGCCGGTGGTCGCGGATCTCCCGCGCGCCGATGTGCTTGGTGTGTACACACATTAAATTAGCAAGCCTAATTAATGCAAATGACACCTATATGAACAGCAGGTCATCGGCTGTCTCGGCAGAGGTGATTACACGCCGTGCTGTTCAGGGGAGAAGTCCGGGTGGGTGATCGTCCTTGACGGGACGGCGGCCCGGTAGGAGCGTAAGGGCCCATGAGGGGCGAACCCAGTTGCCCGAAGTGCGGTGGCCGCATCAGGGCGCCCGGACTCTTCGCCGACACCTGGCAGTGCGGCGTGCACGGTGCCGTGCATCCGCTCCAGCCGGTCCTTCCGCCCAGCGTCGACGCGCTCGCCGTCGTGGTGGGCCGCACCCGGGTGCCCGTCTGGATGCCCTGGCCGCTCCCCGTGGGCTGGCTGTTCACCGGCGTCGCCTGCGCGGGCGACGACCGGAGCGGGGGCCGGGCCACCGCCGTCGCCTGCTCGGGGCCCGCGCCGCTCGGCGGCCCCGGCGAACTGCTGCTGATCGCCGAGGAACTCGGCGTCGGCCTCGGCGCCCGCTACGCCGGGATCGACGGGCCCGACCCCGGCCCGGCCATCTGCGCGGGCAAGCCGCCCCAGGCCAAGGTGCACGCCGCGGGACACCCCGCCCCGCTGTGGCAGGTCGGCGGAGCGCCGGCGGACCGCGCCGTCTTCGCCGGAGAAGCGTGCGGGCTCTGGCTGTGGGCCATCGTCTGGCCGCAGGAGTCCGGACTGCTGCTCTACGACGAACTGGTGCTGACCGACCTGCGGGACGCGGGCGCCGAGGTGGAACTGGTGCCCTGCGGAGCGCTCTCCCCCCGGCTGATCTCCCGCCCCGCCGCGCAGCGCTGACGGCCCCGGTCCGGCGTGCCTCCGCGGCCGCCGGGGACGGCCCGCGGACCACGGCGCCGCCGGGTCCCGGTGGTCCCGCGGACCCGCCCGGGCGGCCCCGCACAGGAGCCGGCAGCGGAGCCGGCCGGTACGGCTATCCTGGGTGCTGCTCGCCATGAGCCCGTCACACCCCACCGTCCAGCCATCGGAGCCCGTCGAAGTGCGCATCGACCTGCACGCCCACTCCACCGCTTCGGACGGCACCGACACCCCCGCCGAGCTGGTGCGCAACGCCGCGGCCGCCGGGCTGGACGTGGTGGCGCTCACCGACCACGACACGGTCGCCGGGCACGACGCGGCCGCCGCCGCGCTGCCCCCCGGCCTCACCCTCGTGACCGGCGCCGAATTCTCCTGCCGGCTCGACGGCGTCGGCATCCACATGCTCGGTTACCTCTTCGATCCGGCCGAGCCCGCACTCGCCCGCGAGCGCGAACTCGTCCGCGACGACCGGGTGCCGCGGGCCCGGGCCATGGTCGCCAAGCTGCGCGAGCTGGGCGTGCCCGTCACCTGGGAGCAGGTGAGCCGGATCGCGGGGGACGGCTCGGTCGGCCGCCCGCACATCGCCGCCGCCATGGTGGAGCAGGGCGTCGTCGAGACCGTCTCCGACGCCTTCACCGCGGACTGGCTCGCCGACGACGGGCGGGCCTACGCGAGCAAGCACGAGCTGGACCCGTTCGACGCGCTGCGGCTGATCAAGGGCGCCGGAGGGGTCGCCGTGCTCGCCCACCCGCTGGCCGGGAAGCGGGGCCACTGCGTCCCGGAGAGCGCGCTCGCCGACCTGGCGGAGGCCGGGCTCGACGGGATCGAGGCCGACCACGCGGACCACGACCCCGACACCCGCAAGCGGGTGCACGCCCTCGCCGCCGAGCTCGGGCTGCTGGCCACCGGCTCCAGCGACTACCACGGCACCCGCAAGCCCCTCCGGCTCGGAGAGTTCACCACCGAGCCCGACGTCTACGCCGAGATCGCCGCCCGCGGCTCAGGCGCGACGCCCGTCACGGGCTGAGGAGCACCGGAACGCCCTGCCGGCCCGCCCTCGTGAGAGGGCTCCGGGCCGCTGCGCGCGCCCACCGCGCCCAGCGCGGCTCCTCCGGAGTGCGCCGCACCGCCGCGCGCCCCCTCCTCCGCCCTGCACTCGCCTTCTTCCCTCCTCACCCGCTCTCCTCAGCAAGGCACAGGCACCACCGTGTTCGACTTCGCTCTCTTCGGCTCCGTCTTCCTCACCCTCTTCGTCATCATGGACCCGCCCGGCATCACCCCCATCTTCCTCGGGCTGACCTCCGGCCGGCCCGCGAAGGTCCAGCGCCGGATGGCGTGGCAGGCGGCCTCCGTCGCCTTCGGAGTGATCACCCTGTTCGGGATCTGCGGCAAGCAGATCCTCGACTACGTGCACGTCTCCATCCCGGCGCTGATGGTCGCGGGCGGGCTGTTGCTGCTGCTCGTCGCCCTCGACCTGCTGACCGGCAAGTCCGACGAGCCCACCCAGACCAAGGACGTCAACGTGGCGCTCGTCCCGCTCGGCATGCCGCTGCTGGCGGGGCCGGGCGCGATCGTCTCCGTCATCCTGGCGGTGCAGCACGCGGACGGCTGGGGCGGACAGCTCTCCGTCTGGGCGGCGATCGTGGCCATGCACCTGGTGCTGGGACTCGCGATGCGCTACTCGCTGCTGATCATCCGGGTCATCAAGGACGGCGGAGTCGTCCTCGTCACCCGGCTGTCCGGCATGCTGCTCTCGGCCATCGCCGTCCAGCAGATCGCCGGCGGCATCACCCAGTTCATCGAGGGGAAGGGCTGAGCCAGAAGTCGGCGAGAGCCCGCGCGGTCTCCGCCGGCCGCTCCGCGTTGGGGGAGTGGCCGGTACCCGCGATCACCGAGCGGCGGGCACCCAGCCGCTCGGCCATCCCGTCCAGCAGCGGCACCGGCCAGGCGTCGTCCGCCGCGCCGGAGACGACATGGAACGGCAGCCCCAGCGCCGCCAGTTCGCCCACCCGGTCCGGTTCGGTGAGCAACTGCTCCCCGGTGGCGGCGAGCTGCGCGGGCACCTGGGCCAGCCAGCGGCGCCGCAGGAACTCCTCCAGCGCCACCGAGGTCTCGACCGCCTCCCGCTGCGAGTACGGCGCCTCACCGGCGGAGCCGACCGACTGGTCGAGCTCTCGCATGACCTCCCAGATCGCCGCCATGCTCATCGTCCCCAGCGCGCCCAGCAGCATCCGCACCCGCTCCTGCTGCGCGGCCGCGACGGCGGCCGGACCGCTGCTCAGCAGCGTCAGCGAGGCGAAGGGAGCCGCATCCCGCAGCACCGCGGCGCGCGCGATCAGACCGCCCAGGGAGTGCCCGAGCAGATGCACGGCCCCGGGCTCTCCGCGGCCGAGCACCGCCGCGACCGCGTGCACGTCCCGGGCCAGCTCGGGCTGCGCGTAGGCGGCCGCCTCCCGGGGACCGTCCGTCTCGTACTGCCCCCGGCCGTCCACCGCGACGGCCCGGAACCCCGCCCGGGCCAGCGGCTCCAGCAGCCCGATGAAGTCCTCCTTGCTGCCCGTGAACCCCGGCAGCAGCAGCACGGCGGGCCCCGGACGGCTCGCATCCGCGGTGTCGTGCACCGCGAACTCCCCGCGTGCGGTGGCCATCCGGTACGCCCGCACACCGGACGGGAGCGCGAGGAAGGGGGGCTTGCTCATGCCAGGACGCTACCCGCAGAAGTGCCCGGGACAGCAAGCGGCCCGGTGCCCCGCAGCGGGACACCGGGCCGTGCACGCGTCGCCCGTGAGGGCGTCAGCCCTCCGTGGACCGGACCGGGGCGTCAGCCCTCCGCGGACTGCTGCGCCGCGGAGCCGGTGCGGTTCGCGCCGCCGGAGCGGGTCCGGCGACGGCGCGGCTTGCGGGGCGCCTCCTCCGTGCCGACCGCGGCCCCGGCCGCCTCGCCGCCCTCCTTGGCGGCGGGAGCCTGCGCCCCCGCCTCCCCGGCGGCCGGGCGGGTACGCCGACGGCGGCGCGGCTTACGCGCCGCCCCGCCCTCGGCGGAGGCCGCGGCGCCGTCCGCCGCGGGCTCCGACCCGGCGGGAGCGGCGTCCTGGCCGGAACCGGGCTCACCGGTACGCAGCGCGCCGCGGGTGCGCCTGCGCTGGCGCGGCTTGCGCTCCGGACGCGTGCGCTCGGTGCCGCCGCCGGACCGGCCGGAGCGGCCCGGTGCGCGCCCGCCGGGCTCGCCCAGGTCCTCGATCTCCTCGGCGGCGAGCCCGGCCCGGGTGCGCTCGGTACGGGGCAGGATGCCCTTGGCCCCGGCGGGGATCTTCAGCGCCTCGTACAGGTGCGGCGAGGTGGAGTAGGTCTCCTCCGGGTCGTTGAAGTCCAGGTCCAGCGCCTTGTTGATCAGCTGCCAGCGCGGGATGTCGTCCCAGTCGCACAGCGTGACCGCGGTGCCGTACGCGCCCGCGCGGCCGGTGCGGCCGATGCGGTGCAGATAGGTCTTCTCGTCCTCGGGCGTCTGGTAGTTGATCACGTGGGTGACGTTGTCGACGTCGATACCGCGGGCGGCGACGTCCGTGCACACCAGTACATCGACCTTGCCGTTGCGGAACGCGCGCAGCGCCTGTTCGCGGGCGCCCTGCCCCAGGTCGCCGTGGACCGCGCCGGCCGCGAAGCCGCGCCGCGAGAGCTGCTCGGCGACATCGGCCGCCGTGCGCTTCGTGCGGCAGAAGACCATCGCCAGCTCGCGGCCCTCGGCCTGCAGGATCCGGGCGACCATCTCCTGCTTGTCCATGGAGTGGGCGCGGAAGACGTGCTGTGTGGTGTTCGCCACCGTCTGGCCCTCGTCGTCCGGCGCGGTGGCGCGGATGTGCGTGGGCTGGCTCATGTAGCGCCGGGCGAGCGAGATGACCTGGCCGGGCATGGTCGCCGAGAAGAGCATCGTCTGGCGCCGGGTCGGCAGCATCTCGATGATCTTCTCGACGTCGGGGAGGAAGCCCAGGTCGAGCATCTCGTCGGCCTCGTCCAGGACGAGGGCCCGGATCTCCGAGAGCCGGAGCTTCTTCTGGCCGGCCAGGTCCAGCAGCCGCCCGGGGGTGCCCACGACCACGTCGACACCCTTCTTCAGGGCCTCGACCTGGGGCTCGTAGGCGCGCCCGCCGTAGATCGACAGGACCCGGACGTTGCGCACCTTGCCGGCGGTGAGCAGGTCGTTGGTCACCTGCTGGCACAGTTCGCGGGTGGGCACGACGACGAGTGCCTGCGGGGCCTCGGAGAGTTCCTCGGGCCGGGCGCGGCCCAGCTCGACGTCGGCGGGAACGGTGACCGACTCCAGCAGCGGCAGCCCGAAACCGAGCGTCTTGCCGGTACCGGTCTTGGCCTGGCCGATGACGTCGGCGCCGGCGAGGGCCACCGGGAGCGTCATCTCCTGGATCGGGAAGGGGGATGTGATGCCGACGGCTTCGAGGGCCTCGGCGGTCTCGGGGAGGATCCCGAGATCTCTGAACGTCGTGGACAGGATGCTTGCCTCTTCTGTGTGACGCGCGAGTACGGCTGCGGCGTCCGGCCGACCCAGTCCTCTGGGTGTGCCGACGGAGCGAGGAGAGGATCTACCGCGACCCAGCGGCCGTCGTGCGGCCCGCTGAGCGGTGCGGGACCACTGTCTCCCGCTCAAGCGCCTCACTCGCGCGAGCGGTCCCTCTCAGTGCGGCCCACCGGAGCGGACCGACGGAAGGCTGTCGGATCGGAGCCGATCGGGCCACCGACCGGGCATCCGCATTTCATGCATGCAGCGAGTCCACGCCATCCGGTGGACTCAATATCACTGTACCCCGGATCCGCGCATCTGTACCGGGGCAATCGTTGTGTACGAGTTCACCTGGGCTCTCGTGGGGCCGATGGGGGGCCGGACGGGTCCTTCCCGGCCTGCCGTCGCGGGCTATCGTGCGAGGTATGGAGACGCCTGACAAGACCGCCGCCGAAGCCGGGGCCGCCGAGCCCGAAGCCGCCGGAACCGAGCCCGCCCCCGCCACCACCATCGCCACCCAGAGCTGGGAGCAGGCGTCGGCGGACCCGACCTACCGCGCCGCGGTCGTCGATCTGCTGGGAGCGCTGGCCTACGGGGAGCTGGCGGCCTTCGAGCGGCTCGCCGAGGACGCCAAGCTGGCGCCGTCGCTCGCGGACAAGGCCGAGCTGGCCTCCATGGCGTCGGCCGAGTTCCACCACTTCGGGAAACTGCGCGAGCGGCTGGCCCGCATCGACGAGGACCCCACCGCCGCCATGGAGCCGTTCGCCGCCGCGCTGGACGAGTTCCACCGGCTCACCGCGCCCTCCGACTGGCTGGAGGGGCTGATCAAGGCGTACGTCGGCGACTCCATCGCCTCCGACTTCTACCGCGAGGTCGCCACCCGGCTCGACGCCGACACCCGCGCCCTGGTGCTCAGCGTCCTGGACGACACGGGGCACTCCAGCTTCGCCGTGGAGAAGGTCCGCGCCGCCATCGAGGCCGACCCCCGGGTGGGCGGCCGGCTCGCGCTGTGGGCGCGGCGGCTGATGGGGGAGGCGCTCTCCCAGGCGCAGCGGGTGGTCGCCGACCGGGACGCGCTCTCCACCATGCTGGTCGGCGGCCTCGCCGACGGCTTCGACCTCGCCGAGGTCGGCAAGATGTTCTCCCGGATCACCGAGGCCCATACGAAGCGGATGGCAGCGCTGGGGCTTGCTGCCTGAAGTCGGCCGGCTGCCCGAACCCGGCGCTCGCACCCGCGGGTGCCGGGGCGGTGCGCAGCGCGTCCTGGCGCCACTGCCGGCGCCCGGGCGACTCGTCCCGCAGCAGCAGGGACAGCAGGGCCGCGCTGAAGGCCAGTGCGAGGCACCACACCACCACCAGATGGCCGGAGCCGAGCACGGTGCGGCTGATGAGGCCGCCGGCCAGCGCGGCGACGGGGCCCGTCGCGAGCACCAGCCGCCGGTCGGGAAGCCGCTGGGGAAACCGCCTGCTCGCGGCGAGCGCGAGGGCGCCTCCCAGGGCTGCGGAGCCGAGAGCCTCCCAGATCATGAGGACCTCCTCGGGTGGGGCCGGTCAGGGGACCGCGCCGTGGCCGGCCGCGGTCGCTCCGGTCCTCCCCCCGGGCACGGACGCTGAAACGGCGGTCGCGGGAGGAATCCCGCGACCGCCGTCGGCTGTGTGCATCCGGGCGTCTCTGCCGCGTGCGCGTCCTGCCGTGCGCCCGGGGGCGCCGCCCGGTCAGATCGCGCCGAAGCCCACCTTGCGGCCCGACGCCTCACCGATCTCGACGTAGGCGATGCGCTCCGCCGGGACGAGGATCTTCCGGCCGTGCTCGTCCTCCAGGCCGAGCAGCCCGGAGCCCTTCTCCAGTGCCGCCGCCACCGCGCTCTCGACCTCGTCAGGAGTCTGCTTGCTCTCCATGACGATCTCGCGAGGCGCGTACTGCACGCCGATCTTGACCTCCACGGCTATGTCCCTCCGACGGTCCTGGTATCCCGTGGCCTCGCCCGGGATGCGATGCGCGGCGAACCGCGCCGTACGGAGCAACCCTAGCTCTCAGCAGGGAAGCGGAGGGCGCGCGGTCGCACGCCCGCAGCGAACAACCGCCCTCCGCCGCGCCCCCTCACTGCATCGGGAAGCCCGCGATGCCCCGCCAGGAGAGCGAGGAGATCAGCTTCGCCGCGGCGTCGCGCGGGATCTGCTGCCCCGCGCCCAGCCAGTAGCGCGCGGTGATCTGGGCCATTCCGCACAGTCCCACGGCCAGCAGCATCGCCTCCTCCGAGGGCAGCTTGGTGTCCTCGGAGATGACCTCGCTGACCGCCTCGGCGCAGTCCAGGCTCACCTTGTCCACGCGCTCGCGCACCGCGGGCTCGTTGGTCAGGTCGGACTCGAAGACCAGCCGGAAGGCACCGCCCTCGTTCTCCACGAAGGCGAAGTAGGCGTCCATCGTCGCCGCGACCCGCTGCTTGTTGTCCGTGGTGGACTCCAGTGCTGCGCGCACCGCCTGGAGCAGCGCCTCGCAGTGCTGGTCCAGGAGCGCGAGGTACAGGTCGAGCTTCCCCGGGAAATGCTGGTAGAGCACCGGTTTGCTGACCCCGGCACGGTCGGCGATGTCATCCATCGCTGCCGCGTGGTAGCCCTGCGCGACGAAGACCTCCTGAGCTGCGCCCAGTAGCTGGTTACGTCGCGCCCGGCGCGGCAGACGCGTACCGCGCGGGCGCGCCTCGGTCTGCTCGATGGCTGTCACGCCGCCTCCCTGAAGTTCCTGAGCGCGAGCTGCGCTGCGCCGCCATCGTACTTTTCGGTAACGGGGGTGAAAGGTTCCCGGCCCACGAATTTTCGCTCCGGTGCCGCGGGTCTTCCCTCCGGCGCCACCCGCCGACGGCGTCTTCGGCGGCTCTCGTCGGCTCTCGTCGGTGTTCGTCTGCTTGTCAGTCTGCGCCTCCGGCGGCCGGGACCGGTACTCGTGCGTCGCAACCGGTGCTCCGCTATCGGTACTCGTCCTCGTTCAGCTCCACCACGCGGGCCTGTTCCGCCGCGTCCGCCGCGTTCACCTCGTCCGAGCCGCGGCCGGTCAGCGGGTCGTCGCGGTCCGTCACCAGGTCGGTGCGCTGCTCCGCGGTGTCCGCCTCGGGGGCCTCCGGGCTTCCCGCCTCCTCCGGCTCCTCCTCGTAGTCGTCGCGGTCCTCGTACGCGCCGAAGGTCTCCGGGTCGGTCGGATCGACTGCCATGCGGGCCTTCCTTTCCAGACGGGGCCCGACGGGGCGGGCCCTTCTCACGAGACTAGGACCGGGTCACCGGGGGCGCACGATGCATGCCTCCCGCACTCCCGCGAGTGCTCCCGGATCCGTTCCGGACGCTGCGCGGTCGGCGGAAGCCCGTGCTCCCCCGTACAACCAGTGTGCTTCTTCTTGTGACGGTGAACACGTGAGGGGGAGTGTGATCGTCTCGTAACATTGCTCCATGTCCTCCACCGAGCAGCCGGGAGCCCCCGCCTCCACGGCCCGCAGTGCTGCCCCGAACCCCTCGCGGTCCCGCGTCGGGGAGCGGGAGACGCTGCGGACCCTCTCCCTGCCCGGGCTGACGCTGGCCGTACGGGGACGGCACGAGACCGCGGCGGACGCTGCGGACGCGGCCGAGGACACCCGGCCGACCGCGCTGTACGTGCACGGACTGGGCGGCTCCTCGCTCAACTGGTCCGCGCTGATGGCCGAACTCGCGTCCGACGTGCGCGGCGAGGCCCTCGACCTGCCCGGCTTCGGCGACTCCCCGCCGCCGGACAGCGGCGACTACTCGGTCTCCGGGCACGCGCGTGCCGTCATCCGGTACCTGGACGCCGGCGGGCGCGCACCCGTGCACCTGCTAGGCAACTCGCTCGGCGGCGCGGTGGCCACCCGGGTGGCCGCCGTCCGCCCCGACCTGGTGCGGACGCTGACGCTCGTCTCGCCCGCGCTGCCGGAGATCCCTCCGCAGCGCACCGCCTGGCCGACGGCGCTGCTGGCCGTGCCCGGGATCGCCGCCCTGTTCGACCGGCTGACCAGGGACTGGTCTCCCGAGCGGCGCACCGGCGGTGTGCTCGGGCTCTGCTACGGCGATCCGGCACGGGTCTCGGCCGAGGACTTCGCCGCGGCCTCCCAGGAGTACGCGCGCAGAGTGCAACTGCCCTACTTCTGGGACGCCATGGTCCGCTCGACCAGGGGCATCGTCGACGCGTACACGCTGGGCGGGCAGCATGCCCTGTGGCGGCAGGCCGAGCGGGTGCTGGCACCCACGCTTCTGGTCTACGGTGGGCGCGACCAACTGGTCGCCTTCCGGGTGGCGCGGCGTGCCTCGGCCGCTTTCCGCGATTCCCGGCTGCTCGCCCTGCCGGAAGCGGGCCACGTCGCCATGATGGAGTACCCCGAGATCGTCGCGGGCGCGGTCCGCGACCTGCTCCAGGAGGCGGGCGGGGCGACACAGAGGCTGAACAACTCCTCCGCCGGTGCCCTCACCCAGGACCCGGCAACCCCGGAAGGTGACTAGTGGGACGCCATAGCCGCAAGGGCAAGGCCGGTTTCGGGCGCAGAGAGGAGCGCGCCCGGATATCCGAGCACCCCGGCCCGGGCCCCGACGCCGCAGCCCGGCCCCGCCCCGGTGACGCTCCGGGCGGGACCGGCGGCTCCGGCGTGCCCGAACCCGGCGTCCCCGCCCCCGGCGCACCTGGCAGGCCGTCACCTTCCGTACCGCCGGGGGCCGGTGGCCGCCCGACGGGCCCCGGCCCGCAGGGCACCCCCGCGCACGGCGTGCCCGCTCACGCGGTGGGGCAGGCCGCCCGCGGTGGCCATCCCCAGCACCCGGAGGGCGCACCGGCGCCGCCCCGCAGCCGCGGCCGGGGCACCGACCCCGGCGGGAGCGCGGGCCGTGCGGCGGCCGGCGGCCGGCGTTCCGGCGGGCCGCGGCAGGAGTATCTGGACGCTTTCGACAAGGGCGCCTTCGCCGCGGACGCGCCCGGCGCGGCCCGGCCCGGCGGATCCCGGCCGGACGCCACCGCCGCGCCCGGCGGGGCGCAGTCGCCCGACGCCGCGGCCGGTGGTGCCGGGAGCGGTGCGCGGCAGGCGCCTCCGGAGCCGGAGCCGGAGTCGGAGCCCACGCCGCTGACCAGGAAGCCGGCCAGCCGCGCCCGTACGGCCACCGGGATCGTCGCCGCGGCCGTCACGACGGTGCTGGCCTTCATCGTGGCCGCGCAGGTGGCCGGTGGGGAGCACAGCAGCGGGGACTCCGGGCGGGGGCTGAAGACGGGGGAGCGGGCGCCCGACGATCCGGACGGCGCTTCCGGTACCGAGCGTGCCGACCGCGGCGCGCGTCCCGCCCCCGGCAGCTCACCCGCCTCCTACGGCGAGAAGATGGCCCGGCAGTACCCGCTGGCCGACGACCTGGAGGGCTCGGGCAGGTTCAGCGCCGTGCCCGGTCACCAGAAGGGCCCGGGCAAGGGCGAGGTGGTGCGCTACCGCGTCGAGGTGGAGGGCGGGGTGCCGCTGGACGGCGAGCTGTTCGCGCGGGCGGTGCACAAGACGCTCAACGACGAGCGGAGCTGGGCGCACGACGGCAAGCGCAGCTTCGAGCGGGTCTCCTCCGGCAAGGCGCGGTTCGTGATCACGCTGGCCAGTCCGCGCACCACCGATGTGTGGTGCGCCAAGTCCGGGCTGGACACCAGTCAGGAGAAGGTCTCCTGCGACTCGGCAGCCACCGACCGCGTCATGATCAACGCGTGGCGGTGGGCGCGCGGCGCCGAGACGTTCGGTCCCGACCACATGCGCGCCTACCGGGAGATGCTCATCAACCACGAGGTGGGCCACCGGCTGGGCCACGGCCATGTGGGCTGTCCCGGCGACGGCAAGCCGGCGCCGGTGATGATGCAGCAGACCAAGTACCTCACCACGCAGGGCAAGACCTGCCGCATCAACGCCTGGCCGCACCCGCGCGGTTGAGCGGGGTGCGGTGACCCGCCCCGGCCGCCGGTCGGCTGCCGCTGAGCGCTGGTTAACGCACGAGTCTCCCGAAAGTCACGGGTCTTCACCCCTTCTGGTGGCGTCGCGGACAACCGTCCGCCGCGTGCCGGGGACGCCCGCATAGCGTCTGCTGCGTCTTCGACATTCCGCCGCCGCGCCCGTGCCGAGCCGCCCGGGCGCGCGGCACGCCACGAGAGGGATCGGGGGTGCGCACGTGCGCATCGCGCTGCTTACGGAGGGTGGTTACCCCTATGTGCGGGGTGAGTCCGCGCTGTGGTGCGACCGCCTGGTGCGCGGCTTGGACGGCCACGAGTTCGCGGTGTACGCCCTCAGCCGCAGCGCCCGGCAGGAGTGGACCGGCTGCCGCGAGGTGCCGCCCAACGTCGCGCGGGTGCGCACCGCACCGCTGTGGGGCCCCGAGCCCGCCGCGGCGTACGCGGGCGTGCGCCGGCTGACGTGGGGTTCCTACGGACGGCGTGAGAAGCAGCGCTTCCGCGAGTGCTTCGAGGTGCTCGCCGAGGCCGTCTGCGGCGCGGATCCCGACCGGCCCGGCTCCGACGGACCCGGCCGCGGCAGGCCCGGCGCCGACCGGTCCGCTGCCGAACGGTCCGCTGCCGACCGGCCCGCGGCGGCCGGTGCCCCCGAGGGCGGGATCAGCTCCGCACGGCCCCCGGCCCCCGCTCAGGCGGACCGTTTCGCCGCCGGTCTCTACGGGCTCGCCGAACTGGCGGCCGAGCGTGGCGGGCTGGCCGCCGCGCTGCGCTCCGAGAGCGCCGTGCGCATTCTGGAATCCGCCTGCCGCGCGCCCGGCGCGATGCCCGCCGCGCATGCCGCCCAGGTCTGTGACCTGCTTGCCGTCACCGACAAGCTGGAGCGCGCGCTGCGTCCGCTCTCCCTGGACTGGTACGGGCAGCGGGGCGGGGAGGCGGGGCTGTCGGAGGCCGACCTGTGCCACGCGGTCGGCGCCGGGCCCGCGGCCCTCCCCGGCCTGTGGGCCAAGCGGACGTTCGGGGTGCCGCTGCTGATCACCGAGTACGGCGTGCGGCTGCGTGAGCACTACCTGGCGAGCGCCGCCGGTGCCGTCGCCCGCGGAGTCGTGGGCGCCCCCGTACGGGCCCTGCTCGCCTCCTTCCAGCGGCGCCTGGCGCGCGAGGCGTACGCGCAGGCCCATCTGATCACCCCCGGGAACACGCACGCACGCCGCTGGCAGGAGCGCTGCGGCGCCGACGGCGCGCGGCTGCGCACCGTCTACCCCGGCATGGACCCGACACCTTTCGACGCCGTCGGGGAACAGGCCGCGCATCTGCCGCCGCCCGGCGGCCCCCGCACCACCGGCGCACCCACGCTGGTGTGGGTGGGCACCCCCGGCCCGGCCAAGGACCTGGACACCCTGCTGTACGCCTTCGCCCGGGTGCGCGAGACGGTGCCGACCGCCCGGTTGCGCATCGTCGAGCGGGCCGATCCACGCGGTACCCGGCCGGCGGACCGCACCCCCGGCGCTTCGGCGGACGCCGACAGCGTCCCGGCGGCGGGCGGTGCGGACCGGCCCGGCGGGCCCCGGGAGGGCGCCGGGGAGTTGGGCGCCGGGGGGATACCGGGCGCACTGCCGGGCGCTCGCAGCGCGGCTCTTCCCCGTGGCACCCCCGGGCGTCGAGAGCGCGGTCGCCTTCGAGGAGCTGGGCGGTGCCGCCGCACCCACCCTGGCGGACGCCTACGCGCTGGGCGGCGTCGCCGTGCTCTCCAGCGCCGTCGAGGGTTTCCCGGTTCCGCTGGTGGAGGCGATGTTCTGCGGCCGGGCCGCCGTCTCCACCGACGTGGGGGCCGCCCCGGAGGTGATCGGCGGCACCGGCTGCCTCGTCCCCGCGCGCGACCCGCGGGCGCTGGCGGACGCCTGCGTCGCGCTGCTGCGCGACCCGGCGCGCGCGGCACGGCTGGGCGCCGCCGCGCGGGCGCGGGCGCTGGAACTGTTCACGGTGCGGCAGAACGTCGAGGCGTTCCGGGGTATCTACCGTGAACTCGCGCAGCGGCCCGCGGAGGCCCTCCGGCAGCCCGCGGCCGGGGACGCCGGGGACGCCGGGAACGCCGGAGACGCCGAGGACGCCGAGGACGCGGTCCCGCTCGCCCGCGCTCCCGAGAGCCACCTGATGAGGGGCCGCGCGGCGACCGGTGCCCGGCTGCCCGGCGACCCGGCCGCCGACACCGCGGCCGGCGGCCCGGCAGTCCCCGGTGCCGACGGGCGCCGTCCGGCCGGCCGCTCCGGCCGGCGGGCGGCCGGGGCGCGGCCCGCCGCCGGCAACTCCCCGCACGTGCCCAGCTGGGCCCGGCCGGACCGCGGCCCGCGGGAGAGCGCGGGCGGGCCGCACCCCGTCGAGCGGGCCGCGGTCGGTGCCGAGCCGGGGGAGGGGAGGACCCCGTGACGACCCGTTCCGCACCCGGCGACCCGGTGCGCGTCCTGCTGTACCAGCACCGCACCCTGTGCGAGCGCGCCGTCGACCCGCTGGAGATCGCCGCCGGGCTGGAAGCCGACGGGATCACCGACCGGACCGTCGCCCGATGCCGCCACCGCGACATCTTCTCGCTGGCCGAGGAGCTGTACGCGCGCACTCCGTACCCCGGCACGCGCTCCCCGCACACGGGGGAGGCCGCCCGCGGAGCGCGCACGCGCCGTGCGCCCTCGGCCGGCACCCGGCCCCCGCGTCCGCCGGGCGCCGCGCGCCGGCGGCTGCTCGGACGGTGCGCGCTGCTGGCGCTGCCGCTGCTCCCCGGCCTGCTGTGTGCGGGCACCCTCGCCTGGTGGGTGCTGCTGCGCGACGGGCCCGCCGCGCCACGGGCCGCCCTGTGCGTCCTGGGCGCCCTCGCCGTGCCGGGCAGCGCGGTCGCGGCGCTGCGGACCGTCCCCCGCGTCCCGCGTGCGGCGGGCGCCGCCGGGTTCCCGGCGTCTTCGGCGTTCGCCGCGCTGTGCATCTGCTGGCTGGTGGGCTACGCGCTGTACGGCGACTGGCTGCTGGCCCAACTGCTGGGCGGCGGTCCCGACGCCTCCGGCGGCGCACCCCGGATGCCGTCGCCCGCTCTCCCGCCGGCCCTCGCGCTGGCTGTCGCGCCCGCCGTGTGGGGCGTGCGCGGATTCGCCTCGGCCGCCCGGCGCAGGCTGGCGGGCAGCCGCAGGCTGGAGGACTTCACCACCGCGGTGCGCCCGCTGCTGATGGCGGCCGTCTGCGCCGTCGCGGTGGGACTGCCGCTGCTCCACCTCGCGGCCCGCGCGCTCACCGACGGCCCCCTGGCCGCCGTGGCACCCGGCCCCGCTCCCGGCCCTCGGGCCTCCTGGCCGGCCACCGCCGCGGCCACCGGAGCCCTCGGACTGCTGTTCTTCGCCGCGCTGCTGCTGGCCGCGCACGGCTTCCGGCGGGCGGCCTCGGCCGGACTCGCCGCCGCCTGCGCCGTGGAGGCCGCGGTGCTGCTCGCCGTCCCCGTGGCCCGGCTGCCCGGTCTCGGGGCACTGAGCCGTCCTCCGGAGGCGCTGGTCGCGCACCTGGGGACGGCGGCCGTGCCGGTCGCCGCCTGCGGCTGCGCGGCACTCGTCCTGCTGGCGTACGCGGCGGGGGCGCTGGCCAACGCCTCGGCGCACCACCGGGGGGCGGCGCCCGTATGACCGCCGGGCCGCCCCCGATCCCTCCCTCCGGCACGGGCTTACGGACCCGCCCGTGCGACACCGACAAGGAGCAAGACCCGATGATCCACGCGCAGTTGGCACACCCCGGCACCCCTGGGAGGCGACCGCACCCGGGCGTGCGGCCGTGCCGGGCCCCGCACTCGTGCGAGGGGGCCGCACAATGAGGGTGCTGCTGCTGGGCGCCAGCGGATACCTGGGCCGCTTCGTCGCCGACCGCCTGCTGGCCGACCCCGCGGTGCAACTGACCGCGCTCGGCAGGAGCGACGAGGCCGACGTCCGCTTCGACCTGTCCACCGGAAGCCCCGGTGCCCTCACCCGCTTCCTGGACGCCGTCCACCCCGGTGTCGTCGTCAACTGCGCGGGCACCACCCGGGGCAGCGGGCGCGAACTGATCCGGCACAACGTGGTCGCCACGGCCGCCGTCTGCGAGTCGCTGCGCCGCAGCGGCTGCGGCGCCCGGCTGGTGCACGTGGGGTGCGCCGCCGAGTACGGGTCGGCGCAGGCCGGGTCCTCCACCGGTGAGGACGCCGTACCGCGTCCCGGGGGGCCGTACGGGGTGAGCAAGCTGGCGGGCACCGAACTGGTGCTGGCCTCCGGGCTGGACGCCGTCGTGCTCCGGGTCTTCTCACCCATCGGCCCCGGCACCCCGGCCGGTTCGCCGCTCGGGCGGATCGCGGAGGCGATGCGGCGCGCGATGCAGCAGGGCGACAGCGAACTGAAGCTGGGCGGGCTGAGCGTGCAGCGCGACTTCGTGGACGTCCGCGACATCGCGCGGGCCGTGCACGCCGCGTCCCTGTCCGCGGCGCAGGGCATCGTCAACATCGGGACCGGCAGGGCGGTGCGGCTGCGGGACGCCACCTCGCTGCTGGCCCGCGTCGCCGGGTACGCCGGGTCGGTGCACGACCAGGGCGGCGGCCCGGCCGGGCAGGGGCCGGCCGAGGGGCAGCCGGCCGGGGCCGGGCCCGGAGCGCCGGGCGGGCAGGTGGTCGGCGGCGCCCCCGCCATTCCCGCGCAGCAGCACGGTGCGCAGCCGGCGCCCGCCTCCTACCCGTACCCGGACGGCTGCGGCGGCTGGCAGCAGGCCGACGTCCGCACGGCCCGCGACCGGCTCGGCTGGCGGCCCCGGATCGGGCTGGAGGAGTCGCTGGCCGACATCTGGATGGAGGCGGCGTGCCGTATCTGACGACACCCCCGGGCCGGCTCCGGGCGACCGGCGGCGGCAGCGGCTCGGCCAGCAGGCGGCCGGGGCTCGGTGTACCGGGGTGCGCGCACCCGATGCTGGCGCCCATGGAGTGGGCGGAGCTCGCCCGGCCCGGGCTCGGCGCCTGCCCGGGCCCGGACCGGGCCGCGGGTCCGCTGCACTGGGCGGTGCTGGACGTCGCCGACGGCCCGGGCGCGCGGCCCGACCCGTTCTGCGCTCCCGCGGCGGCCGCGCTGGGCTCGGCGGGCGTCGCCGTGCTCGGCCGTCTCGACATGCGGGAGGGTACGCGGACATTCGGCGAACTGGTCTCCGAAGCCCACCGGTTCCTGGACTGGTACCGGGTCGACGGCTTCTATCTCGCGCACTGTCCGGACGCTCCGGCCCTGCTGGGGCACGTCCAGCGGCTCAGCGCCACGCTGCGCGCCCTGTGCGGCGCAGCCGGCGCGTGCGCCGGGGAAGCCACCGGGCCCGGCGGCTTCCTGGTGCTGGAGACGGGCGGCCACCCGCACCCCGACCACCTGGGATGCGCCGACCAGCTGGTCACCTATGCCGGAAGCTGGGGAGACTACCGCTGGTCGCAGGCGGCGGAGTGGACGGCGACCTATCCGGCCGAACGGTTCTGCCACCTGGTGCACGCGCTGCCGCGCACGCACCTGGAGGAGGCGCTGCGGATCGCCCGCTGGCAGGGCGCGGGCACCGTCTGCTTCACGGACCGCACTCGCGACCGGGGGCAGGACCCGTGGGCGGGGCTGCCCGGCTACTGGGACGAGATCGTCTCGTGTCTTGGACCAGGTGTCTCGGAATGAGATAGGGCGTGGCAGTGTTACGGAAGGAAAAGCTCGCCCCTCGGGCGGGTGTCTTCCCGCACGTTCCACCGACCATCGGAGTCTCCGTGTCACTGCCACCCCTGGTCGAGCCAGCCGACGAGCTCACCGTCGACGAGGTCCGCAGGTACTCACGTCACCTGATCATCCCGGATGTCGGGATGGAAGGTCAGAAGCGGCTCAAGAACGCGAAGGTCCTCTGTGTGGGCGCGGGCGGCCTCGGTTCGCCGGCCCTGATGTATCTCGCCGCCGCCGGTGTCGGCACCCTCGGCATCGTCGAGTTCGACGAGGTCGACGAGTCCAACCTGCAGCGGCAGATCATCCACAGCCAGGCGGACATCGGCCGGCCGAAGGCGGAGTCGGCCAAGGACACGGTGCTCGGGATCAACCCGCACGCGCAGGTCAACCTGCACGTGGAGCGGCTCGACTCGTCGAACGTGATGGAGCTGTTCGCGCAGTACGACCTGATCGTGGACGGCACGGACAACTTCGCCACCCGCTACCTGGTCAACGACGCCTGCGTGCTGCTGAACAAGCCGTACGTGTGGGGCTCGATCTACCGCTTCGACGGCCAGGCCAGCGTGTTCTGGAGCGAGCACGGGCCCTGCTACCGCTGCCTGTACCCGGAGCCCCCGCCGCCCGGCATGGTGCCGAGCTGCGCCGAGGGCGGCGTGCTGGGCGTGCTGTGCGCCTCCGTCGGGTCGATCCAGGTGACCGAGGCCATCAAGGTGCTGGCGGGCATCGGCGACCCGCTGGTCGGCCGCCTGATGATCTACGACGCACTGGAGATGAGCTACCGGCAGGTCAAGGTCCGCAAGGACCCCGACTGCGCGGTCTGCGGACCGAACGCCACGGTCACCGAGCTGATCGACTACGAGGCGTTCTGCGGTGTCGTCTCCGACGAGGCGCAGGAGGCCGCCGCGGGCTCCACCATCACCCCCAAGCAGCTCAAGGAATGGCTGGACGAGGGCGAGAGCGTCGACGTCATCGACGTGCGGGAGCCGAACGAGTACGAGATCGTCTCGATCCCCGGTGCCCGGCTGATCCCCAAGAACGAGTTCCTGATGGGCACCGCACTGCAGGACCTGCCGCAGGACAAGAAGATCGTCCTGCATTGCAAGACAGGTGTCCGCTCCGCGGAAGTCCTGGCGGTGCTCAAGAACGCGGGATTCTCCGATGCGGTGCACGTCGGCGGCGGCGTCATCGGCTGGGTCAACCAGATCGAACCGGACAAGCCCGTCTACTAGAACCCTCGGACACCTCAGGGGCGCACGGCCGGACATCCGCCGTGCGCCCCTGGCCGAGCCCGCGTCAGGTGCAGTCGGTGCCGTTCCGCGGCACCCGGCCGCGCAGCAGATAGCCGTCGACCGCCTTGCGCACGCAGGAGTTCCGGCTGTCGTACGCGCCGTGCCCCTCACCGCGGTAGGTGACCTCGACCCCGACGCCGTCGCCCAGCTCCCGCTGCATCGCCCGCGTCCCCCCGTACGGGGTGGCGGGGTCCCCGGTCGTGCCGACCAGCAGGATCGGGTCCGACCCGGCAGCGCTCACCGGAGGCGTCCGCCACCTGCCGTGCACCGGCCAGTCGTGACAGGAGGCCAGCCCCCAGGCGGACATCGGCCCGAAGACCGGGGACGCCTCGGCGAAGTCCGGCAGCCTGTTCCTGATCGCCCCCGTCCCGTACCGCTGCTCGTTGTCCGCGCAGCTGATCGCCGTCAGCGACGACTGCAGCGTGCTGTAGGTGCCGTCCTGGTTGCGTCCGTTGAGCGCGTCCGCCAGCAGCAGCAGCGTGGAGCCGTTGCTGTCCACCACCGCCTCCTCCAGCCCCTGGGTGAGCAGATCCCAGGTCTCCTCGGAGTACAGCGCCTGCGCGATCCCGCCCTCGGCCAGCGACTCGGTCAGCTTGCGGCCGCTGTCGGTGGGCATCGGCTCGGCGTCCAGGTCGGCCAGCAGCTCGGTGATCCGCTCCTTCCCCTCCGCGGGGTCGTCGCCGACCGGGCACTTCTCCTCGCCCGAGGTGCAGCGGTCCAGATAGTTGCCGAGCGCCTTCTGGAATCCTCCCGCCTGGCTCAGCGAACCCTGCGCCGGGTTCGATGCGGGATCGACCACCGCGTCGAAGACGGCGCGGCCCACCCGCTCCGGATACAGGTGCGCGTAGACCCCGCCCAGTTCGGTGCCGTAGGAGATGCCGAAGTAGTGCAGCTTCCGGTCGCCGAGTACCTGCCGCAGCAGATCCATGTCGCGGGCCGTGTTCTCGGTCGTCAGATGCGGCAGCAGGTCCCCGGCCCGCTTCTCGCAGCCGTCGGCGAAGGACTTCTGGCGGGCGAAGAGGCTGCGCTCCTCGGCGTCGGTGTCGGGCGTCCAGTCGGCGGCGAAGTAGGCGTCCAGCCGCTCGTCGCTCAGACAGCGCACCCCCTCGCTGCGGCCCACCCCGCGCGGGTCGAAGCTGACCAGGTCGTAGCGGCCGCGCAGGGTCTCGTACTCGTCCGCGAAGGCGGGCAGCGCGGCGACCCCGGAGCCGCCCGGTCCGCCGAAGTTGAACACCAGCGAGCCGATCCGCTTGCCGCCGCCCGGGCGCTCCGCGGCGCGGATCATCTCGATGCCCAGCGTCCGGCCCGCGGGCTCGCTGTAGTCCAGGGGCACCTTCAGCTTCGCGCACTCCCACCGGTCGCCTCCCGGCAGCGGCGCCGGCGAGCCGGTGTCGGTGCCCTGCGCGGCGTCCGGTGCCGGACACGGCGACCAGCGCGGCTGCTGGCGGGTGAGCGAGTCCGGGAGCGGCTGCCCCGCCGAGGTGCTCCCGGAGGGCGCGGGGGAGCGGGAGGCCGCGTCGGCGGCGGCCGGACTCCGGCCGCTCGGCCTGGCCTCGGTCCGCCGGCTGCGGTCCGGTTCCTCGCTGCCGCAGCCGCTGGTCACGGCCGCGGTCACCATCAGCGCTGCCGCGAGCGCGGCGACAGGCCGCCGCGGGGAGCGGGAATGGCGCATGGGGACGTCCTCCCGACAGGGGGTGGGACGTTCATCGTGCGGACGGAGCGGGTGCGACGGCGCGCTGTGTGAGGCGGACGGGTGGTCTTCCTCAGAGTGCGCCCCTGCGGGTCAGATGGGTGAAGGACAGCCAGCCGGGCAGCACCGGCATCCACAGGGTCAGCAGCCGGAACAGCAGCACCGCCGGGGTCGCCACCTCCTTCGGCACCCCGAAGGCGATGAGCGCGGCGATCAGGGCCGCCTCGACGGCACCCAGCCCGCCCGGGGTGGGCGCGGCCGAACCGAGCGCGTTCGCGGTCAGGAAGACGACGGCGAGGTTCGCGTAGCTCGTCTCGTGTCCGAACGCGCGCACGCACGCGTCCAGGCACATCACGAACGCCAGCGTCAGCAGCAGCATCCCCAGCACACCGGTGAGCAGCTTCTGCGGCCGCTGCACCACGTCCAGCATCCGCGGCACCACGCCCGCGAACAGCGAGCGCACCCGGTTCGAGACGAACCGGCGCAGCGCGGGCACCGCCGTGACGATCAGCACCAGCACGGCCGCCGTCAGCAGCCCGGCGATGACCGCGCGGGACGGCGAGAGGGTGGGCGTGTGCTCGGTCCCGGTGATGTAGCCGAACAGCATCAGCAGCGTGATGTGGCTGCCGAGCCCGAAGAGCTGGGAGGCGCCCACGCTGGCCACCGCGTGCCCCGGGCGCACCCCGGAGCGCTGGAGGAACCGCGCGTTCAGCGCCACCCCGCCGACCGCCGCGGGGGCCACCAGCTTCACGAAGGAGCCGGCCACCTGCGCCTGCACCGTCCGCCACCAGGAGACCTTCTCCGGGACGAAGCCCAGCAGCGACATGGCGGCGAACAGATAGGTCACCGCGGAGAAGAGCACCGCGCCGCCGACCCACGCCCAGTTCGCGCTGAGCACCTTGTCCAGCGGGACCTGGGAGAGCTGGGTCAGCAGGAAGTAGGCGGCCAGGGTGCCCGCGATGAAGCTGAGCAGGGTGCGCGGCCGGATCCGCTCCAGCCGCGCGGGCTCTATGGGCGCCTGCGGCCTGATGCGCAGCACCTGCTGCCGGATCTGCGCCAGCAGGTCCTCCTCCCGGGCCTCCTCCAGCGCCTCGTCTATGGCCTTCTTCTCGGCGTTCTTCTCCGCGCGCAGCGACTTGCGGTGCGCGCGGCTCCCCGCCGCCTGCGGTTCGGCCCCGTCCCGGGCCCTGGCCGCCCTGCCGCTGCGGGACGCCTCGATGACGGCCTCGCGCTCGCGCTCGGCGCGCTCCTTGGCCAGCCGCCGCAGCGTCGTGCGGGTGCTGCGGCTGAGCGCGATGGGCTGCAGCAGCGGCAGACTGTCCGCGACGGCGTCCGGCCCCAGCACGTCCACCGCGGTCGAGGCGGCGCGCTCGGCGCCCACCCGCAGCCCCAGCGTGGTCAGCAGCTGGGCGACGTCCATCCGCAGGATCAGGTCCCCGGCCGCGATCTCCCCGCCGCGCAGGTCCGTCAGGTAGACGGCACCGGAGCGGTCCACCAGCAGCGCGTCGCCCACCAGCCTGCGGTGGGCGATCCGCCGCGACTGCAGCGCCTCGACCTGGCGCCAGGTCGTGCGCATCAGCTCGTCGGTGATCTCCTCGTCCGGCAGCGCGTCCAGGCTGCGGCCCCCGATGTGCTCGTAGACCAGCATCACCGCGTCCGGGCCGAGTTCCGAGGTGGCGATCAGCCGGGGCGCGTTGGCGCCCGCCGAGATGGCCGCGTAGGCGAGCAGCGCCTCCTGCTCCAGGGCCTGCCGCAGCGACTGGAGACTGCGGCGCTGGGTGATGCCGCGCAGTGCCAGCCGCCGCCAGACGCGGTAGAAGAAGCCCTGGGCCTGCTGCTCGCGGTCGACGACGGTGACGTCGAGCGGCGGCCCGTCCTCCAGCGTCACCCGGTAGCGGCGCCCCCGGTCGTTGTGGTCGCGCCGGTCGGCCTCCCCGGCGTCCTCCACCCGCACCGCGCTGACCGGGGTGAAGCCCACCCGGCGCAGTCCCGCCAGCAGGGTCTGGCCGGTGGGCCGGACGTTCGGGGTGCCGACGGCGTACAGCGTGCCGTAGGCGGTGGTCCAGCCGATCAGCACCGTCACCACGATGGAGAAGGCTGTCGTGTACCCGGGCACCAGCACCGCGGTCGCGTTCAGCAGCAGTACGCCCCACAGCACCACGCGCCAGCGCGGCCGGCGCGCCATCCCGACCGCGGTCATGTACGCGATGACCGGCGCGAGGTAGCTGTGCACCGGGGTGGTGGCGTCCTGCGGGGTGATCGCCTTGGTCAGCGCGTCCCGGATCGAGTCGGGCGCCGCCTGGGCGACCCACAGGTCCACGGCGAGCGAGGCGCCGTGCGCCAGGACGGCGGCCAGCACGCCGTCCGCGATCCGCAGCCCGTCCCGCTTGATCAGCCGTTCGATCGCGAACGCGACGGGCACCAGCAGCACGGCGATGCTGGAGGCCAGCCCGGTCAGGCTGATGAGCAGGTCGGGAGCTTCCGCGGTGCCCTTGTCGATGTCCTGTTCGAGCCCCGCCGTGGTGCCGTGCGCGAAGTTCGCGATCACCAGCACCAGCGCGATGCCCAGCAGCCCGAGCACCATCCGCAGCAGATCGGAGGGGCGGTGCACCCGAGCCGAGAGCAGCGGCTCGTCGCTCTCGATCGCCACCCGCTCCCCCTCGGCGACGGCCTCCGGCTTCTCCGGCGATTCCGCCGCGGCCGGCGAGCCGTCCGCCCCCGACTCCGGCTCCGGCTCGGGCCGGGGCTGCGGCTCGGTCCCGGGCTCCGACTCGGGTTCGGGCTCGGTCCCGGGCCCGGGATCGGTTCCGGGATCGGGGGGACCCCGCCGGGCGGACTCCCGACCGCTGCCCGCGGCGGGCCGGGCAGCACTTCCGGCGGCGGGTGCGCCCTCCTCGGAGGGTCCGTCACCGTGCCGCTGTCCTGCCGCTGCCGTCTCGTCGTGGTCCCGTATCACTCGTCACCGCCCGGAAGATGGTGGCACGAGGGGCGCGCCGCCGGGAGCACGAGGGTGCATTCCGGTGGCGCGGGGGACGAATCGGCATCCGGGCCGGGCCGCACCCGGCCGGGGCGGCGCCGCTGTCGGTGGCATGCGGCACCATGGCCCGCATGGCTGGAAACCCCCGCGAGGCGGAGCCGGACGACGCCTCTGCCGCGCCCCGGGACACCGACGTGCCCGCGCTGCCCGAGTACGCGGAGCGCGTCCTCGAGGTCGCCGAGCTGATCCCGGCCGGCCGGGTGCTCACGTACGGGGACATCGCCGAGTGGCTGGAGGAGGGCGGCCCCCGCCAGGTGGGCAGAGCCATGGCGCTGTACGGAGGTGCCGTCCCCTGGTGGCGCGTGGTGCGCGCGGACGGGCTCCCGCTGCCGGGCCAGGAGCGGCAGGCCCTGGCGCACTACCACGCGGAGGGCACTCCGCTGCGCGAGCCGGCCGCCGCGTCCCGCCGCCGGGGCGAGGTCCCGCGCCTCGAGATGCGCCGGGCCCGCTGGGACGGGACGGCCGGGTGACCCCGCGCTGCGGCTCCTCACAGTTCCCAGCTTCCGGCATGCCGCCCGGCCCGATGCGCTGGGCAGTCCGTACGGGGTACAGCAGCCGTACGGGGCACCGGAGCGAGGCGCTGCGACACGTGTGTCCGCAGGCGTAGCGTCTGTACCGCTCCGCACAGACTTCCCCCTAGGCGATCCACGTGAGTACCTCCCTTGCTGCCGACACGCGTCAGCGGTCCCGCGAGCCCGGTGCGTACCGACTGGTGCGCACCGGGACGGGACCGGTCGATCTCCCTGCCTCTGACGCGGCCCAGCGTGCTGTGGTTGACCACCGCGGCGGCCCGCTGCTCGTCCTGGCCGGGCCCGGCACCGGCAAGACGACCACCCTGGTCGAGGCGGTCGCGGCCCGGGTGCGGGAGGGCGTCGACCCGGAGCGCGTCCTGGTGCTGACCTTCAGCCGCCGGGCCGCCGTCGACCTGCGCGACCGGATGGCGGACCGGCTCGCCGCGGAGGCGGGACCGGCACCCGCCCGGGCCCCCCGGCAGCCCCCGGCGCCGGGCGCGCCGAGCGGATCGGTACGGCACGGCGGCGGGGACCGCCCGGGGGGCGCCCTGCGCGCTCCCGCCGCGACGACGTTCCACTCGTACTGCTACGCGCTGGTGCGCGCGCATCAGGACGCCGACCTGTTCGCCGAGCCGCTGCGCCTGCTGACCGGTCCGGAGCAGGATCTGCACATCCGCGAACTGCTGGCGGGCCAGCTCGCGCTGGCGGCGCGCGGGCGCGCGACGGTGCGCTGGCCCGACGAACTGCGGGCCTGCCTGACGACCCGGGGCTTCGCCGACGAGGTCCGGGCCGTGCTGGCGCGCGGGCGCGAGCTCGGACTGGGCCCCGCCGCGCTCGACGCCTTCGCGCGCCGCGCCCGGCGCCCCGACTGGAGCGCCGCGGCCGGGTTCTTCGCCGAGTATCTGGACGTACTGGACATGCAGGGCGTGCTCGACTATGCCGAGCTCGTGCACCGTGCCGTCCTGCTCACCGGGCGCCAGGAGGTGGCCGCCCGGCTGCACGACGCGTACGACGCGATCTACGTCGACGAGTTCCAGGACACCGACCCCTCCCAGGTGCGGCTGCTGCAGGCCCTGGCGGGCGGCGGGGCCCGCACCCTGGTGGCGTTCGGCGACCCCGACCAGTCGATCTACGCCTTCCGCGGCGCGGACGTGAACGGCATCCTGCGCTTCCCCGACCTCTTTCCGCAGCGCTCCGGAGCCCCCGCGCCCGTCCGGGTGCTGCGCACCGCCCGGCGCTCCCGGCCCCGGCTGCTGTCCGCCACCCGCGAGCTGACCGCCCGGATGCCCCTCACCCGGTTGCCCGCCGAGGCCGTCCGCGCCCATCGCGCCCTGCGTCCCGGGCCGTCCGGCGGCCCGGCCCCGGGGGGTGCCTCGGCCCGGGCGGGCGCGCCGGCCCCGGCAGGTGCGGACGGCAGCGGCGGTGCGGACGGCAGTGACCGCGCGGACGGCAGTGACCGCGTGGACGGCCCGGGCGGCGCGAGCGCCCCCGGCCGGGTCGAGGTGTACACCTATGCGACCGCGGGTGCCGAGCTGGACAACATCGCCGACCTGCTGCGCCGCGCCCATCTGGAGGACGGTCTCCCCTGGGGCGAGATGGCGGTCCTGGTGCGCGCGGGCGGGCGGTCCCTGCCCGTGGTCCGCCGCGCCCTCGTCTCCGCCGGCGTGCCCGTGGACGTGGACGGCGACGACGTACCGCTGCGCCACGAACCGGCCGTCGCGCCCCTGCTGACGGCGCTGCGCGTCGCGGCCACCGGCGCCCTGGCGGAGTCGGCCGTCCTCGGCACCGAGACCGCGCTGACCCTGCTGACCTCGCCGCTCGGCGGGATGGACGCCGCCGACCTGCGCCGCCTCGGCCGGACACTGCGCGAAGAGGAACGCGCCGCCGGCGCCAAGGTGCCCCGGCCCTCCGACACCCTGCTGGCCGAAGCCCTCGCCGAGCCGGAACGCCTGGTCGCCCACACCCCGCGCTCCGGCGCCGCGGCCCCGGCACCCGGCGGGCGCTCCGTCGAGGGCGCGCACAGCCTCGGCCTGCTGCTGCGCAAGACCCGCGAGCTGCTCGCCGGCGGCGGCACCGCCGAGGAGGCCCTGTGGGCGCTGTGGAGCGGCACCGGCTGGCCGGACCGGCTGGAGCGGACCGCGCGCCGCGGCGGCCCCGCCGGCCGCAACGCCGACCGCGACCTGGACGCCGTCTGCACCCTGTTCGCCGTCGCGGCACGCGCCGAGGAGCGGGGCGGCGGCCGGGGGGCGCTCAACTTCCTGGAGGAGCTGGAGGCACAGGACATAGCGGCCGACACGCTCGTCCAGCGGGCGGTGCGGCCCGAGTCGGTACGGCTGATGACCGCGCACCGCGCCAAGGGCCGCGAGTGGCGGCTGGTGGTCGTGGCCGGGGTGCAGGAGGGCCTCTGGCCCGACCTGCGACGCCGGGGCTCGCTGCTGGAGGCGGACCGCATCGGCAGGGACGGCATCGCCGAGCCGCTGTCCCCGGGAGCCCTGCTGGCCGAGGAGCGCAGGCTGTTCTACGTCGCGACGACCCGCGCCGCGGAGCGCCTCGTGGTGACGGCCGTGGCCGCCGCCGCGGAGGACGGCGACCAGCCCTCGCGGTTCCTGGACGAGCTGGGCGTCCAGCCGCAGCCGGTCGGCAGCCGCCCCCGCCGTCCGCTCTCGGTGCCCGCGCTCGTCGCCGAGCTCCGCGCCACCACCGTCGACCCGGCGGCCTCGCCCGCGTTGCGGGACGCGGCCGCGCGGCGGCTGGCCGGACTGGCGGCCGAACGTGACGAGGAGGGCTATCCGCTCGTTCCGGCAGCGCATCCGCAGCGCTGGTGGGGACTGGTCGAACCCACCCGCTCCGCCGTGCCGCTGCGCGAGCGCGCGGCGCCCGTCGCGCTGTCCGGCAGCGCACTGGAGCAGCTCGGGCGCTCCTGCTCCCTGCAGTGGTTCCTGGCCCGGGAGGTCAAGGCGGACGAACCGGCCACGGCCGCGCAGGGCTTCGGCAACGTGGTGCACGTACTGGCCGACGAGGTGGCCTCCGGCAGCAGCCCCGGCGACCTGTCCGCGCTCATGGAGCGGCTGGACGCCGTCTGGGACGGCCTGTCCTTCGACGCGCCGTGGAAGTCGCGGCAGGAGAAGGAGAACGCGCGCGCCGCCCTGGAACGCTTCCTGCGCTGGCACGTGATGGAACGCGGGGAAGGCCGCGAGCTGGTCGGCAGCGAGCACGACTTCGATGTCACGCTGCGCGCCGGTGAGCACGCCGTCCGCATCCGGGGCAGCATGGACCGGGTCGAACGCGACGCGGCGGGCCGCGCCTACGTGGTCGACTTCAAGACCGGCCGCACCCGTCCCACCGGGCCCGAGGTCGAGCGCCATCCCCAGCTCGCGGTCTACCAGCGCGCCGTGCAGGAGGGCGCGGCCGATGCCCTGTTCGACGGAGTACGGCCGGAGCCGGGCGGGGCCGAACTGGTGCACCTGCGGCTCGGCGCCGCCCGCCGCGACGGCGGGGACGCGCTCCCGGTCGTCCAGCACCAGGAGCCGCCGCCGGAGCCCGGGGCGGCGCCGCAGAACGGAACGGAAGCCGCATCCACTCCGCAAGCCGCAACCGTCCCGGAAGCCGCATCCACTCCGGAAGCCGCAACCGGCCCGGAAGCAGCCGCATCCGGGACAGCGGGCGACGGGGACTGGGTCGGCGAGCTGCTGGCCACCGCCGCGGCGCGGGTCCTGGACGAGCGCTTCACGCCCTCGCCCGGCCAGCAGTGCACGCACTGCGCCTTCCGCGCGGCCTGCTCCGCCCGGCCCGAGGGCCGCCAGGTGGTCGAGTAGCGCGCTCGTCCGGCCCCCGCGCACGCTGTCAGCCGCGAGCGCTAGCGTCTTACGAGTGCCCGCACCCCTCACCGACCCCGCACAGCTCGCCGAGCTGCTGGGGATCCCGTTCACCCCGGAGCAGACGGCCTGCATCGCCGCGCCGCCCGCTCCGCAGGTGATCGTGGCCGGAGCGGGCTCGGGGAAGACCACCGTCATGGCGGCCCGCGTGGTCTGGCTGGTGGGCACCGGGCAGGTGGCACCCGACCGGGTCCTGGGGCTGACGTTCACCAACAAGGCGGCCGGAGAGCTGTCCGAACGGGTGCGCAAGGCGCTGCTGCGCGCCGGGGTGACCGACCCCGACCCGGCGGGTCCCGACGGCGCGGAACCGGGAGAGCCGCAGATCTCCACCTACCACGCCTTCGCCGGACGACTGCTGACCGAGCACGGACTCCGCCTCGGGCTGGAGCCGACCGTACGGCTGCTGGCGGACGCCACCCGCTTCCAGCTCGCCGCCTCGGTGCTGCGCACGGCGCAGGGCCCCTTCGAGGCGCTCACCAAGTCCGTACCGGCGCTCGTGGAGGACCTGCTGGCGCTGGACGCCGAACTGTCCGAACACCTCGTCACGCCCGAGGAGCTCCGCGCGCACGACACCGGGCTCCTCGCGGACCTGGAAGGCGCCCGGCTGACCAACGAGAAGCTGCGCAAGGTGCCGCAGGCCGCGCTCGCCCGGCAGGAACTGCTCGGCCTGGTGGCGGAGTACCGCGCCCGCAAGCACGCGCAGGAGCGGATCGACTTCGGCGACCAGATCGCGCTGGCCGCACAGCTCGCCCGGATGCCCGAGGTCGGCCGTGCCCTGCGGGAACAGTTCTCCGTCGTCCTGCTGGACGAGTACCAGGACACCTCCGTCGCCCAGCGCGTCCTGCTGGCCGGGCTCTTCGGCCAGGGCACCGGCCATCCGGTCACCGCCGTCGGGGACCCCTGCCAGGCGATCTACGGCTGGCGCGGCGCCTCCGTCGCCAACCTGGACGACTTCCCCCGCCACTTCGCACACTCCGACGGCACCCCCGCCCGCCGCCAGTCGCTGAGCGAGAACCGGCGCAGCGGCGGCCGGCTGCTGCAGCTGGCCAACACGATGGCCGCCCCGCTGCGGGAGCGCCACCAGGGCGTCGAGGCGCTGCGCCCCGCACCCGGCGCGGAGCGCGAGGGACGGGTACGCGCGGCGCTGCTGGGCACACACGCCGAGGAGATCGCCTGGCTGGCCGACTCCCTGGCCCACCTGGTGCGCACCGGAACCCCGCCCGGCGAGATCGCCGTGCTGTGCCGCAGCGCCGGCGACTTCGCCGAGATCCAGGGCGCACTGGTCGAGCGCGATCTGCCCGTCGAGGTCGTCGGCCTGTCCGGACTGCTCCACCTGCCGGAGATCGCCGACCTGGTCGCCGTCTGCGAGGTGCTGCAGGACCCCACCGCGAACGCCGCACTGGTGCGGCTGCTGACCGGACCGCGCTGGCGGATCGGCCCCCGCGACCTGGCGCTGCTGGGACGCCGCGCGGCGCTGCTCGTCGCACACCAGCGCGCCCACCCGGACGACGACCCGGACGAGCGGCTGGCGGCGGCCGTCGAGGGCGCCGACCCGGCCGAGCTGCGCTCCCTGGCGGACGCCCTGGACACCTTCCTGGAGTCCGACGGCCACGACGACGACCTGCCGTTCTCCGCCGAGGCGCGGGTGCGCTTCGCACGGCTCGCCGCCGAACTGCGCGACCTGCGGCGTTCGCTGGCCGATCCGCTCATGGACGTGCTCCACCGGGTGCTGGCCGTCACCGGTCTGGAGGTCGAGCTGGCCGCCTCCCCGCACGCGGTGGCGGCGCGGCGGCGCGAGACGCTCGGCCGGTTCCTCGACATCGCCGCGGGCTTCGCCTCGCTGGACGGCGAGGCCACCCTGCTGGCCTTCCTGGCGTTCCTGCGGACGGCCGTGCAGTACGAGAAGGGGCTGGACAGCTCGCTCCCCGGCGGTGAGAACACCGTCAAGGTGCTGACCGCGCACAAGTCCAAGGGGCTGGAGTGGGACGTGGTCGCGGTGCCCGGCCTGGTCGCCAAGCAGTTCCCCGGCGAACAGGCCCGCGAGACCTGGCTCACCCAGCCCAAGGTGCTGCCGTACGCGCTGCGCGGGGACGCGGAGACCCTCCCGCCCCGGCCCGAGTGGACCGCGAAGGGCCTCAAGGACCAGGAGAACGCGCTGCGGGCCCACCAGTCGACGGAGGAGCTGCGGCTCGGCTACGTCACCTTCACCCGCCCGCGGAGCCTGCTGCTGGGCTCCGGACACTGGTGGGGGCCCGCGCAGAAGCGCCCGCGCGGCCCCTCCGCCTTCCTCGACGCCCTGCGCGCCCACTGCGAGGCCGATCCGGCGCACGGCGAGGTCGAGCACTGGGCCGAGCCGCCGGAGCAGGACGCGGCCAACCCGGCGCTGGAGGAGCCCGCCGAGGAACGCGTGTGGCCGCTGCCGCTGGACGCGGAAGCGCTGGAGCTGCGTCGCGCGGCGGCCAACCGGGTGCTGGCCCACCTCGAAGCCGCCGCCGGCGGCAGCGACGCCGCCGCCGGACCGGGGACCGCCGACGACGCTGCCGGACCGGGGACCGCCGACGCCTCCCACGGGGATCCGGCCGCCGCTCCCGGCCCGGAAGCGGACCTGCCGGCTCCGGAGCCGGGCCCCCACCCGGACGCGGGCTCCCACCCGCGCGTGCCGGTCGGGCCCGGCGAGCTCGACCCCGAGGAGGCCCGGCTGGCCGCAGCCTGGGACCGGGACCTGGAGGCGCTCACCGGAGAGCTGCGCCGCTCCCGCGCCGCGGTACGCGACGTCCCGCTGCCCCGCACGCTGAGCGCCTCCCAACTGCTGCGGCTGGCCGCCGACCCGGAAGGCTTCGCCCGGGAACTGGCCCGCCCGATGCCGCGCCCTCCGCAGCCCGCGGCCGCCCGCCGGGGCACCCGCTTCCACGCCTGGGTGGAGTCCCGCTTCGAAGAACTCCCGCTGCCGCTGCTGGGCCCCGAAGAGCTGCCCGGCGCGGACGGCGAGGGCCGCTACGCGGGCGAGCCCCCGCAGATCACCGACGAGCAGGACCTGGCCGCCCTCAAGGAGGCGTTCGAACGCACCCCCTGGGCACACCGGACCCCCCACCGCGTGGAGGCACCCTTCCAGCTCGCGCTGGCCGGACGGATCGTCCGGGGCCGGATCGACGCCGTCTACCGGGACCGCGCACCGGACGGGAGCGTGACCTTCGACATCATCGACTGGAAGACCGGCCGCGGCCGGGAGGCCGACCCGCTCCAGCTCGCCGTCTACCGCCTCGCCTGGGCCGAACAGGAAGGCGTACCGCTGTCCTCCGTCGGCGCGGCGTTCCTCCATGTGCGCAGCGGCGAACTGGTGCGGCCCGCGGAACTCCCGGACCGGGCCGGACTGGAACGGCTGCTGCTGGACGGCGCCCCCGCGCAGCGCGCGCCCGACCCCCGGCAGCCCCCGCGGCACCCCGGGCACGAGCCTCCGGCCGACGGCTGACCCCGCCCGGCCCGATAGGGTCGAGGGCATGAGCACCACCCCCGCTCCCCCGGACAGCGCTGTCCGGACCTTCATCCAGGACCAGCGTCCCGCCTTCCTCGGCGACCTGTGCGACTGGCTGCGCATCCCGTCCGTCTCCGCCGACCCGGAGCGCGCACCGGAGGTGCGGCGCAGCGCCGACTGGCTCGCCGCCGCGCTGCGCGCCACCGGCTTCCCCGTCGCGGAGGTCTGGGAGACCGAGGGTGCGCCCGCCGTCTTCGCCGAGTGGCCCTCCGACGACCCCGCGGCACCCACCGTCCTGGTCTACGGCCACCACGACGTCCAGCCCGCGGCCCGTGCCGACGGCTGGCACAGCGAACCGTTCGAGCCCGAGGAGCGGGACGGCAGGCTGTACGCGCGGGGCGCCGCCGACGACAAGGGGCAGGTCCTCTTCCACACCCTGGGCCTGCGCGCGCACCTGGCCGCCACCGGGCGGAGCACCCCGGCCGTCGGCGTCAAACTGCTCATCGAGGGCGAGGAGGAGTCCGGGTCACCGCACTTCCCCGCACTGCTGCGCGCCCACGCGCCGCGGCTGGACTGCGACGCCGTGGTCGTCTCGGACACCGGAATGTGGGCCGAGGACACCCCCACCGTCTGCACCGGGATGCGCGGGCTCACCGACTGCCAGATCGACCTGTACGGACCGGCCCAGGACGTGCACTCCGGCTCCTTCGGCGGAGCCGTGCCCAACCCGGCCACCGAAGCCGCCCGGCTCGCCGCGGCGCTGCACGACGAGGACCGCAGGGTCACCCTTCCCGGCTTCTACGACGGAGTCGTGGAACTGACCGAGGAGGAACGCACCCTCTTCGCCGAGCTGCCCTTCGACGAGGACGCCTGGCTGCGCACGGCGCACTCCGGCGCCCCCCTCGGCGAACGCGGCTACACCACACTGGAGCGGGTGTGGGCCCGCCCCACAGCCGAGGTGAACGGGATCGGCGGCGGCTACCAGGGCCCCGGCGGCAAGACCATCGTGCCCGCCTCGGCCGAGCTGAAGCTGTCCTTCCGCACCGTCGCCGGCCAGGACGAGGAGAAGATCCAGCAGGCGCTCCGCGACTGGGTCGCCGACCGGCTGCCCGCGGGGATCCGGCACGAGATCACCTTCTGGGGCGCCACCCGCCCCTGCCTCACCCCGCTCGGCCACCCCGCACTGCGCTCCCTCACCCGCGCCATGGGACGCGCCTTCGGCACCCCGGTCCGCTTCACCCGCGAAGGCGGTTCCGGCCCCGCGGCCGACCTGCGGGACGCGCTCGACGTCCCGGTGCTCTTCCTCGGCATCTCGGTCCCCTCGGACGGCTGGCACGCGCCGAACGAGAAGATCGAACTCGATCTGCTGTTCAAGGGCGCGGAGACCGCCGCATACCTCTGGGAGGACCTCGCGGCACACTGGAGCGAGGGCTGACCGGACGACACCCGCCCGGGCGCCGCCCGCCGCGCCCTCCGACCGACTCACGAACGCTCGCCAACCGCCCCCCGACCCGCTGCCGGGCGGGGAGCCCCGACCCAGGGGGAGTAGGAAGCAGAAGTGACCATCCCGACCTCGACAGACCCCAGCGCCGACCGGACCGCCGGGCCCGGCGGCGGAGCCGGCCGGCCCGGACCCTCCGGCGACCCGGCGATCAGCCTCACCAGTACCGGAGGCATCGACCGGGGCTCCCACCACCGGCTGGACGAGGCATGGCTGGCGGCGGCCTGGAGCCACCCCAGCACCCGGGTCTTCGTGGTCTCCGGCGGACAGGCCCTGATCGAGGACCAGGAGGACGGCACGACGGAACTGGTCACCATGCCGTCCTTCGACGCCCCCTTCACCGAGGCACACCGCTACTTCCTGGGCACCGACGAGGACGGAGTGCGGTACTTCGCGCTCCAGAAGGACTCGCTCCCGGGCCGGATGGACGACATCGCCCGCCCGGCCGGACTGCGCGAGGCCGGCGTGCTGCTCTCGGACCGCGACAGCGAACTGCTGGTGCACGCCGTCGGGCTGGAGAACTGGCAGCGCACCCACCGCTTCTGCTCCCGCTGCGGCGAGCGCACCGTCATCGCGGCGGCCGGGCACATCCGCCGCTGCCCGGCCTGCGGGGCCGAACACTATCCGCGCACCGACCCCGCCGTGATCATGCTGGTCACCGACGAGCAGGACCGCGCACTCCTCGGCCGCCAGGTGCACTGGCCGGAGGGCAGGTTCTCGACGCTGGCGGGCTTCGTGGAGCCGGGCGAGTCCCTGGAAGCCGCGGTGCGCCGCGAGGTCGCCGAGGAAGCCGGGGTGGCCGTCGGGCCCGTCAGCTATGTGGCGAGCCAGCCCTGGCCGTTCCCCTCCAGCCTGATGCTGGGCTTCATGGCGCGCGCCACCTCGTCCCGGATCCAGGTGGACGAGGAAGAGATCGAGGAGGCCCGCTGGTTCTCCCGCGAGGACCTGCGGGCGGCGATCGACTCCGGCGAGGTGCTCACCCCCTCGGGCATCTCGATCGCGGCCCGCCTGGTCGAGCTCTGGTACGGGCAGCCGCTGCCGCAGCCCCGGCCCCACGACTGAGGCGGCGGCGGGCCGGGCCGGCCCGCCGGCCCGCCGCTCGCCGCGGTCAGCCCCCGACCCGCTCCTTGACCTGGGCCAGCGAGGGATTGGTCAGCGTCGAACCGTCGGGGAACAGCACGGTGGGTACCGTCTGGTTGCCGCCGTTCGCCTTCTCGACGAAGGTCGCCGACTCGGGGTCCTGCTCGATGTTGATCTCCGTGTACGCGATGCCCGCGCGTTCCATCTGGCCCTTCAGCCGACGGCAGTAGCCGCACCAGGTGGTGCTGTACATCGTCACAGTGCCCGTCATCTTCTCCAGCGCTCCTTCGTCTCGTCCGGGTGTGCTGTCTGAACGCGCGGCGGTCCGGGGACATTCCCCCGGGACATCCTCCCAGGGCCCCGCGCCGGAAGGCCGCGCGATTCGTAGGACCGCAGGGGCTCGGCTGTGGACAGCCGTGCCGCCCCTCCCGGCCGGGCTGGCAGCATGGCGGGGTGACAGCAGCAACGGACTCCACTCTCTTCCCGCGGGTTCCCGACTCCCCCGACGCGGTGCTCGAGGGGCTCGACCCCGAGCAGCGTGCGGTGGCGACGGCGCTGCACGGTCCGGTGTGCGTGCTTGCCGGTGCGGGCACCGGCAAGACGAGAGCGATCACCCACCGCATCGCCTACGGCGTCCGCGCCGGCATCCTGCCCCCGGGCGGGGTGCTCGCCGTCACCTTCACCCAGCGCGCCGCCGGGGAGATGCGCGGCAGGCTGCGCGAGCTCGGCGTCCAGGGCGTCCAGGCGCGCACGTTCCACTCGGCCGCGCTGCGCCAGCTCCAGTACTTCTGGCCGCGCGCCGTCGGCGGTGAGCTGCCGCCGCTGGTCGAGCGCAAGGCGCAGCTCGTCGGGGAGGCCGCGGCCCGGTGCCGGATCCGGCTCGACCGCAGCGAGCTGCGGGACGTCACCGGCGAGATCGAGTGGGCCAAGGTCACCCAGACCGTGCCCGAGGACTATCCGGCCGCCGCCGCGGCAGCGGGCCGCGCGGCCCCCCGCGACAGTGCCGAGACCGGCCGCGTCTACGCCCTCTACGAGCAGCTCAAGCGGGAGCGTTCGCTGATCGACTTCGAGGATGTGCTGCTGCTCACCGTGGGCATCCTGCAGGACCGTCCGGACATCGCCGAGACGGTCCGCGGCCAGTACCAGCACTTCACGGTGGACGAGTACCAGGACGTGAGCCCGCTGCAGCAGCGGCTGCTGGAGCTGTGGGTGGGGGAGCGGGGTGGTCTGTGCGTGGTCGGCGACGCCAGCCAGACGATCTACTCCTTCACCGGCGCCACCCCCGACCACCTTCTCGACTTCCGCTCCCGCCACCCGGAGGCGACGGTCGTCAAGCTGGTCCGCGACTACCGCTCGACCCCGCAGGTGGTGCACTTCGCCAACGGGCTGCTCGCGCAGGCCCGGGGCCGTGCCGCCGAACACCGGCTGGAGCTGGTCTCCCAGCGGGAGCCGGGCCCCGAGCCGGTCTGTGCCGAGTACGCCGACGAACCCGGCGAGGCCGAAGGGGTGGCCCGGCGGATCCGGGATCTCATCGCCTCGGGAGTCCCCGCCAGCCAGATCGCCGTGCTCTACCGGATCAACGCCCAGTCCGAGGTCTACGAGCAGGCGCTGGCGGATCTCGGGGTCCCCTGCCGGTTGCGGGGTGCCGAGCGGTTCTTCGAACGCCCCGAGGTGCGGGAGGCGTTCGTGGCGTTGCGCGGGGCGGCCCGGGCCGGCGGCAACGACGCACTGCTGGACGACGCGGTGGGTCTGCCCTCGCAGGTGCGTGCCGTGCTCGGTACCAAGGGCTGGAGTCCGCACGCACCGTCCGGGTCGGGGGCCGTCCGGGACCGGTGGGAGTCGCTGGCGGCCCTGGTGCGGCTGGCCGAGGATTTCGCCGGGGCCCGGCCCGGTGCCGGGCTCGGCGATCTGATCGCGGAGCTGGACGAGCGGGCCCGGGTCCAGCACGCGCCCACCGTCGAGGGCGTCACGCTGGCCTCGCTGCACGCGGCCAAGGGCCTGGAGTGGGACGCCGTCTTCGTGGTGGGCCTCACCGACGGGATGCTGCCGATCACCCACGCCAGGACGGAGGAGCAGACGGAGGAGGAGCGCAGACTGCTCTATGTCGGGATCACCCGCGCCCGCCGGTCGCTGACCCTCTCCTGGTCGCTCGCCCGCTCACCGGGAGGCCGGCCCAGCAGGCAGCCCAGTCGTTTCCTCGCGGGACTGCGAACCGGCTCCGGCGCGGGCGCTGCCCGGACCGGTGCGGGGACGGGCGGCAGCGTCACCGGCGGTGGGCGCGTTCCCGCACCGTCCGGGAGTCGGGAGCGGGTGCGTCGTGCGCCGGCGCGGTGCCGGGTGTGCGGCCGGTCGCTGACCCAGCCCGGTGAGGTGAAGCTGATGCGTTGCGAGGACTGCCCCTCGCAGCTGGACGAGGCGCTGCACGAGCGGCTGCACCAGTGGCGGGCCCGGCAGGCGGCGCTGCTGCGGCAGCCGGACTACTGCGTCTTCACCGACAAGACGCTCCTCGCCATCGCCGAGGCCGTTCCCGGCGATGCGGCGGAGCTCTCCCGCATCTCCGGAGTCCGGCACCGCAAGCTCCAGCAGTTCGGTGCCGACGTGCTCGCGCTCTGCGCGGGGGAGGAGTTGCCCGCGGACGCCGGTGAGGAGCCTCGACAGGGGTGACGACCGGGCAGCGGCGCGGGTGCGGGACCCATGTCACAGAAGCTGTGACAGAAAGCCGTGAAAAATAGTTTGCGCGGGCCGTACGGAGCCTCATAGCCTTCCGGACATGGAGAGGGCGGGCCTTTTCGCTCTTCCTCTTCCATGCTGTACTACGTCCTGAACATCCACGGACCAGCCCCAGTGGCGGGTCCTCCGAGGCGCCGAGAGGAGGCGAGACCAGTGGCCACGATCATTTCGGAGATCAAAATGACCGATCACTCGGTCATTCGCGCCTGCCTGCTCGGCTCCAACCTCCACGGCACCGGTCTGTCCGGTGTCAACCCCGGCGGCAACGAGCGACCGAGCAAGGCACCCGAGGTAGCAGCACAGGCACAGGCAGCCGCCTTTGCCGGTGGCTCCGCGGCCAACGGTGCCGGCGAAGGACGCCAGAAGACGCAGCGCTACACCCTGTGGGCCTTCCGTGGCCTCCGACCCTGGAGAGATCCAGCCTGATCGGCGAGATCAGGTCGGCACCTTCCAGGGCCGCGGAACCCACATCGGGATCCGCGGCCCTTCTGTTTGCCCCGACCGGCCACCAGCCGGCCCGACACGACAACAGACATCCAACAGACAGGAAGAACCGCAGTGCACACCGAGACGCACCCTGACACGTTGCGCCCCGCGCCTTCTCTGCCGCCTGATCTCACCACGGAGGACTCCTTGACCGCCCCGCAGATCACCCTCACCGAGCTCGACGACGCCATCGAGCGGCTCGGCGTCGATGTTCCCTGCCGCTCCTACGACCCCGAGGTCTTCTTCGCCGAGTCCCCCGCGGACGTCGAGTACGCGAAGTCCCTCTGCCAGACCTGCCCGCTGCGCGAGGCCTGCCTCGCCGGGGCCAAGGACCGCCGCGAGCCCTGGGGCGTCTGGGGCGGCGAGCTGTTCGTACAGGGCGTCGTGGTGCCGCGGAAGCGTCCGCGGGGCCGTCCCCGCAAGAACCCGGTGACGGCATGAACCCCCGTCGCCGCCATGGATCGCCCGCCCGCCGCAAGGCGGTTGCCGGAACGATCGACAGCCCGTCGGCGCTGGATCCCCGTACGCGCCACCTCACGAAGCAGGACCCGACGATGACACCCCTCCACGAGACCACCGCACGCACTCGCTCCGACGCGACAGTCGTCCGTCAGAACAGGACCCGCGACATGCAACTCATGCCAGAAAGCCTGGCCAGAGCACAGATACAGCAACGAATGCACGAGGCCGAATCCGAACGCAGGGCGCTGCGGCTGAGGACCGCGCGGCGCCTTCAGCGGCGCGCGGAGCGCGCGACGCTCCGCGCGCGGCGTGCCCTCGCCATGGCCGTGATGCAGTGATCCGGCCTGGGTGGGCTGAAGATTCGGTCCGGATGACCTGAACACCGGAGAGCCGGGGCGAGCGCCCCGGCTCTCCGGTGTCTCCGGTGTCTCCGGCTCTCCGTCGTCACCGCCGCCGCGGGGTCGTGTGCCGTCCGGCGGCCGGAGTGCGGCCCCTGCTCACAGGGCGATCTCCGGCTCCTCCTCGGGCCCTGCCGTCTCCCCGTCCGGCGGCTCCTCGGACGACCCGGGCTGCGGCATCTCAGCGGTGGCGAACCCCGGTACCCAGGTCTCCATGTCGTGCCGCATCCGCACCGTCGCGCCCAGCTGGCACAGGACGCCGATGGTGCTGAGCGTCACCCGGTGGATCAGCAGATAGGACGGCGGCAGGTTGAGTTGCCGCCCCAGCTGGTGGGCCGCGGAGCGGGGGTCGGCGATCCGGGCCGCCTGTTCGCGCATCCAGTCCCTGCTGAAGGTGAACTCCTCCACGCAGGCGGGCTCGACGATCGGCAGCAGATACTCCCGTACCGCCTCCGGCTCCAGCGCTATCTCCTGCTTGACGAAGCCCTCGTCGCGCAGCAGGGCGTAGGCCGTGTCCGCGTCTCCGTCGAGCATCATCCGCAGCACCTCGCCGATCGTCGGGGGCAGCCCCTCCGGCAGTCGGTCCACGGTGCCGAAGTCCAGCACTCCCAGCCGCCAGTCGGCGGATGTCCCGGTGTCCCCGGGGACCAGCCGGAAGTTCCCCGGGTGCGGGTCCGCGTGCAGCAGTCCGGTGCGTACGGGGCCGGAGAAGAGGAACCGGCTCAGCAGCAGTCCGGCCCGGTCCCGTTCCTCCTGGCTGCCGTCGGCGATCACCCGGGAGAGCGGTACGCCCTCCAGCCACTGGGACACCAGCACCCGGTCGGCCTGGTGGACCACCTGCGGGACGACGACGTCCTCGTCCGCCTCGTACTCCTCCGCGTAGCTGCGCTGGGCCTCCGCCTCCAGGCTGTAGTCCAGCTCCTCCGCGATCCGCTCGTGCAGCTCCGCGATGAGCGGTTTGATGTCCATTCCCGGTATCAGCGGGCCCAGCAGCCGGGCGAATCGGCTCAGTTGGGTGAGGTCGGAGACGAGGGCCTCGCCGGCGCCCGGGTACTGCACCTTGACCGCGACATCCTGCCCGTCGTGCCAGACGGCGCGGTGCACCTGGCCTATGGAGGCCGCCGCGGCGGGCTTGTCGTCGAACTCGGCGAAGTACTCACGCCACTCCTGGCCCAGCTCTTCCTCCAGCACTCTGTGCACGGTGCCGGCGGGCATCGGCGGCGCGGCTTCCTGGAGCCGGGTCAGGGTGGCACGGTAGGGACCCGCCAGTTCGTCGGGGAGAGCGGACTCGAAGACCGAGAGGGCCTGCCCGAACTTCATGGCACCGCCCTTCAACTCGCCGAGGACCTTGAAGAGCTGCTCGGCGGTCCGCTGCTGCAGCTCCTGGCCGACGAGATCGGCGGACAGGCCCCCGAGGCGCTTGCCGAGCCCCCATGCGGAGCGGCCCGCGAAGCCCAGCGGCAGGGCGGCCAGCTTGGCCGTCCGGGTCACCGCCTTGCGCGGAAGATCAGACATGCGTCCCTCCAACTCCCTGACAGCTCAACCGAGACAGCACCGAGGACGTCGGCCACCCGGTCATTGTCGCCTGCCTTCGGCCGTTCGCGGCGGTGCGGGGGGCGCAGTCACCGAAGCGGCACCGCACGGACACTCCGGATGCGCCGCGAACTGCTCGGTGTCCGGCAGCAGGTGGGGCAGTGCGAACCGCAGCCGGTAGCCCACCGCGCAGGCTCCGTCCCCGTCCAGATAGCTCAGCGCGTAGGAGGCGACCGCGCCCGCCACCATGGTGGCCAGTGCCGTGTCGCAGGCGGGGACCCCCGTGCGCCGTCTGCTCGCCGTCCGCCACTGGCCCACCAGCATCGGCCAGCTGGGCTCCCGTTCGGCCCGGGTGCGTGCCAGGCACTCCGCGCACGGCGCGGAACCGGGCAGCACCAGCGGACCGACCACGCCGGTGGCCTCCACCACTCCGCCGAACAGATGCGGTGTTCCCGCCTCCATGAAGCGCTCGGTGGTCTCCGGGTCGGGCGCGTAGGCGTCCAGGCCGTCCCGCGGTGTCACCACCACCAGGCCGGTCTCGGAACGGGCGCCGCTCCGCCAGGAGCGGGAGCGGCGCACCACGCCGCGGGCCGCCACATCGCGGCGCGTGCCCACCTGCTCCGGAGGTACTCCGCACGGCGCGGTGTCCCACTCCTCCACGACACCCCCGTCCGCCACGTCCACCTGGCCCACCCCCGCGGCCGACAGGGCGGCGGCCACCGCGGTGCCCACCCGGCCCAGCCCTCGCACCTGGACGCGCGCGGCCCGCCGGGCGGCAAGCCGGCGCACCCCACCGCCCGGTTCGCGGTGCACCACGGACAGTGACGCCAGGTCCGGCCGCAGCCGGTCGCTGACGTGCGCCGCGGCTTCGCGGTCGGCCGTCGCGTCGTCCAGCACCCCGGCGGCGCTGAGCCGCTCGGTGATCCTCGCCGGGGTCCGGGGTGCCAGGCCGAGCCGGTCCGCTTCCTGCTGGAGCCGCTCCATGCTGCGGGTTCCGTCCATCATCTCGATGAAGGCCGCCGCCGCGTCGCTCAACGGTCCCAGCAGCACCGCGTGCGCGGGCGCCACACCGCACTGCACGGTCTGCCTGTCTCGCCAGCCCCGCCGCAGCGCGGGCTTGATCATCGGGTGCACGTTCCCCCCTGACGTGCCGGGACTCGACCCGGCTCGGCTGTCGATCACTGGGGACAGCATGCCGCCGTGGGCGGATCGCGCGGAGCGAGTTGTCCACAGGAGACGGCATCAGTCATACAAGCGTGAGCCGTTCACTCTCGCCGTGCCCCGGTCCGTTGTCGCCTTTCCCCCTCGAACAAGCCTGGAGGCGGGACTTCCGCCGACCGCAGCGGGTAACGTCGTGGCGTGCCCGCCGACCCGCTGAACAGCACCAGCCGACGCGCGGTCGAGGTGCGCCGCAGCACCCGCCGACGCCGCACCGTCTCCGCCTACCGCGAAGGCGACCGCACCGTCGTGCTGCTGCCGGCGCGCATGACGGCGGACGAGGAAGCGCGCTGGGTCGGCGTGATGCTCGACAAGCTGGCCGCCCAGGAGAGCAGGCGCATGCTCGACGACAGCGACCTCGCCCGGCGCGCGGCAACCCTCTCGGAGCAGTATCTCGGCGGGCATGCCCGGCCCGCCTCGGTGCGCTGGGTGACCAACCAGAACACCCGCTGGGGCTCCTGCACGCCGGCGGAGGGCAGTATCCGGCTCTCCCACCGGTTGCAGGGCATGCCCGAGTACGTCATCGACTACGTGCTGCTGCACGAGCTGTCGCATCTGCTGGTGCCCGGCCACGGCACGCGGTTCTGGCGACTGCTGGAGGCCTATCCGCGCACCGAGCGGGCGCGCGGCTATCTGGAGGGGGTGGCGGCGGCCGAGCGGCTGCCGCACCAGCCCGTCGGGGGAAACGGGCCCGGAGCCGTCCCGCAGGAGGGCTCCGACCCCGTCACGGAAGAGGGCCCCGGCCGGGGCTGACCGCGACGGCCGCGGCCGAGAGCCGGGCGAGCCGCACCACGGACTCGTCCTCGACCCCGGCCACCTCTTCGAAGCCGAACCAGCGCAGGTCCAGGGACTCCTCGCTGATCGCCGCGACGGCGCCCTCGGGGGCGAGAGCCGCGTACTGCACGTCCAGATGCCAGGCGCAGGGCGTGCGGTGCCTGTCGAGCCGGAGCGGGCCGCCGGGCAGCAGGGAGAGGCCCGGAATGCCCGACTCCTCCGTGGCCTCCCGCAGCGCGGCCCCTGCCAGGGTGGTGTCCTCCGGCTCGCAGTGGCCCCCCATCTGCAGCCATCTGCCCAGCTTGCGGTGGAGCGTCAGCAGCACCCGGTTCTTCCGCGGGTCGACGACCATCGCGCTGGCGGTGATGTGCCCCGCGGAGCACGCCTTCCACATGCCGTCCGGCCGGTCGGCGAGGTGGCGCAGATACTCCTCGCGCAGCTCCTCCTGGGCGGGGTCGCCGTCCTGGCTGCGCCACCGGGTGAGGACACGCTCCGCATCCGCGTGGAGGCCGTCCGGTGACGCGCTCACCGCGTGCCTTCGCCCTCGCCGCCGTCGGTGCCGTCCGTGCCGCCGGGTTGCTCCCCGGAGCGCTTCTCCTGCGACCGGTCGTCCCCGGATGCCTCGTCCCCGGCCTTGTCCTGCCGGGTCCTGCCGGTGCCGGTGTCGGTGCTGGAGCCGGTGCCGCCGTCCGCGGCGGCCGCGTCGCCCAGCATCTTGTCCAGCTCGGAGAAGTCCGGCTGCTCGTGATGGACGAAGGCGTCCGGGTCGTCCAGGTCGGCGGCCGTCGGCAGCATGTCCGGGTGCTCCCACACGGCGTCGCGGCCCTCGGCACCCCGGGCGTCGGCGAGCGAGGCCCACAGCCGGGAGGCGTCGCGCAGCCGCCGGGGGCGCAGCTCCAGGCCGATCAGCGTGGAGAAGGTCTGCTCCGCCGGGCCGCCGGAGGCGCGCCGCCTGCGCAGCGTCTCGCGCAGCGCGGAGGCGGAGGGCAGGTGCGGTTCGGCCGCGGCGTGCACCACCGCGTCCACCCAGCCCTCGACCAGCGCCAGCGCCGTCTCCAGCCGGGCGAGCGCCGCCTTCTGCTGCGGGGAGTCCTCCGGCTGGAACATGCCCTGCTGGAGCGCTTCCTGCAGTTCCTCGGGGCGCTGCGGGTCGATCTGCCCGACCACGTCCTCCAGCTTGGCGGTGTCCACCTTGATGCCCCGGGCGTAGCCCTCGACGGCGCCGAAGAGGTGCGAGCGCAGCCAGGGGACGTGCGCGAACAGCCGCTGGTGTGCGGTCTCCCGGAGGGCCAGGTAGAGGCGGACCTCCTCCAGCGGGATGCCCAGTCCGCCGCCGAGCGCCTCGATGTTGACCGGCAGCAGTGCCGCCTTGTTGGCGGGCCCCAGCGGGAGCCCGATGTCCGTGGAACCGACGACCTCGCCCGCCAGCACGCCCAGTGCCTGCCCGATCTGGGTGCCGAACATGGCGCCCCCCATGGAGCGCATCATGCCGAGCAGCGGGCCGGCCATCGCCTGCATCTCCTCGGGCAGCACATCGCCCATGGCGGCACCGACGCGCTCGGCGACGGGGTCGACCAGGTCCTTCCAGACGGGCAGGGTGGCCTCGACCCACTCCGCGCGGCTCCAGGCCACCGCGGCGCCGGAGCCGGAGGGCAGGGAGGTCACTCCGTCCAGCCACAGGTCGGCCAGGCGTACGGCCTCCTCGACGGCGGCGCGGTCGTGCGGGCTGACGGAGGCGTCCTTCGAGCCGTCCTGGGCCCCCGACGCGACCGTCTGCCGTGCGATGTCCTTGGCCATGTCCCAGTTCACCGGGCCGCCCTCGTAGGAGAGCATCTGGCCGAGCTTCTGGAAGGCGGCACCCAGGTCGCTCGGGTCGAGCTGGCCCTGTCCGCCGCCCAGCGAGCCGAACATCGCCGCCAGGGGGTTGTCGGCGCCGCCGGAGCCCGGGGCGCCGCCGAAACCGAACGGGTTCGGCTGGTCGCCGCCCGGCTTCTTCTCGCCGTCGTTCCCGTCCTCGGGCTCCTCAGGAGGTACGCCGAATCCGAATGGGGTGTCACTCACGGGTTTCCTCGGCTCTGTCTCGTAGGACGGTCTGGTGGTTCGTGGACGGTCTGCATGTCCTGGGTGCGGTCGGGTTCTGCGCCGGTACGTCCTGGTGCGATCTGTGGGCTCTGCCTCCAGCCTAGACACGAGTCAGGCAGGATGGAGCCTGCGCACCCCGTACCAGAAACAACCACTGGAGACGCCCGGTGAGTTCCTCCGAGTCCCACGTTCGCGCAGCGCGAACCCCGACCGTCGCCGTCACCGGCGCCGCCGCGGGGGTCGGCGCGCTGCTCACCGAGCGGTTGGCGGCGTCCGAGGAGATCAAGCAGGTCATCGCACTGGACGAGCGCAGAGGCGAGGTGACCGAAGCGCAGTGGCACACCCTGGATGTGCGGGACCCGGCCATCGCCGACCGGCTGCGCGGCGACGGCGACCCGGTGGACGTGGTCGTCCACCTGGCGCTCGACCTGGATCTGGAGACCGACCCGGTGGCCCGCACCGCCTTCAACGTGCGCGGCACCCAGACCGTGCTGACCGCGGCGGCGGCCGCCGGTGTCCGCCGGGTCGTGCTGTGCACCTCGGCGATGGTCTACGGAGCGCTCCAGGACAACGACGTGCCGCTCGCGGAGGACGCCGAGCTGCGGGCCACCGCGGACGCCACGGGGGTGGGCGACCTGCTGGAGCTCGAACGCCTGGCCCAGCGCGCCCCGCGGGCCCACCCGGGCCTCAACGTGACCGTCCTGCGCCCCACCGTGCTGGTCGGCGCCGGTACGGACACCACGCTCACCCGCCACTTCGAGTCGCCGCGGCTCCTGGTGGTCGCCGGATCGCGCCCCTGCTGGCAGTTCTGCCACGTCGAGGACCTGGTCAGCGCACTCGAGTACGCCGCGCTGGAGAAGGTCGAGGGCGAGATGGTGGTGGGCTGCGACGGCTGGCTGGAGCAGGAGGAGGTCGAGCAGCTCACCGGGATGCGGCGGATGGAGCTGCCCTCCAGCGTCGCGCTGGGCGCCGCCTCCCGGCTGCACCGTCTCGGACTGACCCCCTCGCCCGCCGCCGACCTCGCCTACACCATGCACCCCTGGGTCGTCAGCGGCAGCAGGCTGCACGATGCGGGCTGGCGCCCGGCCTGGACGAACGAGGAGGTGCTCGCCGCGCTGCTGGAGGACGTCTCCGGCAGGCACACCGTCGCGGGGCGGCGACTGGGCCGGACGGAGGCGGCCACCGCGGCCGGCGCCGCGGGTGCGACGGTGGCGCTGCTGGGCACCGCCGCGCTGGTGCGCAGGGCCCGCAAGCGGCGCGGGCTGTGAGCAGCGCCCGCGGGCCGGCGGCGGAGTCCGCGGCCGCGGTCCGGCGGCGCGGGTACGACACGGCGGGCGCGACAGGCGAGGTGTTCCGGATCCGGGGCAGGTAGGGCAGCATGACCGGCATGGCACAGACGTACGACGGCGAGCACGGCCCCGGACACCGGCACGTGAACTCCGACCACCCCGGCGAACTGGGAGCCGAGGACCCGATCCGGTTGCTGGAGATCCGCGCGGCCCCGCTGTCCGTGGACGAGGTCTTCGCCGCCGTCGGCGACCACGCCGCGGGCGGCACGGCGCTCTTCGTCGGCACCGTCCGCGATCACGACGGCGGCGCCGATGTCGCCCGTCTGGGCTATTCCTCGCACCCCTCGGCCGAGGCCGAGCTGCGCCGGGTCGCCGAGAAGGTCGTCGCCGACCACCCGGTGCGCGCCCTCGCCGCGGCGCACCGCGTCGGGGACCTGGCGGTGGGGGACCTGGCCGTGGTCGTGGCCGTCTCCTGTCCGCACCGCGCGGAGGCGTTCGACGCCTGCCGCAAGCTCATCGACGACCTCAAGCACGAGGTCCCGATCTGGAAGCACCAGACGTTCGCCGACGGAGCCGAGGAGTGGGTGGGCGT
>NZ_ALAP01000011.1 GCF_000280905.1 Streptomyces sp. AA1529 | reverse complement strand
GCGGCGTTCCGCTCCTCGCCCCTGCGGGTCCGCCGCGCGCTTCTCCACCGTCCGCCCACGGTCTGCCCACTTTCTCTCCGCTTTACCGCCGAATCACCCGGATTGCACCACCGGCACAGGGCTGCGCCCGGTACCGGTGGCCCGGTAGGCTTTCCGTGTGATCTTCAAGCGAATCGGAAACGGGCGGCCGTACCCCGACCATGGCCGGGAGAGCACCCGTCAGTGGGCGGATGTGGCCCCGCGCCCGGTGCGCCTTGACCAGCTCGTCACCACCAAGGGCCAGCTCGACCTGGAGACGCTGCTCGCGGAGGATTCGACGTTCTACGGGGATCTGTTCGCCCACGTCGTGAAGTGGCAGGGCGACCTGTACCTGGAGGACGGACTGCACCGCGCGGTGCGCGCGGCGCTCCAGCAGCGCCAGGTGTTGCACGCACGCGTCCTCGAACTGGACTGAGCACAGCTCCGCGACCGAACCGGCCGCAGCGCCGCTGACCACCGCGCCGCTGATCGCGGGCGCCGGATCGGGCCGTCCATGAGCCGCGCCCGAACCTCGCCCGGACACGCTTTCGATTCGGCAACCGGAGACTCCCCGCGTTCCTCCGTTCGGGTACGCGTCACGGGCGCGGCGAGAAGCCTTTGATCATCTAGTAGGCAGTACCGCATCCGGCCACTACCCTGCGCACATGAGCATGCTCACTCCTCCGGGCCTGGGCGGGAAGTACCGCATCAAGGGTGACCGCTACCCACGGATGCGCAGACCGCGCAGGTGGGGGCGGATCGTCGCCGCCTCGCTGGCCTCGGTGCTGGCCGCGGCGGTGCTGGGATGGGGCGCGCTCCAGGTCATCGGCATCTTCACCGGCAGCGGCCCGGCCAAGGCGGCCGACCGCCCGGGCAAGCGGGCGAAATGCGCCTCGGCCGCGCCCGCCGCGGACGCCCGCACCAGCGGCAGGAAGGCCGCGGAGAGCAAGCCGGAGAGCAAGAAGGCCGCAGGAGGCGACGACCTCCCCGAGCCCGGCGACATCACCGTGAACGTCCTCAACGCCACCTCGCGCAGCGGACTGGCCAAGGACACGGCCGACGAACTGAAGAAGCGCGGCTTCAAGATCGGCAGGATCGGCAACGCCCCGCCGGAGTTCGACAAGAAGATCAAGAAGGCCGCCTTCCTCGTCGGGGCCCCCGGCGCGTCGACCTCCGACCGCATGCACGTCCTGGGCACCCAGCTCGCGCACACCGAGACCCGGTACGACGAGCGGGACGGCAAGGACGTGGACCTGATCCTCGGCAACGGCTTCGAGGACCTGGCGAAGAAGAAGGCCGCCACCGCGGCCCTGGCCGAACTGGCCGGCCCCGCGGCCGGCCCGGGAGAGCCCGGAAAGCCGGGAGCGTCGCCCTCGGCCTGCTGAGCCCCGCCCTGCCGGGCCCGCGTACCGCGACCGGCCGCGTCAGGCCTCCGGGAGACACGCGCCCCGGGCAGGAGCCACAGCCGAGCAGCCGGGCCCGCGACCGACCGGCCGCGGGGATCTGCCGGACGGACCGGACGGACGGACCGGACGCCCGGACGGACCGGTCAGACGGTGCCGTACATCCGGTCGCCGGCATCGCCCAGGCCCGGCACGATGAAGCCCTGGTCGTTGAGGCGCTCGTCGACCGAGGCGGTCACGACGGTCACCGGTGTACCGGCCAGGTCCCGCTCCATGACGGCGACCCCCTCGGGCGCGGCCAGCAGGCACAGCGCGGTCACGTCGTCGGCGCCGCGCCGGATCAGCTCCTGGATCGCGGCGACGAGTGTGCCGCCGGTGGCCAGCATCGGGTCGAGGACATAGACCTGCCGCCCGGACAGGTCGTCGGGCATCCGGTTCGCGTAGGTCGACGCCTGGAGCGTCTCCTCGTCGCGGATCATCCCGAGGAAACCGACCTCGGCCGTCGGCAGCAGCCGGACCATGCCCTCCAGCATGCCGAGCCCGGCGCGGATGATCGGAACCACCAGCGGCCGGGGCCGGGACAGCTGCACGCCGGTGGTGTCGGTCACCGGCGTGGTGATTCCGACCGCCTCGACGCGCACGTCGCGGGTGGCCTCGTACGCCAGCAGCGTCACCAGCTCGTCCGCGAGGCGGCGGAAGGTCGGTGAGTCGGTGCGCGCGTCGCGCAGGGTGGTGAGCTTGTGCGCGACGAGGGGGTGGTCGACGACCTGCAAACGCAAAATGTCCTCCAAGGGCCTGAACAGCAGCGAAGGCCGCGCAGCGGCCCTGGGTCTCCAGGTTACCGAGCCCCCGTGCACGGGCACCGGCCGACCGCTCGCAGCAGGTGCGTGCCCGCTCGGCGCCCACGCACCCCGGCACACCCGCCCCGGTCCGTCGGCGGTCGAGGAGCGCCCTGCTCGGCGCGGTCACGGCTCGGCGGCGACCCGGGCACCGAGTCACCGGCGCGACCTCCCGCACCCGCGGCCGGGACGGCCCGGCGGCGGCGTCTTCCGCCCCGTCCTCCCGCCTCCTCAGCCGGCTTTCGGGAGGTCTTCCCCTTCGTCGAAAACGGACCCGAGGCGGGCACAGCTTATGAATGAACGGGCAATCCGTCATTTCTTTTCGGGCACCGTTCCTGGAAACTCGAAGCAATCGGGCACCAAGCAGAACAGGACGGCAGCCTCCGGCGATCGTCCGAAACCCCCGAGAGTTCCGGGATGAACCACCCGCATCGTTCCCGGCTTTATCGATCCATTAACTTCCGTTCATGGCAGCGGAGTTGCTCGTGCGCTGCACTCCGCATACGTTGAATGCGACATCAACCCGTACCGCCCGGGAAGTCGAATGCGTTGTGCACGCGACGCGTTGACACCTCTGCGCGCGGCGGAGACGGCACCTCCACTCGTCTCCGGCCTCGACCGTCAGCGGCCACATCCGGCCGGACGCGTCCATGCGCAGCGTTTTCCCCGGCGCCGCTCGGACTCCACGAGGATCCATTCAGGCGCGGCCCGGGGCGGTCAGCGAATCGCGGGCGGGCACAGGGACGCAATCCGGAACTGGAGAAGAATGCACACGACGAAGCGTAAGGCCGCCCTCGCCGCAGGCAGCCTGGCGGCGGCCATGGGAATCTCCCTGCTCGGTGCGGGCGCCGCGGCCGCGTCACCGATCAGGCCCTGGACGGGCGTGATCGGTGACGGCAGTTACCGGGCCTGCCTGGAGTACGGCAACACGATGGCCCAGAAGGGTGCACTGCACGGCTACACCTGCACCCAGATGTCCAACGGCAAGTACTTCTTCCGCTGGTACTGACAGATCCCCACGGGCTTGCCCGGGCACGGTCCGAGCGAGAACAGCTCACACGACTTCCGTGCCCGGGCAGGCCCGTGTGCCGTGGTCGACCCGTCCGGTCCGGGCTGTGACTGATCAGCGGCCCGGCAGCGGCGAGCCGTTCGTCGCGGGCGGACCGGCTGAAGCGTGGTTCCCTCCGGCGCCCGGCCTCCGGTCGTCGCCCCCCGGTCCCGCGGCGCCCGGCGCACCCACCCGGCGCGCGCCGTACCCGACCGCGCCGGGGGCCGGAAGCCAGGGGGTCGCATCCGTCCACTGCGCAGTACGCGCCGTGGCCGGATGCGCCGGGGCGCACTGGCATACGCCCGGCGGACCGGGGAAGGTGGCTCTACACCGGAGGTGCATATGTCAGAGCCACGTGAGCCCGGGCAGCGAGCGCGCCGACGTCCGGGAAGGCCGTCCCGGCCCCACCCGGGATCGGGCGCCCGCACGGAACCCGACCGCCGCGGGGACCCACGTACCCAGTCGGAGTTCCGGACGGAGGGGGACCGCGACACGGACGTCGAGCGACTGCGCCGACGCGCGCACTTCCTCCGCGAGCTCAACGAGGCGAAAGAGCTGCGCGAACGCGTCCATCCCCGCCGGTCGCGAGCGGTGCGCCGGCGTCGGCAGGCACTGCGGATGCGCACCTTCCGCTGGTGAGCCCCGCCGCCGAGACCGTCCACGGACGAAGACCGGCCCGCGGCCCGGCGGCCGCCCGCAGGGCCCCGCCATGCGGCACCCCCGCGGCCCGACCGCGCGAACCGCGCTGAGTGGCGACTTGTCACACTGGGTCGACGCAGGCGAGCGCCGGGTAAACGTTTGGGCAACAGTCCGGCAAACAGCACGACGACGCACTGCCGAAGACCCTTCGCACAGCGCAGGTTTCTGCCACGATTCCGATGGGGCGGGGCACGGTCCTCGTCAGCACTCGGGCACATCTTGAATCAGTGGGAGAGTCACGGTGTATTTCGCCGCGCTGCTCGCGCGCACCGAAGACGGGTGGGAAGCGAGCGACACAGAGCTGGACGATGTGGAGACCCTGGCCGACCTGGCCGACCTGGCCCGCGAGGCCACGACAGACGACGAGACGGTGCTGGTCTGCATCGAGCAGGACGGCATGTGGTTCGGCGTCGTCCGCGTGGACGGCGAGGACGACCCGCGGGTGTTCGTCTCGGACGCCGCGGCGGCGATGCGCAGCTCGTACGGCGAAATACTGCTGTCGGACGAGCTGCTCGGCCGCCAACCGGAGGACCCGTCGGCCCTCGACCAACTCGTGGACCTGGACGGCACGGAGGACGGGGAGCCGGAAGGCAGCGAGGACGACGACGGGACGGCCGAACGCGCCGCGGCAGCCGACGCGGAGGGCGCACCAGCGGGTCCGCTGGGCAACGCGGACCTGCTCAGCGACCTCGGCATGGCGGAGAAGGTGCTGCTCACCCTCTCCCCCGAGGACGCACTGAGCGAGGTCGCCGACGCGCTCGGCTGCACGGATGTACTGGAGGCCGTCCGCTGAGCCGAAGCACAGCAGGCGCCACACTGGCCCCATGACCCCCGCGACCCCCGCGACCCCCGCACCCGGCGACCGGCCGACCGCCGCGTCCCCCTCCCCCGGCCCGGACACCGCCTCCGGGCCGGGGGCCACTCCCGGCGACCCCGTACGCGACCCCTGGCGCGCGCCCATGCGGCTCGCGCTCGCGGAAGCCGCACGGGCACCGGGAACCGGGGACGTGCCAGTCGGCGCGGTCGTGCTCGGGCCGGACGGCACCGTACTGGGCCGGGGGCACAACGCCCGCGAGGCGGACGGGGACCCCACGGCCCACGCCGAACTGCTCGCCCTCCGCGCCGCCGCCCGGGCCCGCGGCGGCAGCGACTGGCGACTGACCGGCTGCACCCTCGTCGTCACCCTGGAGCCGTGCACGATGTGCGCGGGCGCGGCCGTGCTCTCCCGCGTCGACCGCGTCGTCTACGGCGCCCCGGACACGAAGGCCGGCGCCGCGGGCTCCCTGTGGGACGCCCTGCGCGACCGCCGCCTCAACCACCGCCCCGAGGTCGTCAACGGCGTCCTGGCCACCGAGTGCGCCACCCTCCTCACCAGCTTCTTCCGCCCCACCGACCCCACACCCCCCACGGCACAGGGCACCACCCCGGATACCGATTTCGACCCCGGGCCCTCGGTGGGCTAGAGTTCCTCTCGGTAGCGTGTCCGAGCGGCCGAAGGAGCTCGCCTCGAAAGCGAGTGAGGGGGCAACTCCTCCGTGGGTTCAAATCCCACCGCTACCGCTTCTGAGCAGGATGAACGAAGGGCCGGACCCCGCTGGGGTCCGGCCCTTCGTCGTGGCGCACGGATGCAATACGCACGGTTCCAAGCTCACCCATCGAGCCAGGCAATCACATCTGCCCTTCTCCGATCTGCGCCTCGTAGACGATCTCGGCATGGGCCGCTGGGACGATGATGTCGGCTGTTTCAACCGGGCGGCCGTCACCGTCGTAGTACGTACGCTGAATGCGCGTGACAAGTGATCCGCGCTGGAGGCCGAGAAGTTGTGCCTCTTCTGCTGTGGCGTGGCCGGGCTCGGGTTGTTCGACCGCGTGACTGATGTGGATGTCGATCGCGGCCATACGTTCCACGACACCAGAGCCGGCATGCGGACCGCCCTCGGGAAGGACGACGATCGTGCCGCCGGTCAGGGTGTAGGGCTCCCAACTGGTCGAGAGCTGCACCGGCTTGCTGTCCGACAGGAACTCGTATCGGGTACGGACGCAGAGATCGCCCTCACCGATACCGAGGCGAGCTGCGATGTCCGGCGGAGCTGGCACCTTCGCGTCCGTGTGGTGCTCCCACGTGCCGTTCCGGCCGAGAGCGGCCATGTCTGCGCGGAAGGGTGAGCCACCTCGACGTTCGCGGCTGAGCGAGCGGACCATGCGCATGCGCCGACGAGGCTCCGCGACGTATGTGCCGGAGCCCGCGCGCCCCTCCAGCAGTCCCTGGGAGATCAGCAGCTCCTGCGCTCTTCGGATGACGTTGTCGCCTACGCCGTACTCGGCGCCGAGCGCGGCGCGGGAGGGGAGCCGGTCGCCGGGTGACCAGTCGCCGTCAGCGATGCGCTGCCGGAACAGGTCGGCGATGCGGAGATAGGGCGGCTGCTCAGGCATGTGGAAAATCTAGTCCACTAGCTCTAATCTAGTTAACTAGCTTTACTCCACGTGACCGACCTGTGGCGGAGGATCGTCATGCCTCAACCCGTTGTACGAGCGCGTTCGATCGCAGCTCGGCTCTCCGCCATCGGCCTCAAACCGCGCATCAGGCGGGGCCACACCGGCTTCCGGGTCGAAGTGACCCCGCCCGTCGGACCCAGTGCTGCCCACTGGACGGCGCTCCTGGCCGCGTTGGAGCAAGGCGACCAGTTCGGGCTCCGCACCGACGGTGCTTCCACCGTCGCGTGGGCCCTCGTCCTCTCCGAGGATCCGGCCTCACCGACCAAGCGGGGCACGGATCCGCAGCCGTAAGGAGCTGCGTCGTGCGCCCCTACCTCCGAACGTTGCTCACGCTGGTACGCCACCGCCCGAGCCGCCGCACACCGCCCGCCCAGGTGGACGAAGCCCCGAAGCTCCCGGCTCGGCGTCGTCCCTGCGCCATCTCCCCGGGCGGTCGCTTCCACTGCCCGGACGCGTGGCACGGAAACGGGGAAGCCCTGCTATCTGAGCGGCAACCCCGGGTCTCCCCTCTCTCTGTACGCCGATGCAGTGGAAGACACCCACCTCATCAACGGCGACCGAGCCCTCAAGCGCGCTGTCCAGCTTCTCGACGCGGTCGCCCAGGAGGACGTAGAGCCAGAGGGCGGAGATGCGGACGGATCCCTCCAGGCGCTCCGGGACACCGTGACCGCCCTCAGCAACGCGCTCCGGATCGCTGACAGCCGCGGAGCCCGGCTGACGGACGAAGATGACGATGCTCCCCGTTCCCAGCTCGTCGAGAGGGGACATGAGGGCGGCATCCCCCATCTACGAGCCGAAGCCTTCGGCTGAGTGCTCGTCGGCGTCGCCCGTGCAGGGTCTCAGTTCGGGTCTCATTCAGGGCCGTCCGGCAGCGTTCGCCGAAGCCCACCACCACCGGCCCGCACAGCCCACGAACGGCCCTGAACGGCCCCGCACAACCCCCTCACCACCCCGAACAGACCTCGAAAGTGAGTGAGGGGGCAACTCCTCCGTGGGTTCGAATCCCACCGCTACCGCTTCTGAGCAGCACGAATGAAGGGCCGGACCCCGCGCGGAGTCCGGCCCTTCGTCGTGGGGATCGGGGTCAGCTCGGGGTCGGGAAGGCGGGGAGGGTGAGGGCCGAGTGGGTCGGTCGGCCCTCCGCGGGGGGCAGGGTGTCGAGGTTGCGCAGCATGTCGTTGCGCCGGGCCAGGGCCTGGGCGGTGGTCGGGAAGAGTACGGCGTCGCCCTCGCCGACCAGGTCCTGGTTGGCGGTGACGAACTCGCGGGTGTGCTGCTCGTATGCGGCGAAGCCCGCGGTGTGGTCCTGGTCGGCCAGGGCGGCGGCGAGCATGTACGCGCCGACGAGGGCGAGGCTGGTGCCCTGTCCGGTGAGGAACGAGGGCGCGTACGCGGCGTCGCCCACCAGCGCGACTCTGCCGCTGGACCAGCGGGGCAGGCGGATCTGGCTGACCGCGTCGAAGAACAGGTCGTCCGCGTCGCGCAGTGCGGCGAGCATGCCCGGGACCTCCCAGCCCGCGTCGGCGAACACGTCGGCGACCAGGTCGCGTTGGGCCCGCGGGTTCCGGAACGCCTCGAACGGCGGTTCCGGGTGCGCGAAGTTCAGGAAGGCGTGCACGCCGTCGCCGCCGCCCGCGGCTGAGCCGCACCCCGCTGAGCCGCCCCCCGCTGAGCCGCCCTCCGCGGAGCCGTCCCCGACCGCGTACAGGACCGCGGCCCGGCCCGGGGTGTTCCAGATCAGGGCCTCGCGGGAGAGCCCGAGAGGGTTGCGCATGGTGAACCCGGCGAAGCAGTAGCCGAGGTAGCGGTGGAACTGCTCCTCGGGGCCGAAGAGGAACTCGCGGGTGCGGGAGTGCAGCCCGTCGGCGCCGAAGACGAGGTCGAACGTACGTGTGCCGCCGCCGCAGAAGGTGACGTCGACGCCGTGGTCCGACTGGTCGAAGGTGTCGACGGAGTCGTCGAACACGAACTCCACGTCGTCGCGGACCGCCGCGTGGAGGGCGCCGACCAAGTCTCCGCGCGGCACCTCCAGATCGCGTCCCTCGACACCGCCGGTGACGGTGTGCGGGTGGATCGCCGCCACTTCGCCGCCGTCCCCGTCGAGGAAGGCCAGCCGGCGCAGGTCGATGTGCGCGTCCCGCAGCCGCGGCAGGATTCCCATCCGCCGGACGACCTCGAGCGCGGTGCCCCGCACGTCGATCGGGTAGCCGCCGCCGCGCAGCGCGCTCGCCTTCTCGACGACCGTCACCGCGAATCCACCGCGGTTGAGCCAGTAGGCGAGGGCGGGCCCCGCGATGCTCGCGCCGGATATCAGGGCGGTGCGGCGCGATGCGGCAGCTCCCGTACGTGCGGTGCCGCTCGGCGGGTCGGTGCGGGTCATTCGGTGACTCCCTTGCTCATGGTGCGGGCGACGAGGAGGGACAGCGCCGTGACGGCGCCGGCGAGGACGAAGCCGGTGACGAAGGCCGACTCGGCCGGAACATGCGAGCCGGAGGGGGTTCCGGCGGTGAGGATCGCGCCGCAGGCCTGCATCCCCACGGCGTAGCCGAGCACGCGGGTGACCAGGACCAGGCTGGTGGCGATGCCGGTGTCGCCGTGCTCGACGGAGGTGGCGGTGCTGGTCACCATCGCCGTGACGCAGAGGCCGCTGCCGAGCGCGATCGCCGTCTTGGCGACGACGAGGTGCCAGATCTCGGTGTGGACGGCTGCCAGCACGAGCAGCGAGCCGGCCATGAGGACGATCCCGGCGGTGACCACGGCACGCGAGCCGAACCGCCGCGCCCCCATCCCGCCGAGCGGCCCGGCCACCGACGCGGCCACGGTGCCGGGGAGCAGGAAGAAGCCGATCTCGGTGGCGCCGGCCCCGAACCCGTACGCGTCGGTGGGCACGTCGAAGAGCTGCGGGACGAGGTAGAGCGCCCCCGAGGTGCCGACGCAGATCATGAACGTCAGCACACACGACTTCCACACCGCGGGCCGCGCCAGCATGTGCAGGTCGACCAGCGGCGAGGCGGCTCGGCGCTCGGCGGTGATCCATCCGGCCACGAAGGCGGCCAGCACCACGACGAGCGCCCCCAGGGCGAGTGGCTGCGAGCCGGCTTCGGGCGCCAGCTGGAGCACGAGCATGAGCGTGATCAGCGTCCCGCTCAGCAGGACCAGGCCGGGCCAGTCGATCCCCGTCCCGTCCGACCGAACCGGCGGATCCTGCGGCATCAGCCGGTTCACCAGCAGGGTCGACCCGATGACCGCGAGCGTCGGCAGTGCGAACATCCAGTGCCGGGAGAGCCCTTCCGCCACGGGCCCGGCCGACAGCGTCCCCGCCATCCCGCCCGCCACGAACAGCCCGCTCACCACCCCGATGGCCACCTTCGACTCGCCCTCGGGGAGGTGCGCGCGCACCAGGATGAACGACAGCGGCAGCGCGCCGACCATCGCCCCTTGCAGCAGTTGGCCGAGCAGCAGCACCGGCAGGTTCGGCGCCAGCGACGACACCATTCCTCCGACGCCGACCACCGCCATCAGCCGGACCAGGACCCGCTTCCCGCCGTACCGGTCGCCGAACTTGCCGGCGACCGGTGTGACGAGCGCGCCCGTGATGAGCAGCATGATGCCGAGTAACGCCCCTTCGGCGGGGCTCATGTCCAGCTCGCGCTGCAGGAGCGGCAGCGTCGGTGTCACCACCGACTCCAGAGCGCCGGAGGCGACTGCCAGCAGGCCGAGGGCTGCGACAGCGGGCTTGCCGATGCGGATCGGGGGAGCCGTCGTCGTGGTCATGGAGGTCCTTCCGTCGGTGCCGGACGCGTTGTCGGCGGCGGGATACGTCGTCGGCGGCTGGATACGTCGTCGGGGCCGCCCGGTGCGTGGTCCCGGAAGAGCGATGGCGAGGGTCGGCCGACGTGGGCGCAGCCCCGCCGGGCAGGGCGGTGCGCGAACGCGGTGCGGAGGAGCAGTGCGCGCCGCGATCCGAGAACTACACTACACGGTGCAGTGTAGAACGCTAGGATGCGCCCATGCCGACCACGAAGACACTGCGCGAGGGGTCAGCGCAGAAGCGGGCCGCGATCCTCTCGGCGGCCCGGGAACTGTTCCTCGCCGACGGCTTCGACCGGTCCAGCGTCGACGCGGTCGCCGCACGGGCCGGGGTCTCCAAGCGGACGGTCTACGACTACTTCGGCGACAAGCAGACGCTGCTGCACGCGGTCGTCGACACCGTCGGCCAGGCCCTGATCACCACGGTCCGGAGCACACTGGACGACACCCTCACCGACCGCACCGGGACGGCCGACCTCGAGGACGCCCTGGTGGCCTTCTCCATGCAGATCGCGACCGAGATGCTCGACTCGGCGGAGTACGCGACGCTGCTCCGGCTGGTCCGGACGGAGTCCGGCCACCTGCCGCACCGGGGCTACAACCCCATGGCAGACGCCCCCGACGAGGCGATCGGCGAGCGGTTCGCCGCCTTGGCGGACGCCGGACTGCTGGACGTCCCCGACCCGCGGCTCGCCGCCGACCAGTTCCTCGCGCTGACCTTCGGCGTCGCACTGGACAGGCTCGGTTCGGCGAACGCGGCGGAGGATACCCGCGTCCGACCGCTCGTCGTCGAGGGAGTGCGGACCTTTTTGCGGGCATACCGCACCAGGTAGGCATAGCGCACCCGGACGGCGCCGCCCCGCGGCCGCCGGGGCCGCTCTTCGCGATGCCCTCCGGTGTGTTCATTCGAGTTCGGTTCGAGTTCGGCGTCGTTTCCCGCTGTGCGCTCGCGTTCGCCGCGAAGATCGATCGTGATGAACCGATGAACGCGATCTCCGCGTGACGATGATGTTCACGATTTCTCCATCGGCTTCTCCGGCGACGCTTGCCGATGTCCGTCGGTGTTTATCGGTGTCCGTCGATGTTCACGGAAGTTCGCCGACGTTTCGTGTTCGGCACGCACCCACCGCCACACCGGGCGAGACGCCACGGAACTCCGTACGAAAATCCGTGCGAAACCCCGGGCGGAGGGGCGGATTCCGCGCGGTTCGTGCCGATAAGCGCGCGCGTGTTCCCCCTCGTCACCCGATACTCGCCGGTTCCGGCAGCCCCGGGTGGCGCGGGAACTGCGCGCGCATCACGATCCGGAACCGATCAAGTGGTGCGGCACCGGATTCCCTCGCCAGAAAGCGCTCCGTTTTCCTAAGCTCCAGCCTCCCGGCCCGAAAGTGTGACCGCGTACGCGGTATGTACCAAAGGCGCTCCGCAGCACAGGGAGTAATACATGATCGCCCTGACCGTCCCCGTCATGATCACCTTTGGCGTCTTCTTGATCGCGATGGTCATGGTCGGTGTTGTGACGCACGAAGAAACGACCACATTCGACGATTTCACCGTCGGCAGCCGCCGGCTCACCGCACCGGTGGCGGCGCTGTCCGCCGGAGCCGCCGATATGTCCGGCTGGCTCTTCCTGGGCCTTCCGGGCGCTGTGTACATGGCCGGGATCGGCGCCACCTGGATCGCCGCGGGACTGATCGTCGGCACGTATCTCAACTGGCGTTTCGTCGCACCCCGCTTGCGGATCTTCACCGAGCGGGTGGGCGCTGTGACCCTGCCGTCCTATCTGGAGGAGCGGTTCGAGGACGGGAGCAGGGTGATCCGGCTGCTGTCGGCCGTCGTCACCGTCGTGTTCTTCACCGTCTACGTCGCCAGCGGACTCGTCGCCTGCGGGCTGCTGGCGGACGAAATATTCGGTGCGGGCTTCGAGTTGGGGCTCACCGTATTCGCCGTGGTGATCGTCATCTACACCATTCTCGGCGGATTCCGGGCCCTGAGCGTCAGCCACTCCATACAGGGAACGCTGATGTTCCTCACGGCGATCGCCCTCCCCGCCATCGCCCTGTGGCAGCTCGGCGGCTTCGGCGCACTGCACGACCGGCTCACCGCCGCCACCCCGGCACTGCTCGACCCGCTGGCCGAGGCGTCCTTCGCCGACAAGAAATGGACATCGGGCCACTCGCTCGGGGTCGTCGCGACGATCTCGCTGCTCTCCTGGGGACTGGGCTACTTCGGCCAGCCCCACATCCTGACCCGCTTCATGAGCATCCGCAGCACCCGGGACATACCGCTGGCCCGCCGACTGGGCGTCATGTGGGTGATCGTCGTCCTGACCGGCGCCTCGCTCGTCGGACTCGCCGGGATCGTCGCTCTCGACAAGCCGCTCGACAACCCGGAGACCGTCTTCATCGCCCTGTCGACCCAGCTGACCTCCCCCTGGCTCGCGGGAGTCCTGCTGGTGGCGGTGCTCGCCGCGATCAAGTCCACGGTGGACAGCCAACTGCTGGTCTCGGCCACGTCCCTCACCGAGGACCTCTACCGGGCGTTCTTCCGACGGCGGGCCCAGATCTCGGACACGATGCTGCTGCTGATCGGACGGCTGAGCGTGGTGGCCGTGGCGCTGGTGGCCTATGTGATCGCGTTGAGCGGCGGTGCCGTGCTCGACATCGTCGCCTACGCCTGGGCGGGATTCGGCGCGGCCTTCGGGCCGGTCATCCTCCTGTCGCTGTTCTGGCCCCGGATGACGGCGGCCGGTGCGAAGGCGGGCATGCTCACCGGAGCCCTGACAGTGCTGCTGTGGAAGCAGATCGACCCGCTTCTCGGGCCGCTGCAGACCGGCATCTACGAGATGGTGCCCGGCGTGCTCGCCGCCACCGCGGCGGCCCTGTTCTTCGGCACGTTCGTCGGACGCCCTCCCGCGCTCGACTGGTCGAGGGTGGCGGAGGAGCCGCTGGGCACCGAGCCGCGGCACCCCGGCGAGCAGCAGGTGGCGGGGCAGGTCCCGGGTCAGCCGCGGGGCCAGGCCGCGTGGCAGAGCCAGAGCGCGTGGCAGGGCCGAGGCACGTGGCAGAACCAGGGGGCGTGGGAGGGCCCGGGCGGGTGGCAGAACCAGGAGCAGCGCCGACCGGAGCGCCCGCAGCAGGGGGCCTCGCAGCCGGGTTCTCCTCAGCCGCCTTCGTATCCCACACATCCCACCTCGTATCCCTCGTCCTGGCCCGCACCGCCCGCGGACGGCGGCGGCAGCCCGTACCCCGGGCCGCCCGCCGACGGCTCCGGGAGGTGACCCGGCCGCGGGGGCGGTCCCGGCCCTGACGGGCGGCCCGTGCGCGTGCCGCCGACGGCGCGCCGGGCCGGCCCGCCACGGCCCGGCGCGGCCGGTCAGGCGCGTTCCGTACCGAACGCCTCCGCCAGCGCGGCGGGCGTCAGGACCCGCAGGAAGGGAAGGACGACGAGGGCGACCGCAGCGGCGAACACCAGGAACGCCGCCCGCATGCCGCACCATTCGGCCAGCAGGCCCATCAGTCCGGCGCCGAGCGGCATGGCACCCCAGCTGAAGAGGCGGCTCACGGCGTTGTAGCGGCCGAGCATGCTGTCGGGCACCAGGTGCTGGCCGATCGTCCGGGAGTTGACGGTCCACAGCGTGCCCCCGGCGCCTCCGGCGAACGCCGCGGCGGCGACGCCCCAGACGCTGGTGGTGAGCGCCGGTACGGCCATCATCACGAAGGTGCCGACCAGGTCGGCGAACATCACCCGGCGGCGGCCGAGGAGCCGGTTGGCCCGGGTGACGACGAGGGCGCCGACCAGGCCGCCGATCCCCAGCGCGCTCAGGATCGCGCCGTACTCCTGCGGACTCACCCCCATGGCATCGGTGGCGAACAGCGGCATCAGCGCCAGCCAGGCGCCCCAGCACGCGCACAGGACGGTCAGGATCAGTGCCATCGTGCGCAGCAGCAGCTGCTGCCAGAGGTGGCGCAGCCCGCCGGCGATCTGCCGGTTGACGCTCTCGGGCCGGTCCGGCACCGGCGTCTCCCGGGCCGCGCGGAAGCGGCCGACGAGCAGGAGCGGCACGAACGAGACGGCCAGATAGGACACCCAGGTCGCCCCGAGAGCGACGCCCGTGCCCGCGGCGAGCAGCAGACCGCCGACGAAGGGGCCGCAGAACTCGTTGCAGACCGTCTCGGCCCCGGCGATCCAGGCATTCGCACGCTCCCGCCCCTGCGGCGGGGTCAGGGCCGGGATCAGGGCGGACGCTGCGGTCAGCGCGACGACCTCGGCGACGCCGAGCACCGCTCCGACGGCGCAGAGGGCGGACACGGTGGCGCCGTCGGTCGCCGCGGCCCGGATCAGGGTGCCGAGCGCGAGCAGGCGGAGACCGTTCGCGCCCCACAGCAGTCGGCGCCGGTCGACGCGGTCGACCAGCACTCCGACGTGCAGGGCCGCCAGCAGCCACGGCAGCGACAGGCTGAGCGAGACCGCCGCCACCTGGACCGGGGAGCCGGATGCCCGGGTGGCGAGGAGCGGCAGCGCGATCTTGGTGACGCCGTCCGCGAGATTGGTGACCGCGGTGAAGACCAGCAGGACGACGGTGTTCCGCGTCCCGTACCGCACAGCGGGGTCCGGGGACGGCGGGAGGTCGGGGGCTGACAGCAGCTCCGGCGCGGCAGCCGTCGCGGCCGGGACTGCGGTGGTGCGCGCCGTCCGCTCCGTCGCGGGCTCCGGTCCCGCGTCCGCCCCCTTCGGCAGCTCCGCACCCCCGATGGGCTTCGGCGCGCCCACTGCCGTCATCCGTCCACCGCTCATCAAGCCGTCCCCCATCGCACTCGCCAGATCTCGCCAGATCTCGTCATGTGGCGTCATGTGTGGTCATGTGTCGTCACGCGTCGGAGCCGACGAGCCCCGAAGAGGCCGCCGAGCCGCAGCGATCGCGGCAAGGCGCCTGCATACAGCGGCCCGGAGGCCCGATCGGGCCACCCAGGGCGACCTAACCACCTAACCGTTTTCACCAGTTAGCAGGGGTCGGAGTCTGGCACAGCGGTGCACACTTCCGCTACCGGTAAAACCGTTAGCCGGTTAGCCAGGGGTAGGGTGGGGCTGCCCCGGGAGGAGGTGGCCATGCGCGACGCCCCGGCTTCGGCCCTGCTGATCGAAGCCTTCGCCAACACCGTCGACGTGGAGCTCGGCACCGACGAGCTGGCGTCGGCGGACGGACTCGCCGGCTGGCTCGCCGAGCGCGGGCTGCTGGCCCGCACGCACCAGGTCGGCGCCCCGGACCACGGCCTCTGCCTGCGTCTGCGCGCCGGCATCCGGGAGGAACTGGGAGTCAACGTCGGGGACGACGCCGACCCCGCACTCCGCGCCGGAGCCGAGGAAGCACTGCGCGAACTCCCCGTCCTGGTCGCCGTCGGACACGGCCCGGTCCACGGCTCGGACCGCGGCCCGCTGTCCCCCGCGCCGGACCTCCCGCCGCCCCGCAGAGCCCTGGCCGAGCTCGCGATCGCCTGGTGCGAGCTGCGCCTCACAGGGGAGGCCGCACGGCTCAAGCGCTGCTCCGAGCACACCTGTGCCTGGGTCTTCTGGGACGCCTCCAAGAACCGCAGCCGCCGCTGGTGCTCGATGCGCGTCTGCGGAAACCGGGCCAAGGCCCGGCGGCACAGCGCGAAGCAGACCGAGGCCGCGGGGTCGACCGTCCCCGGCGCCTGAGCCCACACCCTCCGGAACCCGCCGAGGCCGCCGAGGCCGCCGAAGGGAGGCGGATGGAGCCGGAGGGAGCCGGAGGGAGCAATTCACGCATTGCCGGGATTGCCATTCGGCAATTCGCCGGAACAATAATGGCGTTTTTCTTCGGGATGTGCTTGCGCGTTGCTGTATCGTCATCCCAACCTCCCTTTGAGAGGGGGTGAGGAGAAATGGCCGGTGCGGGCTGGAAGTCTGAACCGGCGAGGACGACATTGCAGCGTTTCGCTGATCTCGCACGAGCGATCGCCGGCCTCTTCCAGGCGGTGTACTACGCCGTCCGGACAGAGCAACTGTGGTAGTTCCCCTACGAGATGATGGGCCCACCCCCGGCACGGGATGAGCCCATCGGAGGTCCTCGTCCGCGGCCCCGCTCTTCGTTCCGACAAAGGTGCGGGGTCCGCATCCTGCGGACCGTCAGCAATGACGCTGCTGGCTGCAGACTAGCATTGTTCCCGCCGATTTTCCGGCACGGATTCGGTTCCGTCTCGCGCGGAATACCGCTGCCCGGAGAGAACGCGTCCTTTCCCGGACCCCCGCACACCCCGCGACGGCGCGCAGCGCCGGACGCTGCTGCCCGCCGCCGAACGGCAGCAGCCCACCGCCTCGCGCCCGCTCCCCCACCCCGTCCCGCGCCGGAGTCGCCGGTGCTCTGCGGGGGGCTGCGTGCTGTCGTACGTTGAGAGAGGTCCGCTGGTCCCAGGGGGGAGCAGGGAGGCGCGGTGGATGCGTGCTGTCGGTGTACGGGAGCGGAACGGGCGGCCCGAGATCCTGCAGGCGAGGCGGCCCGAGCCCGGCGAGGGCGAAGTGCTGGTCCGGGTCGTCGCGGCGGGCCTGAACCCGCTGGACTGGAAGATCGCCGAGGGCATGCTGGAGAGCCTGGTCCCCTATGACTTCCCGCTCGTCATGGGGGCGGACTTCGCCGGGACCGTGGAGAGCTGCGGCCCCGAGGCGTACCGCTTCACCCCGGGTGAGCAGGTCTTCGGCCACGTGGTGAGCGAGCCGGTGGGGGGCGGCACGTACGCGGAGTACGTGGTCGTCAACGAAGCGGGCAGCATCGCGCGCGCCCCCACCAGCATCCCGCTGACCACCGCGGCGGGCGCCCCCACCGCGGGGATGACGGCACTCGGCATCATGGATTCCGCGGCGCTGCACTCGTACGCGAGCGTGCTGATCATCGGAGCCGCGGGCGGCGTCGGCACCTTCCTCACCCAGCTCGCGTCGGCTCGCGGACTGCGCGTGGTGGCCGCGACCCACGGCCACGACCAGGCCCGGATGGGCGCCTTCGGCGCGGCGTCGGCCATCGACGTCCGTACGACGGACCTGGCCGCGGCCGTCCGGGAGGAGTACCCCGGCGGCGTGGACGCGCTGGTCGACCTGGGGTCGACGGCTGCCGCGGAGTTCGCCCGGAACACGGCGCTGGTCCGGGACGGCGGCGTGGCCGTCTCCACCCTGGACGCGGCATCGCTGGACGCCCTCCACGGGCGCCGCATCGAAGGCATCAACTACCACCTCGCGGCCTCCGCCGAGCTGCTGGAACGGCTCGGCGAGGAGATCGACAGCGGGCCGCTGACCGTGCCGATCGAGGTCGAGGTACCGCTCGACGAGGCGCCGGGGGCCGTGGCACGCAACCGCGCGGGAGGCGCGCGGGGAAAGACCGTCCTCCTCACCTGAGCCCGCCTGCGCCACTCCCCGGCCCGCGCCGCCGTCCACCCACCCGCACGGCCGTCCACCCGCGCCGCCTGTGGTCGTCCGGCTCGCGTCCGGGGTCCGCCGGCTCCCCCTTCCCCTGCCCGTTCCCGAGACCGGAAGGAGCCGGAGGGCCGGAGGGAGGAGGAGCCGGCGGAGAACGCCTGCCTGCCCTGATCTGCTCCCCAGGGGCCCTTAGACCCTTGAGGCCCCTGATGCACCCGGCCAGCTGTGAGCCGACGGAAGCCCGCCGCTGCCCTCCCCTGCGTCTGCTGCGGGCCCCGCACCTCCCGCACGGCCTCCGACGCCCTCCCGCGGCCCCGCACGCCCTCGCACAGCCCCGCGAGGCCAGCGACGGAGCAGCAGAGCGGCGAGGAGCGAACAGAAGCCCCGAGAGGCCACGAGGAGACACGAGAGGCGGCGGGGGGGGAAGGCGGGAGGGAGCCGGACCGGGAGCAGGGGGGCGGGAGAGCCCGAAAGCTCCTGCGCCTGCTGGCGGCTCACTGTTCCCGCTACACTCGCACCGCCACATCGGTGGACAGGGTGTCGATGATCGAACACCCGGGGGTCGGAACGCCCGGGGGAGGGACAGCGCGATGGCGCAGACGAAGAAGATCGCGGGCTATGTGCTTGTCGTCTTCGTGCTGTACACGATCATCACGTCCCCCGAACGCTCGGCCGACTTGGTCCAGATAGGTTTCGAAGGCATCTCCAGTGCCGCGCAGGGCGTCGGCCGGTTCATGACCTCTCTGGTCAACTGAGCCCACGCTCCGTCCGTCGCCCTCCGCGGCTCGCGAACGCCTCCGGGGCCCCGTCCCGCCCCGTCATGTCCCGCGCGCCCTGCCGATTCCCGCCGCCGCGCATGGACCGCCACCGCGGCCTGCGTACTCCTCGGCGATGCGACCGGCGTGCGCCCCGGCGCAACTGGTAGGCAACACGGAGTCATTTGGTGCTTGCACACGGTGCACATGTCTTGTGATGCTATGACCGCTTTTTGGCTGATGAATCGCGCCCGCACCGACACCGCGGGTGACACGGCAGGGGCACGCCGAGCGAGGGCAGCATGCGACGCGGTCCACGTGATCGACCAGGACAGATCTGCACCGTTAGGGGTGGTGGCTGAGTGGACGGGACCCGTACCCCCACCCAGACTCCCTCCGGCGACGCCGAAGCGCCCCCCACCCCCGCCGAGGCGCAGCGGGAAAGAGCCGCGCGGACCCGGGCACTGACGCAGTCCCTCTTCGAGCAGCTCGGCCGGCACGAGCACGGCACGGCGGAGCGCGAGCGGATCCGCGCCGCCCTCATCGAGGCCAATCTGCCGCTGGTGCGGTATGTCGCAGCGCGGTTCCGCAGCAGGAACGAGCCGATGGAGGACGTGGTCCAGGTCGGCACCATCGGCCTGATCAACGCCATCGACCGGTTCGACGCGGGCCGCGGGGTGCAGTTTCCGACCTTCGCGATGCCGACGATCGTCGGGGAGATCCGGCGCTACTTCCGGGACAACGTGCGCACGGTGCACGTGCCGCGCCGGCTGCACGAGATGTGGGTCCAGGTCAGCGGCGCCACCGAGGATCTGACGACGCTGCACGGCCGGTCTCCGACCACGGCCGAGATCGCCGAGCGGCTGAAGATCAGCGAGGAGGAGGTGCTGGCCTGCATCGAGGCCGGACGGGCCTACCGGGCCACCTCGCTGGAGGCCGCACAGGAGCGCGAGGACGGGATGCCGGGACTGCTGGACCGGCTCGGCTACGAGGACCCCGAGCTGGACGGGGTCGAACACCGGGACCTCGTACGCCATCTGCTCGTACAACTGCCCGAGCGGGAGCAGCGGATCCTGCTGCTGCGGTACTACCGGAATCTGACGCAGTCCCAGATCAGCGCCGAGCTCGGGGTCTCCCAGATGCACGTGTCGCGGCTGCTCTCGCGCAGCTTCGCGCGGCTGCGCGCCGCGAACCGGATCGACGCGTAACCGGATCGAGCGACGTCAACTTCTGTCCCATCGCTCTCAACTGTGCAGTTTTATCGACATGAGGCTACGTCGCGTTGCCTACTTGTGACATTCTGCAAGAGCTGCGTTTGCCGCAGTGGCGTGCCCGGTATGGAGGGGGAGGTGCTTCTCTCCGAGCCGAGGGCGCCGCAGCGACCGTCCGCGACCTCAAGGGGGTGGCATGTCCGTAGAACTGGGCAGCTCCAAGGTGCTCGCCGAGAACACGTCCCCGACCCCGGGGGCACCTCCCGGGCCCGCCGAGCCCGGCAGTGTGCCACCGATGCTCGACGAAGTGGCGCCGGACGACCTCGCGGCGGAGGCGCCGGCGGAGCTCGCCGGAGCCGCCACGGCGTTGCCGGGCAGCGACACGCTCGACACCCGCACTCTGTCCCGCTCCCTCTTCCTGCGCCTCGCCACGCTGGACAAGGCGGCGGCCGACTCCCCGGGCACGGCCAACACCGCGGAGCGGATGTATGTACGTGACACCCTCATCGAGCTGAACCTGCCGCTCGTCCGCTACGCCGCGGCCCGCTTCCGCAGCAGGAACGAGCCGATGGAGGACATCGTCCAGGTCGGCACCATCGGCCTGATCAAGGCGATCGACCGCTTCGACTGCGAACGCGGCGTGGAGTTCCCCACGTTCGCGATGCCGACGGTCGTCGGGGAGATCAAGCGCTTCTTCCGCGACACCTCGTGGTCCGTGCGGGTGCCCAGGCGCCTCCAGGAGCTGCGGCTGGCGCTGACGAAGGCGAGCGACGAGCTGTCCCAGACCCTGGACCGCTCCCCGACCGTGACCGAACTCGCGAGCTGCCTCGGCGTCTCCGAGGAGGACGTGGTCGACGGGCTGGCTGTCGGCAACGCCTACACCGCCTCCTCGCTGGACTCCCCGGCGCTGGAGGAGGACGGCGGCGAGGGCTCGCTCGCGGACCGGCTGGGCTACGAGGACAGCGCGCTGGAGGGCGTCGAGTACCGGGAGTCCCTCAAGCCGCTGCTGGCCAAGCTCCCGCCGCGGGAACGCCAGATCATCATGCTGCGCTTCTTCGCGAACATGACGCAGTCGCAGATCGGCGAGGAGGTCGGCATCTCCCAGATGCATGTCTCCCGGCTGCTGACGCGCACGCTCGCACAGTTGCGCGAAGGGCTGATCGCGGAGGACTGACCGGAACGGGGGCGGAGTGGCACGGGGGACACCGGCAGGGACATCGACCGGGACACCTGCGAAGACACCGACGAACACATCGACGGACACCTCGACCGTGACCCCGGCAGCAGGACCGCGACGCACTTCTCGCGGCACACCTGCGGGGATGCCGGGGAGGCGAGTCGCCGGGACGAGGAGAGGGGCGCCAAGAGGGACCGGGACGACGAGGAGCACCGCGGAAGGGACACCTGGAACCGCAGCCAGAGGCCGCACTTCTGACGCGGCGTCAGTACCATCGGCGCCCTGCGGACCCAGGGGAGCACGACACGAAGCCGTCGAGGCAGCCGGATAGCCGCCTCGGCGGCTCTCGTCTGCCTCGGGCGCGTGCCGCTGGGCATGCACTTCGAGACCCGCGAGGTCCGGCTCGCCGGCCGGCAGTAGCGGGATCCGGGCTCGGACCCGGCAAACCGAGCCTGCCGGGACCGGAGCCCGCCGGGACCGCCGGTACCGTCGGGGCATCAGGTCCGGACCGTCGGAGACCCCTCCGGCCCCCCGGCGAAGGCGTCAGGCCGTCAGAAGGCCGCACAGCACCAGTACTTCGCAGAGCGCGCCGGAAGGTGCCGAGGCGTCAGGCGTCACACCGTCGGCACCTCACAGGGCGTCAGTCGCCGTCACGCCGTCGGGGCGTTCGCCCCCGTCAGGGCCTCTTCGCCGGCAGGGCGTCTTCGCCGTGCGGGCGCTGCGCTGTCAGTCCGTCAGTCCGTCAGTCCGCCAGTCCGCCAGTCCGCCAGTCCGCCAGGGACAGGCGAGGTCGGTCCGTCAGGAGAAGGCAAGCCAGGCGACACCGGCGAGTACGACGAGCGCGACGACGACGCCGACGATCAGGCCGGTCCGGGGACCCGCGGGGGCCGGTGCGGCCGCCTGCCTGTTGCCGGGCCGGGGGCTGCCCTCGTCGACGAAGGCGCGGAACATCTGTGTGCTGCCGGCCGGGTCGTGTCCCTGTCCATCGGGACCCTGCGGCGCCTGCGGGTTGTGAGCCATGCCCCAGGACCCTAGCGAACCCTCCCCCGGATGGCACAGTCGCACCGGGGCGGACACTGTGCACTCGCTCACACCCGACCCGTCGGTGGCGGCCCCGCCCCTCCCTCCGCCCCCTCCCATACTTCCTGTGCGGGGTCGACCGCGCTCCGTACCGGAGGGTCGCCGCCTACAGCAGCTCGGCCGGTGCCCCGCGGATGCACACCGGGAGCACACACACTCTTTGCCAAGCGTTTGCCTGGGTTGTCCGAAATCAATTTGCCTACAGCAACCAACCATCCTTATGGTTGCCTTAAGCAACAAGTATCTGGGGTGCAGATGGCCGAACGCAGTCAGTACGAGGAGCTGGCCCGGCAGATCAGCGCCATCGGCGCCGTCAAACGAGAGATGGCGCGCAGCCTCCCCCCGGAGTGCCCACCCGCCTCGGCGGCCGTCCTGGCACTCCTGGACAAGCACGGGGAGATGCGCACCAGCGGACTGGCCGAGCTGATGGCGATCGACATGTCGGTCACCAGCAGACACGTCACCCACGTCGCCGACCGCGGCTGGATCGAGCGCCGCCCCGATCCGCAGGACGGCAGGTCCCGACTGCTGCGGATCAGCGAGAGCGGTGAGCGGTTCCTCGCGGACCTCACCGCGCATCTCGTCGAGACGTTCGCCTCCCACCTGCAGGACTGGAGCGACGAGGACGTCGCCCGGCTCAACACCCTGCTCAGCCGGCTCCGTACCAGCTTCGGGGACTGCCGCGCCCGCGGCGGGACGCCCCATGAGACAACACCGACCGCACCACTGAGTTAGAAGGACGCCGAATGGCAACAACCCGATCCCAGCCGCCGGCTGGGGGGTCCCGCGATGCCGCGCCGGGAGCCGGCGGTGGGGCCCGGCACGCGGCGCACGCCGCGTCGTCCGGCCGCATCCAGACCGCCGGAGCCGAGTCGCTCACGGCGGCGGGCACCACCGCGACGGCAGCCGAGCGCACGGCACCGATGACGCACCGGCAGATCATGGAGGCGCTCTCCGGGCTGCTGCTCGGCATGTTCGTCGCCATCCTGTCGTCGACGATCGTCTCCACGGCACTGCCCAGGATCATCTCTGATCTGAACGGCAGCCAGAGCTCCTACACCTGGGTCGTGACCGCGTCGCTGCTGGCGATGACCGCCTCGACCCCGCTCTGGGGCAAGCTCGCCGACCTCACCAGCAAGAAGCTGCTGGTGCAGATAGCCCTGATCGTCTTCGTACTGGCCTCGGCCGGAGCCGGCCTGTCGCAGAACCCGGGGACGCTGATCTCCTTCCGGGTCGCCCAGGGCATCGGCATGGGCGGGCTCTCGGCTCTCGCCCAGATCATCATGGCCGCGATGATCTCCCCCCGGGAGCGCGGCCGCTACAGCGGCTACCTCGGCGCCACCTTCGCGATCGCCACCGTCGGCGGCCCGCTGCTCGGCGGCGTGATCACCGACACGAGCTGGCTCGGCTGGCGCTGGTGCTTCTACGTCGGCGTCCCGTTCGCCGTCATCGCGCTGATCGTCCTCCAGAAGACCCTGCACCTGCCCGTCGTCAAGCGGCCGGGCGTCAAGGTGGACTGGGCGGGCGCGTTCTTCATCGCCGCCGCCGCCTGCACCCTGCTGCTGTGGGTCACCTTCGCCGGGGACAAGTACGACTGGCTGTCCTGGCAGACCTACGCGATGGTCGGCGGATCGATCGTGCTGGGCCTGATCTTCGTACTCGTCGAGTCGAAGGCCAAGGAGCCCATCATCCCGCTGCGGCTGTTCCGCAACAGCACCATCACGCTGGCCGCGGTCGCCTCGCTCTTCGTCGGCATCGCGATGTTCGGCGCGACCGTCTTCCTCAGCCAGTACTTCCAGCTCGCCCGGGGCAAGTCCCCCACGATGGCCGGCGTCATGACCATCCCGATGATCGGCGGACTGTTCGTCTCCACCACCATCTCCGGGCAGATCATCACCCGGACGGGCAAGTGGAAGAAGTTCCTGGTCTCCGGCGGCGTGCTGATGGCGGCGGGCATGGGCCTGCTGGGCACGCTGCGGTACGACACCGAGTACTGGCACATGGCGATCTTCATGGCGCTGCTCGGCCTCGGCGTCGGCATGATGATGCAGAACCTGGTGCTCGCCACCCAGAACCAGGTGGCGGCGAACGACCTCGGGGCCGCCAGCTCCACGGTCAACTTCTTCCGTTCCCTGGGCGGCGCGGTCGGCGTCTCGGCGCTCGGCGCCGTGCTCTCCAACCGGATCACCCACTACATCGAGGACGGCTTCGCCAAGCTCGGCATCAACCCGGGCGGCGCCACCGGCGGTGGCGGCAGCGCCCTGCCGGACCTGGACGAACTGCCCCCGCCGGTCCGTACCGTCGTCGAGAGCGCCTACGGGCACGGCATCGGTGACATCTACCTGTACGCCGCGCCGGTCGCACTGCTGGCGCTGGTGTGCGTGCTGTTCATCCGGGAGGTCCCGCTGCGGACCACGTCCGCGAACCAGGCGAGCGCCGACGAGGACGCCGCCGCGGCGGCGGAACACCCCGCCGACGCGGTCGCGGACCCCACCCGGGCGGTCGAGGCCCCCGTTCCGGCCGCGGCGGTGGCCGGGACGGCCCGCGGAGACGCACCGTCCGACTCCGCCGTGCCGCAGGACTCAGCGGCGACCGCCCCCACCTGGGCACCCGCGGGCACCGCATCGGGGGGCGACACCCAGCAGCTCAGGGAGTACGCGGCCATGGCCACAGCACAACCCCCGGCACCGATGCCGACCAGCGGCTACGGCGTCTACGGCACCGTCCGCAACGCGGAGGGCATCGGCGTCGCCCGTGCGGCCGTCACCCTGATCTCGCTCAGCGGGCGGCAGCTCGGCCGCTCCGTCGCCCACGCGGACGGCTCCTACGGGCTGGACGCGCCCGGAGCCGGCTCCTACGTGCTGATCGCGGCCGCCGACGGCCACCAGCCGCAGGCCTCCACGGTCGTGGTCGGCGAGGAACCCCTCAGCCACGACCTGCTGCTCTCGGGCACCAGCGGCCTCTCGGGCCAGGTCCGCGGCCGGGCCGACGGCGCCCCCGTGCAGGGCGCGATGGTCGTCGTCACGGATGTCCGCGGCGAGGTGCTCGCCACGGGCGTCACCGGCGAGACGGGCGAGTACCGGTTCGACGAACTGGTCACCGGCAGCTTCACGGTCGCCGTGAACGCACCCGGCCACCGGCCCACCGCGCTCCCGGTCGAGGTGCAGGGCCAGGGCACCACCCGGCTGGACGTCGACCTGGCCGCGGGCGCCCGGGTGACCGGCACCGTCCGCGCCGGGAGCACGCGCAGGCCGCTGGCCGACGCGCGGGTCACGCTCGTCGACGCGGCCGGCAACGTCATCGCCACGTCCACCACCGGTGAGGACGGCGCCTACGCCTTCTCCGACCTGGACGCGGGCGACTACTCGGTCATTGCCGGCGGCTACCCGCCCCAGGCGAACGCCCTGCATCTGACCGGGCCCGGAGTGGACGCATACGACATCGAGTTGCACCACCCGGACGAATGACCCCCCGGTCCTGGCGGCGCGTGGGACGAGCGGAGCACGCGCCGCCGGGTCCGGTTCGGGGAAGGGCCCCGGCGGCCCGGATCAGCGCACTGCGCGAGCGCGGGCAAGGGACGGCCCGCCGCCGGGACGCCGGGGCCCGTCATCCACGAAGCTGTTGCGGCTGCGCGACTGCGCGGCCACAGGCCATGAGGCCATGAGGCCATGAGGCCATGAGGCCATCAGACCACGGTCCGTCGTCGCCCGAGGGGCCGTGGTGAACGACACCGGGGAACCGGCGTGTACGTCGCCGGGGCCCGCCGTCGCAGGTGAGAGAGAGCTGGGAGAAAGATGACAGGCGGGGCAGACGGAGCGGACCCGGGTGCGGCCGACGGCGTCACCGGCAACGGGGCCGACGGCGGAACCGGAGCCCGGGCCGGGACCGATTCCGCAGCGGTGGCCGGGACCGGGGCCGCGAGTGGCGGGGTACGGGCCCGGGTGCGCACCCGGGACGGATGGGCGGTGCAGCACGCGGTGCTCACCGTCACCGACATGACGGGGGCCCAGGTGCTGCGCGTCGAGGCCGACGAACACGGCGTCGTACGCAGCGGGCAGCCGCTGCCGCAGGGCGCCTACACGGTCATCGCCACAGCCGTGGGCTACGCGCCCGCCGCCTCCACGGCGATGGTCACCGCCTCCGGGCGCGCGGACCTGGGGGCACTGGTACTGGCCAGGCAGGGCGGCGTCGAGCTGCCGCCACCGGGGCCGTGGACCATCGACCCGATGCACTCCACCGTGGCCGCGAGCGCCCAACACCTGGGGATGACCAGCGTGCACGGCCGCTTCACCGAGTTCGGCGGCCGCATCGAGATCGCCCAGGACACGGAGAAGTCGTCCGTGGAAGCCGTCATCAAGGCGGAGTCCATCAACACCGGCAACGCCATGCGCGACCAGCACCTGCGCTCGGGCGACTTCCTCGACGTCGAGAACCACCCGGACATCACCTACCGGAGCACCAGCATCGACACGGCCGGACCGGACCGGTGGACGGTGCACGGCCGTCTCGAGATGCACGGCGTCGTGCGCGAGGTGGACCTGGACCTCAGCTACCTGGGCAGCGGCCCCGACCCCTGGGGCGGCCTGCGCGCCGCCTTCCGCGCCACGGCCGAACTGCGGCGCTCGGACTTCGCGATGAACTACAACCAGGTCGTCGCCGCCGGGATCGCCGCTGTCGGAACCACCCTGAAGGTGGACCTGGACATCCAGGCGGTACAGGGGGAAACGCTGCCGTTCTGAGGCCGGTTGCCCGGTCGCGGGAGGCGCCGAGGGCGGTCCCCCGGCTCTCGGCGCCCGCTCTCCGGTTCAGCGGTCCTCGGGAGCCGGAGGCTGGGGCGGAATCACGGGTGTGGCCCGGTCCTGCGGGGCCGGGCCGCGCCCGTGCCGCGCCATGGCCTCGATACCCGCGATCACGCAGTCCAGCGCGACGCCGAAATCCCGCTGCTCCACCGGGCGTACAGCCTCTCCGCGTACGCCGGCGCCGCACTCCGCGTACTCGGGGCGCGCACCGACCGTCGAGCGCAGCGCGTCGACGCAGTCCTGCGAGCTGACGCCCGCCTCGCTGCACCGGCGCTGCCAACTGGCATCCACCGCGGCGTGCCCGTAGACGAACGAGAACAGCGCCGCCAGCGCCCCGTCGGCCTGCTGCTCGGACAGCCCGGAGCGCAGCAGCACGCGACGCACCCCCAGTTGGAAGGACATCGCGCTCGGCCCGACGTTCAGGAAGCTGCCCAGCGTCCCCGACGCCCACGGATGACGGTGCAGCAGCCCGCGCAGCGCGTAGGCCGACTGCCGCAACTGCTCCCGCCAGTCCGCCCCCGCAGCGTCCGCGTCCGGCACCTCCAGCTCCCCCTCCACGGCGTCCAGCGCCAGTTCGAGCAGGTCGTCCTTGCGGTCCACGTACCAGTACACGGACATCGCGGTCACACCCAGACGGGCCGCCAGGCGGCGCATGGAGAACTTCGCGAGCCCCTCGGTGTCCAGCAGCCGTACGGCAGCGGCCGTGATCTTCTCCCGGTCCAGCCCCTCGGTCTGGCCGCTCCCGGTGGCTCTGCGGCGGCTCTCCGTCCGCTCCTCCAGCCACACGCTGGTCCTGCGCATCCGGCTCGTGCGGCTGCCGTCGCTCATGGGACGCGCTCCTTGGGGCCGGCCCCAAGGGCCGGTCGGAAGACGGAACGGGGCGGCAACGGCCGAGAACAGCACGGACCGTCACCCCTCGATGTTAATCCGTATCCGACCCTTCATCCGTCTTCGGCGACCGGTACACCGGTATGACGGACTCGCCGGGTTTGAAGACATAGCCCGCCCCGCGCCGCGTGTGGATCAGCGGCTCCCCGCCCGTGTCGATCTTCCGTCGCACGTACGAGATGTAGATCTCGACCAGGTTGACCCGGCGGCTCACGTCGTAGTTCCACACCCGGTCGAGGATCTGCGCCTTGCTGAGCACTCTGCCCGGGTTGCGCATCAAGAAGCGCAGCAACTCGAACTCCGTCGCGGTCAGCCGGATCCACGCCCCACCACGCCGCGCCCTGCGGTTCTCCTCGTCCAGCGCCAGATCCCCGACGACGAGCATCCGCGGGGTGCCGGGCTCCCGCGGGGGTGCTTGGTCCCGCAGGGGTGCTTGGTCCCGCAGGGGTGCGTGCGTACGCGGGGCGGTTCGCTGCCGCGGGATGCCGGGCTCCCGCAGGACACGTCGCTCCCGCGGGGCACGCCCGGCCTCCGGTGGCGCCCCCTCGGAGCACCCGGCTCCCTCCGCCCGCGCCTGCTTCCTCGTCCCGGCCCGCTGCGGTGCCGGTGGCTGCACCGGCACCGGCACCGCACTCGCTCCACTCCGCATCATGGGTTCACCTTCGGGCGCGGGAGTGAGAGGGAGCTTGCCGCCGCATGTGAATTGCCTGAGAAACACTCGGGCCCGGCCCCTCAGCCGGCCGGCCGGGGAGGGCAGAAGTGAGTGTCGTACCACGGCCCTACATTCCTCCTATGAAGCCCGAGATCCTGGAGAAACTGGACCGGTTCCGGCAGGAGGCGTTCGCGCGCGATGTGCCACCCGCCGACGTGGAGCGGTGGCTTGCGACCGCGCGTCCGTGCGCGACGCTGTCACCGCACGTGGACGGCCCGGTCGTGGGCCGCTTCGGCGGTCCGCTGACGCTTCCCGTCGGCGCCCCCGGTCCGGAGCACCTGGACGAGTTGCACCTCATCGCGTCCCTGGATCTCGCCGCGCTCCCCACGGACGCGACGCGCCTCCCGCTGCCGCACGAGGGCCGGCTCCTGCTGTGCGCCCATCCCGATGCGCTGGACACACACGGCACGGCGATACACCTCCCCGCCGACACACCCGTGGAGGAACGTCACGTGGAACGCGACCACAGCGCGAGCGACGTGTTCGCCGAACTGGACGCGCAGTTGCTCCGCACGGGAGAGCTGCGGCTGCGTCACGACATCTCCCTGCCGGACCACGACTCGCTCGTCGATCCCGCCGAACATCCACACGCCGGGGCCCTTCGCGAGGCATGGCGTCAGGTGCGGGGCGCGGATCTGCACCTCACCAAGTGGTCGCAGATACAGCTCGACGGGTACGCCACGGACGAGTACGGCGAACTGGACCCCGTCCAGGCCGCAGCCCGTGCCGCGGCAGCGGACCACCCAGCGCACGTCGACGTCGCGCGGCCGGAGGACTGGGTGCTCCTGGCCCAGTGGCACCCGGACATCGACGGCTGGGAGAGCGCGGTGGTCCACTGGTCCGTCGCCAGGCAGGACGTGGCGG
>NZ_ALAP01000010.1 GCF_000280905.1 Streptomyces sp. AA1529 | reverse complement strand
GAACCCTTCTTCGGAACTCTTCGCCAGGGCCGCCGTTCAGTGGCGGCACCGGCCCCTGGGCCGACCGGGCCCGGGCCGCGACCGGAGAACGCGGTCCCGTCCGGCTCCTCGCAGGCCGTCTCGCCGTTCAGGTGAGCGTCGCCGGCAGTTCCAGGACCGACGTCAGTGGTGGGTCGAGCCGACCGTCAGATGACCGTGCGGCCATGCGGCGGCCGTGCTCGACCACGCTCTGGGTGAGCGCGTTGAGGATCGGAAGGACGTCCGGATCCTCGCCCACTACATACAGCGTGCCCGCTTCGGCGACGAAGGATTCCAACGCGAGCCGATCGGCTCGTTCGGCCGAGCACGCGTTGCGGACATGCAACTGGCCGAGCGGCGACAGCGCACGGCGGATCAGGGCGAGCGCGTCCGCGCGCAGTTGCGGATGGCCGGCGAGTGCGGACTCCAGCTCACCCGCGGTGCCCGGGGCAGCGCGGGGATGGGAGCGCAGCACGCGTATGGCGTCCGCGGTCTGACCGGTCGCCAGCGCCCAGCGGTGCACTTCGCGGAAGGAGCGCTTCTCCAGGGCAGCGGCGTGCAGCCAGCAGCGCAGCAGGGTCTCCGCGGTCGTGTGGATCGTGGCGTCGATCGGACGCGGGGACCGCAGCGGGGCCAGCAGCGCGGCGGCGCGGGACGCGGCCGTGGCGCGGTCGGCGCAGCCGTGGTGCGGGGACCAGCGCAGGCGGTCGGGTGTGTCGCACGCGTGCGTCGGGTCGAAGACATGGACGGGGCCGAGTTTGGCGCGTGCCGTCCTGGTGGCGTTCCACAGCTCGGGCGTACCCGCGCTGACGAGTACGGCACCGGGGGCGTCCAGGATCCGCGTCACCGGATCGCCGTCCGCCGGCGTGTCACCGGGGGCCGGGAGCGCGCTGCCGGGGTTTTCCGGGCCCTGGCGGGCCCCTGGAGCGGGGATCCCGGGCCCCGTCGTGGCGGAGAGCACCGCGGGGGCGCCCGGCTCTGCGGAGGGCGGCGTGCGGTCGGGGGCCGGTGTGGAGGGTTCTCCGGGCGAACGGGACTGCTCCTGCGGCCAGGAGGCCGCACCCGGCGCGGGACCGGCCTCCACCCCGGCGGCGGAATGCGGTGGCCGGTGGGCCGGGTCCGGCTCCTCCAGGGGCCCCGGATGCTCCGGTGCGGGCACCGCGGCGCCATGATGCCCCGCGGCCGCGTCCGGAGGCCTTCGCTCAGGTGTTCCGGGCGGCGTCGGGACCTCGGACGTCGCCGCCGGGGCACCGGGCGGCGCGGCTGCCTCGGCGGCGCGGCGGCGGTCGTCCCGGAGGCGCCGGGCCCGTCGCACCGCGCGAGCCCGGGCGACGGTCCCCATGACGAAGACGGTGAGCACCATCAGCACCAGGATCTGGCTGACGAAGAGGCCCCAGAACAAGCCGTAGCCGGAGAGTTGGCCGCCCGGGGTCGCGGGCCAGGCGCCCTCGATGTCGTGCGGTTCGGTGACCAGCTGCCGTACGGCCAGCGGCGTCCTGGCGAAGGTGACACCGTCCGGCCAGGCGCCGTGGGCGAGCAGCCCGGCGAGTCCCGTCGCCGTCCACACGAACACGGTGAGACCCAGCAGGAAGGCGAGGACGCCCACCAGAAGGCCGTCGGGGATGCCGCCGCCCCCACCGGGCGCGCTGCGCGGGCGATGGGGTGGGTGGTCCGGGTCCGGGTCCGGTCGGCCGTCCGGGAGGCGGCGGTGACGTTCATGAGAGTCGTCGTATGGCATCGGTACCGGTATTCAAGCGGGGCCGGTCGGTTGCGGCAAGATCCCCTGCGCGTCGGCACCGTGCGGGGGATCCGCCGGGCGGTGTCCTCCGGTCGGGTGCGCGCGGCACCCGGCGGCACCGGTCAGGCGACTCCCGAGCCGGGTGCCGCCCGTCCGGAGGGGGCGCGTTCCATGGCCAGGGCCCGGGCCTCGGTCTCCGCCTCCAGATCGGCGTCCAGCGCCGTCTCGAAAGAGGGCCCCTCCACCAGCTCGGCCTCCACGGCGCTCTCCGTCATGGCGCGGTCGGTGAAGACGAGTGGACGCTCCGCCTCGGTCACCAGATGCTTGACGACCTGGACGTTGCCGTTGACGTCCCAGACGGCGATGCCGGGCGACAGGGTGGGGATGATCTCCACCGCCCAGCGGGGGAGCCCCAGGACCTTGCCGGTCGCCCGTGCTTCGTCGGCCTTCTGGGCGTAGATCGTCCTGGTGGAGGCCATCTTGAGGATGGCGGCCGCCTCCCGGGCGGCGGCGCCGTCGACCACGTCCGACAGGTGGTGGACGACGGCGACGAAGGAGAGGCCCAGCCGGCGGCCGAACTTCAGCAGGCGCTGGAAGAGCTGGGCGACGAACGGGCTGTTGATGATGTGCCAGGCCTCTTCCACCAGGAAGATCCGCTTGCGCCGGTCGGGGCGGATCCAGGTGTGTTCGAGCCAGACTCCGACGATGGCCATCAGGATGGGCATGGCGATGGAGTTGCGGTCGATGTGCGAGAGGTCGAAGACGATCAGCGGCGCGTCCAGGTCGATACCGACCGTCGTGGGACCGTCGAACATTCCGCGCAGGTCGCCGTCGACCAGCCGGTCCAGGACGAGCGCCACGTCCAGACCCCAGTCGCGGACGTCGTCCAGGGCGACGTTCATCGCCTCCGCCGACTCCGGCTTGGGGTGGCGCAACTGCTCGACGATGTCGGTCAGCTGCGGCTGCCGGTCGGTGATGGTGGTGTTGACGTAGGAGTGCGCGACCTTCAGCGCGAACCCGGAACGCTCGTCGAGACCGTGCCCCAGCGCGACCTCGATGATGGTGCGCAGCAGCGCCAGCTGGCCGGTGGTGGTGATGGCCGGGTCCAGCGGGTTGAGCCGGATGCCCTGGTCGAGCGCCGCGGTGGGGTCGAGGCGGATCGGGGTTATGCCCATCTCCTCGGCGATCAGGTTCCACTCGCCGACGCCGTCCTCGCCCTGCGCGTCCAGGACGACCACCTGGCGGTCGCGGAAGCGCAACTGGCGCAGCACATAGGTCTTCTCCAGCGCCGACTTGCCGTTCCCGGACTCGCCCAGCACCAGCCAGTGCGGTGCGGGCAGCTGCTGCCCGTAGAGCTGGAACGGGTCGTAGATGTAGCCCTTCCCGCTGTAGACCTCGCGGCCGATGATGACGCCGGAGTCGCCCAGCCCCGGTGCGGCCGTCGGCAGGTAGACGGCCTGCGCCTGGCCCGTGGATGTGCGGACGGGCAGGCGGGTCGTCTCCGTCTTGCCGAACAGGAAGCTGGTGAACGCTTCGGTGAGGGCGGACAGGGGATCGAGCGCGGCCATGCTGGCTACCTCCGGCCTGGAGCGGCGGTGCGGGGGCGGAGCGGTCGGACGGCGGTGCGGGAGCGGTGGAGCCGCAGGGCGGCGGCGCGGGGTCGGACGGTGGGCACGGGTCCCTCCTCAGCGCCGGATGCCGGTGGCGAAGGGAAGGGTGTTGACGAAGGCGCGGTGGTGTTCCCTGTCGCACCATTCCAGCTTCAGATAGCTCTTGCCCGCTGAGGCGCGAATCGTGCGCTTGTCCCGCGCCAGCGCCTCCGGCGAACGGGAGGAGACGGTCAGATAGCCGACCAGATTGACCCCCGCCGCACCCGAGGCCAGGTCCTCGCCGCGCTGGTCGACGCGGCCGTGCGCGGCGATGTCGCGCGGGTCGACCGTGCGGTTCATCTTCGCCGAGCGGCTGGCCTCCGCGTCGTCGTTCGTCTTCTCCGTCAGCATCCGCTCGATGGCCAGTTCGGTCGGCTCCAGATCCATCACGACGGCGACGGTGCGGATCACATCCGGGGTGTGCACCAGCAGGGGAGCCAGGAAGTTGACCCCCACCGGCGTCATCGGCCACTCCTTGACCCACGCCGTGGCGTGGCACCAGGGCTCGCGGGTGCTCGACTCGCGGGTCTTGGCCTGCAGATACGTCGGTGCGACGGCGTCCAGCTCGGCCGGCCAGGCGTTGCGCCTGGACATGGCCTGGATGTGGTCGATGGGGTGGTCCGGGTCGTACATCGAGTGGATCAGCGAGGCCAGCCGGGCCTGTCCGAGCGGCTGCCGCACCCGGATGTCCGCCTCGGCGAGCCGGGCGCAGATGTCGGTGAGTTCGCGGGCCATCACGATGGCCAGCCCCTCGTCCTTGGTCAGCTTGCGGCCCCCGGTGCGCCTGGCGGCCTTGGCGATCGTGGCGCCCTCGTTCGCCAGCTCCCGCCCGTAGGGCATGCACGCGATCAGATAGGCGCGGTGCTGCTCGCTGGAGGTGGACACCATGGACTGCAGCTGGTCGTAGGAGGTGCGCAGCCATCCGGCGGCCCGCTCGTTGCCGCGCTGGGCCACGTCCTTGGCGTGCGCGTCCGGGTCGGCCGGCAGCGTCCGGGCCAGCATCTGCAGCCGCGTCACATAGCCGTCCCCGTTGGCCACATGCTTCAGCAGGGTGCCGAACCGGTCGACCAGGGCCTCCTGGTCCTCGCTGTCGCGCAGCCCGACGCCCGGGCCCTCGATCTCGATGGCCGCGGTCACCGTACGCCGGTCGGCGTGCAGCAGCACGGCGATCTCGTCCGGACCGAAGGGCGCCGACAGCCAGTTGATGCGGCCCACCCCGGGGGGCGAGCCGATCTCCACCTCACGGCCGTCGAGCGTCGTGCCCGCCTCGGCGGCGTCGGAACGGAACGTCGTACCGCGGCGCAGCAGCCGCTTGTAGGAGCGGTTGATCTCGAACCACCTGTAGAACGTACGGCCCTTGTACGGCACGTAGACAGCCGCCAGCGCGAGCGCCGGGAAGCCGACCAGGGCGGGGATACGGAACGAGAGGACGGGGATGAGCAGGCCGCACATCATGCCGAGGAAAGCACCGACGACGATCAGACCGATCTCGCCCGTGTCGCGGTTCTTGCCGACGATGGCGTTCGGCCTGGCGCGGCCGATCATGTAGGTGCGGCGCGGTGTGCCCAGGCCGGAGCCTGCTGTGTGGGACGGGGTCGTCATCAGCGGTCACCTCCCGAGCTGTGCGGCGGGCCGGACGGCGACCGGCCCGCCTCCGAGGAGCCCTGCCGGAGCGGCCGGGCCGAATGCGGAGTGGTGGCGGCCGGTGCGGGCGGCTGCTGCCGCGGCGCCGACTCCTCGCCGCCGCCCGAGCGGGAACTGTGCGCGGCCACGCCGCCGGACACGTTGGAACCGGAGGCGCCGCCGCCCCCGCCGGAGGACGCGTTGGCGGTCGCCGGGGCGCTCTGTCCGCCGCCCCGGCCGCCGTGGGTGTTGATGCCCTGCCGGACGAGCGCGGCGGGCGAGGCCACCACGGCGGCCGCAGACCGCGAGGAGGCGCGCACGGCATTGCGGTGGGCGGCGATGTCGTCCCCGAAGCCCGGGACGAAGCGGTAGATCATCCCACTGGCGAAGATGGCCAGCAGGATGATCGCCAGCCCCGACACGATCGCCGAGACCGAGTCGGGCCCGTCCCCGCCGGCCAGCGCGCCCGCCAGACCGAGCACGATCACGATCACGGGCTTCACGAGAATGACGGCGATCATGATGCCCGCCCAGCGGCGGACGTGGCCCCACAGGTTCTTGTCGACCAGTCCCGCGTAGACCGCGGTGCCCAGCAGCGCGCCGACGTACAGCAGCGCGGCGCGCACCACCAGCTCCAGATAGAGCACGCCCGCCGCCAGCACCGACACCAGCGAGACGACGATCAGCATGATCGGCCCGCCGCCGATGTCGTCGCCCTTCTCGAGCGCCTTGGAGAAGCTGCCGAAGAACGCGTCGGTCTTGTCCGAAGTGCCGGAGGCGATGACCTCCGTGACCGAATCGGTCGCCGAGACCACCGTGTAGAGGATCAGCGGGGTGAAGGCGGAGGCCAGCACCGTCAGCCAGAGGAAGCCGATCGCCTCGGTGAAGGCCTCGGTGAACGGCACCCCGCGCACCGCACGCTTGGCGACCGCCAGCAGCCACAGGGTCAGCGTCAGAATCGTGGACGCGGCGAACACCACGGCGTACTGCCGCAGGAACTCCGTGTTCGTGAAGTCCACCTTCGTCGTCGAGTCGACGAGCTTCGCCAGCTTGTCGACCGTCCACGCCGCGGCCTCCGCGCAGCCCTTGGCGAGCGAGGAGAGGGGGTCGGTGGCGGCTGTGGGGTCGTCCAGGGGGTTGCCTGGGGTGTCGCTGTCCGAGTCACAGAATTGCCTGGAGGGGCCCGCGGCACCAGCACAGTCGTCCTTGGGCTCCGCTGCCGCGCGTGCGGCGACGAACAGCATTGCCGTGGGCAAGCCGCAGAGCAGGGAGATGAGCCGGACGGCGTGCCGCTTACGGCTAGCGCGCATAGGTGAACCCTCCGAACTTTTCCGCTGCGTCACCGATCTCGTCGGCACCGGAGATGACGTCGTCCCCGTTGACGGGCGTAGGGCCGTCCTTCTGTTTCATCTCGACGACCTTCCAGTCTCCGTCCTGCCAGCTCAGCTCGAGCGTCATGGTGAACCATGTGGTCTTGACCGGCTTCGTCGAGTCCTCGGAGGCCAACCCGAACAGGCTGGTGCACCAGACGGCCACCGTTGCTTTACTCGGCTCGTAGTCCCGAGCCGTGGTGCCTACGGGGATGGATCTGCTGACGAAGGTTGCCTTGGAAGGGGCCTTTCCTTCTTCGGAGATACCGATGTTCTTGTTCAGCTTGGCGGTGAAATAGGAATCGAATCGCGACTGGAGCTTGTCCTTCGCCGAGGGTGCGGCGAGGGCTTGCACGATGTCCCGGCGACGGTCAGGGGCGTACATCCCGTCCCCGCCCAACGCCACCGCGTAGTTCGCCGCGGCGCTCTGCGCCCCCTGCTCGTCGTGGGCGAAGCCGGAGGCGAGGGCGCCGGGGGAATTCTTCACAGGTTTTTCACCTGAGGGGGCCGTGGGGCGGGCGTCGGCGGCGGCGTCGTTCTTGTTGTCGGAGGCGGCACCGCCTCCGCCTCCGCCGCCCTCGCCGCCGCCACCGCGGTTGGCGAAGGCGATGGCGGCGATGAGCAGGACGACCACGGCGACGACCGTCACCAGGCTCCGACCGGGGCGGTTGGACGGGCGGTTGCCGCCGCCGTCGCTGCCGGGCAGGCGTGTTCGAGTCGTTGTCCGTGCGCCTTCACGGGCGCCGGGCACGCCTTCGCTGGTGCGGGTACGTGCGTCGTACTCGCCGCCGCCGATGTTCATGCCGGCCTGGCCCCCTCGACCTCTGTCGCTCAACTGCCGTCACTGCATTGTCTCCTCAGATGACGGTAGCGGGGTCGCGCCGCGCATGTGCCGTCTGCAAGCCAGGTGGATGGCAGCATTTCGAACATCGCGCCGGTGCGCCGCCCGTGTCCGGGCCGCTCACGGGGCGGTTCCGGGCGCGGGGTGCGGGACGTCCGCGCGTCGGTGCGCCCCCGGTGCGCAGGCCGCTTGGCGGCCGTCGCGCCGACCCGGACCTCGGCGACGCCGTACGGCCGCTGCCGTCCTGGTGCCGCTAGCCGAGTTTGCGGGCGAGGGTGACGCCGTCGCGGAGGGGGAGCATGACGGACTCCATGCGGGCGTCCGCGGTGATGGTGTCGTTGATCCGGCGGATGGCCAGGTCCGCGTCGTCCTGGGCGGCGGGGTCCACGACTCTGCCGCCGCGCAGCACGTTGTCCAGCACGATCAGCCCGCCGGGGCGCAGCAGGGGCACCAGCGCCTCGTAGTACGCCGGGTAGCCGACCTTGTCCGCGTCGATGAACGCGAAGTCCACGAACGGCTCCTGGGACAGCCCGGCCAGGGTGTCGACGGCGGGTGCGAGGTGCAGTTCGATGCGGTCGGCGAGGCCGGCGCGCTCCCAGTAGCGGCGGGCGATGGACGTCCACTCCTCGGAGACGTCGCAGGCGATCAGCCGGCCGTCGGCGGGCAGACCGCGGGCGATGCAGAGGGAGGAGTACCCGGTGAACACGCCGATCTCGACCGCGGTCCTGGCGCCGGTGAGCCGCACGAGCATGGTGAGGAACTCGCCCTCGTCGTGCGTGATCTGCATGGTGGGGTAGTCCGGCACCCGCGCGTGGGTCTCCTCGACGAGGTCGCGCAGGATGTCGTCGGCCGGCGTGCAGTGGGCCAGCAGATAGTCGTCGAGGGCGGGGTTCACGATGTCCATGGAGCTCCTCGTGTGCGGGCGCAGGTGTGCGGGCGCACGGGGGCGCCGGTGTGTCGGGTGCGGAGCGGCTCCCGGAGTGCTCCGCGGTGGTCGGCCTTCAGACCGCCATGCCGTAGACGATGGTGAACAGGGTGCCGAGCGAGCCGATGATGAAGACGCCGGTGAGGCCGGCGACGATCAGGCCCTTGCCCTGTTCGGCGCTGAAGGTGTCGCGGAGCGCCGTGGCGCCGATCCGCTGCTTGGCCGCGCCCCAGATGGCGATGCCGAGGCAGAGCAGGATGGCCACCGCCATGATGACCTCGATCATCACCCTGGCCTCGTGGCCCAGCGAGCCGAACGGGCCCCAGTCCGGGGCGATCCCGCCGATGATGGTGGTGATATCGCCTTTGTCGGCCGCCAGGAACATGGTGAACTCACCGCCTAGTTTCAAGGTTTGTCTCTGACGGATTGTGCCACGGCCCGGTGACAGCCGGAGCGTCCCGCTTGCCCGAAGTGGTCCCGGATCGGGACCGCTCCGCGCGGCCGGTGGTGTGGCGGGGCCCTGTTCCGGGTGCGGAGGTGCCGCTCCGTGGACTGCGGGCGCACGGGTGTACCTCTGTGCGCCCCTGGTGGGCCGGGGGCGGGGTGGGGCGGTGGCAGCGGTTCACCTCCGCGCCCGCTGTCCGCCGTTCCGCTCGGGGGATCGGCCTGGAATGATGGTGGCGGATGGTCGGCGGAAGCGAACTGGTTTCCTGTGGGGGAGGTTTGGGGAGTGCGCCGTAGAAGAGCACTGCTGCTGGCGGTCGGTGGCGGAGGGGGCCTGCTGTCCCTGTTCGTCGCGCTGCTGGTGGTGGGTACCTACGTGGCCTCGGCCAGTCTGCTGGCCGGGGGCGGCGCCGTCTCCCTCGCCAAGGGGGCTGTGCCGGCCGCCTACGCGCAGCTCATCGACAAGTGGGGCAACAAGTGCCCGGCGCTCAACCCGGCGCTGCTGGCCGCGCAGCTCAAGCAGGAGAGCGGGTTCAACCCCGATGCCCAGAGCCCGGCGAAGGCGCAGGGCATAGCCCAGTTCATCCCGGGCACCTGGGCGACGCACGGGCTGGACGCCAACGGGGACGGCAAGCGGGACGTGCACGACCCGGAGGACGCCATTCCGTCGGCGGCGAGCTACGACTGCAAGCTGGCCGCGAACGTCGAGCATGTGCCGGGCAACGCCTCGGACAACATGCTGGCCGCCTACAACGCGGGTCCGTACGCGGTGATCAAGTACGGCGGGGTGCCGCCCTACAGCGAGACGAAGAACTACGTGGCCACCATCCGCAGGATGGAGCAGAGCTTCGCCGCGCCCACCGGGCGGCTGAGCCCCACCAAGCAGGGTGCGGGAGCGATCAGCTTCGCGCAGAGCAAGCTGGGCACCCCGTATCTGTGGGGCGGCAACGGTACGGCGGCGCAGGGTGGCCGGTTCGACTGCTCCGGTCTGACGAAGGCGGCGTACGCGAAGGTGGGTGTCGAGCTGCCGCGGGTGGCCAATGACCAGTACGACGCCGGCCCGCACCCCAAACGGGGTGAACTCCTTCCCGGGGACCTGGTGTTCTTCGCCTCCGATCTGACCAACTCCCGCACCATCCACCATGTGGGCATCTATGTCGGGGGTGGCAAGATGATCAACGCTCCCTACACGGGGGCCAAGATTCGCTACGACCCCATCGACACTCCTGACTACTTCGGGGCGACCCGGCCGAGCGCCGGGTGACCCGGGGTGGGCGCGGTCCCGGTGCACGTGTGCGCGGCTCGGCGGGCGCTTGTGTGCGCAGTGCACGGATTACGTCAACAATCCGTGAGGCGCAGGCCCTGAGCTGCGTAGACGGGTCACCCTTGGGTAACGTCCTGGTGATCTTTCGGTAAGAACGGAACGGTTCACCTGACGCAGCGCGTTTTTCACCACGGAATGGGACTTCCGCACCGCGACCACGGGGGGTCGTCAGCGCAGATCCAGCGACGAGCACACAGCCGAAGTGAGGGGCCGCACCACGATGGCACTCTGGGACAACCCTGATGTCGAACTGCTCTACGAGATCAACGGGCTGGCCAAGGACGCACCCGCCTGGGCCGACCGGGTCATGGAGTACATCGGGGAGTACGGCATCGCCGCTGGACTCGTCGTACTGGCCCTGTGGGCCTGGTGGGGCGTGACCCGCAAGCGCGAGAGCCGGGAGGAGGCGCTCGGCGGCTTCGCCGGGCTGATCTGGGCCCCGGTGGCGGCGCTGATCGCGCTCGCGGTCAACATCCCCATCCGCGGCCTCGTGGAGCGGCCCAGACCCTTCCTGGAGCACAAGAGCGTGGAGCCCCTCGTCGCGGGCAAGACGGACTTCTCCTTCGTGAGCGACCACGCCACGCTCACCATGGCCATCGCCGTCGGCATCTTCATGGTGCAGCGCAAGCCCGGACTCGTCGCGATCGCGCTGGCCCTCCTGGAGGGCTTCTGCCGCGTCTACATGGGAGTGCACTACCCCACCGACGTCATCGGCGGACTCGCCCTGGGCACCGCCGTGGCGCTGCTGCTGGCCCCTGTCGCGATGTGGGCCCTGACCCCGGTGGTGCGGGGCGCGGCCCGGAATTCCCGCCTGGAGACGCTGCTGTGGGCGGGCGCCGCTGCCGCCGCCGTCGGCGCCGCGGGCAGCCGGGCGGTGGGCCGCCGGAGCCGGGAGGAGCCGCGCCGCCCCGGAGACCGCGACCTGGCGGCCTGAGGCGCTCTGCGGCGGCCCTGCGGCCTGCGGGCCCGGAGGGGCCCCGCGGCCTGAAGCGCGGCGGGTCTGCCGCCGTCCGGGTCGCCCGCACCGCCGTGGACCGGCCTCGAAGCGAAGCTTCTACAGCGCCCCCGCCGCACCGTCCGGCGGGGGCGCTGCCGTGTCGCCGGCGCCGTGGTCCCGCAGATGCGCGTGGCTGTCCTCCCGGGCGCGGTCGCGGGCCCGGCGGGCGGGGCCGCGCCAGCCGCAGGCGCAGGCGGCGGAGCAGAAGGAGCCCCGTTCCGTCAGCGAGGTGCCGTGCGGCGCCGCGGCGGTCGTCGGAGGTGCCGGGTCCGGCTGGTGTTCGGGAGCTAGCTCTCGCACGTGACCACCGTACGCGGACCGTGACGGGCTTCCCAGGGGGCTCGTTGAACGGTCGGATCCGGACCGGCCCGGGAAACCGGTACGGCGGCGACCGGGAGCGAGGGGTCGGCTAGATGGCAGTGCGTCGGCACGTCCGAGAGGGCAGGATGCGCGCCCCGCGCACGGTGGTGGCGCTCGGGGCGGTGCTGCTCTCCTCGGCGGGGTGCTCGGGCGAGGGCGCGGTGGCGACCGCGGGGCCGCCCGCTGCCGGGCCCGCGCGGCCCGGCCGGGCCGCCGTGGTGGCGGCGGCCGACGAGCTGGCCCGCGCCGGGACGGCACGGGTGCGGACGGCGATGGAGATGGTCAGCGGCCACACCCGGGTCACCATCGAGGGCAGCGGCGCGTTCGATCTGGCGGCCCGTACCGGGCGGCTCCGGGTGACGCTGCCGCCCGGTACGGACGGGGCGCTGCCGGGGGAGCGCAGGCGGGTGCGCGAGCTGATCGCGCCGGGCGCGCTCTACATGCGCAACCGGGCGGGGGTGCCGGCCGACAAGTGGGTGCGGGTGGACACCACCAGGCTGCCGGACGGGAATCTGGTGACGGGCGGGGCGACCGATCCGGTCACCGCTGCCCAACTGCTGCGGGGTGCCGGCCGGGTGGCCTACGAGGGGGTGGCCGAGCTGGGCGGCACCCGGGTGTGGCACTACAGCGGCCTGGTGGACATCGAGCGGGCGGCTGCGGGGGCGCCACCGCGTGCGCGGCGCCAGTTGCGGGCGGCGGAGAAAGGGTTCTCCGGCCATACGGTGCCGTTCGACGCCTATCTGGACGCGCAGGCGCGACTGCGGAAGGTGCAGCACCGCTTCGACTTCGCCGCGGATCCGGACGGTCCTCCGGACGCGGACTACACGGTCACCTCGACGACAGAACTCCACGACTTCGGCACGCGGGTGCGGATCAGGATGCCGGAGCCCGGCGACATCTGGACGGGCCGGATCGCGGCACCGTAGCGCCCGGCGGGCGCGGCGCGTGCGACGCCGTACCGGTAAATGATTCGGAAGTGCCATGCGCCCGAGCTGCCGCCTCCCTAGGCTGGGGGGCTGGGCCGAGGCCCGGCCGCGGCGCTGTGCCCGGTGGATCCGTGCAGCACGGGAGGTGATACGTGTGCCCGTACCGAAGCGTGACGGCAGGGGCGACGGCCGTGGGGGCCGCTGCCGACGGCGTTCGCTGATGCAGGACCACGTCGCTCTCGCCGAGATCGAGCTGTGCGGCGAGCTGATGATCGCCGCGTCCGCCGCCGAGGGGCCGCTGAGCGCGGCCCGGATCGACGAGGTGCTGCGCCGCGCGGCGGACGGGTTCGACGAACTGCCCCGCTCGTCGGCCTGCTGACGGCCGACAGCCGAGGTCTGCCTGCCGGCGTTCGTCTGCCGGCGTTCGTCTGCTGACGGAGTCGTCCGCCCGCTGCTCCGGAGGCGTCCGGGCGTCGCCCCACCCGCAGCGCGGGGGGCCGGGCTTCTCCGGGCCGGCCCGCGGACGTGCGCTTCCTGTCGGCCCCCACGGGTGTGCGCCGGGGCCGGGGGCGGCGGCTGTTCAGGTGCGCAGCAGGCGGGCGATGGCGGCGGTGGCCTCCTCGACTTTGGCGTCCATCTCGGCGCCGCCGTCCAGCGCGGCGTGGGCCACGCAGTGCCGCAGGTGCTCCTCGAGGAGCTGGAGCGCGAAGGACTGCAGGGCCTTGGTGGAGGCGGAGACCTGGGTGAGTATGTCGATGCAGTAGACGTCCTCGTCCACCATGCGTTGGAGGCCGCGGATCTGGCCCTCGATGCGGCGCAGTCGCTTGACGTGAGCTTCCTTGTGCTTGGTGTAGCCGTGCTCGCCGGTGGCCGCGTGTGCCGAGCAGCACTGCGAGGTGGCCTGGGCCACGGTCCCGGGGTCCGTCGTCGCGGCGTCGGGGTCCGCCGGGCCGCGGTCCGTGTCCGGCGTCACGGTCTCCGGCGTGTCCGGTGTGGTCTGCGGCGACGTCATGCGGTCCTCCCGGGTGGGTGGTGAGGGGCGGTCGGGCCCGTGACACCGGGGCCTTGATACCCCTGACGGGTATATGATACCGGACTTCTCGGAGCCCGGTGCGGAGCGCGAGTCTCCATGGGTGACACTGGGGACGCCGGTTCGCCGTGGCCGGATGATGCGCCTAGCATCAACGAGACCGTCATCGATGCACCCCGAGGACCCCCAGTGCGCTTTCGTCTGACCCCCAGGGAGACGAGCTTCTACGACATGTTCGCGGCCTCCGCGGACAACATCGTGACCGGCTCCAAGCTCCTCATGGAACTGCTCGGCGCTGAATCCTCCGCGCGTACCGAGATCGCTGAACGGATGCGCGCGGCGGAGCACGCGGGGGACGACGCGACGCACGCGATCTTCCACCAGCTCAACTCCTCGTTCATCACGCCGTTCGACCGCGAGGACATCTACAACCTGGCGTCCTCCCTCGACGACATCATGGACTTCATGGAGGAGGCCGTCGACCTCGTCGTCCTCTACCAGATCGAAGAGCTCCCCAAGGGGGTCGAGCAGCAGATCGAGGTGCTGTCGCGGGCCGCCGAGCTGACCGCCGAGGCCATGCCGAACCTGCGGACGATGGACAACCTCACCGAGTACTGGATCGAGGTCAACCGGCTGGAGAACCAGGCCGACCAGATCCACCGCAAGCTGCTGGCCCATCTGTTCAACGGCAAGTACGACGCCATCGAGGTCATGAAGCTCAAGCAGGTCGTGGACGTGCTGGAGGAGGCCGCCGACGCGTTCGAGCACGTGGCCAACACCGTCGAGACCATCACGGTCAAGGAGTCCTGACGTTCCGTGGACACCTTCGCGCTGATCGTGACCGTCGGTGTCGCGCTCTTTTTCACGTATACGAACGGCTTCCACGACTCCGCGAACGCCATCGCGACGTCGGTCTCCACCCGGGCGCTGACCCCGCGTGCCGCCCTGGCCATGGCTGCGGTGATGAACCTCGCGGGCGCCTTCCTCGGCAGCGGCGTCGCCAAGACCGTCAGCGAGGGGCTGATCGAGACCCCGCACGGCGACAGCGGCATGGCCATCCTGTTCGCCGGCCTGGTCGGTGCCATCGTCTGGAACCTCGTCACCTGGTACTACGGACTGCCCTCGTCCTCCAGCCACGCCCTCTTCGGCGGTCTGGTGGGCGCGGCGCTGGCCGGGAGCATCGCGGTGCACTGGTGGGGGGTCTTCGGGAAGATCGTCGTCCCGATGTTCCTCTCGCCGCTGGTCGGTCTGCTCGTCGGCTATCTGGTGATGTGCGCCATCATGTGGATGTTCCGCAGGGCGAACCCGCACCGGGCCAAGCGGGGCTTCCGTATCGCGCAGACCGTCTCGGCGGCCGGGATGGCGCTCGGACACGGCCTCCAGGACGCGCAGAAGACCATGGGTGTGGTCGTCATGGCGCTCACCATCGCCGATGTGCAGCAGCACAACGAGATCCCGATCTGGGTCAAGTTCGCCAGCGCCGCCATGCTGTCGCTGGGCACCTACGCGGGCGGCTGGCGCATCATGCGGACCCTGGGCCGGCGGATCATCGAACTCGACCCGCCGCAGGGCTTCGCGGCCGAGACCACCGCGGCCTCCGTGATGTACTCCGCGTCCTTCATGTTCCACGCGCCCATCTCGACCACCCACGTGATCACTTCGGCGATCATGGGTGTCGGCGCCACGAAGCGGGTCAGCGCGGTGCGCTGGGGGGTCGCGAAGAACATCATCCTCGGCTGGTTCATCACCATGCCGGCCGCCGCCTTCTCGGCGGCGGTGATCTACTGGGCGATCAAACTCGTCTTCGGCTGACGGCTGACGGCTGACGGCTGACGGCTGACGGCTGACGGCTGACGGCTACCGGCTACCGGTTTCCGGCTGACACCCCAGCACTCGGGCACCCGGCCCGGCACCGTGCCCCGGGTACCCGCCCGGCACCGGTCTCCAGCAGTGCGCCGCCCCCGCCCCGCGTCTCCCCGCAGCGCGGGAAGGGACGGGGCGGGGGCGGTGGGGCCCGCGGTGGCACCGCCATGCAGCACCGCGGGCGGTCGGTGACCCATCCGGGCCCGGTGGGGCCGGATGGGATCGGCCGCAGCGGCCGCAGCGGCCGCAGCGGCCGGATCGACCGGCCACAGCGGCCGGGAGCGACCGGCGGAACCGGCCGAACACGGCCGGAAGGCACCCGCCGGAGCCGGCCGGTCGGCCGGATCAGCCGAAGCGGCCGGAGATGTAGTCCTCGGTGGCCTGCACGGTCGGGTTGGAGAAGATGCGCTCCGTGTCGTCGATCTCGACGAGCTTCCCGGGGGCGCCCACCTCGGCGAGGTTGAAGAAGGCGGTGCGGTCGGAAACGCGCGCCGCCTGCTGCATGTTGTGCGTCACGATCACGATGGTGAAGCGCGACTTCAGCTCGCCGATCAGGTCCTCGATCGCGAGCGTGGAGATCGGGTCGAGCGCCGAGCAGGGCTCGTCCATCAGCAGCACCTGCGGTTCGACGGCGATGGCCCGGGCGATGCACAGCCGCTGCTGCTGCCCGCCGGAGAGGCCCGAACCGGGCCGGTTCAGCCGGTCCTTGACCTCGTTCCACAGATTGGCGCCCTTGAGGGAGCGCTCGACGACCTCGTCGAGGTCCTTCTTCCGGTGGTCGCCGTTGAGCCGCAGGCCCGCCGCGACGTTCTCGTAGATCGACATGGTCGGGAAGGGGTTGGGCCGCTGGAAGACCATGCCGACGGTGCGGCGCACGGAGACGGGGTCGACACCCGGCCCGTACAGGTCCTCGTCGTCCAGCATCACCTTGCCCTCGACGCGGCCGCCGTTGTTGACCTCGTGCATGCGGTTCAGGGTGCGCAGGAAGGTGGACTTGCCGCAGCCGGAGGGGCCGATGAAGGCCGTCACGGAGCGGGGCTCCACGGTCATGGAGATGTCGTCGATGGCGCGGAAGCTGCCGTAGTAGGCGGAGAGGCCGCTGACGTCGATGCGCTTGGCCATGGAAATCACTCTCTTAGTGCTTGGGGGCCTTCCAGCGGGCGATGCCGCGGGCGACCAGGTTGAGGATCATCACGAAGGCGATCAGGACGAGGGCGGCTGCCCAGGCGCGGTCGTAGGACGCCTCGTTGCCGAGGGCCCACTGCTCGTAGATGAAGTACGGGAGCGAGGACTGCGCGCCGTCGAAGGGGTTGTTGTTGATCTCGGCGGAGCCGAAGACCAGCAGCAGGATCGGGGCCGACTCACCGGCGATGCGCGCGACGGCGAGCATGATGCCGGTGGTGATGCCGCCGATCGCGGTCGGCAGCACGACCTTGATGATCGTCTTCCACTTCGGTACGCCCAGCGCCAGCGACGCCTCGCGCAGCTCGTTGGGGACGAGCTTGAGCATCTCCTCCGTCGAGCGCACGACGATCGGCATCATCAGGATCGCCAGCGCCATGGCGCCCGCGAAGCCGGAGTAGCCGAAGTCGAGAATGATGATCCAGAACGAGAGGATGAACAGACCGGCGACGATCGAGGGGATGCCGGTCATGACGTCCACGAAGAAGGTGATGGCCTTGGCGAGTCGGCCGGTGCCGTACTCGACCAGGTAGACCGCGGTCAGCAGCCCGAGGGGCGCCGCGATCAGGGTGGCCAGGCCGACCTGCTCCAGGGTGCCGATCAGGGCGTGGTAGATGCCGCCGCCCGGCTCCAGCGTGATCACTCCGCTCATGGAGTGGGTCAGGAAGTAGCCGTCCAGCACCTTCGCGCCGCGGACGAGGGTCTCCCACAGCAGGGAGGCCAGCGGGACGACGGCCAGCAGGAAGCAGACCCAGATGATGCTGGTCGCCAGCCGGTCCTTGGCCTGCCGGGTGCCCTCGACGGTGCTCGCGAGCACCGCGGTGAGGCCGAGGTAGAGGACGGCGGCGATCAGTCCCCACTGCAGGCGGCTGTCCAGCCCGCCCACCAGTCCGATTCCGATGCCGAGTACGGCGGCGACGGCGGCCAGGCCGAGCGGGGCCCAGCGCGGCAGCCGCGGCTGCCGCAGGGTGCTCACCGACGGTGCCGCCCTGTCGACGGGGGCGTCGGCCACAGCGGTCCGGCTCATGCGTTCGCTCCCGAGTACTCCTTGCGGCGCGCGATGATCAGCCGGGCCGCACCGTTGACCAGCAGGGTGATGACGAAGAGGACGAGGCCGGAGGCGATCAGTGCGTCCCGGCCCGTGGAACCGGCCTCCTTGAAGCCGGCGGCGATGTTCTGCGCGAAGGTGCCGCCGCCGGGCTCCAGCAGGCTGGCCTTGATCAGGAAGCTGGGGGAGAGGACCGTGGCGACGGCCATCGTCTCGCCCAGCGCGCGGCCCAGGCCCAGCATGGAGGCGCTGATGACGCCGGAGCGGCCGAAGGGCAGCACCGACATGCGGATGACCTCCCACCGGGTGGCACCCAGTGCGAGGGCCGCCTCCTCCTGCATCTTCGGCGACTGCCGGAAGACCTCGCGGGAGACGTTGGTGACGATCGGCAGAATCATGATCGCGAGCAGGATGCCGACCGTGAAGAGCGAGCGCGCGGCGCCGCCGTGGTAGGTGAAGAGCCCCGTCCAGCCGAGGTAGGTGTCCAGCCAGGTGTAGAGGCCGGTCAGATGCGGGACGAGGAAGAGCGCACCCCACAGGCCGTACACGATCGAGGGGACGGCGGCCAGCAGGTCGATGACGTAGCCGAGCGGTGCGGCCAGCTTGCGCGGCGCGTAGTGCGAGATGAACAGGGCGATGCCGACGGCGACCGGCACCGCGAGCACCATCGCGAGGAGGGAGCTGACGACGGTGCCGAACGCGAGGACGGCGATGCCGAAGCGGGGCGGGTCGGCGTTGGCGTCCCATTCGAAGCTGGTGAGGAAGTTGGCCTCGTCGGCGCCGATGGCGAGGGCTGCCCGCCAGGCCAGGAAGACGGCGATCGCTGCCATGATCGCCAGGAGGGTGATGCCGGATCCCCGGGAGAGCCCGAGGAATATTCGGTCACCCTTGCGTGTGGCGCCCTTCGCGGAGGCCGCTGTCGCGGGAGGGGTTTCGGTAGTCATGGTCTCTCCGGTCTGACGGTGCGGGCCGCTGTGCGCGCGGTGTGGCTGCGCGGCGCGGCCCCTTGGCGGTGCACCGGATCGTTCGCACCCCGGTGATCGGGACTTTCGTGATATTCAGGGCGCGAGTTTGCGTGGGGGAGCGGACGGCGGTGCGCGGGGCACCGCCGGTCCACACCGTCGGGGTCCCGCCCTGGTGGCGGGATCTGCTCAGCTCAGGCCGTCGATGGTCGAGCGGACCTTGGTGACGATCTCGTCGGGGATCGGGGCGTAGCCCTTCTCCTTGAGTGCCTTCTGGCCGTCCTCGCTCGCGGTGTACTTGAGGAAGGACTTCGTCGCGTCCAGCGACTCCTTCTTGTTGCCCTTGTCGCAGGCGATCTCGTACGTCACCAGGACGATCGGGTAGGCGCCCGCGGACTCGGTCTTGTAGTTCAGCTCCAGGGAGAGGTCCTTGCCCTGGCCCACGACCTTGGCGTCCGCGATGGCCTTGGAGGCGTTGTCCGCGGTGGCGTCGACGGGCTCCTCGGCGCCGGTGTCCAGCTTGACCGTGTTCAGGTCGTTGCCGGTGGCGTAGGAGAGCTCCGCGTAGCCGATGGAGCCGTCGTTCTGCTTGACGTTGGTGGCGATGCCGGAGGAGCCGTCGGCGCCCTGGCCGCCCTTGCCCGCCCAGGCCTTCTCCGGCTCGTGCTTCCAGGAGGAGGGGGCGGCGGTGTTGAGGTACTTGGTGAAGTTGTCCGTGGTGCCCGACTCGTCGGACCGGTGGAACGCCTGGATCTTCTTGCCGGGGAGCTTCGCGTCCGGGTTGAGCTTCTTGATCGCGGGGTCGTTCCACTTGGTGATCTTCGAGTCGAAGATCTTGGCCAGCGTGTCGGCGTCCAGCACCAGCCCGTCGACGCCCTCCAGGTGGTAGGTGACCGCGATCGGGCCGCCGACCATCGGCAGGTCGATGCCCTGGCCGCCCTTGCAGACCTTCTTGGACTTGGCGACCTCGTCCGGCTTGAGCGCCGAGTCGGAGCCCGCGAAGGCCGTCTTGCCCTGCAGGAACTCCTGGATGCCCGCGCCCGAGCCGGTGGGCTTGTAGTTGATCTGGGTGTTGCCGCAGGCGGACTGGTAGGTCTGCGTCCAGATGTCCATGGCGTTCTTCTGGGCGCTGGAGCCGGAGGCGAGGAGGTTGCCCTCGCCCTCGCACTTGATCTTGCTGGCCGCCTTCGTCGTGTCGCCGCCGGAGCCGCCGGAGTTGTCGTCCGAGCCGCAGGCGCTCAGGGCCAGGGCGCCACAGACCGTGAGGGCGCCGACGGCGGCGGTGCGGAGCCGGAGTGTGCGCTGAAGCTTCACTTTCGTTCAGTTCCTTCCTGGGCCCGGGAGCGACGGCCGGCCGGCCGTCGGGTTCTCTGGCTACGGGGCGCGGTTCCTGAACCAGGCTGTGCCGCGCGCTTGGTAAGGCCGAAATTAGACAGATCAGATGAAGTGGCCGACGGAGCTGAGTGAACGCCGAGTGAACCTCGGCGGTCAGCCCGGTGCCCCCGCGAGGGGGCCGCTCCGCGGCGGCGCCTGTGGATACTCGTCAGTACATTCCTCTGTTCTCTTCCGTCCGGGCATGGCACTATCACGCTGCGTCGGCCAAAGTTGACCACAACCAGGGGGTGGCCCGGGTGACACGGCCGCAGACCAGCTCGACCCTCCCGTACGTCCGGTACGGGCTCGTGGCGGCCTGCACCATGGCGCTGCTGGCCGGACTCGGGCCGGGCACCGCGTACGCCGCGCCGGGGAAGCCGGACCCCGGCGGCACCCGGCCCGGCGCCGATGCCGGGGCCGAGGCCGACGAGCCGGGCGGCACCGGCAAGCCGACCCTCGAGCAGATCCGCAAGCAGATCGAGAAGCTGCACGACAAGGCCGGTTCGGCGACGGACGCCTACAACGCGGCCGAGGCCGCCGTCGACAAGCAGCAGCAGCACGTCGTCAAACTGGCCAAGCGCATCGAGTCCACCCAGGGCAAACTGGATGAACTCAACAAGTCGGCCGGTGCCATGGCCCGGGCGCAGTACCGCAACGGCGGCATGCCGGACGCCGCCGCGCTGATGCTCGGCGACGACCCGGAGAAGTTCCTGCAGGGCGTCTCCCTGGCCCGTAAGGGGCAGCATGCCACGCGCGGGCTCCTCGGCTCCCTGACCAGGAACCGCGCCCGGCTCCGCGGGTACTCGGCGGACGCCACCGACGAGTGGAAGAAGCTGGAGCGGAACCGCAAGAAGAAGGCCGCGGCCAAGAAGAAGATCACCGCGCAGCTGAAGCAGGCCGAGAAGATCGAGTCCGGCCTGAAGAAGGAAGAGCGGGAGCGGCTGCGTGAGCTGCAGGACGAGGCCGCCAGGGCGCGACAGGCCGAGTGGATCGGGTCGGGAGTGCTGAAGGGGCTCGACGGGAAGGCGTCCGCGGCCGGCCGGCGCGCCATCGAATGGGCCACCAAGCAGCTCGGCAAGGACTACGTCTGGGGCGCCGAGGGTCCCGACACCTTCGACTGCTCCGGGCTGACGATGCGGGCCTGGGAGGCGGCCGGGGTGCGGATCCCGCGCACCTCGCAGGAGCAGTGGAAGCAGTTGCCGCACGTCCCGGTCCGGAAGATGCGCCCAGGTGATCTGATCATCTACAAGAAGGACGCCAGTCACGTGGGGATCTATGTCGGCGACGGCGCGTTGCTGCATGCCCCGCGCACCGGCCGGCAGATCACCGTCGAGGGTGCGGGCAGTATGCCGATCCTGGGCGTCGTCCGCCCGGACGAGTAGGCACGCCTCCGGCCGGTCCGGTCAGGGGTCCCCGGTCGGCTGGCCGAAGGGCGATCTGCCCGGATTCCGGAGATTCTCGGCAGGTGGGAAAGCCCCTTGCGCGGACAAAAGTGTACTCACCGTGTGAAGCGGGACGAGTAGGCGCATGCCGGGTGGGGTGCGGGTCCGGCGCGGCCGTCCCGTTTCCAGCACGTGAGCTTGGTCATGCGGGGGCGGGGGAAAACGGGGCCATAGCGGCGTGAATTCCCGTTGTGGCGTGGGCATATGACAGTGACGGATTATCGTCGGCCATTCCGTCCATCCGTACGCGGAAGCTAAGGTCCTGTCCGACAGCCCGGGATGACGAGCGCCCACCACCGCGCGCCGTTCCGGGCTCACCCATGGTGGCCGCCGCTCGGCGCGCACACCACGCCCTCGGGGGAGGGAGAGGTTTCAGCATGCCCGTAAGCGCGCCCCAGGCCGGGGCGGTGGCACAGGCCGCCGACGCGTCGGCCCGGCAGGCCGCGCAGGGACCCGGCAGCAGCCTGACCCTGCTGGTCGTCGAGGACGATCCGGCCGGTGCGCTGAGTGTGCCCCGCATGCTCGACGCATACGGTCGGCCCGTGCGGGTCCGTACCGCCCGCAACCTCACCGAGGCCGCACGGCTGCTCACCGACGACGTCCACTGCATCCTGCTGGACCTCGCGCTGCCGTGCGAGCTCCGCGGGCAGGCAGAGGAGTCCCCGTTCGAGAGCTCCGCGGCCGAGGCGGCGCGGACCGCGCCCGTGCCGGCACCCGGCACCCCGGGAGGGGACGCGAGAGCGGGGGATGCCGCCGAGGCCGGGTCCGGTGCCGCCGCGCAGACCGGTGCCGCGGCGTCCGGTGCCGCGGCGACCGGCGTACCCGCCTCCGGCGCCGCCGCGTCCGGTGCACCCGCACCCGGAGGCCCGGAGTCCGGAACTCCGCCCGTTCCCGGTACCGGACCGGCTCCGGAATCCGACGAGCTGCACATCCTGCACCGGGTCCTGCGGATGGCCCCCCGGCACGCCGTCCTGGCGCTCACCGACGGCAGTGACGCGGAACGGGCCGCCGAGGCCGTCCGGGTCGGCGCCCAGGACTACCTCTTCCGCGACGAACTGGACGGCAGGCTGCTGATGCGCGCCGTCCGCTACGCCGTGGAGCGCAAGCGGGCCGACCTGGCCCAGCGCCAGCTCACCGAGAGCCGGCTGCGGGCCCAGGAGAACGCCCGGCTGGAGCGCGGGCTGCTGCCCCGGCCGCTGCTGGAGGGCAACGACCTGCGGTTCGCCGCCAGGTACCGGCCCGGCCGCTCCCGTGCGCTGCTGGGCGGCGACTTCTACGACACCGTCCGCACCCCGGACGGCGTCGTCCACGCGATGATCGGCGACGTGTGCGGCCACGGACCCGACGAGGCGGCGCTCGGCGTCGAGCTGCGGATCGCCTGGCGTGCCCTGACCTTCGCCGGACTGTGCGGGGACGCGCTGCTGAGCACCCTGCAGAAAGTGCTGGAGAACGAGCGGAGCAGCGAGGAGATCTTCGCGACGCTGTGCACCGTCGACATCGCAGCCGACGGCCGCAGCGCCGGCGTCTGCCTCGCCGGGCACCCCTCGCCGCTGTTCGCCGGGGCCGACGCGGACGCGGCGCCCCGGCTGCTTCCCGAGGGGGAGAACGGCCCCGCGCTCGGACTGCTCCCCCAGGCCCGCTGGCCGCGCCGCCAGGTCCGGCTGGGCCGCTCCTGGAGCCTGATGATGTACACGGACGGGCTGATCGAGGGCCGGGTGCACGGCGGCCGCGCGGAGGAGCCCCGCACCGGTGCGGACTCCGCCGAGGGCACCGGATCGAGCCGGGAGCGGCTGGGCCAGCAGGGGATGCTCGACATCGTGGCCCGTCGGATGGCCGAGGGTGCACAGGGCGAGCGGCTGCTCGACGGGACGATGGACGAGGTGCGCGGGCTCAACGGTGGCGAGCTGACCGACGACGTGGCCGTCCTGCTGCTGGGCCGGGGCCGTCAGGCGTAGTGGCGCCCCGGCCTGCCGGGCCCGGCAGGCCGCGCCGTCAGGCGTGGCGCCTCGTGGCCGCCGTCAGGCGTGGCTACCCGTGGCCGTGGCCGGATCGGCACGTCCCGGCGCCCTGCGCGGCTCCCGCCGGGGGCGTCTCCCGGGGCTCCCGCTCCGATCGTGCTCAGGATTTCCGTCAGGGGTCCTGCACGTCACCGGACGGCCCGCGGCGGCGGCCGGTCATCGGGGAGCGGACCGCGCGGGGTCGTCTGCCGGGCGCGCGGTCACCTGCCGTTGAACGGTCCGTACGGGCCGTCGCTGCTGCTGCCGCCGCGCGGGCGGCGGTCCCGGCCGTTGCCCATGACCTGCTTCAGGGCCGGCCGGGCGTCGACCATGTAGACGATCGTCGCGATCAGCCCGATGATCTTCAGCAGGAACATCGGCACCACGAGGTTCACCAGCACGGTGATCCCCAGGATGATCAGCCAGAACTGCTTGTTCTGCTTGTCCGCGGCCCGGAAGGCGTCCTCGCGCCGGAAGGCGGCGTCCACGAAGGTGAACACCGCCAGGGCGAGCAGCACAATGCTGATCAGCCCGAAGACAGTGGCCTGAAAGCCCGCGAACAGCATGGTGCTCACACTCCCGGTCGGTGTCGGTGCCTTGCTCGGTCGCCTCGGCCGCAGTCGTCGTCGCGGCGGTCACGTGGCTCGAAGAGATGGCGGAGGGCTCGAAGGGGCTTGTCGCAACCGTACCGCAGCCCTCGCGGAACGGGCCGGGACCGCGTAGGGTGCCCGGCCCGTTCCGTCCCGGGCGCCGCTTGGGTCAGGAATCGGACTTCGGCGCCGACTTCCGGGTGCCGGATCCGGTGGAGCGGGTCGTGCCGGTCTTCTTGGCGCCGGAGGAGGCGGTGGAGCCGGCCGCGGACTTGGTGCCGCCGCCCGCGGTGCTCTTCGCACCCGTGGTCCCCGTGTTCTTCGCGCCCGTGGTCCCCGTGCCCTTGGCGGTCGTGCTCCTGGCCGCGCTCTTGCCGGAGGAGACGGTGCCGGTGCCGCCGGTGGACGCGGCGGAGGTGTCGCGCGGGGCGGTGCCGGAGGTTCCCCCGGCGGTCTCCTCGGCCGGCGGCTCGGCGATCTTGACCGACTGGGCCGGCTCGCGCTCGACGGTCACCTCGGGGGCGTCGCCACCGCTCTCGCCGCGCCAGTTCCTGACGGCTTCGCGGCCGCGCACCGCCAGGTCGTCGTAGGTCTCCCGCGCCTTGACCGCGTACTCGGCGGCGACGCCGACTCCCTGCAGCGCCAGGTGCTGGGCCTGCTCGCGGAGCTTCTTGATGTCGGTGTCCAGCCCGCCGAGGGTCTCGCTCACCTTGACCTGGGTCTCCTTGGCCTGCTGGGTGAGCCGCGCCTGCACCTCCTTGGGGTCCGTCTCCCGGACCGCGGCGATGGCCTGCGGCGCCTCCTCGCGGAGCTTGTCGACGACGCCCGCGGCGACGTAGAGGGGCGTCGGGTCGGTGAAGGTCTTGCGCAGGTCGTTCGCGATGGGCATGAGGGTTCGCCTTTCGTGGCTCAACTCGCCTGGTGAGGCCGTCCGTCGCGAGGGGGCCGACGCCCGCGGTGCCGGTGGCCGCACCGTCGCGGCCCCTCGCTGTCCTTGCTCAGCTTGTTGTGCTTACTGCGCCTGCCGGGGCTCCGCCGCGGGTGCCTCCGCCGCGGGCGGGTCCGCCGCGTCGGGGGCGGCTGCCCGCTGCTGCGCGTTCTCCTTGCGGAAGGACTCGTAGATCTGGAGCAGCGCCTGCTTCTGCTGCTCGTTGATCGTGGAGTCCGCGAGGATCGCGGCCGGAACCTGCAGCAGGTCCTCCCGGTCCCGCTCGTCGAGGATCCCGGCCTGCACATAGAGCGACTCCGCCGAGATCCGCAGCGCCTTGGCCAGTTGCTGCAGGATCTCCGCGCTGGGCTTGCGCAGGCCGCGTTCGATCTGGCTCAGGTACGGGTTCGAGACACCGGCGGCCTCCGCGAGCTGCCGCAGCGACAGCTTCGCGGTCCGCCGTTGTTCCCGCAGGAACTCGCCGAGGTTCCCGACGTTGAGCGAGGCCATGCACACAGCATGCACCCGATTGCTAACTATTGCAAGCACCTTGCTTGCAAGTGTGTGCCCTGGCCCTCGCGGGCTGCGCGGAGTTCCGGTCGCCGCCCTCCGGGACCGTGCGCCGGACAGCCGCGGGTCTTCTACGGGGCAAGCGCTCCTCGACCTTCCGAACCGTCGAGGAGCGCTTGCCCCGTGTCTCTCCCGGACCTGGCCGGCCTCGGTGCGGAAGGCCAAGGAGCGACCGGCGAGGCGACGCGCACCGCCCCGACGACGACGAACAGAAGGCGGCCGGGTCGCCCTGCTCGCGGTGCCGCGCGACTCGCGGCCGAACTCCGAACGCCGGCCGACTGCCTCGCCGAGATGGGCCGTGACCGGGCGCCCGAAGGCGTGACCGTGCTGGCCGGCCGGACTCGGTCGGACGCGCGGGTCAGTCGACGGCGGAGGCACCGCCGACCGGGGCGCCGAACCAGCGCGGCAGGCGGTCGAGCAGCTCCGCCTGCTCCTCGCCGGCCCAGGCCACATGCCCGTCCGGCCGCAGCAGGACGGCGGGTGCGTCCAGTTCCTCGGCGACATCCACGACGTGGTCGACCCGGTCGGCCCACCCCGCGACCGAGAGGCGGCCGGTCTGGTCGAGCAGCAGCCCGCGGCCACCGTGCAGCAGCGAGTAGAGCCGCCCCCGCTTCAGCTCCACGTCCCGCAGCCGTCGGCCGAGGAGTGCGTGACCGTCCTCGCCGAAGTCGTACCGGACCCCGATCGCGGTGAGCTTCTCGTTCAGGTACCGGTGCACCTCCTCGAAGTCCATCAGTTCCGAGACCAGCCGGCGCACCGCCAGCGGTCCCGGTTCGGTCGACAGCAACACCATCTGCGCACGGGCGTTGACCAGTACCTCGGCGGCCACCGGGTGCCGCTCTGCGTGGTAGCTGTCCAGCAGGCCCTCCGGCGCCCAGCCGTTGACCTCGGCCGCCAGCTTCCAGCCGAGGTTGAACGCGTCCTGGACACCGAGATTGAGTCCCTGCCCACCGGTCGGCGGGTGGATGTGCGCCGCGTCGCCCGCCAGCAGGACCCGGCCGGTCCGGTAGCGCTCGGCCTGCCGCGTGGCGTCGCCGAAGCGGGAGAGCCAGCGCGGCGAGTGCACTCCGAGGTCGGTTCCCGCATGCACCCGGAGCTGCCGCTGGAACTCCTCGAGGGACGGCGGGACCGTGCGGTCCTCGGCCACCCCGGCGGCGGGCACGACGACGCGGTACACCCCGTCGGCGAGAGGCATGGCACCGAACAGGCGCTGCGTCTTGCGGACCTCCGTCATCACGCTGTTCAGCGTCTCCGCCGGTACACCCACCTCCATCTCGCCCAGCAGCGTGTCGACCCGGCTGGGCTCGCCGGGGAAGCCGACGCCGAGCAGCTTGCGCACCCTGCTGCGGCCGCCGTCGCAGCCGACCAGATAGCGCGAGCGCAGCCGGGTGCCGTCGGCCAGCTCCGCCGTCACCCCGTGCGCGTCCTGGTCCAGTCCGACCACCTCGCAGCCGCGCCGCAGCTCGGCGCCGAGCTCTACCGCGTGTTCGGTCAGCAGCTGTTCGGTGCGGGGCTGCGGGATGCTGAGGACGTACGCGTGCGAGGAGTCCAGGCGTACCTGGTGCGGTTTGCTGATGCCGGCGAAGAATCCGTTCAGCGGGTACTGCTTGCCCAGTGCGAGAAAGCGCTCCAGCAGGCCGCGCTGGTCCATCATCTCGATACTGCGTACGTGCATGCCGAGCGCGCGGACCACCGTGGTCGGCTCCGCCTCCTTCTCCAGCACGACCACCCGCACCCCGTGCAGCCGCAACTCCGCGGCCAGCATCAGCCCGGTCGGTCCGCCACCGGCCACGATCACGTCGATCATCGAATCCCCCATTTTCCCGGCTGCCTTCCGGCCGGCCGCTGCACTGCTCTCCACAGCGCGGCGGGACCCCCGGCACCTTCGTGCCGGGCGCCCGCCTCGGCGACCGCCTTCCGTGTCCCGTGTCCGCGCTGTGGACGCACCGACGGGTCGCCTTTGCGCGCCCCGCACGGTGACCAGCTCGCCGACACGCCGCATAAGCACGCGTACTGCGCGAATCCCTGAATTGCCCAGGTTCTGGTCTCGGCCCGTGATTCTGGGGCATCACCGGGGTCTTGCCGCAAGGCCCCCACTGCGCTATATGTTGAGAGTGGCGAGGAGTGCGCAACGAGCTTCCGAACTGCGGTTCCGGCAGTGTTCGATGTACCGGTGTCCGATGTGCCGGTGTCCGATGCGCGGCACCGTCCGTACCACCCACACCACCCGGTGACCGCCTCCCCAACTCCCTTCTCCCGTCCCCGGCCGACGCTTGCCGGACACCTGACGGGCCGCCTCCGGGGCTCCGTTCGGCAACCGTTTCCTCCCGGCGAACGCGCGACAGCGGACGAAGGCGGTCTGTCCGTCCCGCGAGGGGGCTGGTCTCCTGCGAAGGCGGCTTGTCAGTCCAGGACCGCGGTGGCCTCGATCTCCACGAGATGCTCGGGGACGTCGAGCGCCGCGACGCCCAGCAGCGTGGCGGGCGGGGCCGAAACCGCTCCGGTTGCCGCCGCGCCCCTCGAGATACCCTCCATGAGCTGGGGCATCTTGTCGGGCGTCCAGTCGACGACATGGAAGGTCAGCTTCGCCACGTCCTCGAAGGTGCCGCCGACCTCGGCGAGCGCCGTGCCGATGTTGCGGTAGCACTGTTCGACCTGCGCGGCGAGATCGCCCTCGCCGAGGGTGGTCCCTTCGGCGTCCCAGGCGACCTGCCCGGCGACGAAGACAAGTCGCGATCCGGAGGAGATCGACACCTGCCGGTAGGCGTCGATCGCGGGCAGTCCGGCGGGGTTCACGAGAGTGACGGGCATGTTGTGCGCCTCCTTGTGCACGGGTTCGGGGCCCGCGCGGTCAGACCTCGTGCGGTCTCTTATGGATACTCGGGAACCATAAGAGAGTGCTTTCTGACGTGGAAGAACGCACTTTTCGGTGCCGTGGGCACCAGAAGGTGACCGTGCAGCTCCCGGCGGATTCGCCTTGGCGGGCGTCCGCTGCCTCCTGCTGCCTCCTGCTGCCTCCTGCCGCCTTCTGCCGCCTTCTGCCGCCTTCTGCGGTGCGGGGCGCGGCACGGTTCGGGGCCGACCGCGGACGGCGGACGGGCCGGGCGGGTCGGGCGGGCCGGGATTCCGGCCCCGTCCTCGGTCCCGCTTCCACCCTCGGTCCCGGTCCGGACCCGGTTCCGATCGAGTCCCCGCCCGGTCCTGGTCAGCTCCCGGGCTTGGCCCCGGCCCCGGCCTCGGTTCAGGTCCCCGGTCCGGCCGCTGCGGCGGGCTGATCCGCCGACCGGCGTCCGGAGGGGGCGCCGGGCGGGCTGCGGAAAGCCCCGGCCCGCGCGGCGAGCACCGCTGCGCGGGCCGCCTCCACGGGCAGTTCCGGGTCGGGCGCGGCATGCAGCAGTACCCGGTGGTGGTAGACGGGGGAGGTGGAACTCACCACCAGCTTCCGCGCTTCGACGGGTGGTTCCAACTCCCCGCGCGCCACGGCCCGGTCCACGATCGCGACGCAGCGGTCGTAGCGCTCCTCCCAGAACCGCCGCAGCGACCGGGCCGCCTCCTCCGAGCGGAAGGAAGCGGCGATCATGGCCAGAGCGACCGAGGGCTCCTCGGTCAACGCCTCCTGCACCTCGCCGTTCAGTGCCCGAAGATCGCCCTCCAGGGAGCCGGTGTCGGGCGGGCTCCAGCCGTCGTCGCCCGCCGCGTCGAGTGCGTCGGCCAGCAGACCGCCCACGTCCCGCCAGCGGCGGTAGACCGTGGCGCGGTGCACGCCCGAACGAGCCGCGACGGCGTCCACGGTCAGCCCGTCGAAGCCGTATTCGACCAGCAGCGGACCGACGGCCTCCAGCACCTTCTCGCGCACGCGCGCCGTGCGCCCGCCCGGCCGGCGGGCACCGGCGGCGCCGCGGGACGTCCCGATGCCCCGGGGCGACTCCCGGTCCTGGTCCGCTTCCGGGGTACGGCGCGTGTCCCGTCCGTCCTGGCCGTCCGGGGCCGTGCGGGCCTGCCCCGCGTCGTCTTCCGTGCCGCCCGGCTTGCGCGGCTGCTGCCGGGCCGGCCGCTCCGGTCCCTGCCCCTCCGCTGTCACGTCGCGCTCATCCCGCTTCCCCTCGTCTCGCGCTCCGGCTCCGCGGACCCGTGTCCGCGACCGGTGTCCGTCCGGCTCCCGCGAATTCCCTCTTTTCCGCCTTGCCGTGACCGCTGTCGTCGTGCCAACATCTTAACGCGACAGGCGTCGCGGTAAAAGCCCGCCGGTCGCATCCCGAGCCGTCACCCGTCGCGCACGCCGCGACACGGAAGAGGAGTCGTCGATGTTCGACCAGAGCGTTCACCCGGTCCCCCTTGGCCGCTTCATTCCTGATCGCTTTGGAGAGCACGGATGGCTACCCGGATCACGGCTTCGGCCGTCACCAAGTCGTACGACGGCCGCACGGTTCTGGACGGAGTGAGCTGCTCCCTCTCGGCGGGTGAACGAGCGGGGATCGTCGGGGAGAACGGCTCCGGCAAGACGACCCTGCTCAGGCTGCTCGCGGGGCACGAGAAGCCGGACGTGGGCGAGGTCGTTCTGCACGCCGAGGGAGGTGTGGGCCACCTCGCTCAGGACGCTCCGCTTCCGCCGGAGCTGACCGCCCAGCAGGTCATCGACGGGGCGCTGGGCGAACTGCGCGCCATGGAGCGGCGCCTGCGCACGCTGGAAGCGGCGATGGCGGAGGGCGAGAGGTCGGTCCTCGCCGAGTACGGAGACCTGCTGACCGCGTTCGAACTCCGGGGCGGCTACGACGCCGAGGCCCGCGTCGAGCGTGCACTGCACGGTCTCGGGCTGGGGCTCCTGCCCCGCGGCCGCACCGTCGGCGGCCTCTCCGGCGGCGAACGGGTACGGCTCCGGATGGCCGCGCTGCTGGCCGCGAACCCCGAGGTGCTGCTGCTGGACGAGCCGACCAACCACCTGGACGGCGCCGCGCTTCGCTGGCTGGAGGACCATCTGCGGACACGCCGCGGCATCACCCTCGCCGTCTCGCACGACCGCACCTTTCTGGAGCGCGTCGCGACGACACTGCTCGAAGTGGACGGTGATCGCCGCACGGTCGTCCGCTACGGCAACGGCTATGCGGGCTATCTGGCGGAGCAGGCCGCAGCCCGCCGCCGCTGGGCCGAGGCGTACGGGCGCTGGCGGGCCGAGGCGGAACGGCTCCGGGAGACCGCCGCCACCACGGCCCGCAGGGTGGCGCCCGGCAGGGCGATGAAGGACGGCAACAAGATGGCCTACGACCGGGCCGCCGGGCGTGTCCAGCAGTCGCTGGCCGGGCGGGTCCGCAACGCCGAGGAACGGCTGCGCCGACTGCTGGCGGACCCCGTGCCGCCCCCACCGGTGCCGCTGCGCTTCGCCCCGCAGCTCCGCGCCGGCGGACTGCGCGGCACGCTGCTGACGGCCGAGGGGATCGCGGTCCGGGGCCGGTTGGCGCGGACCGACCTGACACTCGCGGCGGGCGAACGGCTGCTGGTGACGGGGCCGAACGGTGCGGGGAAGAGCACCCTGCTGAACGCTCTCGCGGGGAAGCCGGCACCGGACACCGGCCGGATCGCGCGCCGCGGCACGATCGGCCACCTGCCCCAGGAGCCGGAGATTCCCGGCGGATCGGAGCAGACCCTGCTGGACGCGTACACGCACGGCCGTGCCGGAACGCGTGCGGAGCACACCCGGCAGCTGCTGGCGCTGGGCCTGTTCGCCCCGGAGCGGCTGGAGGTGCCCGTCGCCCGGCTCTCCACCGGCCAGCGGCAGCGCCTGGCACTGGCCCGGCTGGTGACCACGCCGGCCGACATCCTGCTGCTGGACGAACCGACCAACCATCTGTCCCCCGCGCTGGTCGAGGAGTTGGAGGAGGCCTTGCACGCCTACGAGGGCGCGTTGGTCGTGGTGAGCCACGACCGCAGGCTGCGGCAGCGCTGGCGGGGTGCGCGGCTGGCACTGGAAGAACCGAACGCGGCGCTCTCCGAGGAAGCGGCCGGAAAGAGGAGCTGTTGATGAGTCAGGACCCGGCGAACACCGCACACGCACCGCGTTCCGAGGCCGGCCCCGGGACGGAGCCGGCCGCGTCGGCGCCTCCGGTGGCCGTGACCACCACGGCGTCCTTCGGCCCCGGCACGGGCCCCTACGGCATCACCGTCGGCCCCGACGGGGCACTGTGGGTCACCCTCGTGACGGCGGGCGCCGTGGCTCGTGTCACGCCGGAAGGCCGGGCGACGACCTGGCCGCTGGACGCGGCCGACTCGGGCCCGGCAGCGATCACGCCAGGGCCCGACGGAGCCCTGTGGTTCACCCGCACCCGAGACCATCGCATCGGCCGGATCACGGTCGACGGGCAGACCACGTCCTTCGCCCCGCCGACACCGGAGTGCGGTCCATACGGCATCGCGGCGGCCGCGGACGGGGCACTCTGGTTCACGGAGACCAGCGCCCATCGCCTCGGCCGCATCACCACGGAAGGCGAGGTCACCGAGTTTCCCCTACCGGTCGACGGCTGCTTTCCCTCCGCTCTGGTGGCCGGCCCCGACGGGGCCCTGTGGTGCACGTTGAACCAGGCGGATGCGATCGCCCGGATCGCGCTCGACGGCAGCGTCACGTTGTACGAGCTGCCCACCGCGGGAGCGGCACCGGTGGGTATCGCCGCCGGGGCGGACGAGCTGTGGTTCGCGGAGATCGGCGCCGGTCAGCTCGGGCGGATCGGTTTGGACGGCAGGGTCCAGGAATTCCCGCTGCCCGACCGGAAGGCGAGGCCGCACGCGGTGGCCGTCGGCCCGGACGGCACCTGCTGGGTCACCGAGTGGGCGGGCAACCGCGTGGCTTCCCGCGCTCCTTCCGGTCACCTCGTGGAGCATCCGCTGCCCACACCCGAATCGGAACCGCACGGCCTGACGCTCGGCCCGGACGGCGCCCTCCATGTTGCCCTGGAGTGGGGAGAGGTGGTGCGGATCAGCACGTTGCGGCCCTGACGGCCCTGACGGCCCTGGCCCGAGACCGTCCCTTGAGCGGCCCCGCCTGCTCCGACTCTGTCCGGAGCGGTCGGAGCGGGCGTGGCCGTCGGAAGCCCGACCCAGGCTTCCCGGACCTTGAATCCCGGCACCGGCACCGGCGCGGATACCGGCACGCACCTGCGGTCTGCGGGCAGGGGCGGGGGCGGGGACGTGTCGCAGGGCTCCGGCGGGCGCTGCCCCGTGGGCGCAGTCCTCGGGGGCGGGTCAGGTCAGCCGGGGCGGGACCCAGGTGTGGTGGCGGAGGATCATGCGGGTCGTGATCCGGGAGGGGGTCAGCCGCATCGCCGTGTTCCGGAGGGCGACGGCCAGGGGGTGGGAGAGCTGCTGGCCCATCCGTCCGGCCTGCCGGGCGGCACCGGCGACGGCCTGAGCACGTGGCCGGCGCTCGGCGTCGTAGCGGGCGAGTGCGGCCTCGGCGGAGGGCTCGGCGCCGAGCGAGGCGGCCAGCACGACCGCGTCCTCCAGCGCCTGGCAAGCACCTTGTCCCAGATTGGGGGTCATCGCGTGTGCCGCGTCACCGAGGAGCACGACTCTGCCGACGGTGTACGAGGGGAGCGGCGTGCGGAGTTCGTCGACATCGTGGTGCAGCACGTCCTCCGCTCGGGTCGCCGCCAGCAGGGCGGGTATCGGATCGTGCCAGGTGCCGAACCGGCGGCGCAGTTCGGCCAGAGGGTCGGCGTACCGCGTTCCCGCGGGGGCGCTGAGCACGGCGTGCCACTCGGCTCGCCCGTCTCTGAAGGCGATGTGCCCGAACTCCATGCCCTGCCCCCAGGTCAGTTCGAAGTCGGTGGGCAGTTCGACCGGGTGCTCGGTGATGGCGCGCAGCACCGTCGAACCGCTGTGGACGGGGCCGGGATGGTCCGGGAAGAGGCTTCCGCGGATCGTGCTGCCGATGCCGTCGGCCGCGACGACCAGGTCGGCCTCCAGGACTGCTTCACCGCGGTCGACGTGCACCGTCGCCGGGTGGGTCTGCACGACGCCGGCCGCTTCGGAGCCGATGAGCAGGGAGTCGGCGGGCAGGGAGTCGCGGAGCAGTCGGTGCAGGGCGGCGCGCGGGATGCCCATGATCGGGGTGCCCACCGCTCGCTCCAGTGCCGCACCGTCCATCCGGGCCAGCCGGCCGCCGCGCGGTGTTCGGGTGCCGCCGCGGTACTGGCCCCGCGAAGCGGCCCGTACCGCGGCGCCGACGCCGAGTTCGTCCAGCGCCCGCAGGCCGTTGGCGGCGAGCGAGATGCCTGCCCCCGCGTCGTCGAGCACGGGCGCGCGCTCGAGGACCGTCACGTCCCATCCGCTGCGGCGCAGGCCGATCGCGGCGGCGAGTCCGCCGATACCCCCTCCGACCACCACTGCTGTGCTGCCCATGCCGAATCCCCGATCCCCTTCTTCTACAGGTGTAGAAGGTGATCCTAGCCGGTGCTCTACAGGTGTAGAAAGGAGGTATGGCTTCGGACCGGCGCACTCTTCTCGCGGACTCGGCAATCGACGTACTCGCCGAGGAGGGGATCCGCGGTCTGACCCACCGCGCGGTCGACCGCAGGGCGGACCTGCCGACCGGGACCACCTCGGCCTACTTCCGTACGCGCGCCGCGCTGCTCAGCGCTCTCGTCACCCGCCTGGTCCACCTCGACCAGGCCGAACTGCAGGCCGCGGCGGAAGCGCTGCCACCGCTGCGTACCACCGAGGACCTGGTGAACGGGACGGCGCTGCTCATCGGGCAGCGGCTCACCGGCGAGGGCCGCCGCCGCTCGCTCGCCCGCTACGCCTGCGCCGTCGAGAGCGTGCGCGATCCGGAACTCCGGGAGATCCTCGTGCCCCGCGACAACGCCGGGCGCGAGGCTGTCCGGTCGTTCCTCGCCACACGCGGTGTCCCGGACGTCGAAAGCCGCACACATACCCTGTTGACCTGCATCGACGGACTGGTCTTCGAGCACCTTGTCAGCGGTGGTGAAGTACGGCGCGAGGCCTTGGACGGCCTGGTCGCCGCCGCCCTGCGGGAGGACCCGAAATCGGTTGGCGGCGGCGGAGCGGAGCCGCGAGGATGACGGAATGGTGCGCGCGTTCGATGACCTGGTGGCGGAGGCCGCCACCGTCCCCGTCGAGGGCTGGGACTTCTCCTGGCTGGACGGCAGGGCGACCGAGGAGCGGCCGTCCTGGGGATACCAGCGGCAGATGAGCGCCCGGCTCGCCACCGTGTCCGCCGCGCTCGACATCCAGACCGGCGGAGGCGAGGTGCTCGCGGGGGCGGAGCGGCTGCCGCCGGTGATGGCCGCCACCGAGTCGTGGCCGCCGAACGTGGCCAAGGCGACCGCGCTGCTGCGCCCGCGCGGCGTGGTCGTCGTCGCGGACACGGACGAGGCTCCGCTGCCGTTCGCCGACGGTGCGTTCGACCTGGTGGTCAGTCGGCATCCGGTGCGGGCCCGGTGGTCGGAGATCGCCCGGGTGCTGGAGCCGGGCGGCAGCTACCTGGCTCAGCATGTGGGCCCGGCGTCGGTGTTCGAACTGGTGGAGTACTTCCTCGGTCCCCAGCCCGAGGCCCGGCGGCTGCGGCGGCCCGAGGACGAGCGGGCGGCGGCCGAGGCGGCCGGGCTGACGGTGGTGGACCTGCGGTCCGAGCGGCTCCGCATGGAGTTCTTCGACGTCGGAGCGGTGGTCTACTTCCTGCGCAAGGTCGTGTGGATGGTCCATGACTTCACCGTGGAGCGCTACCGCGACCGGCTGCGGGGGCTGCATGACCGGATCGAGTGCGAGGGGCCGTTCGTCGCCCACTCGGCGCGCTTCCTCGTCGAGGCACGCAAGCCCGCGGGCGGCGCCGCCGAGTCCGCCTGACCAGGCGGCCGGATGGCGAGGAGACCATGGCCGGACGGGCGACCCGGACCGTGGCCGTCCGGCCGACCCCGGCCGACCCCGGCCGTCCGGCCGGCCGACCGGCCTTGCCCCGAGGGCGAATGCCGCGAGCGAACGGCCCTGCGGCGGGGTCGCCCGGTGGCTACTGCTCGCCGAAGAGTTCGAGCAGCTCCCGCTTCTCGAACATCCGGGCGGTCTCCACGGCGGACGGTGTCCCCGCATGCGGGTCGGCGCCCGCCTCGACGAGAATCCGCACCACCGCGTCCTCGCCCTTGAAGACCGCGCCCGCGAGCGGGGACTGACCCCGGTCGTTGGTGCGGTCGGGGTCGGCGCCCTGTGCGACGAGGGCGCGGACGGTCTCGGGGTGACCGTGGTAGGCGGCCAGCATCAGGAGGCTGTCGCCCTTGTCGTTGGTCAGGTTCGCCGGGACGCCCGCCTTGACGTAGGCGGCGACGGTGTCGGTGTCGCCGTGCCGGGCCAGGTCGAAGATCCGCTGGGCGAGTTCGAGAACCTCGGGGTCGTGTGCCGGTTCGTCGCTCGCGGGGGTGGGTGCGTCACTCATGGGGCCAGCGTACGGACCACCGCGGGGACCAGGGGGTTTGCCGGGGCCGTCCGCCCTCCCCGGACGACCCCGCAGCCGTCCCGCAGCCGTTCTCGCGCCCGTCCCGCAGGCCCCTCCGCGGCCGTCCTCGCGGCCCGTCCCGCCGCCGCCGTTCGCTCAGACGTGCGCCAGGGGGTCGACCGTGAGCAGGACCTCGCGCAGCGAGCCGACGACCCACTCGGCGCCGGCCGCGCGCAGCTCCCGTGCCTTGCGTTCGTTGCGTGCGTACCCCACGAAGCCGACCCCGGCGGCGCGGGCGGCTGCCGCGTCCTGCGCGGAGTCCCCGATCATCGTCGTGGCGTCCGGGGCGGTGCCGGTCGACTCCAGGGCACGCAGCACGCAGTCCGGGTCGGGCTTCAGCCGCAGGCCGGTGCCGTTGCACACCCGGCCGCACAGCCGTTCGCCGAAGGGTTCCAGCAGGTTGCGTCCGGCGAGGTAACGCCGCACGGCGTCGGCGGAGTTGTCGGTGGCGACGGCCACCGTGCGGCCCGTGGCGTGCAGGGTGCGGACGAGGGTGTCGGCGTATCCGGTGGGGAAGGCGATTGCCGCGGCGGCGACCTCTTCGCTCGACAGGGACTGCTCCATCCGCCGCGCGCTCTCCGGCGGCAGCAGGGTGCCGTCGTCGAAGGCGGCGGTCAGCAGGCGCAGCGGATCGGAGGTCTCCGGCCATCCCGCTGCCGGGCCGCCGGGGCCCTCGGCGTATGCCGCGCGCAGCGCGTCGGCCACCGAGGCGGCGGTGCGGCGGGCGAAGAGGTGGCACAACGGGCCGTCGAAGTCGAATATCACGCACTCTGCCGAGCTGATCCGAGCCGAGCTGTTCTGAGGCTGCACTGCCGCCACCATCCTCCGTGTCCCCGTTCGTGGGCCTCGGCCGTCCCGTTCCCGGAGCAGCGGCGTCGGCCGGGCAGGCAGTGATTGTCGCAGGCGTGTCCGCGATGCGGGCAGCGGCCGGTGGTCCCGGTCAGCGGTGCCGCGCTGCCGTGCACAGTTCGGCGTACGCCGGTTCGATCGCGCCCGGGCCGGGCACGTCGGCCAGCTCCAGTGGTTCGGCGGCGCGGACGAGGATGTCGTGCACGAGCTCGGCGGTGCGGCCGAGCTGTTCGGCCCATGCCGGGGTGCCGTGGGCGGCGCCGACCGCGACGGCCTGCCGGACCACGTCGGCGAAGACGGACTGGGCCCGTTTGTAGCCGAGGTAGCGGGGGAGGTCGTCCGCGAGTCCGGCGTCGGCTCCGGGCAGTACCGCGGTGACGGCCTGCCGCCACTCCGCGACGACGAGGGAGCGCTGCCGCGGCGGGTAGTCCATCAGGTGGAGGTGGGTCGCCAGGTCGTAGAGCGGGTCACCGAACGCGGCCAGCTCCCAGTCGATGGTCCACAGCGCGTCGGCCGGGTCGACGATGAGGTTGGCCCGGTGCAGGTCGCCGTGGAGCAGGCAGCTGGGCCGGTCGGTCAGCAGTGCGGCCTCGGCGGCCAGCCGGGAGTGTGGTCCCAGCACGTCCGGTGGGATGCCGAGGCGGGCGAAGAGCGGGCCGAACCGCGGCAGGCGGGCGCGGTGTGCGTGCTCCCGGGTGAAGGCGAGGAGTTCGCGCAGGAAGTGCGCACTGCTCCGGACCGGGCGGTGCTCGCTGTCCCCGGTGGGCCGGGGAGGGATGCCGTCGGGCTCCGGTGCCCTGCGCAGGGGGTTCCGGAGCCGGCGTGCGTGCAGGTCTCCGGGGCGCAGCCGGCTCAGGGAGGCGAACCGCTCGCTGATCTGCCGCAGGTGGCCGGGGGCGACGGGGTGGCCGCGCGGGCTGAGGGACGCCAGTGTCCGGCCCTCGATGAAGCCGTGGAAGACCGTGCCCGACCGGCTGACCCGGTGGACGGGGGGTACCCGGGGTACGCCGAGCCGGGCCAGGTCGAGGAGTACCTCGTCCTCCGAGGCGAAGTACCGGCGGTCGAACCGGAGGGCGTCCTCCCGCGGTTCGCCGATCTTCACCCGGCCCAGCCTGGTCAGTTCGCCCCGGGGGCGTACCACGTACCACTCGCGGTGGTACCCCGCCAGGGGGCCGTCCACGGCACCGATCGCTTCGGCCTGCTGGAGGGCGGGAGAGGTCATCGCGGAGCTGTCCTCGGGGCGGTGGGTCCGGCCACGGAGATCGCCGGGGTGCCGGAACTGTACCGGGCGCTGCCGAACGGGTTCTCGCGGCTTCCTCGCCGGTCACCCGAAGGGAGTGGCGATGGTGTCCCACAGGGAGTCGAAGAACTGCTGCGACTCCGCCACGAAGCTGGCTTCCTGTTCGTCCCGTGCTTCCGGGCCCCGTGCCGAGCGGAAGAGCTTGGCGGTGAGGCCGAGGACGTCGTAGAGGGCGAGTTGTTCGCCGCGGTAGGCGGCTTCCTCGTTCTTGACGACCTGGTAGTAGCCGATGAGCGCCTCGTCGCCGTTGAGCAGGTAGAGCTTGTGGGTGGGGGTGAGCGGTACGGCGCGGACCGTCAGTGTCACCGCGGTGCCGAACGGGGCGAGGGAGTGCAGGGAGTTGCTGAGCGCGTCGACGTAGGTGGTCTGCATCCGGTGCAGCCGTTCGCGGGGTTTGGGGTCGTCCGGGTCGTCGATGAGCCGCGGGAGGGCCAGCCTGGCCTGGAGGCTGGGTACGAGGACGCGCGCGGTGACCGAGCGGGGGGTGAGCTGGTGGTCCATGACCTGGCGGACGGGCCAGGCCAGCGCGTTGTTGAGGGTCTCGGTGGTGAGGGAGAACGCGTCGATGGTGAGGTGCTCGGCCTGGAACGCCACGTGCAGCCGGTCGGCCAGCTCCACGCCCGCACTGCGAGGGGCCTCCGCGTGGTAGGTGGGTTCGGCGACGGTGGGGGAGGCGCCGCGGCCCACGTTCTCCAGGAACCCTTCCTGGGCGAGGGCCGCCAGGGCTTCGCGGACGGCACTGCGGCCCACGGAGAATTCCGCTTCCAGCTCCCGCTGGGTGGGCAGGCGGGTGCCGGCCTGGAGTCTGCCGGTCCGGATCTGCTCGCGGAGGGTGTCGGCGACCACATCGCGCGGGCGGCGGCCGCTTGCGGACGTCGGCTTCCTGGTCACGCGATGACCATACAACTTCGCTCCGCGAGCCGTTAGTTGTCCGGAAGATGTTTCCAGATAGTGGACAACTGGGAAGGTAGTGAGTGAGTTGGTCGCCAACTTTCAGATCTGGCAGACAACCTTGCCGGTTCTTCCTCCAGGTCGGCCCCGAGCCATCCGCCCGTCCGACGCCGTGCGGGCACCCCGGTACTCCCAGCACAGCCGTTCCTCTCGCGCCCGAGAAGGAGGGACCGCCATGCCGTTCTTCGCGCTCGCCGTAGCCATCGCCGTCGTCGCCTTCGAGCAGCTGGTCCAAGTGCGCTACGGGGTCCTCGGCCTCGTGGGCTTCCTGCTGCTGAGCATCGGCCTCAAAGCCCGGCACACCGGATGCAGCACCGCCGGGGCCCTCGTGCTCGCCACGCTGCTGCTGCATCCCTGAACTCCGGACGACCGGCGGGGGGTCGTCCGGACCGTGCGCACAGCGTCGCGCGGCGACCGCCGTCATGCCGCCTTCCCCACCCATCAACCCACGCCACGGGGAAGGCGGCTTGACGACGGCATCCCGGGCTCCGGGCCCCGGAACTCCGGAGTCCCGTCGGGAACTGCCCGGCAGCCGCCGCCCGGACCCGGCCGCCCGGAACTGGACCCGGCCGCCTAGAACATGTCCTGGCACCACGGCCGCCGCGCCGTACGGAACAGCGTCTCCGCCCGCTCCGCCGCCCCCTCGCGGTGCTCGGCCAGCCGTCCCAGCGCCGCCAACCGCACGGCCGACTCGTCGCCCAGGAAGAGGGCGCCCAGCTCGCGGACGTCCAGCGAGACCTCCGGGTCCTCCCGGGTGGCCGCACACCGGGCCCCGCCCCGTGGCCCGCCGGTCTCCAGCGCGAAGCGCCCGTTCGCGTAGCCGTCCTCGTCGCGCACCGCCAGCACCAGCGTGTCCGCGGCCGCGTAGTCGCGTGCCGCCAGCATCCGCGGCACGTCCAGCGGCCGCAGCCACAGCCAGTCGGCGTGGGTGACGGTGCGCGCGGCGCGCGGGTCCGGCAGCAGCATCGGCAGGATGTCGTCCGGGGCGCGGCAGCCGGTCCGTACCCGCAGCACCCAGTCGACGGCCAGGACGAACCGCCACAGCGCCGTTTCCCCGGCGGTCGTGGTGGCGAACAGATCGCGCACGGTGAGGGTCTGTTCGGGCTGCTTGGCCTGCCAGACATCGTCGGAGGTGTAGGACACCCCGCCCTGTGGCTGCCCGTCCGCGTCGCGGTAGACGGCGTGGAACGCGGGGGTGAATCCGTCGTCCGGGAAGCGCAGCTCGCCGGTCGCCGTGCGCCACCACTTCGTGCGGCGGTCGATGGCGCCCTGCCGGTGCCGGCCGGTGCGGAACCGCTCGTGGACGGCGGGCATCAGGGCCCGGAACTCCGCGGCGTCCACCAGGTCCACCCGGCCGCCGTCCCCGAGGTCGGCCGGTCCGGAGTAGCGGCGGTCCAGGCCCGTGCGGGCGACGAGGACCTCCCGGTCGGTGGTCCAGGTCGCGGGGCCGAAGCCGTACCGCCCGTAGATCGGGTACTCGGCCGCGACCAGGGTCGCGCACACCTCGCCGCGCTCCTTGGCCGCATCCAGCGCGTTCGCCGTCATCCTGCTCAGCAGTCCGCGCCGCCGGTGCGTGGGCGAGACGGTGACGCTGGAGACCGCGCACGCGGGCAGGAGCGCGCCGCCCGGCACGGTCAGCGACTGCGGCAGCGTACGGAAGGTGCCCACGCAGCGCCCGCCGTCGTAAGCGCCCTGGATCCGGTCGAGGTCCGTGTCCAGCGCGCGGACCGCCACCTCCTGCTCGCCGACGGCGCCGGGGCCGCGGAAGAAGCCGGTGGAGACGGCGCGCAGCCACTCCGGATACGCGTCGGGACCGGCCAGGGTGCGGACTTCGGGGGAGGTCGGCATGGGCTCACGCTAGGCCGTGCCCACCCGGCACGCACCCGGATTTCGCCCCGATGCGCGGGCCTCGTCGCGGGCTCAGAACGCCGCGCGGACCTCGCCGACCCGGACGCCGCCGCCCAGGATCGGCACGGTCGCGAGCCGGTCCAGCACCGCGGAGCTGACTCCCATCCGGGTGGCGAGGGCCCGCGCCACCACCGGCCCCAGGGCGCGCTCCGCGCCGTCCTCCACCTTGAGCGCGAGGGCGCTCCCGTCCGGCAGCGCGATCCCCTGCACGGCCTCGGCACCCATCTTGCTGACCGCCCCGGGCAGTTCCCGCATCAGCCAGGTGTCGTGCCGCCGGGTGCCGCCCACATGGGCGGGGTGGGCGCGCATGGCCTCGACGACCCGGCCCTCGGGGCTCTGCGCGGAAGCCAGCGCCAGGGCGCGGTATCCGCGTGCCAGCCCGGTCAGCGAGACGGCCATCAGCGGCGCACCGCAGCCGTCCACGCCGGTGTGCGCCACCGGGTCGCCGGTGGCCTCCTCCAGCGTCTCGCGGACGAGCTTCTGCAGCGGGTGGTCGGGGTCCAGGTAGCTGTCCAGCGGCCAGCCGTTGGCCCGGCAGGCGGCGAGCATGGCGGTGTGCTTGCCGGAGCAGTCCATGGCCAGCGGGGTGCGGGTGTTGCCGGCCGCCAGGAACGCCTCGGCCTCCTCCGCGTCCAGCGGGAGGGAGGCGGGGCACTTCAGGTCCGCGGTGGTCAGCCCGTGCTCGGCCAGCATCGTGCGGACCAGGTCGAGGTGGAAGCCCTCGGCCGAGTGGCTCGCCGCGGCCAGTGCCAGCCGCTCGCCGGACAGCTCCAGCCCGGAGCGCAGCACGGCGGCCGCCTGGAACGGCTTGTTCGCGGAGCGGGGGAAGACCGGCGCCTCCGGGTCGCCCAGCGCGAACGTGACGCTCCCGTCGGCCGCCAGGACCACCAGCGAGCCCCGGTGCCGCCCCTCGGTGAAGCCGGACCTGACGACCTCGGCGAGCACGGGGAGTATCTCGGGCATCTCGGGACCTTCCGGTGGTGCGCGCCCTGCGGTGGCGCGCGGAGCAGACGGATATGTGGCCCTTCACCGTAACCGGATGCGCGGTACCGCAGAACAGACACCCCTGGCCCCGCCCGTCCCGGTCCCGTCCCGGCTCCCGTCCCGCGCTACGGCAGCAGGTCGTCCACCTGCGCCTCTCCTTCCCGGTAGCGCCGGGCGATCTCGGTGCTGCACTCGTCGGCCGTCTGCTGCAGCGACTGGCGGCGTCCGGAGACCTGTTGCTCGTAGCGGATCAGTCGTGCCGTCGCGTCGTGCAGCTCGCCGTCGGTGCGGGCCTTCAGGTCGCTCAGCTCCACTTCGGCCAGCATCTCCTCGGCCAGTGCCCGGTACTGCTCGCTGCGTGGTGCGGCGAGAGTCACATGCCGGGCGGAGGAGCGGTGGCTGGACGGGCCGTCCGCGAGGATCTGCGGCAGCAGGTCCAGCAGCGGCGAGCCGGCGGAGGTGCGGCGGGCCAGTTCGGCGCCGAGGATGTCGATGCGCCCTTGCAGCAGTCTGCGCACATAGCTCAGGTCCGCCTCGTCCTGCTGTGCCGAGCGCCGCAGGATCCGCAGTTCGCGCAAGGAGAGCGCGTGCAGATCCGGGCGCTCCGGCTCGCGCAGCGCCTCCAGCGCCCCGGGCCGCCGCGGTGTCCTGGACGGGCCCGCTCCGGTTGTGCTCATGGGCTTGTGTCCCCTCATCCCCATCGCGCGGTGCCGGTGAACGCACCGCGTGTGCGCATCGTGCCACTCCGTGTCCCCTGTTCGCACCGATCTCCCCCGGGGGCTTGCGGCCGTGTGCCGGGGCACATAAGGCGGCACGGCATCATGGCGGCATGCGAGCAGTGGTGCAGCGAGTGGACGGTGCGAGCGTCGCCGTGGACGGCGCGACGGTCGGGGAGATGGCGGGTGAGGGCCTGTGCGTGCTGGTCGGAGTGACGCACGACGACACCCCGGAGAAGGCGGCCCGGCTCGCGCGGAAGCTGTGGACCGTGCGGATTCTGCACGGGGAGAAGTCGTGTTCGGACACCGGAGCGCCGCTGCTGGTGATCAGCCAGTTCACTCTCCACGGTGACGCGCGGAAGGGGAGGCGGCCGACGTGGAACGCGGCGGCGCCCTCGGACGTCGCCGAGCCCCTGGTGGACGAGGTGGTCGACCGGTTGCGGGCGCTGGGCGCCACCGTCGCGACGGGTGCCTTCGGGGCCGACATGAAGGTCTCGCTGACCAACGACGGCCCCTTCACCCTGCTCCTGGAGGTCTGAGGCCGGTGCACCTCCCGGAGGGGTGAGGCGGGGATCAGCCCGGCCGGGTCTCTGCTGCCGCCCGGCCGGGGAGCCCCCTGCCGGGCGGCCTACGGGGTGACGACGACTTCCTGTGCGGCGGCGGTGGCGTCGGGGCCGACGACGAGTTCCGCTTCGGGGGAGACGTTGCGCTTGACGAGGGCGAGCGCGATCGGCCCCAGTTCGTGGTGGCGCGCCGAGGTGGTGACGAACCCGATCTGCCGTCCCTCCAGGCCCTCGGCGGCGAGCCGGACCGCGTCGCCGTGCGCCGGCAGCCGCACCTCGCTGCCGTCCAGGTGCAGGAAGACCAGGCGCCGCGGCGGCTTCCCCAGGTTGTGGACGCGGGCGACGGTCTCCTGCCCGCGGTAGCACCCCTTCTCCAGATGCACCGCCGAGCCGATCCAGCCCACCTCGTGCGGGATGGTCCGGTGGTCGGTCTCCATGCCGAGGCGGGGCCGCCGCGCCTCGACCCGCAGCGCCTCGTGGGCCAGCACCCCGACGGCCGGCCCGTGCGTGGCGGCGAAGCCGGTCAGCTCGCCGCGGGGCAGGAACAGGTCCCGTCCGTGCGGTGTCTCCCGGACGGCCAGGGCGCTGTCGGGCACGTCGGCGATGGAGCCCGCGGGCAGGTGGACGACGGCGACCTCGGGGGTGCGGTCGGCGATCTCGACGCGGTAGAAGAACCGCATGCTCTCCAGATAGCTCAGCAGTTCGCCCTGTTTGCCGGGTTCGGTGCTCATCCACACCGTCGTGCCGTCGTCCACCAGCTCCAGCGCCTGCTCGATGTGGCCGTTGGCGGAGAGGATCAGCGCTTCGGTCGCCCGGCCGGCCGGTAGCTGCTCGACGTGCTGGGTGAGCAGCAGATGCAGCCAGGAGAGCCGGTCCTCGCCGGAGACGGTGACCACACCGCGGTGCGAGAGATCCACGAAGCCGGTGCCGTCGGCGAGGGCGCGCTGCTCCTTGAACAGGTCGCCGTAGTGGGCTGCGACTCCCTCGTCGGGGGCTTCGGCCGCGACCCCGCCGGGCAGGTTCAGCAGCGGGCTGGGAGTGGGAGCCGCGGCGCTGCCGCGTGAACTGCTGGAGGACATACGCCCAGCCTACGACGGGCGGCGGCGGGTGCTCAGGCGTTGCCCGCGCGGTCGGCCCGGTCGGTGCCGGCGCTCTCGCCGCACTTCGCGCACTGCCCGAAGATCGCGAAGTGCTTCATGTCCGTCTCGAAGCCGAACCGCTCCCGCATGGCGGTGGCGAACGGCTCGGCGACCGACAGGTCCGCCTCGATCACCTCGGTGCAGTCCCGGCAGACCAGGTGCATGTGGTGGTGCCGGTCGGCGAGGTGGTAGGTGGGCGCGCCGTGGCCGAGGTGGGCGTGGGAGACCAGGCCCAGCTCCTCCAGGAGCTCCAGGGTGCGGTAGACCGTCGAGATGTTGACGCTGCCGGCCGTGCGGCGGACCTCGGCGAGGATGTCGTCCGGCGTGGAGTGCTCCAGCTTGTCCACGGCCTCCAGCACGAGCTGACGCTGCGGAGTGAGCCGGTATCCGCGCGCTCTGAGGTCGCTCTGCCAGTCGGTGGTAGCCACGTGGTCCAGTGTAGAAGCGGGACGGGCCCGGGTGCCCCCGTGGCACCCGGACCCGCGTCACCGGAAGAAGGAAGGGATCAGTTCTGGCCGGCCTTCTTGCGCTTGGCCATGAAGACCGCCGCGCCGCCGATCACGACGAGGGCGCCGGCACCGCCGACGAGTAGCGGCGTGTTGGAGCTGCTGCCGGTCTCGGCCAGGTCGCCCCCGCCGTTGCCCTTGTCGGAGCCGCCCGCGGGCGCCGGGGTGTTGGCGTCCGAGGCGTCGTCGGCGGGCTTCGACGGCTCGGCGGTGGGCTTCTCGGTGGGCTTGTCCGAGGGCTCCGCGGTGGGCTTCTCGGTGGGCTTCTCGGTCGGCTTGTCCGAGGGCTCGTCGGTGGGCTTGTCGGTCGGCTTGGGCTTGGTGGCGTCCACGCTGTAGGTGCGCGTGAGGCGGTTGTTGCTGGTGTCCGGGTCGGGCTTGTCACCCTTGATCTCGGCGCGCAGCGTCTGCTTCTTGCCGGAGAGGGTGGCGGGCAGGTCCATGTTCTCCAGCGCGTCGCCGTCCGCGGCCAGCTTGGCCACGATGACGATCTTCTTGGCGCTCCAGGACTTCACGGTGCCCTTGTCCAGCTTCGGCTTGCCGGTGAAGGTGACGTTCTTGACCGCGGTCACCGTGACGGTGGCCTTGGTGGCCTCGGGGCCGTGGTTGCCGAAGTTGCCGCCGATGCCGTCGCCCATCACCTTGCCGGAGTTCTTGTCGTACAGAATCCCGGACGTCAGGCCGACGTTCAG
>NZ_ALAP01000009.1 GCF_000280905.1 Streptomyces sp. AA1529 | reverse complement strand
GCGAACACGATGGCGCCGTCGGCCATCCTGGCGATGTCGCCGCCGTCCAGGACGTTGGGCGCGGAGACGCCGATGAAGACGTCCGCGCCGACCACGACCTCCTTGAGGGTGCCGGTGTGCCCCTCGGGGTTGGTGTTGTCGGCGACCCACCGCATCGGCGAGCCCTCCTCGGCGTCCGCGAGGTCCTCGCGGCCCGCGTGGACGACACCGTGGATGTCCGCGACGACGGCGTGCTTGACGCCCGCCTCCAGCAGCAGCTTCAGGATCGCCGTACCGGCGGCGCCCGCCCCGGACATCACGACGCGGACGTCCTCGATCCGCTTGCCCACCACGCGCAGCGCGTTGTAGAGCGCGGAGAGCACCACGATGGCGGTTCCGTGCTGGTCGTCGTGGAAGACGGGGATGTCGACGGCCTCCCGCAGCCGCGCCTCGATCTCGAAGCAGCGCGGCGCGGAGATGTCCTCCAGGTTGATCCCGGCGAAGCCGGGCGCCAGGGCCTTGACGACCTCCACGATCGTGTCGGTGTCCTGGGTGTCCAGGCAGATCGGCCAGGCGTCGATCCCGGCGAACCGCTTGAAGAGCGCCGCCTTGCCCTCCATCACCGGAAGCGCCGCCTGCGGGCCGATGTTGCCCAGGCCCAGCACGGCGGAGCCGTCGGTGACGACGGCGACGCTGTTGCGCTTGATCGTCAGACGCCGCGCGTCCTCGGGGTGCTCGGCGATCTGCGTGCAGACCCGGGCCACACCCGGGGTGTAGATCATCGACAGATCGTCGCGGTTGCGAATGGGGTGTTTGGCGGACATCTCGATCTTGCCGCCGAGGTGCATCAGGAAGGTGCGGTCCGAGACCTTGCCGATGGCGACACCCTCGATGGTGCGCAGCTCGGCCACGATCTCGTCGGCGTGCGCGGTGGAACTGGCCGCGATCGTCACGTCGATCCGCAGCCGCTCGTGGCCCGAGGCCGTCACGTCGAGGCCGGTGACCGAGCCTCCGGAGGACTCCACGACCGTGGTGAGCTGACTGACCGCCGTCCCGCCTGCGGGGACCTCCAGGCGGACCGTCATCGAGTAGGAGACGCTTGGCGCCATTGCCGACTTCCTCTGCTTTCCCTTGTCACGTTGTGCGCGTGCGCGCGGGAGCCGTATTTCTTACGGCCTGTGGCGCGCCACGTCAACAGATCGTCCCACCTACCCCCCGGTACGTGGTAACGCATCCCTTGTTTCGGAAAGCGTATTCCACTATTCGAGAGATTGTCACCCGTCTGGCCGGAGGCGGGCCCCGCGGCTCCCCGGAAGAGAACCGGAAGAAAAACGGCCCCAATTCCTCTGAAACAGAACGAAACCGACTTAGGATCGGCCCGCACACTGCCTCTGCATCACAGGAGACCCGGAAACATGGCTCAGGGCACGGTCAAGTGGTTCAACGCCGAGAAGGGCTACGGCTTCATCGCACAGGAAGGCGGCGGACCGGACGTCTTCGTGCACTACAGCTCGATCGACAGTGAGGGGTACCGCAGCCTGGAGGACGCGCAGCGCGTCGAGTTCGAGATCACCCAGGGCCGCAAGGGCCCGCAGGCCGACGGCGTCCGCGTGGTCGGCTGACCACGGCGGGTCGACCACGCCGTCGGCCGCTGCCGACTGCCGAGAGGGCTGTCGGCCGTCGCCGATGCCGGCCGCGTCCCGGCCGGCGGCGGCCCAGCACCCGCGGACCGCGCCGCCGAGGGCGTCCGCACGGCGAGGAGGGCTCCCGTCCTGACGACGGGAGCCCTCCTCGTTCCAGCTTCAGTGACACCGACCCGCCAGCTCGCCTCGCGGCAAGTGGGCGCTCTGAGCGCCTATGGTTGGGCCCGGGGGCATGGATCGGGCCGGTGCCACACCCAGGCTAACAAACGACCCGCCGCGGCGATTCCCCTTGCACGTACCGATTCCGGAGCCCTTCCGCACGTCGCGCCGACCCGCACGGATCAGTCCCGCAGCAGGTCGGGAACCCCCGCCGCGTCGGGGAGATCCGCCTCCGCGCTCAGCACCAGCAGCCGCTGCGTCGCCCTGGTGAGCGCCACGTACAGCACCCGCAATCCGGCGGGCGACTCGTCCGCGATCTCCGCCGGTGAGACGACGAGCGCGGCGTCGTACTCCAGCCCCTTGGCCTCGAGACTCCCGAGCGCGACAACCCGCTCCCCCAGTCCCGCGAGCCACTCGCGCGCCTCCTCCCGGCGCCGCATCGCGACCACGACCCCGACGGTGCCCTCGACCTCCGCCAGCAGCCGTGCGGCACTCGCCCGCACCACCGCGCCCAGGCCATCGCCCGGCCCCTCACCCCGGACGCCACCCCCGCCGTCGCCCGCGGAACCGCCTGCGACCTGCCCCGCGACATCCCCGGCACCGCCCGCGACGGCGAACTCGGGGGCCACACCGGTGGAGCGCACGGCGCGCGGCGGCGCCGTCCCGGGCATGGCCAGCGCCAGCACCCGGTCGGCGAGAACGGCCAGCTCGGCAGGGTTGCGGTAGTTGACGGTCAGTTCGAAGCGGCGCCGGGGCCGCTTGCCGAGCACCTCGTCCCGCGCCGCGGCCGCCTCGTCCGGGTCGGTCCAGGAGGACTGGGCCGGGTCGCCGACGACCGTCCACGTGGCGTGCCGACCGCGGCGGCCCACCATCCGCCACTGCATGGGAGTGAGGTCCTGCGCCTCGTCCACGATGACGTGCGCGTACTCGGTGCGCTCCGACGGCAGCCGGTCGCCCCCGCGATCCCGCCGCCGGCTCCCGTCCCGGTCGGCCGCGGTGGTCAGCTCCTCCAGCCCGGTGAGCTGCTCCACCGGGTCCACCTCGCGCTTCTTCGGGCGCGCGGGGGCGCCCAGCAGCGTGCGCAGCTCGTCCAGCAGCGCGATGTCGTGCACCGACAGCGGCCCCTCGCCCTGCGAAGTGAGGCGCGCGGCGAGGGAGCGCGCCAGCGTCCGCGTCTCCGCGGGCCGCAGCACGCGCCGCGCCCAGCGCCCCAGCCGCGCCTCGTCGGCCATGGCCCCGAGCACCTCACGGGGAGCCAGCTCCGGCCACCAGGCGTCGAGGAAGTCGGTGAAGACGTCCTCGGAGGCGATGTCCTCGTCGAAGCCCTGCCGGGCCTCGGCGGCCAGCTCGGGGTCCTCGTGCCGGCGCTGCGCCCCGGACTTCTCCCACAGTGCGTCCAGCAGCAGCTTCCGCGCGCGAGGCCGCATGAGGTTCACCGGCGCGGTGCCGCCGAGAACCTGCTGGCGCACAGCGGCCAGTTCCGCCGCGTCCAGTTCCAGACGGCCGCCGAAGGCGACGACCCGCAGCCGTTCCGGCACCGGCGCACGCAACCCCAGCTCCAGCGCCCCGCGGGCCGCCTTGCGCAGCACCTTCACCATCCGCGCCGACCCCTTGACGCGGGCGACGCGCTGCTCGTCGTACGTCGTCGCCGCCGCGCCCGCCGTCTCCTCGGCCAGCGACCCCAGCGCCCGGATCGCGACCTGGCCCTCCTCGCCGAGCGAGGGCAGCACGCCCTCCGTGTACGAGACCAGCAGCGGGGTCGGGGACACGATCAGGATGCCGCCCGCGTAGCGGCGCCGGTCCCGGTACAGCAGATAGGCGGCGCGGTGCAGGGCCACGGCCGTCTTGCCGGTGCCGGGGCCGCCCGCCACCTCGGTGACCGACGCCGCGGGCGCCCGGATGACCTCGTCCTGCTCGGCCTGGATGGAGGAGACGATGTCCCGCATCGCATGGCTGCGGGCCTGCCCCAGCGCGGCCATCAGCGCCCCGTCGCCGATCACGGCCAGCGGAGCGCCGTCCAGCCGGGCGGTGAGCTCGGGGCGCAGCAGATCGTCCTCGACGCCGAGCACCCGCCGGCCCTTGCTGCGGATGACCCGGCGGCGCACGACCCGGCCGGGAGCCACGGGGGTGGACCGGTAGAAGGGTCCAGCCGCAGGCGCCCGCCAGTCGATGACCAGCGGCGAGTAGTCGGCGTCCAGCACCCCGAGCCGCCCGATGTGCAGGGTCTCCGCGATGTCGGCCCGCTGCTCGCCGTCCACCGCGCGCACGGCCCCGTCCGCGGGCTCCACGGAGGTGTAGGCGCCGTCCGGGCCCCGCTCCCCGGTCCGGCCCTCCAGCAGATCGATCCGGCCGAAGAGGAAGTCCTCGAACTCGCTGTTGAGCCGGTTGAGATGGATCCCCGCACGGAAGACCTGCGCATCCCGCTCGGCCAGGGCACCCGGGGTGCCCACCTGGGCGCGCTTGGCGGCGTCGTCCATCAGGAACTCGGCCTCGTGGATCTTCTCCGCCAGCCTCCGGTACACCCGGTCGAGATGCTGTTGCTCCGCGTCGACCTCGCGGTCACGTACGGTCTCCGGCTCCGCTCTGTGCTGCGCGTTCACCGCGGCGGCCCCCTTCTGCTCTCCTTAGGGCAGCCGTCCACCGTACGCGATTCCGCATCGCGGAGCGCGGCGCCCGGTCGCAGCACCCGGGTCGCCCTGCGGCAACCGGGGCCGCCCGGTCCCGGGCCGACGACCGCGGCCACCCGCGGAGTGCGTCGCGGCCCGCGGCGGACCCGCCGGCAGCGCTCCGGCAGACCCCGGCCTCCCCCACACCCCACCGCTCGACCTGCCACGGCTCGCGCCTCTCGCACCTCCGCACATCGGGGCGAGGACGCGCACGAGGTGCGGCGCCGGTGGCACCAGAACCCTGCCGACGTTGCCGACCTCGTTCTCCCGCCGACTCCACGGCCGGTCGAGCGATTGTGGCGGGACCGAGGACAAGACCTGCCTCAGCCACCCGGCATACGGCGCACGCGGGGCCGCGCTGGAGAGGCCGCCTCACGGAAGGGCCTCACGGAAGAGTGGGCTTCTCACACCCGTGCAACGCAGCCATGTCCGACCCGAACGCCTTGAGCAGTTCCCGCTCGAAATCCGCGCTCACCTCCAGGCGGTCGTCTTCGCCGAGCCCCGTGCTGGCAGCGGTGAAAAGCGCCGGAGACTGCCCGTCAGGGCACTTCGCACTGGCCCAGGCCCAGCCCCCTCGCTTTTCACGTCCGGCCTTTCCTGGGACCTGGCCCAGGTTCCCCCCGTCTCTGTAGCCTCGCGCGAATGGGCCCGTCAACGCCGACAAGCGATACACATTCCTTCCCTTGGCATCGGCGAGGAGGCAGTCCTGAGTTGGCGCTTCGCCGACCGATTCCGCGCCGATGGCCTGCGTGATGCCCCACTTCTTCGCTGCCGGGGCCAGCTTCCGCAAGCTGCGACAGGTACCCGTCGCATCGGACAACGGCTTGGGACGGCTTCTGATGGCGTCAGCCGGCGCTCGACGGATCTTCTCACCCAACTGGGCACCGCACTTCCACCGCTTGTTCGCTTCCTTGCTCATGGCCGCTGCCGCTCGGGCAAGTTTGAGTCGCTCTGCCGGGTCGGAGAACCGGGCATCCTTGTGGACCAGCATGGATTTGATGTTGATAAGCAAGTTGTCATAGCGCGGAGAAGAGCACCGAAGCACCACAGTTGCGTAGGCAATACCTGGACTCTCGATTGTCAACACTCCAGGCCATTTCGAACCCAACGGGGTGGAAACATTACCCTCAAAAAGATCATGATTCAAAACGCGATCCACAACTTTGGAACCGAAAGAAGTGGAACCAGCAGAGAAGGTGACATACTTCGATTTGTCACTCTTCATCGCTTTGCACTCTGCTAGCAAACCCGATTCCGGTGACCCATGCTCATCTTTGCCTGTTCTCCTGATTTCACCATCTCCGAGGGCTGCACGCACCGCTTCCTCACGGACAACCCCGTCACACAGGGGGCTGAAATGCGCACCTCTATACTCTTTGACGGCCACAGTGGCTCCGAAGACTACACAACAGAGAACAACGAAGGAAGCCGCAATGGATTTCCTCTTCAGAATGGGAGCCTCCTACTTGAGATACTGCGCCGCTTCATCACGCGTATGATCCCGCTGCGACATTGCATCTCGCGCCGTCAGATTCGTGACAGCTGGATCATCGTCCTTCAAGCCGGCAGAGGTGGCCCAGCCGCTCACCATATTCCGAACTTGAAAATCCGAGGACAACCATTGCTCGGTCTTCTTCGCATTGAGCTCTTTTTTTATTTCTGCACTTTCCTCATTCGCTTCCTCCCAAGTCCAGGTATCAACAAATCGCTGCAGCGGATCTCCTAGACCACCGCCTATAGGCGTCAAGAATCCACCGATTACATGGTATCTGATTTTCGCCTTCCACTGGGCTTTCTCCAGCTCATCACTTGCCTTATCTCCAAGAATATCCTCCTTGATTGCTTCCATCGCACCCATCCCGGCCCCGGCTCGCCGCATTTCATCAACGACTTTATCGCTTTTGGGGCCTAGGTCATCAGGTATCCCATCTATCCCCCGATTGATTTGAGCGCGCTCGGCGTCATAAATCTTCGAGAATGCATCAGGTGACTCCGAAACCCCCCGCATAGTCTGAATGAGCTTCTCCGGATCCGCAGACAATTCGGCATACTCTCCGGACTCTTTCACGCCGGTTTCATTTCGGATATTGTCCGACCTGTAAAGAGTTTCATGGGTATCGGAAGCATAATCAGCCAAAGCATTCGCTACCGGCTCCTGAAGATTATGGTGAATACCTCCTGCGCCCTGATCAGGAGCCAGCGAGTGAATCACTCCGTTCATCACTCTGGCCTCGGCTCCCGTATGCAAGGGGTGAAGTCGAGCCGGTTCCTTGACATCCTGCGGCAGCTCGCCGGTGGCACCGGCTTCCAGAGCGTGGGCAAGACCCCGCCGAGAGTGGCTGGTCTCCCCGTCGGGGTCGTGACCGTCGGGCCCCACCGGACCCATTTCGACGTTTTTCCAGTCCCGGTCGTTCAGTAGATAGTAGAGATTATCTCCCTTATCCATCACCTTTCCGGGGTCAAGATATTCAGTCGAAACCTCGGGCTGCCTCGACATCACCTCAAGAACTCCGTCGTAGGGATCGTTGGCGAAATGGGCATACTTCTTCCCGTCGAAGTTTCCCTTGAGGTCCCAAACGTCCGGATCACCATCCTGCCCCTCATCCTCTGCTTTACGGATGGCATCAGCAGTATCAGTCAGAAACTGCTTACCATAGTTGTCGTCGCCGCGCTGCATCAAAGAGACAAGGCTCTGGTATCCGCGTACAGGTCCGGGCCCCGGAGCATCATCGGGATTCTTGGTCACCAACTTCAGGTCGTATTTTTTCAAGCCGACCTTTTCCATCTTATCCTTAAAGTCTTTGTAGAAGGATGACTCAGGATTCTTGGTTGCGGAAGCAAGGTTCGCCGCAAGGCCTCTATCCAGGGAAAGATAGGATTTCTTGTGCTCCGGATCGGAAACGTACGCCAGATCGTCGAGACGGTTATGCACCTTGACGAGTCCTTCCGGGCCTCCGACAGAGTTGATGAGCGTCCGACTGAACTCGGGGTCCTCGTCGAGGCCGCGGGCGAGGATGCTTGCTTCCTGTAGCTCCCGGGGCGGTGGAACTTCACCGTTCTTGAGGCTGTTGTAGGTGTTGGCGACTCGCTTCGCAGTGCGCTTCACCGCCTCCTCGCCGATGGCGCCGTTAAACCCGCCAGGCAATCCTTTCTCGGGTTCTTTCGGGTCTGCCATGAATCTTTTCTTCATGGCTGCGTCCGCTTCCTGGGCCTCACGGACAGCCTTCTTTATCGCCCCATCCCATTTTTCTTCCACGACCGTTTGAGCCTGCTTGTCGCCACGGTACTGATCGGCGACCTTCTTGCCCTTCTTGGCCTCGACCTTGTCGAGGTTCATCGTGCAGTGGCCGTGTGAATTCACGTCCATGCCCGCGGCTTGGGCGTCGTCCCTGGCCTTCTCCACGGCCTTCTTGTGAGACTCGAAGGTCGCGTGGGCGAGCCGGAAGAGGGCGCCCACTCCTCGGGCTTCTTGCTCGGCCTGGTCGTACTCCTCCGCTGTCTTCCCGCCCCATTTGCCGAACATCTTCGCGCCCTCGCCCTGCCAACTGTCCGCGTCCACCGCGGCACGGACGTGGGCCCTGTAGTGGCCGCCCAGGGTTCCGAACCTCTTGCCCATCCCTTCCCAGGACTTGGCGGCGGTCTCCAGGTCGCTGAAGTCCGCGTTCACGATGTCGTCGTACGAGATCGCCATGTCGCTCCGCCCCCTCAGAGGTTGTCGAGACTGCTTCCGGGCCGTTGGTCGAGCCCTGGCTGGAGCCGGGGCGTCGCGGAGCCGAAGGCGTCACGGGTGGCGATGTCCATGCCGGTGAGGATCGTGTTGGCGTCCATCAGTGCCTCGCGCTCGTGGGAGAGGCTCCGGGTGAGGTGTTTGTGGTGCTTGCGCCAGGTCGTGAGCCGATGGCGGATTCCGGTCCACACCTCCCAGCCGTGGAGCTTTCCGCGCCCGGTCGGGCTCTCCGGATTGCCGGTGAGAGTCTCGGTGTCCCCGTCGGCTTTCGAGCCCGCCTTGTGCGTCTCCGGCCCCAGGGTCTCCGCGAGATAGCGGGCTGCGGCCTTCTTCTTCGACTCGGAATGGACGAGATCGGTATCCTGCGGCAGGTGACCACCCGGTTTCATTCCCGGGCTGGGATTCTCGTCCGACGCTGCGTTGCCCCCCATGGCCCCGCTCCCCCTCCTTGTGCATGCGGACGGCCTGCTGCCTGTCCGGCACGGCGGGGCACCCTCCTTGCTCAGGGTCTGTTGTGCGGAGGGGCCGGATCGTCGTGCGGCCGTCCGGTAAACGTTCCCCAAAGCTAACAGTCAATGTTACCGAACGCTACCAGTGCATGCGGAGAGTGAAGGATGTCCGGATAGCCGCATGTTGCCCTGCTCCTGCGGCGGCCGGTCCCTGCTTCCGGACGGCGCCGCTCGACCGCTCGCGCTGCGGGCCCGGAAGGGCAGTCCGCCGAGCGGTCAGCGGTGTACGTGGGCCGCGATGGTGCGGGCGCACTCCGCCGAGGGGGTGTGGGTGGTGTCGACCTGGAGGTCGTAGTGCACGCCCCGGTGCACCAGGTCTGCCTGGGCGGCGGCCATTCCGCGGACGCGGTCGCCGCGGGCCCGTTCCCGTGCCGCGGCGACCGCGCTCTCGCAGCGGACGCCGACCCACAGCACCTCCAGACCGCGAAGAGCCTGCCGCCACCGCTGCTGCGAGGCGGCGCCGCCGAGGAAGACCTCGTCGATGACGACGTGGGCTCCCGCGCGGGCCATCGCCGCGACGCCTGCCATCCACGCGGCCTCCAGCTCCCGGAACCGCGGCCCGACGCTCACTCCGCCGTCCTCCGCGAGTGCGAGGCCGGCGTCCCCGGTGCGCAGCGATGCGGGCATGGCCTCGATCAGATCGTCGACCCCGAGGCCGAGCCAGGGCTCCGGCAGGGTGGCCTGCAGACTTCCGGTGAGCTCCGACTTGCCGGAGCTGGAGCCGCCGTTGAGCACGATCACGTGGGTTGTCACCGCGCCACGGTAAAGGGCGTCCTCCGGGTGGGTGCAACGGCTTTCCGCGCCGGGGGCCGGGAGCGGTCGGCCGGGGACGGGTCCGGTGGCGCTGCGGTGGGCCGGCCATGCCTCGAACGCGGCTGTCTCCCGTGAGCGTGTTCCCCGCCGTTCCCCGGTCCGTATGGCCCGCGCGTTCCCCGCGCCGTACGGCGAAGCCGCCTCCGTGCCTCTCGCGCTCCAGCACGGCACGCTGGCCAGCGGAAAGGCGGCCCGGCAGGCGGTCGTCGACTTTCTGCTGGAGGAGGATCAGCTGGGTCCCGACCGGGCGGACGGCGCGCTGGGACTCCAGGTGCCGGACTACGTCCCACCGGGCGCGGAGTGGCAGGTCGAGATCACCGGCACGGACGACCCGTCGGGCGTCGAGTGCACCCTGGCCGCGCTGGACGGCGACGGCTGGAGCCGGGACGGCAGCCCGTACGCGGACGGCGACGAGCTGCTCCGCGTGGACCTGCGGGTGCCCCGGCCCGGCCTCTACCGGCTCACCGTGACGGCCCCCTACAGCCCCGCCGCCCTCACCCAGCTCGTCTTCGCGGGTCCCGACTGCGCGGCCGACGGCGGGTGAGGCGGATCCGGACCGCGACCGTGTCCGGGGAGGGGCCGACGGTACGGGCCGCGGGTGCAAGGGGCCCGTACCGCAGTGCTTCGAGAGCGTCGCGGAGCGTCCGGCCGCCGATGCCGGCTCAGCCCTCGCGAGGTCCCATGTCCCGTGCCGCACGGGCGAGTTCGCGGACGGGAGCCGACTCCCGGGCCGTGGGCCAGATCAGGACCCAGCTCGCCGTCGGGGCGTCGTAGGGGTGGAGATACCGCAGGCCGGGCCACCGGTAGTAGCGGGCGGCGTCACCGTGCACCAGGCTGATCGCCTCGCCCGCCGCGACCACGGCGGCGACCTCCTGGAAGGTGGAGACCTTCGGGCCGCGCCGGATGGGGCGGCCGCCGGGCGTGTGGGTGGGCACGAGCATCCGCAGCCAGTACTCGGGGACGGGTACGGCCGGGTGCGGCAGGGTCCAGTCGGCCAGGTCCTCCATACCGACCGCGGCGCGGGAGGCCAGAGGATGGTCGGTGGCGACCATGAGCAGCAGGGGTTCGGTGACGACCGGCGGCCCGACGGTGAGGTCCGGCTCGCGGACGGGCAGCCAGGCGGTCGCCACCTCGACGGAGCCGCTGCGGAGCGGGCCGAAGGGGTCCGTGAAGCTCATCTCCCGGATGCGGAGTTCGACTTCGGGGTGCCGGGTGCGGAACAGGTCGATGAGGCGCGCCTGGTCGTGCGCCTGGGGGCCGTGCAGCCCGAGCGTGAGCGTGCTCGCGGCGCCGCGGGCGGCGGCGGTGGCCGCACGGGTTCCCTCGACTATCCGCTGGTAGCCCGCGCCGAGGTCCTCGCGCAGCTGAGCTCCGATGGGCGTCAGTTCGACCCGGCGGCTGCTGCGGGCGAAGAGCCGGGCGCCGATCCGCCGCTCCTGTTTGGCGATCGACTGGCTCACCCGGGCCTGCGACACGTGGAGGCGGTCCGCGGTCCGGCCGAAGTGCAGCTCCTCCGCCAGGGTCAGAAAGATCTCGATGTCCCGCAACTCCACCCGCGTTCCCCCGCCGCCACCGATAACTCCCGGGTTATCAGACCATGTGGAACCGACGATTGTTCACCCGGTTTCCGCGCTGCATCCTGAGCCACGTCCTTCTCGACGGGACACCACTCACCGCACTCCAGGGAGATCGACGTGCTCATACCGCTCGCGTACGGCTTGGCCGTGGTGCTCGATCTCTTCGTCGTCTTCATCGGTCTGCGGTTCTTCTTCCAGCCGCGGGCCGCGGCTGCCGGGTACGGCGTCCCGGCGAAGCCGGACGGCGACTCCGCTTATCTGACCGTCAAGGGGCTGCGCGACCTCGTCTCGGGTCTTCTCGGGCTCGCACTGCTGGCGTTCTCGGACGCCGCAGCCGCGGCCTGGTTCATGCTGGCGATCTCGCTGACCCCGCTGGGGGACACGGTGATCGTCCTGCGCAACGGCGGCACGAAAGCCGCGGCCTTCGGCATCCACGCGGCCACGGCCGCGGTCGTCCTGGTCTCCGCCGCGCTGCTCTTCGCGGTCTGACCCTGGTGCGGCAAGGCCGCCGCACCCTCACAGCGCCCAGGAAGCGAGCAGATGTCACTCATCCCACCGGACTTCGACCGGTCCCACGTCGTACGCGAGGCCGACGCCGAGGTCATCGGACGGGCCCCGACCACCATCCGGCTGCTGGCGGACAGCAGCGCCACCGGCGGCGCGCTGTCCACCCAACGGGTCACCCTCGCCGACGGCGCGAACGGCGCCGCTCCCCACCACCACACCAACTCCGCCGAACTCTTCTACCTGCTGGACGGCACGGCACAGCTCCTCTCCGGCGATCAGATCGTCACGGCGGGCCGGGGCGACCTCGTCGTGGTCCCGCCGAACGTGCCGCACGCCTTCGCCGCGGCTCCCGGGGAGAGTGCGGACATCCTCATCGTGATCACCCCGGGGGTGGAGCGCTTCGAGTACTTCCGCCACCTCGAGCGCGTCGCCTACGGCAAGGTCCCGCCGGAGAGCCTGCTGGACGTCCAGGAGCTGTACGACACGTACTTCCGGCAGAGCGAGGTCTGGGACGCCGCGCGCGGCTGACCGTCCGGACCAGGGCATCGACGTGACGGCAGGAGAGACACGATGAGGCGAGGAGACGTGGTGCGAGTGCGACACACCCTGGCCGCCTGCGCGGCGGCCGTGGCGCTGACGGTGGCCAGTGGCTGCGGCAGCGACCAGGAAGGCCGCTCCTCCGCCGACGGGGACGGGCTGTCCGCGGGCAGCGGGGGACGGCTCATGGACGGCGGCACGGAGGGCCGTCCGAGCGCCGCCACCATGGCGGACGTGGAGGCCTTCGTCAGCCGGTACACCACGTGCACGGACCTGCACATGCAGGACGAGGACTACGAGGACGCCGTTCTCCCGAACCCGGAGGAGGCCGGTACCGCGTGGGGCATCGAGGAGCGTGCCGTGTGCTTCAACCTGAAGCGCAACTCGGTCCGGCTCATGACCATCACGGACATGAAGAGCTTCCAGGCCCGGGCGAAGGAGCACGGCGGCGGCTATCTCCTGGGCGAGGACTTCGCCGTGGCCAGCGGGACGAGTGCGACCCGGAACGACCTCAAGGACTCCGGACTCCTCGATCTCCACTGCGACCCGGACACTCCGATCCCGAGCGGCTACCGGAAGGAGAAGGCACTCGTGGACGGATGCACGCTGACCGACTTCGTCTCCTGACGCCCGGCAGGCCGGGCTGCTGCACCGCGGCGCACGTCGTCCGCCTGCGACGTGCGCCGTCGGTCTCGTGCCGCAGCGCGCACCCGGGCACGGAACCCCTCGGCCGTGACGGGCGGTTGCCCGTGCTGCGTCAGGCGGCGGGCCCCGGGGCGGAGGCCCGCCTGGCGGTGTCGCGCCGGCGGATGGCCTCGGCCACCTCGTCGAGGGCGGTGCGCAGGACGGACCCGTACGCGTCCGGGGAGAGCGCGGGGAGATGTTCCCCGGCCGCGGCGATGTGCTCGGTGGCCGCGTCGAAGGAGCCGAGACGGCGGTAGTCGTCGGCGAGGTTGAGGTGCAGGGACGGATAGCAGCCGGCGAGGTGCAGACCGTCGTGGTGCTGCTGGACGCGCTGTTCGGTGCCGGCGTCGGCGGCGTCCAGGGCTCGGATGTCCCAGGCCAGGGCCGATGCCGGGTCCTCGCAGACCTTCGCGACGTGCTCGTCGATCAGCCGGGCCGCGTCATCCGGCTCCGCGTCCAGGGCCGCCTCGACAGCGGTGAGCGGCATGCCGATCTCGCGGAGCCGGCGCAGGACCGCTGCCCGCGTCACCTGGTACGCGCCGTAGTAGCGGTGGCCGGAGACCGGATCGACCTGGGCAGGGCGGAGCAACCCGGAGTCGGCGCAGAAGCGCAAGGCGCTCGCGGTCAGTCCGGTGCGGGGGCGAAGGCCCCGATCGGCATCAGCTCGTCTTTCGGCATGCGGCCGTCGTCGGGCTTCAACCGACGTGAAGGTCAATACCGGCCGGGCGGGCCCGCTGCTCCCGGGTCCGCACTGTCCAGGTCGCGCCGGAACCAGGTGCCCGGCTCACCGCGGAGGCCGGCGGGATCGGCGGGATCGACCGCGACGAATCCGGCCTTGGCCAGCACCCGCCGGGAGGCGACGTTCGCACCGGAGGTGCCGGCCCGCAGAGTGCGCAGCCCGTATCGTGTCGCGGCCAGCCGGCACAGCTCCTGGACGGTCGCGGTCGCCACGCCGCGTCCGGCGACATGCTGTGCGACCCGGTAGCCGAGTTCGGCGGCACCGTCCTCGAGGTCGTACAGGTTGAACCGGCCCAGCACGGAGCCGTCCTCGGCGACGAGGACGTGGAAGGCGCAGACCCCGGCCTCCTGCTCGGCCAGCAGGGCGCCGAACCGGTCGGCGAACCGGTCGAAGAACGCGTCGCCGCGGTCGGCGACGAAGGCGGCGAAGTAGGCGCGGTTCGCCGACTCGAAGGCCAGGACCGCCGGGGCGTGGTCGGCACGCAGCAGCTGCAGTTCGGGCACAGCGCGACTCTATCCAGCCGCAGGGCTGAGGACACCCGGGTTTCCGCCGGCGGACTCGGGCCCCGGGAGCGGCGCGCATCGACACCGCGACGGGGGTCCTGCTCGCCGCCCGCGGCCCCGTCCGACGGCGGGCCCTCGCCGTCCGCCCGCCCGGCAGGCGGAGGGCGATGCCGGGAAGGCCGGCGGGGCAGGCCCTCCCGGGGCGCCAGGTGCGGTGCCGCGGTCACGAGGAGGGGGCACGGCGGCCCATTCCGGGAAGGAAGCGTCCGGTTCGTCGGATGTACCGCCGGTAGGGGGCGCCGAAGACGCGGAGGAGGTGCGCCTCCTCGCTGGGGATCCAGCGGCGGTAGGCCGACCAGGTCTGTGCGGTCAGCAGGGCGGCGAAACCCGAGCGGGACGCGAGGGCGGCGCCCGCTGCGGCGAGTTGGAGGCCGAGGTACTGCGGGTTGCGGCTGTAGCGGTAGACACCGGTGGTGTGCAGTGCTTCCGGTGCGGTCCCCGAGAGCTGCGCGGTGGAACTGAAGGTGCGTACGCCCGCCAGTGCCGCTGCCACGCCGGTCGCGGCCATGGCGCCGCCGAGGGCGCGGGCAGGGCGTGGAGGCAGCGGCAGCGGCCATACGCGGCGGCGGCAGGCCCAGCCCAGGGCGGCCGCGTGGCTGCCGTAGAGCCCGTACATCGCGGCGACCGTGCCCGGTGCGAGGGTGTCCCGGTGGGAGTACTGCTGCTCCATGCGCCGCAGTACGGCCGCGGTCAGTCCGGCCAGCGCGGCCCCCGTCGTGAGTGCCTGGATGTTCGTCCTGGAGGTCACTGTGCTCTCCGTCTCTGTCGGCCGCGCGGCCCGGCCGCCGCCGACGCGGGGTGTGGCGTGAAATGCGGGGATCACTGGTGTCCGGTGCCCGCTGCGGCGCCGGTGGAGGGTGTGTTGAGGCCGAGGTGGGCGACTGCGGGGTCGGTCTCCCACCAGGGCCGCATGTGGTCGGGGGAGGCTCCCTCGGGGACCTGTGCCGCCAGGCGGGTGTCGATCGCGGCGGCGGTTCTGCGGTCGTACCGGCGGGCCTGGCGGAAGACCAGGGCCAGGAAGGGGACGCCGACGGCGTGTCCGAGGATCCAGTAGGCACCGCCGCCGACCTGGATGTCCTCGCTCAGCGGGCGGCCCCAGGGGCGGTCGAGGGCCGCGTAGTGGTCGGCGGCGATGCCGACGCCCATGGCGTAGATGAGGCAGAGGCCCAGGACGGCGTTGAGGAGGATCTCGGCGAAGGCGAGGAAGAGGGAGACCACGGGTGAGTAGGCGGTGGGGACGGGGTCGTGTTGCAGGCGGCTCCAGTAGTAGAGGAAACCGACGGCGATCAGCAGGGCTCCTGAGGCGATGTCCGCCGCGGGGCTGCGGAGCATGGCGGGCAGCCAGCCGGTGAAGAAGACCGCCCAGGGAAGACCCATGAACAGCACGGCGCCGGTGGCGGGGTGGGCCAGTACGCGGGCGGGGCGGCTGTGCAGGGCCCGGCGGGCCCGTGCGGCACCGGCCGGGTGGAGGAGCGCGCCGACCAGGGTCAGGGGGCGTACCAGGGCGAGGAACAGAGGGACCACCATGAACAGGGCGGTCAGCTGGACGGCCCGGACCCAGAAGAGGATGTCGGCGTAGGTGCCGATGAAGGACTCGGTGACCAGCAGCAGACTGGCGAGGGCCGCGGCGAGGGCGGCGCTGCGGCTCCAGGGCCACCGGCGGCCGCGGCGGCGGGTGAGGCGTACGGCGACCAGGTAGGCGGCCGTGAGCAGTGCGAGGGCGGTCAGCAGGGCGGGGTCGGCATGCCAGTCGGTGAGCATGCGGTGCCAGGTCAGCTCCGGCGGTCCCTGGTAGGCGCCCGCGACGGTCATGGTGGAGGGCTTCCTCTCTTCGGCGGAGTGCCGCTCCGGGCGGGGAGGGCACGGTGCGTGCTCACGTGCTCAATGGGTGCGGGGCCCGCGGTGGTGCACGGGTCGGTGGGTTCCTTCCGGACGGCGGACCGGGCGGCCGCCGGGTGCGCTGCCCGAGTCCGGGCCGGAACGGTGACCGCTCATGGCGGGCCTTCCGGTGGGGCAGCGGGGCACCGGCACGGGTAGTGAAGCCCACTCGGTCGCCGGAGGGCAAAGGCTGCACCGGTGACCGTTGTCAGTACCGACAGCAGTGCTGTGACCGGCGGCAACCGGATGCGGCCGAGAGGGAGGACGAGCCCGTCCGGGCACTCTCCGGAGTGCCCGGACGGGGCCGTTGCTACGCGCGCGCCGGTTGCAGGCCCGGTGCGGGCAGGCGGCCGGTGCGGGCCAGGCCGGCCACCGCGCCCGCGCAGCCCAGACCCGTCAGGGCCAGGACCGTCCAGGTGAGCCAGAGCGCGTCGTTGGCGGTGGCGAAGTCCCACAGGGCTCCGGTGGCGAGGTTTCCCAGCGTGATACCGAGACCGGCCACGGTGTTGTAGAGCCCGTAGTGCGTGGCGACCAGCGTGTTGCCGGACAGCGAGACGACGGTGTCCATCTCCAGCGGGTAGACCACCGCGCTGCCGGCCGCCAGCAGCACCACCGCCACGGCCAGGGCGGCCAGTTGCGTCGCGGTGGCGAACGGTCCGTCCACGCCGGGGGCCAGAGCGAGGGGGAGGAAGGCCAGTCCCATGGTGGCCAACCCGCGCACCATGGCCTGCGAGGTGCTCCAGCGCTTCCTGGCCCAGCCGGTGAGCCGCAACTGCCCGGCCGCGGCCACGGCGGCGGAGAGGACGAACAGGCCGCTGGTGGCTTTCCCGCCCTCGGCGCCCAGGGCCGCGTCCGCGGCCATGGGCAGGGCGAGGTAGATCTGGAAGGTCAGCACGGAGGAGCCGATCATCGCCAGCGCGAACAGCAGGAACGGCCGGTTGGCCACCACCTGCCGCCACTGCCCCAGCACTCCCCTGTTCGGGCTCGCATCTGCCGCGGGGCGGCGGTCGGGCAGTGCCCGCCACTGGAGCAGCGAGAGGGCGGCGAAGATGAGGGAGGCGACCGTGCACACCGCCCGGAAGTCGGCCGCCAGCAGGGCCAGTCCGGCGGGTGGACCCAGCAGCATCCCGCCCTGGTAGTGGACGTTGAACGCGGCGAACGCCTCCACTCTCCGCTCGCCGGCCTCCGCCGCCAGACAGGCCCGTACCGCCGGGTTGAACAGCGCCCCGGCAAGGCCGGTCGCCGCCGAGGCGGCGATCAGGGCGGGGAGCGAATCCACCCATCCCAGCAGCGCGAATCCGCCGGTCCGCAGCAGACATCCGGCCATGATCGGCGCCTTGCAGCCGAGCCGGTCGGCGATGCTGCCGCCGATCAGGAACATCCCCTGCTGCGAGAGGTTCCGCACGCCCAGCACCAGCCCGACCGTCCATGCGGCCAGGCCCAGGTCACCGGAGAGATGCATCGCCAGGTAGGGCATGAGCATGTAGAACGCGAGGTTGATGGCGAACTGGTTGGCCATCAACAGCCGGGCGGCGGGCGGGAACGAGCACGTCGTGCGCCACAGGGACCTCATCGGACCGCCTCCGCCGCGACATGGCCGGCCGTCTCCCGGGGCGGGGCGGCGAGCGGGTCCTCCACCGTGCGACAGCACGTCCAGGAGGTCACCGTCTCCTGCGTCGGGCAGGCGATCTCCCGCGGCACGGACGCCGGCTCATGACCGAGCAGCCGATGGCTTCGGCACCATGCGTCGTCGTAGACCGTGCCGATGTAGCGCTGCGGCCCGTCGGGGAAGACCGCGACGACGCGTGTCTCGGCAGGCAGCGAGGCGGCCAGGTGGCGAGCGGTCAGGGCGACCGCGCCCACACTCCACCCGCCGCTGGCGTAACTCGCCCCGGCCAGCTTCCGGGCCGCCCACACCGCCTCTCCCGGCGCGACCCAGTGGACCTCGTCAAAGAGTGCGTAGTCCACGTTGCGCGGGTAGATGCTGGAGCCCAGCCCCCGCATCAGCCGCGGCGCGGCCGGCTGGCCGAAGACCGTCGAGCCGACCGCGTCCACCCCCACCACCCGCAGGTGCGGGAAGTATCCGCGCAGCGCCCGGCCGATCCCGGCGGAGTGCCCGCCGGTGCCCACGCCGGCCACCAGCACGTCGATCCGGCCGAGTTGGGCGACCAGCTCATGGGCCAGCGGGCCATAGGCGTCCACGTTGTCCGGGTTGTGGTACTGGTCCGGGCACCACGCGCCGGGATGCCGGGCCAGCAGCTCCTCGACCTTCTCGCGGCGGGTCTGCTGCCACCCGCCGTCCGGATGCGGCCGGTCCACCAGATGCACCTGGGCGCCGTAGGCGGTCAGCAGCCCCCGCATCAGCGGCTCCATTCCCGGATCGGTGACCACGGCCACCGGGTGGCCGTGGGTGAGCCCGGCGAGCGCCAACCCGAGCCCCAGCGTGCCGGAGGAGGACTCGATGACCGGCGCGCCCGGCGCCAGTTCGCCGCGCTCGCGGGCACGGCCCACCATGAACAGCGCGGTGCGGTCCTTGATGCCACCGGGATTGTGGCCCTCCAGCTTGGCCCAGAACCCGCGCCCCACGGCACAGAAGGGCTCCCCGACCCACAGCACCGGCGTACCTCCGACCAGACCGGCCGGAGTGAGCGCCGCGAGCGCGGGAGGGGTGAGCAAGCGGGCCGAGGGAGACGGAGACACCGGAGCGTCGAGCGTTTTCATGTGCACTACTCCTCGCGCGACCGCCCCTTGCGGCGGACGCGCTGGTCGGACGCGGAACCTTTGCGTGGCTCGGCGACGCCCGCACCGGCCACCGGCAGCGGCAACGAGTGCCGGCCGCCCCCGGACCGTGCGGCGTCGGGCCGCTCAGGTCCGCCGCACCCCCAACATCGCGCGCAGCCGTTCACCCCGCGGCCCCGCACGTGGCCGGTCGGCCCGGCCCGTCGCCGGCCCCGCGACCGGTACGGCGGCCCCCGGCGCCGTCGCGGGCTCGTCCTGCGGTCCGGGCACGGGCGAGCCCTGACTCACCACCCCGGGCTCGTCCACCCCCGAACACTCCGCCGAACCATGGCGATGCTCGTCGGCGGACCGCAGCGCGGGAGCACCGGTCCGGCCCTGCGGGGAAGCGCCCGCCGTCGCGGAGAAGGAGTCCACCCGCGCACCCGTCGCCGACTGGGCCCCGTGCGCACAGCCCAGGGCATGCAGGACCCCGAGCAGCACCACGGCGAACAGCACCGCGGCCCGCACCGGACCCCGCAGCTTCCCAGGCGTCATCCCCACCGACACGTGGCACAAAGTAGTCGAGACACTGCATAAAGTGCTCGTCAGTGTCGCCCGAACACTCCGACGCCACCTCGCACAGGGGAACCAGGGCGCCGACGGCGGTGCGACGCGGGTCACACGCGGCCGTGTCACAGGGGGCCGGGCCCTCTCGTCCCAGGGGGTGTAGCCACGGAGGACCGCAGAGGAGCACACCATGGACACACGGCTGGACTACTTCGCCGACCCGACCGCCGGCAAGGCCCTGAAGTACTTCATGTCGGCGGGCAGGACGCTGAAGGAATCGCCCCTGCCGGCCGCGGCGCAGGAGCTGGTGGCGCTGCGCGTGAGCCAGATCAACGGCTGCGCCGCCTGCATCGACGTGCACACCAAGGAGGCCGCTGCCGCCGGAGAGACCCCGGTGCGGCTGAACCTGGTCGCGGCGTGGCGGGAGGCCACCGTCTTCACGGAGGCCGAGCGTGCCGCGCTGGAACTGGCGGAGGAGGGGACCCGGGTCGCGGACGCGGCCACGGGCGTCGGTGACGAGGTGTGGACACGAGCCGCCGAGCACTACGACGAGGAGCAGCTCACCGCTCTCGTGGTCCTGGTCTCCTTCATGAACGCCGTGAACCGGCTGAACATCATCACCCGGCAGCCGGCCGGCGGCTACGAGCCGGGGCAGTTCCGCTGAACGGCGCCGACGACCGGCCCGGGGCCCGGTGGCGGGCTCCGGAACCGGGCGCGGCGGCGTGGGCGTGACCGTCGGTGGTCCGGGCGAGCACCGAGGATGTCCGGGCCGGCGGACACGGAAGGCGGGAAGGCACGAGGAGGACATCGCCATGCACAAGGTCGAGGAGTTCGAGGAGCTGCGGCCGCTGCTGTTCTCGATCGCCTACCGGATCCTGGGCAGCGTGGGCGAGGCCGAGGACGCGGTGCAGGAGACCTGGCTGCGCTTCGACGCCACGACGGCCCGGATCGCGTCGGCCAAGGCGTTTCTGACGACCGCGGTGACGCGGATCTCGATCGATGTGCTGCGTTCCGCGCGGGTGCGGCGGGAGGAGTACGCGGGCCCCTGGTTCCCCGAGCCGCTGCTCAGCGACCCGTACCAGGATCCGGCACGTTCGGCGGAGCTGGCCGACTCGGTGTCGATGGCCGCCCTGCTGCTCCTGGAGCGGCTCAGCCCGCTGGAGCGGTCGGTGTTCGTCCTGCGGGAGGTGTTCGGCTTCGGGTTCGACGAGGTCGCCGCGGCGGTGGGACGGTCGGAGGCGGCGTGCCGGCAGCTGCTGGTGCGGGCCCGGCGGCACATGCGGGACGGGCGGCCGCGGTTCGAGGCGGACCGGCGGGAGCGGCAGGAGCTGGCGACGCGGTTCTTCGACGCGCTGAAGGACGGTGACATGGCCGGGCTGCGGAAGCTGCTGGCCGCCGACGTCCAGCTCGTCGGAGACGGCGGCGGCAAGGCCCCGCAGCTCGCCAAGGCCGTCAGCGGCACCGAGAACGCGGCCCGGCTGCTCGCTTCCGTCTTCCCCCTGATGGCCCGGGTCGACGTGACGTTCGAGCCGCAGGAGATCAACGGACAGCCCGGCGCGATCTTCCGCGACCGGGACGGCAAGGTGCTCCACATCATGGCCCTCGACGTACTCGACGGACAGATCCGGACCGTTCGCACAGTGATCAATCCCGACAAGCTCGGTCACCTCGGGCCGGTCGCCGACGCCTGGGCCGTCGACCGCGAGGTGAAGCAGGCCCGTCGGCGGACGGGGTGACGCCGAGGCCGGCGCGGGCCGGAACCGCCCGGACCGTTCTCAGCCTCGCGTCCCCGAAGGGCGGCAGTCGACGAATTCCGCCCAGACGACCTTTCCCGGATTGCGCGCCCCCACTCCCCACTTGTCCGCCAGTGTTTCGACGAGAAGCAGCCCGCGGCCGGTCTCGGCGTCGTCGGTGGCGGACGAGAGCGCGGGAGTTCCCTCTCCGCTGTCGTGCACCTCAATTCGCAACTGTCCGTCAGACTCCAGCCAAAGCATCACCCGGAATCCGCGTCCCGGTGGAACACCGTGCAGCAGTGCGTTCGTGGCGATTTCACTGACGCACAGCAGCACGTCGTCACTGCGCGCCGCAGCACCCCAGTCCTCCAGCGCCCGCCGCACGAACGCCCTGGCCCGAGGGACGGAGCGGCGCTCCCGGCGGTAGAAGTGTTCCCGGAAATGCGGCAGATGAGTCTCCCAGTTCATGGGAAAACCGTCGCGTCGGCCGGTTAACCTCAACACCGGTTCCACTCGTACAGCTGAGTTGTACGAGTTCCACTCCGGTCGGTTCCCGGCCGGTTGGGGGAGAGACACGGTCATGCCACCGAAGAAGCGCCAGAAGAACGCGTCCGCCCTGAAGTTGGTCGGACAGCTCCTCGCCAACTACCGCCGCGCCGCCCACTTCACCCAGCAGGCCCTCGCCGACCTGGTGTGTATGGACGTCGATTCCATCGCCTCCATCGAGCAGGGCCGCCGCGTCCTCAAATCCGACCTGGCCGAACAATTGGACGAGACCCTCGGCACGAAGGGCTCCCTGGCCATCGCCGTCGTCCACCTGCCGGACATGGACAAGTACCCGCTGTGGGCGGAAGAGTTCATCGACCGGGAGCAGGAGGCCGTCGCGATCGACTGGTTCGAGAACCAGGTACTCCCCGGGCTTCTTCAGACCGAGGACTACGCCCGTGCGGTGTTCCGGAGCAAGGAGCCGCCGCTGGAGGCGGACGAGGTGGAGGTCCAGGTCGCCGGCCGGACAGCACGGCAGGCGGTCTTCCAGCGGAAAGTCCCACCCTCCGCCAGCTTCGTCGTCTCCGAAGCGGTCCTGCTGGACCGGCTCGGCGGCGGCAGCGTGCGACGGGACCAGCTCCGCCGCCTCCGGGAGGACGCGGACATGCCGGGCCTCGCACTCCAGGTGATGCCCCTCGGGCGTGAGAAGCATGCGGCGCTTGACGGCCCGTTCGTGGTGTTGGAAACCCCGGACCACGAACACTTGGGATACATGGAGACTCAGCGCGGCAGCATGCTCGTCTCAGAAGCGAGCGAGGTCAGCATCCTCGCCCGAAAATATGCGATGCTGCGAACCCAGGCTCTCAATGTGGAGGACTCCCGGAGCCTGTTGGACCGGCTGCTAGGAGAGGCATGAGCGAAGCACAGTGCACACCCGGCACCGACAGCCTGAACTGGTTCAAGTCCAGCTACAGCGGCAGTGAGGGCGGCGCCTGCCTGGAGGTCGCGTTCGACTGGCACAAGTCCAGCTACAGCGCCGGCGACGAGGCCGCCTGCGTCGAGGTAGCCACCTGCCCCGAGGCTCGCGTCCACGTGCGGGACTCCAAGAACCCCGCAGGCCCCTCCCTCACCCTCTCCCCTGCCACTTGGACCTCGTTCACGGCATACGCCATCGGCGAATAGCCGACTGCGGCCGAGGCCGCGCCGTGCTCGCTGCTCCAGCCCGACTCGGAGGCACCTAGCCAGGCGTGGACAACCGCAGCACTCACATCGGTGCTCGGACATCCCCGGGGTGGCTGTCCAGATCATGCCGTCCGTCCCGCTGGAGGACGCCGGGCGCGAGCACCTGACGCACGCGAGGAGTGTGCAGTTGCTCGGGCCTGCCACAGGTCCACCCGCTCCGCCGGGCCGCCAACGGGAGACGGAGCGACCGGGGAGGGCGGCATGCGGGCGTCCGAGCCTGCGATCCGGCCGGACGACTCCTAAGGGCTCGCAGAGCATCAACGTGCCGGTTCGATCTGCGTGGAGATGCTGCCCGCGAGGAACGCGGTGACGTCGGCGGGCGTGCGGAACCTGGCTGTCGAGGGCGGGTTGGTGTAGCCCTGCTCGGCCAGGAGGGGCTGGACTTGGTGAACGGCCCTGCTGGGGGTGGAGGGTGTAGTTCCGGTCGCCGCGGAAGCGGTGCCGGTGCATGGGCAGGGCGTCGATGACGCAGTCGGTGACCTTGATGCCGGTGTCGTAGGTGCCCGGGTCGAATTCGGCGTGGACTTTCAGCCCGGTGCGGGTAGTGGTCGCCGCGATGCTGCTCACGACGACGTCGTGGTCACGAAGCCTTCCTCACCCCGGGATGTGCACTCATCTGCCGGCGACGCCTGTGCTCACGCTGTTGACTCGTCTAGCAAGTTGAAGGAGGCGACTGCGATTCAGGAATGCATGCTGCTTTCTGGGCGGCCATAACTTCGTCGCCGTACTCGAAGGCCCAGGCGCCGATGGCGTCGATGGGCGCCAACAAGGTCCGGCCCAGAGCGGTGAGCTGGTACGTGACCCGTGATGGCGCGTCGGGGCCTGCCAGCCGGTCGACGAGTCCGTTGAACTGCAGCCGGCGCAAAGTCTCGGTGAGGACCTTGGAGCTGATGCCCCCGATCCGCTCCCGTAGGTCGACCGGGCGCCTGGGGCCATCGCGCAGTGCCCAGAGCACGACGGGGTTCCATGTGTTGGAGAGCAGGTCGAAGGCGAGGCGGGCCCGGCAGTCGGCGAGGAAGGCGTCGGTCGTCACGTACCAAATGGTGCCCGAACCGCCTTCTAACGTCGGTGTGAATGGCGAAGCAGGCACGGAGAGGAAACCTGTGATGAGAATCGGCGTGCTGGGAACGGGCAACATGGCCGACGCGCTCGCCGCCCACTGGGTGCGGGCCGGGCACCAAGTGACCATCGGGGGCCGGGACGCAGGGCGGAGCGGCTCGCGACGGGCATGGGAAGCCGCGTGAAGCCCGCCGGTCTGCGAGCCGCGGCCGAATTCGGTGAGGTGGTGTTGGCCGCGCTGCCCTTCGGTGCGGGAGCGGACGTAGTACGGGACCTGCACGTGGCCCTGGAGGGCAAGGTGCTGCTGGACTGCTCCAATCCGGTCGGCCCGGGCTTCCGGCTGCTGACAGAAGGAGGCCCCTCAGCCGCACAGCGACTTGCCGCGGTGGCACCGAAAGCCCACGTGGTCAAAGCTTTCAACCTCTGCCATGAGGACGTGTGGCGTATGCGGCCGCCCATCTTCGACGGGCGGCCACTGGCCGTGCCGGTCTGCGGGGACGACGAGAGGGCCCTCGCGCGTGTACGCGAGTTGGTGCGGGATGTGGGCTGTGACCCCGTGGCCGGCGGCGGTCTCGAGCGTGCGGGACTCCTGGAAGCGACCGCCGCGCTACTCATCGCCCTGTGGGTCGGTGAGGGGGCGGATGCGCAAGCAATCGCGCCTCCGCTGGCCTATTCGGCCGGACCGAGCCATCAGGAAACGGAAGATGGCACGGGGGCTTTCCGTTAGGAGTTGTCAGTCAGCCGGTTGCAATGCCCAGTAGTGCGGTTCGATGGGGGCCCGCCGCACCACGATGCGACCGGTCACGTCGGGACTGTCCACGATCTTTCCGTACGAGCCGGAGAAGTCGCCGGGCGTGTGCTCGATGTCGGCCCACACCACGCTGCCGGGCCCGGCGGAGCCGTAGGAGACGGTCCACTCGCCATACTTGTCACCGCAGCTGTGGACCGACACGCTGTGCTCCGGCGTCACCCTCAGGCAGGTGCGCGGGTTCGAGCCCGACGGGGAGACTTCCATCATTCCGTCGGGGCGGCGCAGCACCTGCCAGTTCGCCGACGTGGACGGGGTGTCCGTGCAGGCGCCCAGCGACACCACGCCGATACTCCCGTGTGTCTTGGGCCAGACCAGACACTTGCCGTCCGCGAGAGCCGCGAACCGGTAGACCCCGTCGACGAGCGGGGCGGCGTGGGCGGGTTGTGCGAGTGCCGCAGTGGCCGCGAGCGCGGCGGCCGTGACGGCGATGACACGTGAACGCATGGGGTGAGACTCCTCGGACAGCTGTGGTCGACCCGCTCGCACGGCATGGACACGGTTGAGAGCAGAGCCGCCGGAGACGACGGCGGACTGATCTTGGAACGTCGGCCCGTCCGGTAGCGGCTTGCGGCAGCCGCTGTCACCCGTCCAGCCGAGCCGCGTCATCCGATGGCGTGGCGGCTCGGGATGCGGCCTCGCCGCCGAGAAGCCTGTTTTCACCAGCGGGCGGCTGGACGCCGCCCCGGGTGCGTCCAGCCGTCAGACCCGCCGCGTTCAGGGTGCAGGCCATCATCGGTTCGTAATTGACGAATAACCGGCTGCGGCCGATGCCGCGCCCGCGCCATGCTTGTTCGTCTATGAACGAGAAGCGGAAGGTCCGCGTATCCAAGTACCTGGCGCGCCATCTGCGCCACTACCCGGCCGGATCGGGCTCGACCTCGACGCGCACGGCTGGGCCGGTGTCGACGAGTTGCCGGCCGCCGCGGCGGCACACGGACTCCCTCTCTCCCGAACGGAACTCGAAGAGGTGGTGGCGACCAGCGACAAGGAGCGCTACGCGCTGTCTCCGGACGGCACCTGCATCCGCGCCAACCAGGGCCACACGGTCGCCGTCGACCTGGGCCTGCCGCCGCTGGCACCGCCCGCCCGCGGTGCTGTTCCACGGGACGGTGCCCCGGTTCCTGGCCGCGATCCGCGCCGAGGGGCTGCGTCCTATGGCGCGGCACGCCGTCCACCTCTCCGCGGACCGGGAGACGGCGGCGCGGGTGGGTGCGCGTCGGGGCCGGGCAGTCGTCCTGACGGCGACCGCGGGGCGGATGCACGAGCAGGGGCACGTCTTCCACGGGAGCGAGAACGGTGTCTGGCTCACCGACGCCGTACCCGCCCGCCACCTGGTGCTCCCCGGCCAGAACCGACCCCTCCAGACACCGCTCAGCAAGTGATGATCTGCCGGGCGGCGGACGCGGAGAGCCGGGCAGCGCTGGACCGGCCGGGCGCGCGGTGACGTCCTTGCACCGGCGGGGGTGACGTGAGGCTCCGCCCGGCCCCACACCACCAGGCACCGCTCCGGCCAACTGCCGCGTTTGCGGGACCCTTTGCCTGGCGTGTGGACTGGTCCCGTGTCTACTGTTCTCCATCTCTGCGCGAGTGCCGCCGCCCCCGTCCAGTACATCGGCTCCGCCGTCCGGTCGGCGCGGCGGAAATGGGGCTGGGACGTGCACCTGCTCCTCACACCGACCGCCGCCCGATGGATGGAGGCGGAACTGCCCGAGCTGGAGGAGCTGACCGGCCACCCGGTCCGCCACCGGTACGACGCCCCCTGGCGGTCCGAGCCACTGCCGTCGGCGGATGTCGTGCTCGTGACGCCGCTGTCCGCAGCGGACGCCTGCGCCTGGGCGGCGGGTATCACGCCCGACCCGGCGCTCGCGGCCACGGCCGAGGCGTCCTGCCGGAGCAGGCCCGTGCTGGCGATGCCGTACTGGCATTCCGAGACGGACAGGCAGCGCTCGGTGCGGCGTGCGCTGGAGCAGTTGCGGTGGGATGGGGTGAAGATGCTGCGCCGTCGCAAGGGCTACAAGCCGCACCCGCCGGATGAGGGGAACCCGGCCGCGTACCCGTGGGAGGGGGCACTGGCCGCGGCGGAGCGGGAACTCAGGTTCTACTGACGCGAGCACGTTGCGGCACCCGCAGCCCACATGGCACGACCGATCAGTGCACCCGGGAAATTGCAGCGGGCACTGACACGAGCAGACCGCGACCGTCATGTCCTGCGCGGACAGCAACATTTTCTACGCGTGCCCCCAACGTTGACCGATCGTGCCGATGCGGCGCTAGTCGGTGTGGAAGGCCGAGGAGGCGGGGAATTGCGTGTCCGTGCAGCTGCGGCGGCTCGCGACATCCGTAACGTACGCACGGAAGAGCTTCTCCGCCCGTTCGGGCGGTATCACCTTGTCGTAACCGTAGGAGACGGTCATCGTATGGATCTGGGGCTTTCCCGCGCAGACGGAAGAAGCCCACCACATCGATTCGTCCCCGCGGCCCGCCGTGCCGGGCTCCGGCTCGACGGGGGGGCTCGTCGTAGCCGATCGAGTCGAGTTGGACGTTTTCCGCCCCCTCTCCTGCATAGGTGTGCAGAGAGACGTACCACTCGCCGATCGAGGACGGTGGATGAACGGTGCTGTGACGTCGGTCTGCCGCTACTGACTCCCAGAGCCTGTGCGCGCGCTCCTCGCCGAGCACCAGGCCGCAGCGCTCGTCCCACAGCCGGTTGTCTGTGCGGCTCTCCAACACCTGGTCAGGGAGCTTCTCGTCACCCGCAAAGTCCTTCTTGCGGTACCACTCACATGTCCCGTTCGCGTGAGCAGCCCCTTCAGGCCCGGCCGTGAGGGCGGGTATGTCCGTGGGAGCGTCGGGCAGCCGATCAGTGCAGCCGGCATGCTCGGCGAGATTGTTGAGGGTCCGCACGGCGATGTCTGCCAGCGCGTTGCGATCGCTGGAGAACAGCTGGCCCTTCTCGGAGAACGGCCGACCGGGCTCGGTCAGTGAGGCCCGCGCCCACAGCTTCTTGACCGGCTTGCCGTTCGCCCTGCCGTCGGAGCAGGGGAGCTCCACGGTGACTCCGGAGTCCGAGACCGTCCCCACTATGCCGCCCCCGAGCGGCTCTGGGGGGTAGGTGGGGTCACCATAGGGATCCAGGAGCCGGTCCTGAGAGTCCTCAGGCGTCACGGGCGTCTTCGAGGGCAGTGCGCCGACCGCGCCGGTGAAGAACCACCGCTCGCCTGAGGAGGTACCGTGCTTCTCTCCGGCCTCGGTACTGAAGAGCTCGCAGTGCTGCGGCAGGTCGGCCTCGAGTTGGATCGTCCCGCTGTCGGATTGCCGGTGCGAAATGGTGCCGCCCGCCGGGGAAAGCGCAAGCACCGGCACAGCCGGCACCAGTCCCCCACATGCCTCGTTGATCTGCTGTCGGGCGGTCCAGGTCTGCAACAGCAGCGGACCACCCCACCAAATCCCGGCCACGGCAGTCAGACACAGCACAACATTGCTGATCTTGCGCACCCTGTTCGGGACTTTCACCAGTCGCCCCCCGAGTCCCGTCACCGGTTTGCCGAAGCTACCAGCCGCCGCCCAGCTCGGCGGCATCGCCCCGTGGGAAGAGCCCGGTCATCCACGAAGAGGGATACTCGTACCGGTCTGCACACCAAGGTCGCGTGGATGGCGTGCGACGGCTACATCTCCACAGGGCCGGGGACGGGCTGCTCCGCCCAGATGATCTTGCCGGTCGCCGTGTGGCGGGTGCCCCAGCGTTGGGCGAGCTGGGCCACCAGCAGCAGGCCCCGGCCGCCCTCGTCGGTGGTGCGGGCGTGGCGCAGCCGCGGGGAGGTGCTGCTGGCGTCGGAGACCTCGCAGATCAGGCCGCGGTCCAGGATCAGGCGGAGGCAGACCGGGCCGGTGGCGTGGCGGATGGCGTTGGTGACCAGTTCGCTGACGACGAGTTCGGTGGTGAAGGCCAGTTCGTCCAGGCCCCACTCCGCCAGCTGCTCCCCGGCCGCGGCGCGGGCGCGCCCGACGGCGGCCGGGTCGCTGGGCAGGTCCCAGGAGACGACGCGGTCCGCGGGCAGGACCCGGGTCCGGGCCAGCAGCAGCGCGGCGTCGTCGACGGGGGGACCGGTGAGCAGGGCGTCCAGGGCGTTGCGGCCGATCGTCTCCAGGGTGGGTCCGGGCTCGGCGAGGGCTTCGCTCAGCCGAGCGAGCCCGACATCGATGTCCCGGTCGTAGGTCTCGATGAGGCCGTCGGTGTAGAGGGCGAGGAGGCTGCCCTCGGGCAGCTCCCGTTCGGCGGACTCGAAGGGGAGGTATCCGAGGCCGAGGGGCGGTCCGACGGGCAGTTCCACGATGTCGACGCCGCCGTCCGGGCCGACGATCACGGGTGGGAGGTGGCCGGCCCGGGCGAGTGTGCACCGCCTGCTGACCGGGTCGTAGACGGCGAACAGGCAGGTGGCCCCGAGGAACGCGGTGCCCGCGGTCTCGTCCTCGGCCGAGGACGGCTCCTCGCTGCTGTGCGCCCCCATGAGGCCGATGACCAGGTCGTCCAGGTGGGCGAGGAGTTCGTCCGGGGGGAGGTCCAGGTTGGCGAGGGTGCGCACCGCGGTCCGCAGCCGGCCCATCGTCGCCGCCGCGTTGATGCCGTGCCCGACCACGTCCCCGATGACCAGGGCGACCCGGGCCCCGGAGAGCGGGATGACGTCGAACCAGTCACCGCCCACGCCGCTGGGGACGTCCGCCGGGAGGTACCAGGACGCCACGGTCAGCGCGTTCCCCGCCGTCAGCTCCTGCGGCAACAGGGACCGCTGCATGGAACGTGCCGCGGTGCGCTCGCGGGTGAAGCGGCGCGCGTTGTCGACGCACACCGCGGCGTGGGCGACGATCTCCTCGGCGAGGCGCACGTCGTCCGCCTCGAAGGGGTCCCGGTGTGCGGGCCGGGCGAACGTCGCCACGCCGAGGGTGACGCCGCGCGCCCGCACCGGGATCACCACCACCGAGCGGAAGCCGAACGCCCGGATGGAGGCGCCGAGCGACTCGTCCTCGGTGACCCAGGGGCTGGTGGCGGGGTCCAGGGTCCGGTCCACCAGGGTTCTGCTCTCCAGCAGGCAGCGGGTCACGGGCGAGGACGGGGCACGCTGGACCACTTCGCCCACGGCGCGGGTCGCCTCCGGGGCGCCCTCGCGCACCGACTGCTGTCCCGCGCGGCGCAGCACGGGTGTCATGCCGACCGGTCCCGGTGCCGGTTCCTCGCCCTTCATGACCGAGTCCAGCACGTCGACGGCGACGAAGTCGGCGAGGGCCGGTACGGCCTCGTCGGCCAGTTCCTGGGCCGTGCGGGTCACGTCCAGCGTGCTGCCGATGCGCGCTGCGGCCTCGTTCAGCAGGGCCAGCCGCTCCTGGGCCTGCCAGCGCTCGGTGACGTCGATCAGCATGTACCAGACCCCCACGTGCCGGCCCTGGCGGTCCGTCATCACGAAGATCGAGGCGGAGAACGCGCGTTCGCGGTACGGGTCCGGGTAGTGCGGGCCGCGGAACTCGTGGTCCATGACCGGCTCCCCGGTCTCCAGGACGGAGCGCATCGTGGCCTCGAACGCCTCCGCCGTGGGCCCGGGCAGCACTTCGGCGATCTGCCGGCCCAACCGCCGCTGCAGCGGGACGAGGCGGTCCAGGGCCTCGTTCACCCAGACGTAGCGCAGGTCCGAGTCCAGCACGGCGATGCCGACCGGCGCGTGGTTGAGGAACGGGCTGAGCATCAGCTGGCTCATCCCGCCGCCGGGCATCCGCCAGAAGGCGCGCCTGGGCGGCCGGCCGACGAACCTGCCGAACAGCAGTGCGGCACAGGTGGCGACGAGCACGCCCGGGACCATCTCGTAGAGGCCCGACTCCAGCGGCCCGAGCAGGGGGTTGATCCGCTTCCACAGCAGCACCGTGGCGGCACCCGACACGATCCCGGCCATGGCCCCCGCCCAGGTCATCCGCGGCCAGTACAGCGAGAGGAGGACGACGGGGCCGAAGGCGGCCCCGAAGCCCGCCCAGGCGTAGGCGACGATGCTCAGCAGTCCGTCCCCGCGGAGCGCGATCGCGAAGGCCGCGAGGATCACCACACCGACCGCGGCGCGGCCGACCCGCACCAGCACCTTGTCCGAGGCACGCCGGTTGAGGAACGCGCGGTAGAAGTCCTCCGTCAGGGCCACGGACGACACGAGGAGCTGGCTGTCCGCGGTCGACATCACGGCGGCCAGCACGGCGACCAGCATCAGCCCGGCGACCCAGGGGTCGAGCAGCGTGCGGCTCAGCACGATGAACACCGTGTCCGGGGAGGAGAGCGGCGTGTCGAGTTCGGCGATGCCCACCAGACCGACGAGGGTGGCGCCGCCGAGCACGAGGACGACCCAGCCGGTGCCGATGCGGCGGGCCGCCGGCACCGCGCGGATGCTGCGGATGCCCATGAAGCGGGCCAGGATGTGCGGCTGGCCGAAGTATCCGAGGCCCCAGGCGAGCAGCGAGACGATCGCGACGGCGCCGAGCCCGCCGCCCGCCGACCACTGGCCGTCCGCGTAGTGGACGTCGGACCCCATGTCGAGCAGGCCCGCCTTCTTGTCGCCGAGGGTGGAGCCCAGCGCGCCGAACCCGCCGACGGCCGCGACACCGACCGCCGGGAGCACGATCAGGGCGCAGAGCATCAGCAGACCCTGCATCACATGCGTCAGGCTCACGGCGAGGAACCCGCCGAGGCAGGAGTAGATGGCGATCACCAGGGCGGTCAGGGTCACCCCGAGGCCGAAGCGGATGTCGAAGACGTACTTGGACAGCAGCCCGCCGGCCACCAGGCCGCTGGCGACGTAGACGGTGAAGAACACCAGGGTGACCGCGGCCGAGACCATCCGCAGCGTCCGGGTGCGGTCCTCGAACCGCTCCTCCAGATACGCCGAGAGGCTGACCGCGTTCTCGGCGCGCTCGGTGTAGGTGCGCAGCCGGGGCGCGACGAACAGCCAGTTGAGGTAGGTGCCGACCGCCAGACCGGCAGCGATCCAGGCGGCGCCGAGACCGCCCGCGTAGACCGCGCCGGGCAGGGCGAGGAACAGCCAGCCGGACATGTCACTGGCCCCGGCGGACAGCGCGGCGACGTAGGCGCTCAGTCTGCGGCCGCCGAGGGCGAAGTCGGCGAAGGTGCGGGTGCGGGTGTAGGCGCGGACACCGATGGCGAGCACGGCGACCACGTAGCCGAGGAACACGGTCACGATCGGCGCACTCAGATGGAACACGTTGCCTCGCCTGCGAGGTTCATGAGCTCGGAGGCGGCCGTCGGCACGCCCGGCAGGTCACGCACTGGCGTCTCAATGTACCGAACGGGGGCCTTTGCCGGAGTTCGCGTCGGTGCCTGCGTGTCGGCCCGGGCCGGGGTCGGGGCGGCACGGCTCCGTGCACGGTGCGGCCCGACTTCATCCGGCGCGGCACGGCTCCGGTGCGGCGTGGCGCGGCACGCCTCCGTCCGGCGCGGTGCGGCGTGGTGCGGCTGCGTCCGGACGGCCGCGGCCCGGTCACGGAGTGCTCTCCCGGTCCGGCGCCGGACCGGGTGGCCCGTCGGTGGCCGCCAGGGTGCCCCAGACGGCCATGGCGGCTTCCACGGCGCCGAGCAGGTCCTGGCGGGGGACTCCGTCCCTGGCCTGGACCGAGAGGCCGAACAGGACGGTCGCGTAGAAGGCGGCCAGTGCCCGGGTGTCGGCCCCGGCCGGGAGATCGCCCTCGGCGACCCCGCGGTCCATCCGCTCCCGGATCCGGCCCTCCATCGCGCGGCGATCCTCGGCCAGCAGCGCGCGGACACCGTCGTTCTCGGGGGTGCAGTTGGTGGCGGCGAGGACGATCATGCACCCGGGGGGCTTGCCGGCGGCGGTGTACGCGCAGGCGTTGCCGCGCAGCGCCTGCCGGACTCCCTCGCGGGCCGTGGACGCCTCGGACAGCGCCCGGCGGGTGACGGCGCCCTCGGTGCGGCCGTAGAGCGCGACCGCCGCACGGAAGAGGCCCTCCTTGGAGCCGAACGCGGCGTAGAGGCTCGGCGGCCGGATACCCATGGCCGCGGTGAGGTCGGCCATCGTGGTCGCTTCGTACCCGCGCTCCCAGAAGACGTGCATCGCCCGTTCGAGAGCGGCGTCCCGGTCGAAGGCGCGCGGCCGTCCGCGTGTGGCCATCCCGGCCTCCTTCTTGCCGTTGTCCTGCCGCTGTCCTGCCGCTGTCGTCCTGCCGTGGTGCGCCGCCGACCGCCGGTCGCGGTGGCACCGGCCGCCTTGTTTAGCGCTCGATACCGAAAGGTCTTGACGACCGAGGATACTCGTCGCTTAATTATGTAACGCTCACTACAGAAGAGGTGAGCGCACGACTCCACCCAGCGCATCGGAACGAGGACAGCCATGACGTCTGCGTCGACACTCCCCCTCAGCGGCAGAGCAGCACTGGTGACCGGCGGGAGCAGGGGCATAGGCGCGGCCGTCGCCCGGCGCCTCGCGGCGGACGGCGCGGACGTCGCGCTGACCTACGTCGACGCGAAAGGACGGGCGGCCGAGGTCGCCGCGGACCTCCGCGCCTCCGGACGCCGGGCCCTCGCCGTCCGGGCCGACAGCGCGTCGGCGACCGACCCGGTGACAGCCGTGCACCGCACGGTGCAGGAGTTCGGCCGCCTGGACATCCTCGTCAACAACGCGGGCATCTTCCCGAACGGCCCGCTGGAGGACCTCACCCCGGAGGAGATCGACCGCACGCTGGCGATCCATGTGCGCGCGGCGCTGCTCGCCGCCCGGGCCGCCGCCGCGCACATGACGTCCGGAGGGCGCGTCGTGACGATCGGCAGCAACCTGGCCGAGCGCGTGCCGCGGCCCGGCATCACGCTCTACGCCGCCTCCAAGTCCGCGCTCGGCGGCCTGACCCGCGGGCTGGCCCGCGATCTGGGAGCCCGTGACATCACCGCCAACCTGATCCAGCCCGGCTCCACCGACACCGAGATGAACCCGGCGGACGGTTCCCGCGCCGACGAACAGCGCGCCCTGACCGCGCTCGGCCGCTACGGAACCCCCGAAGGCGTCGCCGCCATGGTGGCCCACCTGGCCGGTCCGGAAGCCGCGGGTGTCACCGGCTCGGTGTTCACGGTGGACGCGGGCGCCAACGCCTGACCCGCCGCGGGCAGTCGGGCCCCGGCCGCCGCTCGGCGCGGGGGAACGGTCAGCGGTGGAGGGCCGCGTCCTGGTCCGGCAGCCAGCCGTCCGGAGGACGCCGCAGCCAGTCCCCGGCCGCCGCCTCCCCGCGTGCCGCCTTCCGCAGCGCGGTCAGGCCGGGGTGCCGCAGTCCGCGGCGCCAGACCATGGACACCGGGGAGAGCGGCACCGGAGCGGTCAGCGGTCGCAGGACCATGCCCTCGACCCCGACGAAGACCGATGTCGCCAGCACCGACCAGCCCTTCGCCCGCACCACCCGGGCGAACTCCCGCTCCCCCTCGATCTTCGGGAAGGGCGCGGCCAGTCGGATGCCCCGCTCCGCGAACAGGGCGCGCGCGTAGGAGGTCCACTCGGCGGTGCCGTCGTTCCCGGCACCGGCGTACAGCGTCTCGCCGGCCAGCTCCGCCAGCGGCACCTCGGCCCGCCCGGCGAGCCGGTGCCGTTCCGGCAGCAGCACGGCCGTCCGCTCGTAGCGCACCAGGGCGTGCTCCAGGCCGGACAGGATCTCGGGCGGCAGGCCGGCGACGCGGCCGAAGGAGACATCGAGCCGGCCCGCGAGGAGATCGGCGGCGGCCGCGGTCAGCCCGCTGTGGTAGCGGGCGACGAACTCGACGGCCGGGGCCGCCTCGCGTGCCGCCTCCAGCACCCGCTGCCCGGTGGAGACCGGAGCCGCCACATCGACGGCCAGCGGCCGACCGCCCCGCCCGCCGTCCCCCGCGAAGGCGGCGGCCAGTTCGTCGTGGGCGGCCAGGGTCCGGCGCGCGTACGGCAGCAGCCGCTCCCCCTCCGCGGTGAGCGCGACCTGCCGGGTGCTGCGCACGAACAGCACGGCACCCAACTCGCGCTCCAGCGCCCGGATGTCGCGGCTGAGCGCCTGCTGGGCCACATACAGCCGGGCCGCGGCACGGGTGAAGTGCAGCTCCTCGGCAACGGCCACGAACGCCCGCAGCCGGCGCGGAGAGAGGTCGTCGGACACCAGGAGACGGTAGGCGGGCGGCCCCCGATCCACAACACAGCTGCGTGAAAGGGCCGCCCACAGGTGTTGGACCGTTCCGGGCGTCCGCCGCAACGCTGGACGCATGCCCCTCCCCCACGTCCCCCGCCTCCCCCGCCTCTCCCGTCGACCTCCGCTTCCGGCCCGGCCGCGGTACGCCGTCCACGGCGCCACCCTGGTGATCACGCCCTCCGCGGTACCGTCCGGCGGCCCGGCTCGCTCCGGCGACCCGGCACCGGTCGGCGACCCGGCTCCCTCCGGCCCGGCTCCGCGCCCGGCGGGCCCGTACGCCCGGCTGTTCGCCCGCCCCGGCGCCGTCGGCTGCACGCTCGGCGGACTCCTCGCCCGGCTGCCCATGGGCATGTTCACCGTCAGCGCCGTGTGGATGATCGCGGACGCGTACGGCTCATACGCGCTCGCCGGGAGCGTCACCGCGACCGGCCTGGCCGCGACCGCGCTGGCCGGACCGCTCGTGGCACGGGCCGTCGACCGCCACGGGCAGTCCCGGGCCGCCCTGCCGGCGACGCTGCTCGCGCTGCTCGGCTGGCTGGCCCTGGTGGTGTGCGTCCACACCCGCGCTCCGGTCTGGACACTGTTCGCCGCGTACGCCGCCACCGCCACCACCCCCAACACCGGCGGCATGGCCCGCGCCCGCTGGGCGCATCTGCTGCGCCGCGACCCGGCGGCCCGGCACACCGCCAACTCGTTCGAACAGGCCGCCGACGAGCTGTGCTTCATGCTCGGACCGGTCCTCGCCACCTTCCTGTGCACCGCGCTCTTCCCCGAGGCCGGAACCCTGGCCGGCTGCGGGCTGCTGCTCACCGGCACCCTGCTCTTCCTCGGCCGGCGCTCGACGGAACCCCCGCCCGCCCGGGTGCCGAACCGGGCCGGATCCGCACCGCTGCGGCAGCCCGGGATACCGGCGCTGCTGCTCGTCTTCGCCGCCACCGGGGCCGTGTTCGGCGCGCTGGAGGTGGTCACCCTCGCCTATGCGGACGGGCAGGGGCACCGGGCGGCGGGCGGCGCCGTCCTCGCCTGCCAGGCGGCCGGATCCGCCGTCGCCGGGCTCGCGTTCGGCACCCTGCCACCCGCCCGCTCCCACCGGCGGCGGCTGGCCGGCTGCACCGCCGCCATGGCCGCACTCGCGGTCCTGCCGCTGCTCGCCGCGCTGACCGCCCCGCTCCCGGTGGTGGCCGGGGCGCTCCTGGTGGCAGGCCTGGCGACCGCGCCGACGATGGTCACCGGCATGGCACTGATCCAGCGGCTCACACCCGCCGGGCGGCTCAACGAGGGCATGACGCTCGCCGTCACCGCGCTGCTCGGCGGGATCGCCGCCGGCTCGGCCGCCGGGGGCCGGGCCGCGGAATCACTCGGCTCCGCCGGTTGGGCCTACGGCATCCCCCTGCTGGCGGCGGCAGCGGCGACGGCGCTCGCCACCCTGCCGGCCGTGTCCGCTCGCCGCACCCGGGTGACCGCTCACACCGGGGGAACGTAGTGCTGGGGCAGGCCGCGCTGCTGGGGCGGCGGCAGGTTGCGGGCCGGCGTCTCCACCGGCGGCGCGGTGCCGGGCCCGCGGCCCCGTTCCCGCTCCCAGCCCGCCCGCGCCCTGGGGTGGTAGCGGCGCGAGGGCGGAACCAGCTTCCAGCCGTGGTGCACGAGCCGCCCGATCCTGCGCAGCCGCCGCTCGTCGCGGTCGGTCCACCGGTAGCCCAGCCGGTGGCGGACCGCGGGCGGGAAGAGCCCGACGGTGAACCACACCGTGGCGCGCGCCTGCGGGCCCCGCACCAGGCGCCACACCGTGTCCGGCAGCAGCCGCAGCGCGGGCGGTTTCGCGAGCATCCGCAGATCCAGCACATCGCGGGTGGGCCGGTTGTCCTCCAGCACCTCCTCGGCCATCCGCGTCCAGTACGCCTGGAACGCCTCCCAGTCGGGCGGTACGGGACGCATGCTCATGCCGTACAGCCGCCACCACTGCACATGCTCGTCGAACAGCTGCCGCTTCTCCGCCTCCGTCAGGCCCGGACCGAGCCGGTCGGCGACCAGCAGCGTGAGGACGAAGAAAGTGGCGTGCGCCCAGTAGAAGGTGTCGGGGTCGAGCGCGTGATACGGGCGGCCGGCGCCGTCGGTGCCCTTGACGGTGCGGTGGTAGCCGCGCACCTGCCGGGCCGTCGCCGCCGCACGCGGCCCGTCGTAGACCACGCCCCCGATGGGGTACAACGAACGGAACAACCGCTGCCAGCGCTCCTCGAAGAACCGGGAGTGCTCGGCCACCCCCGCGCCGAGCTGCGGGTGCATGTTCTGCATCGCTCCGGCCCACGGGGCCAGCAGCACTCCGCGCCAGTCCCCGAAGTACTTCCAGGTCAGCGACGAGGGGCCCAGGGGCTCCGGAGCCGGTTCTGCGCTGCGGGCGACCATGCGGCACTCCTTCCGCGGGCCTGCTGTGCACCGGGGCAAGGCTCTGCGCCCAGGGTAGATGCCCCGGGCGACGGAATCAGCCCCCCGCGGCCCCCGCATTGTTGGCCGCGGCCCGCGCGTCCATCGCCTTCTTCAGCGCGGGCCCGGCCACTCCCGCACGCGCGGTCAGCTCCTTGAGACGGCGGCGGTTCTGGTGCCGCACCCGCCAGCCCAGCTCCGGGCAGAGCCGGGCCAGCGCGGCGAACGAGGCCAGCGCGGCCCGCGACGGCTCGATCCGGGCCACCGGCTCCCCGCCGGTCAACGTCGCGACGGCCTCCGCGCGCAGCGCTCCCGGCACACTCCGGTCACGCACCGTGATCCGCTTGCGGCGCAGCGGCCTGCTCTCCACCCGGATCACTCCGGCGGCGGCCAGCTGCTCCTCCACGGCGAGGCAGGTCTGGCGGCGTTCCCGCTGCACCCAGGTGTGCCAGCGGCGGGCGCGGGGATGCTCGGCGATGACGCGGAGCGCGCCGTCGAGCACGGGGTCGCCGGTGCGGTGGCCGCCCACTGCCCGGACCCTGCCCTTGTCGTCGGCGACGCAGCCCCGCGCCGCCAGCTCCGCGAGGGTGCCGGCACGTATCGCGTACCCGAGCTGGTCGCCCCACTTGAGCTGCTCCTTCTCCACTTCGCACGCGAGCAGGAAGAGCCGCGCCGGCAAGCTGTCCATGACCCCGACCCGTTGCATCCCCCCATCACAGCACGCTGCCGGAGGCGGGGAAAGAGCAGGTCAGGACCATCAGGAAAGACCGAACACCAGGAACAGGAGGCGAAGCCCCTGCTGGCCGCGAAAAAAGGGGGGCCGCGGGTGGCGAAGCCCCCGCACGCGCGGCGACAGCCGCGCAGAAACGACGAAGGCGAGGTGGCCCACGCATTCCGTGGACACACCCCGCCCACCACACCCACCGGGCACCCCGCACGCCGCGAAAAAGGGGGGCCGCGGGTGGCGAAGCCCCCGCACGCGCGGCGACAGCCGCGCAGAAACGACGAAGGCGAGGTGGCCCACGCATTCCGTGGGCACACCTCGCCTTTCGCCTTCGTGGAGATGGCGGGAATCGAACCCGCGTCCAACGAAGTGGAAACAGGGCTTCTCCGAGCGCAGTCCGCTGCGATTTTCTCGGCCCCGGAGATCACGCGGACAAGTCTCCGACGGGCCCAGTCACTGTTCGATGTCCCGGTAGGTCCCGTGACCGGACCTACGCGGTGAGTTTCCTTAGCTGATGCCAGGAACCGGGGCGGAAACTACCCCGGGCTGACACTTCGCAGGTCGCTGCTCAGGCAGCGAGGGCGAAGGAATCGCGCTTGGTGTTGGCGATTATTTTTTTGCGGCACATGGTTAACGAGATCATTGCCGCGTTCCTCGGCTCGCTTCCCCTGCTTCGACGTTCGCTGTCGAAACCGATCATCCCCGTGTTGAGTTGACAATCTGCACAGCCACCCTCACGGGTGGTGCCGTCATGCTGCTCCCATACTACGCGACCCGGCCGCGGCGATGCCAACCATTTCGGCGCCGACGGGACCGTGCTCCGCAGCAGCGGCCTCAGACGCTCGCGCGCTGGCGGCGGCGGACCGTCGAGACGGCGCGTTCCGCCTCGCGGCGGTCCTGCTTCTCGCGGAGCGTCTGCCGCTTGTCGTACTCCTTCTTGCCCTTGGCCAGGGCGATCTCCACCTTGGCCCGGCCCCGGTAGAAGTAGAGCTGGAGCGGGACCAGGGTGTAGCCGGTCTCCTGGAGCTTGCCGGTGAGCTTGTCGATCTCGGCCCGATGGAGCAGCAGCTTCCGCTTGCGCCGGGCCGCGTGGTTGGTCCAGGTGCCCTGCGCGTACTCCGGGATGTGCACGTTGTGCAGCCAGGCCTCGCCGCCGTCGATCTGGGCGAAGCCGTCGACGAGCGAGGCACGGCCCTGGCGCAGCGACTTGACCTCGGTGCCCGTCAGCGCGATGCCGCACTCGTACGTGTCCAGCACGAGGTAGTCATGACGCGCCTTCTTGTTCTGCGCGATGAGCTTCCGGGCGTCCTTGTCGTCCTTGGCCTTGGCCTTGGCATTGGTCCGTGTCGTCTTCATCTTCGCCATAGCCGGTCCATTCTCCCACTACGACCGGGCCCCGAGGCCACTCAATACTGTCCTGGCCCGCTCCATGGACTCGCCCCTGCTGCGCACCGAGAGGTCGGGCGCGATGCCGTGCCCCTCCACGTCGCGACCCGACGGAGTCGTGTAGTGCCCCACCGTCAGCTCGGCGACGGAGCCGTCGGACTGGGGCCGGGGCATCTGCACCGAGCCCTTGCCGAAGGTGCGCGAGCCGACCACGACGGCGCGGCCCCGGTCCTGCAGCGCACCCGTGAGCATCTCGGCCGCGCTCATCGTCCCGCCGTCGACCAGGACGACCAGCGGGCGCCGCTCGACGTCGCCCGGCTGGTCCGCGTCGTCCTCGGCGTACAGCGCGTGCTCGGTGCCGTCGTCGTCGTAGGTGGCGACGAGACCGCCGTCGAGGAACGCCCCGGCCGCGGTGACCGCCTCGTCCACCAGGCCGCCGGAGTTGCCCCGCAGGTCCAGCAGGACGGGCCCGGTCTCGGGTACCCGCTCGCGGACCGCCTTCCGCACCTGTTCGCCGGAGCCCCGGGTGAAGGAGCGGATCGCGACCCGGGTGACGCCGTCGCCGACCTGGTCCACCCGCACCGACTCGGTCGTCAGCCGCTCCCGGCGCAGCGTGCGGTGCAGGTCACGGCCGCCGCGGGTGAGGTGGAGCCGGACCCGGGTACCGGGGTCGGCCGCGTCGGCGGGGGAATCCGGGTCCGAGCCGCGCAGCAGCGCCACCACGGCGGTGACCGGCTTGCCCGTCACGTGCCGGCCGGCCACCGAGCGCAGCCGGTCGCCCGCCCGGATTCCGGCGCGGTCGGCGGGGCTGCCGGGCTGCACCCGCTCCACCCGCACGGCGGTACCGCGCCCGGCCCGCTGCCCGCCCGCGCGGTCGGTGGCGCTCTCCGCGTCCGCGGCGCCGCTCCCGGAGCCGTCGGTGCGCGGTGCGTCGGCCCGGGTCTGCCGTACGGAGATGCCGACCCCCACGTAGGAGCCGTCGAGGGCCTGGCGCAGCCCCTCGTACTCGCGGGCCGAGTAGGCGGCGGACCAGCGGTCGCCGCTGCGGCTGACCACGGCGTCCGCCGCGTCGCCTCCGGTCCGGCCGCGGGCGCCGCGGGAGCCGGCGGACTCGCCCTTGGCGTCGGCCGGGCCGCCGAGTGCGCTGCGGCCCGCGCCGTGCGCGGCGCTGCCGGGAGCGGCCGTCCCGAAGGCGGCCAGCTCCCCGCCGAACGCTCCGGTGGCGGCTCCGGTCGCCAGCACACCGGCGAAGACCATCGTCAGGGCCCCGCGCCGCGGCCGGCGCGGGCGCGTTTCGAGGAACCACGAGCCTGGCATGGTCCGGAGTGTAGGCCAGTGCGGGGCGCCGCACGGGGGGTTGGGTGCACGGCGCCTCGCGGCCTGCGTCACACCTTCAGGTACTTGCGCAACGTGAAGAAGGCTGCCACGGCAGGCATCAGCAGCCCCACCGCGAGGATCAACGGCATCACCGCGACCACCGCGTCCCAGCCGATGAACTCGATCAGGGTGATCCTCTGCTGCAGCCAGTTGTTGATCAGGAGGTACTTGCCCAGGACGAGCAGCACACAGGCGAACCCGGCGCCGATCAGCCCCGCGATGGCGGCCTCCAGGATGAACGGCATCTGGATGTAGAAACTGGACGCGCCCACCAGCCGCATGATCCCGGTCTCCCGGCGCCTGCTGAACGCCGACACCCTTACGGTGTTGACGATCAGCAGCAGCGCGACCACCAGCATCAGCGACATCACGCACAGGGCCGCGATGTTCATACCGTTGAGGAGGTTGAAGAGCGGCTCCAGCGTCTTGCGCTGGTCCTGTACCTCCTGGACTCCCTGTCTGCCGGAGAAGGCGGTCTGCAGCACCTGGTACTTGGTCGGGTCCTTGAGTTTGACCCGGTAGGACTCCTGCATCTGGTCCGGCGTCAGCGAGGCGGCCAGCGGCGAGTCCTTGAACTGCTTCTTGTACAGCTTGTACGCCTGGTCGGCGGACTCGTGGTAGACCTTCTCGACGACGTCGAGCTTCTTCAGGTCAGCCTTGATCTCGCTCTTCTGCTGCCGGGTGACCGCGCCCTTGGCGCAGTTGGGGTCGTCCGAGGAGGCGTCGTTCTTGTTGCACAGGTAGATCGAGACCTGGACCTTGTCGAACCAGTACCCCTTCATCGTGCTCACCTGCTCCTGAGCGAGCAGCGAGCCGCCCGCGAGCGCGAGCGACAGGGCGACCGAGACGATCACCGCGAAGGTCATCGTGAGATTGCGGCGGAGACCGACGCCGATCTCCGACAGGACGAACTGGGCGCGCATGGCGTCCTTTCCTCAGTGCTGGTGCCGGTGCCTCAGTCGCCTCAGTGCTGGTATCCGTAGACACCGCGCGACTGGTCGCGCACGAGGCGGCCCGTCTCGAGTTCGATGACGCGCTTGCGCATCTGGTCGACGATCTGCTGATCGTGGGTGGCCATCACCACGGTGGTGCCCGTGCGGTTGATCCGGTCCAGCAGCTTCATGATGCCGACGGAGGTCTGCGGGTCCAGGTTGCCGGTCGGCTCGTCGGCGATCAGCAGCATCGGGCGGTTGGCGAAGGCCCGCGCGATGGCGACCCGCTGCTGCTCGCCGCCGGACAGCTCGCCGGGCATCCGCTCCTCCTTGCCGCCCAGGCCGACCAGGTCGAGGACCTCGGGGACCGTCTTGCGGATCTGGCCGCGCGACTTGCCGATGACCTCCAGCGCGAAGGCGACGTTCTGCCCGACGGTCTTGTTGCCCAGCAGCCGGAAGTCCTGGAAGACCGTGCCGAGCTGCCGCCGCATCTGCGGCACCTTCCAGTTGGACAGCCGCGCCAGGTCCTTGCCGAGTACATGCACCTGGCCGGAGCTGGCCCGCTCCTCGCGCAGGAGCAGCCGCAGGAAGGTGGACTTGCCGGAACCGGAGGAGCCCACCAGGAACACGAACTCGCCGCGCTCGACCTCCAGCGAGACATCGCGGAGCGCCGGGCGGTTCTGCTTGGGATAGGACTTGGAGACGCTGTCGAATCGGATCACGGATACACCACGTCGACCTGGGTAGGGACAACGGAAACCGCGGTGCGGCCCCCTGGGACGCCCTCCGGCGTCAGCCGGGAGCGGTGTGGGCGACCATACGCGAAGCGTGGCGTGCCGCGCACGCGGCACCCGCGCCCTCGCCCCGCCCCCGCGCCCCACCTGCCTGTTTCTGCGTGGAGCCGCCTCACCTGGCAGAGTGGAATCGAGCACCCCTGGGGAACGAATCACTCACGGGTGTCGTTGGCGCGACTGAGGAGGAGTTCGCATGACATGCGATCGACTGGTGTGTGCCAACTGCGCGGGGCCCGTGAACGAGGGGCGCTGCGCCGTGTGCCGTGCCCACCGGGAACGGCTGCACCGGGAGGCCCCGCTGGCGCATCTGTCCCCGGCGGCGCTGATCGCCCTGCTGGCGGCACTGATAGCGGTAACACTTGTGGCACAGCGCGTAGCCACGGCGTGACGTCGCAGACGCGCGCCGTGCACGAGCGCCGTCCCGGCGGGTGACCCGCCGGGACGCCGGACGGTGTGTCGTCACCGGAAAACACGAACGCGCCGGGTTGCGGCGGTCCGAAGACCCCCGCGCCCCGGCGCGCTGGTGCGAGCCTGACTCCTCAGGCGCCTGACTTCCTCAGGCGGCGGTGCGCCGCGAGGCGAGCCTCGGCATCAGGCGGAACCCAACGCCACCGGCGATCATCGTCGCCGCGCCCACCAGCAGGAAGGTCGTCTCGCCCGAACCGGTCTCGGCCAGCTCGTCCTTCGGCGCCTCCGGCTTGCTGTCCTGGACCGGCTGGCTGCCCGCGCTGTCCGGGTTGGTGCCGACCTCGCACTTCACCTGGTCACCGTCGAGGTCGCAGGTGTCGTCGCCGCCACCGCCGGAACCACCGGTGGTCGCCGGCTCCTCGCCGCCACCACCGTTGCCGTTGCCGCCGTTGCCGTTGCCGCCGTTGCCGTTGCCGCCGTCGTTGCCGTTGCCGCCGTCGGCGACACCGCCGTCGTTGCCACCGGCGTTGCCGTTGCCACCGTCGTTGCCGCCGGCGTTGCCGTTGCCACCGTCGTTGCCGTTGGCGTTGCCGCCGTCGTTGCCGTTGCCGCCGTCGGCGACACCGCCGTCGTTGCCACCGGCGTTGCCGTTGCCACCGTCGTTGCCGCTGCCACCGTCGTTGCCGCCGATGACAGTGCCGCCGATGCCGCCGTCGTCCCCGCCGATGCCGCCGTCGCCGCCGCCGATGCCGTTGTCGCCGCCGCTGTCGCCGCCGCTGTCACCGCCGCCGCTGTCGCCACCGCCGAAAATGCCGCCGAGGATGCCGCCGGAGTCACCGTCACCCGGCACATCGGCGGCCTGCGCGGCACCTGCGGCGGTCAGCGAGGCGCCCGCGGCGAACACTGCCGCTGCGGCGATCCGCGCGACCCGCAGCCGCGTCTTCGATTTGCTCATGTTCCAACTACCCCCAGTAGCTGTACTCGTGGATGGGGCCGCTGCGCGTGGAGCGCGATCCGCACCGGGCTTGCCGTCGAGGCGATGTCGAGGCGATGTCGTACCCCCACCCGGACTGCCGCCGTCTTCACCGGGGCTCTCTCGCCCCGTTCATGCGCTCCTGACACAGGCATGCCGAGCCAACAGCTTTCCCCAGCCCTCGTATGCGCGTCAAGCGAAGATCCGTCGAACAGGCCCGAGGCATGCCCGACGAAGCCTGCCGCGACGTCAGTTCTGGGCCTGCTCCTGCTGCTTGCGCCAGCGGATACCGGCCTCCAGGAAGCTGTCGATGTCGCCGTCGAGCACGCCCTGCGGGTTGCCCACCTCGTACTCGGTGCGCAGGTCCTTGACCATCTGGTACGGGTGCAGGACGTACGAACGCATCTGGCTGCCCCAGGAGTTGCCGCCGTCGCCCTTGAGCGCGTCCATCTTGGCCTGCTCCTCCTGGCGGCGGTGGGCGAGCAGTCGCGCCTGCATGACACGCATGGCGGCGGCGCGGTTCTGGATCTGCGACTTCTCGTTCTGGCAGGAGACGACGATCCCGGTCGGCAGGTGCGTCATGCGCACCGCCGAGTCCGTGGTGTTCACCGACTGGCCACCGGGCCCCGAGGAGCGGAAGACGTCGATCCGCAGCTCGTTCTCCGGGATGTCGATGTGGTCCACCTGCTCCACGACCGGAAGCACCTCGACCCCGGCGAACGAGGTCTGGCGGCGGCCCTGGTTGTCGAACGGCGAGATCCGCACCATCCGGTGCGTGCCCTGCTCCACCGAGAGCGTGCCGTAGGCGTACGGCGCCTTCACCGTGAAGGTCGCGGACTTGATGCCCGCCTCCTCCGCGTAGGAGATGTCGAACACCTCGGTGGGATAGTCCCGGCGCTCGGCCCAGCGCAGGTACATGCGCATCAGCTGCTCGGCGAAGTCGGCGGCGTCCACACCGCCCGCCTCGGCGCGGACGCTGACGACCGCCTCACGCGGGTCGTACTCGCCGGACAGCAGCGTGCGGACCTCCAGCTCGTCCACCGTCTTGCGGACCGCGGCCAGCTCGTTGTCCGCCTCGGCGCGGGCGTCCGCGTCGTCCTCGCTCTCGGCCAGCTCGAAGAGCACCCCGACGTCGTCGATCCGCCCCCGCAGCTCCTCGACTCTGCGCAGCTGCCCCTGGAGATAGGAGAGCCGGCTGGTCAGCTTCTGCGCGTTCTCGACGTCGTCCCACAGGTCGGGGGCCGCCGCCCGCTCCTCGAGCGCGGCGATGTCCGACCGCATTTTGCCCAGGTCAAGGACGGCCTCGATCGACTCCATGGTGGAGGAGAGGGACTTCAGCTCTTCGGATACATCGACGACTGCCACGCTCCCCACCCTAACCGCAAGCCGCCACCCCAGCCCTAGCCCACTTGGGCGTCACGCTCCGCGCTGCGGTGTGCCGTCAGCGTGGTCACCAGCACGTCCCGGCGCGCCGGCCCGGTGGTCTCCGCGGGACGGACGGCGCCCACCTCGTGCAGGGTGGCCCGGTCGTCGCCGAGCAGCAGACTGCCCGGCTCGTGCAGGGTGGCGGTCAGCAGCCGGGTGCCGTCGGGCGCGTAGACGGTGTGCCGGCCGCCGACGGCGTTCTGCCGGCCGACCAGCAGGGAACTCACCAGCGTCGCCCCGGCACGGTGCCGCCCCTCGGGGACGGGCAGGACGGTCCGGTCGGCCGAGGCCACCACCCGGATCGGATGCACTCGGACACTCCACACCCCGGCGTCCTGCAGACAGCTCGCGATCCGGCCCAGCATCCGCACCAGCGCCTTGAAGAGCGGGTCCGCGGCGAAGACGTCGGTGAGCGGCTCGATGTGGCCGTCGTCCCCGAGCGGGAGGGGACCGGTGTCCCCGGGCTGCGCGAAGGCCGGGTGCGGCGCCGGGCGCAGCGCACCGGTGCGGTCCAGCGAGAAGTGCCCGTAGCGGCGCAGGCGGTGTGTGTCGTCCCACGCGGCGTGGCCTTCCGGCGCCAGGTCCTCCCAGTGCAGGCCGAAGCGCCGCCAGTCGGCTGCGTCGGCTCCCACGCACCGGGAGACGGCCGCCGACTCCATCACCTGGGCATGCCGGGAGAGCAGCGCCTGCCGGGCCCGGGCGATCTCGCCCGCGCTGCGCCGCGTCGGGGCGCCCGCGATGTCCGCCATGCGGCACCTCCCTCGTGCCCTGCCCGGCTGCGGCCGGTGGACCCGTACCGGCCCGCCTCGCCGGACCGGTACGGCCGGTGCGCCGGGCGCGGCCCACACGCCGACCGGCACGTCCAGCCTGCTACGCGCCGCCGCGCCGCGCATCCGGGCCCGGCGCACGGGCTTCCGGTCAGTCCGTCGGGTACCCGTACGCGGGCGCCCGCAACGAGCCGGTGTCGTCCTCGGCGGTGGCCAGCCAGCCGCCCACCGCGAGGGCCACGGCGGCCAGCGCGGCGGCAACACCTATTTTCAGCCGTCTGCGCCGCATGGCGGTCCGGTGCCGCGCGGACCCGGCGCGCGCCTCACCAGCGGCGCGGGGCGTGCGCGCCGTGCCGTGCGCGCCGCCGGCCAGTTCGTCCTCGCCGGGCACCCGCATGCTCGTGTGGGTGTCCCGGTTCGCGTCGGGGCCGACCCGCGAGTGGACGAGGGGCACGGCGCCGCGGCCCGCGGTGGCCGCCGCGCCGGGTCCGGGACGCCGGTCGCGCGCCGCGCCTCCGGCGCCGCCCGCGCCCGGCGCGTGGCCGGGGTACGCGTCGTCACCCGCGTACTCGTCGTGGTCGGGGTACGCGTCGTGGTCCGCGTATCCGGCGGGTCCCCCGTGGTCGCCGTGGTCGGCGGGTCCGTCGTGGTCGCCGTACTCGCCGTACTCGTCGTCCTGCTCGTCGATGTCCAGCGGCGGCAGCCCCTCCAGGGCCGGCAGCAGTTCGCGCAGCCGGGCCGCCAGCTCCGCGGCGCGCAGCCGGGAGGCGGGTGCTTTGGCGAGGCACTGGTGGACGAGCTGCCACAGCTCGTCCGGGATGCCGGGCAGCGGCGCCACCGTCTCGGTCACATGTCTGCGCAGCACCGCGCCGGGGTGGCCGCCGCCGAACGGCGTGAAACCAGCCAGCAGTTCGTAGACGACGGTGGCCAGCGCGTAGATGTCGACGGCGGCGCGCGGCGGCAGCCCTTCGACGATCTCGGGCGCCAGGTAGTCGGGGGTGCCGATGATCGAGGTGGCGCGGGTGCGGCTGGGCGAGTCGATGAGCTTGGCGACGCCGAAATCGGTCAGCAGCGCGGGCGGCGCCCCGCCGGGCCCCTCCAGCGCCAGGGCGTCCAGCAGCACGTTCTCCGGCTTCACGTCGCGGTGCACCAGCCCGGCGGCGTGCGCGGCGGCCAGCGCGTCGGCGACGTCGGCGGCGACGGCGACCGCAGCGGCGGGTGCCAGGCGGCGGTCCCGCTCCAGCCTGGTGCGCAGATCGGTCCCCCGCACCAGGTCCATGACCAGGGCCAGTTCGTCGCCGTCCACCACCAGGTCGCGTACGCCGACGACGCGCGGATGGTCGAGGCACAGCAGCGCGCTGCGCTCCTGCACGAACCGCTCGACCAGGTCCTGGTCGGAGGCGAGGTCCTCACGCAGCAGCTTGATGGCGACGGGACCCTCCGGTCCGTCACCGAGCCACACCGTTCCGGCGCTGCCGCGGCCGAGGATGCGGTGTGCCGTGTAGCGACTGCCGATCTTCCGTGCCATGGCGACAAAGCTACGCGGCGGGGCCCGGGTTGGGAGCCCCGGATGCCGGTAACTGTCACTTCTGTGGGGGAAATCCCCCTTCAGGTGTCGACAAATCCCCCTGGCCGCCGGTGCCCGGGTCCCGCCCCACGGGGCTTCCGGCCCGCCGCCACGGGATTCCGGTTCGGGTGTCGGACGGGCCGGACCCTCAGTTGTTGACCTTGTCGAAGAAGTCCCCGATCTCGCGGAACACGTCCTTCGTCGACTCCCAGAAGCTCTTGCCGTCGGCCCACCACTGCGGAGCGTCCGTCAGGTTCCAGATCAGCACTCCGGCCACCACGAGGATGACGATGAGGAACAGGCACCCCTTGAGGCAGCCCAGCCCCGGGATGCGCATGGGGTTGGCGCTGCGCTGCCGCGGCTCGCGGCGCTGCCGGGGCTCGCGCGGCGGCCCCCCTTGCCGCGGATCCCGCTGCGGCCTCGGGTCCCGCTGCGGCCGGGGCTCCCGGCCCCTGGGCGGCTGCGGCTCGTAGCGCTGCGGCGGCTGCTGCGCGGGCTGCTGCCCGTACTGGCCGTACTGGCCCTGCCCGCCGTACTGGCCGTACTGCCCGTGGCCCTGAGGGCCGGGCGGCGGGGCCTGCCGCTGGGGGCGGCGGCGCAGCGGATCCATGCTGGGGTCGAGCGGCTGGAACTGGGTCTGCTCGTTGCGGTCCCGGGCCGCGCGCAGCTGGCTCTCCCACGGGTGGGGGCCGTCCTGCTGCGGAGCCCCGCCCGGTCCGCCCGGCGGCGGGCCGCCCGGAACCGGCGGCATGACCCGGGTGGAGTCGCCGCCCTGGCCGCCCTGCCCGCCCTGGCCGTAACCGCCCTGCGGACTGCCGGTCTGCGGCAGCACATTGGTCTCGGCCGACGGGTCGTACTGGCCGGGCGCGCCGTGCGGGCCGCCGGTCTGCGGCAGCACGTCGGTCCGCGCCGCGGGATCGTACTGCCCGCCACCCCCCGCCGGGGCGCCGGGCGCGGAACCCGGGACGGGTGCGGGCGCGGGGTCGGGCGCCAGCAGCGCGGCCACCCCGAGCGCTGCGCCCGCGGCCTGCGGCGTGGCCTGGGCGCCGATACCGCCGGCGACGGCCCGCAGGCCGCGCGCCAGGTTCTCGGCGCTGGGCCGCTCGTCGGGGTTCTTGCGCAGGCAGTGCTCGATGACCGTCCACAGCGGGTCGGGGAGGTGCGCGGGGCGCTCGGGCTCCTGCGCCAGATGCTGGTGCAGGACGGCGAGGGCGCTGTCCCCGCTGAACGGCGGATAGCCGCTGACCAGCTCGTACAGCAGGATGCCCGCGCCGTAGACGTCCACCGCGGAGGTCTGCGGGCGGCCCTCGGCCGACTCCGGCGCGACATAGGCGGGGGTGCCGACGAACTCCTGGGTGCGGGTCAGTCCGGGCGAGTCCGCGAGCCGCGCGATGCCGAAGTCCGTGAGCATCGGGCGCATGCCGGTCTCGTCCTCGGTCAGCAGGACGTTCGCGGGCTTCAGGTCCCGGTGCACGACGCCGTCGGCGTGGCTGGCGGCCAGCGCGTCCGCCACCTGTGCGGTGACCAGGCAGGCCGCGACGGGCGAGAACGGGCCGTTCTCGCGCAGGTAGCGATGCAGGTCGGGGCCCTCGACGAGGTCCATCACGAGCGCCAGCAGATCGCCTTCGACCACGAGGTCGCGGGTTCTGACGATGTTGTGGTGGGTCAGCCGCAGCAGCACGGAGCGCTCCCGCAGGAAGCGCATCACCACGTCGGGGTCGTTGGCCAGCTCCTCCTTGAGGACCTTGATCGCGACGGTCTCGCCGGGCTGCCCGGCCACCGCCGCCTCAGAGCCCGCCGTCTCGCGCTGGCGGGCCCGCCAGACGGTGCCCGTGGCGCCGCGCCCCAGCGGCTCTTCGAGCAGGTACTTGCTGCCTACCGGCCGCACGTCAATGCGCTCCCTGGTCTCGTTCTGCAATCCCGCCCACAATAGTGCCGCCGCGCAAGGCGGCGCCGAGGCCCGCACCCGCTCCCGGGCACGCGCGGTGACCGGCGCAGCCCACCGGGCACGCGCCGGTGCCCGGTGGGCACGCCTGGCCGGACGACTCCCCCGGAAGACGCACACGGAGTGGTGATGGTTGCGGCGGCGCCGTCACCCGGTCAAGATCATCAGCGCGGCAGAATCGGGCGGATGGCCAGGACCGGCTCCGCTGTCGGTCGCGGGTGCGAGTATGCATGCAGTGGTACGGACGATGTGCCGGCGCGTGAGCGCGGTGGGTGGGCTGCCCGCCGAGCGCGCGGCGCGGACGGGACCTGGAGGCGCAGATGCAGATCCGGCTGACTGTCGCGCCGGCGCCACGCGGCGCGCGCGGCACGGCGGACGCGGGCGGGGGCCGCACGGGACCGGCAGCACGCACCGCCGCCCGGCCGCAGTCGGCACAGCCCCACCCGATTCAACCGGTCGGACAGGCCAACGTACTGGTCACGGCTCCGGCGGGCACCGTGCTCTCGGCGGTGACCGGCGCACTGGCGACCTCGGCAGCGGCAGCGCTGGCCGCATCGTCCTCCGCTTCCGGTTCCGCCGGGAGCGAGGCGGCGGGCCAGGAGGAGGCGGCGCAGGAGCCGGTGGTCGTCTACGCCGGGACCCGGCGGCTCGACCCGCACCGCCAGATCATCGGCGAGCCCCCGCTGCTGGACGGCGCGCTCATCTCGCTGCACGCCCCCGTCGCCCCCGCCGCGCTCCCCGCACACGGCGCCGCCGTGACGGCACTGACGGCGTACGGCTCGGCCCGAGCCCGGCTGCATGTCACCGGCGGACCCGACGCGGGCGGCATCCACCTGCTGCAGGGCGGCACGGTCCACCTCGGCCGCTCCGCGGAGGCCGACGTCCCGCTGGACGACCCCGACGTCTCCCGGCTGCACTGCGCCGTCACCGTGACCGACGGCGGCACGGTCACCGTGACCGACCTCGGCTCCACCAACGGCACCACGGTCGAGGGCGCCCCGGTCGGCCGGCAGCCCGTCCTGCTGCGCCCGGGCGCCACCCTGCGCATCGGCGAGACCACCGTCCGGCTGGAGGCCGCCGCCCGCGGCGGCCCGCACCCGGACGCCACCGCGGCGGATCCGTCCGCGCCCGGCCCGGCCGCACCGCTGGCCCTGCCCACCGCACCGGACGGCGAGGGGCGCCTCCGCCTCGTCCCCGAGCGGCCCGCCGGGGGCCCCGCCGCCGGAACGGGACCGGGGACGGCCGGCTCCCCCGGCGAGCCGCCGGGCCCCGGCGGAGGAACCGCCCGGGCAGCCGAGCACTGGGGCGCGGGGGACGGCCCGGGCCACTCCGCGCACTCCTACGCACCGGCGTCCGGCGGGCCCTTCCCCGGGGCCGACATGACCCACAGCGCGGGGCTCGTACCGCCCGGCGGCCCGGGTGGCAGTACCGCCGGGCCCCCGCCGGACGGCGGGGAGGCGGCAGCCCGCAGAGGCCGGGGGCTGAGCGCCTGGGCCCGCCGCCTCACGGCCCGTACGGAGCCGGCCGGGCCCGGCACGGCGCCCGGCGGCGGGCCCAGGCACCCCGACCCGGAACCGCACGGGCCGACGCGCCACGGCTCCGGCACGAGCGGCTACGCGGCGCACCCGGCCGAGGGCTTCGGGAACCGCCAGGAGGCCGCCGCCGACAGCCTGTCGATGCCGCCCGACGGTGCGAAGCGCTGGCCGGACCCGGCCTCGGTGCTGCTGAGCGCCCTCGGACCGGGCCCCCGGCTGTGGGAGCGGGGCCCGGAGCATCCGGACGCGCTGACCGTGCGGCTCGGCATCGCGCACCGCGCCGGCGGGCAGGGCGACACGGTCACCGCCGACCTGCGCCGCGCGGGCGCGCTCGGGCTGGCCGGGCCGCGGGCGCGGCTGGCCGGACTGGCCCGGTCCGTGCTCGCGCAGTTGACGGCCCTGCACGGGCCCAGCGCGCTGGAGGTCGTCCTGCTGTCGGCCGACCCGGCGCGCAGCGCCCAGGCGCGGCAGCAGGAGTGGGCGTGGCTCGGCTGGCTGCCCCATCTGCGCCCGGGGCACGGCCAGGACTGCGGACTGCTGACGGCCTACGACCACGACCAGGCGGCCGCGCGCACGGCGGAGCTGGTACGGCGGCTGGAGGCCCAGGGCTCGGCTCCCCGCCCGGCGGGGGGCCGCGGCCCCGCCGCGGTCGTGGTGGTGGACGGCGACCCCGGCACCGCGGCGCTGCGCGCGAGCACGGCCCGGCTGGCGCGGGAGGGCCCGGCCGCCGGTATCCATCTGCTCTGCCTGGCCGAGACGCCGCCCGCCAGCCCGTCCTCGCCGCTGACCGCGACCCTCGAAGCGGCGGACGGCGCCTGCCCCGGGTTCGCCGAGTGCGGCACGGTCGCCCTGCTGAGCGGCGACGTCGCCACGGCGGTCAAGGTCCTGCACCCCGCCGGACGGCCGGCCCCGCGCAGCACCCCGGAGCGCCCGGACGCACCGGCCGGAGGCGAGGGGCACGGCGCCCGGGGAGGCCGGGTCGGACACCGCACCCGGAACGGAGACGGCGCCCCGCGCGGCGAGCAGCGCCGGGACGGCCGGGCCCCGGCTCCGGGCGGGGCGGCGGCTCCCGGCGGGGAACCGCAGGACCGGCCCGGCCGGGAACCGCACGACGGGCCGGGCCGATGGGCCGCGGCGGGCGGCGGCCCGGGGGCGCCGGGCGGGCCCGTGGCCACCGTGGACGCGGTGTCGGCGGCATGGGCCGAGCGGTTCGCGCGGGCCCTGGCACCACTGCGGGAACCGGAGGGCGCGGACACCGACGCGTCGGCGGCCCCGACCGTGACCCTGCCCGAGCAGTGCCGGCTGCTGGAGGAGCTGGGGCTGGCCAGGGCGACCCCCGCCGCGCTGCTCGCCCGCTGGTCGGAGCGGGCCGCCGGCACTGCGGGCCGGGTCCCGCTGGTCTTCGGCGCGGGCCCGCACGGACCGCTGGAGGCCGACCTCTCGGACCTGTCGGCGCTGCCCGCCGGGATGGCGCCCGCCGTCCCCGAGGGCGACACCGGCGCAGCGGGCCGCGCCCTGCCGGGGCACGCCTTCGTCAGCGGCGGCCCCGGATCCGGCAAGACCGAACTGCTCCGCTCGCTGGCGGCCTCCCTCGCCGCCGGGGAGCGCCCCGACCGGCTCGCGCTGGTGCTGGTGGACGGCGCCGGTGCGGACGCCGGGGACGGGTTGCGGGTGTGCGAGGAACTGCCGCACACCACGGCGCGGCTGACGGCGGGCGACCCGGTGCGGATGCGGCAGTTCGCGCAGTCGCTGAGCGCCGAGCTGAAGCGGCGGGCCGAACTGATCGGTGACGAGAGCAGCTTCGAGGAGTATGTGCGCTCGGCCGCCCGCCCCTCCGGACGGGTGGTGGCTCCCCGGCAGGCGCCGGAGCGGGAACCGGTGCGGGAGGCGGCCGCCGAGCCGCGGGCCGGGGAGGGCGTGCAGGTCCCGGCGCCCGCCCGGGCACCCGAGGAGCGGGCCGCCGTGGCCGCCCAGCGGTCCGGGGCGCACGGCGGTGCCCCGGAGGACCGCGCCGCGGGCGGGCGCGGAACCCAGGGCGGCGGAAGGCCCGGTGCCGGAAGCGGTGCGGGACTGGAGGCGCTGCCGCAGCAGCCCGGGGCGCCCGGCGGGCCCGTCGGGGCACCCGCGGCGGCCGGGGGCGGGGCCGCCCGGCGGCCGGAGCCGGATCCGGGCGACCGAGCCGTCCGGGGCGGCGGGGCGGCCGAGCCCGAGCCGGACGGTACCCGGCGCACCCTCCGGCTGCGGCGCACCGAGGCGCGGCCCGGGGACCAGCCGGCCGCGGAGCCGGGGACGGCCGCGGCGCCCCGTACCGAGGGGTCCGGCGCCGACGCGGCCCGCACCGATTCCACCGGTGGCACCGGTGCCGCCGACTCCCCTGGTTCGCGGCGTACCGGCGGGCCGGACGGCGACGCCGCGGCGCCCCCGCTGACGTCGCCCTCCCCGCTGGGGCCCGGCGGCGTGCCGCCCCGGCTCGTGGTGCTGGTGGACGATTTCGACACGCTGGTCGACCCGGCGCTGGGCAACCCCGGCCGCCCCGCGGCCGGTTCGGTGGTCCGGGCACTGGAGGCGGTGGCCCGGGCGGGGAGCCGGCTCGGCGTGCATGTGATCGCGGCGACCGGCCGTGCCGACCGGACGGTGCACACGGCACCGGCCCGTACGGCGGCGCTGCATGTGGAGCTGACCGGCGGCGAGCGCGGCGCCGAGGGCACGCCGCGCGGCCGGGGCACCCTGACCCTGCGTCAGCGGCGGGGGCCGGAGGGCACCGTGGTGGGCGGGGTGCCGGTCGCCTTCCAGGCGGGCCGGGTCACCGGCCGGATCCCCCGGACCGCGACGCTGCGGCCCACGGTGGTGCCGTTGGACTGGGCGCGCGCCGGGGACCCTCCCGCGCGCCGCCAGGTACGGGAGCTGGGCAACGGGCCGACGGATCTGGCGCTGCTGGCCAGCGCGATGGAGCGGGCGGCCCGCCAGGTGACGCCGGGGGCCGCGCCGGGGGCCGGATAGGCACCGCGAGTCCGGCGGCGAGTGGGTCCCGGGGCGGGCGGGCCTCCGTCACCCGGCCCCCGCCCCGCCGTCGACCCTCGACCGTTCCCGCGCCGGCGCACCGTCCGGACCGGGCGCACCGTCCGGGCCGGACGCACCGTCCGGACCGAGGGCGGCGGACGGGCCGGAGGCAGGAGACCCGGCGGCCGGGGTGCGGCCGGTCGTACGCACCGGGCCCCGTGTACCGGAGAAGACGAGGGTGCGGGTCCCCCAGAACCGCACGGCGGTGCCCAGCACCAGGCCCACTCCGGCGCCGGAGACGACATCGGCGAGGGCGGAGGTCAGTCCCAGCAGCTGCCGCGAGACGCCGAGGCAGCCCAGCTGCACGGCCCCGCCCGCCGCGTTGACCAGCACGAAGACGCCGAACCTCCGCCAACCCCCGGCCACCCGGCGCCCGCGCAGCCGGTAGGGGCCCAGCGCGTTGCCCGTGTAGGCGACGGCGACGCCCGCCACGAAGGACAGGGCCTTGGCGTACATCGGGTCCATCCCGACGGGTCCGCGCAGCCACAGGAAGCCGCCGAGGTCCGCGAGGAAGGCGAAGACACCGACGGCGGCGAATCCGGCGAGCTCCGCGCAGAACGCGCGGAGCCGCGGCGGCATCCGGGAGACGGGGGCACTCCGCGCCCTCACCGCCGCCCCCTCCGGCGCCCGGCCGCTCCGGCACGCACGGCTCCGGGCCACCGGGACGCGCGCGGCGCCGGACCCCGCCGACGCGTACGGCGCCGGACCCCGCGGTCGCGCACGGTCTACATCCCCGCGACCGACAGCCCGTACAGCGCCGCCCAGCACAGTGCGGTGACCGCCAGCGGACGGTCGCGCAGCAGGACGTCCTCGGGGGAGCCGGACGCGCCGCGGTCGGTGAAGACGGCGTACCGCAGCACCGCCAGGATCAGCGGCACCATGGAGAGCTGCCGGCACAGCGTGGCCCCGGCGCCGGTACCGTCTTCCAGCGCCCACAGGCAGTAGGCGAGCACCGCGGCCCCGGCGGCGAGCTGCCAGACGAAGCGCAGGTAGCCGACGGTGTACTCGCGCAGCAGTGCCCGGGTGCCGCCCTCGCCCTCGCCCATCAGCAGCGCCTCCGAGTAGCGCTTGCCCGCCACCATGAACAGCGCGCCGAACCCGGCGGTGATCAGGAACCAGCGGGAGAGGGGAATGCCCAGCGCCAGCCCGCCGGACATGGCGCGCATCACGAACCCGGCGGTCACCACGGCCAGGTCGACGACCAGGACCCGCTTGAGCCGCAGGCAGTAGGCGATCTGCATGAGCACGTAGCCGGCGAGCAGCGCAGCGGTCCCGGTGTTGCACAACAGCGCGGCGGCCGTGGTCGAGGCCAGGGCGAGCAGGGTGCCGAGTGCGTAGGCGAGCGGCACCGGCACGGTTCCGGCGGCCACGGGGCGGCGGCACTTGTCGGGGTGGGCCCGGTCCGCCTCCGCGTCCCGGGCGTCGTTGAGCAGGTAGACAGCCGCCGCTGCCGCGGTGAACAGGGCGAAGACGAGGGCGAGCGCGAGCACCGTGTGCACCGCCGCCAGCTCTCCGGCGGCGGCGGGCGCGGCGAGGACGAGGAGGTTCTTCACCCACTGCCGGGGCCGTACGGTCAGCAGCAGCCCGCCGGGGAGGGTGCCGGCGAATCCGGCCGGCTGCCCGGCGGCCGGACCGGCGCGGCCGGCGCGGCGCGGCTCGGAAGCCGGCCCGGCGGCCGGTCCGGTGGTGGGCCCGGCGCTCTGCCCGGCTGCCGGTTCCGCCGCCTGCCCGGCGCTCGGCCCGGCGCCGGGGTCCTGGGTGGTCCCCCGGTGCCCGGGGGAGCCGGCCAGTGTGGAGCGTTCGGTCATCCGGCCGCCCCCTCCGCACCCCGCGCGGCGGAGCCGGGCGGGGCCGGGTGCTGCGCGCCCTGCGGCCGGGCGGCCCCGCCCAGCCGGACGACCAGCGCGCCCAGGGCCGCGCCCGCCACCACGTCCGAGGGGTGGTGCACACCGGCGACCAGCCGGGAGACGCAGATCAGCGCGGCCAGCGCGGCCAGCGGCGTCCCGTACCGCAGTCCGCCCAGGGCCAGCGCCGCCGCGCCGGAGGAGGCGGCGTGCGAACTGGGGAAGGAGTGCCGCCCGGCTGTCCGTACGAGCGGGGCGCGGCCCGCCGGCTCGGGGCGCGGGCGGCGCACGACCCGCTTGATCCCCATGCTGGCCAGCTGCGCGGCACCCACGAGCCCGGTGCCCCGGAGCCAGCGCTCCCGCTGCGTACGGTCCGTGGCGGCGCCGGCGAGTCCGACCAGCAGCCAGACGGCCGCGTGCTCCCCGCTCCAGGACAGTACGCGGGCGGCGCCGGCCACCCGGGCGTCGGCCGCGCAGTCGCCCAGAGCGCACAACAGCCGCCGCTCCCACTGTCGTACCGCTTTCGCTGCCACGCTCCGACTCTGCCGCGCCCGGCGCCGCCGCAGGCCGAGCCGCGAGCCGACACACGTCGTTTCACCCTTTCAGCGACCTTTCGGCGACACCGGCGACGCCACCGGCACCGCCTCCTGCGCCGGGCTTTTCCTGGCGCTTACCGTCACGTCCATGCCCGCTCAGCACCTCCAGCGCGACGAGTCCGCAGCGCCCGACCGCAGCGCCCGGCTGCTGACCGGCTGGGGCGGCACCGCCCCCACCGGTGCCCGGGTGCTGCGGCCGCGCACCCGCCAGGAGGCGGTGGCGGCGGTCCTGGAGTGCGGGGCGCGCGGCAGCATCCCGCGCGGCCTGGGCCGGGCCTACGGGGACGCCGCGCAGAACGCGGGCGGCACCGTCCTGGACACCACGGGGCTGGACCGGGTGCTGGCGGTCGACGCGGCCGAGGGGACAGTGACCTGCGAGGCGGGGGTCAGTCTGCACCGGCTGATGACGGTCCTGCTCCCGCTGGGCTGGTTCGTACCGGTGACCCCGGGGACCCGCTATGTGACGGTCGGCGGCGCGATCGGCGCGGACATCCACGGCAAGAACCACCACCTCTCGGGCTCCTTCAGCCGCCATGTGCGCTCCCTGGAGCTGCTGACGGCGGACGGGCAGGTGCGGACGGTCGTGCCGGGCACCGAACTGTTCGACGCCACGGCGGGCGGAATGGGCCTGACCGGGCTGGTGCTGAGCGCGACGGTGCGGCTGCTGCCGGTGGAGACGTCGCTGATGGCGGTGGACACCGAGCGGCTCCCGGACCTGGACGCGCTGCTGGCCACGCTGACCGCGAGCGACCACCGCCACCGCTACTCGGTGGCCTGGATCGACCTGCTGGCGCGCGGCACGGCGGCGGGACGGGCCGTGCTGACCCGCGGCGACCACGCACCGCTGGCCGCGCTGCAGGGGCCGGGGCGGGCGGCCCGCGCGGCGCGCAGGGACCCGCTGGCCTTCCGGCCCGGGCAGCTGCCGCCCGCGCCGCGCACCGTGCCCGGCGGGCTGCTGCGCGGCAGTACGGTCTCGGCCTTCAACAAGTTCTGGTACCACAAGGCGCCGCGCCGCCGGAGGGGCGAACTCCAGCGGCTCGCCTCCTTCTTCCACCCGCTGGACGGGCTGCCGCACTGGAACCGGGTCTACGGCAGCGCGGGGTTCGTGCAGTGGCAGTGCGTGGTGGGGCGGGAGCACGACGACGCGCTGCGCCGCATCGTGCGGCTGATCTCGCGCCGCTCCTGCCCCTCCTTCCTCGCCGTCCTCAAGCGGTTCGGCGCCGGGGACCCGGGGTGGCTCTCCTTCCCCGCGGAGGGCTGGACGCTGGCGCTGGACATTCCGACCGGGCTGCCGGGGCTGGCGGACTTCCTCGATCTGCTGGACGAGGAGGTCGCGCTGGCCGGGGGACGGCTGTACCTGGCCAAGGACGCGCGCATGCGGCCCGAGCTGCTGGCGGGGATGTATCCGCGGCTGGCCGACTTCCGTGAGCTGCGCGCCCGGCTGGACCCGCGCGGCGTCTTCACCTCGGACCTGGCCCGGCGGCTGGCCCTGTGACCCCGCGCCCGCCCGGACATCTCCCCGCCCCGCGGGCTCCGGCACGGCGCGTCCCCGCACGGCGCAGGCCACGTTCGGCGCATCCGGCGGGCTCCGCGCACCCCGGCCCCGCGCTTTCCGAACCGGCATCCCGGAAGAACACCTTGGAGCACACATGAAGGACGCGTTCGGTTCCCCGCAGTCGCTGCTCGTCCTGGGCGGCACGTCCGAGATCGCGCTGGCGGCCGTGCGCCGCTTCATGGCCCGCCGGGCCCGCACGGTCTGGCTCGCGGGGCGGCCGGGGCCGGGGCTGGACGCGGCGGCGGCCGGGCTCCGGGAGGAGGCGGCGGCGCACGGCGCGGAGGTCGCCGTGCGCACGGTCCCGTTCGACGCACTGGCCCCCGAGACGCACGAGGAGGTGCTGGAGAAGGTCTTCGCGGAAGGCGACATCGACCTGGTCCTGCTCGCCTTCGGGGTGCTGGGCGAGCAGTTCCGCGACGAGCAGGACCCGATGGCGGCCGTGCGCCTCACCCGGACGAACTACACCGGCGCCGTCTCCTCCGGACTGGTGTGCGCGAAGGCGCTGCGCGCCCAGGGGCACGGGTCGCTGGTGGTGCTCTCCTCGGTCGCCGGGGAGCGGGCGCGGCGGGCCAACTTCCTCTACGGATCCAGCAAGGCGGGGCTGGACGCGTTCGCGCAGGGCCTGGGGGACGCGCTGCACGGCTCGGGGGCGCATGTGCTGGTGGTGCGGCCCGGATTCGTGCACACCCGGATGACGGCGGGGCGCACGCCCGCGCCGCTGGCCACCACGCCGGGCGCGGTGGCGGAGGCGATCGAGCAGGGGGTGCGGCGCCGGGCGCGGACGGTGTGGGTGCCGGCCGCGCTGGGCCCGGTGATGAGCGTGCTGCGGCATCTGCCGCGCAGTGTTTTCCGGCGGCTGCCGGGCTGAGGTCCGCGGGCGCCGGGGCGGCGGCGTTCCGGGGCGGCGCGAGAACGGCGCTGCGGGCCGGTTCCGGTCGGGCGGCGCGGAGGACGGGACGGGGGACCGTACGGCGGCGGGGCGGGTGACGGGACGGCGCCGGGATGTGCCCTCGTCCGACGTATGGGATAAATCAGATGATTCACCCCAGTCGAGCGCGACAGCCGCCCCTGCCCCCGTCGACCCCGCGGAACCGCCATGCCCCGTTTCAGCGTGATCGTCCCCGCCCACCAGGTGCAGGCGTATCTGCACGAGTGCCTGGACTCCGTGCTCGGGCAGTGCTTCGGGGACCTCGAACTCATCGCCGTCGACGACCGCTCACCGGACTCCAGCGGCGAGATCCTGGACGCCTACGCCGCGGCCGACCCGCGGGTGACCGTCATCCATCTGGCGGAGAACATCGGCCTGGGCCCGGCACGCAACACCGGCACCGCCCGGGCCCGCGGCGACTACGTCCTCTACCTCGACAGCGACGACACCATGGCGCCGGGCACCCTGCGCGCCCTGGCCGAACGCCTGTCGGAGACCAGCGACCCGGACATCCTGCTGTTCGACTTCGCTCCCGCCCACTGGGACGGCTCGCTCGGCCCCCCGGCCCACCCCGAACTGCTCGCCCCCGGCGCCGGGCCGGGCGTGTGCACCCTCGACGAGCGGCCCGAGCTGCTCCGGCTCACCGCCGTCGCCTGGAACAAGGCGTACCGCCGCGCCTTCCTGCTGCGCGAGCGGCTCGCCTTCCCGCCCGGCACCTACGAGGACACCCCCTGGACGTTCCCGGCGCTGCTCACCGCGCGCACCCTCGGCACGCTGGACCGGGTGTGCGTGCACTACCGCCAGCGCCGCGGCGGCAGCATCCTGACGACCACCGGCCGCCGCCACTTCGACGTCTTCGACCAGTACGACCGGCTGTTCGCGTTCCTGGCGACGCGTCCCGGACTGGACCGCTGGCACCACCCCCTGCACCAGCGGATGACCGACCACTTCGCCACCATCCACAGCACCCCCGGCAGGCTGCCCGGATCGGCGCGCGCCGAGTTCCTGCACCGCGCCCGGGCCCACTGCCGCCGCCACCGGCCCGCACCCGGCACGGGCCGCCCGGCCGCGCCGCCCGGCAGACGGCTGCGCCGGATGCTGGTACGGCACGGGGCGCACCACGCCTTCCGGCTGCTGGCGCACGCGGGCCGCGTCCGCCGCCTGCTGGGCGCCCGGCTGCGCCGCGCACGCCGCGTGCTGCGCAAGGCGCTGCTGCGCGGGCACTACCTGCTCCAGCGCCACCGCCCCCTCGATCCGGACCTGGCCGTCTTCTCCGCCTACTGGGACCGCGGCTACTCCTGCCACCCGGCGGCCATCGAGGCCAAGGCCCGCGAACTGGTCCCGGACATCCGCACCGCGTGGATATGTCCGCCCGACCACGCGCACACCCTCCCGCCCGGCGTACGGCGGCTGCAGCCGGGCTCGGCGGCCCACTGGACGGCGCTCGCCCGGGCCCGCTTCCTGGTCAGCAACGTCAATCTGCCGCACAGCTTCCGCAAACGGCCCGGCCAGCTCCTCCTCCAGACCCACCACGGCACCCCGCTCAAGCACATGGGGCTCGACCTGATGGGCTATCCGGCCGCCGCCGACGGCATGGACTTCGGCAGACTGCTGGAGCACACCGACCGCTGGGACTACAGCCTCTCCGGCAACCCGCACTCCACGCTGGTGTGGGAGCGCGCCTACCCCTCGCCGTACACCACACTGGAGTTCGGGCACCCGCGCAACGACGCCCTGCACACCGCGACCGCCGCCGACGTCGCCCGCCTCCGCGCCGCGCTGGGCATACCCGACGGGGTGACGGCCGTGCTGTACGCACCCACCCACCGCGACCACCGGCCCGGCCGGCAGCCCTGGCTCGACCTGGCGCGGCTGGTGGCGACGCTGGGCCCGTCCTTCGTCGTGCTGGCACGCGCCCACTACTTCAACGCCGGCCAGGGGCTGCCCTGCGGGCCGACCGGCGGGCTGCTCGACGTGTCGGCGCACCCGTCGGTCGAGGAGCTGTTCCTGGCCTCGGACGTGCTGGTCACCGACTACTCGTCACTGATGTTCGACTACGCCAACCTCGACCGGCCGCTGGTGGTGCACGCCCCCGACTGGGAGACCTACCGGGAGACCCGCGGCACCTACTTCGACGTGACGGCGGCCGCGCCGGGCCCGGTGGCCCGCAGCGAGGACGAACTGATCGACATCCTCGCCACCGGCGCGCACGCCACCGAGCACGCGCGCGCCCTGCGCGCCGCCTTCCGCCGGCGGTTCTGCCCCTGGGACGACGGGCACGCGGCCGAACGCGTGGTCCGGCACGTCTTCCTCGGCACCGGCCCCGCAGCCGGTACGGGCCGCGCTGCCGGCTCCCCCGCCGGTGCCGCCGCGCCGCCGGGTGCCGCCGTCCCCGCGGCGGTGCCGCCCCTCGTACCGCTCGCCGAGCGGCGTCCCGCGCCCGCGGCGGGCCCCGGCGGGCCCCGACCGGGCGCCGCTCCCCGCACGCCTCTTGCTCCCCCCGCAGCGAAGGACTGGTGGTCATGCCCCGCTTCAGCGTCGTCGTACCCGTGTTCAAGGTCCAGGGCTACCTGCGCGAGTGCCTCGACTCGGTGCTCGGCCAGTCCTGCACCGACCTGGAGGTGATCGCCGTCGACGACCGCTCCCCCGACCACAGCGGCGCCATCCTGGACGAGTACGCGGCCCGCGACTCCCGGGTGCGGGTGCTGCACCTGGCCGAGAACGGGGGACTGGGCCGGGCCCGCAACACCGGTGTCGAGCACGCACGCGGCGACTACCTGCTCTTCCTCGACAGCGACGACAGCTTCCTGCCGGGCGCCCTGGCCGCGATCGACCGGCAACTGGCTGCCTGCGGCGGCCCGGACGTGCTGGTCTTCGACCACCAGCGCTCCTACTGGGACGGGCGCGCCGAGGCGAGCTGCTTCGGCGACCAGCTCGCCGGGACCGGCACCCAGACCTTCACCGCCGCCGAACACCCCGAGCTGCTCGCCCTCTTCCACGTCGCCTGGAACAAGGCCTACCGGCGCGCCTTCTATCTGCGCGAGGGGCTGCGCTTCGAACCCGGGCTGTACGAGGACGCGCCGCTCTCGAACGAGGCACTGGTGTGCGCCGGGTCCATCGGCTGCCTGCCGCGCGTCTGCGTCGACTACCGGCAGCGGCACCAGGGCGCCATCACCCGCTCCCCGGGCCGGGCGCACTTCGACATCTTCCCGCAGTACGCCTCCCTCTTCGCCTTCCTGGAGCGCCGCCCCGAGTTGGCGCGGCACCGGCCGCTGCTGTTCGAGCGGGCCGTCTCGCATCTGGTCTTCTGCATCCGGCGCAAGGAGCGGGTGCGCCCGGCCGACCGGCGCGCCTTCTTCCGGGAGGCGGCGCGGCTCTACCGCGAGCACGTGCCCGACGGATTCACTCCGCCGCCGCGGCGGGCGCGGGACTGCCGGCTGCTGGCCCTCGACGCCTATCCGCTGTTCGCGGCGCGGGAGGCGGTGCGCCGCACCGCCGGGCGCGCCCGCGCGGCGGCCCGCGCGGCCCGCCCGCGGCTCGCCCGCGCCGGGCACCGGCTCTACTACACCGTGCAGCGGCGGCTGCCCGCCTATCCGGACGTGGCCGTCTACTCCGCCTACTGGAACCGCGGCGTGGCCTGCAACCCGCAGGCGATCGAGGCCGCCGCCCGGCGGCTGGCGCCGCAGCTGCACAGCGTGTGGGTGGTACGCCCGGACGCGGTGCCCGCGCTGCCGCCCGGCACCGACCATGTACTGCCCGGCTCCCGGCGCTACTGGCGGATGCTGGCCCGCGCCCGGTACTTCGTCAACAACGTCAACTTCCCCGACCACCTGGTGAAGCGGCCCGGCCAGGTGCATCTGATGACCCACCACGGCACCCCGCTCAAGACGATGGGCCTGGACCAGCAGCCGTACCCGGCTGCCGCGCAGATGGACTTCGGCAAGCTGCTGCGCCGGGTGGAGCGGTGGGACGTGAGCCTCACCGCCAATCCGCACTCGGCCGAGGTGTGGGACCGGGTCTTCCCCTCCGGCTACCAGGACCTGTCCGCCGGCTACCCGCGCAACGACCGGTTCGCGACGGCCACCGCGCAGGAGGTCGCCGCGGTCCGCGCCCGGCTCGGCATCCCGCGCGGCCGGCTCGCCCTGCTGTACGCGCCGACGGCACGCGACTACCGCAGGGGCTTCGTCCCCCGTCTCGACCTGGAGCGGCTGAGCGCCGGGCTGGGCGAGGAGTACGTGCTGCTGGTGCGCACCCACTACTACTACGGACGGGACGCGGTGCTGCGCGATCTGCACGCGCGCGGGCTGGTGCGGGACGTCTCCCGGCACCCCTCGGTCGAGGACCTGTGCCTGGCGGCGGACGCGCTGATCACGGACTACTCGTCACTGATGTTCGACTACGCCAACCTCGACCGGCCGCTGGTCGTCCACGCGCCCGACTGGGAGAGCTACCGCGATGCCCGGGGCACCTACTTCGACCTGCTCTCCGGCCGCGCGGGCGAGACCCCGGGCCCGGTCACCCGCACCGAGGACGAGCTGACCGCGGTCTTCCGCAGCGGCACCTGGCGCGGCCCGGAGGCCCGGGCACTGCGCGGTGCCTTCCGGGAGCGGTTCTGCCCCTGGGACGACGGGCACGCCGCCGAACGCGCGGTGCGCGGGGTGCTGCTGGGCGAGGACGCGGCGGCGCTGCCGCCGGTGGTGCCGCTCGCCGAGCGGCGCCCGGCGCCCACCCCGGAGCAGGCCGAGGCGATCCTCGCGGCGGAGGCGGCAGGACCGGAGGCGGACAGGCCCCAGGCGCTCAGCTGACCGGTGGGCCCGAGGCGCTCAACCGACCGCGGGGCGGGCCCCGCCCCGCGGGGGCCGGCCGGCGCCGCCCGGGCCGCGCAGCCAGCGCACCAGTGAGGCGCGGCCCGCGGGCGTGACCGGGCGCGGGGTCCGCTCGGGGTCGGCGGCGATCTCGGCGCACAGCGCGGCGACATCGCCCCGCCACGCCAGTTCCAGGGTGCGGCGGCGGCGCGGGTCGAGCCGCTCCAGCACCCCGTCGCCGTACCCGCCGATCAGCCGGGCGGCCCCGGTGCACACGGCCTGCCGCACCTCGTGGTCGAGGGCGGGGAAGTCCGCGCCGAAGAGCTGGAAGACCTCGACGTGGAAGTGCCGCTTGTGGAAGGCGTCCCGCAGCGGACCGGGCGGCAGGAAGCGGCAGGCGGCCTCGAAGAGCCGCTCGGCGCAGTGCAGCCGGACCTCGGGCCCGGCCCGATAGGTGATGTTGCTGGAGTCGGCGCGGCGGACGGCGAAGTAGTGCGGCTGGTCGGCCAGTACCGAGATCCGGGCCGCGCGCACGCACGCCTCCAGCACGAACGGCTGGTCGCTGAAGGCGGGCATCGACTCGTCGTAGCGGATGCCGTGCTCCTCGACCAGGGAGCGGCGGAAGAGCTTGGTGTTGGACAGCGCCCACGGCAGCCCGTCCCCGACCAGCCGGATCATCGGTGCGGAGCGGCCGAACACGCCGGTGGGGACGGTGCGTTCGCCGACCGGGACCATCTTGCACAGCAGCACGTCCGACCGGCAGTCGTCGGCCATGGCCACCATGCGCTCCAGCGCCTGGGGGGCGAGGTGGTCGTCGGCGCCGAGGAAGAAGACGTAGCGCCCGCGCGCCCGCTCCAGGCCCTGGTTGCAGGGCGCGGCCGGGCCGCCGGAGTTGGCCCGGCGCACGGTGCTGAACAGGCCGGGGTGGTGCGTGGCGAAGCGGGCGATCTCCTCGGTGCTGCCGTCGGTGGAGCCGTCGTCGACGACGATCACCTCCATCCGCCGCGCTCCGATCGTCTGCTCGACGAGTGAGGAGAGACAGCGGGTGAGGTAGGGCATGGTGTCGAAGGCGGCGACGACGACGCTGACATCGGGGCAGGCGGTGTCGGCATCGGGGCCGGCGGCCCCGTCCCGTCCGGCGGCCCCGGACGCCGCCGGGGTGCCGGCGCTCATACCGCCACCGCCTCCCGGTCGCCGCCGTCCCCGACGACCACCCGCCGCACCCCCGCCCACAGCGCCGGGTCGGTGACGCGGCGGCCGTCGACCAGGACCCGCACGCCGGGCAGCCGGTCGGCGGACAGCTCCCGGTAGGCGGCGTGGTCGGTCTGGACCACGGCCGCGGTCACCGGCTGGCCGGTGTGCGGGCGCAGCCCCATGTCGGCCAGTTCGTGCGGCGCGTACAGCGGGTCGGACACGTACGGACGCGCACCCCGCTCGCGGAGCGCGGCCACCGTGGGGAAGACGCCGGAGAACGCGGTCTCCTTCACCCCGCCCCGGTAGGCCGCGCCGAGCACCAGCACCTCGGCGCCGCGCAGTTCGCCGTAGGCGTCGGCCAGCAGGTCGACGGCGTGCGCCGGCATGGCCTCGTTCGTCTCGCGCGCGGCGCGGACGAGGGCCGCCTCCGGATCGTTCCACAGGTACATCCGCGGATAGACCGGGATGCAGTGGCCGCCCACCGCGATGCCGGGGCGGTGGATGTGGCTGTAGGGCTGGGTGTTGCAGGCGTCGATGACGGCGCCGATGTCCACCCCGGACCGGTCGGCGAACCGTGCGAACTGGTTGGCCAGCGCGATGTTGACGTCCCGGTAGGTGGTCTCGGCGAGCTTGGCCAGCTCGGCGGCCTCGGCCGAGCCCAGATCCCACACCCCGTTGGGCCGGGGCAGCTCCTCGCGGACGTCGAAGTCGAGCACCGACTCGTAGAACCGCACCCCGTCCTTGGCCGAGTGCGGTCCGATCCCGCCGACCAGCTTGGGGTAGCGGCGCAGATCGGCGAAGACCCGGCCGGTGAAGACCCGCTCGGGGGAGAAGACCAGGGAGAAGTCCCGCTCGGGCAGCAGCCCCGAGTCCTGCGCCAGCAGCGGTGCGAACCGGTCCCGGGTGGTGCCCACCGGCAGCGTCGTCTCGTAGCTGACCAGCGTGCCGGGGCGCAGCCCGGCGGCGACGGCGCGGGTCGCGGCGTCCATCGCCCGGAAGTCGGGGGTACCGCGCTCGTCGACGAACAGCGGGACGACGAGCACGACGGCCTCCGCGTCGGAGACCGCCGCCGCGGTGTCGGTCGTCGCGGACAGCCGGCCCGCTTCCACCGCCTCGGCCAGCCGTTCCGCCAGCCCCTCCTCACCGGGGAAGGGCACCGCCGCGTCGTTGACGCTCGCGACCACGCGCGCGTCGGTGTCCGCGCCCGTCACCTGGTGTCCCTTGGCCGCGAACTGGACGGCCAGCGGCAGCCCGATCTTCCCGAGCGCCACCACGCAGATCCGCATTCCCGTCTCCTTCCGGCTGCTCCTGATGGTCGGGTCGCTCCGGCGCCACCTGGTGCAGCAGCCGTGCGTAGATCCGGTCGAGCGTGCGGGCCTGGGCCTCCCAGGTCCACTGCTCCAGCAGGCCCGGGCGCTCGTAGGCCGCCCGGTAGCGCTGCGGAGCGGCGAGCACCGCACGCACGGCGCGCACGTAGTCGGCGGTGTCCTCCGCGCGGAAGACCTCGCCCTGGCCGGTCTCCCGGGTGGTGCCGGCCATCGTCCTGACGTCGCTGACCACCAGCGGCAGCCGGGCGTGCGCGTACTCGAAGAACTTGGTGATCAGCGCGATCTCGTGGTTGGTCCAGTGGTGCAGCGGGATCGCGCCCGCGTCCGCCTCCGCGAGGAAGGGGACGACCTGCCGGTAGGGCACGTACGGCAGGACGTGCAGCCGCTCGGCCGCCCCCAGCTCCGCGGCCCGCGCGCGCAGTTCGCGCAGATACCCGGCGGAGGGCCGGGGCACGACCAGCGCCGTGTGCACCTCGGGCAGTTCGGCCAGTGCCTCCACCATCGTGCGCAGCCCGCGCTGCGGGGCCGCGGCGCCGCTGTAGACGACCAGCGGGGTCCCGGTGCCGATGCCGCACAGCGCGCGCAGGCTCGGCACGCCGTCCCCGCCGTCCCCGCCGTTTCCGCCGTTTCCGCCGTCGGCCGCACCGCTCCCGTCGGCAGCCGGCCCGGGCCGGGTGCGCGCGGAAGCGGGACTCCCGGGCGCGGGGCTCCCCGGCGCGGGGTCACCGGTGCCGGCCGGTCCGGTCGCGGCGTGCGCCTCCGGCGCGTTGAGGACGACGGCCGGCTCCTCGGCGAGCCCGTGCGCCTCGCGCAGCAGCGCGGCCAGGGTGCCGGAGACGGTGACGGCGGCGTCCGCGCAGGGCGCGTACTCGCGCTCGTGCGCCAGATGGGCCGGCAGCCACCGCACGTCGTGCTGCCAGGGCCGGACGCCGGGCAGATACTCGTGCGCGTCCCACACCAGCTTCACCGGCCGCCCGGCCGCCGCCGCCCGGACCTTGGCGCGGGCGCCCACCCCCAGCATCCGGAAGTCGTGGGCGTGGATCAGGTCGGGCCGCAGCTCGTCCACGACCCGCCCGTAGGCGAGTTCGAAGTCGTAGAGGGCGGGCCACAGCCGCCGCCAGCAGCGCTCCTTGCGGGCACGCCGCCACACGGCCACGGCCGCCCGGTCCAGCGGGGTGCCGGTGCCGCGCAGCGCCGTCCCCCGGTCGAGCTGGCGGGTGCGGAAGCCCACCCAGCGCTGGGCGAGCCGGGCGGCGGCCCGCGGACCGGCCAGCCGCGCCGCGGCGTACACCGCCGACCGCCGGTCGGCGGCCAGCGCGGCGCGGCGGGTGCGCAGTTCGTCACGCCACGCCTTGACGCGCTGCGCGCGGTAGGGCGCGGTGGCCGGCCGGTAGGCCAGCGGCCGGGTCAGCAGCGGACGGCGCGCGGTACGCGGCGGCCGGTCGAGCGGCGTGGGCACGGGCAGCAGCCGCACCTGCGCCCCGCCCAGCCGCCAGGAGGCGGGCCGCCCGTCGGGGGAGCGGCCCAGCAGCACCACCTCCCAGCCGGCCGCGGCGGCCGACCGGGCGGTCTTCTGCACCCGGGAGTCGCCCTCCACCCCGTTGCACACCAGCATCACGATCCGGCCCCGCCGCCCGGCGGGGGCGGACCGCCGCTCCGCGCCCGGTGTGCCGCCCGTCCCGGCGCCGCTGTCGAACTCCACGGGTGTCCCCTTCTGTTGTCGGCCGTCCGTTGTCGGCCGCCGCGCGCCGCCGCGGAAGGCGGCGCGGATGCTCAGCGCAGGAAGCCGTCCAGGACGTCCGCCGTGTAGGTGCCGTCGTGGTAGGTGCGGACGTACTCGGCGGACTCCTGTGCGGTACGCCGGGCGGAGTCGCGGTCCTCCAGCAGCGACTCGACCGCGCCGCGCAGCGTGGCGGGGGTGGCGTTGACGATCGGGGGCCGGATGCCGACCGACCGGTGCAGCCGCTCGTCCAGGAAGGCGATGACGGGCCGGCCCGCGGCCATCCCCTCGCAGGCGAAGGTGCCGTAGGTGCCGACGGCGAACTGGTCGACGACCACGTCCGCGCCCTTGACCAGTTCCCGCACCTCGCTCCAGGGCGCGCCGGTCAGCATCCGGAACTCGATCAGACCGCGCCGGTCCATCTCCTCCAGCACCGGCACCACCTTCTCGGTGCCCTTCGTCCACCGCTTGGAGGGCGCGTGCACCACCACGGGCCGGGAGCGCTCCATGGCGGGCCGCTCGCTCGCCCAGCTCGCGGTGTCGACCACCAGCGGCGCCCAGCGGGCCCCGGGCAGCTCCTCCAGCAGGTCGGGTGTGGTCACGAACTGGGGCAGTCCGCTCTGCGCCGCAGCCCGCCGGTTGCGGGCGCTCTTCCGCGTCAGTGCCGTGAGGACGGCCTCGTCGGCGGCGTGGAAGAGGGAGTGCTCGTAGCGGCTCATGTGCCGCTGGGGGTCGCGCACATCGCTGCCGTGCGCCAGCAGCGCCACCTTGATCCCGGCGGCGGACAGCGAGGGCAGGTCGTCCTGGATGTGGCCGCCGTTGAGCCGGCCCAGCGCCGGGGTGAAGGAGTCGGCCAGATAGTGCGTGTAGGAGCCCAGCACCCGGTGTGCCCGCTCCAGTTGGAACCCCAGGTCGCCGGTGCGCTCGCCGATCGCGTAGATGTCGGCCGGGTAGATGACGCTCTGGTCGTGGGTGTGCATCACGACCTCGGCCGACAGGTCCTGGCGGCGCTCGCACAGCGCCCGCGCGAATCCGGCGAGCTGTCCGGCCGAGTTGGCGCAGCCCAAGCCGAGCCGCACCGGGGTGCTGCCCAGCGACCGCCACGCGGAGGGAGCGGCACCGGACTCCGCCGGCGCCGGGGAGGCGGCACGGCCCGGGCCGCCCGGCCCGGGCTGCTCGGCAGCGGACCACGGCACGCCGCGGGGCGCCAGGCGGGCCGTGGCGGCCGGGCCCGCGAGCTGCTCGTAGAGGTCCAGCAGCCCCGCCGACTGCTGCTCCCAGGACAGTTCCCGCAGCAGCGGTTCGGTGATCCGCGCGGCCAGCGTGCTCCGCTTGGCGAGGCCGCGCTGCACGGCCGCCACGAAGGAGCGGACGTCCTCGGTGACGAACACCTCGCCGACACCGGTGCGTTCGACGAAGTTGCGCAGCGTGCGCACCCCGCTGGTGACCATCGGCAGTCCGGCGTGCAGGTACTCGGCGGCCTTGGTGGGCAGCGAGATCTCGCAGTTGGGCACGTGCCGGAAGCAGACCAGGCCGAGGTCGGCGGAGGAGAGGTAGTCGGGCACCTGTTCCTGCGGCACGTAGGGCACCACGTGCACCCGCTGCCGGACGCCCAGTTCCTCGGCCCGGGCCAGCAGCCCCTGGAGCGTCGCGTTCTCCTTGCCCGCGACCAGCGCGAGGTGGGCGTGCGGCAGCTCCGCCAGTCCTTCCACCGCCGTGTCCAGCCCCCGCTCGGGGCCGATCCATCCGGCGTAGACGAGCAGCGGCACGTCGGGGCTCAGCCCGCACACGTCCCGGACGCGGACGCACTCGCCCGCCGTGGCGCTGACCGTCTCGCGGACCGGCGCGTTGGCGACGACCAGCGGCTCGGCGGGCAGCGCATACGCCTCGCGCAGGATGCCGGCCAGTTCCTCGGAGACGGTGACGACCGCGTCGGCGCGGCCGATGAACTCCTCCTCCACCCCGGGGAAGGCGGCGGCGCGCACCGCGTCGGGCCACTCGACGCCGCGGACGTACTCGTGTGCGTCGTACAGCCAGCGGGTGGGCACGCCGCGGGCCCGCAGCCGGGCGGTGCTGCGCGCACCCACGGCGATCATCAGATGGTCGTTGGCGTGGATGACGTCCGGTTCCAGCTCCTCGACGACCGGGCCGAACGCCAGGTCGATGTCGAGCAGTTCGGGCCAGTCGGTGCGCCAGTCGCCGGTGGGCCGCGTCGCACCCGCGACCTTCCGGCGCTCCCACCGGTAGGCGCGGCCGCGGCCCCGGTGCGCGTACCGGCGGGCCCGTACCCATCCGCGGAGCGCCTCCCGGGCGAGCTGCCGGGCCAGTGCGGCGGCCCGCGGCTCCCGGGGGGCCGGCCGCTCGGGTGCGGGGCCGCCGAGCCAGCCGACCCGTGCCGTCTGCTCGCGCACCCAGGCCGCGTGCGCGGCCCGGGCCCGTACCCAGGCGGCGTCGTCGGGCAGTCCGAACTGGGTGAGCCGGCTGCGCACTCCGGGGCGGCGGCGCTCGGCGGCGACCACGGCCCGCAGCTGCGCCGAGACCGGCACCTTGATGACGCGGACCGGGCCGAGCACCGATTCCTCGCGCCGCCGGGAGGGGCTGCGCCCGACCAGCGTCACGTCCCAGCCCGCCCGGGCCGCGGCGATGGCGGTCTTCTGCACCCGGGAGTCCCCGGTGATGGTGTTGCCGACGACGACGGCCAGCCGCGGACGTCCCCGGGGACGCTCCGCGCTCTGCCGGTCCGCGCTCCCGGCCATCCGCCCGGCGGCCGCGCCGGGCGCCTCGGGGGCGTTGCTGCCGGGCGCCGTCCGGCGCCGGATGCTGCGGTGCGTGTGCCTCATGCCGTGTGCTCCGCGATGGTGGGGGCCGCCGGGTCCTGGGAGACCGTCGGGGCGTGGGAAGCCGTCGGGGCGTGGGAGGCGGCGGTCTGGTGGGGCGCCGGTCCGTCCGGGTCCGGCGCCGGGGCGGACACACCGACCGGCGAGGCCACCACGAGGGGTTGCGGTCCGGCCGTGTCCCCCGCCGCCGGAGGCGCCCCGCCGCGTACCCGGCCCGCCTCGCGTGCCGACTCCAGCACGGCCGCCGACACCTCCACCGTCCGCAGCCCCTCGCGGGCGGTGACGATGCCGCTGCCCTCCCCGGTGCCCCGGCGCACCGCGTCGCGGAACCGCTCGTGCTCGACGAGCAGCGGCTCACGCTTGGGGAACGCGTACCGCACCGCGTCGCCCTCGGCGACCCCGCGGAAGGCGCGCAGGGCCTCCCACTCGGTGGCCACCGCGCCGTTGGCGTGGAAGGTCAGATCGGCGGTGAGGGTGTCCGCGACGAAGCAGCCCCGCTCGCCCGTGACGGCGGTGAAGCGCTCCTTGAGCGGGCTGAGCCAGTTCACCAGGTGGCTGACCATGGTGCCGCCGGTCAGCGAGCCGACGACGGCGACCATGTCCTCGTGCTCGCGGCCGCTCTTGGAGACGGTGCGGGCCGAGAGCGAGGCGTAGCCCTGCCCGGTGATCCAGCCCGTCAGGTCGATGTCGTGGGTGGCCAGGTCCTTGACCACCCCCACGTCGGCGATGCGGTGCGGGAAGGGCCCCTGCCGCCGGGTGACGACCTGGAAGAGGTCCCCCAGCTCCCCCGCCTCCAGCCGGCTGCGCAGCTGCTGGAGCGCGGGGTTGAACCGCTCCACATGCCCCACCCCGGCGACCAGGCCGCGCTCCTCGAAGGCGTGCACCAGCCGCCGTGCGGCCTGTGGCGTGTGTGCCAGCGGCTTCTCCAGCAGCGCGCACACGTCGTGCGCGGCGAGTTGCAGGCCGACCTCCTCGTGCAGCGCGGTCGGACAGGCGACGACCGCGTAGTCGACGCCCAGCGCCAGCAGGTCGGCCACCTCGCGCAGCACCGGCACGCCGGGCGGCAGGGGCCCGCCGGTGTGCGGGGCTCCGGCCGGGTCGACGACGCCGACGAACTCCACACCGTCCAGCGCGGCGAGGATCCGCGCGTGGTTGCGGCCCATCACCCCCAGCCCGACGAGTCCGGCGCGCAGCCGCCGCCCGGCGCCGTGCCCCGCGTGCTGCTCCTCGGGCGCGGCCGCCGCGGCGGCCCCGGGGCCGGACCCCGTACGGGCCGCGCGGGCGGTCCTGGGCTCGTTGGCCGCGGGCGCCACGGGTGCGGCCGCCGCGGTCGGCGCCGCCGCGGCCGCCCTCGCCGCCGTCACTTCGTCACCCCGGCACGGCGCGCCGCGCCGTCCGCCGCGGCCACGATCCGGTCCAGGTCCTCGGAGGTGAGCGCGGGATGCACGGGCAGCGAGAGCACCTCGGCGGCGGCCTGGTCGGTGACCGGGAGGTCGGCGCCCAGGTGCGCGTAGGGCTTCAGCCGGTGGATGGGCGTCGGGTAGTAGACGGCGCACCCCACGCCCGCGGCCTGCACCTCGCGCCGGACCGCGTCCCGTACCGCGGAGCCGCCCGGCACCCGGACCGTGTACTGGTGGAAGACGTGCCGGGCGCCGTCGGCGACCTGCGGGGTGACCAGCCCGCCGGCCAGGCCCGCGTCGAGCGCCTTGGCGTTGGTGCGGCGCTGCTCGGTCCACTCCGGCAGCCGTTCGAGCTGCACGCGGCCGATGGCCGCGGCCACGTCGGTCATCCGCATGTTGGCACCGACGATCTCGTTCTCGTACCGCTGCTCCATGCCCTGGTTGCGCAGCAGCCGCAGGGTGCGGGCCCGCTCCGCGTCCGGGACGACGACCATGCCGCCCTCCAGGGCGTGCATGTTCTTGGTCGGGTAGAAGCTGAAGCAGGCCGCGTCACCGAAGGTGCCCACCGGCCGCCCGTGCAGCGCGGCGGCGTGCGCCTGGCAGGCGTCCTCGACGACGGCCAGCCCGTGCCGCTGCGCGAGTTGGGTGAGGCGCCCCATGGGCGCCGGATGGCCGTACAGGTGCACCGGCAGCAGCGCGGCGGTGCGCGGACCGACGGCGTCGGCGGCGGCGTCCGGGTCCAGGCAGAAGGTCTCCGGGTCGATCTCGGCGAAGACCGGTTCGGCGCCGGCGAGCCGCACCGCGTTCGCGGTGGCGGCGAACGAGAACGAGGGGACGACGACCTCGTCGCCCTGCCCGATGCCGAGCGCGAGCAGCGCGAGGTGGAGCGCAGAGGTGCCCGAGTTCACGGCGACGCACGGGCGGCCCTCGACCAGTGCGCCGAACTCTTCTTCGAACGCGGCCACTTCGGGTCCCTGGACGACGCGGCCGTCGCGCAGGACCCGCACCGCGGCGGCGACCTCGTCGTCCCCGAGTACGGGTTTGGCGGCCGGAATCGTGGGCTTGGCAGCCGGAATCATGTCTTTTCGCAGCCCTTGCATGCGGATGTGCCCTCCGGTTCCCCCGGCAGATTCGCCCTATGTGGACCCGCATCCGGCCGCCCTCTTGCATGATTTGCTTATAAATCACCCGGATCGCCTACACCCGCACCCCGGACGAGGGCGCGGCTGCGCCTTCCCCTGCGCTCCGTCACGAGCGGTCCCGGCCCCCCGCCCCGTGCTCCACGGGCCGCACCTCCCGCAGCCCGGGGCCGCCGCCGGTCGCCCCGGCGGCGCCTTCCGCGGGCCGCTCCCGGTACCGCTCGCCCGTCCTGGGGCACTCCCACTCCCCCGGCCGCTCCGGCACCGGACGCAGCCGCACCCCGGAGCGGCCCACCCAGCCGACACGGCGTGCCGGAACCCCCGCGACGAGGCCGAAGTCGGGCACGTCCGCCGTCACCACGGCGCCCGCCGCCACCATCGCCCAGCGGCCGATCCGGACCGGCGCCACGCACACGGCACGCGCGCCGAGCGAGGCGCCGTCGTCGACCGTGACCCCCACCGCCTCCCAGTCCCCCGCCCGCTTGAGCGCACCGTCCGGCTCCACCGCGCGCGGGGCGCGGTCGTTGGTGAGGACCACGGCCGGTCCGACGAAGACCCCGTCGCCCAGGACGGCGGGCTCGTAGACCAGGGCGTGGTTCTGCAGCTTGCAGCGGTCGCCGATCCGGACCCCGGCGCCGACGTAGGCACCCCGCCCGATCACGCACTCCGCGCCGAGTTCCGCGTCCTCGCGCACCTGCGCGAGCTCCCACACGGTGCTGCCGTCCCCGACGGCGGCGCGCTCGGAGACCTGCGCGCCCGGCATCGCACGGAAGTCCCCCACGCGCGTGTGGTGCGGCGGGCGGAAGGACGAGGCCGGCCCGGAGCCGGCGGCCGGGTTCGGGGGCACCGGAGCGGGAGAGACCGGTTCGGGGGTGGGATCGACGGGGGGCATCGCGGCTCGCTCTCTGTGCGGGGCGGTACGGGGACGGAACAACGCAGCGGACACAGCGGACGCGTCGGGACCGGCGGTGTCCCGGGCCGCTTCGGCCGGACCGGACCACTCCAGCCCGGTCCGGCCCGCCGAACCGGCCCGAGGCCGAATATGGCCGCAGCACGCGGCGTGTCCGGCGACCGGCGCGCGCGGCGCCCCCGGAGTCCGCCCGCTTCCCCGCGGCACGCCTCCGCCGACCGGGTGAGCGGCACCCCGGCGGCGCGCCGCAGGCACGGGCCCCGGCTGGCCCGGGGAGAGGCTGGCGGTATGTCGCGCTCGGATGAGATCCCGGTACCCCAACCGGCGCAGGGACCACGGGCCTTCGGTCTGCCCGGCACACTGGTCCAGCGCTGGAACGCGCTCGCCGTCCTCGCCTGCGGCGCGACCGTCCTCGTCCTGGGGTACCGGCACCGCTGGACCAACGACGACGCGCTGATCTACACCCGCACCGTGCGGCAGATCCTGGCGGGCAACGGCCCGGTCTACAACGTCGGCGAGCGCGCCGAGACCTCGACCGGGACCCTCTGGCAGTGGCTGCTCGCCGCCGGGAGCACCGTGCCCGGGGTGGACGACCCGCTGCGGCTCGCGGTCGCCCTGGGGCTGCTGTGCACCGTTGCGGGCTTCCTGCTGGCGCTGGACGGCACCCGCCGGATGATCCGCCTGCGCCGGCCCGCGGGTGCGCTGCTGCCCGTCGGGGTACTGGTGCTGCTCCCGCTCTGCGCGACCTGGGACTACGCGACCTCCGGGCTGGAGAGCGGGCTGACCTTCGGCTATCTGGGCGGCTGCTGGTGGCTGCTGGTCCGGGCGCGCTCGGATCCGGAACCGGACCGGGAACCGGACCCTGGACCGATCCCGGAGCGGAACCGGAAGGCGTCGGCGCTCCGCGGGCTGCGGCGCGCGCTGACGGCACCCGGGCGGGCGCTGCCCGCCACCGCGTTCGTGTTCGGCCTGGGCCCCCTGGTGCGGCCGGACCTCGTGCTGGTCGGCGCCGTGTTCCTGGCCGCGCTGTGGGTGGTGCGGCGGCCCCGGCCGCGCACCGCGCTCGCCTGGGCGGGCGCGGCGGTCGCGCTGCCGGGCGGCTACGAACTCTTCCGCGCCGGGTACTACGGCGTACTCGTGCCGCTGCCGGCCATCGCCAAGGAGGCCTCCGGCAGCCAGTGGGGCTACGGCTGGTACTACCTGCGCAACACCCTGGACCCGTACCTGCTGTGGGTACCGCTCGGCCTCCTCGCCGCGTACGGAGTGCTCCACCTGGTCCGTACCCGACACGGGAGCGGAGACGGAGGCGGCAGCGGAATCAGCGGCGGCAGCGGCAGCGCGGACGGGAGCGGCAGCGGCGGCTGTGCGCCGGGCGTGCCGCGCGGGGCCGACGCCGCGCTGACGGTGGCCCCCGTCCTGGCGGGGCTGCTCTCGGCACTCTTCGTGGTGAAGGTCGGCGGCGACTTCATGCACGGCCGGATGGTGCTGCCCGCCCTCTTCCTGCTGCTGCTGCCCGTCCTCCTGCTGCCGTTCGGCCGTGCGGCGACCGTGCTGACGGCGGCGGTGGCGGGCTGGGGCATGGTCTGCCTCGTCGCGCTCCGCCCGCCGCTGGGCAGCCTCGAGGACGAGCGGATCGTCTTCGACTCGCACAGCATCTACCAGCAGGCGCTGGGCGCGCACCATCCGGTGAGCCAGTACGACCACACGGCGGCGCCGCGGGACTTCACCCTGGTGGCGCGGCACGCCCTGCGCGAGGGCGGGCACACGCTGGTGCTGCGGCTGCCCCGCGACGCGGGATTCCCGCTGGTACCGCTGGCCCCGCGGGTGCGGGCGCCGGTCGCGGGCGCGGAGGCGCGGCTGGGGCTGGCCGGGGCCGTCCTCCCGTTGGACGGCCGGGTCGTGGACATCCTCGGCCTGGGCAACCCGCTGGGCGCCCACACCGAACCCGTCTCGCACCGCAAGGCGGGGCACGAGAAGCCGCTGAACCGCGCCTGGATCCTCGCCGACCTGACCGCGCCGGGCGCACCGGTGCCCCGGGGCGTCGACCCGCGCCGGGTGCGGGCCGCCCGGCACGCGCTGACCTGCGGCCCGCTCCCCGACCTCCTCGACTCGACCCGGGCGCCGCTGACGCCGGGCCGGTTCTGGAGCAACCTGCGGGGCTCCTGGTCCCGCACCACCCTGCGCATCCCGCCGGACCCGCTGGTGGCCGAACGCCGGCTGTGCTGAGCGCGCCGCCCCACCGGGCCGGTCAGCGCCGGGCCGGTCAGCGCCGGGCCGGTCGCGGCGGGCGGGTCAGCGGCGGGCGCGGCGCACGGCGCGGGTCATCAGCGGGGGCAGCAGGTCGACGGCGAGCCGCCGGACGGCGGCGGCGCGGAGCGCGGTCCCCCGGGCGGCACCGGACCCGGCGTGCCGCGAGACGGGCAGCACCGGCGGGGCGGCCTTGCGCGCCCCCACCAGCAGCAGCCGCCGGCCCGCCACCTCCTGCCACTGCAGCCAGCACTTGCCGCGGGCCCGCAGCTCGGCGTGCAGGGCGTCCTGCCAGGGTTCCGGGTCTCCCCAGGTGCCGTAGAACTTGTGGCCGGAGACGCAGACCGGCCGCAACCCGTCCTCCAGCACGGCCTGCCAGGTGGCGCAGGCGACACCGGGTGTGTGGTCGGAGCGGTAGTCGTCCAGGACGACGAGCCCGGCCGGGCCGAGGGCGCCCCGCGCGGCGGCGATGTCCCCGCGCACGTGCGCGTACAGGTGGGAGGCGTCCACGTGGACGAAGCGGCAGCTGCCGTCCGTGACCTCGTCGGGCACCGCTGTCGTCGGCGCCTGGAGGATCCGCGGCAGCTCGTCGTGGAAGGAGAGGTAGTTGGCCTCGAAGGCGCGCCGGGTCAGCGTGGGGTAGGAGCGCCGCAGCTCGCGTCCGTTGGCGTCGTCGGGCGCGGCCTCGGAGTCGAAGAGGTCGCAGACGGTGAACCGTTCGTCCGGGCCGTTGAGGTAGCCGCCGGTCAGGACGGCGCTCTTGCCGAGATAGGCACCCATCTCCAGCAGGTCGCCGCGGTGCCGGAGTTCGCGCTGCCGGGTCAGGAACCAGTCGAAGAGGATCAGGTCGGTGCGGTAGAACCAGCCGGGCACCTCCTCGAAGGTCCGGGGCCTGGGCGGTTCCCGGCCGTCGGCGGCATCGGCTGGGGAGGCTTCGGCGTCGGGCAGAGCCCGGCCGGACGCGGCGGTGGTCGTCATGGGAAGGCGCTCTCCTCGGTACGGGTGCGTACGGGCGTCCCTGGCACCTGTACCGCCCGCCGGGACGCACCGGAGCCCGCCGCGCCGCGCGTCGGCAGAGCTTCGGCGAGCCGCAGTGCCGCGGCCATCCGGGGTTCAGCCGCCGTTCGCGATCCGGCCCGGCACCGGGGTCCCGGCCGAGCGGGGCGCCACGGCCCGGCCGTCCGCCGGCCACCGGCCGCTGCCGCCCTGCGGGGCGCGCACCCGGGGGAGCCGCCCGTCGGGCGCGGCGGCGTCGCCCGCCTCCGGCGCGGCCCGCCCGTGCAGCCATCCGGGGAACGACGGCTCCACCAGCGGCCAGAGGACCTGCCGCACCTGCGGCAGCCCGAGCAGCATCGTGAGCCCCACGGCCAGCACCGTCGTCCCCACCACCGCCAGCAGGCCGCCGGTGACCACCACCTGGTAGCCGCCGGTCTGCCGGACGGCCTCGACGACGAGCCCGTGCAGCAGGAAGGGGTAGAGCGCGCAGGCGCCCAGCACGGTGTAGCCGGTGCGGCGTGCGGGGACCAGTGCGAGGAACGCGGCCACCAGCACCCCGCCGAGCACGAACAGCGCGAGCCGCACGCCCACGTACGGCAGCGGGCGCAGGCCCAGTTCGTGGGCGCCCGCCTCCATCAGCAGCCAGTCGCGGCTCACCCGGGGCGCCGCCCACCAGGCGCCCGCCGCGGCGGCGGCCAGCACCGGCAGTGCCCATCTGCGCGCGGCGCGGTTGCGCAGCGGGCGCAGCCGGTCGGCGCGCAGCCGCAGCCCCAGGACGAACCACGGCCAGTACATCAGCAACCGGGACAGGGCCAGTTCGTCTCCCAGGTCGGTGAACCCGGCGGCGACCGACAGCAGCGCGGCGAAGGCCACCGGCCAGCGGACGGCCCGCCACAGGGGCGCCGTCAGCCGCCAGACGAACAGCGCCAGCAGGAACCAGCACACGAAGGAGGGCCGGGTCGGGGTGACGGCGAAGGGCTGCTCCCAGAAGAGGGTGCGCATCCCCCCGAAGGCGGCCTCGAAGACGAGGTAGGGGACCAGCAGATGGGTCAGCAGCCTGCGCATCTGGTCGGGCCGCCCGGTGAAGTTGCGCGAGAGGTGGCCGCACAGCAGCGCCAGGGCGGGCAGGTGGAAGGAGTACACCAGCAGCGAGGCGGCCTCGACACCGCGCATGGCGTCGGCGACGGGTGCCCAGTTGTGCTCCAGGACGACGAGCAGGACCAGCAGGAACCGCGCGTTGTCGAGAAACGGGTCGCGTCCGCTCTGCCGCGCCGCGGCGGAGGCGCCGCGGGCCGGCCGGTGGGATCCCCGGGCCCACCTCCGGTGCGGTTCCCCGGCCGCTTTCTCCGGGCCGCCGGTGTCGCCTTCGCGCGCCCCTCGGGCCTCGTCCGGCGCGCCGCGCTCCCCCGGCCGCCGGGTGCCCGAGGAGGGCGGCGCCGGGGCGGGCGCGGGCAGCCCGGCGGCGGGTCCGGGCGGCCCGGGGAGCGTGCCGCTGGAGCCGTCCGGCCCGGCGCAGGAGCCCAGGGCCGAGACGGTGGGCGCGGAGCGCGCTGCGGCTTCGCCGTCCGGCGGCGCGGTCCGCTGCGGTTCCGCGCCGCCGGGTGCCGTGCGCGACGGTGTCACGAAGCTGTCGGTGAAAGGGTCCCAGGCCATCACGCCGTCCTTGGCTCACTCGTTCCGGGCGAGCGTCCCCGGCGCCGCGGCCGGGTGAGGCCCGGCACCGGTGGCTCGATGAGGGGCCGCGCGAGCCGCCGTACGGGCGCGGTCGACAGCAGTACGGCGACGGCGGCTCCGCAGACCGTCAGCAGGCCGGCACCGAGCGGGCCGAGCGGACGCAGCGGCGCCTCCCAGCCGTAGCCGTGCGCGGCGGTGGTCAGCAGTCCGTGCAGCAGGTAGGGGTACAGCGTCACGGCCCCGAACGCGGTGATCCAGCGGGTGCGCCGCGGCACCACCGCGAGGAAGGCGCCGGTCATCAGGGCGGTGACCGCGAACAGCGCGAGCCGCACCAGAAGGTAGGGCAGTGTGCTCGCGCCCAGTTCGGCCTGGCCGTGGCTCATCCACAGCCAGTGCACATCGGTGCCCGGCGCGAGCGCGTACGCCGCGGCGCCGCCCGCGGCGAGCACCAGCGGGGCGCACCACCGCAGCGGGGCGCTGGTCCGCAGCCGGGCGAAGTGGGCGGGCCGCAGGGCCAGTCCGAGGACGAACCACGGCAGGAACATCAGCACCCTGGGCAGCGCCAGGTCGTCCCCGAGGGTGGAGGTGCCGGCCGCGAGGGAGACGAGCACGGCGACCGGCAGCGGCCGGGGGATCACCCGCCACAGGGGGACCGTGAGCCGCCAGACGAAGAGTGCGGCCAGGAACCAGCACACGAACGTGGGTTCGGTCAGGGTCAGCCGGAACGGCTTCCCCCAGGCGGCGGTCTCCACCGCGGTGTAGAGCACCTCGAAGACGAGGTACGGCACCAGCACCCCGGCCACCAGTCTGCGCAGCTGCGCGGGGCGTCCGGTGAAACCGCGGGAGAAGTAGCCGCTCAGCAGGATGAAGGCGGGCATGTGGAAGGAGGAGATCCACAGATAGCCGGCCTTGACGGTGCGGGAGCCCTCGACGAGCCCCATCGGCCAGCTGTGGCCGATCACGACGAGCACGATGAGCAGGAACTTCGCGTTGTCGAGGAACGGGTCCCGGGCGGGGCGCCCCGTGCCGTCGGCCGCGCTGCCGGTGTCGGCGGCGCTGCCGGTGTCGGCCGCGCTGCCGGCAGTGCCGTGGGCCGCACCGGCGGGTGCCCCGGGGTCGGCCCGCGCCCCGGGGCCGGCCGGTGCCTCGGAGGCGACCGCCGACACCGTTCCGGCTGCCGCCGGGGCGGCCTCCGCGGCCTCCGCGGCCCCCGCGGCTCCCTCGGCGTCCGCACCGTCCGCGGGCGCGCCGGAACCGGCGGGCGGACCGCCGTCGGTGCCGCCCGGCCCGGCTGGGTCGATGATCTTCGAGGCCATTGATCGGACAGTAGGCGCGGCGGCGGTCCATCCGGTCGCGGCATGCCGCCACGAGGGCCGAACGAGGGACATACGAGTGTTACGAGCGCATCCCATCCCCTTCCGCACCTCAAATAGTCGGTGGAAATCACCTGTTTTCGAGCATGTGGACATGCCGGCACGGAGAAGGGGAAGCCGCGGATGAAGATCGTGTTCCTGCTGGACAACGCCTACGGAATCGGCGGGACGATCAGGTCGACGGTGAACCTCTCCGGAGCGCTTGCCGATCGGCACCAGGTGGAGGTGATCAGCCTCCGCCGGTCACGCCAGGATCCGGCACTCGTCTTCGACCCCCGCGTCACCCTCACCTCCCTCATCGACCTGCGCCGCTCCTCCCCCGGCTACGACGGGGACCACCCGGACTACCGGCGGCCCAGCGAGCGCTTCATCGAAGGCCGCGACCACGTCGAGCGCGGCATCGCCACCCGGCTGGGCGACCTGCGGGTGAAGGAGCTGCTGGAGCAGCTGGACGCCGACGTCGTCATCGGCACCCGGCCGAAGATCAACGACTACCTCGCCGCCTACGGAACCGACCGCTACCTGCGCATCGGGCAGGAACACCTCACCCACGCGATGCACAGCGACCACATCCGCAGCCACCAGGACGCCGCCCTGGCCCACCTGGACGCCTTCGTCACGGTCTCCTACGCGGACGCCGCGGACTACCGCGCCGCCCTGCCCGAGGTACGGGCCGAGATCACCTGCGTGCCCAACGCGGTACCCGCCTCGCAGGTCGAGCCCTCCGACGGGGAGGCCAAGCTCATCGTCGCCGCGGGCCGCCTCATCAAGGTCAAGCGGTACGACCGGCTGCTGCGCGCCTTCGCACTGGTCGCCGGTGTCCACCCGGACTGGTCGCTGCGGCTGTACGGGCGCGGCCCGCAACAGGACGCGCTGCGGGCCACCCTGAACGACTGCGGCCTCCACGACCGGGCGTTCCTGATGGGCGTCCACTCCCCCATCGAGACGGAGTGGGCGAAGGGCTCCATCGCGGCCGTCTCCTCCGACGCCGAGTCCTTCGGCATGACCCTGGTGGAGGCCATGCACTGCGGCGTCCCCGTCGTCAGCACCGACTGCCCGTACGGACCGGGAGAGATCATCACCAACGGCGAGGACGGGCTGCTCGCCCCGCTGGGCGGCAGCGAGGAGACGACCGTACGCGGCTACGCCGACGCCCTGCTGCACCTGATCGAGGACCCGGACCTCCGCTCCCGGATGGCCGGTGCGGCCCGGGAGAAGGCCGCCCGCTACTGCCCCCGGCGGGTGGCGGGCGAGTACGAGGCCCTGCTGACCAGGCTGCTGGCGGGACGCGCCGGCGCGGGCGCCGCCCCCGGCCGCGCCGCACCGGAGACCGCACCGCCGAGCGGCGGCCCCGGACAGGCGGCAGGACCGACCCAGCCGGCCGGACCCGGACGGACTCCCGGACCGGCACGGGCAGCCGCACCGGCGCCGACAGCAGAGACCGCGCAGCCGGCGGGCGACGCGCCGACCGGACCGGCAACACCTGGCGGGCCCGCCGCCCGGCAGCCCGCGCCCGCAGCGTCCACCCCCCGCCCGGGCAGCCGGGCGCGGGTCGTACGGACCGCCCGGCGCCTCGTACCGCGGGCGCTCGTCCCCGCGCTGCGCCCGCTGGCCCGTGCCCTGCGGCTGAACGGCGGCGCCCCGGGCGGCGGCGCCAAGGGGATGCGGCGCCCGGTGGCCCGGGCGCGGGCCGAGCGGGACGGGGCGCTGCTGGTCCGGCTCCGGGCCGACACGCTCCCCAACGGCCCGGCGGTGCTGGCCCTGCGCCCCCGGCACCGGGACGACGCCGCACCCGTCCGCCTGCCGCTGCCGCCCCGCGACCGTGCGGACGCGGACGGCTGGATCGCCCTCCGGCTGGAGCGCTCCGGAGCGGACCTGTACGAGGCCCGGTGGGACGCCTACGTGGAGCGCACCTCCGACGGCGCGGCCAGACGGGTCAAGGCCCTCCTCGTGGAGACGGCACACCTGCTGACCATGCCCGCTCCGCTCACCGGCGACGGCACCCTGAACCCCCGGATCCCCTATGTCACCGGCGAGGGCTACCTCGCCGTGCGCGCCTGGTCCCGCACCCGGCACGCGGAGGTCACCTCGATCGAGCCGGGCGAGCACGGCTACACCCTCACGGCGCGGCTCTACGGCCAGGGCACCCGCCCGGCGCTGTCGCCGCGCACCGAGGAGCTGTCCGGCGGGCCGGTGCTGTCGGCGGTACCGCGCGACAACCCGCGCCAGGCGTTCGAGTTCCCCGGGCGGTGGAGCGGTGACGGCGCGGAGGGCACGGGCCGCACGGACACCGCGCGGATGGAGCTGCCCTTCGAGCTGCCCGCAGCGTTCGCCGACGGCGCCCCGGAAGGCGTGTGGGACCTGTGGCTGCGCCCCGGCCCCGGCCCCGAGCGGATGCGCATGGGGCGGCTGCTGGGCGACCTGCCGGACCGCAAGAAGACCGACGTCACCCCGCCCACCCGGCTCGGCGACAGCGGCCAAGCCGTGCAGCTCTACTTCTCGCTCAACAACAACCTCGTCCTCGCCCTGCGGACCCTCGCCCCGCACCCGGCGGAGCAGGTGCGGCAGCCCGGCGCGGAACAGGCCGGGGCCGGACAGGCCGCCCGGGGCGGAGCCGCGGCGGACGCCGCGAGCCGTCAGGACCGGTCGTCGGCACCGAGCGCCTCGACCGGCGCCTGATCCGGACCGGCCTGCGCGGCACCCGGGCCGCCGCCCTCCCGCACATGCCGTGCCCGGGCCTCGGCCTCCCGCGCCAGGGCCTGCACGGCACGGTCGAAGCGGACCAGCGAGGGCGGCTCGGCCGGGCCGAGCAGCCGCACCTTCAGCGCGGCGCGGGCGGCGGCGAGCGCGTCCTCCTCCGGGTGCCGCACGGTCCGCAGCAGCGCGGGAACCCCCGCGCCGTCCGGCCCCAGGACGGTCGCCGCGCGCACGGTGGGAAAGGCGCGGCGGAAGCCGTCCTCGTCCATACCGCTGGTGTTGACGACCGCGTACGGCTTCTCGCTGCTGAGGTAGTCCGAGACCACCGAGGAGACGTCCGAGACCAGCACGTCGGCCTCGTTGAAACAGCTGAACAGCCCCGGCCTGGGCCCGTCCACGACCTGGTGCTGTCCGGCGGGCCGGGCCGCCCAGTAGGCCTCCTCCCATCTCCGCTGGGCCTCGGCCGTCGCCCTGGCGCGGCCCGGCGCGGGTGCCTGCTGGCGCAGCATCCGCTCCACCTCGTCCGCGTGCTGCCGCAGGTCGGCGCGGGTCAGCTCCTCCAGCACGCGGGTCGCCTCCTCCAGCGCGGCGAGCGCCTCCGGATCCGGCTGCGGGCAGCCCTGCCCGGCGCCCGCGCGGAGGACCAGCGCGCGGATGCGCCGGTCGGCTGCGCCGGCGCGCGGGTCGATCGAACCGGTCATCGGGTGCGGTTTGTACAGCAGCCGCACCTTCGGGTCGGACAGCAGCGCCCGGACGATGTTCTCCCCCGCCGTGAGCACCGAGGTGTTGCCCGGATCGTCGGTGAACCCCTCCCAGGTGGGCGCGTAGAGCACGGTCAGCCGCTCGTCTCCGCCGCCCGCCGCGCGCTCGCCGGCGTGCCGGACAGGGGTGAGCTGGGGGCGGCCGACCTCGACGACGTCCTTGTCGTCCACGCCGACCTCGGCCAGCCGGTAGCGCTCGCGGGCGGCTTCCCCGGCGACCCACACCTGGTCGTAGGCCTTGGCGTAGGGGTTGCAGGAGGAGAGCTTGTCGGACTCGCCGTGGTTGATGAAGGCGTGCTTGAGCGTGGGGATCCGCAGCGCCTGGGAGGTCTTGCCGGAGTTGGCCGGGTGCAGCAGCACCTTGAGCGTGGAGTGCTCCAGGTGCATCAGATGGGAGACCTTGGGGATGCAGACGATCGGGACGTCGGTGGCGTCGATCTTCTGCACCATGAACCGCTCCCGCAGCACGATCAGCGGCCGCCCCTCCAGCTCCGCCAGCGTCGAGAGCCACATGTTCGCCTGGTACGCCGACGTCGTCCCGCCCGAGAAGTACATCGCCACCGTCGGCCGGTACTCCGCCAGCCAGCCGTCCAGCCAGGCCAGCGCCTCCTCCTCACCGGCCACCCCCCTGCCGGGCAGCAGCCGCCCGGCCAGCTGCGCGGTCCCCGCCAGCAGCCCGGCGCAGCAGCCCCAGGCCAGTACCGACGCCCACACCGGGTTCCCGGACGCGGCCGAGGCGCTCATCCCGGTCGTCGTGAGCGCCGCGACAGCCGTCAGCCGCACGGTCGCCCGCTGGGCGAACAGCGCGGGCGGCGCGGGCGAGAGCCGGAGCGCGGAGGTGTCGATGTTGCGGGTGACCACCGGGAGCCGCCGCCGGTCGCGCACCGCGGCCGCGACGGCCTGGCAGGAGAAGTGCAGGAGCCAGCAGAGCAGCACCGCGCCGGGCAGCAGCGCACCGGCCCCGGCCGGGTGCAGCACCCCCAGCCCGCCCAGCCCGCCCAGCAGCAGTGCGTCCCGCAGCAGCTGCCGCACCGGCGGGATGAGCTGCGCCCGGCGCAGCTCCCGCGCCACCTGCTGCGCGCCGTGGGGCAGCAGCACATCGGTCAGCAGGCCGAGCAGTGCGCCCACGACGACGAGGGAGGCGTGCGGGTAGGCGATGCCCAGCACCTGGAGCAGGTAGCCGGCGGCCAGCAGCACCAGCGCCGCCGCGGACCCGGCCCGGTACCGCAGCACGGCGCGGCGCTGCCGCCGCAGCGCGGCGTCGCCCCCGGTACCGCCCGCGCGGTGCACGGCCACCGCCGTGCCGGTCCCGGAGCGGCCGGCGCCGGCCACCGGGTCGAGCACGAGCGTGTCGGCCTCGTCCACCCCCGGGGGGCCGCCCGCGGCGTCCGGCCGCGGGCCGCCGTCACCGGCCGCACGGCTGCCGCCGGCCGCGTCGCCGTTCCCGTGCGCGCCGCCGTCGTCGTTCGCGTCGTCCACTCCGTCCACCAGCACACCCACACTTCACCGTAGGCAGCGCCGGTGCGGCCCGTCGCGGCACAGGCGGCCGAACGCGTGACCGCCGCGCCGCGGGAAGGTCCCGCGGCGCGGCGGTCGGGGTGTCCGGGCCGGACCCGGGTCAGCGGTTGCTGCGCAGCAGGGTGCGCATCGTCCGCATCGCCACCGAGAGGTTGGCCAGATCGAAGGTCTCGGACGCCTGGATCTCGTCCAGGGTGGCCCGGGCGCGGACGAGGATCGCGTGGTTCTTCCCCTCCCACGCCTCGTACCGCTCCTCCGACGACGCGGCGCCGTCCCCGGCCGCCAGCACATCCGCCGTCAGCAGCTGGTGCGCCGCGTAGAGGTCCTCGCGGATCGAGGAGCGGGCCATGGACTGCCAGCGGTCGGCGCGGGGCAGCTCGCTGACCCGGCCCTGGAGCTGGGTGATGCCCAGCCGGTCCGCCAGGTCGAAGTAGACCTCGGCCACATCCATCAGGCCCATGTCCGTACGGCCCTCGACGGCCACCACGTCCAGCGCGGAGAACGCGGCCGCCGAGCCCGCCAGGCGCAGCGCCAGCTCCGAGGGGACACCGGCGCCCGACAGCTTGTCGTACACCCGCTGGTGCCACTTGAGGTCGTCGCCCTTGAGCAGCTTGGGCAGCTCCGCCCAGACCGCCTCGACCCGGTCGGCGAACAGCTCGATGGTGTCGGCCAGCTCCAGCGGCTGCGGGCGGTTGTTGAGCAGCCAGCGGGTGCCGCGCTCCACCAGCTGCCGGGAGCGCAGCCGGATGTCGGTCAGGACGCCGGCGGCGACCTCGTTGTCCAGCGACTCGACGGCGTCCCAGATGTCGCCCAGCCGGAAGATGGCCCGCGCGGCCGTGTGGGCGCGCACGATCTCCTCCGTGGAGGCCCCCGACTCCTCCATCATCCGGTGGACGAAGGTCGAGCCGGAGGTGTTGACCGTGTCGTTGACCAGCAGCGTGGTGATGATCTCGCGGCGCAGGGCGTGGTTGGCGATCTGCTGGCCGAACCGCTCGCGCAGCGGCTCGGGGAAGTAGGCGTACAGCAGCCCCTCGAGGTACGGGTCGTCCGGCAGCGAGGTCCCGATCAGCTCAGCAGTGATATTGATCTTGGTGTACGCGAGCATCACCGCGATCTCCGGCTGCGTCAGCCCCTGGCCGTTGCCGCGCCGCTCCCGCACCAGCCGGTCGGAGGGCAGGAACTCCAGCGGCCGGTCGAGCTTGCCCTCCTTGGAGAGCCGGCGCATCTGCCGCTGGCTGGCCAGCAGCAGACTCGCCGCCTGTGCCAGCGAGTTGGCCAGCGCCGCGTTCTGCGCGTAGTTGTTGCGCAGCACCAGCATGCCGACCTCGTCGGTCATCTCCGCCAGCAGCGCGTTGCGCTGCTTGACGGTCATGTCCCCCTCGGCCACCACCGAGTTCAGCAGGATCTTGATGTTCACCTCGTGGTCGGAGGTGTCCACCCCGGCGCTGTTGTCGATCGCGTCGGTGTTGATCCGGCCGTCGTTCAGCGCGAACTCGATCCGGCCCAGCTGGGTGCAGCCGAGGTTGCCGCCCTCGCCGACCACCTTCACCCGCAGGTCCTGGCCGTCCACCCGGATGGCGTCGTTGGCCTTGTCGCCGACGTCCGCGTCGCTCTCCGACGACGCCTTCACATAGGTGCCGATGCCGCCGTTCCACAGCAGGTCGACCGGGGCGGTGAGGATGGCCCGCATCAGCTCGGCGGGCGTCATCTTGGTGACCCCCGGCTCGATGCCCAGCGCCTCGCGCACCTGCGGGGTGATCGGCACCGACTTGGCGCTGCGGGGGTGGATGCCGCCGCCCTGCGAGATCAGCCCGGAATCGTAGTCCGCCCAGGACGAGCGCGGCAGCTCGAACAGCCGGCGGCGCTCGGCATAGGAGGTGGCCGCGTCCGGGTCGGGGTCGAGGAAGATGTGCCGGTGGTCGAAGGCGGCCACCAGCCGGATGTGCTCGGAGAGCAGCATGCCGTTGCCGAACACGTCACCGGACATGTCGCCGACGCCGACCACGGTGAAGTCCTCGGTCTGGGTGTTGTGGCCCAGCTCCCGGAAGTGCCGCTCGACCGACACCCACGCACCGCGCGCGGTGATGCCCATGCCCTTGTGGTCGTAGCCGGCCGAACCGCCGGAGGCGAAGGCGTCGCCCAGCCAGTAGCCGTAGGACTCGGCGACCTCGTTGGCGATGTCCGAGAACCTGGCGGTGCCCTTGTCGGCCGCGACGACGAGATAGGTGTCGTCCTCGTCGTGCCGCACCACGTCCCGCGGGTGCTCGACCGCCCCGGAGACGAGGTTGTCGGTGACATCCAGCAGCCCCGAGATGAACGTCCGGTAGCAGGCGATGCCCTCGGCCTGCCAGGCGTCCCGGTCGGCGGCCGGGTCCGGGAGCTGCTTGCCGACGAAGCCGCCCTTGGCGCCCACCGGCACGATGACGGAGTTCTTGACCTCCTGCGCCTTGACCAGACCGAGCACCTCGGTACGGAAGTCCTCCCGCCGGTCCGACCAGCGCAGACCGCCGCGGGCGACCTTGCCGAACCGCAGGTGGACGCCCTCCACCCGCGGCGAGTACACCCAGATCTCGTACTTGGGGCGCGGCGCCGGCAGCTCCGGGATGGCCTGCGGGTCCAGCTTCATCGACACATAGGTGTGCGGCTCGCCGTCGGCGTCCCGCTGGAAGTAGTTGGTGCGCAGGGTGGCGTTGATGACGGTCAGGAAGGAGCGCAGAATGCGGTCCTCGTCCAGGCTGGCCACCTGGTCCAGCGCCCCGGCCAGCTCCTCCAGGATGCCGTCCGTCAGCTCGTGCCCCGCCCACCGGCGCGCCGGGTCCAGCCGGGCCTCGAACAGGTTGACCAGCAGCCGGGTGGTGTGCACGTTCCCGCGCAGCGTGTCCTCGATGTAGGACTGGCTGAAGGTGGCGCCCGCCTGCCGCAGGTACTTCGCGTAGGCGCGCAGCACCATCGCCTGCCGCCAGGTCAGCCCGGCGGAGAGCACCAGCGCGTTCAGCCCGTCGTTCTCGGCGCGGCCGGTCCACACCGCAGCGAACGCCTCCTGGAAGCGCTCGCGGGCCTCCTCCTCCAGACCGCGCCGGCCGTCCGGCATCCGCAGCCCGAAGTCGTAGATCCAGGCGTGCGAGCGGTCGGCGCAGCGCAGCTCGTAGGGCCGCTCGTCGACCACCTCGACGCCCATCGCCTGCAGTCCCGGCAGCACGGCCGAGAGGGAGACGGGGCTGCCGGTCCGGTACATCTTGAAGCGGCGCTCGCCCGGGCCCGCACCGACCGGCTCGTACAGACTCAGCGAGAAGTCGCTCTCCTCGCCGCCCTGCACCAGCGCCTCCAGGTGCTGGAGGTCGGCGACGGCGGCACGCGGCGAGAAGTCCGCCTTGTAGCCCTCGGGGAAGGCCCGCGCGTACTTCTGCGACAGCTCGGCGGCCTGCTCCTCGCCGCACTCGGCGATCAGCGCCTCGTTGAAACCGTCCGCCCACGAGCGGGCCGCCTCGGCCAGCCGGGACTCGATGCGCTCGATCTCCGCGTCGGTCAGCTCGGCGAGCTGGGCACCGGGGCGCACCCGGATGACGAAGTGCAGCCGGGAGAGCACCGACTCGGTGTTCCACGCGGTGAAGTCGACGCTGGTGCCGCCCAGCTCCTCGGTGAGGATCTCGGTCAGCCGCAGCCGCACCGCGGTCGTGTAGCGGTCGCGCGGGAGGTAGACCAGCGCCGAGTAGTACCGCCCGTACTCCTCCTTGCGCAGGTAGAGCCGCAGCTTGCGGCGCTCCTGGAGGTAGAGGACGGAGGTGACGATGGAGCGCAGCTCCTCGACCGAGGTCTGGAACAGCTCGTCGCGCGGGTAGGTCTCCAGGATCTGCAGCAGGTCGCGCCCGGCGTGGCTGTCGGGCGTGAAGCCCGCGGTCTCCAGCACGTCGGCGACCTTGCGGCGGACCACCGGGACGCGGCGCACCGACTCGGTGTAAGCGGCGGACGAGAACAGCCCGAGGAAACGGCGCTCCCCGACGACATTGCCCGCCTCGTCGAACTTCTTGACGCCCACGTAGTCGAGGTAGGACGAGCGGTGCACGGTCGCCCGGCTGTTCGCCTTGGTCAGGACCAGCATCTGGTGTTCGCGCGCCTTGGCGCGCGCGTCGGCGGGCAGCCGGTTGAAGGACGGCGAGACCGGGTGGCTCTCCTCGGTGCTGCGCTGCGGGTCGGCACGGAGGATGCCCAGCCCCGTGCCGGGCAGCGGTGCCAGGCTCAGCTCGTCGCCGGCGTCGCCCTTCCCGGAGCCGTCCGCGCCCTCCTCGACGTCCAGTTCGTACTCGCGGTAGCCGAGGAAGGTGAAGTGGTCGTCGGCCAGCCACCGCAGCAGCTCCCGGGCCTCCTCGATCTCCTCACGCGGGAGCTCGTCGGTGGGCTCGCCGGGCAGCTCGTCGGCGATGCGCAGGGCCGCACCGCGCATCTTCTGCCAGTCCTCCACGGCCTCCCGCACGTCCGAGAGGACCCTGCGCAGGTCGGCGGCGATCTGCTTGAGGTCGTCCCGGTCCGTCTCGCGGTCGATCTCGACGTGGATCCAGGACTCGACCACCGCGTCGTGCGGCAGCTTCCCGTTCCCGGCCGCCCCGGCTCCGTCCTGCGCACCGGCCGCGGGCTCGCCGGCCCAGGCGGCCCGGGTGTCCGGCAACTGGGTGTCCGGCACCTGCGCGAGGTCGTCCCGGCCGACGGAGAGCACCTCCAGCAGCTTCCCGGTCAGATCCCGGCGGACGACCATCTGCGGGTGGATCACGGCGTGGATACCGCGTCCCCTCCGCGAGAGCTCGTTGGTGACCGAGTCGACCAGGAACGGCATGTCATCGGTGACGACCTCCACCACCGAGTGCGTGCACGACCAGCCGTTCTCGTCTATCGACGGCGAGTACACGCGGACGTTCGCCGTGCCCTGCGGCCGCTCCTCGGCCAGCCGGTAGTGGGCGAGAGCACCTCCGAGGATGTCGACCGGATCGCGGTCGGCGAGATCCTCCGGCGCCGTGTGCAGGTAGTACCGCTGGAGATACGCACCAAGGGCGTCGTCCTGGGGCCCCTGGACCGGGTGGCGCCCCTGGGCCGGGCTCCGTTCAGCCACCCGTGCGGCTTCCGCCAGTCGCTCGGCCTTTGCTTCTTCCAGCTTGCTCTGCATGTCCTCTGGCTCCTGTCGCGCGCCGTTGCGTGACGTCGGGAAAATGAAGGCACGGCACCGGAACGACGCGGGGTCTCCGCTCGGGTCCGCCGCTGTGCCGGGAGAGACGACCAGCGGCGCCCCGCCCGCGCTGTCGCGGGGGGCGCTGTACGGAGGATCGCTCGGGCGCTGATCCTCCGGTGGATATCGCGCTGATCACGTGGGTAAGGCTATCGCCCCCGGCGGCCGACACGTCATGGGCCTTATATGTACGAATAGGGAGAACGCCGAGATCGTCTTCTCCGAACCGGCCAGTTGGACCGGGTCCGGGAAAACTTCTGGCAAAGCGGCGTTCCGGGGGCACGCTCGGGGAGACGGTGCGAGCGGCCCGGACGGTTCCCCCTTTCGGGCCGCCGGGTCATGCCGGCCGCTGCCGCCGTGCTCCGTGCCGGCCCTGATCCGGCGGCCGTGCTCCGTGCGGCCGTGCTCCGTGCGGCCGTGCTCCGTGCGGCCGTGCTCCGTGCGGCCGCTGCGGCGCCTGGCCGCCGCGCGCTCTGCCGGGCCGGCTCCCACGCCCCGGACGGGGCCGGTCACGGCTCCGCCGCCAGCAGCTCCGCCGTCCGGACGGCCTCGTGCAGGGTGTCGACCACCGGGACCCCCGCCTCCTCCAGACTGGCCCGGCTGTGCGAGCCGCCGGTGAACAGCACCGCACGGGCCCCCGCGTGCGCGGCCGCCGAGGCGTCGTCCACGGCGTCCCCGATCACCACCGTGCGGCGCGGCTCCACCCCGCCGAGCGCGGCGAGATGCTGCACCATCTGCGCCGCCTTGCCGCCACCGGAGGGACCGACCGAGCCGTCCACCCGCACGAAATGCTCCTCGATGCCGTAGGTGCGCACCAGCGGCAGCAGCCGGTCGTGCGGCGCCAGCGAGCAGAGCGACTGGGTGCGGCCGGCCGAACGCCCGGCGGCCAGCAGTTCGGCGGCTCCCTCGGCGAGCCCCGCCCGCGGAGCCAGGGCCCAGTAGTGCCGGTGGAAGGTCTCGTCCATGACCCGCCACTCGTCGTCGGTGGGCATTCTGCCGAGCAGCCGCTCGTAGAAGCGCGGCACCGGTACGCAGAACAGCTCCCGGTACCGCTCCAGTGTGATGCTCGGCATACCGAGCTCGCCGAACGCGGCGTTCGTCGCCTCGATGACCGTATGGATGTCGTGCAGCAGTGTGCCGTTCCAGTCCCACACGATGTGCGCGGACCGCTCTTCTCGCCCCAGGACCATGCAGCCGACGGTAGGAGACGGCACTGACATCGCGACACCGGTTTCCCGCCCCGCGGGCGACAGCTCGCCGGGGCGCCGGGCCGGCACGCGGTGCGGGGCCGGTCGGCGGCGGGCCCTCGGCGGTCCTCAGCCGACGAGCGCGGGGATCTCCTGGGTGGCGAACCACAGCAGCTCGTGGTCGTCGGCCCGGTCCACCACCTGCTCCGCCCGCTCGTCACCGGCGAGCGCCGCGGACAGCGCACCGACCGCGGCGGTCACGTCGTCGACCGCGTCCTCCGCGTCGAGGTGGACGGCGGCCGCCTCGGTCAGCGGGACGGCGGCGGTCAGCCGGACCCGGCCCACGGCCCCGGCGTCCGCCTCCGCGCCGCCCCGGGACCCGTCGTCCTCCTCGTCGGGGACGACCGCCCCGTCGGCGGCCTCCAGCGCGACGACGACCCGGCGGCGCGCCGCCTCGTACTGGTCGGCGAGCAGCCGTAGCGAAGCACCGGCGGCCTGCCGCAGCGCCGCGTACTCCAGCTCCTCCGCGTCCTCCGAGCCCCACCACGCGCGCAGCCCGGGGGTGACCGCGTACGCCTCGACGGGCGCCGGTCCCAGCTCACCCGCGCCGTGCGCCTCGCTCAGTGCGGGCAGGGTCAGAGGGACATAGACACGCATGGGCTGCCGCTTTCGTGTATCGCCGGGACCGGATGCCCCGTCAGCATACGGGCACGCGCCGTACGGCGCGCTGCTCGGCGCCCGAACGAATCCGCAGGTGAACACGGCGCGGAGTCAACACCCACGGGCCGCCCCCACCGGATAGGGGAATCTGCCGCAGCCCCGCACCGGGCCGCCCCCGCGCATTGCGGCACCCCCCGTTCCGCCGCTAGAACCGTTGCCGTCCAGCCAGTTACCGCCCGGTATTCGCTTGCCGGTCCCGGCACACACCCCGAGGGAGCCCATGACGACGCCCGTCTCCTACCCGGTATCCGGACGTCAGCCCCGCAGGCGCGGCCCGCGCCCGGCACCCACCCGGCCGCCGGCCCGGCGCGACAGCCGCCGCCCCGCCGACTCCGCGCTCCGGGCCGCGGCCCACCGCGCCCGCCAGGGCCGGCCCCCGTTCTGGTTCGCCCACCGGCTGCTGCTGGTGCTGAGCGGCCAGTGCCCCGTCCACACCCTGCTGGCCCACGTCCGAGGACCCGCCTACGACCGGCTGACCGCCCTGGCCCCCTCGGCACCGCTGCGCCCGCGGGGCGCGGACCGCACGGCACCCGAGGTGCTGGAGGCCCGCGGCACCCAGCCGCGGGCCGGTGTCATCGAGGCCTTCGCGCGGGTCGCCACCGGCGCCCACCAGCGCGCCCTCGCGTTCCGCCTGGAATGGTGCCCGGACAACCGCTGGCGCTGCACCGCCGTCGAACTCGACATCCCGGCCGATGGCTGACCGCGCCCGGCCGCGCGGCGGGCTCCCCGAGGGCCGGGCACGGCACAGGCGCAGTCGGGCCCGCAGCGGAAGGCCGAGCACCGCCGTGCGGAACCGAGCCCGTCGGGGAGCGGCCCCCGAAGAGGCCCGGCCCCCGACGGGGTCCGGGGGCGCCGAGCAGCCGGACCCCGCCGGAGGACCCGGACCGGTCGAGAAGCCCGGCACGCCGGGAAGCCGGACGCCGCACGGCCGGGAACCGGCAGCCGAGGCCGGGAACCCGGTCCTGAGCGGCCCCGGAACGACCGGGAGCACGGGGCGAGCGGCCGCCCGGACACGGCTGAGGGGCCGGGCACCCGGTGCCCGGCCCCTCAGCCGTGTAGAGATGCGGAACGCCCCCGGACGGCCGCCCGACGGCGGGCGGCGCGGGCGGCGCGCTACTTCCGCTTCTTGCGCCCCTTCTGGGCCTTGCGGCGCTCGGCGCGGGTGAGGCCGTCGGCCGACGAGCGGACCGGACCGCCGCCGTCCTCGTCCGCCGTCTCGCTGGTGTCCAGATCGCGCTCGACCACGCCGCCCTCGGCGGTCGGCGCCGAGAAGTGCAGACGGTCGGGACGCTGCGGCTGGTCCAGCCCCTTGGCGTGGATCGCGGGGGCCGGCCCCGCACCCGCACCGGCCGGCACGGTGTCGCGCGCCCCCTCCTTCTCCAGGGACGGCGCCGGTGCCTCGTCCTCGACCGGCACCTCCTCGACCTGCTGCTCGACCTGGACCTCCAGGTTGAACAGATAGCCGACGGACTCCTCCTTGATGCCGTCCATCATGGCCTGGAACATGTCGTAGCCCTCCCGCTGGTACTCGACCAGCGGGTCCTTCTGGGCCATCGCACGCAGGCCGATGCCCTCCTGGAGGTAGTCCATCTCGTAGAGGTGCTCGCGCCACTTGCGGTCGAGCACCGAGAGCACCACGCGCCGCTCCAGCTCACGCATGATCTCGGAGCCCAGCTCCTGCTCACGCGCGTCGTACTGCTCGCGGACGTCGTCCTTGATCGCCTCGATGATGAAGTCGGCGGTCAGACCCTCGCGGTCACCCGCGGCCTCCTCCAGCTCCTCGATGCTCACCTGCACCGGGTACAGCTGCTTGAAGGCGCTCCACAGCCGCTCCAGGTCCCACTCCTCGGCGAAGCCCTCGACGGTCTCGGCCTGGACGTACGCCTCGATCGTGTCGTCCATGAAGTGCCGCACCTGCTCGTGCAGGTCCTCGCCCTCCAGGACCCGGCGGCGCTCGCCGTAGATGACCTCGCGCTGCCGGTTGAGCACCTCGTCGTACTTGAGGACGTTCTTGCGGATCTCGAAGTTCTGCTGCTCGACCTGGGACTGCGCGGAGGCGATGGCGCGGGTCACCATCTTGTTCTCGATCGGGACGTCGTCGGGAACGTTGGCCATGGCCATCACGCGCTCCACCATCTGCGCCTTGAACAGCCGCATCAGGTCGTCGCCGAGCGACAGGTAGAAGCGGGACTCGCCCGGGTCGCCCTGCCGGCCGGAGCGGCCGCGCAGCTGGTTGTCGATCCGGCGCGACTCGTGGCGCTCGGTACCCAGCACGTAGAGGCCGCCCAGCTCCTTGACCTCGTCCACGGCCGCCTTGACCGACTTCTCGGCCTTGTCCAGCGCGGTCGGCAGGGCCGCCGCCCACTCCTCCGGGTGCTCGTTCGGGTCCAGCCCGCGCTCGCGCAGCTCGTTCTCCGCCATGCCCTCGGCGTTGCCGCCGAGCTTGATGTCGGTACCGCGGCCGGCCATGTTGGTGGCGACCGTGACCGCGCCCTTGCGGCCCGCCTCCGCGACGATCAGCGCCTCACGCTCGTGGTTCTTCGCGTTGAGCACCTGGTGCGCGACGCCGCGCTTGGTGAGCTGCTTGGAGAGGTACTCGGACTTCTCGACCGAGGTGGTGCCGACCAGGATCGGCTGCCCCGACTCGTGCTTGTCCGCGATGTCGTCCACGACCGCGTCGAACTTGGCGACCTCGGTGCGGTAGATCAGGTCGGCCTGGTCCAACCGGGCCAGCGGGCGGTTGGTCGGGATGGGGACCACGCCGAGCTTGTAGATCTGGTGGAACTCGGCGGCCTCGGTCATGGCCGTACCGGTCATACCCGAAAGGGTGTTGTAGAGGCGGAAGAAGTTCTGGAGGGTGATCGTGGCGAGCGTCTGGTTCTCGTCCTTGATGTCCACCCCCTCCTTGGCCTCGATCGCCTGGTGCATGCCCTCGTTGTAGCGGCGTCCGGCGAGGATACGGCCGGTGTGCTCGTCGACGATCATGACTTCGCCGTCCATGACGACGTAGTCCTTGTCGTTCTTGTAGAGCTCCTTGGCCTTGATCGCGTTGTTGAGGTATCCGACCAGCGGGGTGTTGACCGACTCGTAGAGGTTGTCGATGCCCAGCCAGTCCTCGACCTTGGCGACGCCGGACTCGTGGATGCCGACCGTGCGCTTCTTCTCGTCTACCTCGTAGTCGCCGGTCTCCGGCTTCTGGGTGCGCGGGTCGCCCGGCTCGCCCTTCTCCAGCCGCTTGACCAGCTTCGCGAAGTCGCTGTACCACTTCGTGGCCTGGTCCGCGGGGCCGGAGATGATCAGCGGCGTACGGGCCTCGTCGACGAGGATCGAGTCGACCTCGTCGACGATGGCGAAGTTGTGGCCCCGCTGCACCAGTTCGTCCTTCGACCACGCCATGTTGTCGCGCAGGTAGTCGAACCCGAACTCGTTGTTGGTGCCGTAGGTGATGTCGCAGGCGTACTGCTCGCGGCGCTCGGCGGGGGACATGTTGGCGACGATGCAGCCGACCTGCAGCCCGAGGAAGCGGTGCACCCGCCCCATCCACTCGGAGTCGCGCTGCGCCAGGTAGTCGTTGACCGTGACGATGTGCACGCCGTCGCCCGACAGCCCGTTCAGATACGCGGGCAGCGTACCGACCAGCGTCTTGCCCTCACCGGTCTTCATCTCGGCCACATAGCCGAGGTGCAGCGCGGCGCCGCCCATCAGCTGGACGTCGTAGTGCCGCTCGCCCAGCACGCGCTTGGCGGCCTCGCGGACGGTCGCGAACGCCTCCGGCATCAGGTCGTCCAGACTCTCGCCCTCGGCGTACCGCTCCTTGTACTCGTCCGTGAGCGCGCGCAGCTCGGCGTCGGACAGGTCGACGAAGTCCTCTTCGATGGAATTCACCTGCCGCGCGACGCGGTCCAGCTTGCGCAGGATCTTCCCTTCACCTGCACGCATGAGCTTGCCGAAGACGGACACTTAAGGTGGCTCCTTGCCGGTCGGGCCTGGCACGGTCTGCACGGTCAGTGCGGATATCGGTGCGGATCACCGAGGTCCTCTCCTTGCCGAGGGCCTGTACCGCACCGGCCATCGTATGCGAGGGACGACTGCCCCTGTACCCCCAACGTGCCGGAGCCCCCGAAGGTGCCGCCGACCCCGGCGGCACAATCGGTCCATGGAACCGATCACACTGCGCACCGAGCGGCTGCTGCTGCGTCCCTTCGAGGAACGGGACGAGGCGGCGCTCGCCGCGGCCTGCGACGATCCGGACATCCAGCGCTTCGTCCCGGTGCCCGAACCGTACACGCTCAAGGACGCCGAGGAGTTCGTCCGCGGTGTGAGCGCGAACGGCTGGCGGGAGGACACGATGTACAACTTCGGCGTCTTCACCCGCGGCGCCCCGGGCGACGGCGCGGACAAGGGCGGCGACGGCGGTGCGGACGGCGGCGGCCCCGGCGGCGAACTGGTGGGCTCCATGGGACTGGTCCGGCTCTCCCTGCGCACCGCCGAACGCCAAGCCGAACTGGGCTTCTGGACAGCGCGCGGCCACCGGCGCAAGGGCTACACGGCGGAGGCCGCGCGTGCCGTGGCGGACTGGGCGTTCTCCGCGCTGGGAGTGGAACGGCTGGAGTGGCTGGCCCAGGTGGAGAACACCGGGTCACGCGCCGTGGCGCAACGGCTCGGCTTCGTGGAGGAGGGCATCGCGCGGGCACGCATCGTGCACAGGGGAACACGCCGTGACGCCCGCGTCGCCGCCCTGCTCCCCTCGGACCTGGGCCACCCGCAGCCGACCCCCTACCTGCCCTCGCCGCCGCGCGGATAGCTCCCGCGGAACAGTCCGCGTGACTCCGACGGCCCCGCCACCCGCCACCCGCCGCCCGCTCGGGGCCGACGGCTGGGCGCGGGGGGTGTCAGTGGTCCCGCCTAGGGTGTGCCGCATGACGACCGGTCTGCCTGCCACCGCTGTCCCGGCCGGCGGCGCCCACGCGCCGCAGGCCTCCCTCTCCGCCGCCGAGGCCCGGCGGATCGCACTGCGTGCGCAGGGTCTGCTGGGAGCCCCGGACCGCAGGGCAGGAGCGCGCGGAGTGCTGCGGCACCTGGGCGCGGTCCAGCTGGACACGATCTCGGTCCTGGCCCGTTCGCACGAGCTGGTGCCCTACGCCCGGCTGGGTGCTGTGGGACGGCGGGCCGTGGAGTCGGCCTACTGGTCCGGAGCACACAGCTTCGAGTACTGGTCGCACGCCGCGTGCGTGCTGCCGATCGAGGAGTGGCCGCACTTCGCCTTCCGCCGCCGTGCCTTCCGCGACCGCGGCCACCGCTGGCACCGGATGAAGGACCGGGAGGGCTCGTGCGCCGCCGTGCGCGACCGGCTCCGTGCGGAGGGGCCGCTGACCACGGCGGACCTGGGCGGCGGCCGGAACGGCGGCGAGTGGTGGGACTGGTCCGAGAGCAAGATCGCGGTCGAGTGGCTGCTGGACATCGGGGAGGTCGTGGTCACCGAGCGGCGCGGCTGGAAGCGCGTCTACGACCTCGCGGAGCGCGCGATCCCCGGTGCCCTGTTCCACGACGACCTGGACGACCGGGCATGCCTGCGGCGGCTCGTCGCCCAGGCGGGCTCGGCGCTGGGCGTCGCCACCCGGGCCGATCTGGCCGACTACCACCGCCTCAAGGCCGAACAGGTGGAGTCGGTGCTGCCGGACACCGGGCTGGTGCCGGTCCGGGTGCAGGGCTGGCCCAAGCCCGGCTGGGCCGACCCGGCGGCCCTGGAGTCCGCGCCGCGCGGCCGGCACCGTACGACGCTGCTCTCCCCGTTCGACTCACTGGTCTGGGACCGCCCCCGCACGGAACGCGTCTTCGGCTTCCAGCACCGGCTGGAGGCATATGTGCCCAAGCCGAAGCGGGTGCACGGCTACTTCGCGATGCCGCTGCTGGCGGGCGGCCGGCTCGTGGGCCGGGTGGACCCGGCCCGGGAGGGCACCACGCTGGTCGCCCGCCAGCTCTCCCTGGAGAGCACGAAAGCCGTGGAGCCGATGGCGCAGGCGCTGTGCGAAGCCGCCGCATGGGTGGGCTGCGACGCGGTGCGGGTGGAGCGCTGCGCCCCCGAGGAGCTGCGGCCCCGGCTCCGCAGCGCCCTCGACGCGCTGGGCGGGTGAGCCCCGCCCGCAGCCCGGCGGCTCTCGGCCCGCGGGCGGCGGCCCGCCGCTCGTTCGCGGTGTTCCCGGTCCGCCCCCGGCGGTCGCTGCCCGCGCGTCAGCGGATTTCGAGGATCTTCTCCCGCATCGCGTAGACCACGGCCTCCATCCGGGAGTGCAGCTGAAGCTTCTCCAGGATGTTGCGGACGTGGTTCTTCACGGTGTTCTCGCTGATGAACAGCTCCTTGGCGATGTCCCGGTTGTTCATCCCGGTGGCCACCAGCTTGAGCACCTCCAGCTCCCGGTCGGTGAGCTTGGGCGCGGGCACCAGTTTGCTCTCGTCGGTGCGCTGGATCATGGATTTGAACTCGGTGAGGAGCTTCGCCGCCATCGAGGGACTGATCTGCGACTGGCCGTCGGCCACGGCCCGGATCGCCGTGGAGACCTCGTCCGTGGAGATCTCCTTGAGCAGATATCCGGTCGCACCCGCCTTGATGGCGTCGTAGAGGTCGGCCTCCTCGTCGCTGATCGTCAGCATGATGATCTTCGCGCTCGGTGCGACCTCCTTGATGGAGGTGCACGCCTCGATCCCGCCCCGCTTCGGCATCCGCACATCCATCAGCACGATGTCGGGCAGCAGATCCGCCGCCTTGTCCACCGCCTCGGCCCCGTCCCCGGCCTCTCCGACGACCTGGATGTCCTCCTCCTGGGCCAGCACGATCTCCAACCCCCGCCGGAACAGCGCGTGGTCGTCGACGACCAGCACCCGGATCGGCTCCTTGCGCCGCTCCCGCTCGTAGGGCTCCTCCTCCGCCACCGGGCCCGGGTGTGCGTCGGGCACGGGCATCACGGGCCCGAAGCTGTCCACCATCGTTCCTCCCCCTGCACCCTGATCTCCCACCAACCCCGCTACGGCCAACGGAGATTGGCCCGGGCCTTGATGTTACTCATGCCGACGCCCCCGGCCGGGTCCCGAGATCCGGCCGGGGGCGCGAACATCAAGCCGGTGGGGCGCAGAGCGGGTGCCGGGCCGTGCCCGGCGGATCGCCGGTGGACCGCACCTGACCGGCGCCGGACGGTGTCAGCCGCCCAACGCCCCGCCCGCTCCGGGCGGCGGCTCCTGTACGAACGGGTCCGGCTCCAGATGAATCACGCCGTAGTCATAGCCGTGCCGCCGGTAGACGACACTGGGCTGCTTGGTCTCGGAGTCGACGAACAGATAGAAGTCGTGGCCCACCAACTCCATCTCGTAGAGCGCCTGGTCCAGCGTCATCGGCGCTGCCGCGTGCGTCTTCTCGCGGACGATGAGCGGTCCTTCGCCGCGGACCTCCAACGGTCCCATCTTGGTGACCACGGGCTGGCCGTCGGCCTCCGATGCCACGGCCACCGATCCGGCGGCGGCGTCCAGTTCTCCGTTGAGTTCCGACGCGAGGTGGGCGGTCGCCGCCGCCACACTCATCGGTGCGCGGCTGCCGCCGCGGTGGACGCGACGCTTGTCGGCCTGCTTGCGCAGCCGGGCTTCCAGCTTGCTGGAGGCCAGGTCGAGCGCCGCGTACGGGTCGGAGGCTGCTGCCTCCGCACGAATGACCGGTCCACGCGTACGCAGGGTGATCTCAACCCTGTCGGAACGGTCGGCCTGCCGGGGGTTGTGCTCCTTGGCCACCTCGACCTCAAGGTTGATCACCTTGCCGTCGAGCTTCTGAACCTTCTCCAGCTTTTCGGCCACGTGCTTGCGGAACCGGTCGGGCACCTCTGTCTTGCGACCCTTGACGACGATGTCCACGCAGAACTCCGTTCCCGGACGGTCCCACAATTCGGTGCGACCATCCTTGGTGCACTGACGCCGGAGGCTCGGCCCTCCCGCCGTTTGGCTCTCCGGCTCGAGTCGGCTTGCGAGTTTCACCTCCTTCTCCCCCGGAGGAGAGATCGCCACTCAATCCGAACGTACCTCCACTGGGGGAGGCTCGGCACCCCCTACCGGCACGTACCTCCGATCAGGGGAGTGAACCCTGGTACCACCTGCAACGACGTCCGCGATCTGATAGTTCCATCGCGTCACGCCAGGCAACTTTCCGTTCTTCTTGATCACTCGACCGAGCGCACCGCGAGCACCGCGGCCGAGGCCACCCCGCCCAGCGCCCGCGACGCCTCCGCGAGCGTCGCGCCCGTCGTCATCACGTCGTCCACCAGCACGACCCGGCCCCCGCCGAGCAGCCGTACGCCGCCTGGCACCATCTCCAGAGCTCCGGCAAGATTCGCGGTCCGCTCCGCTGCGCCCAGCCCCGCCTGGTCGGCCACCCTCCGGCGCAGGCACAGCACCGGCAGCACCTGCGCGGCCATGCCCTCCCCTCTCAGCACCGCCGCGGCCTCCCGCGCCATGCGCCGCACCGGGTCGTGTCCCCGCCCCGCGACCGCCCGCCGCATGGAGGGCACCGGAACGAGCAGGGCCGGGACAGGGCACCGGGCCGACGGGCGGCCTGCCGCGACGGACGGCCCGCCCGGCACGGGTGCGGCCGGCACAGAGGTGCCCGCCGCACGCGAGGCGCGTGCGACGGCACGTGCGAGCACCGCTCCCAGTGGCGCGGCCAGCCCCAGGGCACCGCGCTCCTTGTGAGCGAGCAGCGCGGCTCGGGCCTCGTCGGTGTAGGTGAGGGCTCCATACACCTGCGGCAGTCCGGACGGCACGCGCGAGGGACGGACCCGCCGCGGCACCGCGCCATTCAGCACGCTGCTGCACTCTTCGCACAAGCGGTCCCGCGTACGCGGGCGACCGCATCCGGCGCACCCCACGGGCAGCACCAGACCTGCGAGTTCCCGCCGAAGTCCCAGCAAGGTCCTCGACATGCCCCCACTCTGGCACCGGGGATCCGGCGCCACCACCCCTGTGGAAAACTCCCGGAAGGCCCGCGGGCCGGCCCCGGGCGGCAGCGCCCACGCGCCGCGACACCGCGGTCGGGAGGCGTCCGGGGCGCCGGAGCCGGCCCGGGCTGCGGAGCGGCACGCCGGGCAGGCTCAGCCCGGGTAGGCGGGGGCCGAGCCGTGCTCGGTGAGCATCCGCCAGTTCGCGTCGGGCGGCAGCCGCACGATGCCGTCCTCGGAATCGGCGAGCAGCGGCTTGCTCTCGTCCTCGGAGGCGGCGACCCCCGTCACGTCGGTGATCCCCGGGAGCGTCGGCTGGTCGGAGACCGAGCCGTCGGTCTCCATGTACTGCAGTTGCTGCACGCTCCCCTGCTCGCGCCCCACCACCACGAGGCGGCTGCCGCCCGCCCACGAGGCCGCCGAGACGTCCACCAGCTGGGGGGCGACCGGACGCAGCTGCTCGACCGTCACCCGGGAGTTCTCCGCCGTCCCCCCGCGTACCACCCGGCCGAGCTGCAGCGAGGCATGGCCCTCGCCGTCCCGCACCCGCAGCAGGATCCGCACCCCGTCGGAGGCGATCCGCAGCGACTCGATGCGCTCGTCCTCGCCCAGGTCCGGGACTCTCACCTCGTCGGGCTGCTCCTTGCCGCTGCGCAGCCGCAGCAGCCGGGGAGCGTCCGGGTCCCGGTCGGCGACCCACAGGTCGCCCAGTCCGTCCCAGCTCGGTGCCGTCAGCCGGTCCTTCTCCTTCTCCGCCGCGCTGGTGAGCACCGGATCGCCGAGCGCGGTGGTGGCGCTGCTGCCCTCCAGGGAGGCGACGTAGAGGGCGCGCCGGCCGCGCGAGACGGCAGCGCCCTCGCTCTCGATCCGGTTGACCGCGACCGCGCCCATCTCCACCTGCCCGCTGCCCAGCGGGCCTTCGACCGGCCGCGCCGACGCGCTCTTGCTCTTGAAGGACGCGACGCGGTGCTTGCCGTCGATGAAGTACGCCCGCTTGGCGCTGCCGTTGAGGCGGCCCGGCTGGAAGGCGGCCACCTGCTCCCGGGTCCGGGAACAGAGCAAGCGGTCCTTGGGACCGGCCAGTTCCACCTTGCCGACCTTCGCCGACGCCTGGTCCTGCACGGAGTACAGCACCTGCGCCGCCATCCGCGCGCATCTCCTGCCGCCGGCCTCGGCGGCGCGGGCGTTGAGCCGCAGCCGCAGGACACCCGAGTCGTCGAGCGAGAGGTGCTGTCCGCGCGCCAGGCGGCTGCCGCGCGGGAAGGAGGAGCCGACGACGGGGTCGATCCAGCCGGACGGCCCCTGCAGAAGCGCGGAGACCGTCTCGGTGACCGGGTCGATGCGTCGCCGAAGATAGACCGGATCGGCGACGAGCACGTTCTGTCCGTCAGTGATCGAATCCGCATCCGGCCCGAGCTGCGCGTAGTAGTAGGTGTTGATGGGGCGGTAGATGCGCTGGAAGTCGGACTCGCCGAGCACGAGGCCGTCCGGCATCTCGTCGATGCGCCACTCCCCCTTGACCTCGGTCAGCCGGAAGACCTCGCGGTACTTTCCCTCGGAGGGCGAGTAGGCGTGCTTGCCGTCCACCTCGGCCATCCGGTCACCCGAGACCTCCACCGAGTAGCCGCCCTTGACAGCCGTGCTCTCCGGCGGCGCCTTCACCGCACCCGGCGCGTCCGAGAGCACCGTCGTCGACGCGAACGGGTCCCATCTGCGGGCCATGCCGGGGGTCATGTACTCGCGCGCGGTGCGGAATGTGGCCTCGTCGCTGGTCGTCGCCTCCAGAAAGCCCCGGACTATCTGGGTCGGCGCCTCGCCCTTCTGCGGACTGACGCTGTAGACCCGCACCTGGGAGTCGGTTCCGCTGCGGTGCGAGGAGCTGACGTGCTTGACCTTGCCCCCGTCCGGCATCGACGCGCACCCGGCCAGCAGCGCCCCGCACGAGGCGAGCACGATCAGCGCACGCCGCCGCCGCGCGGCGGTTCCACGCCGCCGTGCAGGCTCCTCGGCCGTACTCATCCCCGCTCCTCTCCGGAGTGCCCTGCCCGCTCGTCGTTCCGCGACCCGTCGGCGGCCGGGGCCGACGCGGTCCCCGCCGCGACCGCCTGCCGCTCCCGCTCCCTGGCCCGCTCCCGCTTCCGGCGCGAGTCCTCCGGCTCCAGCCGCAGCGGAGAGCCGCGCAGCGGCTCCCCGGCCGTGCAGGGCAGGACCAGCAGGAACTGCGATCCGTCGCCCGGCGCGCCCCAGGCGCGCAGCCATCCACCGTGCAGCCGGGCGTCCTCCAGTGCGATGGACAGCCCCAGTCCGGTACCACCCGTGGTGCGGGCCCGGGCCGGGTCGGCCCGCCAGAAGCGGTTGAAGACGCGCTCGGCCTCGCCCTCCTTGAGGCCGACGCCGTAGTCCCGCACGGCCACGGCCACGGCACCGCCCCCGGTAGCCAGCCGCACCACCACATCCCGGCCCTCGCCGTGCTCCACCGCGTTGTCGACCAGGTTGCGCAGCACCCGCTCGATCCTGCGGCCGTCCATCTCGGCGACCACGGGCTGCTCGTCACCCTTCACCAGGATCCTGCTGCCCTTGCGCTCGGCGAGCGGCTCGCTGCCCTCCACCACCCGGTGGACCACGTCCCGCAGATCGACGGCGCTCGGCTCGAGGTTGGCGGCGCCCGCGTCGAACCGGCTGATCTCCAGCAGGTCCGCCAGCAGTGACTCGAACCGGTCGAGCTGCCCGAGCAGCAGCTCAGCCGAGCGGGCGGTCACCGGATCGAAGTCCTCACGCGCCTCGTGGATCACATCGGCCGCCATCCGCACCGTCGTCAGGGGCGTCCGCAGCTCGTGCGAGACATCCGAGACGAAACGGCGCTGCATCCGGGACAGCTCCTCCAACTGCTGGATCTTGAGCTGGAGGTTCTGCGCCATCTTGTTGAACGACTCCCCCAGCCGGGCGATGTCGTCCTCGCCGGTGACCTTCATCCGCTCCTGGAGCCGCCCGGCCGCCAGCCGCTCGGAGATCCCGGCCGCCATCCGTACGGGCGTCACCACCTGCCGCACGACCAGCCACGCGATCGCGCCCAGCAGCACCACGACGAACACCCCGGCCGTCGCCAGCGTCCCCTTGACCAGGCTCAGCGACTCCTCCTCCTGGGTGAAGGGGAAGACGTAGTAGAGCTGGAAGGGGTTGCCGCGCGCGTCGTTGAGGCGCTTGCCGACGATCAGCGCCGGTTCGCGGCTCGAGTCCTGCCGGTAGACCCGGGCGTACCGGCGGTGCGGACCGGGCTCGTCGTCGAGAGCCTTGCGCAGGTCTGCGGGGATGCTCTCCGGACGGATGTCGCCGCCCGCGCGGGGGCCGCGCGTGGTGAGGCTGCTGTTGCCGAGAAAGGGCGCCTCGCTGGTGTCGGAACCGAGTGCCACCACCGAATAGACGCCCTGGCCGCTGCTGGCGAGCTGTTCGACCAGGTTGGTCAACCAGGTGCCGGAGTTCTGCGCACCCCTGCTGCCGCGGATGCTGTCCTCACCGCCGCTGGGGCCGCTGCCGGCGCTGTCGGCCATCCGCTCGGCGGCGGCGAAACCGCCGGACGCCTGGCTCTGCGCGGTCTGCTCCTTGGCCTCCAGCAAGCCGTTGCGCACCTGCCCGATGACGACGAGCCCCAGGAGCAGCACGACTCCGAGTGAGAGCAGCAGCGTCGCCACGACCACCCGAAGCTGGATGTTCCGCCGCCACAGCCGCATCACCGGCAGCAGCGGCCTGCGCACCCACCGCACGAAGAACCGCACCATGGGGCGCGCACCGGGACCGGTCGCCCCCTCGGGGAGCAGACCGTCGGAGAACAGGACCCCGCTCCTCCACAGGCGTCCGAACTTGGACACGTCGGACTTGCGGCCTGTTCCCCGCCCCCCACCGGTGCGGTTCGGCGCGGTGTTCCGGACCATGCTCAGCCCGGCCCGGCCTTGTAGCCCACACCCCGCACGGTCACGACGATCTCCGGCCGCTCCGGGTCCTTCTCGACCTTCGAGCGCAGCCGCTGCACGTGCACATTGACCAGCCTGGTGTCCGCAGCGTGCCGGTAGCCCCACACCTGCTCCAGCAGCACCTCCCGGGTGAAGACCTGCCACGGCTTCCGCGCCAGGGCCACCAGGAGATCGAACTCGAGCGGGGTCAGGGCTATGGACCGGCCCTCCCGCTTGACCGAGTGCCCGGCCACGTCGATCACCAGGTCGCCGATGGCCAACTGCTCAGGCGCGGGCTCCTCCGAGCGCCGCAGCCGTGCCCTGATCCGCGCCACCAGCTCCTTGGGCTTGAACGGCTTGACGATGTAGTCGTCGGCCCCCGACTCGAGCCCGACCACCACGTCGACCGTGTCGCTCTTGGCCGTGAGCATGACCACCGGTACCCCGGATTCCGCCCGGATCAGACGGCACACCTCGATACCGTCCCTCCCCGGCAGCATCAAGTCGAGGAGCACCAGATCCGGCTTGGTCTCCCGAAAGGCGGCGAGCGCCTTGTCGCCGTCCGCGACGAACGACGGTTCAAAACCTTCTCCGCGCAGCACAATGCCGAGCATTTCTGCCAGTGCGGTGTCGTCATCGACGACAAGGACGCGTCCCTTCATGTCTTCATCATCCCATTAGCCAATCGTGACGCTCGCTTTCGTGATGTGGAACACAGTTCCACAATGCCGGCGGCCGTCACGGGAGAGGCTGTCCCCTCATCCGTGACCACTGCCGTGACCAGGGCGGACGGCGTCACATCGAACGCCGGATTGTAGGCGTGCGCCCCCACCGGAGCCAGCGCCGGGCCCCCTCCAGCACCCGCCGGACCCCGTCCCGGCCCGGCTCCGGGCCCCACCGTCACCTCGTGCGCCGCCCGCTGCTCCACCTCGATACCGCTGCCCCGCTCCGTCTCCGGATCGATCGTGGTCACCGGAGCCACCACCACGAACGGCACCCCATGGTGACTCGCCAGCACCGCCAGCGGATACGTGCCGACCTTGTTGGCCACCGAACCGTCCGCCGCGATCCGGTCGGCACCCACGAGCACCGCATCCACCTCACCGGCCGCGAACAGCGACCCGGCGGCACCGTCCGCCAGCACGCTGTAGGCCATCCCCGCCTCGGCCGCCTCGTACGCCGTCAGCCTCGACCCCTGCAGCAGCGGACGCGTCTCCCCCACCCACAGCCGCCGCAGCCCACCGGCCCGGTGCACGGCCTTCACCACGGCCAGTGCCGTGCCCTCACCACCGGACACCAGCCTCCCGGTGTTGCAGTGTGTCAGAATCCGCAGTCCGCCATCGGGCACCAGACCCGCCAGCAGCTCCCTCCCGTGCCCGGCCATCCGCTCGCTCGCCTCTGCGTCCTCCCGGTGCAGCGCCCGCGCCGCAGCCAGCGCCCGGGCAGCCGCGTGCGCCGCACCGCCACCGGCAGCCTCCCGGTACGCGGCCTTCACCCGCCGCGCCCCGTAGGCGAGATTCACCGCCGTCGGCCGGGCATGCGCCAGCTGCTCCGCGGCCTCCACCACGTCGGAACCCAGCGCCGCGGCCAAGGCGACCCCGTAACCACCGGCGATACCCAGAACCGGCGCGCCCCGCACCGCCAGCGACCGGATGGCGGCCACCAGCGCGGGCACATCCGCGCACACCAGCTCCGCCTCCTCCACCGGCAGCCGGGTCTGGTCGAGAAGGACCACAGCGGGCCCCTCCGGTGACTCCTCGTAACGGATCACGGGCACACACGCGTCAGCCATCCGTCCAGTCTGCCCGCTCGGCGCGGGCCCCTTGAAGGGCGTCGCAGGCTCCCGACTGGCCGCACCCGCACCACCCCGTGGCACGATGGGCAGCCCACCAGGCCCGGGATTGCACGAGGTGACCTCACGTGAACGACTCCCCGGACCGGGCTTCGCCCGGATCCGCTTCGCCCGACCCCCGCCCTTCCGGCACGCCCGGACAGCACACCGGGGAGCCGACGGGCGACGACACGGAGCGCGCCGCACCCGAGGCACCGCGGCCCGCGAGGGACGACCGCCCCCGCAACTGGGCCGCCGACCAGCCACCGGCCGCCCCCCGGGGATGGAACTGGGGCGACCAGGACGACAGCCGCGGCCGGCGCAGCGGCCGGGGACAGATCCCGCGGCAGCACCCCGGCGGCCCCCGAGGACGGACAGCGGGTCCCGGCCCCGCCCAGGGCTGGCACCACAACGGCCCGCCCACCGCCTGGGCACACCCGCCGCAGGCCGCGAAGCCCGGCGTCGTCCCGCTCCGCCCCCTGGGCATCGGCGAGATCCTGGACGGCTCCGTCAGCGCCATGCGCGCCCACTGGCGCACCGCACTGGGGATCGCCCTCGTCGTCGCCGTCCTCACCGAGCTCGTCTCGGTCCTCACCATGCGCCTCTGGCTCGGCGACTCCACCGCGTTCGAGGCGCTGACCAAGAACGACGAACCCAGCCTCGAGGAACTGAACAACGCCCTCACCGACACGCTCAGCACTCTGAGCGTGACCTGGGTCGTCGGCATGCTCGGCACCGTGATCGCCACCGCGATGCTCACCGTGGTCGTCAGCCGTGCGGTCCTCGGCCGCCAGGTCACTCCCGGTGAGGCCTGGCGCGACGCACGCCCCCAGCTCCCCCGCCTGCTCGGCCTGCTCCTCCTCCTTCCCCTCCTGGTCTGCCTCGTCCTCTTCGGCTGCCTGCTCCCCGGGATCCTCGTCGCGCTCGCGGGCCCCGTCGGACCGGCGCTCCTCCTGCTGTTCCTCGGGCTGCTCGGCGGAATCGCCGCCGCGGCCTGGGTCTGGGTCCGGTTCTGCCTCGCACCGCCCGCGCTGATGCTGGAGAAGCAGGGACTGTTCGACGCCATGCGGCGCTCGGCCAAACTGGTGACGGGAAGCTGGTGGCGCATCCTGGGCATTCAGCTGCTCACCCTGGTCCTGATCACCGCCGTCTCCTTCGTCGTCTCGCTGCCGGCCACCGCCGTCTCCGCACTCGTCAGCGGCGGCGACACCCTCACCGACCCCGCGGCCGCGACGACCTGGACCTCCCTCGTCATCAACGGCATCGGCTCCGTGCTGGCCTCGACCGTGGCCCTGCCCCTCAGCGCAGGCATCACCGCCCTCCTCTACCTCGACCAACGCATCCGCCGTGAGGCTCTCGACCTCGAACTGGCCCGCGCGGCGGGTGTCCCCGGCTTCGAGACCCAGGACACCGAGCCTCCCGCCGCGGGAAGCTGACACCGTGCCGGGGGGACACACCGACGCGCTCTCCCGCTGCTGTGCCGCCACTCTCCACCAGACGGCCCATGCCGCCGAGGGCGGCGGCCCTGTCACCACCCCCCGGCTGCCGGCCCGCGAGGACGCCGAGCGGGAACTGTCCCGGTCCGAGTACCACCAGCACGACCCCTCCCTGCTGCAGCGCGCCCTCGACTGGTTGTGGGACCGCCTCGGCGACCTGCTCCGCATCGCCGCCGAAGGCGCCCCGGGCGGGTCGGTGGGCCTCACGGTCCTGGCTCTCGTCCTCGTCCTGCTCCTCCTCGCTCTCCGTCTCCGTCTCGGCTCCCTCCGCGCAAAGCGCACCACGGGCTCCGCGGCCCTGTTCCCCGACCGGCTCCGCAGCGCGGCCGACCACCGCACGGCCGCCGCATCACACGCCCGGGCCGACCGCTGGACCCCGGCCGTCCAGGAGCGGATGCGCGCGCTGGTCCGCTCCCTGGAGGAGCGCGCACTGCTCGACCCCCGCCCGGGCCGCACAGCCGACGAAGCCACCGGCGAGGCCGCCGTCGATCTCCCCCAGCTCGCCGATCGGCTGCGCGCCGCTGCCCGCATCTTCGACGAGGTCAGCTACGCCGGCCGGCCGGCCGACCCCGCCGACTACGCACTCCTCCGCGACCTGGACGACGCCCTCCTCCGCACCACCCCCGCCCCGCCCGCAAGCCGCACCTCCGCAGCCCCGGCATCCCACGGGTGGGCCGTGTGACCACCACGGCCCCCACATCCACCTCGCCCCTCGCACGTCACATATGGCAGCGGGCCCGCGGGCTCCTGCTCGCCGCCGCGCTCCTCGCCGCCGCCGGGGTGGCCCTCGCCGCACTCCGCTCCGCGGAGCACACCGCCCCACTGGACCCCCGCTCGGCCTCCCCCGACGGCAGCAAAGCCCTCGCCCGTCTCCTCACCCACCGGGGCGTGCACACCACGGTCCTCACCGACGCCGCAGCTCTGCGCCGAGAATCCGGCCCCGACACCACACTCCTGGTCCCCTTCCCCGACTCCCTCACCGAGCGCCAGCGCACCGCCGTCCGCAAGGCGGCCGAGGACTCCGGCCGCACCGTCCTGCTGGCACCGGATACGAGAACGACCTCCGCTCTCACCCCCGGCGTCCGCACCTTCGCCGCCCGGCCCGTCCAGCCGACACGTCCGGACTGCGACCTGCCCGCGGCCCGCCGCGCCGGCGGTGCGGATCTCGGCGGACGCCGCTACAGCAGCACCGCCCGACCCGCCGAGAGCTGCTATCCGCGGAACGGCCGCGCCACCCTGCTGCGCCTCCACTCGCCCTCCCACGGCGACACCGTCCTCCTGGGCACGACCGACCCCCTCCGCAACGAACACCTCGACCACCACGGCAACGCTTCCCTGGCCCTCCAACTCCTCGGACCGCATGCACAGCTCCTCTGGTACCTCCCCTCCGACAGCGGTGCAGCCCCCTCCGACGACCAGGAGCGCAGCTTCTTCGACCTGCTGCCCGGCGGCTGGTCCTGGGCGGCCGTACAGCTCGCCGTCGCGGCCCTCCTCGCCGCCCTGTGGAGGGCACGACGGCTGGGCCCACTCGCCACCGAACAGCTCCCCGTCGCCGTACCCGCGGCCGAGACGACTGAGGGAAGATCCCGCCTCTACCGGAAAGCCGAGGACCGCGGCCACGCGGCCGACACCCTCCGGACCGCCTGCCGCGGCCGGCTCGCCCTGCTGGCCGGGGTGCCTCGCCCGCAGGCCCACGACCGCGAGGTCCTCGTCCCTGCCCTGGCCGCCCGAGTAGTCCACCGAGCATCACCCGCACCGGATGAACCGGCATACGACGAGGCCAGGATCCGCTCCCTCCTCTTCGGCTCCGCTCCTGCGAACGACACCGCGCTGCTCCACCTCGCGGACGAACTCGACCGCCTTGAAGAACTCTTCGCCCCCTCCGGCTCCCAGCAGCACCGTCGAAGGACAGACAAGGACATCACCCCGTGAGCACCCCCTCCGCAGAAAGCGCCCGCAGCGCCCTCGAAGCCCTCCGTGAGGAGATCTCCAAGGCCGTCGTAGGACAGGACGCCGCAGTCACCGGACTCGTCATCGCCCTGCTGTGCCGAGGGCACGTACTGCTCGAGGGCGTGCCGGGCGTCGCCAAGACGCTGCTCGTCCGCACACTGGCCACCGCACTCGAACTCGACACCAAGCGGGTGCAGTTCACCCCGGACCTGATGCCGGGCGATGTCACCGGTTCACTGATCTACGACTCGCGCGCGGCCACGTTCTCCTTCCAGCCGGGCCCGGTGTTCACCAATCTGCTGCTCGCCGACGAGATCAACCGCACTCCGCCCAAGACGCAGGCATCCCTGCTGGAGGCGATGGAAGAACACCAGGTCTCTGTCGACGGCAGGCCTCGCCCGCTTCCCGAGCCTTTCCTGGTAGCCGCAACCCAGAACCCCGTCGAGTACGAGGGGACCTATCCCCTGCCCGAAGCACAGCTCGACCGCTTCCTGCTCAAACTGAACATCCCACTTCCCTCGCGGGAGACCGAACTCGATGTGCTCACCCGGCACGCCGAGGGCTTCGACCCCCGGGACCTGGCCGCCATGGGCGTACGCCCCGTCGCGGGCCCCGCCGAGATCGAAGCCGCGCGCGCAGCCGTCGCCCGGACCACGGTGTCCTCAGACGTCACCGGCTACGTCGTCGATATCTGCCGTGCCACCCGCGATTCCCCCTCGCTCTCCCTCGGGGTCTCCCCCCGAGGCGCTACCGCTCTGCTCTCCGCCGCCCGCGCCTGGGCCTGGCTCACCGGCCGCGACTACGTCACGCCGGACGACGTCAAGGCGTTCGCCCCGCCCGCGCTCCGACACCGCGTCCGGCTACGGCCGGAGGCCGAGATGGAAGGCGTCACCCCTGACAGCGTGCTGCACTCCGTTCTCACTCACACTCCAGTTCCCCGCTGAGAATTCCGGTTCCCACCATGGCCCTCACCGGCAGAACGGCCCTCGCGGCCACCCTGGCCACGCTCGTCGTGGGCTTCCTGCTGCCCAGTTGGACCGGGGTCCTCGCCGTCGAACTCCTCCTGCTGACTGCCATCGTGGCCGATCTGCTCCTGGCGGCGCCAGTGCGCCGACTCCTGTTCACCCGAAGCGGTGACACCTCAGTTCGACTCGGCGAACAGGCACTCGTCTCTCTCGTCGTCACGAATCCCGGTAGTCGCACCTTGCACGCGCATCTCCGCGACGCCTGGCCGCCCAGCAGTTGGCCGCCGGACCTCTCCGAGCCCGCGAGCCGCCATCCGCTCCGCGTACCCCCGGGAGAGCGGCGCCGTGTCACCACCCGGCTGCAGCCCACCCGCCGCGGAGACCGCGAAGCGGTACGTGTCACGGTCCGTTCGTACGGCCCTCTCGGGCTCGCCGCCCGCCAAGGTCATCACGAGGTCCCCTGGACCGTCCGCGTCCTTCCCGCCTTCCCCAGCCGAAGACTCCTGCCGGGCAAACTGGCCCGCCTCCGCGAACTCGACGGCCGCACCAGCATCCTGACCAGCGGCGAGGGGACCGAGTTCGACAGCCTGCGGGACTACTCGCCCGGAGACGACACCCGTTCCATCGACTGGCGTGCCACGGCGCGCCGGGCGGATGTGGCCGTCCGGACCTGGCGGCCGGAGCGGGACCGGCGGATCCTGCTCGTCCTCGACACGGGCCGTACCTCGGCAGGCCGCGTCGGCGACGTTCCCCGCCTCGACGTGGCCATGGACGCAGCACTCCTGCTGGCCGCCTCGGCCGTCCGCGCCGGCGACCGCATCGACCTGCTCGCCCATGACCGTGTCACCAGGACGAGCGTCACGGGCCGGGCCGGTACCGGCACTCTGCCCGCACTCGTGGCGGCCATGGCTCCTCTCGAGCCCGCTCTCACGGAATCCGACCTGCGGGCTCTGGCGGCAAGAGCCCTCCGTACGACGCCCAGCGGATCGCTCCTGGTCCTCCTGACCGGACTCGACCGAGCACCGGTCGACGAGGGTCTGCTGCCTGCTCTGCCGCTCCTCACCCGACGGCACACCGTTCTTGTCGCCTCGGTATCCGATCCCCGCATCGAGGAGATGGCGAGCGGACGGGGCACTCTCGAAGCGGTGTACGGCGCGGCGGCGGCAGCGCAGTCACGGGCTGAACGGCACGAGACGGCCGAGCGTCTGCGCCGGCACGGCGTGACGGTCGTGGACGAGCCTCCGTCCCGTCTCGCCTCCGCACTGACCGACGCCTACCTCTCGCTCAAAGCGGCGGGACGGCTGTGAACACTGGACGGGACCCTGTCGACTCCGGTCGATTCCGCGCGGCAGCAGGGTGGTTGGGTGCCGCCCGCACCGGCGGACCAGACGCCCGGCCTCGCCCTCAGATCTGGCTGAAGGTGCGTCGGTAGGCGCCGGGAGTGGTGCCGAGATGCGCCCGGAAGCGGCGGCGCAGGTTGACCGCCGAGGCGAGTCCGACGCGGGCGGCGACGGCTTCGACCGGCAGGTCGGTCTGTTCCAGCAGGACGCGTGCCGCGTCGATACGCTGATCGAGCAGCCACTGCCCTGGGCTGGTGCCGAGCTGCTCGGTGAACCGCCGGGCGAGGGTCCGGCTGGAGAGCCCGGCGCGTTCGGCGAGCCGGTCGAGGGTCAGTCGGGTGTCGAGCCGGGAAGTGGCCCACTCCAGCAGGGGTGCCAATGACTCGTCCGCCTTGGCCGGTGCAGGCTGTACGGCGTACTGGAGTTGGCTGCCCTCGCGGTGCGGCGGCAGGACCATGTTCCTGGCGATCCGGGCGGCGTATGCAGCGCCGTGGTCGCAGCGGACCAGGTGCAGGCACAGGTCGATACCTGCGCCGGTTCCCGCACTGGTGGCCACGTCGCCGTGGTCCACGAAGAGCACGTCCTGCTCGAGGTGCACCTGGGGGAAGGCGGCGGCGAGTTGGGTGGTGTGGCGCCAATGGGTGGTGGCGCGACGGCCGTCGAGCAGTCCGGCCTGGGCGAGGACGAAGGCTCCCGTGCAGATGGCGACGATCCGCGCCCCGCGGCGGTGGGCAGCCCGCAATGCGGTGGTGACTGCTGGTGGTGCGGGCGCACCGGGCGGCTGCCAGCCGGGAACGATCACGGTATCCGCATGCTCCAGGGCCTCCAGCCCGGCGTCGACGACCATCGCATAGCCGGCGGTGGTCGGCAGTGGGCCGGGGTTCTCGGCGCAGACCCCGAAGCTGTAGCGGGGCGGCCCGTCCAGTGGGGCGGTGCCGAAGACCTCGCCGGGGCAGGAGAGTTCGAAGGGCGACTGAGGCGGATTGACCAGGGCCACCACCCGATGAGGGCACATGACAGGATAGTACTTCCTGGTGTCTTTCTGGACTCTCGGCCGGATGATCCGCGCAGGACACAGTGGTCCCATGAGCGAAACCACCGAAGCGACACCGCTGAGGACCGCGGTCCAGGTCGACGGCGAGATGGCCAGCTATCTGACCGCAGGACGGCAGGACGCCCCGCCCGTGCTGATGCTGCACGGAACGTACTGGAGCCGTGTCTGGCTCCCCGTACTCGGCCACCTCGCCGAGGCGGGGCTACGGCCCCTCGCGGTCGACCTCCCCGGACTGGGACGCTCAGGAGGCCGGCTCAGTCCCGAAACGGCCACCGTCCCGGCCCTCGCCGACTGGGTGACGCGATTCGTCTCCGCACTGGGCCTCTCCGGTCCCATCGCCCTGGCAGGACACGACATCGGCGGCGCCATCGCCCAGCACCTTCTTGCCCACAACCTGCTCGAGGTGTCCCGGTTCGCCTTGGTCAACTCGGTCCTCTACGACTCCTGGCCCGCGCCCCACGTGGCCCGATTCCAGGACGGAGACACGGGCGAGGGCGTGCTGGCCGCCCGCCGGCAGGCGATTTCGAGGGTGCTCGCCGGCATCGCCACTGAGTCGTTGACAGCGGACTACGCGGATCCGTGGACCGAAGAGCGGGTGCGCAGTTCCTGGACGGCCCTGGCAGGCGCAGCCGACAACCGCTACACCCTTGACCTCGTTCCAGCGTTGCAGCGGTCCACCACCCCCAAGTTGTTGATCTGGGGGGAAGATGACCTCCACGAGAGGGTGGAATACGCCGAACGGTTCGCCGCAGAGATGCCCCGTACCACGCTCATCCGCATCCCGAATGCGGATCACATCCCCACGGAGAACGCCCCCGACCAAATCGGCCGCGCGCTCGCCGATTTCTTCACACCGTAAGAATCTTCGGACTCGTCATGGGGATCGCCATTCGGTCGTCCCGAGTTCTCGTCAGTCCGCCGGCCGAGGGAGACCGAAGTCCGGAAGCGAATCGGTC
>NZ_ALAP01000008.1 GCF_000280905.1 Streptomyces sp. AA1529 | reverse complement strand
CACGTGGAGCCCGCGGCGGGCCGGCGCCCTCTCGGTGCCGCACGGCCCGGACGGTGCCCGCCGGCTCCGGCAGGCACCGGTCAGCTCCGGCAGGCACCGGTCAGCTCCGGCGAGTGCCGGTCAGCTCTGGCGGGTGCCGCCGTTCAGCATCGCTGCGGCGTCCGTGGTCTCGGAGGCGGGCGGGGCGGTCACCTTCACCGACGTGCCGTAGTCCGAGTAGTAGTTCGTGGCGTCGATGCTCGTGGAGCCGTCCGCGTTCTTGGCCGTCTCGTGCTTCTTGACCAGCAGGTCGTCCTCATCGATCCACAGCTCGATCTTCTCCTTCTCCAGACCCTGCTGCTTGAACTGCTTCTCCAGCGCGTCGAGGTCCTTCTCCGAGAGGTCCTTCGACTGCATCCGGGTCAGCTCGTTGACGGAGATCGTGCCCGAGTAGCGCGTCGCCTTCTTGCCGCGCACCGTCTCGGTACCGAGCGCCTTGACCTTGCCGGAGGCCAGCACGAGCTGCACCGAGCGGGCCGGGTTGTTGTTCTGCATCTGGTCCTTGAGCATGGCGCCCGAGGCGCCGCCCTTCTTGGCCAGCACGTCGTAGTCGTACTTCATCCACGGCTTGCCGCCGGGCGCGCCGGAAGCGGGCCGGACGTACATGGCGTCGGGCAGATAGCGCGCCTTGGCCGACTGGTTGCCGGCCCCGCCCATGGTCAGGTCGGCCTCGCCCTTCATGCCGCCGCCGGACCAGTCGAAGGCACCCTCCATCTGGGTCTTCATCGACTTGCCCTGGACCGTCTGGTTGTTGACGCCCTCGACCTTGGCGGAGTTCTGGTTGTCGGTGGCCGTCGACGCCTTCTTCAGCGCCGCCAGCGCGCCCTGGAGAGCCGACCCTCCGGCCTTGTCCGCACCGCCCCCGCCGCCGTCTCCGTTCGCCTTCTCGCTGCCGCACGCCGTCAGTCCGGCTATGAGCGCGATACCCGCGGCAGCAGCCGCCGCCCTCGTCTTCCGCATGGGATTCAGCCCCCCTGTTGCTGGACGGGCCCCGAGGGCCCCCGTTCTTAACCGCACCTTATGCAACACAGGAGACGCGGCACACACCGGCCGGGGTTCCACGATCCCCGGGACCCGGCCCGACGGGCCCGCAGCAGCGGCGGACAGCGCCGAAGGGCGCGGCGCAGCCGCCCGGGAACGACACCCGGGAGACGACACGAGGCCGGTGCCCGCCCCCAGGGAGCGGACACCGGCCTCGGTGCGCCGTACGGCTGCCGGCCGGTCGCGGATCAGGCCGCGGCGGCCGGGTCCTCCTCGACGAGGAGGTTGCGGGTGCGGTTCGGGTCGACCGGCACACCCGGGCCCATCGTGGTGGTGAAGGAGGCCTTCTTGATGTACCGGCCCTTCGCCGCCGCGGGCTTCAGCCTGTTGATCTCCTCAAGGGCGGCGGCGTAGTTCTCGACGAGCTGCTGCTCGCCGAAGGACGCCTTGCCGATGATGAAGTGCAGGTTGGCGTGCTTGTCGACGCGGAACTCGATCTTTCCGCCCTTGATGTCGTTCACGGCCTTGGTCACGTCGGGGGTGACGGTGCCGGTCTTCGGGTTCGGCATGAGGCCACGCGGACCGAGCACGCGGCCGAGGCGGCCGACCTTGCCCATCAGGTCCGGGGTGGCGACGACGGCGTCGAAGTCGAGACGACCGCCGGCGACCTCCTCGATGAGCTCGTCGGAGCCGACGATGTCGGCCCCAGCGGCCTCCGCCGCCGCAGCACGGTCGCCGGTCGCGAAGACCAGGACCCGGGCGGTCTTACCGGTGCCGTGCGGGAGGTTGACGGTGCCGCGGACCATCTGGTCGGCCTTGCGCGGGTCGACGCCCAGGCGCATGGCGACCTCGACGGTCGCGTCGAACTTCTTCGTGGAGGTCTCCTGGGCGAGGCGGACGGCCTCCAGCGGCGCGTACAGCCGCGCCTTGTCGATCTTCGCGTCCGCTTCGCGGAGAGTCTTGCTGCGCTTCACTGCTGCTCCTGACGGTGTGGAGTCGTGGTGCGGGCCAGCGCCTGGCCCTGCCACGGGGGTGGGATCGGTTGCCGGGGGCTCAGCCCTCGACGGTCACACCCATGGAACGGGCGGTACCGGCGATGATCTTCTCCGCCTGGTCCAGATCGTTGGCGTTGAGGTCGGGCATCTTGGTCGTGGCGATCTCGCGCACCTGGTCGCGGCTGATCTTGGCGACCTTGGTGGTGTGCGGGGTGCCCGAGCCCTTCTCGACGCCCGCGGCCTTGAGGATCATCTTCGAGGCCGGCGGCGTCTTGGTGACGAAGGTGAAGGAGCGGTCCTCGTAGACCGTGATCTCCACCGGGATCACCCAGCCGCGCTGCGACTCGGTCGCCGCGTTGTAGGCCTTGCAGAACTCCATGATGTTGACGCCGTGCTGACCCAGCGCCGGGCCGACCGGCGGAGCCGGGTTGGCCGCACCGGCCTGGATCTGGAGCTTGATCAGCCCCGCGACCTTCTTCTTCTTGGGAGGCATGTTCTCTCCGGGTCCTGGTGAGAGGTGATTCGTCCGCCGCCCGTCATCCGGGCGGCGGCATACCGCACAACGATAGCCCGTACCGTTACGCGGCTTGAAACCGAGCAGGTCAGGAAGGGCGCGCGGGCCCTTCCTGACCTGTCCGGAAGCTGGGTTCGCCCACCCCGGGCGGCAGCTGCGGGGGGCGGCACCGGAGTGCCGCTCGGCCGGAGCCCGGGTGGGGAGGGTCAGTTCTTCTGGATCTGGTCGAAGCTGAGCTCGACCGGGGTCTCGCGGCCGAAGATCTCGACGAGGCCCTTGACCTTCTTGGAGTCGGCGTTGATCTCGTTGATGGTCGCCTGGAGGGTGGCGAACGGACCGTCGGTGACGGTGACCGAGTCGCCGACCTCGAAGTCGAGGACCTGGACCTCCACCTTGCGGCCGGGGGTGCCCGCGGGCTTCCCCTCCTCGTCGGCGGCGGCGGCCTTGGCGGCCTTCTCCTCGGCCTCGGGGGCCAGCATCTTGACGATCTCGTCGAGCGTCAGCGGGTACGGGTCGTAGGCGTTGCCGACGAAGCCGGTGACACCCGGCGTGTTGCGGACGACGCCCCACGACTCGTTGGTGAGGTCCATCCGGACCAGCACATAGCCGGGGAGCTTGTTCTGGCGCACGGTGCGGCGGTCGCCGTTCTTGATCTGGACGACCTCCTCCTGCGGCACCTCGGCCTGGAAGATGAAGTCCTCGACGTTGAGCGAGACGGCGCGCTGCTCCAGGTTGGTCTTCACCCGGTTCTCGTAGCCCGCGTAGGTGTGGATCACGTACCACTCGCCGGGCAGGAAGCGCAGTTCGTCGCGGAGCTGGGCGACGGGGTCGACCTGCTCCTCCTCGGCCTCCTCGGCCTCGGCGGTCTCCTCGGCCGCGGCGGCAGCGTCCTCGGGGGACTCGACCACGATCCCGGTCTCGTCCTCCTCGCGGACGGCGGCCTCCTCGGCGGGCTCACCGGCAGCGGCCTCGGCGGCTTCCGCCCGGTCGACGCTGCTGTCCGCGGCCTCGACGATGTCGCGCGCCGTGTCATCACCCTCGGCGGGCTCGACGGCATCGTTCATGTTCGGCTCAGACACGGTGGCTGCTTCTTCCTGGCTTCAAGGGGTCGAACATGCGGAAAGCCCCGCGAAGGGGGCTCTGCGCGGAGGGTCAGCCGAAGACGTGTTTCATGACTTCGGTCAGCCCATAGTCAATCACGAACACCAAGGCGATGATGATGACCACAAAGACGATCACCACGCTCGTGTACGTGGAGAGCTGCTGCCGCGTCGGCCAGACGACCTTCCGGAGCTCCGCGATGACCTGGCGGTAGAAAAGGCCGAGTCGAGCCAGAGGCCCCCTCTTCGCCCGCTTTCCGCCCTTGCGCGGCTTCTTGCCCTCGGACGACCCTCCGGGCTCGGGGACCTCGGTGGTGTCCGTGATCTCCGTCACTCGTCCTCACCTGATCCGGGTCGTTGCCCTGCGGCGTCCGGCCCGGCCGCACGGCGGTGCAATTCAGTGCAATTCACGCATGGTACGCACGCACACACCTTGGCGACGTGTGTGTAGCAGGGCCGGAGGGACTCGAACCCCCAACCGCTGGTTTTGGAGACCAGTGCTCTTCCAATTGAGCTACGACCCTTTGTGTTCCCTCAACCTACCGCATCCATGCCCTCGCACGGAGTGCGCATCGCGAGCGGGCTGCAAGTGACGGTTGAAGGCCAACGACATGCGAGTGTACGTGCTCAGGAGCCGGGCGTCGAACAGGATCCACCCCACCGCCCCCGCCGGAGGTCCCGCCGAAGGCGGCACCGCGGCCGCGTCGGAGGTGAGCGCACCGCCCGCCCGAGGCCCTCCCGCCGCCCGCGGAGGGGGTGCACCGCCCCCGCCGGATGTGACGCGGTAGCCGCGGAACCCCGGTGCCCCCGGGCTGCCGGGTCTGGGAACATGCCTCTATGACCGCAGCGACTCCCCCTGCACAGCCCTCGTCCGAGCGGCGCCTGTCGGCCCGCATCAGCGCGATCTCCGAGTCCGCCACCCTGGCCGTGGACGCCAAGGCCAAGGCGCTGAAGGCCGCCGGACGCCCGGTGATCGGCTTCGGCGCCGGCGAGCCGGACTTCCCGACGCCGGACTACATCGTCGAGGCGGCCGTGAACGCGGCCCGCGACCCGAAGAACCACCGCTACTCCCCCGCGGGCGGACTCCCCGAACTGAAGTCCGCCCTCGTCGACAAGACGCTCCGCGACTCCGGTTACCAGGTCGACGTCTCGCAGGTGCTCGTCACCAACGGCGGCAAGCAGGCGATCTACGAGGCGTTCGCCGCGCTGCTCGACCCGGGCGACGAGGTCATCGTGCCCGCGCCCTACTGGACCACCTACCCCGAGTCCATCCGGCTGGCGGGCGGTGTGCCGGTGGAGGTCGTCGCGGACGAGACCACCGGATACCGGGTCTCGATCGAGCAGTTGGAGGCCGCGCGCACCGAGAAGACGAAGGTGCTGCTGTTCGTCTCCCCCTCGAACCCGACCGGCGCCGTCTACCCGCGTGAGCAGGTCGAGGAGATCGGCCGCTGGGCGGTGGAGCACGGGCTGTGGGTGCTCACCGACGAGATCTACGAGCACCTGGTCTACGGCGACGCGGAGTTCACCTCGCTCCCGGCGGTCGTCCCGGAGCTGCGCGACAAGTGCGTGGTCGTCAACGGCGTGGCCAAGACGTACGCCATGACGGGCTGGCGCGTGGGGTGGCTGATCGGCCCGCAGGACGTGATCAAGGCCGCGACGAACCTCCAGTCGCACGCCACCTCGAACGTCAGCAACGTCTCGCAGGCCGCCGCGCTGGCCGCCGTCTCCGGCGACCTGGACGCCGTGGCGGAGATGCGCGCGGCGTTCGACCGGCGCCGCCGCACCATCGTGCGGATGCTGAACGAGATCGACGGCGTGCTGTGCCCCGAGCCGGAGGGCGCGTTCTACGCGTACCCGTCGGTGAAGGCGCTGCTGGGCAAGGAGATCCGCGGCAAGCGGCCCGCCACCTCCGTCGAGCTGGCCGCGCTGATCCTGGAGGAGGTCGAGGTCGCGGTCGTCCCGGGTGAGGCGTTCGGCACCCCCGGCTACCTGCGGCTGTCCTACGCGCTGGGCGACGAGGACCTGGCCGAGGGCGTCTCGCGGATCCAGAAGCTGCTCGCGGAGGCCCGCGACTGAGCGGTCGGCCCCGAAGGGAAGCCGAGCGGGCCCGGAGGCGCTGCCTCCGGGCCCGCTCGCGTTTTCGGAACATCCCCTTCCGGGAACCGGCTGTCTCTCCGGGGCCCTGATGCGGCAGGATCTGGGAATGTTGCACTCTTCCGGGGAGCGGGACCCGCGTACGCTGCCGAAGGCCCATCTGCATCTGCACTTCACCGGGTCGATGCGCCCCTCCACACTGCTCGAACTGGCGGACAAGTACGGCGTGCACCTGCCGGACGCGCTGAGCGGCGCCGAGCCGCCGAAGCTGCGGGCGACCGACGAGCGCGGCTGGTTCCGCTTCCAGCGGCTGTACGACATCGCGCGGTCCTGCCTGCGGGAGCCGGAGGACATCCAGCGGCTGGTGCGCGAGGCGGCCCAGGAGGACCTGCGGGACGGCTCGCGCTGGCTGGAGATCCAGGTCGACCCCACCTCCTACGCGCCGCGGCTGGGCGGACTCACGCCCGCGCTGGAGATCATCCTGGATGCGGTGGAGACCACGTCCCGGGAGACCGGACTCGGCATCCGGCTGCTGGTCGCGGCCAACCGGATGAAGCACCCGCTGGACGCCCGCACCCTCGCGCGGCTCGCGGTGCGCTACCGGGACCGCGGCATCGTGGGGTTCGGCCTCTCCAACGACGAACGTCGCGGCTTCGCACGGGATTTCGACCGCGCCTTCACCATCGCGCGGGAGGGCGGGCTGCTCGCGGCGCCGCACGGGGGCGAGCTGTCCGGGCCGAGCAGCGTCCGGGACTGCCTGGACGATCTGCGCGCCGGCCGGATCGGCCACGGGGTGCGCGCCGCGGAGGACCCCTGGCTGCTGGCCCGGCTGGCCGAACGGCAGGTGACCTGCGAGGTCTGCCCCGCCTCCAACGTCGCGCTCGGTGTCTACGACAAGGCGGCCGACGTGCCGCTGCGGGCGCTGTGGGACGCCGGGGTGCCGGTGGCACTCGGCGCCGACGACCCGCTGCTGTTCGGCTCCCGGCTGGCGGCGCAGTACGAGCTGGTGCGCCGGGAGCTCGGCTTCTCGGACGCGGAGCTGGCGGAGCTGGCCCGGCAGTCCGTGCGCGGCGCCTCGATGCCGCAGGGCGTCCGGGAGGAGATCCTGGCGGACATCGACGCCTGGCTGGCGGCCGAACCGGGCTGACCCGCCGGACGCCGGGAGCTGTCGCCACGGGCGCCGGGCGGCCGGACCGCGGGACGCCGGGGCGGCGCGGCCACCGCGCCCGCCGGGGTGCGCCCGCCGCGGACCCCGGGCGCCCGTCCGGGCGCTGACGCTACAGTGCGCAGCCGACCATCACCGGTTCGTTGGTGAGGTCGACGCCGAAGGCCTCCCGTACCCCCTCGCGCACCTCCCGGGCCAGTCCGAGCAGGTCCGCCGTGGTGGCCGAGCCGCGGTTGGTGAGCGCCAGGGTGTGCTTGGTGGAGATCCGGGCCGGGCCCTGGCCGTACCCCTTGGTGAAGCCCGCCCTGTCGATGAGCCAGGCCGCGGACGTCTTGGTCAGCCCCTCCCCCGCGGGGAAGGCCGGGGGTGCCACGTCCGGGCCGAGCCGCTCGGCCACCCGGTCGAGGAAGGCCGCGTACGCCGCCTCGTCCAGGATCGGGTTGGTGAAGAAGGACCCGGCCGACCAGGTGTCGTGGTCCTCGGGGTCGAGCACCATGCCCTTGCCGGCGCGCAGCCGCAGCACGGTCTCGCGGGCCTCGGCGACCGGCACCCGGTCCCCCGTCCCGACCCCGAGGAGCCGTGCCGTCTCCCCGTACTTGACCGGCGCGGACCTGCCCGCCGCGTCCTCCAGCTCGAAGCGGACCCGCAGCACGACGTGGCGTGCGGGGTCGGCCTTGAAGCGGCTGTGCCGGTAGGAGAAGTCGCACTCGGAGTTCGAGAGGGTGACCGTCTCGCGGGTCCGCCGGTCGTAGGCGACGACCTCGGTGAGCGTGCTGGAGACCTCCTGGCCGTACGCGCCGACGTTCTGGATCGGCGTGGCGCCCGCGGAGCCGGGGATGCCGGCCAGGCACTCGATGCCCGCCAGCCCGGCCTCGACGGTGCGTGCGACGGCGTCCGACCAGTTCTCGCCCGCCGCCAGCTCCAGCCTGGTGCCGGAGAGCGAGGAACCGCTGGTCGCGATGTGCAGGACGGTCCCCGCGAAGCCGTCGTCGGAGATCACGAGGTTGCTGCCGCCCGCGATGATCAGCAGCGGCGTACCGCTGTCGTCGGCCTCGCGGACCGCCGCGATCACCTCGTCGTCGGTGGTCGCCGTGACCAGCCGCCGGGCCGGGCCGCCGAGGCGCAGCGTCGTCAGCGGGGCGAGCGAGACCAGGGGGACACCGGGGTCAACATAGAGTTCCTGCACGCGCTCCAGAGTACGGGGGCGCGGGCGCTGCTCGGCCGGAGGCCGCGCTGGACCGCCGGGGCGGCCCGCTCGGCTCCGGTCCGCTCGGCTCCGGTCCGCAGCGGGCCGGCAGCCGGGAGCCGGAAGCTTCCGGGGCCTTTCGCTCGATCCGGGGCTCGCGGGCCGCGCTTCGGGGCCCGCCGGCGCGGGACCGGGGCCGCCGGTCCGTCAGGCGAGCCGGACCACGGCGCGGGACATCCCCAGCACCTTGGCGCCGGCGCTGCTGACCGTCAGGTCCACCTGGACCGTACGGGCCTCGTCGTCCAGCTTCCTGGCGACCTTCGCCGCCACCTCGATGGCAGCGCCCCGGCCGTCGTCCGGGACGACGACCGGCTTGGTGAAGCGCACTCCGTACTCGACCAGCGCGCCGGGGTCGCCCGTCCAGTCGGTGATCACCCGAGCGGCCTCGGCCATGGTGAACATGCCGTGCGCGATCACGTTCGGCAGCCCGACGTCCTTGGCGAACCGCTCGTTCCAGTGAATGGGGTTGAAGTCCCCGGAGGCGCCCGCGTACCGGACCAGCCGCTCGCGGTCCACGGGGAAGGTGCGGGCGGGCAGCTCCGTGCCCACCTCCACATCGGCGTAGGCGATCTGCGCTGTCATGTCCGTCACTCCCCTTCGGCCGCTTCCACCGCACGCGCCACCAGCTTGGTGTGCACGGTCACCACCGGCTCACCGGCCGCGTCCCGGACCTCGCCGCGGACGTCGAGGACCTCGTTGCCCGCCAGGGATTTGATGGACTCGATCGTCGAGGTGGTCGAGAGCAGGTCTCCCGCGCAGACCGGGCGGTGGTGGACGAAGCGCTGGCCACCGTGGACGACCCGCGCGTAGTCCAGCCCCAGTTCCGGGTCCTGCACCACGGTGAAGGCCTCCCGGAACGTGACGGAGAAGACGAAGGTGGGCGGCGCGATCACCTCGGGGTGACCGAGCGCCCGGGCCGCCTCGGCGTCCGTGTAGACGGGGTTGTCGTCCCCGATGGCCTCCGCGAACTCGCGGATCTTCTCCCTGCCCACCTCATAGGGCCTGCCGGGCGGGTACGTCCGTCCGACGAAGGACTGGTCGAGTGCCATCTGCGGCGCCTCCTGCGGCGGTGCGGCGAATTCACGACGAGTACGACGAGTACGGCTGCGCGGGACGTCCGGTTCCGGAGCGCCGGACACCGGACACAGCACGAGGCCGACCCCGGTTGCCGGGGACGGCCTCGGAGCACGAGACGATTCAGCGCGTCTCGCGGTGCACGGTGTGCCGGTTGTCGCGCGGGCAGAACTTCTTCATCTCAAGCCTGTCCGGGTTGTTGCGCCGGTTCTTCTTCGTGATGTAGTTCCGCTCCTTGCACTCCACGCAGGCCAGCGTGATCTTCGGGCGGACGTCTGTGGCAGCCACGTGAGTGCTCCTTGACGAACGGACGGGTTTTAACGCAGAAAGAGTAGCCGATCGGAGGACCGACCCCACAACCGGCTACTGTCGGTGAAGTAGCGGTGACCGGACTTGAACCGGTGACACAGCGATTATGAGCCGCTTGCTCTACCGACTGAGCTACACCGCCACGATGCGGCGACCTCCCGACGGAAGATCTGTCACATCAGAGCCCCAAAACGGAATCGAACCGTTGACCTTCTCCTTACCATGGAGACGCTCTGCCGACTGAGCTATTGGGGCGAGCGATGAAGACATTACACGCCCCGCCGCCAAACGTGAAATCGGTATTCGCCCCGCCGACACCCCCGGACCGGCCTCCGGAGCGCCGCTGATCCGCCCCCGGTCCGCCGTCCACGCGGCCGTCGGGCCGGGGGGCAGACCTCGGCAGCACCCACCGGCTCCGGCGCACCACCCGGAACGGACCCGGCACACCACACCGGTACGACTATTCGTCTCCTCCCCGTCGGCGCTCACTGCGCGTCCTACTCTCGTCCCACATACGACGTGGGAGTCAGATGACCGACAGCGAGCCACAGGAACCGGGAAAGGCGGGGCGGGATTCCCGCGACGCCGCCCGGCGGTCCGTTCGCCCGGCACGCTCCCTCGTGCTGTGCGGCGCGCGGCTGGCCGACGGCCGCACGGTCGACGTACGCCTCGTCGGCGAACGCATCGAAGCAGTCGGCACCGCCGGCAGCCTCGGCACGGAACAGGACAGCGCCACCCGGATCGACCTGTCCGGCTATCTGCTGCTCCCCGCCCCCGCCGAGCCCCACGCGCACTACGACACCGCGCTGACCGCCGACCCGCCCGGCCGCCCCGACCTCGCACGGTCCGGCGACAGCGCCGACCCCGCCACGGACGACGTGCAGCGGCGCACCACCGAGGCGGCGCTCCTCCAGCTCAGCCAGGGCGCGACCGCGCTGCGCACCCATGTGCACATCGGCGACGTCGCGGGACTGCGCTCGCTGGCGGCGGTGCTCCAGGCCCGCAGATCGCTGCGCGGCCTGGTGGACCTCAGCGCCGTCGCCGTGCCCCGGCTGCTGACCGGGGCCGCGGGAGCCGAGGGGCTGTCGATGCTGCGGGACGCCGTGAAGATGGGCGCCGCCGCCGTCGGCGGCTGCCCCGACCTGGACCCCGACCCGGGCGGCTACGTGGAGGCGGTCCTGGACGTCGCGGCCGAACACGGCTGCCAGGTCGACCTGCACACCGACGGCGGCGACCCGGCACGCCTCGCCCGCCTCGCGGCCGCGGTCGGCGGGCTCCGGCCCGGCGTCGCCATCGGCCCCTGCGGCGGCCTCGCCCGGCAGCCGCTCCAGATCGCGCAGCGCGCCGCCGGCCAACTGGCCGCCGCCGGGGCGACGGTGGTGTGCCTGCCGCAGGGCAACTGCGGCGTGCTCGAACGCTCCACCCCCACCGCGCCCTCCCGGACGGCACCCGTCCGGATGCTGATGGCGGCCGGGGTCGCGGTCGCCGCGGGCAGCGGGGCGCTGCGGGACGCCGCCAACCAGGTGGGCCGCGGCGACCCGCTGGAAGCCGCCTATCTCCTCGCCTCGCACGGAGAGGCCCGCCCCTACAGCGCCTACGAAGCGATCAGCACCCGTGCCCGCGCCGCGATGGGACTGCCCGAGGTGCGTGTCGAGGCCGGCTTCCCCGCGGAACTGCTCGCGGTCCGCGGTACGGAACTGGCCGCGGCACTCTCCCTCGCCTACAGCCGGATCGTCGTCCACCGGGGGCGCGTGGTGGCACGCACCAGCGCCGTACGGGAGTACTGCGACCTGGTCGGCGCCCGCGAGTTGGGACTGCCGCGCCAGTCGCAGGGGTGACGGACCGGGCGGACGGGTGCGCGCCCGCTCCGGCTGACCGGGGGTGCGCCGTCGACTGCCCCGGGGGGCGTACGGTCGGAGGATGCGCACAGTTATCGCAGGTGGACACGGTCAGATCGCGTTGCGGCTGGAGCGGCTGCTCGCCGGGCGCGGGGACGCGGTGGCGGGGATCGTCCGCCGCCCCGGACAGGCGAGCGACCTTCTGGCCGCGGGTGCCGAACCCGTCGTGTGCGACCTGGAGACGGCCGCTGTCGAAGAGGTGACACGGCATCTGGAGGGCGCCGACGCGGCCGTCTTCGCCGCCGGGGCCGGACCGGGCAGCGGCAGCGCCCGCAAGCAGTCGGTGGACCATCGCGCGGCCGTCCTGTTCGCGGACGCGGCACAGGCAGCGGGCGTACGACGTTACGTGATGGTCTCCGCGATGCGCGCCGATGCGCTCCTCGACGGCTCCCCCGAGGGCATGGACCCCGTCTTCGCGGACTACCTGCGGGCCAAGGGCGCCGCCGACGACGACCTGAGGGCCCGCACGGACCTCGACTGGACGGTGCTGCGCCCCGGCCGGCTCACCGACGAGACCGGCACCGGCCGCGTCCACCTGGCCCCCGAGACCGGCCGCGGCGAAGTGACACGGGACGACGTGGCAGCCGTCCTCCTGGCCCTGCTCGACGAACCCCGCACCGCCGGACTGACCCTGGAACTCATCGGCGGCCGGATGCCGATCCCCGAGGCGATCGACGAGCTCGCCGGGGTGGAAGGAAGCTGAGGGCGGAAAGCCGCCGCACCCCCGGGCCGGTGCGTGTGCGGGCGCGCGGTGCCGACGCGGTTCGGCGCCCGGACTGGCACCGAACCGAACCGGCACAAGCACCGGCACCGGCGCCGAACAAGCACCGGCACCGGCACCGGCAAGTCGCCCGCTGCGGAACGGCGCTGACGGGGCAGCGCGCGTCCCGCGACGGGACCGGCGCTGCCCCTGCCCACCCCTACCGGTCCGTCACCCGAACTGGCCGGGCTGGTAGGTCCCGGCGGGCTGCTGGACGAGGACGTTCCCGCGGTTGAAGGCATTGATCAGGGCGATCAGCGACACCAGGGCCGCGAGCTGCTCCTCGTCGTAATGCTCGGCGGCGGCCGCCCACGCCTCGTCGGTGACCCCGCCCGCCGCGTCCGCGATGCGGGTGCCCTGCTCCGCCAGCTCCAGCGCCGCCCGCTCGGCCGCGGTGAACACAGTGGCCTCGCGCCAGGCCGCGACCAGATGGAGCCGGGTCGAGGTCTCTCCCGCGTGCGCGGCTTCCTTGGTGTGCATGTCGCTGCAGAATCCGCAGCCGTTGATCTGGCTGGCGCGGATCTTCACCAGTTCCTGCGTCGCGGACGGCAGCGCCGAGTCCTCCACCACCTTGCCGGCCGCGACGATGTGCTTCATGAACCTGCTCAGCAGCGGGCTCTCGAAAAGGTTCAGACGAGCTTCCACGGTGCACTCCCTGCTTGCCGTTGTCGATGACTGCACCCGTACCGACGGGTGGGCCCCCGCACGATGTGACACGGCGGGAACGTGACGTGCGTCTCCCCCGCCTCCGGCCGCGCCGGACTCGTCACGGACCGGATGGCAGGTGGCCACGACACCCCCTCTCACCTGCGTCGGATACGCCGACAGCGCAACGGAGGATGCGTGGGCCATCCGGCCGCCACAGTGGTCGGATGCCGAACGACGAGCACGCCGAAAGCCTCCGGGCGGCCGAACGCCGCCTCCAGGCCGCCCAACTCGCCTCCGATGTCGATGCACTGGCCGAGCTGATCGACGACAGGGGACGGTTCACCGGACCGGACGGAAGCCTCCACACCAAGCAGGACGACCTGCGCGCGCACGCATCCGGCCGCCAGCTGCTGAAACGTCTCGAAGAGGAGGAACTCCAGGTGCTGGCCACCGCGCACACCGGTGTCACCTGGTTCCTCGGCACGCTGGAGGGCTCCTTCGAGGGGCAGTCCGTACGCGCCCGGCTGCGCTATACCCGGACCTGGACCCGTGACCGGACGAGCTGGAAGATCATTGCGGCCCACGCCACCCTCGTCACCGACGAGCCCTCTCCCTGACCGTGCCGGAGTGCGGCCTGAAGGGGGACACCTGGGGGAAAGCTCGCTGATCAACCCCGGTAGACCGGGCGGGACAGGGGGCGACGAACCGCCCTTTCCACCCCTGATCCGAATCGGGGTGTTCGCGCACGAAAAAGCCCCTCCGACGCTGCTCTCGCAGTTCGGAGGGGCTTTCCCCAATGTGGCGGCGCTAGGATTCGAACCTAGGAAGGCTGAGCCGGCAGATTTACAGTCTGCTCCCTTTGGCCGCTCGGGCACACCGCCAGGGATTGCTGCCGGGCACTCCGCCTGGGGCGGTGCGCCGTGGCAACGGTGTAAACCATACCCGATGCACCGGGGTGGTTCGCCACCTGGTTGATCAGCCGCGCGGGGCCGTCGCGCGGGCCGCCGGGCGGGGCCTCGGGGCGGGCCGAGTGCTTCGTCGCGACGCCCTCCGCGGCAGCGGCCGGAGCGCGGTCGCGGGTGGCTAGGCTTTGCGCACGGCCCTCCGGGGTCGTTCTCTGCCGGATCTATGTACGAGGAGCCAACTCACCATGGCCGACTCCAGTTTCGACATCGTCTCGAAGGTCGAGCGGCAGGAGGTCGACAACGCGCTGAACCAGGCCGCGAAGGAGATCTCCCAGCGCTACGACTTCAAGGGTGTGGACGCGTCCCTCGCGTGGTCGGGCGAGCGGATCGAGATGCGGGCGAACTCGGAGGAGCGGGTCAAGGCCGTGCTCGACATCTTCCAGTCCAAGCTGGTCAAGCGCGGTATCTCGCTGAAGGCGCTGGACGCCGGGGAGCCGCAGGCGTCGGGCAAGGAGTACCGCATCTCCGCGTCGCTCCAGGAAGGCATCTCGCAGGACAACGCGAAGAAGGTCGCGAAGGTGATCCGGGACGAGGGGCCCAAGGGCGTGAAGGCCCAGGTGCAGGGCGACGAGCTGCGGGTGACCTCGAAGAGCCGGGACAGCCTGCAGGAGGTCATCGGCCTGCTGAAGGGCAAGGACTTCGACTTCGCCCTCCAGTACGTCAACTTCCGCTGACGTCGGTGTGCCGTTCCGGCCCGCCCGGTCCCGCCGTGCGGCGGGACCGGGCGGGCCGACGCGTGTCCGGGGGCCGGCTTCTTGGGGCTCCCGGCGGAACAGCGCTGCCCCGCCGCGGACTCCGGGGATCGGCGCCGTCGGGTCGAGGGGGCCGGCCCGCCCGCGGCGCGGGCGGGCCGGCGTTCACCAGCGGTATCCCGGGTAGGCCGCCGGGGCGCCGGTGGAGACGATCTCGCGGCCCAGCGGCATCAGCGAGATCGGGACCATCTTGAAGTGCGCCAGTCCGAAGGGGATGCCGATGAGGGTGAGGCACAGGCCCACTCCCAGCGTGATGTGGCCGAGGGTGAGCCAGATGCCCGCGAAGACGAGCCAGACGATGTTCCCGGCACCGGACGCGGCGCCGGCTCCGGGGCGCTGTACGACGGTTCTGCCGAACGGCCACAGGGCGTAGGCGGCGATGCGGAAGCAGGCCAGGCCCCAGGGCACCGTGATGATGAGCACACAGCAGATGAGTCCGGCCAGGACGTAGCCCAGGGCCATCCACAAGCCGGAGAAGATCAGCCAGATGAGATTGAGGAGGGTCTTCACCCGGGCCAGCCTGCCATCTTCTCCAGCCGGGCGACACGTTCCGCCATCGGAGGATGGGTGGAGAAAAGTTTCGTCATACCGCCCTCGCCGCGGCGGAACGGGTTGGCGATCATCAGGTGGCTCGCCGTCTCCAGCCGCGGCTCGGGCGGCAGCGGCAGCTGGGCCGTGCCGGCCTCCAGCTTGCGCAGGGCCGAAGCGAGCGCCAGGGGGTCCCCGGTGAGCTGCGCCCCGGAGGCGTCCGCCTCGTACTCGCGGGAGCGGGAGACGGCCAACTGGATGAGGGAGGCCGCGAGCGGGCCCAGCAGCATGATCAGCAGCATCCCGACCAGACCGGGCCCCTCGTCGTCGTCGGCGCGCCCCACCGGGATCAGCCAGGCGAAGTTGACGAGGAAGAGCACCACCGAGGCGAGAGCGCCCGCGACGGAGGAGATGAGGATGTCCCGGTTGTGGACGTGGCTCAGCTCGTGGCCCAGAACTCCGCGCAGCTCGCGTTCGTCCAGCAGCCGCAGGATGCCGTCGGTGCAGCACACCGCGGCGTTGCGCGGGTTGCGTCCGGTGGCGAAGGCGTTGGGTGCCTGGGTGGGCGAGAGGTAGAGCCGCGGCATGGGCTGGCGGGCGGCTGTGGACAGCTCCCGGACCATGCGGTAGAGCTGCGGCGCCTCGAACTCGCTGACCGGGCGGGCGCGCATGGCGCGCAGTGCGAGCTTGTCGCTGTTCCAGTAGGCGTAGGCGTTGGTGCCCAGCGCGACCAGCAGTGCGACGACCAGGCCCGTGGTGCCGAAGAAGCTCCCGATGACGACGATGAGAGCGGACAGCCCTCCCAGGAGCAGGGCTGTCCTCAGCCCGTTGTGCCGGCGGTGCACGGTACGCCCTCCAGATGGTGCTGCGGAGCCCTGACCCGGGCAGACCTTCCGCCCTCAGCAACCCCGTCCAGTGGACCCTCCCTTTTGCGTCAACGGAGAGCGGGCGTTCTCAGTTCCCTCCGGGTCCTCCCGTCGGCGTTCCGCCCGAACGTTTCCGCCGGGCCGGCGCGTCCCGGCGCACCGCGCCGCGCGCGGTCAGAAGAGCGCGGCGGTGGTGAACCGGAGCACGAGCTGCGGCGCGCCGGAGGTGGCCAGCGCGAGCGCCCCGGTCAGCGCGAGGGTCGCGGTGAGCGGGGCGGAGAGCCGCGGGAGGGCCGGGCGGGGCTCAGCCGTCCGCTGCTGGTCCGCGGCGGGGCGGAAGAGCAGCGCGGTCCAGGTCAGGTAGTAGACGAGCGCGACCACGACGTTGAGCGCCATGACGACGGCGAGCCAGCCCAGCCCCGCGTCCACGGCGGACTGGAAGACGGCGACCTTGGCGAACAGGCCGACGACGCCCGGCGGCAGTCCGGCCAGGCACAGCAGGAAGAACGCGAGGGCCGCGGCGGCGACCGGGCGGGTGTGGACCAGGCCGCGGAAGTCGTCGAGGCGGCCGTCCGCACCGGAGGGCCGGACCGCGGCGACGACGGCGAAGGCGCCCAGGTTCACGACGGCGTACATCAGGGCGTAGGCGAGCGTGGTGCCGACCGCCCGGTCCGGCTCGTCCGCGTACCCGGCGGCGGCGATGGGGACCAGCAGATAGCCCGCCTGTCCGACCGAGGACCAGGCGAGGAGCCGGACGGCACCGTGCGCCCGGTCGGTGCGCTGCCGCAGCGCGCCCAGGTTGCCGACGCTCATGGTCAGCGCGGCGAGTACGGCGAGCGCGGGCCCCCAGGCATCCGCGTACGAGGGGAAGGCCCGCACGGCGACCAGGATCAGTCCGGAGAAGCCCGCGGCCTTGCCGATGACCGACAGATAGGCGGCCACCGGCACCGGGGCGCCCACATAGGTGTCGGGGACCCAGAAGTGGAAGGGTGCCGCGGCGGTCTTGAAGGCGAAGCCGACCATGGTCAGCGCCACGCCGGTGGCCGCGAGGGTGCTCAGCCGGCTGTCGGTCCCGGGCAGCGCCTCGGCGACGGTGCTCAGATGCATGCTGCCGGTGGCGGCGTAGACGAAGCTGACGCCCAGCAGCATCACGGCGGTGGCGACCACGGAGGAGAGGAAGAACTTCAGCGCGGCCTCGGACGAGAGCCGCTCGCCGCGCCGCAGGCCGACCAGCGCGAAGGCCGGGAGCGAGGCGACCTCCAGGGCGACGACGAGCGTCGCCAAGTCGCGCGCGGCGGGCAGCAGGGCGGCACCGGCGGCGGAGGAGAGCAGCAGGAACCAGAACTCCCCCGCGGGCAGCCGCTCCCGGCGGACCGCGGTCATGGACAGCAGCGCGGTGACGAGGGCGCCGCCCAGGACGAGGAGCTGGACGGTGAGGGTGAAGGTGTCGGCGACGTAGCTGCACGCGCGCGTGCCGGAGGTGAGGCAGAAGGTGGCGCGGTCCTCGCCGACGAGCGGGACGAGGGCCAGCCCGGCGAGGGCGAGCGCGGCGGCGGACACCACGCCGAGCAGCCCCTTGTGCCGTTCGGCCAGGAAGAGTTCGGCCACGAGCACGACCAGCGCGGCCACGGCGACGAGGGCGGGTGGCGCGACGGCGGCCCAGTCGATGCTCTGCACGAGGCCGGTGCCCTGGGCGAGGTCGGCGCGCGGCGCCGTCCGGGTGAGGCCGGGCGCGGCCTGTCCGGCGGTGAGCGCTGTCATCGGGAGCGCGGTCATCGGGCCACTCCTGGCAGGAGGTTCTGTACGGCCGGCTCCATCAGGCCCAGGAGGGCTCCGGGCCACAGTCCGGCGACGAGGGTCAGGACGACCAGCGGGGTCCAGGCGGCGAACTCGTGGGCGCGCATGTCCGGCACCGTGGCGAGCGCTTCGGGCCGGACCTCGGCCGGGTCGCCCATGCAGACCCGGCGGACGACCTGGAGCAGATACCCGGCGGTCAGCAGGGTGCCCAGGGCGCCGAGGGCGAGGAAGACCAGGAAGGCGGACCGGCTCAGTCCGGGCGCCGGATGGTAGGCGCCCAGCAGGGCCAGCAGCTCTCCCCAGAACCCGGCCAGTCCGGGCAGTCCCAGGGAGGCCACCGCGCCGAAGGCGAGCAGCCCGCCGAGCCGCGGCGCCCGGCCGTAGAGGGCGCCGCCGGTGGTTCCGGCCAGGGCGTCGAGGTCGCCGGTGCCGGTGCGGTCCTTGACCGCGCCGACGAGGAAGAACAGCAGCCCGGTGATCAGGCCGTGGGCGAGGTTCGCGTACAGCGCGCCGTTGACCCCGGTGCGGGTGAGCGTGGCGATGCCCAGCAGGACGAAGCCCATGTGGCCCACCGAGGAGTAGGCGATCAGCCGCTTGAGGTCGCCCTTGGCGCCCCGGCGCGCGAGGGCGAGGCAGACGAGCGAGCCGTAGAGGATGCCCGCGACGGCGAACGCCGCCAGATAGGGCGCGAAGGTGTGCGCGCCTTCGGGGACGCCGGGCAGCAGGATCCGCACGAACCCGTAGGTGCCCATCTTCAGCAGCACTCCGGCCAGCAGCACGGAGCCCACCGTGGGTGCCGCCGTGTGGGCGTCCGGGAGCCAGCTGTGCAGCGGCCACATGGGCGCTTTGACCGCGAGTCCGACGCCGATGGCCAGGGCCGCGACCGCCTGGGTGGTGTGGCCGAGGCCGGAGCCGTGCGCCTGGGCGAGCCGCACCATGTCGAACGTTCCGGCGTTCAGGCCGAGCACCAGCAGTCCGAGCAGCAGCACGACGGAGCCGAGCAGCGTGTAGAGCACGAACTTCCACGCCGCCGGTCCCCGGCCGGCGCCGCCCCACCGGGCGATCAGGAAGTACATCGGGACGAGCACCGTCTCGAACGCCAGGAAGAACAGCACCAGGTCGAGCACCGCGAAGGTGGCGAGGGTGCCGCACTCCAGCAGGAGCAGCAGCGCGACCAGGCCCTTGGGTCCGGGCCCCGGCGGCCGCTTCGCGTAGCAGTGCAGCGCGCACAGGAACGACAGCAGCGCGGTGAGGACGAGCAGCGGCAGCGAGACGCCGTCGGTCCCCAGGTGCAGCCGGACCCCCAGTGCGGGGATCCAGTCGGCGTTCGTCTCGGCCTGCATGGTGCCGGGGCGGTCGTGGTCGAAGCCGAGGGCCAGCAGGACCGCGAGGACGAGTACGGCGCCGGTGACGGTCACCCCGTGCCGCAGCACGGCCTGCTCGGGGCTGCGGCCGCGCAGGCCGGGCGGTGCGGGCAGCAGCGCGGCGGCCGCTCCGAGCAGCGGCAGGGCGACGACGGCGATCAGGAGCGCCTGCAGGACAGTGTCGTCGAGCGGGATCACGTCACGCCCCTCCGTTTCCGGTCATGGCCACCACGGCGATGACGGCGAGCGCCAGGGAGCCCGTCAGCAGCGCGCCGAGGTAGGTCTGCACGTTGCCCGTCTGGGCCCGCCGGACGGCGGCGCCCAGCAGGCGCGGGGTGCGTCCGGCGGCTGCCACGTAGGTGTCGACGACCGCGCTGTCCAGGAAGCGCACCAGCCCGGCCGCGCCCTGGACGGGGCGTACGACCACGGCGCGGTAGAGCGCGTCCAGATGGAATCCGGCCGCCGCGTGCCGGTGCAGCGGCCCCAGCAGCAGCACGCCGGGGTCGGCGTCGTGTTCGGGGTGGAGGGCGGCGAGCGCGCTGCTGTGCCGCCAGGTGGCGTAGGTGAGCAGGCCGCCGACCAGGGCGACGCCGGTGGCGAGCACGGAGGTGGCCGGCGTGGGGGTGAGGGAGGCGCCGTCGAACCAGCGGGGCAGTACGGGGAAGGCGATGCCCAGGGCGAGGGTGGGCAGCGCGAGCGTCCACAGGACGAGGTTCATGACGGCCGGGGCGGGGCGGTGCTCGTCGTGGCCGGGGTGCCGGTGCACGGGGCCGGGGGTGGCGAGTTCCGTCTCGGGCGCCTGCTGCGGCACCTCTTCGGGTACGTGTTCGGCGACCTTCTCGCCGGTGACGGCGAGCGGCGCGACGGCGGGGCCGCCCCGGAAGGCGAGCAGCCACAGCCGAGCCGCGTAGGCGGCGGTCAGCAGCGCGGTGACCAGTCCGGCGGCCAGGACGATCCAGCCGGCGCCCGCGGGCACCGCGTGCGCCCCGGCGAACGGGGGATGCGCATCGCCGAAGGCGGCGTGCTCGGCCGCCGCCAGCACGGCTTCCTTGGAGAAGAACCCGGAGAACGGCGGGATCGCGGCGAGGGCCAGCAGGGCGATGGTCATCGTCCAGTAGGCGTCGGGGACGCGCCGGGCGATCCCGCCCGTGCGGGCCATCACCGTCAGCGAGTTGGTGCCGGCCGCGTGGATGACCACCCCGGCGGCCAGGAACAGCAGCGCCTTGAACGCGCCGTGCACCAGCAGGTGGAAGACGGCCGCGCCGCGGTCGGCGACGGCCAGTGCGCCGGCCATGTAGGCGAGCTGGCTGATGGTCGAGTAGGCGAGGACGCGTTTGATGTCGTCCTGCGCGAGTGCGGCGAGTGCCGAGCCGGTCATGGTGAGCGCCGCCAGCACCGCGAGGACGAGCAGTGCGGCGGCGGAGGCGGTGAAGACGGGCAGCAGCCGGGCCACGAAGTAGACGCCCGCCGCGACCATGGTGGCGGCGTGGATCAGCGCGGAGACGGGGGTGGGGCCCGCCATCGCGTCCGGCAGCCAGGAGTGCAGCGGCAGCAGCGCCGACTTCCCCGCGACCCCGGCGAGCAGCAGCAGGGCGATCACCGTGGGGTGGGTCAGCTCGTACCCGGAGAGGCTGGAGGTGAGGCGGGTGACGACGGTGCTGATGCGGAAGCTGCCGGCCTCCGAGGCCAGCGCCAGGATGCCGATCAGGAACGGCACATCGCCCAGCTTGGTGACCAGGAACGCCTTGAGGGAGGCGGCACGCGCCGCCGGGGTCTCCCAGTAGTGCCCGACCAGGAAGTAGGAGCAGATGCCCATGACCTCCCAGCCGACGAGCAGCACGATCAGGTCGTCGCTGTAGACCACGAGGAACATCGCGGCCGTGAAGAGCGAGACCAGCGCGGCATAGGAGGCGTAGCGCGGGTCGTCGCGCAGGTAGCCGGAGGAGTAGAGCTGCACGCAGGTGGCGACGGCTCCGACGAGGACGGCGACCAGGACCGCGAAGCCGTCGAGGTTGAGCGCCAGCTGGAGGGGGAGCGCGTCGTTGCCGGTGGGTGCGAGTTCGGTGGCCGCACGCAGCGCCGGGCCGCCTCCCTGGCGGGCCGCGACGACGACGGCGAGGACCGCGGCGGCGAGGGTGGGCAGGACCGCGAGCGGGCGGACGAAGCCGGGGGCGCGGCGGCCGAGGAGCAGCCCGGCGAGCGCACCGAGCGCCGGGAGGACGGGGACCAGCGCTGCGAGTGTCGTGGTGCTCACGCGTGCCGCCTCCCTGCGGCGGGGCTCTGGACCTGCCGGTCGGAGCCGCTCTCGGCGTCGTTGTCGGTGGCGGGTGCCGGACTCTTCTCCTCGCGTGGACCGCCGCCGCCCGCTGCCGGGCCGTCGCTCTCGCGGAGGTCCCGGAGTCCGTCGATGTCGGAGCTGCCGCGGTTGCGGTGGACGAGCAGGACGATCGCCAGCCCGATGCCGATCTCGGCCGCGGCGATCGCGATGGTGAAGAGGGTGAGTGCCTGGCCCGCGTGCAGGGTGTCGCGGAGCCAGACGTCGAAGGCGACGAGGTTGATGTTGACGGCGTTGAGCATCAGTTCGACGGCCATCAGGACGAGGATGGCGTTCCGGCGTGCGAGGACGCCGTAGAGGCCGACGCAGAAGAGGAGGACGGCGAGTACCGCGGGATAGGCGAGGTGCATCAGCGCTCACCGGCCCTGGTGCGCCCGGGAGGGAGGTCGCGGTCGCCGTCGCGGCGGGAGAGGACGACGGCGCCGACGAGCGCGGCGAGCAGGAGCACCGAGAGCGCCTCGAAGGGCAGCACCCAGTGCCGGAAGAGGGCGGTGCCGGTGACCTCGGAGGAGCCGCTGCCGGGACCCGCGGGGTCCGCCAGGTCGATCCAGGTGGCGCGGAAGGCGTCGACGACGACGGTCACCAGGGTGGCCGCCGCCGCGAGGGAGACGGCGAGCGCCACCCACCGGTTGCCGGAGTCCGCGTCGGGTGAGCGCCCGATGGGGGCCCTGGTCAGCATGAGTCCGAAGAGGAGAAGGACGACGACGGAGCCGACGTAGATCAGCACCTGCACCCAGGCGATGAACTCGGCGGTCAGCAGGAGGTATTCGACGGCGACCCCGCCGAGCGCGACGACCAGCCACAGCGCGGCGTGCACCAGCTGTTCGGTGGTCACGGTGGCCAGGGCCGCGCCGAGGGTGACGAGCCCGACGAGCACGAAGACGATCTCCACCCCGGAGGGGGAGAGAAAGCCGTGGTGGTCGGCGGCCACGTGCGTGGCGGCGCTTCGCGCGAGAGCGTTCACTCGGCACCGCCCCGCGTGTCCTGGTCCTTCGGGGTCCGGTCCGTCGCCTCCGGGTCCGGGGTCGGGGGCGGCTGCCCGGCAGGTGCGGCGGTCTCCTCGGCGGGGTGTTCGCGGTGCGCGGCGAGCATGTCGGCCTCGGCCACCTGCGTGGCCTTCTCGGCGGCCTTGCGGGCGGCGGCCACCTCCTTGGCCTCCTCCGCGCTCTCGTCCAGCGGCGGCGGCTCGGGCACGGTCCACATCCACTCGCGGAGGGTGTCCCGTTCGTGGGTCAGCTCACGGATGTCGGTCTCCGCGTACTCGAACTCCGGCGACCAGAACAGCGCGTCGAAGGGGCACACCTCGATGCAGATACCGCAGTACATGCACAGGGCGAAGTCGATGGCGAACCGGTCCAGGACATTGCGGCTGCGCTCCCGGCCGCCCGGCGCGGCGGGAGGCACCGTCTCCTTGTGCGAGTCGATGTAGATGCACCAGTCCGGGCACTCGCGGGCGCAGAGCATGCAGACGGTGCAGTTCTCCTCGAACAGGCCGATGACCCCGCGGCTGCGGGGCGGCAGTTCGGGCTGGGTGTCCGGGTAGTGCTCGGTGACCGAGCGCCGGGTCATGGTCCGGAGCGTGACGGCCAGGCCCTTGGCCAGCCCGGAGCCGAACACTCCGCGCCGCGCGCCGGGCCGCTCGGCGGGCGTGCCCGCGGAAGAGGCGTGGGACACGGCTACATCACCACCTTGACGACACCCGTGAGGGCGATCTGGAAGAGGGCGAGCGGGACGAGGGCCGTCCAGGCCAGCCGCTGGATCTGGTCCTCGCGCAGCCGGGGGTAGCTGACCCGCAGCCAGATCACCCCGAAGGCGAGGACGCCGGTCTTGAGCAGCATCCACAGCCAGCCCAGGCCGTCCGCGAAGGGACCGTGCCAGCCGCCGAGGAAGAGCACGGCGGTCAGCGCGGAGAGGACGACGATGCCCGCGTACTCGGCGAGCAGGAAGAGCGCGAACCGCAGCCCGGTGTACTCGGTGTACGCGCCGAAGATGATCTCCGAGTCGGCGATCGGCGCGTCGAACGGCGGGCGCTGGAGCTCGGCGAGGCCCGCGGTGAAGAAGACCACCGCCCCCACCGCCTGCCACGGCAGCCACCACCACTCCCACACCCCGAGGATCCCGGGCAGCGAGAGGGTGCCGGCCGCCATGGTGACGGACGCGGCGGCCAGCAGCATCGGCAGCTCGTAGGCCAGCAGCTGGGCCGCGGTCCGCAACCCGCCCAGCAGCGAGAACTTGTTGGCCGACGCCCAGCCGCCCATCAGCGAGCCGAGGATGCCGACGCCCATCACGGCCAGCACGAAGAAGATCCCGGCGTCCAGGACCTGTACCACACCGCCGTCGGGTGCCACCGGGATCGCGACGAGGACGAGCAGATACGGGATCAGGGCGAGGGCCGGAGCGAGCTGGAAGATCCGCCGGTCGGCGCCCTCGGGGACGATGTCCTCCTTCTGCGCGAACTTCACCCCGTCGGCGACCAGCTGGGCCCAGCCGTGGAAGCCGCCCGCGTGCATCGGGCCGACCCGCCCCTGCATATGGGCCATGACCTTGTGCTCGGTCTGCCCGACCAGCAGCGGCAGCACGAGGAAGGAGAGCAGCACGGCCAGCAGCCGCACCGCGACGTCGACGGCGTCCATCAGGCTCCGTCCCCCTCGTGACGGTCCCGTTCGGGGTCCCGTTCGGGGTCCCGTTCGGGGTCGCGCTCCCGACGGACCCGGTCGGTGTCCGGCCCCTGGTCCCCGCCGGTGCGGGAAGCCGGATCGCGTTCGTCGCGGGAGGCCTGGCCGCCTTCGGAACCCGGTGCCGGGTCGCCTCCGGTGCCCGGTGCCGGGTCGCCTCCGGTGCCCGGTGCCGGGTCGCCTCCGGTGCCCGGTGCCGGGTCGCCTTCGGAACCCGGTGCCGGGTCGCCTTCGGAACCCGGTGCCGGGTCGCCTTCGGTGCCCGGTGCCGGATCCGGGCCGGGGTCCGCTGCCGGGTCCTGGGCGGCGTCGGGGCTGCCGGAGGGTGCCGTCCCGTCGCCGCCGGAGGGGGCGGGCTGGTGCCAGGGGGCGTCGGTGGAACGCGGTGGGGCGGGAGCGGCGCTCTCGGCGCGGTCCGCGGCTCCGGGACGCTTCGCCGGGCGCTCCCGCTCCTCCGCAGACTGCTCCGGCTGCTCCGGCCGCTCCGGCCGCTCCGGCTGCTCCGGCCGCTCCGGCTGCTCCGGCTGCTCCGCCGCGGGCTTCCCCGGTTCCGCCGCCGCGGGCGTCTCCGGCTCCGCCGCGCGCTGCGACGCCGAGCCGGCACTCGCGCTGCGGGTGCGCCGCGGGCCGCGCGAGGAATCCGGTGCCGCCTCCGTGTCCTGCTGGGAGGCCGAACCGGCGCGGGCGCTGCGAGTGCGGCGCGGGGTGTCGCCCGCGGCGCGGCGGGTGCGTTCGCGGGTGGGGGCCGGGGGGAGCTGGCCCTTGAGCGGTCCCCACTCGTTGGGGTCGGGGACGCCCGGGGGGAGCATCTGGCGGCGCTTGGGTCCGCCGTGCCCGGACTCGCCGGGCTCCTTCGCGCCGGGCCAGGCCTTGGCGACCCGGGCCGCGAGGACGAAGTCCTTGCGCAGCGGGTGCCCCTCGAAGGAGTCGGGCAGCAGCAGCGGCACGAGGTGCGGATGGCCGGGGAAGTCGATGCCGAACATCTCGTGGGTCTCCCGCTCGTGCCAGGCCGCACCGGCGTAGACCCCGGTGGCGGTGGGCAGCGCGGGCGCCTGGTGGGGCAGCGTCGTGCGCAGGACCAGGCGGCGGACGCCGCGGCCCGCCGCGGGCAGCGCCACCAGGTGCGCGCACACCCGGATGCCGGTGCCGGGCTCGTCGACGGCGCTGAGCCAGTCGAAGTAGGTGCAGCCGAGTTCGTCGCGGGCCGCGGTCAGCGCGGCGATCCAGGCGTCGGCCGGTACGTCGGCGGTGAGCAGCCCGTAGGCGTCCTCGGCCGTCGCGCCCGCGCCGAGGAGCTCCTCGGCCGACCGCGGCAGCCAGCCGGGGTGCTGGGGCGGCTCGGTCACCGTCCGTCCTCCTCCGGGTCGCCGCCCGGGTCCGCCTGCGGCCCGGCGGACGCCGCGGGCGGGGCGACCAGGCCGCTGGTGAGCGCGCCGGCGGAGGCCGCGGCCGCGTCGCGTCCCGCGTAGCGGTCGGCGGTGGACTCGGCGGCGATCTTCTCCTGGAGCTTGAGCACGCCCTGGAGCAGCGCCTCGGGCCGGGGCGGGCAGCCGGGCACGTAGACGTCGACGGGGATGATCTGGTCGACGCCCTTGGTGACCGCGTAGGAGTCCCAGTAGGGGCCGCCGCAGTTGGAGCACGCGCCGAAGGAGATGACGTACTTGGGTTCCGGCATCTGCTCGTAGAGGCGCTTGACCGCGGGTGCCATCTTGTCGGTGACCGTGCCGGAGACGACCATCAGGTCGGCCTGCCGGGGGCCGGGGGCGAAGGGGATGACACCGAGCCGGATGAAGTCGTGGCGTGCCATGGAGGCGGCGATGAACTCGATGGCGCAGCAGGCCAGCCCGAAGTTGAAGACCCAGAGGCTGTAGCGGCGGCCCCAGTTGAGGACCACCTTCATCGGTTCGGGTGCCAGCCGGGAGAGCAGCCCGAGCTGGGACCGCCCCTCGGCGCGCGGCACCGCGGCGGAAGCCGGTGCCGGGGCGGAGGTCGGGGTGTTCGTTACGTCCATTCCAGGACGCCCTTCTTGTACGCGTAGAGCAGGCCGACGGCCAGGAAGCCGAGGAAGACGAACATCTCCGCGAGCGTGGTGGCGCCGTAGCCGGGCGCTGCGAACACCGTCGACCAGGGGAACAGGAAGACGGAGTCGACGGCGAAGACGACGTAGAGGAAGGCGTACACGTAGTAGCGGACCTGGGTGTGCGCCCAGCCCTCGCCGACGGGGTCGACACCGCACTCGTAGGTCAGCATCTTCTCGGGGGTGGGGACCACCGGCCGCAGCAGCCGTCCGGCGGCGAATGCCGCGCCGACGAAGAGCACGCCGACGACGGCTACCAGCCCGACGACCGTGTAGCCGTGGAAGTAGTCCGGCACGCCTGCCCCGTCCTGAGTGTCGGTGTGTACGTTCGAGGATCTGTACGCACGGAGTGTAGGCCCTACGGGAGTCGCCGAGGACGGCCGCGTCACACTCGCGGGCCTCTCCCGCGGGGCCCGGCCGACGCCGCCCGGCCCCGCCGGCCCGGATCCGGAGCCGCCGCCTCCGGTGGCGCTCCGACGCCGTCTCCGGCGCCGTCTCCGGCACCCGTGCCCGGTGGCCTCCCCGGCTCCGCCCCGCAGCGTTCGCTCTTTCCGATGGTGATCCGCGTCACGTCGGGGCGGGGTGCGGCCCGCCGCCCGTTCGAGGAGCACTCCAGCAGGGAGGCGGAGTCTGGCGGCACGGCGTACTCCGTGGCGGCAGCAGCGCAGCCAGATGTCTCAAAAAATCTGTCCACGATGGGAACAGCCACGGGAAGGCAACCCTTAGCAACGTACGATGGCAGGCGAGCCGCCGCCTTGAGGGAGGTCCGATCCACCGTGACCAGTCAGGTCAGCAGCCCAGCCGGGCCACAGTCCGACCCCGAGGGGGGCCGGGACAGCGGACGGGACAAAGAGGTCCGGCGCCTGGACCGGGTGATCATCCGGTTCGCGGGAGACTCCGGCGACGGCATGCAGCTCACCGGAGACCGCTTCACATCCGAGACGGCCTCGTTCGGCAACGACCTGTCGACGCTGCCGAACTTCCCGGCCGAGATCCGCGCCCCCGCGGGCACCCTGCCGGGCGTCTCCAGCTTCCAGCTGCACTTCGCCGACCACGACATCCTGACGCCGGGCGACGCCCCGGACGTGCTGGTGGCGATGAACCCCGCCGCGCTCAAGGCGAACATCGCCGACGTGCCGCGCGGCGCCGAGATCATCGTGAACACGGACGAGTTCACCAAGCGCGCCATGGCGAAGGTCGGCTACGACGCCAGCCCGCTGGAGGACGGCTCGCTGGACGGCTACAGCGTCCACCCCGTGCCGCTGACGACGCTGACGGTCGAGGCGCTCAAGGACTACGAGCTGGGCCGCAAGGAGGCCGGGCGGTCCAAGAACATGTTCGCGCTGGGCCTGCTGTCGTGGATGTACAACCGGCCGACCGAGCAGACCGAGGCGTTCCTGCGGACGAAGTTCGCCAAGAAGCCGACGGTGGCCGAGGCGAACATCTCGGCCTTCCGCTCCGGGTGGAACTTCGGCGAGACGACGGAGGACTTCGCCGTCTCCTACGAGGTCGCTCCCGCCTCCGGCGCCTTCCCCGCCGGGACGTACCGGAACATCTCCGGCAATCTGGCGCTGTCCTACGGGCTGATCGCCGCGTCCCAGCAGGCGGACCTGCCGCTCTTCCTCGGCTCCTACCCGATCACCCCGGCCTCCGACGTGCTGCACGAGCTGAGCAAGCACAAGAACTTCGGCGTGCGCTCCTTCCAGGCCGAGGACGAGATCGCGGGAATCGGCGCCGCGCTCGGCGCGGCCTTCGGCGGTTCGCTCGCCGTCACCACCACCTCGGGGCCCGGTGTGGCGCTGAAGTCGGAGACCATCGGCCTGGCCGTCTCACTGGAGCTGCCGCTGCTGGTCGTCGACATCCAGCGCGGCGGCCCCTCCACCGGCCTGCCGACCAAGACCGAACAGGCCGACCTGCTACAGGCCATGTACGGGCGCAACGGTGAGGCGCCGGTGCCGATCGTGGCCCCGGCCACGCCGGCCGACTGCTTCACCGCGGCCCTGGACGCGGCGCGGATCGCACTCACCTACCGGACCCCGGTGTTCCTGCTCTCGGACGGCTATCTGGCCAACGGCTCCGAGCCGTGGCGGATCCCCGAGGTGGACGAGCTGCCCGACCTGCGCACCCTGTTCGCCACCGGGCCCAACCACGAGCTGGACGACGGCACCGAGGTCTTCTGGCCCTACAAGCGCGACCCGCACACCCTCGCCCGCCCGTGGGCCGTGCCCGGCACACCCGGGCTGGAGCACCGCATCGGCGGCATCGAGAAGCAGGACGGCACCGGCAACATCTCCTACGACCCGGCCAACCACGACTTCATGGTCCGCACCCGGCAGGCCAAGGTGGACGGCGTCGAGGTGCCGGACCTGGAGGTCAGCGACCCGGGCGGGAACGCCTCGCTGCTGGTGCTCGGCTGGGGCTCGACCTACGGCCCGATCACGGCCGCCGTACGCCGCGTCCGCAACGCCGGGGTCGAGATCGCGCAGGCCCATCTGCGCCACCTCAACCCGTTCCCGGAGAACCTCGGCGAGGTGCTGCGGCACTACGAGAAGGTCGTCGTACCGGAGATGAACCTCGGCCAGCTCGCCACCCTGCTCCGCGCCCGCTACCTGGTCGACGCGCAGTCGTACACGCAGGTCCGCGGCCTGCCGTTCAAGGCCGAGCAGCTCGCGACCGCACTCAAGGAGGCCATCGCACATGGCTGAGACGTCCCCCGGTCCCGCTGCGGAGACCGCCCGGACCCAGCAGAACGGCGCCCCCGCACCCGTGTCCGAGGCGCTGTCGCTGGTGCCGCGGGCGGTCGGCAAGCAGTCGATGAAGGACTTCAAGTCCGACCAGGAGGTCCGCTGGTGCCCCGGCTGCGGCGACTACGCGGTGCTCGCGGCCGTCCAGGGGTTCATGCCGGAGCTGGGCGTGGCGAAGGAGAACATCGTCTTCGTCTCCGGTATCGGCTGCTCCTCCCGCTTCCCGTACTACATGAACACCTACGGGATGCACTCCATCCACGGCCGCGCCCCGGCCATCGCCACCGGCCTGGCGGCCTCGCGGCGCGACCTGAGCGTCTGGGTGGTGACCGGTGACGGGGACGCGCTCTCCATCGGCGGCAACCACCTGATCCACGCGCTGCGGCGCAATGTGAACCTGAAGATCCTGCTGTTCAACAACCGGATCTACGGTCTGACGAAGGGGCAGTACAGCCCGACCTCGGAGGCCGGGAAGATCACCAAGTCCACGCCCATGGGATCGCTGGACGCGCCGTTCAACCCGGTCTCGCTGGCGCTGGGCGCCGAGGCGTCCTTCGTGGCCCGCACGGTCGACTCGGACCGCAAGCACCTCACCGGTGTGCTGCGAGCGGCGGCCGACCACCCGGGCTCGTCGCTGGTGGAGATCTACCAGAACTGCAACATCTTCAACGACGGCGCCTTCGAGGTCCTCAAGGACCAGGAACAGGCGAGAGAGGCCGTGATCCGGCTGGAGCACGGGGAGCCGATCCGCTTCGGCGCCCCCGCCGAGGACGGCCTCGGCTCCCAGGGCGTGGTCCGCGACCGGGCGACCGGCGACCTGCGGATCGTGGACGTCCGCGACGAGGGCACCGCCGAGGTGCTGGTGCACGACGCCCACGCCGCCTCGCCGACCACGGCGTTCGCGCTCTCCCGGCTCGCCGACCCGGACACGCTGCACCACACCCCCATCGGGGTGCTGCGCGACGTGCGGCGCCCGGTGTACGACACGGAGATGGCCGACCAGCTCGAACGTGCCGTCGAACAGAACGGCAAGGGCGACCTGTCCGCGCTGCTGCACGGCAACGACACCTGGACGGTCGTGGGCTGACCCCCGCGCGCCCCGGCGGCCCGGCACCCTCCCTGGGTGCCGGGCCGCTGTGCGTCTTCCGCTGTGCGTCTTCCGCTGTGCGTCTTCCGCTGCGTGCCGTTCGCTGCGCGTCGTTCGCTGCGTGGCGTGCCGACTCGGACTACGGCCGTTCCGCCGTACCCGTGTCGCGGCGCCTGCTCCGCGGAGTCCGGCGACAGGACCAAAGCTCGGAACGGGAATGACAAGACGGTCGGCTCCCGTTACCTTGCGGAGAGCTTGCACCACACATCCGGGCAGAAGGCAGGGAGGGTCATGCAGACACCGAGTAGTACACAGCGCACGGGGCTGCTGTTCGGCTTCGCGGCGTACGGGATGTGGGGCCTGCTGCCCCTCTACTGGCACGCGCTCTCCGACATCGGCGCCGGCGAAGTCCTCGCCCACCGCATGGTCTGGTCGCTGCCCACAGCGCTGCTGATCCTGGCCCTGCTGCGCCGCTGGTCCTGGGTTGCCGCGCTGGTGCGCCAGCCCAAGAAGCTGGGAATGGTGGTGCTGGCCTCCGCCGTGATCTCGCTCAACTGGGGACTGTTCATCTGGGCGGTCAGCACCGACAAAGTGCTCGAATCCTCCCTCGGCTACTTCATCAACCCGCTGGTCTCCATAGCCTTCGGCGTCCTGCTGCTGCGGGAACGGCTGCGCCTCGCCCAATGGGCCGCCGTCGCCGTCGGTGCCACGGCCGTCGTCGTGATGACCGTCGCCTACGGCAAACTGCCCTGGCTCTCCCTCTGCCTGGCATTCAGCTTCGCCACCTACGGGCTGATCAAGAAGCACGTCAAGCTCGACGGAGTGGCCGGCTTCAGCGCGGAGACCGCCGTGCAGTTCCTGCCGGCCCTCGGCTTCCTGCTCTACCTCGGCTCGCGCGGCGACTCCTCCTTCGCCACCGGCGGACTCGGCACCACGGTGCTGCTGGCCTTCGCCGGTGTCGCGACCGCACTGCCGCTGATCTTCTTCGGCAGCGCGGCGGTGCGACTGCCGCTCTCGACGCTCGGGCTGCTGCAGTATCTGGCCCCCGCCTTCATGTTTTTGCTGGGCCTCACCGTCTTCGGCGAGGAGATGCCCCCCGAGCGGTGGGCCGGCTTCGGCCTGGTGTGGGTGGCGCTGACCATCCTCACCTGGGACGCACTGCGCAACGCCCGGCGGGGGCGCGCCGAACTGCGGGCTGCTGCGCTGCGGGCTCGTGAGGAGGCCGCGGAGGCCGCTGCCGCGGCTGCCGCGGGTCCGACCGGCGGTACGCCCGTCGCGGGGGCGGCCGAACGCTGACGCTGCGGGTCGCTCGCCCCTCCTGGTCCGGCGCCCCCTCGCGGGGGCGCCGTCTCCCCCCTTCGCTGGGTGCCCCCGTCCGTTGTTCGCCTCGGTGCGGCGCCGTTGTCGGGGGCTTCGCCCCCGAGCCCCCTCTGTCCTCGCCGGACGGGCGTTGGGGCGGCTCCGCCCCCCGACACGACCGCTCGGCGGCAGCCGGGAACGACGGGGGCGTGCCCCCACAAGGCAACGCACCCCGCGAAGGGGATAGCCGAAAACGCCAGGGGGCGTACCCCTCCACACAAGCACCGCACCCCGCGGAGGGGTACTGCCCCCGCGAAGACGCCCCCCGCGAAGGGAGTCGCAGCGGGCTGTCAGGCTGTTACGTCGCGGCTGGTGAAGGCGGCCCACGCCGCGGAGGCGAAGACTGCCGTGTAGAGGCCCTGGAGGCCCAGGTTCTTCAGGATGTCGTCCCAGTAGACAGGGTCCCGCAGCAGGTCGGCGAAGCTGAGCCAGTAGTGCGGGAACAGATACGGGTGGAACGCGTCCAGCTGCGGGATGGCGTTGAGGATCTGCACCGTGATCAGCAGCCCGACCGTGGTGGCCATGGCGGCGATGCCGCTGTTGGTCAGGGACGACACGAACAGCCCGAGGGCCGCCAGGCCGAGCAGGCTGACGGCGACCAGCACGGCGATGGCGCCCGCGCGCAGCAGCCCCTCCCCGAAGGAGACCGCCGTACCGGACAGCAGGGTGACCTCTCCGGTGGGGAAGAGCAGCGCCCCGGTCAGCAATGCGGCGACCGCCACCGTCAGTGTCGCCGCGAGGCAGAAGGCCACCACGGTGGTCAGCTTCGCCAGCAGCAGCCGGGTGCGGCCCGCCGGGGCGACGAGCAGGTAGCGGAGGGTGCCCGCACCCGCCTCTCCGGCCACCGCGTCCCCGGCCACCACACCGACCGCCATCGGCAGGAAGAACGGCAGTGTGGCGGCGAGCGAGGTGAAGACCAGGAACAGCCCGTTGTTGGTCACCTGGGAGATGAAGGCCGGGCCCTCTCCGCCGCCGGACCCGACGGACCCGCCGTCGCTGGTCTCGACCTTCACCGCCACCCCGACCAGCACCGGGACCGCCGCCAGCACGCCCAGCAGTGCCAGGGTGCGCCAGCGCCGGAAGGTGACCAGCAGTTCGCTGCGGAACAGGCCCAGCAGCCACAGCGGCGACACCCGCGGAGCGGAACGTGCGGCCTCCGTCGGGTCGTACACCGGCTCAGCCCGCGACATCGAAGCCCTCCCCGGTGAGTGAGACGAACACGTCCTCCAGCGACGCCTGCCGCACCCCGAAGGCGCGGACCCGTACTCCGGCCCGGACGAGGGCGGTGTTCAGCTCCGCGGGGTCGCCCGGCGGCGGATCGCCGCTCAGCTCCTCCCCGGCGGTGCTCAGGTCGGACACCCCGTGCTCCTTCAGGACCCGGGCGGCCTCGCCCGGGTCCGGGGTGGTGACGGTCAGCCGGCCGCGGGCGCCTGCCGACATCTCCGCGACGGTCCCCTGGGTGACCAGCCGGCCGTGGTGCATGACGGCCGTGTGAGTGCACACCTGTTCGATCTCGTCCAGCAGATGGGAGGAGAGGAAGACCGTGCTGCCGTCCTCCGCCAGCTCCCGGACCAGCGAGCGGATCTCCCGCATGCCCTGCGGGTCGAGCCCGTTGGTCGGTTCGTCCAGGACGAGCAGTTCGCGTGGCTGAAGCAGCGCGGCGGCCAGCCCCAGGCGCTGCTTCATGCCCAGCGAGTAGGCCCGTGCCTTCTTCGCGGCGGCCCCCGAGAGGCCCACCCGTTCCAGTGCCCGGTCCACCCGGGACGTGCGGGTGCGCGGGTCGGCGGTGGGGTCGGCGGCGTCGTACCGCAGCAGATTGTCCCGCCCCGAGAGGAAGCCGTAGAGCGCGGGCCCCTCGATGAGGGCGCCCACCCGGGGCAGCACCCGGCGTCCGGAGCCGGGCATCGGTTCGCCGAGCAGATGCGCGGCACCGCCGGTGGGTTCGATGAGGCCGAGCAGCATCCGGATGGTGGTGGTCTTGCCCGAGCCGTTGGGCCCGAGGAAGCCGAAGACGCTGCCGCGCGGGACGGACAGGTCGAGCGCGTCGACGGCGAGCTGACCACCCCGGTAGCGCTTGGTGAGTCCCTGGGTGGCGATCACCGCACCGGTGTCCCGCGCCACGGCGGTCTGCTCGGCCATCCGTGTCCTGCCCTTCCTCGTCGTGCCGCCGGTGGTTCAGCGGATGCCGGCCGCACCGGTGGTTCACCGGTGCGGCCGGCACCTCGGAGCCGCTACTCGGCGCCCACGTGCTCGTCGGCGGCCTTGACCAGGCCCTCCTTGGTGACGGCACCGACGTAGACCTGGCCGTCCTCGGTCATCAGGGCGTTCACCAGGCGGGTGCTGAAGACCCGTCCGGTACCGAAGTCGCCCTTCACCTTGTCGGTGAAGTTGTCCAGCAGCTCGTCGGCGCGCTCGTCGCCGCCGGACTTCCCGCCGCCCGGCCCACCGGGCATCCCGCTGTCGAACGTGGCGACCTTGCCCCAGTCGCCCGCCGACCCGCCCAGGAGTTCCAGACCGGACAGTCCGCCGGGACCCTTCGGAGCCGGCCGGTCGCCGTGCGGCTTCGCCTCGGTGACCTTGGCGTCCTTGGGCGGCCGGAAGGTGAAGCTGCTCGCGTCCGGCTTCCCGAAGTCCACCTTGGTGTAGGCCACGTCGATCGCGGGATCGCCGCCCTTCTTCGGATCGACGGTGAACCTGAGCGGCAGCCCCTTGTCCGCGTCCACCGCTATACGGACCGACTCGATGGTGGAGTCGTTCGCCCCCTTGGGTTTGACGACCAGTTGGTAGGCGTCCCGCCCGGCGACCTTCGCCGTCCCGTCGACGGCCACGGACGTGGACGAGTCGAGGTTCTTCAGCAGCTGCTTCGCGGCCTTCTGCGGGGTGACCGCGTCCGGGCCGGCCGGCCCGTCGTGCTTCCCCGCAGGCCCGGCGCCCTCGGGCGCCTCGGCGTGCCAGGCCGCGTTGCTGCCGCTGTCGTAGGCCCACAGGTCCCGTCCGCTGTGCACCAGGCTGTACTCGGCGGCGTCCTCCATGATCGAGACGCGCTGCCGGTCGGGGCCGTCGGCGGCGAAGCGCAGGAGATGCTCCCCCGAGGCCAGCTCGGCCAGCTTTTTCCCGGGAGCGGCGTCCGGCTGCTCGGTCCTGTCCTCCGTGCCGTCGCCGGAGCCGTGCGCTCCGCCGCCGAAGCCGCCGCTCCCGCCGCTGCCACCGGGCAGCGAGGGCAGGCCGAGATCGGTCTTCACCCGGACGGTGCCGGACAGCTGGTCGACGTCGGACGCGGCCACCTTGGCGACCAGGTCCTCCGCCGTGATCTTCGGCAGATCGGGGTCGCCCGTGCTGGCGAGCGCGGGGACCAGGCCGACGGTCGCGGCGGCGACTCCGGCGACGGCTACCGGTACGCCGTACCGCACCGCCCGGCGCCGGGGCTTCCTCGGTTGGATCTGTGCCATCTGTCTGTCCTACCTCCGTGTCGGCGGCGGCTCCATAGGTCGCACTCGTCCACCCCTTGCCGCCATTCTCACCCGAATCGGTGCGGGGTGGTGCTTCCATGGCACCAAATCCTGGGCTCCACCGCGTCAGCCGTCGGAGGCACATTCCGCTACTCCCCCGGGATGACCGTGCTCCGCCTCCGGGTTGGTGCCGCACGTCTCCGACTCAGGGTCGTGTGCGGGCCGATGCCCGGAACCCCACGGTCAGGGGCCCGCGGAGCCGGGGTCCTCCGGGGCCGGGCAGACCGGTGGCCCGGGCGGTCCGCCCGGCGCGTGAGGTCAGCCCGCCCGGTCCACCACGGCCGTGCACAGCCCGGCCAGGGCGGCCTTGGCGGCGTTGTCGGGCAGCGGGGCGAGCATCTCGCGGGCCTCGTCGGCGTACCGGACGGTCGCCCGGCGGGCCTGCTCCAGTGCGGGGTGGACGCGCAGCGCGGCCAGCGCCTCGGCCAGCCGCCCGTCGTCGCCGAGGTCCCCGTCGAGCAGTGCGCACAGTTCGCGGTCCTCGCGGGTCGCCTCGGGGCTCGCCGCACGCGCGCGCAGGTACAGCACCGGCAGCGTGGGGATGCCCTCGCGCAGATCGGTGCCGGGCGTCTTGCCGGACTCGTGCTCGTCGCTGGCGATGTCGAGGACGTCGTCGGCGAGCTGGAAGGCGACGCCGACCCGCTCCCCGTACTGGGTGAGCACCGAGACGGTCCGCTCGTCGGCACCGGACATCATGGCGCCGAAGCGCCCGGCGACGGCGATCAGCGAGCCGGTCTTGCCCGCGATCACCTCGAGGTAGTGGTCGATGGCGTCGTGGCCGTCGGCGGGGCCCGCGGTCTCCATGATCTGGCCGGTCACGAGCCGTTCGAACGCCTGGGCCTGGACCCGGACGGCCTCGGGGCCGAGGTCGGCCAGTATGTGCGAGGCGCGGGAGAAGAGGAAGTCACCGGTGAGGACGGCGACGGAGTTGTCCCAGTTGGCATTGGCGCTGGGCACCCCGCGCCGTACGTCGGCCTCGTCCATCACGTCGTCGTGGTAGAGCGTGGCGAGGTGGGTCAGCTCGACCACGACGGCGGCGGGCACCACCCCGGGCGCATGCGGATCGCCGAACTGGGCCCCCAGCATGACCAGGAGTGGCCGGAAGCGCTTGCCACCGGCCCGCACCAGGTGCTGCGCCGCTTCCGTTATGAAGGCGACGTCGCTCTTGGTGGCCTCCATGAGGCCCTCATCGACGGCCGCCAACCCGGCCAGGACGTCTGCTTCGACAGCCTGGTCCCGCACGCTCAGCCCGAAGGGCCCGACGACGGTCACGAGGGGTACTCCTGTCTGCGTACGTGGAACGAACGGGTCCGGATGGTGCGGCACCGGCCGGATGCCACTGTCGGCCAGGTGCACCCTCCCGTGGCAGCGTAGCCGGTCACATAACGATCACGGTCGGCGCCCGCCCAGCAGAACACTCCTGACACGCCATGCCGGTATATACCGGATAGGGACCGCGTCCCGCATCAGCCGCCTCCCGCGCGGGACACCCCGGCACGATCGGGCCGTTCTTTCGCGGAATCGGGTAGGGCCAGGGCAGGCACCGGGCACATAGCCTGACCCCCATGAGTGACAGTGCCCTTTTCGGCCCGGACAACCTTCCGTACGGCCTCTTCAGCACCCCGGACCGGCCCGGCCACCGCCGGATCGGCGTCCGGTTCGGCGACGACGTGCTCGACCTGGGCGCCGCGGCCGCCGCGTTCGGCTCCGCGCACGCCGACGTGCTGCGAGCGCCCTCGCTCAACCCGCTGCTGGCGCTGGGCCGGCCCGGTTGGCAGGAGGTGCGGACGCAGCTCCGCGCATGGCTGACCGAGGACACGCACCGCGAGACCGCGGCCCGCCATCTGCTGCCGCTCTCCGAGGTGCGGCTCCACCTGCCGTTCGAGGTCGCCGACTACGTCGACTTCTACGCCAGCGAACACCACGCCACCAACGTCGGCCGGATCTTCCGTCCGGACGGCGACGCCCTGACGCCCAACTGGAAGCATCTGCCCATCGGTTACCACGGGCGCGCCGGGACGGTCGTCGTCTCCGGGACACCCGTGGTACGTCCGCAGGGCCAGCGCAAGCCCCCGAACGAGCCGCTTCCCGTCTTCGGCCCCTCGCGGCGGCTGGACATCGAAGCGGAGGTCGGCTTCGTCGTCGGCGCCCCGAGCCCGCTGGGCGCCCCGGTGGGGATGGCGGGATTCCGCGACCATGTGTTCGGTGTGACGCTGCTGAACGACTGGTCCGCACGGGACCTGCAGGCATGGGAGTACGTACCGCTGGGCCCCTTCCTGGGCAAGTCGTTCGCCACCTCCGTCTCGCCCTGGATCACCCCGCTGGACGCACTGGACGCCGCACGGGTGGCGCCCCCGCGGCGCGACGCCCCGCTGCTGCCGTACCTCGACGACGGGGCCGACGGGGCCGACGGCATCGAGCCGGGCGGGTTCGATCTGCGGATCACCGTGCGGCTCAACGGCCATGTGATCGCCGAGCCGCCGTTCTCCACCATGTACTGGACCGCGGCGCAGCAGCTCGCACACATGACGGTGAACGGGGCCTCCCTGCGGACCGGCGACCTGTACGCGTCCGGCACCGTGAGCGGCCCGGAGCCCGCGCAGCGCGGCTCCCTGCTGGAACTGACCTGGGGCGGGCGCGAGCCGCTGGAGCTGCCGGACGGGAAGCGGGCCTTCCTGGAGGACGGCGACGAGGTGGTGCTCACCGCCTGGGCCCCCGGCCCGGAAGGCACCCGCGTCGGCCTGGGCGAGGTCCGCGGGCGGGTGGAGCCCGCCGCCGACGCCGCCTGAGCCACCCCGCCGCGTCCGGTGCCCGTGCCGGGCGCGGCGGCCGGCCGCACGCGCCCTCACTCCGGGGGTACGCCCGCCAGTGCCGCCAGCACTCCTTCCCCGTACGTCGCCAGCTTCTTCTCCCCGACACCGGTGATCTCACCCAGCTCGCCCAGGGTCCCGGGCCGCCGCACCGCGATCTCGCGCAGCGTCGCGTCGTGGAAGACGACATAGGCGGGGACGCCCTGCTCCCGCGCCTGCTCGGCCCGCCAGCCGCGGAGGGTCTCGAACAGCGGTACGGCCTCCTCGGGGAGCTCGGCGGCCACCGCCGCCCTGCCCGAGGAGCCGCCGCCCGACCGGCTCCCGGCGGACCCGGCCGCGCGGGACCGGGCCGGGACCGGATCCTTGCGCATCCGCACCTCCCGCTCGGCCCGCAGCACGGTGGCGCTCGCGTCGGTGAGCACCAGCGTGCCGTGCTCGCCCTCGATCTCCAGCAGCCCCTGGGCGATCAACTGCCGGATGACGCTGCGCCACTCACCCTCGGCCAGCTCGGTGCCGATGCCGAAGACCGACAGCCCGTCGTGGTCGAACTGGATGACCTTGGCCGTCCTGCGGCCCAGCAGGATGTCCACGAGCTGGCCGGAGCCGAACTTCTGGCCGCGCTCCCGCTTGAGCCGGACGACGGCGGAGAGCACCTTCTGCGCGGGTACCGTGCCGTCCCACGACTCGGGCGGGGACAGGCAGGTGTCGCAGTTGCCGCAGGAGAGCTCGGCGGCGCCCTCGGCCGGCTCCTGGCCGAAGTACGCGAGGAGCTGGCCGCGCCGGCAGCGGACCGTCTCGCACAGCGAGAGCATCGCGTCCAGATGCGACCGCGCCCGGCGCTGGAAGGCCGGGTCGCCCTCACCGCTCTCGATCAGCTTGCGCTGCTGGACGACGTCCTGGAGGCCGTAGGCGAGCCAGGTGTGCGAGGGCAGTCCGTCCCGCCCGGCCCGACCCGTCTCCTGGTAGTAGCCCTCGACCGATTTGGGCAGATCCAGATGTGCGACGAACCGCACGTCGGGCTTGTCGATCCCCATGCCGAAGGCGATCGTGGCCACCACGACCAGCCCGTCCTCGCGCAGGAAACGGGCCTGGTGCGCGGCGCGGGTGCCCGCGTCCAGCCCCGCGTGGTAGGGCACCGCCTCGACACCGTTGGCGCACAGGAACTCGGCGGTGCGCTCGACCGCGTTCCGCGACAGGCAGTAGACGATGCCCGCGTCGCCCTCGTGCTCCTCTTTGAGGAAGCGCAGCAGCTGCTTCCTGGGGTCGCGCTTGGGCACGATGCGGTACTGGATGTTGGGCCGGTCGAAGCTGGCGACGAAGTCGCGTGCCGCGGGGAGCCCGAGCCGCTGGACGATCTCCTGGTGGGTGGCGCGGGTGGCGGTGGCGGTCAGCGCGATGCGGGGCACGTCGGGCCAGCGCTCGCCGAGCATCGACAGGTTCAGATAGTCGGGCCGGAAGTCGTGGCCCCACTGGGCGACGCAGTGCGCTTCGTCGATCGCGAAGACCGACACCTCGGCGCGCTCCAGCAGCGCCGTCGTGGTCTCCAGCCGCAGCCGCTCGGGGGCGATGTAGAGCAGGTCCAGCTCGCCCGCCAGGAACTCGGCCTCCACCACCCGGCGCTGGTCGAGGTCGAGCGTGGAGTTGAGGAACCCGGCCCGGACGCCCAGCGCCTTCAGCGCGTCCACCTGGTCCTGCATCAGGGCGATGAGCGGCGAGATCACCACGCCCGTACCCCGTCTGACCAGTGCGGGGATCTGGTAGCACAGGGATTTGCCGCCACCGGTCGGCATCAGCACCACCGCGTCGCCCCCCGCGACGACGTGGTCGATGACGGCTTCCTGCTGTCCGCGGAAGGCGTCGTAGCCGAAGACCTTGCGCAGCACCCGCAGCGCCGCCGTCTCGGACGTCCCACCCGGCCTCTCGGCACTCTCCTGAAGCATGCCGCCACGATAAGCCGGATGGCCGACATCCGGTGCCGGCTCCCGGGGAGAGCCGCTGCCGGAGCCCACTGCCCTCATTTGTCGTGTACCTGCACACACGGTCACCGTCCGGCGCCCGCGGCACCCCGCACCGTCCCGGCAGCCCGGGCCGCGCGGGGCACCCCCCGAAGAGCGTCCCTCAGGGATCGCGCGGCGAGAGCAGGTGCACCGACTCCTGCTCGCGGGGATCGGTACGGGCCACCACCACGGTCACCGGCTCCTCGCCGGTGACCGGCATGTGCGGCATGTTCGCGGGCACGTAGACCATGTCGCCCGGATGGAGGGTGTCGCGGTGCGAGAGATCCTCCCCGTGCCAGATCTCATGCGCCCCGCTGACGACATATATGGCCGACTCGTGACCCGCGTGCAGATGGGGCTCCCCACGGGAGTTGGCCGGGATGTGCAGGACGTGCAGACACAGCCCCTTGGCCCCCACCGACTCGGCTGACACCCCCTCGGTGAAGACGCCGCCCTGCTTCCCCTCGTAACCGCCGTTCTCCCGGCGGAGAATCACACAACCCATGACTGGAATTCCTACCGTTTCAGCGCGCCTGTTGTCACCGACAACCTCACAAGAAGCCGCCAGAGGCCCGGTCGTGGGTCTCTGGCGGCATCTCCCCGGTCGGTTCGTACGACCGGCGGCTACGTCGTGGAACAGCGGGCCGTACGGGGCCGCCGCGCGGTCGCTCCTCGCGTCACCGCACGAACACCCCCGCCTGCCCCGCCAGGTCGAGGAAGTACTGCGGCGCCACCCCCAGCACCACCGTGACCACGACACCGAGCGCGATCGCCGACGTCGTCATGACACTCGGCACCGCCACACTCGGCCCGTCGGCCCGCGGCTCGCTGAAGAACATCAGCACGATGACCCGCAGATAGAAGAAGGCCGCGATGGCCGAGGCGATCACACCGACCACGACCAGCGCACCGGCGCCGCCCTCGGCCGCCGCCTTGAACACCGCGAACTTCCCGGCGAACCCGGAGGTGAGCGGGATACCCGCGAACGCCAGCAGGAAGACCGCGAAGACCGCGGCCAGCAGCGGGGAGCGCCGCCCCAGCCCCGCCCACTTGGACAGGTGCGTCGCCTCGCCGCCCGCGTCCCGCACCAGCGTGACCACCGCGAAGGCGCCCAGCGTCACGAAGGAGTAGGCGGCCAGGTAGAACAGCACCGAGGAGATGCCGTCCTCCGAGGTGGCGATGACACCCGCCAGCAGGAAGCCCGCGTGCGCGATCGAGGAGTAGGCCAGCAGCCGCTTGATGTCCGTCTGGGTGATGGCGACCAGGGCACCGCCGAGCATCGTCAGGATCGCCACGCCCCACATCACCGGCCGCCAGTCCCAGCGCAGCCCCGGCAGCACCACGTACAGCAGCCGCAGCAGCGCGCCGAACGCCGCCACCTTGGTGGCCGCCGCCATGAATCCGGTCACCGGCGTCGGCGCGCCCTGGTACACGTCCGGGGTCCACATGTGGAAGGGCACGGCACCGACCTTGAACAGCAGACCCATCACCACCAGCGCACTGCCGATCAGCAGCAGCGCGTCGTTGCCCGTGGTGTCCGCCAGCACCGGGTCGCTGACCGCGTCGGTCCCGGCCACCACCCGGGCGATGGAGGAGTAGTTGACGGTACCCGCGTACCCGTACAGCAGCGCGATGCCGAACAGCAGGAACGCCGAGGAGAACGCCCCCAGCAGGAAGTACTTGACCGCCGCCTCCTGGGACAGCAGCCGCCTGCGGCGGGCCAGCGCGCACAGCAGGTACAGCGGGAGGGAGAAGACCTCCAGCGCGATGAAGAGGGTCAACAGGTCGTTCGCCGCCGGGAACAGCAGCATGCCGCCGACCGCGAACATCAGCAGCGGGAAGACCTCGGTCGTCGTCCAGCCCGCCTTGACCGCCTGCTGCTCCCCCTCACCGCCGGGCACCGAGGCCGGCTGCGCCGCGAAGGAGTCCACCCGGCTGCCGTGCGCGGCCGGCTCCAGCCTGCGCTCGGCGAAGGTGAAGACGCCCACGATCCCCACCAGGAGCAGCGTGCCCTGGAGGAAGAGCGCGGGCCCGTCGACGGCCAGCGCACCCATTCCGGCGATCTGCGCCTTCGTGGTGGCCGCGCCGCTCGCCGCCAGCCCGATGACGGCGGCGAACGCGGCGGCCAGTCCGGCCAGCGCGACGAACAACTGGGCGCTGTAGCGGCCCCGGCGCGGCGCGAACGCGTCGATCAGGATGCCGAGGGCGGCCGCACCCAGGACGATCAGCACCGGGGAGAGCTTGCCGTACTCGATGCTCGGGGCCTGCAGTGTGTCGCCCGCGCCCGCCGCGACCGTCCACAGGCTGGGGACATCGGACGCCGCGGACGCACCGCCCGCCGACGCCGCGTCTGTCATACCGATCACTCGTGGTCACCTCCGCCGTGTCCGGCCGGCTTGTAGTCGAACCACGCCGAGGGATCAGTGTGGTCGGCCACGGGATGCTGGGGCTCGGGGTCCTTCTTCTGTACGTCCGAGAGGGTGTGCTCCACCGCGGGGTTGACGATCTCGGTGAGCGGTTTGGGGAAGACACCGAGGAAGAGCAGCAGCGCGACCAGCGGCGCCACCACGGCCAGCTCCCGCACCTTCAGGTCCGGCATCCCCTCGATCTCGGGTTTGCGCACCGGGCCGGTCATGGTGCGCTGGTAGAGCACCAGCACGTACAGCGCGGCCAGGACGATGCCCGCGGTGGCGATGATCCCGACCACCGGGTAGCGGCTGAAGGTGCCCACCAGCACCAGGAACTCGCTGACGAACGGCGCCAGACCGGGCAGCGAGAGCGTCGCCAGCCCGCCCACCAGGAAGGTGCCCGCCAGCACCGGCGCCACCTTCTGCACTCCGCCGTAGTCCGCGATCAGGCGCGAGCCGCGGCGCGAGATGAGGAACCCGGCGACCAGCATCAGCGCGGCCGTCGAGATGCCGTGGAAGACCATGTAGAGCGTGGCGCCGCCCTGTCCCTGGCTGGTCATCGCGAACACGCCCAGGACGATGAAGCCGAAGTGCGAGATGGAGGCGTAGGCGATCAGCCGCTTCATGTCCCGCTGTCCGACCGCGAGCAGCGCCCCGTACAGCACGCTCACCAGCGCCAGGCCGAGCACCACCGGGGTGGCCCACTCGCTGGCGTTCGGGAACAGGCCCAGGCAGAAGCGGAGCATCGCGAAGGTGCCGACCTTGTCGACGACGGCGGTGATGAGCACCGCCACCGGGGCCGTGGCCTCGCCCATCGCGTTCGGCAGCCAGGTGTGCAGCGGCCACAGCGGGGCCTTGACGGCGAACGCGGCGAAGAAGCCGAGGAACAGCAGCCGCTCGGTCGTCGTCGAGATCGTCAGATCGCCACTGGCCCGCGCCCTGAGCAGCTCCGGCAGCGAGAACGTGCCCTCGCCCAGGCTGTCCGCGCTGACGACGAACAGCCCGATGACGGCGGCCAGCATCACCAGCCCGCCCGCCAGGTTGTAGAGCAGGAACTTCACCGCCGCGTACGAGCGCTGCTTGGCGCCCTCCTCCTCACCGGCCGCGTGCGCCCGGTCCCCGAAGCCGCCGATGAGGAAGTACATCGGGATGAGCATCGCTTCGAAGAAGATGTAGAAGAGGAAGACGTCGGTGGCGGCGAACGAGACCAGCACCATCGCCTCGACGGCGAGGATCAGCGCGAAGAAGCCCTGAGTGGGCCGCCAGCGGCTGTTCTCCCGCTCCTCGACCTGGTCGGCGTCGTGCCAGCCGGCGCCGATGACGAACGGCACCAGCAGCGCCGTCAGCGCCATCAGCGCGGCGCCGATCCCGTCGACGCCCAGTTCGTAGCGGACCCCGAAGTCGGAGATCCAGGCGTGCGACTCGGTCAGCTGGTAGCGGGCGCCGCCCGGGTCGAAGCGGGCCAGCACCACGCCCGAGAGCACCAGCGTGGCCAGTGAGACGGCCAGCGCCAGCCATTTGGCGGCGGTGCGCCTGGTCGCCGGAACGGCCGCCGTGGCGACGGCCCCGACGGCGGGCAGCGCTGCCGTGACCGTCAGCAGGGGAAATGACATAACTCAGACCGCCCTCATCAGCAGGGTCGCGGCGATCAGCACAGCCGCGCCGCCGAACATCGAGACCGCGTAGGAGCGGGCGAACCCGTTCTGGAGCCGCCGCAGCCGTCCGGAGAGGCCGCCGAAGCCGGCGGCCGTGCCGTTGACGGCGCCGTCGACGACCTTGTTGTCGACGTAGACCAGGCTGCGGGTCAGATGCGTACCGCCGCTGACCAGCACCACGTGGTTGAAGTCGTCCTGCAGCAGGTCCCGGCGGGCCGCACGGGTGAGCAGGCTGCCGCGCGGGGCGAGGGCGGGGACCGGCTTGCGCCCGTACTGGAACCAGGCCACGCCCACGCCCAGGACGAGCGAGACGATCGTCGAGGCCGTCACCGCGGTGGCCGAGACCGGGGAGTTCCCGTGCTCGAACGCCGTCACCGGCTCCAGCCAGTCCACGAACGCGTCGCCCGCCTTGAAGAGACCGCCCGCGAAGACGGAGCCGAAGGCCAGCACGATCATCGGGATCGTCATGATCTTCGGGGACTCGTGCGGATGCGGCTCGCGGCCCTCGGCGTCCGGCTGCCAGCGCTTCTCGCCGAAGAAGGTCATCAGCATCACGCGCGTCATGTAGTACGCGGTGAGCGCCGCGCCCAGCAGGGTGACCGCGCCCAGGATCCAGCCCTCGGTGCCGCCCTTGCCGAACGCGGCCTCGATGATCTGGTCCTTGGAGAAGAACCCGGACAGGCCCGGGAAGCCGATGATGGCCAGATAGCCCAGCCCGAACGTCACGAAGGTGACCGGCATGTGCTTGCGCAGTCCGCCGTAGCGCCGCATGTCGACCTCGTCGTTCATGCCGTGCATCACCGAACCGGCCCCGAGGAAGAGCCCGGCCTTGAAGAAGCCGTGGGTGACCAGGTGCATGATGGCGAACGCGTAGCCGATCGGCCCCAGCCCGGCGGCCAGGATCATGTAGCCGATCTGCGACATGGTCGAGCCGGCCAGCGCCTTCTTGATGTCGTCCTTCGCACAACCGACGATCGCACCGAAGAGCAGCGTGACGCCGCCGACGACGACCACCACGAGTTGCGCGTCCGGGGCGCCGTTGAAGATGGCACCGGACCGGGTGATCAGGTAGACGCCCGCGGTCACCATCGTCGCCGCGTGGATGAGGGCCGAGACCGGGGTCGGGCCCTCCATCGCGTCGCCCAGCCAGGACTGGAGCGGCACCTGCGCGGACTTGCCGCAGGCCGCCAGCAGCAGCATCAGCCCGATCGCGGTGAGCGTGCCCTCGCCCGCCTCCCCGGTGGAGGAGAGGACCGGCGCGAAGGCGAAGCTGCCGAAGGTGGTGAACATCAGGAAGATCGCGACGGCCAGCCCGGCGTCACCGACCCGGTTGACCAGGAACGCCTTCTTCGCCGCGGTGGCCGCGCTCGGCTTGTGCTGCCAGAACCCGATCAGCAGATACGAGGCGAGCCCCACGCCCTCCCAGCCGACGTACAGCAGCAGGAAGTTGTCGGCCAGCACGAGCAGCAGCATCGCGGCCAGGAACAGGTTGAGGTAGCCGAAGAAGCGCCGGCGCCCCGGGTCGTGCTCCATGTAGCCGACCGAGTAGATGTGGATGAGCGTGCCCACGCCGGTGATCAGCAGCACGAACGTCATCGACAACTGGTCGAGCTGGAAGGCCACATCGGCCTGGAAGCCCTCCACCGGCACCCAGGAGAACAGCTTGCTGTGCATGGCCCGGTCCTCGGCGCCCTCCCCCAGCATGGAGAGGAACAGCGCCGCGCCGATCGCGAAGGACGCGGCGGCCAGCAGTGTGCCCAGCCAGTGCCCTCCGCGGTCCAGGCGCCGCCCGCCGCACAGCAGCACGGCGGCGCCGAGCAGGGGCACCCCGACGAGCAGTCCGATCATTGACTCCACTGGTTCGTACCCCTTACAGCTTCATGAGGCTGGCGTCGTCGACCGAGGCCGAGTGGCGGGCGCGGTAGAGCATGACGATGATCGCCAGGCCGACCACGACCTCGGCGGCGGCGACGACCATGACGAAGAACGCCATGATCTGGCCGTCGAGGTTGCCGTGCATCCGGGAGAAGGCGACCAGCGTGAGGTTGGCGGCGTTCAGCATCAGTTCGATGCACATGAACACCACGATGGCGTTGCGCCGGATGAGGACTCCGGCGGCGCCGATGGTGAACAGCAGCGCCGCGAGATAGACGTAGTTGATCGGGCTCACTTGGCGGCCTCCTCGCGCTCGGTCCCGGCCGCGTCCTCGGGCTCGGACGGCTGCCCGTTCCGTGCGGCCTCCTCCTCGCCCGCCGTCTCCCGTTCCAGGGCGCGTTCGCCCGGGTCCTTGGGACCGGGGTAGGTGGGGCGGCCCTGGTACTCGGCGGTGCGCTGCTCGATGGCGGCGAGCCGGGCCAGCTGCTCGGAGCTGACCTCGCGGATCTGACCGCGGCTGCGCAGGGTGGCGCTGACGCTGAGCTCGGCGGGCGAGCCGTCGGGCAGCAGCGCGGGGCGGTCGACCGCGTTGTGCCGGGCGTAGACGCCGGGCGCGGGCAGCGGCGGCAGTTGGGTGCCGCCGCGCACCCGCTCGACGGCCTGCTCGCGCTGGGACTTGGTCTTCTCCACCCGCTCCCGGTGGGTGAGCAGCGTGGCACCGACCGCGGCGACGGTCAGCAGCGCCCCGACGACCTCGAAGGCGACGACGTACTTGGTGAACAGCAGCGAGGCCAGCGCCGGGACGTTGCCCTGCGCGTTCGCCGCCGCCAGACCGTTGAAGCCGCCGACCGAGACCTGGCCGATCCCGACGATCAGCAGCGTGCCGAGCCCCAGGCCGCACAGGGCCGCCATCCAGCGCTGGCCCTTGAGGGTCTCCTTGAGGGAGTCGGCGGCGCTGACGCCGACGAGCATCAGGACGAACAGGAACAGCATCATGACCGCGCCGGTGTAGACGACGATCTGCACGACGCCCAGGAAGTAGGCGCCGTTGGCGAGGTAGAACAGCGCCAGGATGATCATGGTGCCGGCCAGGCAGAGCGCGCTGTGCACGGCCCGGCGCAGCAGCACGGTGCCGAGCCCGCCCAGCACGGCGACCGTGCCCAGCACCCAGAACTGGACGGCCTCACCGGTCGAGGTGGCGGCGGTGGCGGCGAGCGCGGTCATCGTTCGCCCTCCCCGCTGGCGGTCACGGTGCCGCCGGTCTGCTCCCCGTGCGGCGCCGCGTCGAAGGTGGCGTCACCGGCGGCGGCCGGTTCGTCGGCCCCGAAGGTGTCGGCGGACTCCTGCGGCACCCCGGTGTCGGTGACGGTCTGCCGCACGGTCCCGGGCGACGCCTCGGTGACCAGTCCGCGGTAGTAGTCCTTCTCCGTCATGCCGGGGTGGATGGCGTGCGGCGAGTCGACCATGCCGTCCTCCAGACCGGCGAGCAGCTCCTCCTTGGTGTAGATGAGGGACTCGCGGCTGTCGTCGGCCAGTTCGTACTCGTTCGTCATGGTCAGCGCCCGGGTGGGGCACGCCTCGACGCACAGGCCGCACAGGATGCAGCGCAGATAGTTGATCTGGTAGACGCGGCCGTAGCGCTCGCCGGGCGAGTAGCGCTCCTCGTCGGTGTTGTCGGCCCCCTCGACGTAGATCGCGTCGGCGGGGCAGGCCCAGGCGCACAGCTCGCAGCCCACGCACTTCTCCAGCCCGTCCGGATGCCGGTTGAGCTGGTGGCGGCCGTGGAAGCGGGGCGCCGTGGGCTTCTTGTACTCGGGGTACTGCTCGGTCAGCCGCTTCTTGAACATGTCCGTGAAGGTCACGCCGAAGCCGGCCACGGGGTTCTCAGGCACCGTCAGCCCCCTTGCTCTCGGTGGTTGCGTCAGTAGCGGTGGTCGTCCCGCCTGCCTGGGCTCCGACCGGCTCCGGCTCCCGGCCGCGTTCGGCACGCGAGGGGCGCCGCGGCACCGGCGGCAGCGTCTGCCCCGGCAGCGGTGGTACGGGATAGCCGCCCGCCATCGGGTCGAACGGCTTGTCGGGGACGGCAGCCTCGTCCTGCTCCTCCTCGGCACCGCCGCGGAAGAAGTCCACGACGAAGGTGATCAGCAGCAGCGCCAGGGCGGTCCCCGCGACCCAGTAGACGACCTCGCTGTAGTCCCAGCCCTCGTTGCGCATGGCGCGGACGGTGGCCACGAGCATCAGCCACACCAGCGCGACCGGGATCAGCACCTTCCAGCCGAGCTTCATGAACTGGTCGTAGCGCACCCGGGGCAGCGTGCCGCGGATCCAGATGAAGACGAAGATCAGCACCATGAGCTTGGCGGTGAACCACAGGATCGGCCACCAGCCGTGGTTGGCGCCCGCCCACCAGGTGGAGATCGGCGCCGGGGCGCGCCAGCCGCCCAGGAAGAGGGTGACCGCGAGCGCGGAGACCGTCACCACGTGGATGTACTCGGTCAGCATGAACATCGCGAACTTGATCGAGCTGTACTCGGTCTGGAAGCCCGCGACCAGGTCGCCCTCGGACTCCGGCATGTCGAAGGGCGCGCGGTGCGCCTCGCCCACCATCGAGACCAGGTAGATCAGGAAGGAGACCGGCAGCAGATAGGCGAACCAGCCGTCCGCCTGCTCGCCGACGATCGTCGAGGTGGACATCGAGCCGGAGTAGAGGAAGACCGCGGCGAAGCTGAGCCCCATCGCGATCTCGTAGCTGATGATCTGGGCCGTGGCCCGGACGCCGCCCAGCAGCGGATACGTCGAACCGGACGACCAGCCGGCCAGCACCACGCCGTAGGAGGCGATGGACGCGGTGGCCAGGATGAACAGGACGGCCACCGGCATGTCGGTGAGCTGCATCGGCGTACGGTGGCCGAAGATCGAGATCTCGTTGCCCGCGGGCCCGAACGGGATGACCGCGATCGCCATGAAGGCCGGCACGGCGCCGATCACCGGTGCCAGCAGATAGACCAGCTTGTCGCTGCCCTTGACGATGATGTCTTCCTTGAGCATCAGCTTCACGCCGTCGGCGAGCGACTGGAGCATGCCCCAGGGGCCGTGCCGGTTCGGGCCGACGCGCAGCTGCATCCAGCCGACGATCTTCCGCTCGAAGACGATGGAGATCAGCACCGTCAGCATCATGAACGCGAAGCAGAAGACGGCCTTCAGGGCGACCAGCCAGAACGGGTCCGTGCCGAACATCGACAGGTCCTCGGCGGCCAGCCGCGGCATTCCGGCGAACGGATCCTGCGGGCTCAGCATCGCGGCGCTCATGCGCCCACCTCCTGCGTGTTCTCCCGCTCGGCGGCGTCCGCCGGCGTGATCCGCACCACGTCACCGGGGAGCGCCCCGGTGTCGGCCGGGACACCGGAGCCGACCGAGTTGAGCGGCAGCCACACGACCCGGTCGGGCATCCCGGTCACCTGGACCGGCAGCCGCACCGCACCGCGCGGACCGCTGACCGACAGCAGGTCGCCGTCCCGGACGCCGACCTCCTCGGCGGTCGCCGCGGACAGCCGGGCGAGCGCCGCGTGCCGGGTACCGGCCAACGCCTCGTCGCCCTCCTGGAGCCGCCCCTGGTCGAGCAGCAGCCGGTGCCCGGAGAGCACCGCCTCGCCGGCGCGCGGCTGCGGCACGCTCCGCGTCCCGGGGGCCGCGCCGGCGCCGCCCGCACCGCCGGCGCGGTGACCGAGCCGGTCGAGTTCGCCGCGCACCGTGCGCACGTCCGGCAGCCCGAGATGCACATCGAGCGCGTCCGCGAGCATGTGCAGCACCCGGGCGTCGGGCTGCGCGTGCCGGCGGGTCATCTGGTCGGGCTTGAGCGCCGCCTCGAACAGCCGCAGGCGGCCCTCCCAGTTGAGGAAGGTGCCGGACTTCTCCGCCGCCGCCGACACCGGCAGCACCACATCGGCCAGCTCGGTCACGGCGCCGGGCCGCAGCTCCAGACTGACCAGGAAGCCCACGGCCTCCAGCGCCTGCCGGGCCCGCACCGGGTCGGGCAGGTCCTCCACCCCGACCCCGCCGACGACCAGCGCGGACAGCTCACCCTCGGCGGCTGCCTCGACGATCTGCGCGGTGTCGCGGCCCGGCTCCGCGGGCAGTTCGGCGACGCCCCAGGCGCGGGCGACCTCCGCACGCGCCTCCTCGCTCCCGACCGGCCGGGCCCCGGGCAGCAGCCCCGGCAGGCAGCCGGCCTCGACCGCGCCCCGCTCACCCGCCCGGCGCGGCACCCACACCAGCGTGGCGTTGGTGGCGGCCGCGGTGCGCACGGCGGCGGTCAGCGCGCCCGGCACGGTGGCCAGCCGCTCTCCGACCAGGATCACCGAGCCCTCGCCGCGCAGCGCCTCGGCCGCCGCGGCGCCCTGCTCCTCCAGCCCGACGCCGCCCGCGAGCGCGTCCAGCCACTCGGTCTCGGTGCCGGGCGCGGCGGGCAGCAGGGTGCCGCCCGCCTTCTCCAGTCCGCGGGTGGCGTGGCTCGCCAGCGCGAAGGTGCGCTGCCCGTGCTTGCGCCAGGCTTTGCGCAGCCGCAGGAAGACGCCGGGCGCCTCCTCCTCCGCCTCGAGTCCGGCCAGCAGCACCGCGGGCGCGGCCTCCAGCGCCGTGTAGCTGACCCCGGTGCCGTCCAGATCACGGCCGCGGCCCGCCACCTGGGCGGCGAGGAACGCCGCTTCCTCGGCCGAGTGCGGCCGGGCGCGGAAGTCGATGTCGTTGGTGCGCAGCGCCACCCGGGCGAACTTCGCGTACGCGTAGGCGTCCTCGACGGTGACCCGGCCGCCGGTCAGCACCCCGGCCCGGCCGCGCGCCCCGGCAAGACCGCGGGCCGCGGCCGCCAGCGCCTCCGGCCAGCTCGCGGGGGCCAGTTCGCCGTCGGCGCCGCGGACCAGCGGGGTGTGCAGCCGGTCGGGGCGCTGCGCGTAGCGGAACCCGAAGCGGCCCTTGTCGCACAGCCACTCCTCGTTGACCTCCGGGTCGTTCTCGGCCAGCCGCCGCATGACCTTGCCGCGCCGGTGGTCGTGCCGGACGGCGCAGCCGCCCGCGCAGTGCTCGCAGACCCCGGGCGAGGAGACCAGGTCGAAGGGGCGGGAGCGGAACCGGTAGGCGGCCGAGGTGAGCGCGCCGACCGGGCAGATCTGGATGGTGTTCCCGGAGAAGTACGACTGGAAGGGCTCGTCCTCGCCGGTGCCGACCTGCTGGAGCGCCCCGCGCTCCAGCAGCTCGATCATCGGGTCGCCCGCGACCTGGTTGGAGAAGCGGGTGCAGCGCGCGCACAGCACGCAGCGCTCGCGGTCCAGCAGCACCTGGGTGGAGACCGCGACGGGCTTGGCGAAGGTGCGCTTGCGGCCCTCGAACCGGGAGTCGGCCTGGCCGTGTGACATCGCCTGGTTCTGCAGCGGGCACTCGCCGCCCTTGTCGCAGACGGGGCAGTCCAGCGGGTGGTTGATGAGCAGCAGCTCCATCACCCCGTGCTGGGCCTTGCTCGCCACCTCGGAGGTGAGGTGCGTCCTGACGACCATGCCGTCGGTGCACTGGATGGTGCAGGACGCCATCGGCTTGCGCTGGCCCTCCACCTCCACGATGCACTGCCGGCAGGCCCCGGCGGGATCGAGCAGCGGGTGGTCGCAGAAGCGGGGGATCTCGATGCCGAGCTGCTCGGCGGCGCGGATCACCAGGGTGCCCTTGGGGACGGAGAGCTGGGCGCCGTCGATGGTCAGCGACACGAGGTCCTCGGGCTGCGGAGCGACCTCCCCTCCCCCTCCGGAGGCAGCAGGAGTGGTGACGGTCACGCGTTCACCTCCAGGTGAGCGGAGCTGGGGTCGTCGCCCCACGCGGTGGACTTCTCGGGGTCGAAGGGGCAGCCGCGGCCCGCGAGGTGGGCTTCGTACTCGTCGCGGAAGTACTGCAGCGAGGAGAAGATCGGGGACGCCGCTCCGTCGCCGAGGGCGCAGAAGGACTTGCCGTTGATGTTGTCGGCGATGTCGGCGATCTTGTCCAGGTCGGCCCGGGCCGCCTTGCCCGCCTCGATGTCGCGGAGCAGTTGGACGAGCCAGTAGGTGCCCTCCCGGCAGGGGGTGCACTTGCCGCAGGACTCGTGCGCGTAGAACTCGGTCCAGCGGGTGACGGCCCGCACCACGCAGGTGGTCTCGTCGAAGCACTGGAGCGCCTTGGTGCCGAGCATGGAACCGGCGCCGCCGACGCCCTCGTAGTCGAGGGGCACGTCCAGGTGCTCGTCGGTGAGCATCGGGGTGGAGGAGCCGCCGGGGGTCCAGAACTTCAGCCGGTGGCCGGGCCGCATGCCGCCGCTCATGTCCAGCAGCTGGCGCAGGGTGACGCCCAGCGGCGCCTCGTACTGGCCGGGGCGGGCGACGTGCCCGCTGAGCGAGTAGAGCGTGAAGCCGGGGGACTTCTCGCTGCCCAGCGAGCGGAACCAGTCCTTGCCGTGGTCCACGAGCGCGGGAACCGAGGCGATGGACTCGACGTTGTTCACCACCGTGGGGCAGGCGTACAGACCGGCGACGGCCGGGAAGGGGGGACGCAGCCGGGGCTGGCCGCGGCGGCCTTCGAGCGAGTCGAGGAGCGCGGTCTCCTCGCCGCAGATGTAGGCGCCGGCTCCCGCGTGCACGGTGAGTTCCAGGTCCTTGCCCGGGCCCAGCGCGTCCGGGCCGAGGTAGCCCGCCTCGCGCGCCTCGCGCACGGCCAGGTGCAGCCGGCGCAGCACGGGGACGACCTCGCCGCGCAGATAGATGAAGGCGTGGTGGGAGCGGATCGCGTGGCAGGCGATCACGATGCCCTCGATCAGCGAGTGCGGGTTGGCGAACAGCAGCGGGATGTCCTTGCAGGTGCCCGGCTCGGACTCGTCGGCGTTGACGACGAGGTAGTGCGGCTTGCCGTCGCCCTGCGGGATGAACTGCCACTTCATCCCGGTCGGGAAGCCGGCGCCGCCGCGGCCGCGCAGGCCCGCGTCCTTGACGTAGGCGATCAGGTCGTCGGGGTCCATGGCCAGCGCCTTGGGCAGCGCCCGGTAGCCGCCGTGCCGCCGGTAGCCGGCCAGCGTGTAGGAGTCCGACTCGTCCCAGTGCGCGGACAGCACCGGGGTGAGCAGCTTCTGCGGATCGGCCGCGCCGCCGCCCGGCTGGGGGGAGGCCCCGTCCTGTCCGCCGTCGTGAGTCACTGCCGTCACTTCCCCTCCTCGTCGGATGCCGCCTCGCGGGGGGCGACGACGCCCGGGGTGCTCTCGCCCTTGGCCAGCCGCAGCCCGGCCAGCGAAGCGGGGCCGGCGCTGCCGGACGCCTCCACCGCGCCAGGCCGCTCGTCGGGGAAGCCGGCCAGCACCCGCGCGGTCTGCTTGAAGGTGCACAGCGGGGCACCGCGGGTGGGGGTGACCTCGCGGCCCGCGCGCAGGTCGTCGACGAGGGTGCGGGCGCTGTCGGGGGTCTGGTTGTCGAAGAACTCCCAGTTGACCATCACGACCGGTGCGAAGTCGCAGGCCGCGTTGCACTCGATGTGCTCCAGGGTGACCTTGCCGTCCTCGGTGGTCTCCCCTTCGCCCACCCCCAGGTGTTCGCGGAGCGCGGCGTGGATGGCGTCGCCGCCCATGACCGCGCACAGGGTGTTGGTGCACACCCCGACCTGGTAGTCGCCGGACGCCTTGCGCCGGTACATGGAGTAGAAGGTGGCGACCGCGTTGACCTCGGCCGTGGTCAGCTCCAGCACCTCGGCGCAGAAGCGCTGTCCGGTGCGGGTGACATGCCCCTCCTCGGACTGCACGAGATGCAGCAGCGGCAGCAGCGCGGAGCGGCTGTCCGGGTAGCGGGCGACGATCTCGCGCGCGTCCGCCTCCAGCCGCTCGCGTACCTCGGCGGGGTAGTCGGGCGCGGGCATCTCGGGGATGCCCATCTCGATGCTGGTCACCGGTCGACGCCTCCCATCACGGGGTCGAGGGACGCGACGGCGACGATGACGTCGGCCACCTGGCCGCCCTCGCACATCGCCGCCATGGACTGCAGATTGGTGAAGGAGGGGTCGCGGAAGTGCACCCGGTAGGGGCGGGTGCCGCCGTCGCTGACGACGTGCACGCCCAGCTCCCCCTTGGGCGACTCGACGGCCGCGTACGCCTCGCCCGGCGGCACCCGGAAGCCCTCGGTCACCAGCTTGAAGTGGTGGATCAGCGCCTCCATCGAGGTGCCCATGATGTTCTTGATGTGGTCGAGCGAGTTGCCGAGTCCGTCGGGGCCCAGGGCGAGCTGCGCGGGCCAGGCGATCTTCTTGTCGGCGACCATGACCGGGCCCGGCTCCAGCCGGTCCACGCACTGCTCGATGATCCGCAGCGACTGGCGCATCTCCTCCAGCCGCAGCAGGAACCGCCCGTAGGAGTCGCAGGTGTCGACGGTCGGGACCTCGAAGTCGTAGGTCTCGTAGCCGCAGTACGGCTGCGCCTTGCGCAGGTCGTGCGGCAGCCCGGCGGAGCGCAGCACCGGGCCGGTGGCGCCGAGCGCCATGCAGCCGGCCAGATCGAGGTAGCCGATGTCCTTCAGCCGGGCCTTGAAGACCGGGTTGCCGGTGGCGAGCGCGTCGTACTCCGGCAGGTTCTTGCGCATCTTCTTGAGGAACTCGCGCAGCGCGTCCACGGTCCCGGGCGGGATGTCCTGGGAGAGCCCGCCGGGGCGGATGTAGGCGTGGTTCATCCGCAGCCCGGTGATCAGCTCGTACAGGTCCAGGACCAGTTCCCGGTCCCGGAACCCGAAGATCATGACCGTGGTCGCGCCCAGTTCCATGCCGCCGGTGGCGATGGCGACCAGGTGCGAGGAGAGCCGGTTGAGCTCCATCAGCAGCACCCGGATGACGTTGGCGCGGTCGGGCACCTCGTCCTCGATGCCCAGGAGCCGTTCCACGCCCAGGCAGTACGCCGTCTCGTTGAAGAACGGCGTCAGATAGTCCATGCGTGTGACGAACGTGGTGCCCTGGGTCCAGGTCCGGTACTCGAGGTTCTTCTCGATGCCGGTGTGCAGGTAGCCGATGCCGCAGCGGGCCTCGGTGACCGTCTCGCCGTCGATCTCCAGGATCAGCCGGAGCACCCCGTGCGTGGAGGGGTGCTGGGGACCCATGTTGACGATGATCCGCTCGTCGTCGCTCTTGGCGGCGTGCGCGGCCAGCTCGTCCCAGTCCCCTCCGGTGACGTCGTAGACGGTGCCTTCGGTGGTCTCCCGAATGCCTGCGGGTGCGTGGGTTGTAGAGGACATTTAGCTGTACGACCTCCGCTGGTCAGGAGCGGGAATCTGGGCGCCCTTGTACTCGACGGGGATACCGCCGAGCGGATAGTCCTTGCGCTGCGGGAAGCCCTGCCAGTCGTCGGGCATCAGGATCCGGGTCAGCGCCGGATGGCCGTCGAAGATCAGACCGAAGAAGTCGTAGGTCTCGCGCTCGTGCCAGTCGTTCGTCGGATAGATGTCGACGGTCGAGGGGATGTGCGGATCCGCGTCCGGCGCGGTGACCTCCATGCGGATCAGCCGGTTGTGGGTGATCGAGCGCAGGTGGTAGACGGCGTGCAGCTCGCGCCCCGCGTCCTCCGGGTAGTGGACGCCGCTGACGCCGGTGCACAGCTCGAAGCGGAGCGCCGGGTCGTCCCGCAGGATGCGGGCCGTGCGCGACAGGTGGCCGCGGGCGACGTGGAAGGTCAGCTCGCCGCGGTCCACCACCGTCCGCTCGATGACCTCCTCGGGGTCCAGCCCCTGCTCCTCCAGGGCGCCCTCCAGCTCGTCGGCGACCTCGTCGAACCAGCCGCCGTAGGGCCGGGAGCTGCCGCCGGGCAGCCGCACGGTGCGCACCAGTCCGCCGTAGCCGGAGGTGTCCCCGCCGTTGCGGGCGCCGAACATGCCGCGCCGCACCGCGATGACCTCACCGGTGTCCCCCGGCGGCACGGGCAGCGACTCCTCGGCACGCTGGGCCGGATCGTTCTCGAACGGCGCCTTGGGACGCTTCTCGTCACTCATTCCCGCACCCCGCTCGCTTCTCCGCCCAGGCGGCACACGTCCCGCCTCGTCCTCGCCCGCGGCCCGGCAGCCGCCGGTGCGTCGCTCACGCCGCCACCCCGCTCGCTTCTCCGCCCGGGCGGCACACGTCCCGCCTCGTCTCCGCCCCGCGGCCCGGCAGCCGCCTGTGCGCCGCTCACCGGAGCAGCCCCTTCATCTCGATCGTCGGTACCGCCTTCAGCGCCGCCTCCTCGGCCTCGCGGGCCGCTTCCTGCTGGTTGACGCCGAGCTTCGAGTGCAGGATCTTCTCGTGCAGCTTGAGAATGGAATCGAGCAGCATTTCGGGGCGCGGCGGGCAACCGGGCAGATAAATGTCGACGGGCACGATGTGGTCGACGCCCTGCACGATGGCGTAGTTGTTGAACATTCCGCCGGACGAGGCGCACACCCCCATGGAGATGACCCATTTGGGGTTCGGCATCTGGTCGTACACCTGGCGCAGCACCGGTGCCATCTTCTGGCTGACCCGGCCCGCCACGATCATCAGGTCGGCCTGGCGCGGCGAGCCGCGGAAGACCTCCATGCCGAACCGGGCGAGGTCGTAGCGCCCGGCGCCGGTCGTCATCATCTCGATGGCGCAGCAGGCGAGCCCGAACGTCGCCGGGAACATGGATGATTTACGTGCCGCCCCGGCCATCTTCTCGACCGTGGTGAGCAGAAAACCGCTCGGCAGTTTCTCTTCAAGTCCCATTGCTTATCCTGCCCCTAGTCCCATTCCAGGCCGCCGCGCCGCCAGTCATAGGCGTACGCGATACCGATGAGGGCGACGAAGACCAGCATTTCGACGAGCCCGAACATCCCGAGTGAGTCGAAATGCACGGCCCACGGGTAGAGGAAGACGATTTCGATGTCGAAGATGATGAAGAGCATCGCCGTCAGGTAATACTTCACCGGGAAGCGGCCGCCTCCGGCCGGCTGCGGCGTCGGCTCGATGCCGCACTCGTACGCCTCCAGCTTTGCCCGGTTGTAGCGCTTGGGGCCGACGATCGACGCCACGACCACGGAGAACACCGTGAACGCGGCCGCGATCGCTCCCAGTACGAGGATTGGTGTGTAGACGTTCACCGCTCCCGTCTCCTTCCAGGCGTCGACTCTGACTGCCGGCAGACCGCTGGGCCGCTGCGCACCCCCACGAAGATCGCTCCTATGTGAGGCAGTTCACAAGCCCTGTTCGCAGGCATCTTAAGCCCGCCCCTCTGTGATCTGCGACACGGGTGCGGCCAACTGGTTTGTGATCTCCACCACCTGACGCCCGATCATCCGATCGGATCGGCGTCAATCTTCATACGCAAAGCCCATGGATGATCACCTGAGGTGACATGCAGGCGTGCTCACAGCCGTCGGAGGCGGGTCGCTGTACCAAGCACTCGGCTGCAAGGGCAAATTCGCGCTGGACGGTTTCACCTGCTATGCGCGAACCACTGGTGATCGTGCACTTGTGAAGCCCGGCACAAGCGGCGAGATCCACGCGCGACCCGGCCGAGTCCTGCCCGTGACCGAACGGGATGGGCGATAGGCGCCCAACATCCCATTTGCACCAAGAGTTGGTTTCACCCTCCGGCCGGGAATGTGAACTGCGCCACGCGCGTTCCCGTCAGTGGCTGACTTCTTTGCGCGGGTCTTTTCACCGTGGTACACGCCGCGGGAATTCCGGCAATGCGGACAACAACGTGGTCACGGCCCCGTAGTTGGGCAATGATCACGTCCGGGAAACCCCTCCGGAGAGCATCCGCAGGGCTCAAGTGGCCGTCCGAGCGGCCACTGTGGTGCATCGCACGATTGTTGAGGCGAGGGTTTCCGGCCTGCTAGGCATTCCCTCATGTCCCCGAAAGCTCAGATTCCCAGCCACCGGAAGCCCCGCTCCAGCAAGATGAACACGGCACTGCGTGCGGGTATGACGGGTGGCGTCATGGGCACCATCGCCCTGACCGCGGCGGCGGCACCGGCCCTGGCGGCCGACAAGAACGCACCGGCCGACACGGTGGAGATGCCCACCCTCTCCACGGCCGACTCCAACGCCCTCGCGGCGGAGTCCCTCCACCACTCCGCGCAGCAGTACAGCCTCCAGCAGGCCCAGCAGGACGCGGCCACCGAGGCCAAGCAGGAGGCCAAGGAGACCAAGAAGAAGGCCGAGGCCGAGGCGAAGCGCAAGGCCGAGGCCAAGAAGAAGGCCGAAGCCGCCCGCAAGGCCGCGGCCGAGGCCAAGGAGCGCGCCTCCCGCTCCACGGAGCGCTCCTCCCTCACCACCAACGCCGCCGCGCCGCAGGGCGGCAACGTGGCCACCCTTCTGAGCTTCCTGCGGGCCCAGGTCGGCAAGTCCTACGTCATGGGCGCCACCGGCCCCTCCGCGTACGACTGCTCGGGCCTGACCCAGGCGGCCTACAAGCAGGTCGGCGTCAACCTGCCGCGCACCTCGCAGCCGCAGTCCACCGCGGGCACCCCCGTCTCGCTGGACAACCTCCAGCCGGGCGACCTGCTCTACTGGGGCGGCGCCGGCAGCGCCTACCACGTGGCCGTCTACGTGGGCGGCGGCAAATTCATCGGCGCCCAGAACTCCTCCACCGGCATCGTGGAGCGTCCCCTGAGCTACGACCAGCCCACCGGCGCGGTCCGCGTCCTCTGAGCCGGCCGCACTCGCCAGGAAGGGGCCCACCGCCCGCGGTGGGCCCCTTCCGCGTTGGCGCGGCGACGCTGCGGGATCGTGGTCGCGATGGCACACCGCCGTGCCCAGCGGGTGATCACGCGGGTTCGCCGAAGCCTCACCTTGTGACGGGGAGGCCGCGCCCTGCATGCCCCGCCCGTACCGGCCATATTCCCGAAAGTGCCCGGCACGGTGCCACGCACCCCAGCACACTCGGTGCATGCGGGAACACGACAAGCAATATCCGGCGCCGGATCACCTGACCATCCGCATCGCCCAGCGCGACGACCCCGTCTCGCAAGTGACCGAACTCGACGCGTTCCGGAGCGGGCAGCGGTATCCGCACATCGTGGTGCGCGGGCCGTTGTTCGGGTGCGCCGTGCAGACGCCCGCCGACCGGCCGCGGTGGCGGCTGCTGGGCGAGTTGGACACCGGGTTCCCACAGGACGCACGGGACGAGCTGAATTCGTATCTGTGGTCCTACGCCAAGGATCAGGCCGCGGACCACCGCGAGCGGCGTCGGCTGCTGGACGGCGTGGCACGGCTGGAGAAGAGGCGGATAGACGAGCTGTCCGTCGGATCCGACCGCTACCGAATCGTACGGGCCGACGAGTTCGCCCGGATCGGCGACGGCTCGCTGGAACCGCCCCGTCCCACCGATCATCCCGAGGACGACCACTGGGAGCTGGAGAAGAAGGACACGCCGTCCGACGCCGAGGGGTTCGTGGTCGACCACGCGGCCGAGGTGCAGCCCACGAACGGGTTGGAGCGGCTCGGGCTGCGCGAGAGCGTCTACCACTCGGAGCGCTTCCCCGCGGACGTCCTCGCCGACTCCCGGCGCGCGCTGCGCAGCCATCCGGGGCTGGTGCTGCTGCCCCCGGCGTTCCGTGTGCTGGAGCGGGAGGCGGGGTCCTGGTCGATGTTCCTGGCCGAACAGTTCCCCACGCCGCAAGCGGCGCGGCGCGGGCTGGTGGGCCACCTCACCAAGAGCGTGCCCCTGGCGCGGGAGATCCCGGGGTGGGAGTCGGAGTACTCGGAGCGGGACGTGGCCGTCTTCGCGAAAGCGGCCGAGCGGTTCATGAGCCGGCGCGGCGCCAACGAACTGCGCGCACGCGGGCGGACGTTCCAGATCGTGCGCGTCGAGCGGATGATGCGGATCGGCCCGGACGGGCCGGAGCCGCCGCGCCCCTCGGACGAGGACCACCAGGAGCCGTCGAAGATTCACCCCACGATGGATGAGTGGGGGAACATCTCGTTCGGCGACGAGTGAGGTGGCGCGGATCCCGCGGACCTGCGCGCCCGCGGACCGGCGCGCCCGTCCGCGGGGCCGTGGAGCAGTGGGGGCCGTCAGGCCCGCGGGGTCACCTTCGTGAGGCCGTTGATGATGCGGTCCATGGCGTCGCCACCGGTGGGATCGGTGAGGTTGGCGAGCATCTTGAGGGTGAAGCGCATCAGCACGGGGTGCGAGAGGCCGCGCTCGGTGGCCAGCTTCATCACCTTCGGGTTGCCGATGAGCTTCACGAAGGCGCGGCCCATCGTGTAATAGCCGCCGTAGGTGTCCTTGAGGACCTTCGGGTAGCGCCGCAGGGCCAGCTCGCGCTGGGCCCGGGTGGCGCGCGCATGGGCCTGGACGATGGTCTCGGCGGCGATCGCGCCGGACTCCATGGCGTAGGCGATGCCCTCCCCGTTGAACGGGTTCACCAGCCCGCCGGCGTCCCCGACCAGCAGCAGGCCGCGGGTGTAGTGCGGCTGGCGGTTGAACGCCATGGGGAGCGCCGCGCCGCGGATCGGGCCCGTCATGTTCTCCGGCGTGTAGCCCCACTCCTCGGGCATCGAGGCGCACCACGCCTTGAGGACCTCGCGCCAGTCCAGCTCCTTGAACGCGGCGGAGGTGTTCAGCACCCCGAGCCCGACGTTGGAGGTGCCGTCGCCCATGCCGAAGATCCAGCCGTAGCCGGGCAGCAGCCGGTCCTCGGCGCCCCGCCGGTCCCACAGCTCCAGCCAGGACTCCAGATAGTCGTCGTCGTGCCGGGGCGAGGTGAAGTAGGTCCGCACGGCGACGCCCATGGGCCGGTCCTCGCGGCGGTGCAGGCCCATCTTCAGCGACAGCCGGGTGGAGTTGCCGTCCGCCGCCACCACGATCGGCGCGTGGAAGGTGACGGGCGTCTTCTCCTCGCCCAGCTTGGCGTGCACGCCGGTGAGGTGTCCGGTGCGCTCGTCCACGATCGGCTCGGTGACGTTGCAGCGCTCGTGCAGGCGCGCGCCCGCCTTCTCCGCCTGCCGGGCGAGCTGCTCGTCGAAGTCGTCCCGCCTGCGGACCAGCCCGTAGTCCGGGTAGCTGGCCAGCTCGGGCCAGGGAAGCTGCAGCCGGTGGCCGCCGCCGATGATGCGGAGCCCCTTGTTGCGCAGCCAGCCGGCCTCCTCGGAGATGTCGATGCCCATGGCCACGAGCTGCTTGGTGGCACGCGGGGTGAGCCCGTCACCGCACACCTTCTCGCGGGGGAACGCCGTCTTCTCCAACAGCAGCACGTCCAGTCCGCTGCGGGCGAGGTGGTAGGCGGTCGTGGCGCCCGCGGGCCCGGCGCCGACGACGATCACATCGGCGGACCGCTCGGAGGCGGCCGCCTCCGGCCGGGACCGCGCCTTGGACTCGGAGTGCGCCTGGGGTTGGGGGTCGGCCACGAGGACTCCCGCATGCTGGCTGGTTGGCTGACAGCGCCAGTCTATGCGGCGCGGGCGGGACCGCCTCGGCGCGGTCCCGTCCGCGGCCCCGCCCCCGCCTCAGGCGCCGTTCTCGTCCCAGGTGCGCAGCGCGGTGCTGAAGACCTGTTCGCGGCCCGGGTCCCAGGTGTCGTAGCCGCTCTCGGCGTAGATGCTGTACTCGGTGCCGTCCTCGGCCACGTACGCCTGGTCGACGGCGTGGATGGTGCGGCCCGTGTCGTCGGAGGTGTAGACGAACTCCCAGCGGGCGCCGGGCCGTCCCCGGAAGGTGTTCGCGGTCAGCTCCAGCCGCCGGTAGCCGTCGCGCTTGGCCGCGCCCTTCTCCAGGGTGCGGAAGTTCTCGTAGGAGGTCTGGCCCGTGTTGCGGATGACCCCGATGCGCAGGTAGTCGTCGCTGCCCGGCGCCTCGTAGTCGACCTGGGTGCCCTGCACCGAACGCTGCCAGCCCTCCCGCACCCCGACGGAGAACCCCTCCGGATCGTCGGCCCTGGTGAACCCCTCGGGCAGCGAGGTGCGCGGCGGGGAACCGGGGGTTCCGCCCGCTCCGCCTTCCTCGGCATCGGCGCCGGACGCGCTCGCCGAGGGGGTGGGTTCGGGATCCCGGCTGCTCGCGTCGCCGGGTTCCGGTGCGGCGGACGGGGACGACTTCTCGGCCGCCGCCGACTTCTCTGCTGCCGCGGTGCCGTCGCCGTCCTTCCCGTCGCCGCCCGCCAGATGGAGAATGCCGCCGGTCGCGGCGCCCACGACGAGGAACGCCGCCAGGACCAGACCCGCCCAGGTGAGACCGCGGCGGCGCTGCGGCGGCGGCACCGGACCGCCGCCGCCGGGGACGGGACCGGCGAGCGTGTCGCCCGCGGGATATCCGCCGCCCGGACCGCCCTGCTGCGGGGCGGCGGCGTATCCGGCCGGCCACGGCGCTCCGGCCGGGGCACCGTACGGGGCGTGGTGGGCGCCCGGCACCGGGGCGTCCGCACGCGGCGGGCCGCCCGGGCCGCCCCCGCGTCCGAAGCGGGCGCGCAGGAACGGGACCAGCAGTGCGCCGCCGTAGGACCACAGCAGCGCGAACAGCAGCAGTTCGGCGATGCCTGCGCCGACCTCGGCACCGGAGGCGACGGACTCGCCGGGGTTCACGTCGTTGCCGAAGCCGTCGGAGGCGCTGCCGGGGTCGCCGCCGTAACCGTCCCAGAGACCGCCGCCACCGAGGCCGCCGTCGCCGAGGCCGCCGCCCGCGGTGCCGGACGCCTCGTGGAAGCGGGCCTCGAAGCCCACCCCGGCCACCGCGACGACCAGCAGCAGGCCCAGCACGAAGAACCCGGTGGCCAGGAGCTGCTCGCGGCGGTCGGCGCACCGGCGGGCGACCAGGGTGCCCAGCAGCAGCGCGCAGGCCAGCCCCCCGGCCAGGGCGCCCACCACCGCCCAGCCGCCGGCGAGGTCGCTCAGCTCTCCGTATCCCAGCGACTCGCGGCCCCTGTTCCAACTGCCGAAGTCCCAGCGCACGTCGAGCGGCGCGCCCCAGGCCAGGGCGAGGCCGAGCGCGCCGATGTTGGGGAGCATCATCAGCAGTGCCCACACGTCGTCCGCGGTGAGCTCGTCGGCGGAGGCGAGCAGGACGACGAGCAGGACGACGGAGGCCAGCGCGAGCACGCACACCAGCGCGAGCCCCGCCGTCCGCAACGCACCCACCAGGGCGCGCACTCCGGGCCCCGCGGCCGTCACGGCGCCGGTCCCGCCGCGGGTCAGCACGAGCGCCGCCACCAGGGTGGAGAGCAGGAACGCCCACAGCAGGGTGAGCCCCGGCGCGGAGTTCAGTTCGAGCCCCTCGTACGACGGGGCCGCGTACAGCCCCAGGAGCAGTCCGCCGGCCCCGCACAGCGCACCGATCCGCAGCGCCGCCTCCAGCGCGGCCGACGGCCCGGCCGGGGCCGTCCGGCGGCTCACGACGCGGGCCGCGACGGCGAGCGCGCCGATCCACAGCACCGTGGCCAGCAGCGGCAGTCCGGAGACCTCGACCTCGCCGACCACGCTTCCGCCCCCGATGTCGGCGGTGCCGTCGGTGGCGAGTCCGAGCCCGCCGCCGATGCCCCGCAGCAGCGCGGCCAGCGCGACCCGCATCCGGGTGCCCCAGCCGATGTCGAGGTCGTCGAGGTCGTCGTCGGACCAGAGACCGAGCGCACAGGCGGCCACCAGCAGCAGCCCCAGCGGCCAGGCGGCGACCCGCAGGGCCGCGGCCCAGTCGCCCTTCACGGTCCGGGCCAGGAACAGTCCGAGCGGCGTCGGTCCGCCGGGCGTGCCCGGCGGGGGCGGAGGCTGCGGTGCCCAGGCAGCCGCGGCGGGCGGGGCGGCGGGCGGAGCCGTCGGCGGCACGGGACGGGTGGCGGTCGGTGGCGTGCCCGGCGGCGCGGGCTGGGCCGGCAGGGAGGTCCGGGTCGGAACGTAGGCCGACGGGTCGGACGGGCCGGACGGGCCGGGCGGGCCGGGCGGGCCGGGCGGGCCGGGCGGGATGGGTGGAGTGGGTGGAGTGGGCGCGGCACCCGGCGCGGGGGGTGTCCCGGGGGCAGGCGGAGCACTTGGGGCAGGCGGGGCCGCGGGGGCCGGCGGAGCGCCAGGAGCGGCCGGGACGTCAGCAGGCGGGGCAGCGCCCGGCGCGGACGGGGCCTCAGAAACCGGCGTGCTGCCCGGCACGGACGCCGCGTCAGCGGCAGCCGGCGCGTCAGCAGCAGCCGGCGCGTCAGCAGCAGCCGGACCGGCGGAGCTTTCCGGCTCTGCGGACCCCGAACCGGCCGGAGGTGCTCCCCGCTCCCCCGCAACCGTCGGGGCCTCGGGTGGGGTGGCCGGTGCCGTGGGGGCGCCGCACGACATGCAGAAGCGGGCCTCGGCGGGAGAGGCCGTGCCGCACTGCGGACAGCGCTGCGGGGACGGCGGAGGGGACGGCATGGCGCGCTCCGGTGGGTTCGGCGGGACGAAACGGCACCCGTGGGCACCGCGCGTGCGCGGACGGATACGGGGGGCGTCTCCATCGTTCCGCCGAACTCCACGCGACGGAAGCAGATTTATCCAAGCGCAACCCGGCACCGGCTGCGGGGGCGCGGCGGACGCCGAACGCGCCGCGCGCCTCCCGCCGTGTCAGCCGGCGGGGCGGAATCCGCGGTGCAGCGCGACGATGCCGCCGCTCAGGTTGCGCCAGGCCACCCGGCCCCAGCCCGCGTCCTGCAGCCGCGCCGCGAGCGCGGACTGGTCGGGCCACGCGCGGATCGACTCCGCGAGGTAGACGTACGCGTCCGGGCTGCTGCTGACGCGCCGGGCGAGCGGCGGCAGCGCACGCATCAGGTACTCGGTGTAGACGGTGCGGAACGGCGCCCAGGTGGGGTGGCTGAACTCGCAGATCAGCACCCGGCCGCCGGGCTTGGTGACCCGCAGCAGCTCGGCGAGGGCCGTGTCCACCGCGCTGACGTTGCGCAGCCCGAAGGAGATCGTCACGGCGTCGAACACGGCGTCGGCGAACGGGAGGCGGGTCGCGTCCCCCGCGGTGAACGGCATCCAGGGGTGGCGCCGCTTCCCCTCGCGCAGCATGCCCAGCGAGAAGTCGCACGGCACGGTGAACGCGCCGGCCTCCACGAACGGCAGCGACGAGGTGCCGGTGCCGGCCGCCAGGTCCAGCACCCGCTCACCCGGGCGGGCGTCCACGGCGTCGGCGACCGCCCGCCGCCACAGCCGGGTCTGGCCGAGCGAGAGCACGTCGTTGGTGAGGTCGTACCTGGCCGCCACGTCGTCGAACATGGCCGCGACCTCGTGCGGCTTCTTCTCCAGGGATGCCCGCGTCACTTCTCGTCCGTCCGCTCGTCCGCTCGTTCGCCGCCCGTCGGCATGCCCGGCCCGCTGGTCAGTTCGCGTCGATGAGCGCGAGCTCGGGGTGGGCCGTACCCCCGTCGATGGCCGTGGAGGACAGATGCGAGACGGCCCGGTCGTCCACCGGGTCGTTCGCCGGGTCGTCGTGCACCACCAGGTGCTCGTAGGTGGTGGCGCGCTGCGCCGGGACCCGGCCCGCCTTGCGGATCAGGTCGATCAGGTCCATCCGATTGGAGCGGTGCTTGGCGCCCGCCGAGGAGACGACGTTCTCCTCCAGCATCACCGAGCCGAGGTCGTCGGCGCCGTAGTGCAGCGAGAGCTGCCCGATGTCCTTGCCGGTGGTCAGCCAGGAGCCCTGGATGTGGGCGACGTTGTCCAGGAAGATCCGCGCGATGGCGATCATCCGCAGGTACTCGAAGACGGTCGCCTGCGTCTGCCCCTTCAGGTGGTTGTTCTCCGGCTGGTAGGTGTACGGGATGAAGGCCCGGAAGCCACCGCTGCGGTCCTGCACGTCGCGGATCATCCGCAGGTGCTCGATCCGCTCGGCGTTGGTCTCGCCGGTGCCCATCAGCATGGTGGAGGTGGACTCGACACCGAGGTCGTGGGCGATCTCCATGATCTCCAGCCAGCGCTCGCCCGACTCCTTGAGCGGCGCGATCGCCTTCCGGGGCCGCGCGGGCAGCAACTCGGCACCGGCGCCCGCGAAGGAGTCGAGCCCGGCCGCGTGGATGCGCTCGATCGCCTCCTTCGGCGTCACCCCGGAGATCCGCGCCATGTGCTCGACCTCGCTGGCCCCCAGCGAGTGGATGACCAGCTCCGGGAACGCCTTCTTGATCGCGGCGAAGTGCTCCTCGTAGTACTCCACGCCGAAGTCCGGGTGGTGGCCGCCCTGGAACATGATCTGGGTGCCGCCCAGCTCCACCGTCTCCGCGCAGCGGCGCAGGATGTCGTCCAGGTCGCGGATCCACACCTTGTCGCTCTTGGGCGAGGCGTAGAAGGCGCAGAACTTGCAGGCCGTCACGCAGGAGTTGGTGTAGTTGATGTTCCGCTCGATGATGTACGTCGCGATGTGCTCGCTCCCGGCGTACCGGCGGCGGCGCGCCTTGTCGGCGGCGGCGCCCAGCGCGTGCAGGGGCGCGTAGCGGTAGAGGTCGAGGGCCTCCTCGGGGGTGACGCGCCCGCCGGTGGCGGCGCGGTCGAGGGCGGAGAGCAGGTCGGCTTCCGACACGTGCGCTGTCACCGTGGCGTCCCTCCAAAGGTCGCGCAATCGACACATCTCGCCGCTTACCACAGCACAGCGGCGCCGGACCAGCCTACGCCAGGGGTGCTCAGCCGATTTTCCGGAGTGTCCCCACCGCGTATCCGCTGCTCTCCTCGTGCGACGCGTAGCGCAGCCGATGGTCCTCGCCCAGCCTGAACTCCTCGGCGGAGCCGCCCCGCGCACACAGCTTCGAGCCGGGCTCCGTGCCCGAGGCGTCGACCACCAGCCGGTCGTCGGTGGCCGACACCAGTTTCCAGCGCCCCGCGCACTCCGTGCCCACCAGCTTCGAACTGCCGGTGGCGACGGTGTCCCCCGGATCGCCCTCCTTCACCGTCACCGTCAGGGTGCCCAGCGGAACCCCCTTCCGGGAGGTGAGGTCGCCCCGCCAGGTGCCGACGAACTCCTCCGGCACCCCGGCGCCGGCGCCGTCCGGGCCGCCCCCGGATCCTCCCCCGTCCGGTGGCTCCTTCGTCCCCTTGCCGGGCGGCTTCGTCGCCGCCGGGGGCGGCTCGGCGGTGTTGTCGTGGCCGGAGTCGCGGAGACCCGGCAGCAGCCCGGCGACATAGCCGGTGCCCAGCAGTGCCGCCGCGACCACACAGGCGAGCGTGACCACCAGCGTGCAGCTCACCCGCCGCCGCGGCCCGCCCTCCGCCTCCGCCGCTCCCCCGCCGGCTGCCGCACCGCCGGGGCCGTCGGCGGGTGGACCGGTTCCCAGGACGATCCGGGAGCGCCTGCCGTACTGCTCCGGCCCGGGGCCGTCGGCCGGAGGGGGGACCGCCGCCGGTCCGGCGGCGGCCGCCAGGCCGCCGGCGGGTTTCCCGTACGAGGGGTCCGGCGGGCCGAAGCCCGGCGGTACGGCGTCGGGCGGCGGAAGCGGGGCGTGCGGCAGGAGCGGCGCGGGCCGGCCGTCGGCCGCACCCGGGCCGTAGGCGGGCGTGGTGAAGGGAACCGGGCCCGAGGCCTGCGACACCTGCGGCTCCAGCTCCAGCAGTTCGGCGGCCCGCCTGCCCAGTTGCTCCACCAGCGGCGCCGGCAGCCAGCCGCTCCGCAGCAGCTCCCCGGCGCCGCCCGCGGAGCCCGCCAGTTCGGCCGCCAGCGCGTCCGGCGCCGGACGCTCGGCGGGGTCCTTGCCCAGCGTGCGGGCCGCCGTCCCGCGCAGCGCCTCGGGGAGGCCGTCCAGCCGGGCCTCGCCGTGCACCACGTGGTAGAGCAGCGCGGCCGAGGTGTCGCCGGGGAAGGGGTTCTCGCCCGTCCCCGCGAACACGAGCACCGCGCCGAGCGCGAAGACGTCGGAGGCGGCGGTGGCCCCCCGGCCGAGGATCTGCTCCGGTGCCATGTAGCCGGGCGAACCGACCGAGACGCCGGTCGAGGTGAGCGAGGCGGCACCTGCCACGGCCCGCGCGATACCGAAGTCGATCAGCCGGATGCCGTCCGGGGTCAGCAGCACGTTGGAGGGCTTCACATCCCGGTGCACCAGCCCCAGACCGTGCACATGGGCCAGCGCCTCGGCCAGCCCGGCGCCCAGTGCCCGCACCGTCGCCTCCGGCAGCGGGCCGTGCTCGGCCACGGCCCGCGTCAGCGAAGGGCCCGCCACATAGCCGGTGGCCACCCACGGCACCGGGCCCTCGGTCCCGGCGTCCAGCACGGGGGCCGTCCAGGCGCCGCCGACCCGGCGGGCCCACTCCACCTCGCGCCGGAACCGGCGCCGGAACTCCTCGTCCACCGCGTGGTGCGGGTGCACGACCTTCACGGCCACGGTGCGGCCGGTGCCCGAGCGGGCCAGATACACCCGGCCCATGCCGCCCGCGCCCAGCCGGCGCAGCAGCCGGTACTCGCCGAGCTGCCGCGGGTCCTCCGGCTCCAGCGGCTGCATGCACGTCCCCCCTCGTCGCTGCCTCCGCCCCCGCCCCCGGGTGTCCGCGCGCGCGTCGGCGCGGACGTCGGCGGACAGCTCCAGCCTATGCGCAGGGGCCGGCCGCGCGGCTGCGCGCGCTGCGGTCCGCGGGCGGCCGGACGGGGCTCAGGGGCGCAGCATCTCCACCCGGACGTCGGGCGGGAACCCGGTGGTCGCACCGGTGCGGCGGGCGAACTCGGCGACGCCTTCGAGCTGGCGCTCGCCGAACCGGAAGTCGAGCGTGGTGAAGTACCGCTCCAGCGTGGCCGGCTCGAAGATCTCGTAGCGCGCCGCGTGCTCGGCGACCTGGTCGACCTGCTCCATGGCCAGGTCGCGGGAGGCCAGGAAGGCCCGGTGCGTCTCGCGCACGGTCTCCGGGGCCCGCTCCAGGAAGTCGCGGCGCACGGCCCAGACCGCGAAGACGAACGGCAGTCCCGTCCACTCCTTCCACAGCCGCCCCAGATCGTGCACCTGGAGGTCCTGCTCGGGCAGCTGCCGCAGATACGCGCGCAGCCCCACGTCGCCGATGACGACGGCGGCGTCCGCCTCCTTCATCATCCGCTCCAGGTCGGGCGGGCACGTGTAGTACTCGGGCCGGACGCCGTAGCGCTCGGCGAGCAGCAGCTGGGCGAGCCGTACGGAGGTGCGCGACGTGGAGCCGAGCGCGACCCGGGCGCCGTCCAGCTGGTCGAGCGGGACCCGCGAGACGATCTCGCAGGACATCACGTCGCCGTCGCAGCCGACGGCGATGTCCGGGAGCGCGACGAGGTCGTCGGCGTTGCGCAGGAACTCCACGAGGGTGACGGGCCCCATGTCGAGCCGGCCGTCGATGATCATCTCGCTGAGCTTCTCGGGGGTGTCCCGGGTGAGATCCAGGTCCAGCAGCGTGTGGGTGTGGACCAGGCCCCAGTACAGCGGAAGACAATTGAGGAACTGGATGTGCGCGACGCGGGGGCGGGTGCGCACATGCCTCGGTTTCGCAGTCACTCTCCGGAGAGTACGCCCCGGTCCGCACCCCCTCGCGCCGGGTCCCGCGGCGCGGCCGGGCGGATTCCTCCGCACCGGGCTGTACAGGATTTTCCGCTGGCGTGGCGCATGATCCGCAGCCCTTCCACCCCGGGCCCCACCGTGCTAGGCTCAGAGCCAAGTTGCAGTTTGGTTTCCCTTGCAGTACAGAGCCTGCGGAGCATGTGACCGCGGGCTCTCGTCGTTTTCAGGCTTCTTTGTGGGTTCTGGGAGCAGGGACACCCTTATAGGCCCAAGGAGGGCTTATGGCTACCGGAACCGTTAAGTGGTTCAACGCCGAAAAGGGCTTCGGATTCATCGCCCAGGACGGCGGCGGTCCCGATGTCTTCGTCCACTACTCCGCGATCAACGCATCCGGTTTCCGCTCCCTCGAGGAGAACCAGATGGTCTCGTTCGATGTCACGCAGGGCCCCAAGGGCCCGCAGGCGGAGAACGTCACTGCGCAGTAGTCCCTGACTCCTGCAGTATCCAAGGAGCCCCCGCCCACGGCGGGGGCTCCTGCCTTTTCCGGTGCCTTTCCGGAACGAGGCGGCCTTACGGGACGAGGCGGCCCCGTGCGGCCGGAACCGCGACCGCCCGGGGCCGGGACATGCGCGCCCCGGCCCCGGGCGGACGGCACCCGGTCGGCCGGCATCCGGGTATCGGCATCCGGCGGCGCCGCACCTCCCCCCGCGGGATGCGGCGCCCCCGGATGCGGTCAGCAGCCCTGTTCGTACTCGGCTATCGCGGCGACCTTCGCCGCCGAGGCCGACCCCTCGTCGAAGTGCTGGTCCAGCCATTCGTCGGCCAGGGTGCGGGCGAGTTCCAGGCCGATGACCCGCTGGCCGAAGCAGAGCACCTGCGCGTTGTTGCTCAGGACGGAGCGCTGCACCGAATAGCTGTCGTGCGCGGTGACGGCCCGGATACCGGGCACCTTGTTGGCGCTGATGGCGACACCCAGTCCGGTACCGCAGACCAGCAGCGCCCGGTCGGCCTCGCCCTCGGCGACCCGGCGGGCCGCCTCCACGGCGACGTGCGGATAGGCCCGGCCGCGGTCCGTACCGTCGCCGCCGACCCCGACGTCGGTGACCTCGGCCACCCGGGCGTCGCCCAGCAGGTCCTTCTTGAGAGCTTCCTTGTAGTCGAGGCCCGCGTCGTCGCAGCCCACGACGACACGGAGGGGCCGGGGCGCTGCGGGGGTGCTGCTCATCGTGGTTCCTCCTGACGGGGGTGGGCGGTCCGCGGGCGCGGCGCCGCTCAGCGGGCGGGTTCTGCGGCGGGTCCGGCGGTGGCGGCGACCGCGCCCAGGACCAGCGCCAGCGAGGTGGCACCGGGGTCCGGGGTGCCGACGCTGCGCTCGGCGAGCGGCCGGGCGCGGCCCAGCTTCGGGCGCAGTTCGGCGGTGGCCTCGGCGGCGGCGCGGGCGCTCTCCGCAGCGGCGGCGAGGGCCTCGGCCGGGGAGCCGCCAGCCGCCAGCCGCTCCTCGAAGGCCGTCACGAACGGGTCGAGCGCGTCGACCAGCGTCTTGTCGCCCGGTTCGGCCTTGCCCAGCGAGGTGACGGCCGCCAGCGCGGCGCGCGCGCCCGCCGCCAGCTCCGCAGCCTCGGGGGCGCGGTCGGCGGGCAGCGCGGAGCCGAACGCGCGCAGGCCCGCGCCCCACAGCGCCCCGGAGGTGCCGCCCGCGTCCGCGGCCCAGGCGTCCCCGGCGGCACCGAGCAGCGCGGCCGGTGCCGCGTTCGCTTCCCGCGCCTGCTCGGCGGCGGCGAGCGCGGCGTCCACGCCCTTGCTCATGCCGCGCCCGTGGTCGCCGTCCCCGGCGACGGCGTCGAGCCGGCCGAGGGTCTCCTCCTCCTCGTGCAGCAGGGTGTGGGCCGCCCGGAGGGCCCGCACCGCGGCGGTCGCGGCGGCGACCGCCTCCCCGGTCGCGGTGGCGGGCTCGTCGTGGGCGCGGGCGGCGGCGGCCCGGCGCGGGGCCACCACCTCGCCGGCCCGGGACGGGACCGCTGCGTCGAGCCGGCCCCGGCGGTAGGCCGGGGTGTCGGCGGGCGCGAGCCACAGCCGCTCCAGCTCGTCGTCCAGCCAGGTGAGGGTCAGCGAGCAGCCCGCCATGTCCAGCGAGGTGACCAGTTCGCCCACCTCGGCGCGCACCGGCTCCAGCCCGGCCTCGGCCAGCAGTCCGGCCACCGACGCCCACAGGACGTACAGCTCCTCGTACTTGGTGGCGCCCAGCCCGTTGAGCAGGACCGCCACCCGGTTGCCGCCGGCCGCGGCGGCGGGCCGTTCGGCCAGCAGCCCCTCCACCAGGGTGCGGGCCAGGTCGGCGGCCGTCGTCAGTTCGCTCTCGGCCACCCCGGGTTCGCCGTGGATGCCCAGGCCGAGGCCCAGTTGGCCGTCCGGGACGGTGAACAGCGGCTCGCGCTGTCCCGGCAGCGTGCATCCGGCGAAGGCGACGCCGAGCGAGCGGGTGCGCTCGTTGGTGCGTTCCGCGACCCGGACCACCTCGTCCAGGCTCGCGCCCTCCTCGGCAGCCGCCGAGGCCGTCTTGTAGACGGTGAACCCGCCGGCGATGCCGCGGCGCCGCTCCGGCTCGGCTGCGGGGGCGCTGGCGACGTCGTCGGTGACGGCGAAGCAGCGGGCCGGTATGCCCTCGCCGGTCAGCCGCTCGGCCGCCTGGCCGAAGTTCATGACGTCGCCCGCGTAGTTGCCGAACATGAACAGCACGCCCGCGCCGGTCTCGGCCTCCGCCGCGACGGAGTACGCCTGCGCGGCGGACGGCGAGGTGAAGACGTTGCCGATCACGGAACCGTCGGCGAACCCCGGACCGACCACACCGCAGAAGGCCGGGTAGTGGCCGGAGCCGCCGCCGGTCAGCACCGCGACCTTGGCGGTGCCGGGGCGGTGTGCCCGCACCACGCCGCCGGGCACCGCGCGGACGTGATCGGGGTGGGCCGCGGTGAAGCCGTGGACCATGTCCTCGGCGAAGCGGGCCGGGTCGTTGAATACACGTGTCATGGGGGACTCCAGCGGGTTGGGGTGGCTCCGCGGCGGCCCGGGCGGCCCGGGCGCCGGGAGGCGCGGGCCGCGGGCCGGGCCGGCGGGGCCGGGCTCACCAGGACCGGCGGGCGGTTTCCAGGGTGTCGAGGTAGCGGCGGTAGCCGTCCTCGTAGAAGGCGACGGCCTCCGCGTCGGCCCGGGCGACCCGGCCGCCGTCCCCGCCCGGCCCGGCGGCCCCGCCACCGTCTCCGCCGGACCCGGCGGAAGCGTCCGCGCCCAGGGCGCGCCAGGCCACCCGCGCGGCGCCGCGGATGCCCACGGCGTCCTCGCGTACGTGCACGTCCCGGCCGAGGACACCGGCGAAGATGCGCCCCCACTCACCGGAGCGGGCGCCGCCGCCGCAGGCGGTGATCGCACCGTCGACGCCGAGGGTCTCCAGGCAGTGCCGGGCCGAGTAGGCCACGGCCTCGCACAGCGCCCGCACCAGGTCGGCGCGGCTGGTCAGCGGGGAGAGCCCGTCGAGCCGCCCGCGGGCGCGGGCGTCCACGAAGGGGGCCCGCTCGCCGCTGGTGGACAGGAACGGCAGCGCCGTGACCCCGGCCGCGCCGTAGGGGGACCGGGCGAGCAGCGCGTCGAGTTCCTCGATCCGCACCCCGAGCATGCCCAGCAGCCAGTCCAGTCCCGCGGTGCCGATCATGGCGGGCATGACCCGCAGATAGCGGTCCTCGTACGGGGTGGCCAGCACCATGCCCGCGGCCTCGTCCCCCGCGCCGGGCGCGGGGTCGGAGCTGAGGACCTGGCAGGCGAGGGTGGTCCCGATGATGAGGTTGCCCTGGCCGACCTGCTCCAGGCCGGAGCCGAATCCGCAGGCGGGGATGTCGAACGGGCCGGCGCTGACCGGAAGCCCGGAGGGGAGTCCGAGTTCCGCGGCGACCTTGGGCAGCAGTCCGAACAGCGCGCCGGGCGGCGCCGGTTCGGCGAGCAGCCCGCGCCAGCGGCTCAGCCCGCACAGTTCCAGGGCCTCGTCGTCGTAGGTGCGGCGGGCCGCGTCCAGGAACGGGACCGAGGCGTCGGACGCGTCGACGGTCCGGGCGCCGGTGAAGCGCTGCGCGATGGCGTCGACGCAGTACCCGGCCACGTCGGCCGCGGCCAGCCGCTCGGGCTCGTGCTCGGCCAGATGCGCGAGGAGCGGACCGGCGGCGCCGGGGAACATTCCGGCCCCGGTGCGCCGGTGGACCTCGCGCGCCGTGCCGTCGGCCGCCCAGGCGTCCAGTACGGGGGCGGCGCGGCCGTCCATCCAGGACAGCGCGCGGCCCACGGGGCGGCCGTCGGCGTCCCGCAGCCACAGCCCGTCCCCCTGGCCGGTGAGCGCGAGGGCTTCGACGGGCTCGTCGGGGGAGAACTGCGCGGCGTCCGCCACGGCCGCCCGTACGACGGTGACGACGGTGCCGATGACCTCGTCCATGTCCTGCTCGACGCGGTTGCCCGGCAGCGTGTACAGCGTGCTGCGGGCCTCGTGCGCCGGGCCGGTGCGCCCGTCGCGGGCGATGAGCTGCGCCTTGGTGACCGAGGTCCCGACGTCGACCCCGACGATCATGACCGCGGTCCTCGCCCTGCGGCCCCGGTGGTCTCGAACACCTCCGGGTTCACGACGAACTCGGGACGCTCCCCGCGCAGGTACGCCGCCGCCTGGGCCGCGGTGACGGCCGCGGCGCGGCCGGCGGTCTGCCGGGTGGCGCCCGCCAGGTGCGGGGTGGTGATGACGTTCGGCGCGCGGTGCAGCGGCCAGTCGGCGGGCGGCGGCTCGACGTCGTACACGTCCAGCGCCAGCGCGCCCAGCCGGCCGGACTCGAGCAGCGCGGGCAGCGGCGCGTAGTCCATGAGTTCGCCGCGCGCCGAGTTGACCAGGACGGCGCCCTCGGGCAGCAGCTTGAGGTTGTCGGCGTTGAGCAGGTGCCGGGTCTCGGGGGTGACCCGGGCGTGCAGGCTGACCACGGAGCTGCGGCGCAGCAGCTCCTCCAGCGCCACCAGTTCCACGCCGTCCGCCTGTGCCTTCGCCGGGTCGGCGTAGGGGTCGGCGACCAGCACCGTGGAGCCGAAGGCGCGCAGCACGCGGGCGACGATCGCGCCGATGGCGCCGTAGCCGACGAGTCCGACGGTGGTGCCGTCCAGCTCGATCCCGGCGTTCTCGATGGCGTAGTAGTCGCCGCGCCAGGTGCCCTTCTTCAGCTCCGCGTCGGAGGCGGGGATGCGGCGCAGCGCGGCGAGCATCAGCCCGAGCGCGAACTCGGCGGCGGCCGCGGCGTTGCGGCCGGGGGCGAAGGTGACCGGGATGCCCGCCCGGGTGGCCGCCGCCACGTCGACGTTGACCGGGCCGCCGCGGGCCACCGAGATCAGCTCCAGGTTCGGCGCCTCGCGGATCACCCGCTCGGTGAACGGTGCCATCTGGACGAGCGCGACCCGGGCGTCGCCGAGCGCTTCGAGCAGCTCGTCCTCGGTGCCGCTGGCCTCCTTGACGTTGCCGACCGGGCCGAAGGGAGTGTGCGGCCACGGGGTGGTCTGGGTGCGGAACTCCAGCCGGACGCCGGGCGCCGTCTCCCGCAGGGCTGTCTCCAGCGCGTCGACGAAGAGCCCGGGGGCGATGAAGTGGTCGCCGGAGGCCAGCACTCGGGTCGGCTCGGCTGTCGGGTCCGTCATGCCGGGTCTCCTTCCTGGAGCGGGGCGCCCTCCGTGAGCCGGGAGAGCAGGTAGCGGCGTACGTCGTCGTGGTCGGACGAGGCGTGGGCGGCCCCGGCCAGGGCGTCCTCGGCCGGCGGGTAGCCGGGGTTGGGGATGGCGACGACCGTCATCCCGGCTGCCGCCGCGGCCCGCAGTCCGTTGCTGGAGTCCTCGACCGCCAGGCAGTCCGCCGCGGGGACGCCGAGTTTGTCGGCGGCCGCCAGGTAGACGTCCGGGCTGGGCTTGCCGCGCGGGACCTCGGCGCTGGAGACGGTGGCCTTGAAGTGGTGGTCGACTCCATGGTGCGCGAGGACGGCGTCGATCACGCGGCGCGGCGCGGACGAGGCGAGTGCGATCGGGCCGCGGGCCGCGGTGTCGGCGATCATCGCGCGGGCGCCGGTCAGCAGCTCGATCTCGCCGTCCTCGAGCGCCTTGATCATGCCGTCCACGACGGTGCGCTCGGTGTCGGGGGCGCTGTCGCCCGCACCGGCGAACTCGGTGAGGAAGGCGGCCCACTCCGGGGCGCTCATCCCCTGGCAGCTCTTGGTCTGCTCGGGTCCCCACTGCTTGCCTCGCTCGGCGGCGAACGCGGTCCACAGCCGCTCCCAGAGATGCTCGCTCTCGACGAGCACTCCGTCCATGTCAAACACCACTGCATCGGCCACGGCCGGAACTCCTCACCTTCGGCTCCCTGAAAATTAACACTGGTTCTGTTATCTGTCACTCATCACTTGGTACGGGCATCGGGGGCGGTGTGAGGCCGCCGACGGCCTGCGGACCGGAACGCACGGTACGGGGTGCAGGATGGTCCCCATGACCGCCCACTCAGCGGCGCGCGCGGCGCGCCAGAAGCGTCAGCAGCAGATCGTCGACCACGTGCTGGCCAAGGGTGACGCCTCGGTGGCGGAGCTGACGGAGCTGACCGGCGTCAGCGTGATGACCGTGCACCGGGACATCGCCGAACTCGCCGACCGCGGCATCCTGCGCAAATACCACGGCGGGGTCTCGGCCCAGCCCTCCACCGTCTTCGAGTCCAGCTCGGACTTCCGGCTGCACGCGCACACGGGCGAGAAGGAGGCGCTGGCCAGGGCCGCGCTGGAGTTCGTGGCGCCCGGGATGTCGCTGATGCTGGACGACTCGACCACCGCGCTCGCCTTCGCGAAGCTGCTGCCGCAGGTGGGACCGCTGACCGTGGTGACGAACTACCGGCTGATCACCGAGGAGCTGCGGCACGTGGAGGACGTGCGGCTGATCGCGATCGGCGGCGAGTACTCGCGCACCCACGACTCCTGGATCGGGCTCTCCGCACTGGAGATGATCAAGAGTTTCTCGGTGGACCTGACCGTCGTCTCCACCTCCGCGATCACCGGCACCATGACCTACCACCAGGAGCAGGAGATCGTCGCGCTCAAGCGTGCGATGCGGGAGTCCGGCTCGGTGAGCATGCTGCTGATGGACCACAGCAAGGTCGGCCGCAGCGCCCTGCATCGGCTGGACCCCGTGCAGGAGTTCGACCACGTGGTGCTGTCCCGGCCGGTCGAGGACGACCTGGTGGCGGAGCTGCGCAAGCTGACGGACGTGCGGGTGGTGCCGGCCTAGCGGGCGTCCGGCCGGGCAGCCGGCGGGCGGGTGCCGGGTGGGTGCCGGGTGGGTGCCGGGTGACGGTCGCCGGAGGGGCCGCCCCCGGGCCCCGGTGCGGCTACCGAGCCGAGCCGCGCTGTTACGCAGTAACGAACTTGACCGTTACTTTTAACATAGCTCTTGATATTTCTCGGAGCCGGGCTGAGGATCTGCGGTGCACCAACCGGATACCTCAGAGCGGAGGCCCCCCGATGACGGATCCAGCGAACCGAGCTGCCGAGAGAGGGCTACTCGATCGCATAGGGCTGCCGAAACCCCTGGTCCTCGGCTATGTCGGCGTACTGCTGTTCATGATCGGCGACGGCGTCGAGAGCGGCTTCATCGCGCCCTACATGGCCGACCACGGCGCGGGCACCGATGTGAAGGCCGGCTACGTCATCACCGCCTACGGCGTCGCCGTGATGCTGGCCTCCTGGTTCTCCGGCGCGCTCTCCCAGGTGTGGGGCCCGCGCAAGGTGATGTGGGTCGGCCTGGCCATCTGGGCCGTCTTCGACGCGCTCTACCTGCTCTTCGCACTCGGCACCGAGAACTACCCGATGATGCTGATCCTCTACGGCATCCGGGGCTTCGGCTATCCGCTCTTCGCCTTCGGGTTCCTGGTCTGGATCACCGGCAGCGCCCCCAAGGCCCGGCTGGGCACCGCCGTGGGCTGGTTCTACTTCGCCTTCACCGGCGGCCTGCCCACCCTCGGCTCCCTCTGGTCCAGCTTCACCATCCCCGCCATCGGCGAACTGGGCACCCTGTGGACCGCGCTCGGCCTCATCCTGGTCGGCGGCGCCATCGCGCTGGTCGGCGCCAAGCGGCGGGAGGGCGGCGACCGGCTGGCCGACCCCGGCGTCACCACGGGCGAGTCCCTGTTCAACAGCGTCTCGATCATCTGGACCCACCCGCGCGTGCTGGTCGGCTGCCTGGTGCGGATCATCAACACGGCGCCCGAGTTCGGCATGCTCGTCTACCTGCCGCGGATCTTCTCCGACGACGTCGGCTTCGGCACCGACAAGTGGCTCCAGCTGCTGGCGATCATCTACGGCACCAACATCTTCTTCAACCTGATCTTCGGAGCCGTCTCGGACAAGATCGGCTGGCGCACGACCATCGCCACCTTCGGCGCCCTGGGCTGCGCGATCAGCGTGACGGTGCTGTACTTCGTGCCGACCTGGCTCGGCCCCGACTACTACTGGGTCGCCGTGCTCGCCGGGATGCTCTACGGCGCCACGCTGGCGGGCTTCGTCCCCATCTCGGCGCTGATCCCCAACATGGCCCCCGACAACAAGGGCGGCTCCATGGCGCTCCTCAACCTCGGCGCGGGCGGCGCCGCCTTCGTGGGCCCGGCCGTCGCCTCGCTGTTCCTGCCGCTCGTCGGCGCCGGGGGCGTGACGATCGTCTTCCTCGTCCTCTACCTGATCGCCATGGTGCTGACCTTCTTCCTGAAGATGCCGGAGGAGCAGAGCGGCCCCGGCACCCCGGATCCCGCCGCGGCTCCGGACAAGAGTTCGGCTCCCACACCCGCCTAGGGTCCGCCGCCCGGACGGCAGACCCACGGATCCTCCGCTGCGGCCGCCGCCGCTGCCCCTCTCCGACGAGGGGCAGCGGCGGCGGCCGGCCGCGTCTCAGTCCCCGTCGATCCGGTACCGGAAAGCCACCTCCACCGCCTTCTCGCCCTCACGGACCTCGTAGTCGCCGGTGCCGGTCAGGCCGGTCAGCGCCGCGGTGCCCGAGCCCGGGACGACCTCGAAGGCGCAGCGGATGACGCCCTCCCGGTCGAAGGTGCCGCGCTGCTGGACGGCGAAGGAACCCTCCCGCCCGTCGACCGAGCCGGTCAGCAGCTCCGTACCGCAGAAGGAGCCGTCGCCCCCGGCCGTGTAGGTGAGCACGTACTGGCATGTGGTGCCCACCGCCTGGATGCCCCCGCTGTAGTCGTTGACGACGGCGGCGTGCGCGAGGCGGGGGCTGCGGTCGGCGTCGGTGACGTCCTTCTCGTCCCAGGAGGAGCCGGTGAAGACGGCGGTGGTGGTGCGCTCGGCCATGAGAAAGCCTTTCGGTGGACGGTGGTGCTCGGTGTCCGGTCATCCTGGCGGCCGTACCTGACATCTTGTGTCAGGTACCGGAACCGGCAGCGGGAGAATGTGCCGCATGCGCGCCGACCGGCTTCTCTCGCTGCTCCTCCTGCTGCAGAACCGCGGCCGGATGACGGCACCCGAACTCGCCACCGAGCTGGATGTCTCCGTGCGCACCGTCTACCGGGACATCGAGGCGCTCAGCGGCGCGGGCGTCCCCGTGCACGCCGACCGCGGCCCGGCGGGCGGCTTCCGCCTGCTGGCCGGGTACCGCACCCGGCTCACCGGACTGACCGGCTCCGAGGCGGGCTCCCTCTTCCTTTCCGGACTCCCGGGCCCGGTGCGGGAACTGGGGCTCGGAGCCGTGCTGGCGACCGCGCAGCTCAAGGTGCGCGCCGCGCTCCCCGCACCGCTCGCCGAGCACAGCCGGCTGGTCCAGGACCGGTTCCACCTGGACGCGCCCGCCTGGTTCCGGGACCCGGACCCGGTGCCGTTCCTGCCGACGGTCGCCCGCTCCGTGTGGGAACAGCGGGAGCTGCGGGTGCGCTACCGGCGCTGGCGCGGCGAGGCACGGCGCACGCTGCGCCCGCTGGGCATCGTCCTCAAGGGCGGCATCTGGTACGCGGTGGCGGTGACCGCCGAGCCGGACACCGAGCCGGACACCGAGCCGGACACCGAGCCGGTCGGGGAGCCGGACGGAGAGCGGGTGGCCGCGGGCAGGGAGGCAGCCGCAGGGGCGGGACCCGCGGACGGCGGAAGCCCGGCCCGGGGCACCGCGGACGGCGGCACAGCCGACGAGGGCGGTTTGCCGGGGAACGTGCGCACCTACCGGATCTCCCGGCTGCTGGAGGCCGCACTCGGCGACGATGTCTTCGAGCGGCCTGCGGGCTTCGACCTGGCCGCCTCCTGGGAGGCGTCGGCCCGCCGGCTGGAGGAGCTGCTCCGCCGGTACACCGCCCTGGTCCGGCTCTCCCCCGCGGGTCTGCGGCTGCTCCCGGCGAAGTTCGGCGCATCCGGTGAGCGTGCGCTGGAGCGGGCGGGACCGCCCGACGCGGACGGATGGGTGGAGGTCGAGCTGGCCGTGGAATCGCAGCCGGTCGCCGTCTCCGATCTGCTCGGCCTGGGTGCCGAGGCGGAGGTGGTGGGGCCGCCCGCACTGCGCGCCGCCATGGTCGACGCCGTCCGGGCGCTCTCGGCCCGCTACCCGTCCGGGGCCTGACGGCCGGCCGGGCGCTCCGCGGGGCCGCTCAGCCCTGCCCCGCCATCAGCCGCACCACCGCGACCAGCGCGGCGCGCTGCGCGGCGCCGGGGTAGGGGTCGGGGTCGGCCGCTCCTTCGGCGGCGTCTCCTCCGGCGGTTCCCCCCACGTCGTCGGCTCCGTCCGCACCGCCGTCCCCGGGGACGAGCATGCGGGCCACCTGCGGAAGGGTGAAGAAGGACGCCGTCAGCGCGATGACGGCGTGGGTGAGGGCGCCGGGTGCGGCGCCGGTGGTCAGCGCGCCCGCGCGCTGGGCCTCGGCGAGGGCCGCGGCCTTCTCCCGGTAGCGCCCGGTGCGTTCGGCCTCGGAGACCACCCGGTCCTGGTACTGGAGTCCCTCCCAGGCAAGCAGCCGGGCCAGATGCGGGTGGTCGCGGTGGTAGTCGAAGAGCCGGCCCGCGTAGTCGCCCAGATCGGCGGCCTGGTCGCCGTCGAGCGGCACGGCGGCCGCCACCCGCTCCAGTTCGCTCCGCAGCACGGCGACGAACAGCTGCTCCTTGCTGCCGAAGTACTGGTAGATGCGCTCCTTGTTGATCGCGGCCCGGGCCGCGATCCGGGCGATGCGGGCGCCTTCGGGGCCGCATGCGGCGAATTCCTCCACGGCCGCGTCGAGGAGGCGCTGCTTGGTGCGTGCGGTGTCCCAGGCCATGGGGACAGCCTAACCGAGAACTCCAACCAAATGGTTGGACACCGGAGGCCCGGGGTGCCAAACTCCAACCAGACGGTTGGAATTCTGGTCCGCCCGGACCCCGCCGTCCCGCTCCAGCCCTCTCTCGCGCCCAGGAGGAAGCATGTCCGTCACTCCCCCGCCCGCATCCGCTCCGTCCACGCACCGCCGGGCACTGATCACCTGGCTCGCCGTCTACCCGACCATCACCGTCACCCTCGGAGTGCTCGGACCGCCCACCGCGACCCTGCCGCTCCCGGTGCGGACGCTGATCCTCACGCTGATCGTCGTACCGGTCGCCACCTACGCCCTGATACCGGCACTGCTCCGGACGAACGCCCGGCTGAGCGGCGCGGCGGCCCCCTCGCCCGCGCCGCGGCGATGACCTGTTGCGCCTACTGACTTATGCATCAGTCAGTAGGCGCAACACCCAGAAATATCGGAATAGAACCGAGCGAAAAGCACACCGCTCATTGCGGTTATCTCAACACTCTCGTACGGTGGCCCGCATGCCGAACACAGCGGGCGACCGGATCCAGGACGGTGCGGGCGAGATCGCCGAGCGCGTCCGCGAGGTCCTCGAAGCCACCGGATGCAGCCAGCGGGAGTTCGCCCGGCGCATCGTGATGGACCCCTCGAAGCTCTCCCGCTCGCTCGGCGGCTCGCGCCGCTTCACCGTGGCCGAGCTGGCCCGGATCGCCGACGCGGGCCGGGTCGACGCCGGCTGGCTGCTGGGCTCCGGCGGCGCCGCGGTCACCGCGCCCGACGCACCGAAGCCCCCGAGCGCCGCACCGGCTCCCGGCGGCGGGACACGGACCGCCGTGCTCCCGGCCGCCGGACGACCGCTGCAGATCGTGCGCGAGACGGTGCGGCTGATCGCGGAACACGGCTTCCACGCCGTACGGGTGGCCGACATCGCCGCCGCCTGCGACACCAGCACCGCCGCGATCCACTACCACTTCCCCGGCCGCGCCGAACTGCTGGAGGCGGCGGTGCGCTGGTGCATGGACGAGGACACCGCCAGCCGCGCGACCCGGATCTCCGAGACCGGGGCCACCGAGGACGCCGCCGCCGAACTGGCCGAACTCCTCGCCCTGCAGACCCCGCGGACCGAACAGCAGCGACGCCAGTGGCTGGTGTGGCTGGACCTGTGGGCCGAGGCGGCGCGCTCCACCGCCATCGGACGGCTGCACGTCGAGTACTACCGGCAGTGGCGCAGCACCGTCGCCGACGTCGTACGGCGCGGCATCGCGCAGGGCGTCTTCCGCAGCGTCGACCCCGAGTCCAGCGCGCTGCGGCTCACCGCCCTCGTCGACGGGCTGGCCTCGCAGGTGCTGGCCAGCGCCGCCGGCGCCGAGGACGGGACCGGCCCGGACGACATGCACGCGGCGCTGCTCGCGTACGTACGCACCGAACTGCTCGCCCCGACCGCCGACTGACGACACCCGGCCCGCGGCCGACGCCGACCGACGCCGACAGACACAGACACAGACATAGACAGACCCGCCCTTCCCCCCGGAGGTATCACCGTGCCCATCACCGAGAACGTCATCATCACCGCCGCCCTCACCGGCGCCGGTGACACCGTCGGGCGCAGCCCGCACGTGCCCGTCACCCCCGAGCAGATAGCCGCCTCGGCGGTCGAGGCCGCCGAGGCCGGCGCCGCCGTCGTGCACATCCACGTCCGCGACCCGCAGACCGGTGCGCCCTCGCGGGACCGGAAGCTGTACCGCGAGGTGCTGGAGCGGATCAAGGAGACCGGTACCGACGTCGTCATCAACCTGACCGCCGGGATGGGCGGCGACCTGGTGCTCGACGCCGACCAGCCGCTGGAGAAGGGCGCGCTGGACGGTACGGACCTGGTGGGCGGCCTGGACCGGCTGCCGCACGTGGAGGACCTGCTGCCGGACATCTGCACCCTGGACTGCGGGTCGCTCAACTTCGGCGACCAGCTCTACATCTCCACCACGGAGATGCTGCGCAAGGGTGCGCGCCGGATCCAGGAGCTCGGCGTCAAGCCGGAGCTGGAGATCTTCGACACCGGGCAGCTCTGGTTCGCCAAGCAGCTGCTGGAGGAGGGGCTGCTGGACCAGCCGACCCTCTTCCAGCTGTGCATGGGCATCCCGTGGGGCGCACCGGCCGACCCGGGCGTGCTCCAGTCCATGGTCAACTTCCTGCCGCCGAACGCGCAGTGGGCCTCCTTCGCACTGGGCCGGATGCAGATGCCGTGGGTCGCGCAGTCGATCCTGCTCGGCGGGAACGTGCGGGTCGGGCTGGAGGACAACCTCTACCTGAGCCGCGGGGTCAAGGCGACCAACGGGCAGCTCGTGGAACGTGCCGTGCAGATCACCGAGTCCCTCGGCGCCACGGTCGCCTCCCCCGACGAGGCCCGGGCCCGGCTGGGGCTCAAGCCCCGCACCGCCTGAGCGGTCGCACCACCTCCCCGGCGCCGGCGGATTCCGCCCGCCCCTCCCGCACCGGCGGACCCCTCCCCGACGGCGGCCCCGCCGAACCTCCTCCCCACCCCCAAGGAGCACCCTGATGAGCACCCCTCCGACCGACGTGTCCCGTGTGACGTGCGTCGGCGCCGGCGTCATAGGCGGCGGCTGGGTCGCGCACTTCCTCGCGCGCGGCTACGACGTGACCGCCTGGGACCCCGCGCCCGACGCACCCGAGAAGCTGCGCCGCCTGGTGGACGCCGCCTGGCCCGCGCTCACCCGGCTGGGCCTCGCCGAGGGCGCCTCCCCGGAGCGGCTCCGGTTCGCCGCCACCCTCGAAGAAGCCTGCGCGGACGCGCAGTTCGTGCAGGAGAGCGCACCGGAGAAGCTGGAGCTCAAGCGCGGCCTGCTGGCCGAGCTGGACGCGGCGACGCCCGAGGGCGTCGTCATCGCCTCCTCCACGTCGGGCTACCCGATGACCGACATGCAGACCGAGGCTGCACATCCCGAGCGGCTGCTGGTGGGCCACCCGTTCAACCCGCCCTATCTGATCCCGCTGGTGGAGGTGGTCGGCGGCGAGCGCACCGACCGGTCGGCCGTCGAGTGGGCGTCGCGGTTCTACGAGGCGGCCGGCAAGTCGGTGATCACGATGGAGCGGGAGCTGCCCGGTTTCATCGCCAACCGGCTGCAGGAGGCGCTGTGGCGGGAGGCGCTGCACATGGTCGCCAACGGCGAGGCGACGGTGCGGGAGATCGACGACTCGATCACCGAGGGCCCCGGGCTGCGCTGGGCGTTCATGGGTCCCTGCCTGACGTTCGCACTCGCGGGCGGCGAAGGGGGCATGGGCCATATGCTCGACCACTTCGGGCCGTCCCTGAAGTCGCCGTGGACCAGGCTGGAGGCGCCCGAACTGGACCGCGCGCTGCGGGACGCGATGGTGGCGGGCTGCGAGGAGGCCGCCGCCGGGCGCAGCATCGCCGACCTGGTCGCCGAGCGGGACCGGGGCGTCATCGACGTGCTGCGGGCCACCGGCCGGCTCCCCGGCGAGGCGTCCGCATGACCCGGCTCCCGCTCTTCGAGCAGACCGTGCGCCCCGAGTGGATCGACTACAACGGCCATCTGAGCGAGGCCTTCTACGTCCTGGTCTTCGGCCACGCCACCGACGCGATGATGGACGAGGTCGGTCTGGGGCCGGCCTACCGGGAGGACACCGGTTGCTCCCTCTACACCGTCGAGGCACATGTCCGGTACCTGGACGAGGTCGCGGACGGCGCCTCGCTGACGGTGCGTACCCGCGTCCTCGGCGCCGCCGGGAAGAAGCTGCGCCTCACGCACGAGATGTCCGTCGGGGAGCACACGGTCGCCACGATCGAGCTGTTCGCGCTGCACGTCGGCGCCGAGGGCAGCACGCCCTTCCCCGAGGCGGTCCGCACCCGCCTGGACGCGCTCGTCGAGGAACCCCCGGAGTGGGCGGGGCGCGCCGTCGCTCCGGTCGGCCGCGCCGGGTGATGTTGACGATCCGGGGCGCGAATCCCACAATGAGCGGCATGGTCGCGCACTCCACTTCCCCGCTCGGACGCCACGGCGTCCCGTGGCGGCGCGGGTGCGAGCGATCCGGTCTCTAGGTGTGACCCCTGCTCCCGGAGGGAGCGACGGCGGCCGCGCGCCCGCGCGGCCGGGTACGACGGCCGCGTGCGGACGCGGCCGGTACGTCCACCACGCGTTCGACCGGATCCGCTGGAGGATCGATCATGAGCATCACCACCCCCGACCAGACTCCCGACCAGAGCGCAGCGCTGCGTGACGCCCGCGTCCCCGAAGGGGGCCTCTACGAAGGCGTGCGCATCCTGCGGCCCTTCGCCGAGGACTGGGAGGAGCGGCCCTACGAGCTGATCGAGGTCGTGCCGCAGACCCGCGTCATCGGCGCGGAGATCCGCGGCGCCGACCTGTCCCGTCCGCTGAGCCCCGCGCTGCGCGAGGAGCTGAACCGGGCGCTGCTGGAGTGGAAGGTCCTCTTCTTCCGCGGCGCCGGCCTCACCCCCGAGCAGCAGGCCGGCTTCGCCCGGAACTGGGGCGACCTGGAGACCAATCCGCTGCTGGCCCGCGGGTCGAGCGACGAGATCGTCCGGTTCGAGAAGGGGGCGGCGGCGCGGCCCACGTACGAGAACGTGTGGCACACCGACGTCACCTTCCGGGAGCGCCCGGCCCTGGGCGCGGTGCTCCAACTGCGTGAGGTGCCCCCGCTGGGCGGGCACACCATGTGGGCGGACATGGCCGCGGCCTACGACAACCTGCCCACCCGGATCCGGGAGCGGATCGACGGGGCCACCGCGGTGCACGACTTCATCCCCGGGTTCGCACGGTTCACCTCGGCCGAGCGGCTGGCCGAACTCCAGGAGGAGTTCCCGCCGGTCGAGCACCCGGTGGTGCGCACCCACCCGGAGACCGGCCGCCGGATGCTGTTCGTGAACACCTCGTTCACCACCCACATCGTGGGGATGGAGCGCGAGGAGAGCGACCGGCTGCTGGCCGAACTGGTCCGCCAAGCGCACGTTCCCGAGTACCAGGTGCGCTTCGCCTGGCAGCCCGGCGACATCGCGTTCTGGGACAACCGGGCGACCCAGCACTACGCCCTGTTCGACTACGCGCCGCACCGCCGGGTGGCCGAGCGGGTGGCGATCGTCGGCGACCGGCCGTTCTGAGCCACCCCCCGCAACCGCTTCGCCCGCCTCTCTTCCACCGGAGAGGCGGGCGAAGCCCTGTCCGGGCGTCGGCCGTGGCGCGGCCGGGCGCCGGACGGGACGGTCAGCCGTCGGCCGGGACGCGGACCTCGTCCCGGATGTCGTTCACGCGGTCCGCCCACGCCTCCAGGTCCACCTTCTTCGGGTCGACTCCGTAGGTGTCGATGGCGTCCTTGGCGACGTAGGCGGCGGTGCCCGGGTCGCTCCAGGCGCAGACGGGAATCGTCAGCTTCCGGCCCGCCTGCGACTTGACCAGTACCTCGCAGGTCAGCGGGTCGCCACCGGTGGGTGTGATGTCGCGGCGCTTGACGGCCACCGACATCGCCGAGCCCGACTCCATGCCGTCCATCATCTGGTTCTTGGACATCTCGGGGTTGCCGTAGTCCTCGCCGGTGGCCGCTCCGTACAGCAGCCGGGAGCTGCCGGAGGGGTTGGCGTAGGAGCCCAGATGGGCCTCCTCGCCCGGCTGTCCGGGGTCGACCGAGTCGCTGAGGTCCTTCTTGAGGCGGTACTGGCCGTCATCCAGCGTCTTCGGGAACTTCAGCTCGTAGGTGGTAGCCGACGGGCTCGGTGCCGGGTCCTGGGAGGAGGAGTCGTCGGTGGGCTCCTCGGAGGCCGAGTCGGACTTCTCGGGCTTCACCTTGTCGTCGGCCGCGTCGTCCTTGTCGTCGGATCCGCCCGAGAGCACCAGCAGCGTGCCCGCGACAGCCAGGGCGACCACCAGCACGGCGGCCACGACGATGCCGACGACCTTGTTGCTGCGGTTCGGCGGGGGCGGCGGCGGGCTTCCGTAGGGCGCGGGGAAGCCGGGCTGGCCGCCGGGCTGGCCGAAGCCGCCCGGAGCCCCGGGGCCGCCGGGATTGCCGGGGGGCTGGCCGAAACCGCCGCCCTGCGGCTGCCCGTAGCCGCCGCCTTGCGGCTGCCCGTAGGCACCGCCCTGGGGCTGCCCTTGGCCACCGCCCTGCGGCTGACCGTAGGCATTGCCCTGGGGCTGCCCTTGGCCGCCGCTCTGCGGCTGACCGTAGGCATTGCCCTGGGGCTGCCCTTGGCCACCGCCTTGCGGCTGTGCAGGACCGCCGTCCTGCGGCTGTCCGTAGCCTCCCGCGGACGGAGGGCCGAAGCCGCCACCGTCCTGGGGCTGGTTCGGCGGCTGCGGGGGTGTCGTCATCCCGTGTCCCTCCTGCGAGGGAGGCGTACCCCGTCCCCCGACCGTGCTCGTGCCCGACGCTCGGTTCACGGTACCGCCGCCTTGGCCAAAGCATGACTTCGGGGATACCGGTTCAGCGCGGGTAGAGCGTGTCGATCTCGGTGGCGAAGTCCCGCACGATCGCCGCCCGGCGCAGCTTCATGGACGGGGTCAGATGCCCTTCCTCCTCGGTGAAGTCGTGCGGCAGCACGACGAACCTGCGGATCGACTCGGCCCGCGAGACCAGCGAGTTGGCCTCGTCCACGGCCTGCTGGAGATTGCGCAGCAGGTCCCCGTCCACGGCCAGCTCGGCCATGCTCAACCGCTCCTTGCGGTGCATCCGGCACCAGTGCGCGAGCCCGTCGGGCTCCAGCGTCACCAGCGCCGTCACATACGGCCGGTTGTCGCCGATCACCAGGCACTGGCTGACCAGCGGATGCGCGCGCAGCCAGTCCTCCAGCGGGGCCGGGGCCAGATTCTTGCCCGCCGAGGTGATGATGAGCTCCTTCTTGCGCCCGGTGATGCTCAGATACCCCTCCGAGTCGAGCGCGCCCAGGTCGCCGGTGGGCAGCCACCCCGCCGCGTCCCGGTGCGGGAGCACACTCCCGGTACGGGCTTCCCAGTAGCCGCCGAACACGTGGTCGCCCTTGATCAGCACCTCGCCGTCGTCCGCGATCCGCAGCGCCGTACCCGGCAGCGGCCAGCCCACCGTGCCCAGCCGGGGTTTGAGCGGCGGTGTGGCGGTCGTCGCCGCGGCCGTCTCGGTCAGCCCGTACCCCTCGTAGACGGTGACGCCGGCGCCCTCGAAGAACGCCGCGAGCCGGTGCCCGAGCGGGGAGCCGCCGCAGATGACGTACCGGCACCGGCCACCCAGCGCCGAGCGGATCCGGCGGTAGATCAACGTGTCGTAGAGTCCGCGCGCGGCCCGCAGCCCGAACCCGGGGCCGCCGCCGAATCCGTGCTCCCGGGCCTCGACGGCCTCCCCGTACCGCTGCGCGATCCGCGCCCCGCGGTCGAACGAGGAGGCCCGGCCCATCCGCTCCGCCGTCGCCCGGCCGGTGTTGTAGATCTTCTCCAGCACGTAGGGGATGCCCAGCAGGAACGTCGGCGCGAAGCCCGCCAGGTCCGGGAGCAGATCCTCGGTCTTCAGACTCGGCGCGTGCCCCAGCCGCACCCGCGCCCGCAGGCAGCCGATCGCCACCATCCTGCCGAACACGTGGGACAGCGGCAGGAACAGCAGCGTCGAGGCCGGTTCCGACTGCTCACCGCGGAAGACCGGATACAGCAGCTCGACCGCGTTGTCGACCTCGGCGAAGAAGTTCCCGTGCGTGAGCACGCATCCCTTGGGCGGACCGGTCGTACCCGAGGTGTAGATGAACGTCGCGATGCTCCACGGCCCCAACTGCGCCCGGCGCTCGGCGACGAGCTCGTCCGGCAGCTCCCGGCCCGCGTCCACCACATGGCCCACGGCGCCGGAACTGAACTGCCACAGATGCTCCAGGCCGGGCAGGTTGCCGCGCTCGGCGCTGAGCATCCGGGTCTGCTCGACGTCCTCCACGAAGCAGGCCCGCGCCTGCGAGTCCTGCAGGATGTGCCGTGCCTGGAGCGCCGAGGAGGTGGGGTAGACGGGCACCGTGACCAGGCCGGCCGCCCAGGCGGCGAAGTCCGTGAGGGTCCACTCGTAGGTGGTGCGGGCCATGATGGCCAGCCGGTCGCCCGGCCGCAGGCCCAGCGCGATCAGCCCCTTGGCCATCGCCAGTATCTCGGCGGCGAGTTCGCGGGCCGTCATGTCCTGCCAGGTGCCGTCCCGGGCCTTGCGGCTGAGCACGGGTTCCTCGGGGGCCTCGGCGGCGTTGGTGAAGGGGATGTCGGCCAGCGAGCCGGCGGTCACCCGCGGCGCCAGCGGCGGAACGGAGACCTCGCGGACCCTGCCGTCCTCCACCTTCTTGTACGGCTCGACCAGTTGCACCGGTTGCATGGTGACGGCTCCTTCCTCGCATGTGCGGAGAGCTCCGTCCTCGCCCAGCGCCTGACGCGGCAGTAACCTTACCGAGGAGTAACTCTACGGGAGCGGGAGGAGTTCAGGGAATGCCCGCGCGCCACCTTCATCGGACACACACAGGACCGGCCCTCGGCCTCGCCGAGGGTGCCGCCCGGCCGTCCGGCACGCTCCCCCCCCCCCGGACGACGACGGAAGGGCATCCCGAGGTAGTAGACGAGACGCCGCGAGGCGTGCTCATCGAGGGCTGTTGTCCAGATGCTGTCGAAGGCATCGGCGAACGCCTCGACTTCCTTGGGCTTGTCGAGGTAGAGACACCCCGTGTACCCGTCGGCGTACACGGTGGGAGGCTCGCTGTCAGTTCCGTCTCCCAGCAGAAGTGCTGGAGGGGACCTCATGAGGTGGCAGGAGCACGCCGCTACGCTCGCGGACCGGGCCGCCCACCGCACCTCTCCGTGGGCCGTGCACATCGCCGACCTGCCCCGGCACGAGTTCGTCCCCCGGTGGTGGAAACGCGACCCCGAGGGGTGGACGCTCCAGGACGGGCCCGCCGAGCCGGACGCCTGGCTGAATGAGGCATACCGGGATGCGTCGCTCGTGACCAGCGTGGCCGGCCGGCACGCCGACCGCGCCGCCCCCGGCGACCGGCCGCAGGGCGCGCCCACCTCCTCGGCCACCCTGCCCTCGCTGCTGGTGCGCATGTACGAACTCGCCCGTATCGACGACAGCGACAGCGTGCTCGACGTGGGGACCGGCAGCGGCTACGGAACCGCGCTCCTGGCCCGCCGCCTGGCCCCCGACCAGGTGACAAGCGTCGACGTCGACCCGTATCTCGTGGAGGCTGCACGGGATCGCCTGGCTCGCCTCGGCCTCGCCCCGACAGTCCTCGACACGGACGCCACCGGCCGCCTGCCCGTCGAGGACAGTTCAGCCGATCGGCTGGTCGCCACGGTGAGCGTGCGCCCGGTCCCCGCATCGTGGCTGCGCGCGCTCTGCACCGGCGGACGGCTCGTCATCACTCTCGCCGGTACCTCCCTGATCGTCACCGCGGAGAAGGATGACGACGGAGGAGCCACCGGCCGCGTCGAGTGGGACCGCGCCGGCTTCATGCGGGCCCGCCACGGCGCCCACTACCCCGACGACGTACGCGCCCTGCTCGACAAGGCCGCCGAGCACGACGGCGACGAGGTGACCCGCGGACCGTACCCGGTCGTCGACGTGGCCAACGCGTGGGACCTCGACTCCATGCTCAGCCTCACCACTCCCGGAATCCAGCACGAGTTCCACCAGGAGGGCGAACTGCGAACCGCCCTGATGGCGCACGCGGACGGTTCCTGGGCCCGGGCGTCCGCCCTCGGCGCCGACCGGCCCACCGTGCACCAAGGCGGGCCCCGCCGCCTGTGGGACGCGCTCGAAGAGTGCCGCGCCTACTGGCTCACACACGGCGAACTGCCCGTGCGCGGCGCCCGGGCGTTCATCCGGCCGGACGGGACGACGCTCCTCGCCCGCGGGAAGTGGCACGTCAAACTGACCTGACAGGGTGAGCACTCAGCGCCACCGGCAGCTGCCGGGGTCGAGGCCGGTTCCGACTGCTCACCACGGAGGACCGGATACAGCAGCTCGACCGCGTTGTCGACCGGCCCTCGGCACGGCGCGTCTCACGGGCCGTGCGGGCCTCCGGCCACCGCGGAACCGGAGCCGACGCCGGGCACCCACCGGGCGCCCCGCATCAGGTTCTCCAGCCCGGCCCAGCAGAAGTTCATCAGCGTGGCCGCGGTCTCGTTCGCCGAGGGGGCGTCCGGCGGCGGTTCGGCGCCGGACAGCCCGGTCCGGCTGCGCGAGTCGGCCCATTCGGCGAGCGATTCGGCGGCGCCCACCAGCGCGTGGGCCAGCCCGGAGACCTCCCGTTCGGCCAGCTTCCCGGCGCAGCCCGCGTCCCGTGCCGCCTGTCCCAGCAGTGCCGTGACGATCACGACGACCTCGATCCGCATGGTGTCGACCTCGCGGGAGAAGGGCTCGCCCTGGGTGCGGGCCCGGTAGAGCACGGCGACCCCGTCCGGGCGCGCCGCGGTATGCGCGAAGAACGCCGTGAGTCCGTTCCACAGCTGCTGGTCGGCGGCGAGCCCGCGCTGTCGGGTGCCCTCCCGTACGGCTGCCACGAGCGCGCCGACCTCGCGCCGGATGCAGGCCGTGAACAGCTCTTCCTTGGACTTGAGGTACAGGTAGACCAGCGGCTTGGAGACGCCGGCCGCCTCGGCGATGTCGTCCATGGAGGCGGCCTGGTATCCGTGCCGGGCGAACGCCGCGACCGCGGCGTCCAGCATCTGCCTCTCCCGCACCTCGCGCGGCATGCGCTTCTGCCCCACGCGCTTCCATCCCTTCACCCCGTATGCCCCGTGACCCCCCTCGCCGGTCCGGCGACGCCACCCCGACAGCGCGCACGTTCCCCCGTCAACTCCGGCTTGCGGCAAGCCTACGCGCCCCCGGCGGCGGAGCCGGGGGCGCGCGGAAGGAGGGCGGACGCGGGGAAGAGTTCAGGTCAGCTCGCGGTGGCCGGTTCCCGCTGACCCGGCACCCGGGCCTCGGCGCCGCTGTCGGCCTCCTCGATCGAGAAGCTGCGCGCCGCGGCGAACGCCTCCCGGTCCAGGATCTTCTCCCGGGCCGAGACCAAGACCGGGATGACGGCCTGGCCCGCGACGTTGGTCGCCGTGCGCATCATGTCCAGGATCGGGTCGATGGCCAGCAGCAGCCCGACGCCCTCCAGCGGGAGGCCGAGGGTGGAGAGGGTGAGGGTCAGCATCACGGTCGCACCGGTGAGGCCCGCGGTGGCGGCCGAACCGATGACCGAGACGAAGACGATCAGCAGGTACTCCTTGATGCCCATGTCGACGTGGAAGAACTCGCCCACGAAGATCGCCGCGATGGCCGGGTAGATGGAGGCGCAGCCGTCCATCTTGGTCGTCGAGCCGAACGGCACCGCGAAGGACGCGTACTCCTTGGGCACCCCGAGCCGCTCGGTCACCTTCTGGGTGAGCGGCATGGTGCCGACCGAGGAGCGGGAGACGAACGCGAGCTGGATGGCGGGCCAGGCGCCCCGGAAGAACTGCAGCGGGTTGACCTTGGCGACGGTGGAGAGCAGCAGCGGGTAGACGCCGAAGAGCACCAGCGCGCAGCCGACGTAGATGTCCGCGGTGAACGTCGCGTAGCTGCCGATCAGGTCCCAGCCGTAGTCCTTGATGGCGGTGCCGATCAGGCCGATGGTGCCGATCGGGGCCAGCCGGATGATCCACCACAGCGCCTTCTGGAGCAGCGTCAGCACGGATTCGCCGAGGTCGAGGATCGGTTCGGCCTTCTCGCCGAGCTTGAGTGCGGCGATCCCGACGACGACCGCCATGAAGACGATCTGGAGCACCTTCAGTTCGGTGAACGGCGTGATCACGTCGGTCGGGATGATCCCGGTGAGGAAGTCCAGCCAGGACCCCTGGGTGTCCGGCTTGGCGGCGTCCGCGGCCGAGAGGCCGGTGCCGGAGCCCGGGTTGGTGACCAGGCCGATGGCCAGCCCGATCGCCACGGCGATCAGCGAGGTCGCCATGAACCAGAGCAGGGTGCGGGTGGCCAGCCGCGCCGCGTTGTGCACGTTGCGCAGGTTGGTGATCGAGATGGTGATCGCGAAGAACACCAGCGGCGCGACGGCCAGCTTCAGCAGCTGGACGAAGATCTCACCGATCTTGGTGAGGGTGGTGCCGAGCCAGGCCACGTCCCAGTTGCGGGCGGCCCAGCCCAGGACCACGCCGAGGACGAGGCCGAGCAGGATCTGGGCCCAGAACGGCACCTTGGGTATGCGCGCGGTGCGTTCGGGCGGGGTGGCGGGGTCGGCCGACGAGGAGGACGGCGAAGGCGACGGGGACGACGGGGACGACGGGGACGAGGTCACGGACAGACTCCGGGTGCGTCAGGAAGCGGACTCTTGGAAGCGGACTCTTGAAAGGGGCATCGCGCGCGGAGGTGCGCAGGGCGATGCGGTCGCGGGACTGTGCGGTCGCGCCGGAGTATGGTCCGGCCGCGCTGTCAGCGACAGGTCGCCGACATGCAGCGGCAGAGATCGACATGCAGCCGCGCCACGAGCGCCGGGCCGGGGCGGCCCAGGAGCGCGTCGGAAGTGGTGGCTGCGTTTGTCATGGCCGTCACGCTAACACTCCGTCTTTGGCTTACCCAAAGCATTGCTTTGGGGGGCAGGTACGGAAAAGCTCAACGCCCCACCGGGGAAAGCTCATTCCCGGTGGGGCGCCGACAGCGATGTGAGGAGGGTTACAGGGCCGCGCGGCCCGTCACGCCGAGCCCGCCCCCGGCTCGGCCTGCGACGACGCCTTCGACGACGCCTGCGACGGCGTCCCCTGCGGCTCGTCCTCCTGGCTCTGGTTGGCCGCCAACCGCTCCTTCGCCCGGCTCACGCCGTGGACGACCTGCTCGGACATCGCGGCCCGCTGATTGCGCAGCAGCACATAGCTGAGCGGCGCGGAGACGATGAGTGCCAGGAGCACCACCCAGATCGGGTTCGAGTCGCCGATTCCGGAGGGGATGACGCCGAAGTGCGTCAGCAGTCCCACGACGACCAGGCAGCCGACGAAGATGCCGAGCCGCATGGTGGTGTAGCGGAGCGTCGCGTGCGAAGTGCTGCTGCTCACGTGAGTTCTCCATGCTTTCGGACGATCGCGCTTTCGGGCGATTCGCGGTTCCTCACCAGTCAAGCACAGGCCATGGGGCGATCTTCGTGACCCCCGGAGACGGGCGCCACCGGCCGCACGGACGCCACGGACTCGCCGCCCGGCCGCTGCTCAGACCCGCATGGGCTGCGGCGTCTCGCGCCGCTGCGGGTCGGGGCCGGGGAAGCTGCGCAGCTCCGCGTGGCGGCTGTCGCGCTGGACGGGACGGAAGCCCGTGTCGGTGATCAGGTCCAGCAGGTCCTCGCGGGTGAGCGCGTCGCCCGCTCCTTCGCTGGTTCCTCCGCCCTGCGCCTGCTCGCCGTCCACCACCGGGCCGGCCAGCTCGTCCGCACCGTGCTGGAGCGCCAATTGCGCCGTCTGCACGCTGTGCAGCGTCCAGTCGGCCGCCAGGTGCGGCACGTTGTCCAGCAGCAGCCGGGAGACCGCGAACGTCGTGAGGATCTCCGCGCCGGTCGCGCTCTGCGGCATGTCGCGGCGCAGCGGCAGGAAGACCTGGCAGCCGCCGGTCTCGTCCAGCAGGTCACGCAGCCGCAGCAGCCGGTCGACGAAGTCCGCGCGCTCGGCGGCACCCGCGACCGACCCGTAGCGCAGGGTGCAGGCAGCCGTGAGCCCCTTGCCGTACGCGAGCCGCAGCACCCGCGCCCGCTCCTCCCAGGACAGCTCCGCCTCCGCGGCGGTCTCGACCGGACCCTCGGCGCACAGCCCGTCCAGCCCGGCCTCCGCCAACGCGTCCAGCACTCCGGAGGCGCCGGCGGCGTGCCCGGCCGCGAAGCCGGCCACGTCGGCGACGGTGCACGCGGTGAGCGCCACCTCGGCCGGCAGCGCGTCCCGGAGCGCGCGCACCGCATCCGGAAGGCCGCTCCAGCCGGTCCCGCCGGTGGTCAGCCGCAGCTCGGTGACACCCTCGGCGGCCCACCGGGTGGCCCGGGCGACGGCCTCGCCGGGGTCCGCCGTCAGCTCCAGCGACCGGTGGACGGCGAACCGGGCGGTGTCACCGCTGTGCCGCGTCCGCACCTGGTGCGCGAGGCCGCCGAGCCGGGCCAGGTCGTCGCAGTCGTACAGGGCGATGCCGTCCGCCCGGCTCAACCGCTCGCCGGAGCGGACCTTCCGCTCGATGTCCGCCGCGTCCATTCCTCGCGCCACCTGCCCGCCTCGGTCCGTGTCCGTCATGATTCGCGCCGGCCCGACACTACGCCAGGGCCTGCCCGCCGCTACTCCTCGGGCAGCTCACCGACCCGGTTCTCCCACTTGGTCGACAGCACGATCGTCGTCCGCGTCCGCGAGACGCCCTTGGTGCCCGACAGCCGGCGGATGGTGCGCTCCAGGCCGTCCACGTCACCGGCCCGCACCTTGAGCATGTAGGAGTCGTCGCCCGCGATGAACCAGCAGTCCTCCACCTCCTGGAGGTCCCGCAGCCGGGTGGCCACCTCCTCGTGGTCGGTGGCGTCGGAGAGCTGGATGCCGATCAGCGCCGTCACCCCCAGCCCGAGCGAGGAGGCGTCGACCGTCGCGCGGTACCCGGTGATCACCCCGGCGGCCTCCAGCCGGTTGATCCGGTCGGTGACGCTGGGCCCCGACAGACCCACCAGCCGCCCCAGTTCGGCATAGGAGGCTCTGCCGTTCTCCCGCAGCGCCTGGATGAGCTGCCTGTCCACCGCGTCCATGGATGCCGCTGCCTCCTGTATGTAGTAGTCCGGGGAACGAATCTAAGGCATCGGGCCGGTACCGCCCGGGCCGGTGCCTCCCGCATCCCGGTCGCTGCCGCCCGTTCCGCCCCCCAGGTGCCCCTCCCAGCGCCGGTAGAGCTTGTGCTCCACCCCTGCCGCGTCCAGCACCCGCCCGGCGACGAAGTCGACCAGATCCTGGATGTGCCGGGCCCCCGCGTAGAAGGCCGGGGACGCGGGCAGCACCACCGCTCCCGCCTCGTCCAGCGCCACCAGATGGCGCAGCGTCTGACCGTTCAGCGGCGTCTCCCGCACGGCGACGACCAGCGGACGGCGCTCCTTGAGCGTCACGCTGGCCGCCCGCTGCAGCAGGTCCTTGGAGAGCCCGAGCGCCACCCCCGCGACGCACGCGGTGCTCGCCGGCACCACCAGCATGCCCCGTACCGGGTACGAACCGGAGGACGGTCCGGCGGCCAGGTCGCCCGGGGACCAGTGCCGCACCCGGGCGGGGTCCGTCGCGAACGCATCCGGGCTGCCGTCGGCGCCCCGGTCCAGCCAGCGGCGCAGGTCGTCCTGCGCATGGGCGTCGCGGAAGGGGTGCCCCGTCTCGTCGAGGATCGTCAGCCGGGAGGCGCGGCTGACGACGAGGTCGACGTCCTCACCCGCCGCCAGCAGCGCCCGGACGACCGCCGCCGCATAGGGCGTTCCGGACGCCCCGGAGACGCCCACCACCCAGGGGACCCGCGCCATGTCACTCACGTCCCCGACCCTACGTCCCGGCTCGGGGACTCCGGCGGGGACGCGAGGACGCGTACGCTCTGCGTCATGCGTGTCTCCCGTCCAAGCCACACCGCAGCGGCCGCACTCTGCGCGTCCGTACTGGCCGTCGCCGTCGCCGGCTGCTCCATGGCCGAGAAGGTGACCACGGGACTCAAGGTCAAGCACGCCTTCGAGAAGCTGGGCGAGCAGCCCGCCGCCTCGGTGCTGGTGTCGGTGGACGGCAGCCGGGCGGACGCCGAGAAGTTCCTGCGGGCCGCGGGCGGCAAGGGCTCGCTGCGGCGCCAGGCCCGGCTGCTGACCCGCGGCGAACTCACCTTCGCCGTCGGCTCGGACCGCGAGGAGACCCCGCTCAAGGAGCTGAGCCGCTCCGAGCGGCTGCGCTTCGCGGCGGCCGTCAACTTCGGCGGCAAGGACGTGCTGGCCGCCAAGTCGGTGGAGGAGAAGCTCTACGTCCGGATGAACCTGCGCTCCCTGGTGGCGCAGACCGGCGGCTCCGAGGAGGACCGGCACCGGGCCCGCCGCATCGTCTCGTTGGCCAAGGACCTGCCCGTGACGCTGCGTTCGGCCAAGGACGCGCTCAAGGGCAGGTGGGTGGAGGTCGACCCGGAGTCCTTCGACGACTTCGCGCGCGCCGCGCAGGAGATCACCGCGGCGGAGCAGCGGGACGAGCGCCGGGCGGCGAAGCGGGGCGAGGCGGAACAGCACGGCACCCCGGACTCCCGGCAGACCGACGAGACCAGCAAGCGGCTGGGCCGCGCGACGGCCGCCGGGCGCGCGCTCAACGGCGAGTCCGAGCGCGAGTTCCTGCGGGGCCTGGAGAAGACGCTGGGCGAGCACGCCCGCTTCCGCAAGGCGGGCGAATACGGCGGTGCCGAGCATGTGACGGTCTCCATGCCGGCGCGCCGGGCGGCACCGGACCTGTCGCGGGCGCTGGCGGCGCTGGGCGCCCGGCTCGACCCGGAGAAGGTCCCGGACACCACCGTCAGCGCCGATCTGCAGATCCGGCGCGGCCAGCTCACCGGGCTCACGCTCGACCTGGAGCAGTTCCTCGGCGGGAAGCAGGCGCGCACCGTGCACCTCCCGCTGCGGATGGACTTCGGCAGCGGCGACGCCGTCACCGTGCGGGCCCCGGACGGGGTGCGCGAGCTGGAGCCGCAGGACCTGCTGGCCGCCGTGATGTACGGCGCCCTGGGCACGGGCGGCATCTGAGGCCATCCTGGGAGCCGGGCTCCCGGGGGCCGGGCCGGCAACGGGATCACCGTCCCGGACCGGGCCGGTGAGCGGGCCGGGAACCGCCGACCCGCCGTGGACCGTTGTACAGCGTGACGGGACACGGACGAGGTTGTGCGGGGGAACGCTCCTCGTGAAGGAGGCGGGCATGGCGAAGGGCTCGGACGGCTCCGGCGGCGCCAGAGCGATGGCGGCCGGCAAGCTGATCGTCGCCTGGGTGGCGCTGCTGTGGGTGCTGGAGGCCGTGGACCAGGCGTCGGGCAACGCGCTGGACTCGTTCGGGATCCAGCCGCGGCGCGTCGGGGAGCTGGTGGACGTCGTCCCCAGCGCCTTCATGCACTTCGGGTTCGAGCATCTGATGGCCAACACGCTGCCGCTGCTGGTGCTGGGCTTCCTCGCGGCGCTGCGCGGGGTGGGGCGCTTCCTCGCCGTCGCCGCGATCATCGTCGTGGTGAGCGGTCTGGGCGTCTGGCTGATCGCCCCGGCGGGCAGCAACACCGCGGGCGCCTCCGGGCTGATCTTCGGCCTCTTCGGCTATCTGGTCGCCCGCGGCTTCGTGGACCGCCGCATCACCGACGTGGCGCTGGGCACGGTCGTCGCCGTCTTCTACGGCTCCCTGCTGTGGGGCGTGCTGCCCACCGACTCCGGCATCTCCTGGCAGGGCCACCTCTTCGGCCTGATCGGCGGCGTCCTCGCCGCCCGCCTCACCGCCGAGCCCCGCGCCCTGGGCGAGGCGAAGCCCGCCTGGCACTGAGACCCCGGCCGGGACCGGGGGCGCGTCAGACGCCGGGGGGCTGGGTGCGGGTCTCCCGGTCGACGGGCAGCTCGTCCGTCTCGATCCGCACCTCGCCGATCTCCAGGGCCAGCTCGACGGGCTTGCCGTACGGGATCACGTCCCGGCCCCGGTAGCCGTCCGGGCCCGGGTGCCACAGGGTGGTGCACTCGGCGCGGTACGGATCGAAGATCAGGTACCGGGCGATCCCGCGCTGCGCGTACAGCCTGTCCTTGACCACGTAGTCGTGCCGGACGCTGCTGGGCGAGACGACCTCCACGGCCAGCTCGATCAGGTCCGGCGGGTACGCGCTGAGGTTGCGGTCCGCCTCCGCCCGCGGGACCAGCGCGATGTCGGGGCACAGCTCGTCGGCGTCGGAGAAGACGAAGGTGACGTCCGAGATGCAGGCCCACTCCGTTCCGAGCTTCCTCAGCGCTGTCTGGATCAAAAAAATCGTCTCGCCGTGGAACGGCCTGACCGGACTCATCATGATGGTGCCCCCCACAATCTCCGTCCGGAAGCCAGGGAACTGGTCCTCCAGCCGGCTGAGCTGCGAGTGCAGGCGGTCGGTCTCCGAGATCGGCACGGCGCTCTCCCTTCCCTGCTCCCGATGGTAGAGGGGCAGGCTAGTCAGAGACCCAACCCGCGCACCGCCAGATCCAGCAGAGCACACCCGAACAGGGCGATCCCGATGAAACTGTTGACCTGGAAGAAGGCGCGGTTGAGGCGGGAGAGGTCGCGGGGGCGCACGAGGGTGTGCTCGTAGACGAAGGCACCCGCGACGATCACCAGGCCCAGCCAGAAGAACACGCCCGCGTGGGTGAGCAGCCCGAAGGCGACCAGCAGGCCGACCGTGACCAGGTGTGCGGCGCGAGTGGCGTGCAGCGCGGCCGCGGTGCCGAACCGGGCGGGGACGGAGCGCACCCCGCCTGCGCGGTCGGCCGTCACGTCCTGGCAGGCGTAGATCAGGTCGAAGCCCCCGATCCAGATGCCCACGGCCAGCCCGAGCACCGCGGCGTCCCACGACCAGGCGCCGGTGACCGCGATCCACGCGCCGATGGGCCCGATGGCCTGGGCGATCCCGAGGATGGCGTGCGGGTAGTCGGTGAAGCGCTTCCCGTACGGATAGACCACCATCGGCAGCACGGCGAGCGGCGCCAGGGCCAGGCACAGCGGGTTCAGCAGCGCCGCCGCGCCCAGGAAGACCGCGAGCGCCACCACGGCGCCCGTCCAGGCCGTCCGGACCGAGACCGCTCCGGTGACCAGTTCCCGGCCCGCGGTGCGCGGGTTGCGGGCGTCGATCTCGCGGTCGATGATCCGGTTGGCCGCCATCGCGAAGGTCCGCATCCCCACCATGGCGACGGTCACCAGGAACAGCTGCCACCAGTGGATGCTGCGGCTCTCGCGGAACATCGCGGAGAGCGCGGCGATGTAGGCGAACGGCAGCGCGAAGACCGAGTGCTCGATGACGACGAGCCGGAGGAAGGCCCGCACGCGGCCGACATCGGCCCCCGGCCCCGGTCCGAGTACGCCCTCAGCCGTGCTGCTCACAGCATCCCCTCGCTCGCTCCCGCGGCCGCCCGCCACCGGGCCGGCCGCACCGTCCGCGGCCGGGCCGCCGCGTGCCCTTCCCCGGCCCGCGGCCGGGCACCGGTCCCGCTCACAGGCCGTACTCCTTCCAGCGGCGGCTGACCAGCTCGGCCACCCGCGGGTCCGACTCGATCATCCCGGGCCAGCCGCCGTCCCGCGTGTACCCCTCCTCGGGCAGCTTGCGGGTCGCGTCGATACCCGCCTTGCCGCCCCAGAACTGCTGGTAGGAGGCGTGGTCGAGGTGGTCGACGGGGCCCTCGGCCACCGTGAGGTCGCGTGCGTAGTCCACGTTGCCCAGCGCCCGCCAGGAGACCTCGTGCAGATTCCGCACGTCGCAGTCCTTGTCCACCACGACGATCAGTTTGGTCAGCGACATCATGTGCGCGCCCCAGACGGCGTGCATCACCTTCTGCGCGTGCTTGGGGTAGCGCTTGTCGATGGCCACGATCGCGCAGTTGTGGAAGCCGCCCGACTCCGGCAGGTGGTAGTCGACGATGTCGGGCACGATGACCTTCAGCAGCGGCAGGAAGAACCGCTCCGTGGCCCGGCCCAGCGGTCCGTCCTCGGTCGGCGGGCGGCCCACCACGATGGACTGGAGCAGCGGCCGCTTCCGAGTGGTGACGCAGTCGATGGTCAGGGCGGGGAAGAGTTCCTGCGGCGTGTAGAAGCCCGTGTGGTCGCCGAACGGGCCCTCCGGGCGCAGCTCGCCCGGCTCCAGCCAGCCCTCCAGCACCACCTCGGCGGCGGCGGGCACCTGGAGCGGGACGGTCTTGCAGTCCACCATCTCCACCCGCTTGCCCTGGAGGAAGCCCGCCAGCAGGTACTCGTCGATGTCCGCGGGGAGCGGGGCCGTGGAGGCGTAGGTCACCGCGGGCGGGCAGCCGAAGGCGATGGCGACGGGCAGCTTCTCGCCGCGCCGCGCCGCGACCTGGTAGTGGTTGCGGCTGTCCTTGTGGATCTGCCAGTGCATCCCGATGGTGCGGCGGTCGTGCCGCTGGAGCCGGTAGAGCCCCAGGTTGCGGACACCGGTCTCGGGGTCCTTGGTGTGGGTGAGGCCCAGGTTGAAGAACGAGCCGCCGTCCTCGGGCCAGGTGAACAGCGCGGGCAGCCGCTCCAGGTCCACCTCGTCGCCCTGCTGGACGACTTCCTGGACGGGCGCGTCCTTCACCTTCCGCGGCGGGACGTGCGTCATCGCGCCGAGCTTCCCGAACGCCTCCCGGAAGCCGACGAAGCCCTGCGGCAGCTCGGGCTTGAGCAGACCGCCGATCTTCGCGCCGATCTCGTCGTAGGAGTCCAGGCCGAGCGCCTTGAGCAGCCGGCGGTCGGTGCCGTAGACGTTCATCGCCAGGGGCATGTCCGAGCCCTTGACGTTCTCGAACAGAAGTGCCGGTCCGCCCGCCTTGTTCACCCGGTCGACGAGCTCCCCGACCTCCAGATGGGGATCGACCTCGGCCTTGACCCGCACCAGGTCGCGGTCTCGCTCCAGTGCTCGCAGGAGCGAGCGGAGATCGTCGTATGCCATACGTCTCAGTATCCTCCCCGATGCCCGCGCCCTGAGCGCCGGGGGCCGCGCCGGGGCCATTACGCTTGGCTCGTGGGGACCCGCCGAGCGGGTACCCGCACCCCGCATCCGTCCGGCGGCATCTCGCACCCAGGGGGCGTTCCGCGTGCTCAGGTATCTCCCGTTCCTCTTGATCCTGGCCGTGTGGATCTACGCGTTCATCGACTGCCTCAACACGCCCGAGAACGAGGTCCGCAAGCTGCCGAAGGTGGCATGGGTCATCATCATCCTGCTGTTCGGGCAGGTGCTGCTGGGGCCCGTGGCCTGGTTCGCGGTCGGCCGGCCGCGGCGCAACGCGCCCTATGGCGCGACCCGCCCCGACGAGCGGCGCTGGGTCGCCCCGGACGACAACCCGGACTTCCTGAAGTCCCTGAACGAGTCCCCGGCCCCCGGCCCGGACTCCTCCTCCGACGCGCCGCCGGCCCCGGAACCGGCTCCGGACCCCGCCCCGGAGCAGCGCGGCGAGTCCCCGCGCGACGGGGACGAACTGCCCAACCGCAAGGACCGCGACGACAGCTGACCGGGCGGTTCCGGCTCTTCCGGCGACCTCCGGGTACTCCGTTCCGGAGGTCCGCACGGTCCGGGGGGCGCGAGCGGCGCGCGGAACCAGCGCGCCGCGCTAGCAGCGCCGCGCGTAGTCGTCCCGGAGGGCCGTGAAGCGCTCCGCCGTCCGGGCCGACCAGTCCGTCGGCTGTCCGCGCAGCTCGTTCTGGAGCAGTTCGAAGTGCTCGTGCCACCGGGCGAGGACCTCGTGGAGCCGGCCGGCGTCGGCGGTGAAGTCGTTGCGGAACCGGACCCGGGTGTGGTCGTCGTCCACGGACCCGCGCAGGGTGAAGCCGAAGGAGCCGCGCGCGTCGACCGTGTACTCGGCCAGCCGGCGGCGCGACCAGGCGGTGATCCGTCCGGGGGTGGCGAGCTCCGGCTGGCCGTCGGCGCCCGCGGCGGGCTCCCCGTTCCACCAGTGCAGGGTCACCGCGCCGCCGGGGCCGGGTTCGAAGGGGTCGGCCGCCGCGAGCCAGCCGCGCAGCCCGGCGGGGGTGGCGACCGCCACCCACACGCTCTCCAGCGGATGCGGGAACGCCAGCTCGAAGCCGACCGTGTGCGCGGCGCCGCCGGAACCGCTCCGGGCCGTGCCGTACGGGATGCCGTACGCGGTGGTCCCTGCCAGGCCTTCGGTGCTCATAACTCCACCTTCACCCCGGACGCGGGGCTCGGGCCCCTCAGATACCCGCGTACGAGTGCTTGCCGTTGAAGAAGATATTCACACCGTAATAGTTGAAAAGGAAACAGGCGAAGGCGAGAAGTGCGAGATACGCCGCTTTGCGTCCCTTCCAACCCGCAGTGGCGCGGGCGTGCAGATAGCAAGCGTAGGCGACCCAGGTGATGAACGACCAGACCTCCTTCGGGTCCCAGCCCCAGTAGCGGCCCCAGGCGTCACCGGCCCAGATGGCACCCGCCACGATGGTGAAGGTCCAGAAGGGGAAGACCGTCGCGTTGATCCGGTACGCGAACTTGTCGAGCGAGGCCGCCGAGGGCAGCCGCTCCATGATCGAGGACCGCACGGCGCCGGGCTTGCGCCCGGCCAGCAGCTGCGTCTCGTAGGCGTCCCGGAACAGGTAGAGCAGGGAACCGACGAACCCGAGGTAGAGCAGCGCGCCGCAGGTGATGGCGAGCGAGACGTGGATCCACAGCCAGTACGAATGGAGCGCGGGCACCAACTGGTCGCTGTCCGTGTACAGGACGGTGACGGCCAGCCCCAGGTCCAGCAGGACGGTGGTGACCAGCGGCAGCCCGATCCAGCGGACGTTCTTCTTCGCCAGCAGCAGCGCCAGGTACGCGCCGACCGCCACCATCGAGAAGGCGGTCGAGAACTCGTACATGTTGCCCCAGGGCGCCCGCTGCACCGACAGCGAGCGGGTCAGCACCCCGGCGACATGCAGCACGAAGGAGAGCACCGTCAGCGAGACGGCGATCCGCCCGTAGGTGTCGCCCTGCTCGTCGCCCGCCGCGGCCCCGGGGCCGTCGGGCAGGTCGCCGCGCCGGCCGTTGCTGGAACGGGTCACGATCTTCGGTGGGGCGGGCTTCTCCAGCACCGCCGTACCGCCGCCCCGCTCCGCGCTCCGCGCGCCGGCCGCGGGCTGCTGACCGGGAACGGCCGCGTCCGCGGGAGCCTTCCGGGTCAGCGCGGCGGCCGTGCGGCCCACCTTGCTGCGGGAGCCGAAGGTCCATTCGGCGATGTAGGCGCAGAAGGCCAGCACGTAGACGGCCATCGCCGAATAGATCAGATAGTTGCTGACGTGCGCGAGCTGCTCGTTCGGCTCGGCTGCGAGGAGGTTCACTTGCCTGCTCCTTCGGGGGCTTCAGCAGGATCGGCGGAGTCCGGCGCGGCGGCGCCGTCCGCGGCGGCGGCATCCCCGGACACGGCGTCCGCGCTCGGGGCACCCTCGCCCGCGGCGTCCGCGGCGGGGGACTCGGCCGCGACGGGGGCCGCGGCCTGCATATCGGTGGCCAGCGAGGCGAGTTCGTCCGGCAGCCGGGCGGACTCGCTGCGGCCGAGCGCGGCCATCTCGACGACCGTCTGCCCGTCGTCGGCGGTGTAGGCCCGCACCCAGACCCGGCGGCGCTGGATGAACAGGGAACCCGCGAGTCCCACGATGGCGGCGAGCGCCCCGCCCAGCGCCCAGCCGTTGCCCACCTGGTGGGAGACCTGGAAGTTCGCCCACTTCTCGACGCCGTCGAAGGTGAGGCTCCCGGCACCGTTCGGGAGCTTCATGGTGGAGCCGGGGACGAGCTTCTCGGCGAACGGACCGCCGTCCTCGTCCTTGAACTTGGTCATGTTGTCCGTGTCCAGCTGGTACACGTTCTGCGCCGGTCCGCCGTCCACGCCCAGGTTGCCGTGGTAGGCGGTCAGGAACATCGCCGGGTTCTTCAGGCTCGGCGACTGGGAGAACATGGTGCCGCTGCTCGGCTCGAAGTCGGGGACGAAGAAGCCCTGGAAACCGAGCTGGTCCTTGCGGCCCTTCGCGTCCAGGTAGTCGGTGACCTTCACCACTCCGCTGGAGGTCTGGTTGTTGTCCTGCTGGAGGAAGGGCACCGGGCCGCGGTAGGCGATGTTGCCCTTGCCGTCCTTGACGGTGACGGCGGGCGCGTAGCCGTTGGCGATCAGGTAGATCTTGGACGAGCCGACCTTCAGCGGATGGTTCACCTTGATGGTGGCGTCCCGCTCCGTACCGTCGGCGCCCTTGGCGATGGCGATGTCGGCGCGGTAGTCGCGCGGGGTGCCCTTGTTGGGACCGCTCTCCTCGTAGGTGGCGTGGAACTCCTTCAGCCGGAAGGCGAAGGGATCGAGCATGTCGGGGCCGAAGAGCGAGCCGGACTGGAAGTCGTCGTACTGGGTGAGGACGTTGGAGAACCCGTCGCCCTGCACGATCAGTTTGCGCCCCTCGGACTTGAACAGCTGCCCCGAGGCGAAGGCCAGCAGCAGCACGATGAGCGCGATGTGGAACAGGAGGTTGCCCACCTCGCGCAGATAGCCCTTCTCGGAGGCGACCGCGCCCCCGCCCGAGCCGTCCCGGTGGGTGCGGAACCGCCTGCGCCGCAGCAGCGAGCGGGCCGCCGTCAGCGTCTCCTCCGGCTCCGCCGCGGTGCGCCAGGTCGTGTAGACCGGCATCCGGTCCAGCCGGCGCGGGGCGCGCGGCGGCCGGGCACGCAACTGGCCGACGAACTGCCAGGTGCGCGGCACGATGCAGCCGATCAGCGAGACGAACAGCAGGATGTAGATCGCCGAGAACCAGACCGACGTGTAGACGTCGAAGAGCTGGAGCTTGTCGTAGAGCGGCGCGAGGGTGGTGTGGTCGGCCCGGAACTGCTCGACCCTGAGCGCGTCCACCGGCGTCTGCGGGACGATCGAGCCCGGTATGGCACCCAGCGACAGCAGGAAGAGCAGGATCAGCGCCACCCGCATCGAGGTGAGCTGCCGCCAGAACCAGCGCAGCCAGCCCAGCGGGCCGAGCGAGGGAACGTTCAGCTTCTCCTCGCCGGGGGCGGTCGAGAGCTGGGCCGCGGCCGCGCGTTCGCTCCCGGAGTCGGCCCCGGACTCGGCCGCCGCGCCCGCGCTGCCGCGGACCCCGGCCGGCTCCGTCGCCTCACCGGCCTCGTCGGCCGCCGCGTCGGCGGCCCCCTTGCCGGTACCGGTCGTGCTCATGGATCAGATCCCCACCGTGAAGTCGGACGACCAGACCGTGATCTCGTAGACGATCCGGTCCCAGATGCCTGTGACGAGCAGCACGCCGACGGCGACGAGCAGCACGCCGCCGATCCGCATCACCCAGGCGTAGTGCTGCTTCACCCAGCCGAACGCGCCCAGTGCCCGGCGGAAGGCCAGCGCGGCGACGACGAACGGCACTCCCAGGCCCAGGCAGTAGGCCACCGTCAGCAGCGCACCGCGCCCCGCGCTGGCCTGGTTCGAGGAGAGCGTGAGGACGGCGGCGAGCGTGGGCCCGATGCACGGCGTCCAGCCGATGCCGAAGAGCACCCCCAGCATCGGCGCCCCCGCCAGCCCGATCGCCGGCCGCTTGTGGATCCGCACCTCCCGCTGGGTGAAGCGGGTCAGCGGACCGAGGGCGCCCATGAAGGCGAGGCCGAGCACGATCGTCAGGCTGCCCAGCACCCGCGAGATGAGAGTGCGGTGCTCCTGCAGAGTGGCGCCGAAACCGCCGAAGAGGGCGCCGCCGGAGACGAAGACGGCCGTGAAGCCGAGCACGAACAGGCCCGCGCCCAGGAACATCCGGCCGCGCCGCGCCTCGGCCAGGTCGGTGCCGCTGACCCCGGTGACGTAGGAGAGGTAGCCGGGCACCAGCGGCAGCACGCAGGGGGAGAAGAACGAGACCAGTCCGCCCAGCAGTGCGACGGGCAGGGCCAGCAGCAGGGCGCCGCTGTAGACGGTGCCGTTCATTCCCGTGGCCGCGAGGGAGATCATGGGGCGGTCACTTCGCGTCGATCAGGGGGTCGAGCGCGGAGCGCAGCTCCTGCTCGCTCAGTTCCTTCAGGGCCCGCACCGCGACCTCGCCGTCCTTGTCGAGGATCAGGGTGGAGGGGATGGCCTGCGGGGAGAGGGTGTTCTTGGGGAACTTGAGGATGAGCTTGCCGCTGGGGTCGTAGAAGCTCGGGTAGTCGATGTCGTAGTTCCGCTCGAACGCCTTGGCGTTGGCCTTGTCCAGGTCGCGGGTGTTGATGCCGACGAACTGGACGCCCCGGTCCTCGGTGTCCCGGGCGACCTTGGCGAGGTTCGGTGCCTCCGCGCGGCAGGGACTGCACCAGGAGCCCCACACGTTCAGCACGATGACCTTGCCCTTGAAGTCGGAGAGCTTCAGTTTCTTCCCGTCGACGGAGGGACCCGCCAGGTCGGGAACCGCCGTGCGGCGGGACTTCGGGACCTTGGTGATCTGCCCCGTCCCCTGGACGAACTTGGTGTCGCCCGAGGACGAACCCGTCTGCTCCTCGCCGCAGGCGGACAGCAGCAGCGCACCGGCGGCGATCCCGGCGGCCAGCAGGACGGTGCGGCGGCGGGAGGCGCGGATCTGGCTCATGTGAAAAGTTTCGCATGCTCGTATGGGGGATCTTCCGCGCCCCCCTGCTGACCCGGCGGAACCGGCTCCCGCGCAGGTCGGGCCGCAGGCCCGGCCCCCGCCGCATATCCGGCGGCGGGCTCAGGCGCCCGCGCCCCGGCCCTGCGCACCCTTCGCCGCGCCCTTGGGCCGCTTGGCTCCCGCCCGCAGATGCGCGGGCACCAGGTCGCGGGCCGGTTCGGAGTAGCCGACCGAGACGATGCGGTCCCCGACGAAGGTGAAGCTGGTCAGCGAGGCCAGCGTGCACTGGCGGCGGCGCGGGTCGTGCCAGAGCCTGCGGCGCTCGACGAAGCTGCGCAGGATCCAGATCGGCAGCTGGTGGCTGACGCAGACGGCTTCGTGACCGCGGGCCGCGTCCTTGGCGTGCTCGATCGCGCTGCGCATCCGGACGACCTGGTCCAGATACGGCTCGCCCCAGGAGGGCCGGAAGGGGTTGCGCAGATGGCGCCAGTTCTCCGGCTTGCGCAGTGCGCCGTCACCGACGCCGAAGGTCTTGCCCTGGAAGACGTTCCCCGCCTCGATCAGCCGCTCGTCGGTGCCGATGTCGAGTCCGTGGGCCTTGGCGATCGGCGCCGCGGTCTCCTGGGCGCGCTCCAGCGGGGAGGCGAGCACCTGGGTGATGTCGCGCCCCTCCAGGTGTTCGGCGACCCGGTCGGCCATCCGGCGGCCGAGGTCGGAGAGGTGATATCCGGCCAGTCGCCCGTAGAGGATGCCCTCGGGGTTGTCGACCTCGCCGTGCCGCATCACGTGCACGACGGTGACGGTCTTGTCGTCGGCGCCGGCCGCGGGGGCCGCGCCGGCCAGGCGCTCGCTCATGCCGGCACCGCCTCGGACGCGGCGCGGGCGGCGGCGGGCAGCGCGTCGGCCACCCGCTCCAGCGCCCGCTCGTCGTGCGCCGCGGAGAGGAACCACGCCTCGAATCCGGAGGGTGGCAGGTAGACGCCCTGGGCGAGCATCGAGTGGAAGAACGCGGTGAAGCGGAAGGACTCCTGCCGCTTGGCCGCCGCGTAGTCGGTGACGCCGGTGTCGCCGAAGTCGCCGAAGAAGACGGAGAACATGCTGCCCGCCGTCTGCACCGTGTGCGCCACGCCCTCCTTGGCCAGCGCCTCGGTGGCGAGCTGCCGCACCTGCCGGGCCGCGGCGTCCACCACGCCGTGCGCGGCGAAGCCGTCGGCGGCCAGCAGCCGCAGCTGGGCCAGTCCGGCCGCGGTGGCGACCGGGTTCCCGGAGAGCGTGCCCGCCTGGTAGACGGGGCCTGCCGGTGCCAGGTGGTCCATCACGTCCTTGCGCCCGCCGAACGCGGCCGTCGGGAAGCCGCCGCCCATCACCTTGCCGAACGTCATCAGATCGGGTGTGACGCCGTCGAGGCCGTACCAGCCGTGCGGCGAGGCGCGGAAGCCGGTCATCACCTCGTCGGAGACGAACAGCGCGCCGTCGGCGCGGCACAGGTCGGCGAGCCCCTGGTTGAAGGAGGGCCGCCCGTCGGCCGCCGGCAGCGGCGGGACGATGCCCATGTTGCCGGGCGACGCCTCGGTGATCACGCAGGCGATCTCCCGGGGGTGCGCGGCGAACGCCTCGCGGACCGCGTCCAGGTCGTTGTACGGCAGCACGATCGTGTCGCCGGCCTGCGCCCCGGTGACGCCCGGGGTGTCCGGCAGGCCCAGGGTGGCGACCCCGGACCCGGCCGCGGCGAGCAGCGAGTCGACGTGCCCGTGGTAGCACCCGGCGAACTTGACGACCTTGGAGCGGCCGGTGAAACCGCGCGCCAGCCGGATCGCGGACATGGTCGCCTCGGTGCCCGAGGAGACCAGCCGCACCTGCTCGACGGGGTCGATCCGGTGCACGATCTCCTCGGCGAGCGCCACCTCGTCCTCGACGGGCGTGCCGAAGGAGGTGCCGCGCTCCACGGCCTTGCGCACCGCCTCCGTCACCTGGGGGTGCGCGTGACCGAGGATCATCGGCCCCCAGGAGCAGACCAGGTCGACGTACTCCCGGCCGTCCGCGTCCGTCAGGTAGGGACCGGAACCGGACACCATGAACCGGGGCGTTCCGCCCACGCCGCGGAAGGCGCGGACCGGAGAGTTCACGCCTCCCGGTGTCACGGCGGCGGCGCGGTCGAAGAGCGACTGCGATACTGGGGCGCTGTAGGAGTAAGTCACGAAAGCCATGGTGTCAGAGCCCCCCGTGCCGGGGGCCGGGGGCGTTTCACGCTCCACGGGGCGGGGAGGTCTCTGACACGATGATCGGGCCGCACGGGGACGGCTGTGCGGCCCGGATGAGCAGTCGGGTGGTGACATGCATCGCGGTGGCGGACTGGGAGAGGAGCCCGGCCACTCGGAGACCGGCCCGGAGCGGGCCCAGGGGCGCCACAGGCGCACCGCGGCCGAGGGCGGAACCGCGGCGGGCGGCGGCGCGAACAGCGGTGCGGTGGACGGGGGAACGGCGGGCGGCGGCGCGCCGTCCGAGAGCGGAACGGCGGGCGGCGCCACCGGCAGCACCACCAGCGGCAGCGGCACGGTGCACGGCGGCGGCCTCGCGGGTATCGGGAGCACGGCGAAGACCAGGAGCAGCAGGGGTGGCGGCCGAGTGGGGGTGACCTACAAGTACTTCGGGGCACCGGACGGTGCCACGGCCGCACGCGTACCCATCTCGATGCGACCCGAGGAACTGGGCGGGGACGAGCTGGGCCAGGGCATGTTCACCAAGATCAAGCCCGAGACGATGGCGGCCATGGTGCTGACGGGGATCGAGGGGATACCGCTGCACCGGGTCCCCCCGCTGGAACTCGTCGTCCTGCACCCCGACTACGCGGTCGTCAAACTCCCGATGACGGTCGTCGACCCGCTCCGCGGCATCGGTGAGGAGACGGTGGGCGCGGCCGCCTTCATCTGGTCCACGGTCCCCGACCGGGCGGGCCCGCAGGACGCCTTCAACGTCTACCAGCTGCTGCACCGCTGGCAGGACTTCTCCGACCGGCTGCACGAGGCGGGGCACCAGGCCTACTGCCTGGTGTGGCCCTGACCGCCCGGGCGCCCCGCGGGACACCCGCCCCGCAGAACACCGGAGCCCCCGTAGCCCCCCGGCACCGCACAGGCCACCGCGTCCCGCCACCGGCGGCCGTGACGGGACGGCGGCGCACAGGGCAGGGCGCGGGCGGGCCGCGCGGCCCCGGCCGGGGTCAGTCCCGGTTCCCCGCGCCTCTGCCGGCCTGCTCGTGATCGGCGCCGCTCCGCTCCCCGGGATCGGCCGGTTCCGCCTCGCTCACGGCCCGGGCGACCTCCGCGTCCAGGGTCTCGGCCGCCGGCTTGGGCGCCCCGGGGTCGACCGGGCCGATGCGGAACTCGAAGTCGCCGCCGTACTGCTCGTGTCCCGCGACGACGGCGCTGCCGACGGCCTCCTCGCCGCGCTCGCTGCGGATGATGACCGGGTCCCGGCGCAGGTCCTTGGTCAGCGCCACGCACAGGCCGACCATCACCAGCGTGAAGGGGACCGCGACCAGGATGGTCAGGTTCTTCAGCCCTTCCAGCGCCTCGTCACCGCCGCCCCCGATCATCAGCATGACCGCGCCGACGGCGCCGGTCAGCACGCCCCAGACGATGACCACGGTCCGGCTGGGCTCCATCGTGCCCTTCTGCGAGAGGGTGCCCATCACGATCGAGGCGGCGTCGGCCCCGGAGACGAAGAAGATACCGACCAGGATCATCACGACGAGGCTGGTGACACCGGCGATCGGGTACTCCCGCAGCACCCCGAACAGCTGCGCCTCCTGGGAGTCGGCACCGGCCAGATCCACGCCGCCGGACTGGAGCCTCATGGCCGTACCGCCGAAGATCGCGAACCAGACCAGGCTCACGACGCTGGGCACCAGGATCACCCCGCCGACGAACTGCCGGATGGTGCGGCCGCGGCTGATCCGGGCGATGAACATGCCGACGAACGGCGTCCAGGAGATCCACCAGGCCCAGTAGAAGACGGTCCAGCTGGAGAGCCAGTCCGCGACGCCCTCGCCGCTGCTGGCGTCCGTGCGGCCGACCAGTTGCGGCAGGTCGCCGACGAAGCCGCCGAGCGAGGTCGGTACCAGGTTGAGCATCAGGATGGTGGGGCCGGCCACGAAGAGGAACAGCACGAGCAGCCCCGCCAGCACCATGTTGATGTTGGAGAGCCACTGGATGCCCTTCTCCACGCCGGAGACGGCGGAGGCCACGAAGGCCACCGTCAGCACGGCGATGATGGAGACCAGCACACCGGTGCCCACCTTCTCCGCCCAGCCGACCTCCTCCATCCCGCTGCCGATCTGCAGGGCGCCCAGCCCCAGCGAGGCGGCCGAGCCGAAGAGCGTGGCGAAGATCGCCAGAATGTCGATGACCTTGCCGAAACCGCCGTTGGCCGCCTTCTCGCCGATCAGCGGGGTGAAGACCGCGCTGATCGTCTGCCGCCTGCCCCGGCGGAAGCAGCTGTAGGCGATGGCCAGGCCCACGACCGCGTAGATCGCCCAGGGGTGCAGGGTCCAGTGGAAGAGCGTGGTGGCCAGCGAGGTCTCCATGCGCTCGGCGTCGTTGGCCGGGTGCGTGCCGGGCGGCGCGGTGCTGAAGTGGCTCAGCGGCTCGCTCACCCCGTAGAACATCAGCCCGATGCCCATGCCCGCGCTGAACATCATCGCGACCCAGGAGACCGTTCTGAACTCGGGCTCCTCCCCCTCTTTGCCCAGGGTGATCCGGCCGTAGCGGCTGAACGCCAGCCACAGCGAGAAGATCACGAAACCGGTGGCGGCGAGCACGAAGGCCCAGCCGCCGTTGTGCATCGTGCCGCTCAGCATCTTCTGCGAAACGTCGGCGAGTGAATCGGTGCCGACCGCTCCCCAGACGACGAAGGCGAGCGTGAGTACCGCTGTGACACCGAACACGAGCCGGTCGGTACGCGGCCGCCGGGTCGGTCCCCCGTGGGAGGCGGTCGCCTCCTGCGTCTGCTGCTCCACGTCTGCCCGTTGTCCTTCCGCCGAACCTCGGATGGATTCGCTGGGCCGCTACCCGACTCGACCCGAAGTAGTCCGATCAGATGCCCGCAACGGGCCCGATGTACCGGTCAACTCCACAACTTTCGGGGGATGTTGACCGGACGCCGCACCCGGCCGGGGGAGCACGCACCACCGCGTACCGGAAAAGCGGCGAAAGGGAAAAGACTGACTTCACGCGCCATAGGGGCCGGGCAACCGGACGTCCGAGCGGCAGGTGCGGTAGACATGTGCCGTCACCCCGTCGGCGGAACACCCCTCGCGGGCGCACCCCGAACCGGACGACCCGGACGACCCGGACGCCCCGGTCGCCCCGGACGACAGCCCCGGCCCGGAAGAGATCCCCGGACCCGGACGACAACCCGAACGAGGAGGCCAGCCGTGCCGCGGAGGGCAAAGAGGTATGCGACGCGCGCGGGACTCGCGTCGTCCGCGACCAGTGCCGCGCTCGTCCTCGCGCTCGCCGGCACGATCACGGGCTGCACCGGCTCCTCCGGAGGCGAGGACGACAGGGACGGCAAGTCCGGCGGCGCCTCCGCCTCCCCCTCGGCCGCGGCCCCCGGCAAGTACGACAGCCTCCCCGAACCGTGCGGCACCGTCGCCATGAGCCGGCTGCGGGACATGCTCCCGGGCGCCGCGGCGGCCGACGGTGAGGGCGGCGAGGAGAACACGGCCGCACCCAGCACCGGCCCCGACCCTCTGGAGGGCGAGGCCAGCACCACCTACGACACCGACCGCAGCGTGGGCTGCCGCTGGAAGAGCGCCACCACACTCGGCACCCGCCACCTGTCCGTCCAGTTCGAGCGAGTGGTCTCCTACGACCCGTCGGTCAGCGACGACGAGCAGGCCGAGCGGCTCTACGGCGAGAAGGCACGCAAGGCCGGGATCAGCGGCGCACCGGGCCCCACCTCCGGAAGTCCGGCCGGCAAGACGCCCGACGGACACGCCTCCGCCACCGCGGAGGACGGCGGGAAGAGCACCGGGGACGACGATCCGGACAGTTCGGCCGACCCGGACAAGAGCCCCGAGGAGTCCCCCTCCTCCACCGCGGAGGAGGACGTGGCACCCCGCGCCCTTCAGGACATCGGCGACGCCGCCTACCTCGACGACGCGCTGCACACCGCCGACTCCGGACTGCACCGGGACATCACCCTGGTCTTCCGGACGGCCAACGTGATCACCACTGTCGAGTACGACCAGTGGGTGACCGACAAGCACCGGATCCCCGACAGCCACGAGCTCCAGAAGAAGACACGCGCGCTCGCCGAGCAGCTCGCCGGGCGGTTCGAGGAGGACTGAGCCGCCGCGCCGCCCTCCGCGCGGCACCGGCGCGCACACCCGGCGGCGGGCGCTCCGCACTGTGGCCCGTGCCACCTGTGGGCAGTCCCACGCCGCGGAAGTGCCGTGAAACGCCCGCACCGCGCCGGGCGCCGCGTACCGTTCCGACAGCACCGCGGCCACTCCCGGCTCGGCACAACTGGTGAAGACCCCGGAAGCGAAGGAACCATGCACCGAAACGCCTCGCGCAACGCCCCTCGACGGAGCAGGACCGTGCGGAACGCAGTCGCCTGCGCCGCGGCGGCGCTCCCCGTCCTGCTGGTGGTCGGCTGCTCCTCGGACTCCGACAAGGACAACGGGTCCGACACCCCCTCTGCCTCCGCGAGCAAGTCCCCCACCGTGGCGCCCGCGAAGCACAAGAAGCTGCCCGACTCCTGCAAGACCCTCGACAAGAAGGCCGCGAAGGACCTGGTGCCCGGCACCGAGGACGCCTCGGGCAAGAGCGTCGGCTCCGGAGACGCCGACGACTCCAACAGCTGCCTGTGGAGCGGCCTGGACAAGTACGACTACAGCCAGCTCACGCTCTCCTTCAAGCGCTTCGACTCCGACCCGTCGATCGGCTCCGGCGACAAGCGCGCCGCGGACTATCTCAAGCAGCAGGTCGAGGAGAAGACCGGCAGCAAGGACAACAAGGACCTCAAGAAGTCCGACACCTCCGGCATCGGCGACCAGGCGGTCTCGGTCGTCTACGAGACGGAGAAGAAGGACGCCAAGGGCAAGTCGGCCGACTACCGCGCCGAGCGCCTGGTGACCCGCACCGCCAACGTCGTGGTCACCGTCGACTACGAGGGCGCCGGGTTCGAGGACGCCAAGAAGCCCGGCGCCGACGAGGTGAAGAAGCGCGCGGAGAAGGCCGCCAAGGCGGCGGTCGAGCACATCGGGTGACCACCCCCGGGTGACCGCACCGGCGCCGGACCGCGCACCGCGCCCGCCGCGCCGGAGCCGTCCGCTCCCGCCGCGCCGGCCCCCGCCGGCTCCGTCGGCGGCGCACCGGAGCCCGGCCCTCCGCCCGAGGGCCGGGCTCCGCGCGCGTTCCGGCCCGCCGCATGTGCCAGGCTGGGCCCGCCAGTTTCCGAGGGTGGGGACAATTCCAGTGCAGGGCGTACAACTGACCCGAATACACCGCATACTGATCGCCGTCGTGGTCGCGGGAGCCGTGGTGATCGCGGCGATCGGCTTCGCCGGCTCCTACGCCGCGGTCCGCGAGCTGGCCGAGCGGAAAGGTTTCGGCGCGTTCGCACCATTCTTCCCCATCGGGGTGGACGCGGGCATCGTCGTCCTGCTCGCGCTGGACCTGCTGCTGACCTGGATCCGCATCCCCTTCCCGCTGCTGCGCCAGACCGCCTGGCTGCTGACGGCCGCCACCATCGCCTTCAACGGCGCCGCCGCCTGGCCCGACCCGCTCGGCGTCGGCATGCACGCCGTCATCCCCGTCCTCTTCGTGGTCACCGTCGAAGCCGCCCGGCACGCCGCCGGCCGCGTCGCCGCCCTCACCGCGGACAAACACATGGAAGGCGTCCGCCTCTCCCGCTGGCTGCTCGCCTTCCCCTCCACCTTCCTCCTCTGGCGCCGGATGAAGCTGTGGGAACTGCGCCACTACGACGAAGTCATCCGCATGGAACAGGACCGGCTCATCTACGAGACCCGGCTGCGCGCCCGCTACGGCCGCTCCTGGCGCCGCAAAGCACCCGTCGAAGCACTCATGCCCCTCAAACTCACCCGCTACGGCATCCCGCTGCACCGCACGGCACCCCAGGCCAGCGCGCTCCCGGAGCCGGAGCCGGTGCCGTCCACGCAGCTGGACACCCGAGCCGGCCGGGGCGCCGCCGACGGCGCGGGGCACGAGGCCGCCCCGCCGGCCGCGCCCGGAGCGGACACCGAACCGGCCCACGAACACGCCCCGGCACCCTCCCCGGCGGCCGGCCCCGCACCCGAGCCCGCGCCCCCGGCGCAACCCGAACCCCCGTCGGGCGCGGAACCCGCACCGGACGCCGGGACCCCGGCGGAGGCGGAACGCCTCCCCGCGCCGGGGGCCGCCCGGCGGCCGCGGCCCGCCGCCGTCCCCGAGCCGGAGCCCGCGGACTCGGCGGAACCCGCGCCGCAGGCGCAGGAGTTCCCCGTCCCGGTGGCACCGGGCCGCTACCGCACACTCGCCACCCCGCAGCCCGTCCGCGCCCAGCAGGAGCTCTTCGTCGAGCCCGCACCCGCCCCGCCGGAGCCCGCGCCCGCCCCGGCCCCGCCGGAGCCGTCCGCCCCCGAAGCGGCGCTCCCGGCGGAACCCGACACAGACGCCGCAGACGCCGCAGACAACACGGACGCCGCGGACGAGCCCGTCGGCATCCCCGACGGAGTGCCGCGCGACGAGTTCTACTTCGCGGTCTACCGCCAGTACGTCGCCACGCACAGCAACCGCCCCACCGCACGCCAGCTCTCCCGCGCCCTCTACGAGGGGCACGGGGTCACCACGGCCGAGGGCAACCTGCTGGGCGAGACCTACCTCGGCGGCTACCTGCGGGAGTTCAAGGAGCGCTACAACACCGAGATGGGCCTCGCCGGCTGAACCGGGCCGGCTCCCGGCCGGACCCGATCCGGCCTCCCGGGCTCTCAGGCCCCCAGCAGCTTGCGCACCCGGTCGGCGCCCACGGCCAGCAGCAGGGTGGGCAGCCGCGGACCGGTCTCGCGGCCGACCAGCAGCCGGTAGAGCAGCGCGAAGAAACCGCGCTGGGCCACCTTCATCTCCGGGGTGGGCTTCGCGTCCGGCGCGAAGCCGGCGCGCACCTTGGGCACGCCGTAGACCAGCGACGTCAGGCCCTCCAGCGACCAGTGCTCGTCCAGCCCGTCCAGCAGCAGCCGCAGCGACTCGCGCTGCTCCTCGTCCAGCTCCGCCAGCAGCGCCGCATCGGGCTCCTCGCGGACGCGGGTGCGCTGGTCGGCCGGGACCTGGGTGGTGATCCAGCGGTGCGCGCGGTCCAGCCGCGGGCGCACCTCCTCCAGCGCGTGCACCGGGTGCTGCGGGTCGAGTTCGGTGAGGATGCGCAGCGTCTGCTCCTCGTGGCCGCCGGTGATGTCGGTGACGGAGGCCAGCGTGCGGTACGGCAGCGGGCGCGGGGTGAGGGTCAGCGGGCCCAGCGCGGTGGACGAGGCGCGGGTGTGCGCCGCCAGGTCGGCCGGCTGGGCCGAGCCGTCGGCGATCTTGCGGCCGAGCGCGTCCCACTCGTCGTAGGTGCGCTGGATCTCCTGGTCGAAGGCGACCTTGAAGGACTGGTTCGGCTTCCGCCGCGCGTACAGCCAGCGCAGCAGCGGCGCCTCCATGATCTGCAGCGCGTCGGCCGGAGTGGGCACACCGCCCTTCGAGGACGACATCTTCGCCATGCCGCTGATGCCCACGAACGCGTACATCGGGCCGATGGGCTGCTCGCCGTCGAAGATCTCCCGCACGAGCTGCCCGCCGACGACGAACGACGAGCCGGGCGACTGGTGGTCGACGCCGGACGGCTCGAAGACGACGCCCTCGTACGCCCAGCGCATCGGCCAGTCCACCTTCCAGACCAGCTTGCCGTGGTCGAAGGTGCGCAGCTCGACCGTCTCGGCGTGCCCGCACCGGCAGGTGTAGGACAGCGCGGTCGTCTCGTCGTCATAGCCGGTGACGGTGGTCAGATCGCGGCCGCAGACGGTGCAGTAGGGCTTGTACGGGTAGTAGGCGCCGGCCCCGGCGCCCGAGCCGTCGTCCTCGGCGGCCGCGCCCGATCCCTCGGCGGCCTCCACCTCGGCGGCGTCCGCGGGCTTCTGCTGCTTCTTGCCGCCCTTCGCGCCCTTCTCCAGCGTCCGGTAGCGGTCGAGCACGGCGTCGATACGGGCGCGCTCGCGCATCGCGAAGAGGATCTGCTCGCGATAGGCGCCCGAGGTGTACTGCGCGGTCTGGCTGATGCCCCGGTACTCCACGCCCAGCTCCAGCAGGGCCGCCTCCATGGCGGCCTTGAAGTGCTCGGCCCAGCTGGCGTACGGGCTGCCGGCCGGCGCGGGGACGGCGGTCAGCGGGCGGCCGATGTGCTCGTCCCACGAGGAGTCCACGCCCTCGACCCCGGCCGGCACCTTGCGGAACCGGTCGTAGTCGTCCCAGGAGAGGATGTGCTCGCAGGGCAGCCCCCGGCGCTTGATCTCGTCGGCGACCAGGTGCGGCACCATCACCTCGCGCAGGTTGCCCAGGTGGATCGGCCCGGAGGGGCTCAGCCCGGAAGCGCAGACGATCTTCGGGGTGCCGCCGTCGGAGCCCGATTTCCCCGACGCGCGGCGCTCCGCCTCGGCGATGACCTCATCGGCGATACGGGAGACCCAGTCGGCCTCATGGGGGGTCTGAGCCACGTCCGGCACTTCCTTCTCGTTGCGCTCCTCGAACCTGCGGGCCCATTGTCCCACCCCGGAATGCGGCGGCGCTCCCCCGTGCGCACGTGGGATACTGGCCCGGAATCCAGCCACCCCGACGGAACGGTCAGCACTCCATGGCTACGGTCCCCTCCCTCGCCGCAACGGTCCACCAGCGCGTCTCGGACGCCCTCTCGGCTGCGCTGCCGGAGGCCGCCTCCGCCGACCCGCTGCTGCGACGCAGCGACCGGGCGGACTTCCAGGCCAACGGGATGCTGGCGCTGGCCAAGCAGCTCAAGGGGAACCCGCGGGAGCTGGCGGCCAAGGTCACCGAGGCGCTGCCGGCCAACGACGAGATCGCCGCGATCGAGGTCTCGGGGCCCGGCTTCCTCAACATCACCGTCGCCGACGAGGCGATCATGGACAACCTCGCGGCGCGGCGGCAGGACCCGCGGCTGGGCGTGCCCCGCAAGGACGCCCCGGGCACGACGGTGATCGACTACTCGCAGCCGAACGTGGCCAAGGAGATGCACGTCGGGCACCTGCGCTCGACGGTGATCGGCGACGCGGTCGTGCAGCTGCTGGAGCACCGCGGCGAGAAGGTGATCCGGCGCCACCACATCGGCGACTGGGGCACCAACTTCGGCATGCTCATCCAGTACCTGATCGAGCACCCGCACGAGCTGGACCACGCCTCGGACACGGCGGGCGCCAAGGACGCCGGCGAGGCCGCGATGGCCCGGCTCAACCGGCTCTACAAGTCCTCGCGCGCGCTCTTCGACTCCGACGAGGAGTTCAAGGCGCGCGCCCGGGACCGGGTTCCGGCGCTGCAGAGCGGCGACCCGGACACGCTGGCCCTCTGGCACAAGATCGTCGACGAGTCGAAGACCTACTTCCAGGGCGTCTACGACGAACTCGACGTGGAGATCCGGGACGCGGACATCGTCGGCGAGAGCGCCTACAACGACGCTCTCCAGGACGTCGTCAAGGAGCTGGAGGAGTCCGGCGTCGCGGTGCGCTCCGAGGGCGCGCTGTGCGTCTTCTTCGAGGACGTCAAGGGCCCCGACGGCACCCCCACCCCGCTGATCGTGCAGAAGTCCAACGGCGGCTTCGGCTACGCCGCCACCGACCTGGCCGCCATCCGCAACCGGGTCGGCGAACTCCAGGCCGACACCCTGCTGTACGTCGTGGACGCGCGGCAGTCGCTGCACTTCCGGATGGTCTTCGAGACGGCGCGCCGCGCGGGCTGGCTGCCCGAGGGCGCGGCCCGGCAGCTGCCCTTCGGAACGGTCCTGGGCAAGGACGGCAAGCCGTTCAAGACCCGGGAGGGCGAGACGGTGCGGCTGGTGGACCTGCTGGACGAGGCCGTCGACCGCGCCGCCGCCGTCGTACGGGAGAAAGCCGACGAGGGAGTCACCGAGGACGAGATCCGGGCCCGCGCCAAGCAGGTGGGCATCGGCGCGGTCAAGTACGCCGACCTGTCCAACTCGATGACCCGGGACTACGTCTTCGACCTGGACCGGATGGTCTCGCTGCAGGGCGACACCAGCGTCTACCTCCAGTACGCCTACGCGCGGGTCCGCTCGATCTTCCGCAAGGCGGGCGAACTGCGGCCCGTGCCGCACCCGGAGCTGGAGTTGGCCCCGGCCGAGCGGGCGCTGGCCCTGCACCTGGACGCGTTCGGGGACACCCTGGTGACGGCGGCCGACGAGTACGAGCCGCACAAGGTGACGGCCTACCTGTACGAACTCGCCACGCTCTACAGCCGGTTCTTCGAGAACTGCCCGGTGCTGAAGGCCGACACCACCCAGCAGGCGGAGAACCGCCTCTTCCTGTGCGATCTGACGGCCGAGGTGCTGCACCAGGGCCTGGCGCTGCTGGGCATCCGCACGCCCGAGCGGCTCTGAGGGCCGGGGCCGCGCGGCCCCGGCCCGCACCCGCCGCGCGCGGCCGGGACCGGCCGCCGGTCAGCCGGCGGCGCGGTCCGGGCCGCCCAGGATCTCCCGCTGGAGCTGCGCCGCCATCGTCTTGATGGTGTGCAGCCCCTGCTGCCCCCAGGCGCGGGGCTGCTGGTCGACGACGCAGACCGTGCCCAGCGCCATCCCCGACACCGGGTCGATCAGCGGCGCCCCCAGGTAGGAGGCGACACCCGCCTCGTCCACCACGGCGTTGACCGCGAACCGCGCGAAGTCGCGCACGTCCTCCAGGACCAGTGCCGAGCGTCGCGCGACCACGTGCACGCAGTATCCGAGGTCGCGGGGCATCACCCGGCCGAAGCCGCCGTCGGGGTCGACCGGTCCCCTGGCCGGGTCCACGGCCGCGTCGTAGAGCCCGGCGAAGTACTGGCGGCGCTCGTCGACGAAGTTGACGGCCGCCACCGGAGCGTCGGTGACCCGGGCCAGCTCCCGTGCGAACGTGTCGAGTGCGGGCACGGGCTGGTCGTCGCCCATGCCCAGCTCCCGGAGCCGGGCAGCGCGCGCCGGTCCCTCGTCGTCCCGCGGGGTCAGCAGGAGCCGGTCCGTCAGGTCAAGCTGGGTGAAGGGCATGCGCGCTCCTCGGGTCGAGCAGATGCTGGATGAGAGAGACGAGGACCCCGGTCGCCGAGTCGCGCCGCCGCGCGTCGCACAGCAGCACGGGGACGCCCGGGTCGAGGTCGATGGCGGCCCGCACCTCGTCGGGGGTGTAGCGGTAGGAGCCGTCGAACTCGTTGACGGCCAGGACGAAGCGGATGCCGCGCCGCTCGAAGTAGTCCACGGCGGGGAAGCTGTGCTCCAGCCGCCGGGTGTCGGCCAGCACCACGGCGCCCAGCGCCCCGGCGGCCAGCTCGTCCCACATGAACCAGAACCGGTCCTGGCCGGGCGTGCCGAACAGGTAGAGCACATAGCCGGTCTCGAAGGTGAGCCGGCCGAAGTCCATCGCGACCGTCGTGGTCGACTTCTCCTCGACGCCCTCCAGACTGTCGGTGGCCTCGCTCACCTGCGTCAGCAGCTCCTCGGTGCTGAGCGGTTCGATCTCGCTGACGGCTCCCACGTAGGTGGTCTTGCCCACCCCGAAGCCCCCGGCCACGATGATCTTGAGAGCGGTCGGAAAGGGCCCGGCCGCCGCCGGTGCCGGGTCAGAGTCTTCTGCGCAGTCCATCCAGCACCGCCTCCAGCACTTCTCGGTTGTTCGGATCAGGTCCCGACTGCAGATGGACGGGCCCGCGGGTGGCGACGGCGCCCCAGTCCACCAGGTCGGACAGCACCACCTTGGCCACGGCGGCCGGCTGCCGGATGCTCGCGGCGATCTCGGCGACGGACACCGGCCCTCCGCAGAGCCGGAGCACCTGGGCGTGCTCGGGGCCCAGATAGCCGTCCGGGCGCACCCCGGTGGCCCGCACCATGGTCAGCAGGTCCAGCGGCGCCGAGGGGCGGGTGCGGCCCTCGCTGACGGTGTACGGGCGCACGAGCCGGCCCGCCTCGTCGTCGAGCCACGGCTCGTCGCCGGAGCCGGAGGCGGGGCCGGAGCCGGGGCTGCCGGCTGCTCCCGGGGGTGCCGTCATGTGGCGCTGGGCTGCCGCGCGGGGGTGACCAGATACGGGCGGACGCTCTTGACCAGCATGGCCATCTCGTAGCCCAGCACGCCCGCGTCCGCCTCGCTGCCCGCGAACACCGCCAGGCAGGCGCCCCGGCCCGCGGTGGTGACGAACAGCAGCGAGGAGTCCAGCTCCACCACGACCTGCCGGACCCCGTCCCCGTCGGCGAACCGCACCCCCGCGCTGCGGCCCAGCGAGTACAGCCCGGAGGCGAGCGCCGCCAACTGGTCGGCTGCGTCGGTCTCCAGCCCGTGTGCGGCCTTCACCAGACCGTCCGAGGACAGCAGGAGAGCGCTGCGCGCGTGCGGCACCCGGTCGACGAGTCCGGTCAGCAGCCACGACAGGTCCGCCGCCGTACGCGGGGTGGGTGCTTCGCTCATCATGATCGTCCTTCCTCCTGATGGGGCGGGCCGTGGCCGTCGGGGGACGGCCGCCCGTGCGCTTCGTCCGCCCGGCCGACCCCGCGCCGGAAGGCGGCCATCAGCCCGGGATCGTGCACGGCGTCCTCGGCGCCTTCTGCGCCTTCCGTGCTTTCTGCGCCTTCTGTGCCTTCTGCGGTCCCGGCCTGCCGGGCCTGCCCGGCACGCGTGCCGGCCGCCGGGGCGTCCCGCAGTTCGGGCACGAGGTGCTGCTGCCGCGACCGCCGGGGCAGCCGGGGCCGCTCGCCGCCCCCGGGCGGCGGGGAGCCCTGCCCGGCGGCGGCCGGGAGCGGCCCGCCGGGAACCGGTGCGGGTGCGGCTGCCGTCGGCGCCGGGGTGCCGGGCCCGGCCGGAGGCCCGGACCGGGGGTACGGCGGGGCAGCGGGAGGGGCGGACCGGGGGTGCGGTGCCGTGCCGAGGGGGGCCGGCCCCGGCGGAACGGCGCCGGGGAGCGGCGCCTGTGGTGCCCGCGGCTCAGCCGTCGGAGCGTGCCCGGCCGCGGCTCCGGGGGCTCCGGCGGCGCCCTGCTCGGCGCCGAGCAGGGCGTGGGGAAGGACGAGGACCGCCTGGACGCCGCCGTAGATGTTGCCGCGGAGCTCCACGGCGATGCCGTGCCGCCGGGCCAGCATGCCGACCACGTACAGGCCGATCCGGCCGTCCGCCAGGAGCGCCCCGACGTCGACGCCCTCGGGGTCGGCCAGCAGGGCGTTCATCCGCTGCTGTGTCCGCTCGGTCATGCCCAGTCCGCGGTCCTCGACCTCGATGGCGAGCCCGGCGGTGACCCGGCTGGTGCGCAGCAGCACCCGGGTCTGCGGCGGGGAGCAGAAGGTGGCGTTCTCCACCAGTTCGGACAGCAGGTGGATGACGTCGGCGACGGCCTGCCCGCTCACCGTGCCCTCGATCGGGGGCACCAGGCGGACTCGCTGGTAGTGCTCCACCTCGGCGGCGGAGGAGCGCAGGATCTCGGTGAGCTGGACGGGCCGGGTCCACTGGCGGCGGGGGACGGCGCCGCCGAGTACGGCGAGGTTCTCGGTGTAGCGGCGGATGCGGGTGGCCAGATGGTCGACCTGGAAGACGCCCTTGAGGATGTCCGGGTCCTCGACCTGGTTCTCCAGCTCGTCCAGCACATGGATCTCGCGGTGCAGCAGCGACTGGAGGCGCCGGGCGAGGTTGACGAAGACGGTGACCTGGTCGGCGGGCCGGAGCCGCTGCGCGGGTGCGCTTCCGCCCTCGACGCCGGGGCCGGTGGTGGCGGCAGGAGCGGGGGCCGGCGCGGGAGGTGCGGGAGGCGGGACGGGAGGCGCGGGACGCGCGCGGCGGTTCAGCGCTGCCGCCTGGGCCGCGGCGGCACGCAGACCGCCCACGAGCGCGGCGGCGGCGACCAGCAGTACGGCGGCGAGCGCGCCCGGCGCCGCCGCGTCACGGGGGACGGCGGCGTCCGGTCGCCCGGCGGACCACAGGAACGTCACCGCCGCGGTGGCGGCGAGCGTCACGACGAGTGCGGGTGCGCACGTCAGCCGCACCAGGCGGCGGCGCAGTGCCGTGTCCACCGCGGCGACGGGCGCCTCCCGCAGCGGGGGTATCGAGGAACTAGGAGGTCCGGACATCGGTTCCCTCGAACGGTTCTGTTGGGAGGACAAGGAGCCGTGCCGCGGCGGAGAGCGGTGCTGCTCTCCGCCGCGGGACGGCACTCGCGAAATCCGCGGCGCGACGGCGGGTTGGGGGCGAACGGTCGCACCAGCCGGGGCAGAAGCGGAGTACGCTCCCCGCCCCGGCGCCGCCGCGCGCGGCGGGGTCAGCGCTGCGGGAAGTACACGTACAGCAGGCAGCCCTGCTCGCTGCGCGGTGTGTGGGTGGAGCCCTGCGCCCCGCGGATCCGGCTGCCCACGGGGTAGCTGCCCGCCTCGTCCTGCAGTTCGCCGTCGACGACGACCACGATCTCGCTGGTGTCCCCGTGGTGGTCCGGCTCGGTGTAGCCGGAGCCGGGCGCGAACCGTACATACGCCTCGCGCGGCAGCGGGTCGGACCCGTCGGCGGGGCTGGTCCAGTCGAGCACGTGGGCCGTCACCCCCGGGTACAGCTCGACGGGGTCGATGCGCGCGAGTGCCTCGGTGCCGGCCACGTGGAAGTCCGGGCGTTCGAGGGTCGTCATGGTGTGCTCCTCATTCTCTGCGATGGCGCTGCGATGCAGGGGACTCGCGAGACGGAAGAGGTACGCCGTCGAAGTCGCGCGGGGTCAGCCGCCCAGCACAGTGCAATGACATGACGTCAACTGCTCCGGTATCGGGGGCAGATGCTCCGGTACCGGTTCGAGTGAAGCGGGACGAGCGTAAGTGATCCCGCGCCCCAGCCACAACGAGAACGCTCGTTCACCTCACCCGCAACACGGAAAAGCGCCATCCGACGTGCGGATGGCGCCTGTTGTGCGGCTCTCGCAGCCTGGCGCGGCCCGGGCCGGGGGACCCGTCGTCAGTACCGTGCGCGCAGCAGTCCCGCGGCCTCCGTCGCCCAGTAGGTGAGGATCATGTTCGCGCCGGCCCGGGTGAAGCTCGTCAGCATCTCCAGGATGGCCGCCTCCCGGTCGATCCAGCCCTTCTCGGCGGCGGCCTCGACCATCGCGTACTCGCCGGAGATCTGGTAGACGCCGACGGGCACCTCGGCGCGCTCGGCGAAGTCCCGCAGGATGTCCAGGTACGGCAGCCCCGGCTTGACCATCACCATGTCCGCACCCTCGGCGAGGTCCAGCGAGAGCTCGCGCAGCGCCTCCCGGGCGTTGGCCGGGTCCTGCTGGTAGGTCTTGCGGTCCCCCTGCAGCGAGGAGCCGACGGCCTCCCGGAACGGCCCGTAGAACGCCGAGGAGTACTTGGCGGTGTAGGCGAAGAGGGCCACATCGGTGCGGCCCGCCTCCTCCAGCGCCGCGCGGACGTAGCCGATCTGGCCGTCCATCATGCCGCTGGGGCCCAGCACATGGGCTCCGGCGTCGGCCTGGACGCGGGCCATCTCGGCGTACCGCGCCAGCGTCGCGTCGTTGTCCACCAGGCCCTCGGCGGTCAGCACCCCGCAGTGGCCGTGGTCGGTGTACTCGTCCAGGCACAGGTCGGACATCAGCACCAGTTCGTCGCCGACCTCGGAGCGCACGTCCCGCAGCGCGACCTGGAGGATCCCCTCCGGGTCGGTGCCCGCCGTGCCCACCGCGTCCTTCTTCGCCTCGTCCGGCACGCCGAAGAGCATCAGCCCGCCGACCCCCGCCTCGACCGCCTCCACGGCGGCCTTCCGCAGCGAGTCCCGGGTGTGCTGCACGACGCCCGGCATGGCGCCCACCGGAACCGGCTCGCTCGCGCCCTCCCGCACGAAAGCGGGCAGGATCAGATCGGCGGGCCGGGTGGCGTGCTCGGCGACCATACGACGCATGGCAGGCGTGCTGCGCAGCCGCCGCGGACGGGCGGCCGGATAGCTGCCGTACGTACCGGGGCTGCCGTGAATGCTCATGATGTGCGTGCCCTCCTCCTGGCCGGGCGCTTCTCGCTCGGCCGCTTCACCTGCTCACCCGCCTCGACGGCCGCGGCACGGCGCTGGGCCCCGAAGTCGGCCAGCGCCTCGGCCAGCTTGTGCACCGACGGCTCGGGCGACATGACGTCCACCCGCAGTCCGTGCTCCTCCGCGGTCTTCGCGGTGGCCGGGCCGATGCAGGCGATCACCGTGACGTTGTGCGGCTTGCCCGCGATGCCCACCAGGTTCCGCACCGTGGAGGACGAGGTGAACAGCACCGCGTCGAACCCGCCGCCCTTGATGGCCTCCCGGGTCTCGGCGGGCGGCGGCGAGGCGCGGACCGTGCGGTAGGCGGTCACGTCGTCCACCTCCCAGCCCAGCTCGATCAGCCCGGCCACCAGCGTCTCGGTGGCGATGTCCGCGCGCGGCAGGAACACCCGGTCGATCGGGTCGAAGACCGGGTCGTAGGGCGGCCAGTCCTCCAGCAGCCCGGCCGCCGACTGCTCGCCGCTGGGCACCAGGTCGGGCTTGACGCCGAACTCGACCAGCGCGGCCGCGGTCTGCTCGCCGACCGCCGCCACCTTGATCCCGGCGAAGGCGCGCGCGTCCAGCCCGTACTCCTCGAACTTCTCGCGGACCGCCTTGACCGCGTTCACGGAGGTGAAGGCGATCCACTCGTACCGGCCGGTGACCAGGCCCTTGACGGCGCGCTCCATCTGCTGCGGGGTGCGCGGCGGCTCCACGGCGATGGTCGGCACCTCGGCGGGCACGGCGCCGTAGGAGCGAAGCTGGTCGGAGAGGGAGGCCGCCTGCTCCTTGGTGCGCGGCACCAGGACCTGCCAGCCGAACAGCGGCTTGGACTCGAACCAGGCCAGCTGCTCGCGCTGCGGCGCGGCACTGCGCTCGCCGACCACGGCTATCACGGGCTGCCCGCCGTCCGGCGACGGCAGCACCTTGGCCTGCTTGAGGGTCTGGGTGATCCCGCCGAGCGTCGCGGTGAACGTCCGCTGCCGGGTGGTCGTGCCCGCCAGCGTGAGGGTCAGCGGGGTGTCCGGCTTGCGGCCGGCCGCCACCAGTTCACCCGCGGCCGAGGTGACCTGGTCCAGGGTCGTGGAGACGACGACGGTCGCGTCGCTCACCCCCAGCTCGGTCCAGCACCGGTCGTCGGCGGTGCTCGCGTCCACGAACCGCACGTCGGTGCCCTGCGCGTCCCGCAGCGGGACCCCGGCGTAGGCGGGCACCCCCACGGCCGCCGCGACACCCGGGACGACCTCGAAGGGAATCCCCTCGGCGGCCAGCACGAGCATCTCGCGGGCCGCGTCCGAGTCCAGCCCCGGATCACCCGCGACCGCACGCACGACCCGCTTGCCGGCGCGCGCGGCGGCTATGGCAGACTCGCCCGCGTCGAGAGCTGCATCGTCGGCCGCCGCAGCGGCAGTTGACGTCTCGTCAGCGACGGGCTGGAGTGGTGTGTCCACACCCGGCCGGGTATGGGCACGTACGACGTCGTACACGCGCGGACCGGCGACGAGGACGTCGGCCTGCCCCAGCGCCTCGACGGCGCGCAACGTCAGCAGCCCCGGGTCCCCGGGCCCGGCACCCAGGAAGGTGACGTGCCCGTGTGCACCGTGCAGGTGCTGTCTGTTCACGGCTGCCGGCTTCTGTGCGGTGCTCGACTTGCCGGCGCGCGCGGTGTTCGACGTCTCGGCGCGCGACCTGTCGGCGGCGGTGGGGCTCAAAGTGCTCGCTCCCCCATCAGACCGGCCGCACCCTTGGCGAGCATCTCGTCGGCGAGTTCCCGGCCCATGCGTGCACAGGCAGTGAGATCGCCGTCGGATGCCGGTGCGGGACCGGTGGTGGACAACTGCACCAGCGTGCGGCCGTCGGTGGTGCCGACGACGCCGCGCAGGCGCATTTCGGTGACAACCTGCCCCTCGACAAGCAGGTCGGCAAGCGCACCCACAGGTGCACTGCAGCCGGCCTCCAAGGCGGCGAGCAGGGTTCGCTCAGCGGTGACGGCCGCCCGCGTACGCGGGTCGTCCAGCTCCCCGAGCTGTGCGGTCAGGTGTGTGTCGGACGCCACACACTCGACCGCCAGCGCCCCCTGTCCGGGGGCGGGCAGAACCTGGTCGGGTTCGATCAGCTCGGCGGCCTCCTCGTCGAGGCGGCCGATACGTTCGAGACCGGCAGCCGCGAGCACGACGCCGTCGAGCTCACCGGAGCGCACGTACCCGATCCGGGTGTCGATATTCCCCCGGATCGGAACGGTCTCGATCTCGAACCCGAGGGTACGCGCCCAGGCGTGGATCTGCGCCATCCGGCGGGGCGAGCCCGTGCCGATCCGCGCCGTGCCGGACGCGGCGGCCCGCAGGAGCGCCTCGAAACCGAGCCCGTCCCGGCCGACCAGCACGTCCCGGGCATCCGCCCGCGCGGGCACGGCAGCCAGCGCGAACTCCGCGGGCTGGGTGGTGGGCAGGTCCTTCAGCGAGTGCACGGCGAAGTCGATGTCCCCGCGGGCCAGCGCGTCCCGCAGCGCGTTGACGAACACCCCGGTGCCGCCGATCTGCGCGAGCTGCTCCTTGCTGACGTCGCCGTAGGTGGTGATCTCCACCAGCTCCACGGGGCGGCCCGTCACCCTGCGGACCTCCTCGGCGACCAGCCCGGACTGCGCCATCGCGAGCTTGCTGCGGCGGGTGCCCAGCCTGAGTGGTGTGGTGGCTGTGGCGTCGGTGTTCATTGCCGCTCCTGTTCCGGGTTGCTGACAGCGGCGACCGCCTGCGGGTCGAGGTCGAAGAGTTCACGCAGCGCGTCCGCGTACCCGGCGCCGCCGGGTTCGCCCGCGAGTTGTTTGACGCGCACGGTCGGCGCGTGCAGCAGCTTGTCCACGACCCGGCGCACGGTCTGCGTGATCTCCGCGCGCTGTTTGTCGTCCATCCCGTGCAGCCGCCCCTCCAGCCGCGCCATCTCCCCGGCGACGACATCGGCGGCCATGGTGCGCAGCGCCACCACGGTCGGGGTGATCGTCGCGGCGCGCTGCGCGGCGCCGAAGGCGGCGACCTCCTCCGCCACGATGCCCCGGACGGCTTCCACGTCCCCGGCCATCGGCGCGTTCGCCTCGGCGTCCGCGAGCGACTCGATGTCCACGAGCCGCACGCCCTCGACACGGTGCACGGCGGCCTCGACGTCCCGGGGCATGGCCAGGTCCAGCACCGAGAGGACCGGGCCGCCGTCCGCGCGGGGCTCCCGCGCGCGGACGGCCCGTCCGACCTCCTCGGCGCCCAGCACCAGCCCGGCCGCGCCGGTGCAGGAGACCACCACGTCGGCCGCGGCCAGCTCGCCGGCCACCGCGTCCATGGGCAGGGCCCGCGCGTCCAGGCTCTCCGCCAGCCGCTCGGCCCTCTCCAACGTACGGTTGACGATCACCAGTTCGCCCACACCGGCGCGCGCCAGCGTCACCGCGGCGAGCGAGGACATCGATCCGGCGCCGATCACCAGCGCCCGGCGCCCCCGCAGCCACGTCTCGACGTCCCGGCCCGCGGCCGACTGCTGGAGCCCGAAGGTCACCAGCGACTGCCCGGCCTTGTCGATCCCGGTCTCGGAGTGCGCCCGCTTCCCCACCCGCAGCGCCTGCTGGAACAGGTCGTTCAGCAGCCGTCCAGCGGTGTGCTGCTCCTGCGCGACGGCCAGCGCGTCCTTGATCTGGCCGAGGATCTGCCCCTCGCCCACGACCATCGAGTCCAGCCCGCAGGCCACCGAGAACAGGTGGTGCACGGCCCGGTCCTCGTAGTGGACATACAGATAAGGGGTGAGCTCCTCCAGATCCACTCCGCTGTGCTGGGCCAGCAGGGTGGACAGTTCGGCGACACCGGCGTGGAACCGGTCGACGTCCGCGTAGAGTTCGATCCGGTTGCAGGTGGCGAGGACGGCCGCCTCGGCGGCGGGCTCGGCCCCCACGGTGTCCTGCAACAGCTTGCCCCGCGCCTGGGGGGCCAGGGCGGCCCGCTCCAGCACGCTGACCGGCGCACTGCGGTGGCTGAGGCCCACGACGAGCAGACTCATGCCGGCATCACGGCGGGCAGATCCCCGTCAGTTCCGGACTCGGGGGGCCGCTTGGCGACGGACACGGCCGGCGGCGCCGCGGGCGGCGCGGTGTCCGTCTCCGGGCTCTGCCCCGGGGGCGCCCCCGGCTCCTCGCCCGCCTTGCGCTGCTCGTGGAAGGCGAGGATCTGCAGTTCTATCGACAGGTCGACCTTGCGCACGTCGACGCCCTCGGGGACGGAGAGCACGGTCGGCGCGAAGTTGAGGATGGAGGTGACCCCGGCGGCGACCAGCCGGTCGCACACCTGCTGGGCCGCACCGGCCGGGGTGGCGATCACGCCGATGGACACCCCGTTGTCCGAGATGATCTTCTCCAGCTCGTCGGTGTGCTGGACCGGGATGCCCGCCACGGGCCTGCCGGACAGCCCCGGGTCGGCGTCGATCAGCGCCGCGACCCGGAAGCCGCGCGAGGCGAACCCGCCGTAGTTGGCCAGCGCGGCGCCCAGGTTTCCGATACCGACGATGACAACCGGCCAGTCCTGGGTGAGGCCCAGCTCACGGGAGATCTGGTAGACGAGGTACTCCACGTCGTAGCCGACCCCGCGGGTGCCGTACGAACCCAGGTAGGAGAAGTCCTTGCGGAGCTTGGCCGAATTGACGCCCGCCGCCGAGGCCAGCTCCTCCGAGGACACCGTGGGCACCGAGCGCTCGGACAGCGCGGTGAGGGCCCGCAGGTACAGCGGAAGGCGGGCGACGGTCGCCTCGGGGATCCCTCGGCTCCGACTCGTCGCCGGACGGTGGTTTCGGCCAGTTGCCACGGTGCTCCTGCCGGTTGCGCGAAGCGGTGAGCGGTCGTCTGCGAGGCACTCTCCCGGACCGCTCCGTCGCGCCCAGGCTATGCCTTTGTGAACGCGTGCACAAAGATTGTGTCCGGTTTGTCCGGTCAACGTGACCGGCGCCACAGGCACCGACGGGGACACCCGGCCACACTCCTCACCTATACGCCCCCGGATCGCAAAACGCCCTCGATACTAATCGAAACCCACTCGAACCCTGACCACATTCCCACTGGACAAGCGGCCCCCCGGCGGCTCTTGAGGCCGGCAGCGGCGCGGCCCGGACCCGCTCCCACCGGCACCACCCCACCCCGTCGGCGCGCGGCACGGGCACGGCGCCGACGCCGCGTCACGCGGTGAGCGCGCTGCGCAACCGCTCCGGGTCCACCCGCCAGAAGTCGTGCTGGGCCCCGTCCACCAGCACCACCGGGATCTGCTCCCAGTACAGCCGGTAGAGCTCGGGATCCTGGTTGATGTCCTTCTCCTCCCAGGCGGCGTCCACTTCCTCGCACACCCGGACCACCACGTCCCGCGCCACGTCGCACAGGTGGCAGCCGGGCTTCCCGATCAGCGTCACAGTCTTCATACCTCCATTCTCCAGCCCGCCCGACGCCTCGCCGAACCCGTCGGACGCCCCGCGGGACGCCCTGGCGCACGCCCCGCGGGACGCCCCGGCGCGGACGGCGGAGACCGCACGCGCCGGCCGGGGACACCCCGCAGGGCGCCCCGGCGGTTCACCGGGACCACACCCCCGGCAATCCCGGCGCAACCGGCTCTCCGAACAGACTGGCTATGCTCGCCGCATGGCCCTTCCCGCATGGCTCACCCCCCGCAGGCGCAACGCGACCGCACGCAGCGTGCTCGCCGGGGAGGCGGCCGCCGAGGCGGCACGCAAGCAGGAGCAGGAGCAGGCGACGGCCGAACCCGCGGGCACTCCGGAGCCGGAGTTCCCGGTCGCGGGGGACGTGCACGCCGCCGCCTTCTTCGACCTGGACAACACCGTCATGCAGGGCGCCGCCCTCTTCCACTTCGGCCGCGGCCTCTACAAGCGCAAGTTCTTCCGGAAGCGCGAACTGACCCGGTTCGCCTGGCAGCAGACCTACTTCCGGCTCGCCGGCTCCGAGAACGCCGACCACATGCACGACGCCCGGGAGAGCGCGCTGTCCATCGTCAAGGGGCACCGGGTCTCCGAGCTGATGGCGATCGGCGAGGAGATCTACGACGAGTACATGGCGGGCCGGATCTGGCCCGGCACCCGGGCCCTGGCCCAGGCACACCTGGACGCCGGCCAGAAGGTGTGGCTGGTGACGGCGGCTCCGGTGGAGACGGCCACGATCATCGCGCGGCGGCTGGGGCTGACCGGAGCGCTGGGCACGGTGGCCGAGTCGGTGGGCGGCGTCTACACCGGACGGCTGGTCGGCGAACCGCTGCACGGGCCGGCGAAGGCGGAGGCGGTCCGCGCGCTGTCCGCGGCCGAGGGCCTCGATCTGGACAGGTGCGCTGCGTACAGCGATTCGGCGAACGACATTCCGATGCTGTCGCTCGTCGGTTATCCGTATGCGATCAATCCTGACAGCCGGCTTCGGACGCACGCGCGTGAAATGGGCTGGCGACTGCGCGACTACCGGAAGGGCCGCAAGGCGGCCAAGGTGGGCATCCCGGCGGCCGCCGGGGTCGGCGCGCTGGCAGGCGGCGCGGTGGCCGCCGCCGCGGTGCAGCGGCGCCGCCGCTAGGCCCCTCACGAGGGATTCACCGACGCGCCCGGGGCGTACCGCGACCGCGGCGGGTCCGTTCTGCGCGGCCGTCGGCCGGGCAATCCAGCAGTGTTACCCGGCGCTCCGGGCAGGCAGTCCCGATCCGGCCGGTCGGCCGGAACACATCACCCAGGCGTCAAATTCGGCCATGGAAACGATCAGAAACAGTCTTCGACTCGCACCTGAAAGCGGCCCCAATCCGCACTGAAACGAACCGAAGCGACGTTTTCAGCAACTAGGTGTAGCGCGGCCTGTACGAAGCGTTATTCTCCTCAGACGCAATTCGGTACCCACCTGTCCCTACGCCGGGTGAACGGTCCCGCACTGCACGTGATGGAAGCTCTGCCTCTGGGAGTCCCGTGTACCCACACGTCGGGGTTGACGCCTCGGGCCTGGCTACGCTGCGCACGACAGTCATCGACCAACTGCGTGCGTTCGTCCCCACCGCGTACGCCATCCCTGCCCTGGCCGCACCAACCGCACCTGTCCCCGCAGGAGCCTCAACTGTCCCCACAGGTCCCTGCCCTGCCCCCGCCCACCGCGCCACCCGCGCCCTGACCACCGCGGCCGGTCCGGCCGCCTCCGCCGCGTCCCCGGCATCCCCCTCGGTCGCCCGCTCGAACGCGGCGACCACGTCCCGCACCTCCACCCCGACCGGCCGGCGCGCCCGCGGCTCCGGCACGACCGCCCGCCGGCCCGCCGCCTCCGACACCGACAGCCGCCGGATGATGGACCTGGTCGAACGCGCCCAGGACGGCGAAGCCGAGGCGTTCGGCAGGTTGTACGACCAGTACAGCGACACCGTCTACCGCTACATCTACTACCGGGTCGGCGGCCGGGCCACCGCCGAGGACCTGACCAGCGAGACCTTTCTGCGCGCCCTCCGCCGTATCGGCACCTTCACCTGGCAGGGCCGCGACTTCGGAGCCTGGCTGGTGACCATCGCCCGCAATCTGGTCGCCGACCACTTCAAGTCGAGCCGCTTCCGCCTCGAGGTGACCACCGGCGAGATGCTCGACGCCAACGAGGTCGAGCGGTCCCCCGAGGAGTCGGTCCTCGAAACGCTCTCCAACGCCGCCCTGCTGGAAGCCGTACGTAAGCTCAACCCCCAACAGCAGGAATGCGTAACGCTCCGATTTCTGCAGGGGCTCTCCGTCGCCGAGACGGCCCGGGTGATGGGCAAGAACGAGGGCGCCATCAAGACCCTGCAGTACCGCGCCGTGCGCACCCTCGCCCGGCTGCTCCCCGACGACGCGCGCTGACCCCGGGGCGGACCGCTCGGAGGCGTCTCGGAGGCACCGGAAAGGCGCCTCCGAGACGCCTCCGAGGGCTGCGACCGCAGCGTCGCCGGGGCCCGGTGCCGGAGGGTCGGCCACGCGGTCGCCCTCGCGCGGACCCCCGGTCACATCATCGTGACATCCGACTCCGTAACCCGAGTGGCTTGCGCTCGTTGTCGGGGTTGCAGACTCCCCGTAGCCGTGGCTGCCCGGGGCTCGCTCGACCCTGAGCGGACGCGGTCGGCCACACTCGTGCCGGTGTGGTGGGGAGCCGACCGTGCAGACGATGAGGAGGTGCCGCCGGTGATCGGATCCGTGCCGACGAGCCGACGGGCCATCGCCTTCGCCCAGGCCCTGGACGAACAGGGACGTGACACGGGCGCGGCGGCCGATACGGAACCCGAGGGCCCCCCGCCCCGAGAGCGCTCCGGGCCGGGCCCCGGAGGAGGGAGTGACACCGCGGCAGCACCGCCGGGCGCACCGCACAGCCACCGGGCCGACGGCTCCGACCCGTCGCTGCTCTCCCTCGCGAACGCGCTGGGCGGGGTACCGAGGCCGACGCTGGACCCCGAGGTCAAGACGGTCCAGCGCGCGCAGCTGATCGCCGCCATGGAGGCCGCCTTCGGAGAGGGTGAGACGGCGGCGCACGGCGCGCACTTCCCCGAGCAGCGCGACGCCCGCGCCGACTCCCGCGGCCGGAGCGGCGCACACCGCGCACCCGGTCTCGGGCCGCTCGGAAAGCTGCGCCCCAAGTCCCGGCTCGGCCGTGGACTCGCCGTCGGCGGCCTGAGCGTCGGCGTCGCGGCCAGCGCCTTCGGCGCGGCCACCGCCGCCAGCACCGACGCGCTGCCGGGCGACTCGCTCTACGGTCTCAAGCGCGGGATGGAGGACATCCAGCTCGACCTCGCCGGGGACGACGCCGACCGCGGCGGCCTCCTGCTGGACCACGCCTCCACGCGACTGCACGAGGCCCGCCGTCTCATGGAGCGGGACCGCTCCGGAGCCCTGGACCACGAGGCACTCGCCGAGGTCCGCAAGACCCTCTCCGGTATGCGGCACGACGCCTCCGAGGGGCACCGGCTGCTCAGCTCCGCCTACCAGCGGAACGGCGACCTGGCCCCGATCCGGTCCCTGTCCGCGTTCGCCGAGAACCACCGGGCCGGCTGGACGCAGCTGCGCGACCGGCTGCCGGTGCAGCTCCACGACGTGAGCGACGAGGTCAGTTCGGTCTTCGACGCCATAGACCAGGAGGTGGGCCCGCTGCGCGCGCTCCTCCCCCGGGAGCGCGCCGAGGCCCCGCGCGACCGCGAGCCGGGCACCGGTGACCGGACGGGCGAGGAGCAGCCCTCCGCCGAGCCCAGCTCCCCGTCGGCGGACGGCATGGACGGGCGGCGGGACGGCGGCGGCGAGGAGCCCTCGCCCTCCGACTCCCAGCAGCGCGGCAAGGGGTTGCTCGGTGGCGATCTGCTCGAACCGCCGGAGGACTCCGATCGGAAGGGCGGCAGCCCGTCCCATTCCGACCCCGGCTCCGGCAGCCCCTCCTCACCGGACAGCGAGCCCAAGGTCACCCTGCCTCCGCTCGTCCCGGACGTGCTGCCCCGCCTCGATCTCGGCGGCGACGGCGGATAGCCGCAGCGCACACATCGCGGCGGCCGGTTCCCGGCCGCCGCGACCGGCCCCCGGCCCGCGGCTCGGGTACGGCACACCGCTGGGCGGACAGTCGCACGACGCCGCCCCGGGCTGCTCAGAAGAACACCGACCGCCGTCGCACCAGCAGCTTGTAGAGCGTGTGCTGAATGGTCTCCCGCACCTGGTCGGTGAGGTTGAACATCAGCATCGGATCCTCCGCGGCCTCCGGCGGATAGCCGTCGGTGGGCACCGGCTCGCCGAACTGGATCGTCCACTTCGTCGGCAGCGGCACCGCGCCCAGCGGACCCAGCCACGGGAAGGTGGGCGTGAGCGGGAAGTACGGGAAGCCGAACAGCCGGGCCAGGGTCCGGGAGTTGCCGACCATCGGGTAGATCTCCTCGGCACCGACGATGGAGCACGGCACGATCGGCGCCCCCGCACGCAACGCCGTCGAGACGAAACCGCCCCGCCCGAACCGCTGGAGCTTGTAGCGGTCGGCGAACGGCTTGCCCAGCCCCTTGAAGCCCTCCGGCATCACCCCGACGACCTCGCCGCGCTCCAGCAGCGTCTGCGCGTCCTCCGCGCAGGCCAGCGTGTGCCCCGCCTTGCGCGCGAGTTCGTTGACGAGCGGCAGCACGAACACCAGGTCCGCGCCCAGCAGCCGCAGATGCCGGTCGGCCGGGTGCTCGTCGTGCACGGCGACCTGGAGCATCAGCCCGTCCAGCGGGAGGGTGCCCGAGTGGTTGGCCACCACCAGCGCCGCACCGTCCGCGGGTATGTTCTCCACCCCGCGCACCTCCACCCGGAAGTACTTCTCGAAGACCGGGCGGAGCAGCGTCATCAGCACCTGGTCGGTCAGCTCCTCGTCGAAGCCGAAGTCGTCGACCTCGTACTCCCCGGTGAGCCTGCGCCGCAGGAAGGCGAGACCCTCGGCGGCCCGCGCCTCCCACTCCGTGCCGAGCACCCGCTCCAGCAGCCCGGCCGGCTCCTGCGGCGCCGTGGAGCCCGCGGGACCGGAGCGCCCCGCCGAGCCCGCTCCGGCCGGTTCCTCCGGTCCGCCGCCCGCGGCCGCGGCACCGGGCTGCCCGGGCGGTTCCCCGGCGCCCTCCGCCTGCTCCGGCTCCGGGGGCTGTCCGGACACCGCCGTCAGCCGGGAGCGCCGCCCGGTGCCGCCGCGTCGAGTGCCGCGGGCGCCGCCCGGACCGGGATCCCCGCCGGAACCGGCACCGCCGCCCGACGGAGGTGTTCCGGAGCGTCCCGCTCGGGACGCGCGGGCACCGTCCCCGGGGGCGCGTCCGGCGGGGGAGCCCGGACTCCGCGAGCGGTCCCGGTCGTCGTCGAAGGGTATGACCTTCGCGTCAGCCATCCTGGCGCACCTCCTCCTGCCCCGCCGCGGCGGCGGTGCACGCTTGCGGGCCCGACTTGCCCGGCAGCAGTGCCGCGAACCGGTCGAGCGCACCGGCGACGCCCTCCGGCGGCAGCAGCCCCGGGCCCTGCTCCCGCAGGAAGGCGTCCAGCGTCTCCGCTGTCGTCCGGCCCGGGGCGAAACCGAGCACATCGCGGGCGTGTGCGGTCCGCACCACCCGCCCGTGGGTGAGCAGCCGGATCTGTTCGGGCGAGAAGTCCGTCGCGCCCACCGAGCGCAGCACGCTCCGGCTCCAGCGGATCGCCGGCAGCAGCATCGGCGCCGTCGGCCGCCCCAGCCGGCGGGCACACTGCGACAGCAGCAGCACACCGTCCCCGGCGATGTTGAACGTTCCGGCGGTGAGCGTGCCCGGGCGCGGTTCGCCGGCCGCCAGCCGCAGCACCTCGATCACGTCGTCGTCGTGCACGAACTGCAGCCTGGGGTCGTAGCCCAGCACAGTGGGCAGGACGGGCAGCGAGAAGTAGGCGGCGAGCGGCGACTCGGCAGCGGGGCCGAGGATGTGGGCGAACCGCAGCACGGTCACCGCGACGTCCGGCCGGCGCCGCGCGAAGCCGCGTACATATCCCTCGACCTCGACCGCGTCCTTGGCGAACCCTCCGCTGGGCAGGTCCCTGACAGGTGTCGCCTCGTCGAAGACCGCCGGATCGCGCGGCGCCGAACCGTAGACGCTCGTCGTCGACTTGATCACCAGCCGGCTGACGCTGGGCGCCTTCTGGCAGGCGCCCAGCAGTTGCATGGCGCCGATGACATTGGTCTCCTTGACCGCTCCCCGCCCGGCGCCGCCCAGCGACGGCGGGGCCCCGTGCACATCCATGTGGACGACGGTGTCGACAGCGTGCTCGGCCAGCACCTTGCCGATGGCGGGCTGCCGGATGTCGGCCTGCACGAACTCCGCACCGTCCAACGGGTGCGCGGGCGGGCGGGCGTCCACGCCGATCACCCGGCTCACCTCAGGCTCGTGCCGGATACGGCGTACGAAACGGCCACCGAGCGGTCTGGCGACCCCGGTGACGAGCACCACCTTGCCCACGATCCCTCCCTCACACCCCCCGATACGGCCGGCGCCCCCGTACGAGCGCACCGCGCCACCAAAGCAGAACCGCCGCCCTTCTCCCCGACATGGAGAGAAAGGCGGCGGTCAGTGGCGTGCGGTGCGCTCGCTCACTTCTTGTTGCGACGCTGCACACGCGTCCGCTTCAGCAGCTTGCGGTGCTTCTTCTTCGCCATCCGCTTACGCCGCTTTTTGATGACAGAGCCCACGACTACCCTCGCTCACGGATCATCCCCGCATGACGCGGGGCGAACTCATTTCGATACTCGGTGCGGGGCGTCCGAGCCCACACGACCTACATGGGGCCACCCTACCCGCCACCCGGGAATGGGCGTGAATCGAGGGGCACCGGAGCTCCGGTGCAGCGGTGAATCGCGCACCCGATCTTCGGCTAGGCGCTCTCCACCCCCACGTACGAATCCTCGAGGTATTCGTGGACGGCCTTCTCCGGTACCCGGAAGGACCTGCCCACCCGGATCGCCGGCAGATGACCGCTGTGCACCAAGCGGTACACGGTCATCTTGGAGACTCGCATCACCGCGGCGACCTCCGCCACGGTCAGGAACACGACCTCGTTCAACGGCCGTTCGTCAGCAGCCATGTCACACCTGAACCTTCCGCACATGTCGGGCGCCGGCTTCCCCTCCGGTGCCTCCTGCTCGCATGTGCGCTCCTCCCCAGATTAGGGGCGCGTGATGCAAGTGGTGAAGAGGAGTAGCGATCGCTCGCCTACCGTGACAGACACGCTCGATTGAGTACATAGCGAGTGAGCGCGCGGTAGTAGTCGCACTGCGCAGCGTCATCCGTCGGCACGCACGGAACGCTCTGTCCCACCCCTGACTCCCGCCGCTCCACGCCGAGCACCGCCCCTGCGCACCTGGCGGCCCGGGCGCCCCGCAACCCCATTGACCTGCACCGGACGTCGAACCATCAGCCCCGCCGAGTACCTTGGCCGCAGCTCCTTCGGCTGCGTCGTGCCGATCGGCTCCGCCCGGCGCCGGAAGGCGGCGCACGCATTCGCGCCCCGCGCACACCCTCGGGTGCACACGCCGGTTCTGCAGAACAGCACGACCCCTCTCACGAAGGAGAAGCCGCACTGACGTACCCCGAATCACATCGCTATGTCGACACGCTCACCCACCGAGAGTGCTAGTCCGAGGCACTCAGACGCCGACAGGCGTGGGGCCAATGTGACGTACTTGACCGAGAGTCGGCCAGGAGACAGCACGGCGCCCCCGACGGCCCCGCTCTCCCGCCACCAGGCCGGCCGGCCGGAAGCGGCGAACGCCCGGGAATCCGTCCCGCGACTGCGAATACCCCGCACCTCCCGACCGCCAACCGGGGCCTGCGCGGAAACGGTTCACCCTCCCCCGGCTCCGCCCCCGCCGGTGGCCATCGGAACGAGTGGGACCACGGCGCCGGCTGCGGGCCCAACGCCGCCGGGGCCGACCGGCCCGACCGGCCGCCGCGCGCCCGACGGAAGCGTGGTGCGGCGCCCGTACGCGGGCCGTCGCCGGCCGTCGTGCACGAGTCCCGCCGAACGCGCCCGCACTCATCCCTCATGTCCCCCGCACATGGCCGCTCAGGGCAGCAGCCCGTGCGCGGGGAACACCGCCCGACGGGTGGCACGCACCGCCTGGTCCAGTCGGTCCGCCGGGTCGTACCCCTCGCTCCAGTCCCGCCAGCTCGCCTCCAGCCCGTCCGTCATGCGCAGCGGGCCGCGGGCACCGCCGGTACGCGCGTACACCTCCTGCCGCCACTCCTCGGGCACTTCGGTCTCTCCCGGGACCGGAACACCGGCTGCGATCGCCACCAGATGCGTCCAGGTGCGCGGCACCACGTCCACCACCGCGTAGCCACCGCCGCCGGTCGCCAGCCACCGGCCCTGCGCGTAGGTGTGTGCCCAGGAGTGCGCGGCCTCGGCGGCGCGCCGCTGCGCGTCCACGCTGACCGCCAGGTGCGCCAGCGGATCCTCGACGTGGGTGTCCGCACCGTGCTGGGAGACCAGCAGCTGCGGCTGGAACGCCTCCAGCAGTTCCGGGACCACCGCGTGCACGGCACGCAGCCAGCCGGCGTCCGCCGTACCGGGCGGCAGCGCCACGTTCACGGCACTGCCCTCGGCGCCGGGGCCGCCGCACTCCTCCGGCCAGCCAGTGCCGGGGAAGAGGGTGCCCGGATGCTCGTGCAGGGAGATCGTCAGTACCCGGGGATCGTCCCAGAACGCCGCCTGGACGCCGTCCCCGTGGTGCACATCCAGATCGACGTAGGCGACCCGCTCGGCCCCGAGCTCCAGCAGCCGGGCGATGGCGAGCGCGGGATCGTTGTAGACGCAGAAGCCGGACGCACGGTCCGGCATGGCGTGGTGCAGCCCGCCGGCGAAGTTCACCGCGTGCAGTGCCCTGCCCTGCCACACGGCCTCGGCGCCACCGACCGACTGTCCGGCGATGAGCGCGGAGACCTCGTGCATCCCGGCGAACGCGGGGTCGTCCATGGTCCCCAGGCCGTACCGTTCCTCGGCGGACCCGGGATCGCGCGAGGCCCGGCGGACGGCGTCGATGTAGTCGGGCCGGTGCACAAGTCGCAGGGTGGACTCCCCGAGTGGCTTCGCCGCGGCGACGCCGAGCTCCGGACCGCGCTCCACCCCCAGCGCCTCGATCAGACGCTTCGTCAGGGCAAGCCGTACCGGGTCCATCGGATGGCCACGGCCGAAGTCGTAGCCGGTGACACCCTCGTCCCACATCAACTGTGCGCCGCCGCTCATGCCCGCCACCGTATCGGGCGGGCCC
>NZ_ALAP01000007.1 GCF_000280905.1 Streptomyces sp. AA1529 | reverse complement strand
GCAACAACTGCACTTCAATTGAAGAGAGTGCTTGTTCGCTTAGAGACTCCGAGGTGGGGATACTTATATCCCATTCACCTTGAACAGAGTTTCGGTGGTCATAGCGTGAGGGAAACGCCCGGTCACATTTCGAACCCGGAAGCTAAGCCTTTCAGCGCCGATGGTACTGCATGCGGGAGCGTGTGGGAGAGTAGGACGCCGCCGAACAATCTTTATGGCCCTTGGCCTCCAGCGTGCATGCGCTGGAGGCCAAGGGCTTTTTTGTTGTCCCCGGCTTTCCGAAGAGCGTTGTTCCACCACCTGCGCGAGAATCGAGACGCAGGTACCGCAGACAGGAGTCACCGATGTCCCCCAGCTCGTCAGACGATCGCGATCGAGCCGACCGTCGGCCGCGGCAGTCCGGCCCGCGCGGCGGCGACGGCCGCGAGCGCACCCGCGGCCCCGGTCGCGAAGGCGGCGACCGTGCGGGTGGGGGGTTCCGACGCGGGGAGCGCGGCTCTTCGCAGGGCTATCGGCGCGACGACCGGCGCGACGACGAGCGCCGCCGGGACGACCGCGGACGCGGTGACGAGCGGGGCTACGGCAGCCGTGACCGGGACGACCGTCGTCGGCAGGGCGGCCAGGGCGGCTCGGGCTTCCGCCGGGACGACCGCCGGGACGGCCGGCCGGATGACCGCCGCGACAGCCGTGGCCGCGACGAGCGTCCGCGCCGTGACGACCGGGGACGTGACGACCGGCCCCGCCGTGACGACCGGGGGCGCGATGACCGGACCCGCGATGACCGGGGACGCGATGACCGGGGACGCGATGACCGGACCCGCGATGACCGGGGACGTGACGGCCGCGGCGAGGAGCGGCGAGGTGGATACCGGGGCGACCGGCCGCAGCGGGACGACCGCGGTCGCGCACCCTTCCGCCGGGACAGCCGCGACGACGGTCGCGACGGCCGGGACCGCAGCGAGCCCCGGGGCGCCGGGCGCCCGCAGGGCGGCCGTGGTCCGCACCGGGACGACGACCGCGGCGGTCGGCGGCCGTACGGCCGTCCGGACGACCGCAGGAGCGGCCGTGACGACCGGCGTGACGACCGGCGGGGTGGCGGCGGGTTCCGCCGCGACGACAACCGCGGCGGCGGCTTCCGCCGGGGCGGGGACCGGGAGCGGCCGTACGCCGGGCGAGGCGACCGGGACCGGCGCCCGGAGCGGGAGCCGCTGCGGCGCCTGCCGATCGACGAGGACGTCACCGGGGACGAGCTGGACAAGGACGTCAGGCAGGAGTTGATGAGCCTGCCGAAGACACTGGCCGGGGACGTCGCCCGGAACCTGGTGATGGTGTCGCGGCTGCTGGACGAGGACCCCGAGCAGGCGTACGCGTACGCGAAGGTGGCGCTGCGGCTCGCGTCGCGGGTCCCCTCGGTGCGGGAGGCTGCCGGGTTCGCGGCGTACGGGGTGCAGAAGTACGCGGAGGCGCTCGCCGAGTTCCGTGCTGCGCGGCGGATGACGGGGCTCCAGCACCTGTGGCCGGTGATGGCCGACTGCGAGCGTGGGCTGGGCCGTCCGGAGAAGGCGCTGGCGATGGCCGGCGAGCCGGAGGTGCAGAAGCTCGACAAGGCCGGGCAGGTCGAGATGCGGCTGGTCGCGGCCGGAGCGCGGCGGGACATGGGGCAGCCGGATGCCGCGGTGGTCACGCTGCAGAGCCCGGAGCTGGCCTCCCAGTCGGCGCAGCCGTGGACGGCCCGGCTCCGGTACGCCTACGCGGACGCGCTGCTGGAGGTGGGCCGGAGTGACGAGGCACGCGACTGGTTCGCCAAGGCGCTGGAGGCCGACCAGGGCGGGGTGACCGACGCGTCCGACCGGCTGGCCGAGCTGGACGGTGTCGAGTTCATCGACGCCCTCGACGAGGACGCCGAAGAGGAGCCCCCCGCCGAGGACTGAGCACCGGGTGCCCGTCCGCCGCCGCGGGCGGCGGACGGGCAGGACGGGCGGCAGGACATACGGACGGCAGGACAGCAGGGCGGATCCCCCAGGGGTCCGCCCTGCTGCTGTGCCGGGGGTCCGCTGCTACCGGTACCGGGCCAGGGGGTTGCGGAGGGTCCCCGTCAGCTGAAGGGCGCCGGCCGGGTCCTGGAGGTCGACCATCTGCTGGTTGTTGCGGAGCTGGAGGCGGTTGAGGCAGGAGAGGGCGAACTCGTCGGTGAACAGGTCGTACCGGGCGTGCCGGTCCGCCAGCTCCGGGGTGGACTTCTGGTAGTCCTTCGCCACGTCGGCCACCGTCGACCAGAAGGTGTCCTCGTCCAGGGTGCCCGCCGTGTCGAGGGCTGGGGCCAGGAAGCGGAAGAAGCAGTCGAAGACGTCGGTGAACAGCGAGAGGACTTTCATGTCCTCCGGGACGTCCGCGCGGATGCGCTCCACCTCGGGCGGCAGTTCGGCGTCCCGGCTCATCACCGCGACCTCCTCGGCCAGGTCCTTGAAGAGCACGCGGCGGGGCACGCCGTGTGCGTCCAGGACCAGGATCACGTTCTCGCCGTGCGGCATGAACACCAGGTCGTAGGCGTAGAAGCAGTGCAGGAGCGGCGTCAGATAGGCGTGCAGGTAGGCGCGGAGCCACTCGGTGGGCTCCAGGCCCGACTGCCGCACCAGGGCAGCGGCGAAGGAGTCGCCGTCGCGGTCGAGGTGCAGGAGCGACGCCATGGTGGCCGGCTTCTCGCCCTCGCCGAGGAACGGTGCCGGGCTCTCCCGCCAGAGGGCCGCCAGCATCTTGAGATAGGGGGACCCCTTGGGCGCGGCCGCCTCGTAGGGGGCGGGGTGGTAGCCGACGGCGGCGCGTTCGCGCAGCAGGCCCAGGCCGGTGCCGCGCAGGATGTCGTCGCCTGCCACCAGCTCGGCGAGCCAGTCGTTGATGGCGGGCGTGGCCTCCATGTAGGCGGCGGACAGACCGCGGACGAAGCCCATGTTGAGCACCGAGAGCGCGGTCTTCACATAGTGCTTCTCGGGGTGGTCGGAGTTGAAGAAGGTGCGGATCGACTGCTGGGCCAGGTACGCGTCGTCGCCGTGGCCCAGGCAGACCAGCGAGCGCTGGGCGATCTCGGCGGCGAAGGTCACCGAGAGCTTGTTCCACCACTGCCAGGGGTGGACGGGGACGAGGTAGTAGTCGTCCAGGTCCAGGCCCTGTTCGGCCATGGCGGCGGAGAAGCGGCGCAGGGTGGCGGCGGGGAGTTCGGAGAGCAGCAGCTTGTCGTAGCTGAGGCCGGCACCGGTGGTGAAGGTGGTGCGGGTGCGGTGCGCGGCGATCCAGACCAGCCGTACGGGCGCTCCGGCCTCGGGCGCGTAGGCCCGGTACTCGGCGCTGTCGAAGCCGAGCCGGCCGTTGTTGGCGACGAAGCAGGGGTGGCCCTCGGTCATCCCGGACTCGATGGTCTGGAAGTCGGCCGCGGCCAGCTCCGCCGCGGTCCTGGGCGTGGCCGCCAGCTTGAAGGCGGTACTGGCCAGGGTGCTGCTGATCTCCTCCAGGTAGACGGGGAGGATCTCCTCGCCCAGTCCCAGGGTGGTGCGCAGTTCCGTGACGAACGCCAGGGCGTCCAGCGGGAGTTCGCTGCCCGCACGGTGCCGGGTGACGCTGTCGGCGTCGACCTGCCAGTGGTCGAGGGCCGAGCGGCGGGCCGTGAAGCGGTACTCGGTGGCGCCGTCGTCGGAGCGGACCGCGTACCGGTGCTCCTGGCCGTCCAGCGGAGCCGGGTCCAGCAGCCGTTCGTGGCTGAACTCGGCGAGGGCTTTGCGGATCAGGAGCCGGGTCGCCCGCTCCCAGCGCTCGGGGGTGAGGTGGGTGACCGCTTCGTGCGGCTGCGTGGGCCGGGGGGTGAGGGGGAGCGTCATGCGGGGATTTCTCCTGTGGCGGTCCGGAACTGCTCGCGGGTGCAGAAGCTGAGCAGGGCTTCCTTCTCCGGCTTGGTGAGGGTGGAGTCGACGCGGAAGCCCACGGCCTCGTTGAGGGCGTGCACGCCGGTGTTGCGGACGTCCGGTTCGACGACGACGCGCCGGGTGTCCGCGTCGGAGAAGAGCATCGCCATGACGGTGGTGATGACCGCGCGGGTGAAGCCGTGGACGGGCTGCTCGGTGGGCGCGCACAGGAAGTGCATGCCGACGTCGCCCGGCCGGTGCGGGTAGAGCCCGGCCAGCTCCACGTACCGGGGGTCGTAGCGCTCCATGAGGAAGGCGGGCTCTCCCCGGTGGAGGCCGAGGAAGGCGTCGTGGTGCGGGGAGGCCGCGATGCTCATGAACTCGCGTTCCACGTCGGGCAGTGTGGCGTCCTGCAGCAGGTAGAACGCGGACTTGGGGTGCGTCACCCAGCGGTGCAGCAGCCCGGTGTCGGCGAGCGGGTCGACGGGGCGCAGCGAGAAGGTGCCCAGTGCTTCGTCGGTGCGGGTGAAGACGGTGGCGTCGGCGGTGGTCACAGCGCTCCCTCCGGGGCCGCGGCGGGTGCGGCCGGGGTGTCCGCCGGTGCGGTGAACTCCTGGAAGGCGATGGACTTCTCGACCGGGTAGACCTCCCGGCCGAGCAGCTCGCGGATGATGCAGGAGTTGCGGTAGGCGGCCATGCCCAGGTCGGGGGCCACGAAGCCGTGGGTGTGCAGCTCCGCGTTCTGCACGTAGATCTCCTGACCGGAGGTGTCGATGCTGTAGTCGCGGCGTACGGCGAAGCGGCCCTGGGTGTCCCATGCGATGCGGTCGGTGATCGGGCCGAGGAAGTCCGGCTGCTGGTAGCGGTAGCCGGTGGCCAGGATCAGCCCCTCGGTGGTGAGGCTGAAGTCACGTTTCTGCTCCTCCTGGCGCAGCCCGAGGGTGTAGGTGCCGGCGGACTCGTCGTACGCGGCGTCGGTGAGCGCGGTGTTGGTCATCAGCCGGGTGGGGCAGGGGGCGCGGCGGTTCTTCCGGTAGAGCAGGTCGAAGATGCCGTCGATCAGCTCGGAGTTGATGCCCTTGTAGAGGTTCTTCTGGGAGGCCACCAGGCTGTCCCTGGTGTCGGCCGGGAGGGAGTGGAAGTAGTCCACGTACTCCGGGGAGGTCATCTCCAGCGTCAGCTTGGTGTATTCGAGGGGGAAGAACCGGGGGGAGCGGGTGAGCCAGGTGAGCGAGTACCCGTGGGTGTCGATGTCCTGGAGGAGGTCGTGGTAGATCTCCGCCGCGCTCTGGCCGCTGCCGATCAGGGTGATGCTCTTCTTCCGCTGCAGCGCGTCCTTGTGCTCCAGATAGCGGGAGTTGTGCAGCAGATCGCCGCCCAGGTCCTGGCACGGCCCGGGGAGGTGCGGCGGGGTGCCGGTGCCCAGGACGAGTTTCCGGGCGCGGAAGGCGCGGTGCTCTCCGCCGGGCAGCTGCTCGGCGTGCACGGTGTAGAGGCCGTCGGCCTCGTCGTACTCGACCGATGTGACGCGGTGGCCGAACCGCACGGTGTCGCCCAGACGGTCGGCCGCCCAGCGGCAGTAGTCGCTGAACTCCGCACGGAGCGGGTAGAAGCTCTCGCGTATGTAGAACGCGTACAGCCTGCCGGACTCCTTGAGGTAGTTGAGGAAGGAGAACGGCGAGGTGGGGTCGGCCAGGGTGACCAGGTCGGAGAGGAACGGGGTCTGCAGGGTGCTGTCGTCCAGCATCATGCCCGGGTGCCAGTCGAACTCCGGCTTGTCGTCCAGGAAGATCCCGTCGAGCTCCGCCAGCGGCGCGGTCAGGCAGGCGAGGCCCAGGTTGAAGGGACCCACGCCGATGGCGACGAAATCGTGGACGGGCGGGTCGGCGGGACTGGCGCTGGAGGGCGTCACGTGGGGGCTCCGTGTCGGATCGGTCAGCATGCCGGGGCGGTGCTGAGGGCGGGCGGGTGGACCGCGCCGTGCTCGGCGGCGTACCGGTCGGCGTGTGCGGCGATCAGGTCCAGGACCGCGGCGATGTCGGCGGTCGTGGTCTCCGGGTTGAGCAGGGTGAACTTGAGGTGGTGGCGGCCGTCGACCACGGTGCCGGCGACGACGGCCTCGCCGGAGGCGGACAGCGCGTCGCGCGCGTGCAGATTCGCCCGGTCGGTGAGCGCGGCGTCCGCGCCGCGCGGCAGGTGGCGGAAGACGAGTGTGGAGAGCCGGGGTTCGACGACGACGTCGAACCGCTCGTCGGCGTCCAGCAGGCGCCAGGCCTCGGCGGCACGGTCCACGCACTCGTCGAACAGCTCGCCGAGCGCGTCGGCGCCCATCACCCGCAGTGTCATCCAGAGCTTGAGCGCGTCGAACCGCCGTGTGGTCTGGAGCGACTTGTCGACCTGATTGGGTATCTCACGCTCCACGCTGCGCGCCGGGTTGAGGTAGTCGGCGTGGTAGGTGACATGGCGCAGGGTGTCCCCGTCGCGGACCAGGACGGCGCTGGAACTCACCGGCTGGAAGAAGGACTTGTGGTAGTCGACGGTCACCGAGTCGGCACGCTCGATGCCGGCCAGCAGCCCTCGGCGGCGGCGCGAGGTGAGCAGTCCGCAGCCGTAGGCGGCGTCCACGTGCAGCCAGGCGCCCGCCCGCTCGCACAGGTCGGCCACGGCGGGCAGCGGGTCGATGCTGCCGAAGTCGGTGGTGCCGGCGGTCGCGACGACGGCCATCACCGTCTCGCCGGCCCGCTCGCAGCGGGCCAGCTGCTCGCTGAGCGCGTCCACGCACATCCGCCGCTGCTCGTCGCAGGGCACCGGGACGACGGCCTCGGCGCCCAGCCCCAGCAGCACCGCGGCCTTCTCGATGCTGAAATGGCTGCACTCGGAGGTGAGGATCCGCAGCCTCGGCAGGATCTGCGGGGTGCTGAGCGCGGTCTCGGAGTTCTTGCGCACCAGGCGGCAGGTCTCTTCGCGGGCCAGCAGCAGCGCCTGCAGATTGGACTGCGAACCGCCGCTGGTGAAGATGCCGTCGGCGGACGCGCCGAAGCCCACGCGCTGCGCGGTCCAGGCCACGAGCCGCCGCTCGATCAGGGTGCCGCCCGCGCTCTGGTCCCAGGTGTCCAGGGAGGAGTTGACGGCGGAGAGCACGGCTTCGCCGAGCACGGCCGGGATGACCACGGGGCAGTTGAGGTGCGCGAGGTAGCGCGGGTGGTGGAAGTAGACGGCGTCGCGGAGGTACACGCGCTCCAGCTCCTCCAGCGCCTCGCTCGCCGTGCCCAGGGGCTTCTCCAGGTCCACGGCGGACACGGTGGGCGCGAGCTCGGCCGGGGTGACGCCGGTGAAGGGCTGCTCGGTGCGGGCGAGTCTCGCGGCGACCCGTTCGACGCCGTGTGTGAGGGAGCGCCGGTAGCGCTCCGCTGTCCTGTCGTTGAGCAGGTGGGACCTGCTGCTCATGAAGTGTCCTCCTGACACGGACGTGGCACCCGCGCGACTCGCGCGGTCAGGTAAGGCTAGCCTAACCAATCCTGTCCGTCCGCACACAAGGGGGCCTCGCGGCGACCCGCGAGGGGGCACGGGAGCGGCCCGCGGACGGCGCGGGCCGCGGCGGGCAATGGGCGGCGGGCCGTCGGCGCCGGGTACGCGGGCCGCGGTGGGCGGTGGGCGGTGGGTGCCTGGTGCGCGGGCCGCCGGTCAGCGCAGGGTGCGCAGCACCAGTCCGGTGGCCGGTTTGGGGCCGAACGAGGTCGACTTGCGGGGCATCGTCACACCGCGCTCGGCGAGCGCCCGCACCGTCGACTCCGGAACGGGCCGCAGCAGCACGGCCGTGCCGCCGTGCGCCGCCGCCTGTTCCAACGCCGCCCCGACATGGTGCAGATAGCCGATGTCGGCCGGGCGGTCCGGCACCTGCCAGACCGCGTCCAGCAGCGTGGAGTGCAGCACCGTGGCGTCCAGCCGGCGCCACGCCTCGGGCCGGTCGGCCGGCACGGTGCGCTCCAGCAGCGCCGGAGCGGGCCGGTCGAGCAGCTGGAAGACGCCGTCGCCCCCGGTCAGCAGGAACGCGTTCCCGGGGGTGTCCGCCAGCTCCTCCAGCGCCTCGTCCAGCGGCGCCGCCAGCGTACGCACGCGGAACGGCGCCCCCGCCCGGTCGAGGAGGTCGAGCGCCCGCTTCACCGGCAGCCTGGGCAGTATCCGGTGGATGGCGCGTACCTGCAGCGGATAGCGCGCGGTGTCCACCAGCAGGACCAGGCCGTGGTTCCACGGCGACTCCCCGGCCCCGCCGCCCTGTTCGGCGCGGAGCCGCAGATAGGTCGCCCAGCGGTGGTGCCCGTCGGCGATCAGCGCGCTGTGCCGGGACAGTTCGGCGTCCACCTGGGCGAGTTCGGCCGGATCCGTGACCGCCCACAGCCGGTGCGCGAAACCGTCCTCGGTGGTCGTCGCCGCCAGCGGCGCCCCGCGTATGGTCCGCTCGATGACGGCGGTGGCGCCGCTGCGGGTGCCGTCGCCGCGGTAGGAGAGCAGCAGCGGCTCGGGGTTGGCGGCCATCTCGCCCATCAGCTCCGCGCGGTCGGCCACGACCTCGTCCATCACCGCCTCGTGCGGGAGCACGATCCCCTCCTCGGGGTCCGACAGCCGCAGGGCACCGATCAGGCCGCGTTGCAGCAGTTCGCCCTTGCGCTGCTCGTAGACGTACAGCGCGGGCTGCGGATCGCGCGCCAGCACCCCTTCGTCCTGCCAGCGGCGCAGGGTTTCGGCGGCCTGGCGGTGCCGCGTCGCCGGATCCTCGGCCTGGGGCAGGATGAGTCGCACGATGTTGTAGGGATCCGCGGTCTCCAGGTGCCGCAGCCCGTCCGGCCGGACCACCACGTCGTACGGGGGCGAGGTCACGGCAGCGAGGCTGCTGACCTTCTCCGGCACATAGCGCAGCCCCCGGAACGGGGTGAGTCTCAGTCCTCGGACGGTCATCCGTGCATGGTATGCCGGTGCCCCGCGGCCGGTGGAGCGGGGCACAGGGGGCGCAGGGGCGCGGAGGGTGCGAGAGGATCGGTACCGCGCGCAGGCCGGCCCCGGCGTCCGCGTCCCCCGGGAGAGAGCACGAGGAGCGACCCCTGATGCACGACAGCCCCGCCTCCGACACGGCGGCCCCGGCGCCCCGGCGTGCCCCGCAGGCCAGCGGGCGTGCGCTGCACACCGCGTACGACACGGCACTGCTGGACCTGGACGGGGTCGTCTACGCCGGGGGAGAGGCCGTGCCCCACGCCGTCGACGCCCTCGCCGCCGCCCGGGCCGGCGGGCTGCGGACGGCGTACGTGACCAACAACGCGGCCCGCACTCCGCAGGTGGTCGCCGCGCATCTGACGGAGCTGGGCGTGCCGGCGGCGGCCGACGAGATCGTCACCTCGGCGCAGGCCGTCGCCCGGCTCGTCGCCGAGCGGATGCCGCGCGGTGCGCGGGTCCTGGCCGTCGGCGCCGAGGGGCTGCGGGCCGCGCTGGCGGAGCGGGAGCTGACCGTCGTCCAGACCGCCGACGAGGACCCCGCGGCCGTCGTGCAGGGCTACGGCGGGCCGTCGATGGAGTGGGGGCGGCTGGTGGAGGCTGCGCTCGCCGTGCAGCGCGGGGTGCCGTGGTTCGCGTCCAACACCGATCCGACCATCCCCAGCGGGCGCGGCATCGCACCGGGCAACGGCTCGGCCGTGGAGGTCGTGCGCATCGCGACCCGGTGGATGCGCACACCGCCCGAGCCCGAGGTGGCGGGCAAGCCGCTGCCGCCGATGCACCGGGAGTCCATCCTGCGCACCGGCGCCCGGCGCCCGCTGGTCGTCGGCGACCGGCTGGACACCGACATCGAAGGGGCGCACGCGGGGGGCGTGGACTCGCTGCTGGTCCTGACCGGGGTGACCGACGCGGCCCGGCTGCTCGCCGCCTCCCCGGTGCACCGCCCCACCTTCGTGGCCCGCGACCTGCGGGGTCTCCTGGAGCCCCAACCGGAGGTGACGGCCGAACCGGACGGCGCGGCCGGATGCGGCGGCTGGCGCGCCCGGGCCGGCGACCGTCGGCTGGAGGTGACGGGGGACGGCGATCCGGCCGACGGGCTGCGGGCCCTGTGCGGGGCGGCCTGGTCGGCGGCCGGGACCGCCGAGTGCCGACTGGACGCGGAGCAGGCCCTGGGCCGGCTGGGGTTCTGAGGCGCGGGCCGGGGACCGTGCGGCGGGCGGGCGCGGAGCGGGCCCCGGCCCGCCGCGGCCGTGCGGGCCTCAGCTCGCCGCGGCCGCGAGGGCCTCGGCGACCAACTGCTCCTCCGAGGTGCCGGCCCGCCAGTAGCCGGTGAAGGTGACCGACCGGCGGTCGAAGCCCCGCTCGTTCACCAGATGGCGCCGCAGGGCCTTGACCGTGCCGGCCTCGCCCGCGAGCCACGCGTAGGGGGTGCCCGAGGGCAGCCCGGCCGAGCGCACCGCCGAGACCGCGTGCTCGGTCCGGGAGCCGGCGGCCCGGTCCCCGGACTCGTCCCGCACCAGCCAGGAGATCCGTGCGTCCGAGAGCGTCGGCAGGTCCTGGATGTCCTCCCGGTGCGCGACCTCCACGAACACCCGTACCGGCATCCCGGTGGGCAGCCACTCCAGCACGGCCCCGATGGCGGGCAGGGCCGTCTCGTCACCGCTCAGCAGCACCCAGTCGGTGCCCTCCGGCGGCCGGAAGTCGACACCGCCGTTGTCCTCGACGACCGGGCCGAGCAGCGTCACCCGGTCCCCGGGCGCGGCCCGCAGCGCCCAGCGCGAGGCGGGACCGATCTCGCCGTGCAGCGCGAAGTCGATGTCCAGTTCGTCCGCGGCGCCGTACCGGCTGCCCTTGCGCAGTGCCCGCACGGTGTAACTGCGCATGATCCCGCGGATGTTCTCGTCCATCGCCCGCCACTCGGCGAACCACTCCGTGCCCGCCTCGACGGGGACCACCGGTGCGGTCTGCCCCGGCTGCGGCAGGAAGAGCTTGACGCGCTGGTCGCGCCCCCCGGAGGCGAACAGGTCCAGCCCCTCGCCCCCGAAGGTGACCCGCAGCAGGGTCGGACCCAGTCGGCGGGTCCTGACGACGTGCAGGGCGAAGAACTCGAAGGGAACGGTGGAGGGCGCGGACCGCGCCGTGCTGGCCTTGCTCATCGTGACTGCTCCTCCCGGGAGGGACGGGTGCGGGCGGTGCGGGCAGGGGGTGGGTGCGGACGGTGGCGGCCCGGTGGGCCGGGGGTGCCGGTTCCCGAGGCGGGTCAGCGGACCTTCTTGGCCTTCTCGATCGCCTCCGCGAGGTTCTCCAGCAGCGGTGCGGCGCCCGCGTAGGAGAAGCGGGGCTCCGCGGCCCAGGGGGCGACCTGGTCCGCCTTGACGGCGGGCAGGTCCTTCCAGGTCGGCTTCGAGGCGAGGGCCTTGGGCTGCAGGGACTGGGTGCGGTTGTCCAGGATGATCAGATCGGCCTCGTACTTGTCCGCGTTCTCCCAGCTCAGCTCCTCGAAGAAGCCCTGCTTGCTGAGCTTCTCGGGCTTCACGAAGTCCACCCCGAGCTGCTTGAAGTACTGCAGGTCGGTGCTGGCGTCCGGGTCCGAGACGTAGAACAGGTCGGGCGCCCCGGCGGCGGCCATCACGCGGATGCCGCTCTTCGCGGCCTTGCGCAGCCGCTCGGCGGCCTTCTCGAAGCGGGCCTTGGCGTCGGTGACGGCCTTGGCCTGCACATCCGCGCCCAGCGACTCGGCGAGCTTGGCGTATTGCTGTACGACCTCCAGCATCGGCACCCCGGCGGCCTTCATGGCCACGTGCGGAGCCAGCTTGTAGATCTTGTCCTTGCTCTCGTCCGGGACGTAGAAGAGCGCGTCCTCGAGGTACATGTTGCTGATCAGCAGCTGCGGCCGGAGCTTTGCGTACTTCTCCAGGTCGAACTCGCCGAAGGCGTTGCCGATGATCTCGACCTTGGATATGTCCATGTCCCCGGCGAGCACGTCGGGTTCACCGTTCTTCTGCTTGGTCGGCCCGAAGACGCCGACGACCTGGTCCCGGACGCCGAAGTCCCACAGCGCGGCGGCCGTGGCCGTGTAGGCGACGATCCGCTCCGGCACGGCGTCCAGGGAGACCTTCTCGCCGCGGCCGTCGGTGAAGGACCAGCCCTTGCCCTTCGGGTCACTGCCCGAACCGGATCCGGAGTCGTCACTTCCGCAGGCGGTGAGCAGCGCACCGAGACCGACGGCGCCGCCCGCGGCGAGCAGACCGCGGCGCGAAAGCGGGGACATGGGGGAGGAGCTGGGCATTTTCTCTCCGGCCTTCTCTCGACGTGCTGCGAACGCACCGCGGGCAGGCCGCGGACGTCCATGCGGGGCGGCCATGGGGCCGAGTTCCCAGTTAGGCTAACCTAACCAAAGTTGTTGTTGTCCAGTGGCCGGGCGGCACGGTTCCCCGGCCCCTACCGGAGCGCGTACGTGACTCTCCCCAAGTCCCCGCAGTTGCACAGGGGTTCGGTGGTCGAGCAGCAGCCGCCCGCGGCCCGACCGGAACAGCCCGCCCGGGCCCGGGCGCCGCTCGCCCGGGCCGCCGGGCTGCTGGCCGCCACTCTCGTCCTGCTGCTCGTCGCCCTGCTCAGCCTCGCCTTCGGCGCCCGGCCGCTCTCCCTGGGGGAGGCATGGTCGGGACTGCTGGACAGCGGCTCGGCGAGCTACCCCGTCGTCCACGAGATGCGGCTGCCGCGCACCTTCCTCGGCCTGCTCGCCGGTACGGCGCTCGGTCTGGCGGGCGGCGTCATGCAGGCGCTCACCCGCAACCCGCTGGCCGACCCCGGCCTGCTGGGCATCAACGCGGGTGCCGCGGCGGCCGTCGTCACCGCCATCTCCTTCTTCGGTGTCGCCGGGTACACCGGATACATCGGCTTCGCCTTCCTGGGCGCCGCGGCGGTCTCCGTACTCGTCTACGCCGTGGGCGGCGGCCGCGGCGCCACCCCCGCCCGGCTCGCCCTGGCGGGGACGGCGCTGAACGCCGCGCTGATCTCCTACGTGAGCGCCGTGCAGCTCCTGGACACCGCCTCGCTGGACCGGATGCGGTTCTGGATGGTCGGCTCGCTCGCCCGCGCCCAGGACACCACGGTCCTCTCGGCCCTGCCGTTCATCGCGGTCGGCGCGCTGATCGCGCTGGCGCTGGCCCGGCCGCTGAACGCGCTCGCGCTCGGCGACGACGCGGCCCGCGCCCTCGGCTCCCGGCCCGCCAGGACCCGCGCCGCCGCCATCGTGGCCATCACCCTGCTGTGCGGCGCCGCCACCGCCGCCTGCGGGCCGATCGTCTTCGTCGGACTGATGGTGCCGCACATGGTGCGCGCGCTCACCGGCCCCGACCAGCGCTGGATGCTGCCGTACTGCGCCGTCCTGGCACCCGTGCTGCTGCTCGGCGCCGACATCCTCGGACGGATCCTGGGCCGCCCCGGCGAACTGCAGGTCGGCATCGTGACCGTGGTGCTGGGCGGACCGCTCTTCCTCTACTTCGTGCGCAGGCGGAGGGTGGCACACGCATGAGCCTCACCGGCACCCGTTCCCGTGTCGTCCGCACCGCGGGCGGCCTCTCGGTCGGCTACCGGCCGCGCGCCCTGCTGGTCGGCACCGGCTGTCTGCTGCTCGCGCTGGTCGCCGCCGTGTTCGCGATCGGCAGCGGCGAGTACCCGATGCCGCCGGGCGACGTACTGCGCACCCTGCTCGGGCAGGGCGACCCCGCCGACGCGTTCATCGTGAACGAACTCCGGCTGCCCCGCACCGCGACCGCCCTGCTCGTCGGCGCGAGCCTGGGGCTGAGCGGCGCCGTCTTCCAGGCCGTCGTCCGCAACCCGCTCGGCAGCCCGGACATCCTCGGCTTCACCAACGGAGCGGCGGCCGGGGCACTGCTGGTCATCTTCGCCGTGGGCGGCAGCAGCGCCCTGCTGGCGGGCGGCGCCGTGGCCGGGGCACTCGTCACCGGCACCCTGATCTACGCCCTCGCCTGGAAGCGCGGCATGCACGGCTACCGGCTGGTGCTCGTCGGAGTCGGCACCACCGCCATCCTGACCGGCGTCAACAGCTACCTCATCACCCGGGCCGGCCTCACCGAGGCGTCCCGCGCCGTGCTGTGGATGACCGGCAGCCTGGACGGGCGCGGCTGGGACGACGTACTGCCGCTGGCCCTGGGCATGGTGGTGCTCGTCCCGCTGGTGCTGCTCGGCTGCGGGCGCGCGCTGGGCATGATGGAGATGGGCGACGACGCGGCCTACGCGCTCGGTGTCCGGGTCGAGCACACCCGGCTCGCGCTGCTGGTCGCCGGGATCCTGCTGGTCGCGCTCTCGGCCGCCGCGGCCGGGCCGGTCTCCTTCGTCGCGCTGTGCGCCCCGCAGCTCGCCCGGCGGCTGACGAAGGCGCCGGGCCCCAATCTGCTGCCTTCCCTGTGCATGGGCACCCTGCTGCTGATCTGCGCCGATCTGCTCGCCCAGCGGGCCTTCGAGGAGCACCAGCTGCCGGTGGGCGTGATCACCGGGGTGGTGGGCGGCGGATACCTGGTGTGGCTGCTGGCCACCGAGCGCAGAGCGGGGCGGATATGACCGGCACACACGGCCCGACCGGCACCGACGTACGTACGCACCACGGAGGCGGGGACACGATGAAGACCGCGACACAGGCCGACCCGGCGCAGACCGCGGCCGCCGCCGGACCGGCGGCCGGCGAGCCCCGGCTGACCGGGCACGACCTCACCCTCGGCTACGACCAGCGCACCATCGCCCGCGAGCTGGACGTGGCCGTGCCCGACCGGTCCTTCACGGTCGTCGTCGGCCCCAACGCGTGCGGCAAGTCGACGCTGCTGCGCGCGCTCTCGCGGATGCTCAGACCCACCCGCGGGCAGGTGCTGCTGGACGGCGCCGACGTCGCGGGCCTGCCGGCCAAGTCGCTCGCCCGCACTCTGGGCCTGCTGCCCCAGTCGTCCACCGCGCCCGACGGCATCACCGTCGCCGACCTGGTGGCCCGCGGCCGCTATCCGCACCAGGGACTGCTGCGGCAGTGGTCGCGCGACGACGAGCGGGTGGTGGCCGAGTCGATGGCGGCCACCGGCGTCGAGGGCCTGGGGGACCGCTTCGTGGACGAGCTGTCCGGAGGCCAGCGGCAGCGGGTGTGGATCGCCATGGCGCTGGCGCAGCAGACGCCGCTGCTGCTGCTGGACGAGCCCACCACCTACCTGGACATCGCCCACCAGATCGAGATCCTCGACCTGTGCGCCCGGCTGCACGAGGAGGAGGGGCGCACCCTGGTCGCCGTCCTGCACGACCTCAACCACGCGGCCCGCTACGCCACCCACCTGATCGCCATGCGGGACGGCCGGATCGTCGCACAGGGCGAACCCGGCGAGATCGTGACGGCGGAACTGGTGGCGGAGGTCTTCGGCATGCCCTGCAGGGTCATCGACGATCCCGAGACCGGCACCCCGCTGGTGGTGCCCGCGGCACGGCGCTGACACGGGCGGCTCTGTCGGACCCGGAGGGTAGCGTCGGGGCATGAGCGAGTTCGCGCAGGGCCCCGGGCCCGGCCGCGTCCCGGGGCAGCAGCCCCCGGGGAGCGCCACCGAGCGGTACGACGAGACGGTGCGGCCCGGTCTGCCGCACGGGGACCCCGGGCAGGCCCCGGCGGGTCCCGAGGACCCCGGGGTCCGCCGCGGCCCGGACCTCCCCGGGCCGGCGGGCACACCCGGGCCGGAGGCCGTACCCGGCGGAGACGAGCAGCCGGGTGCCGAGCGGGAGGAGGCGGTCGGCCGCGTCCCCGAGCCGGACGGCGGGCCCGGCGTCCCCGGGCCGGAGCCGGAGGAGGAGCCCGAAGACGGTCCGCGCCCCCTCGGCGTGGGTGTGCGCCCCACCGGAAACGGCCCGGTCGACGCCCGGCTCAAGCGGCTGGAGGACGCCGACCACCTCGCTGTCTCCGGCCATCTGGAGGTGTACGAAGATGTCCACGACGGCCTGCGCGAGAGCCTGGCCGCGCTGGACCGCCCCCACACACCCCGGAGCTGAACCGTGGCACGACGCCGACTCGACGCGGAGCTGGTACGCCGCAACCTCGCCCGCTCCCGGGAGCACGCGGGCCAGTTGATCGCCGCGGGCCGGGTCACGGTCGGCGGCAACGTCGCGGCCAAGTCGGCCACCCAGGTCGAGACCAGTGCCGCGCTGGTCGTCAAGGCGGACGAGAGCGATCCGGGCTATGTCTCGCGCGGCGGCCACAAGCTCGCCGGAGCGCTGGAGGCGTTCGGCCCGCGCGGACTGCGGGTGACCGGCCGGCGTGCGCTGGACGCCGGCGCGTCCACCGGCGGCTTCACGGACGTGCTGCTGCGCGCCGGCGCGGCCCGGGTGGTCGCGGTGGACGTGGGCTACGGGCAGCTCGCCTGGTCGCTGCGGAGCGACCCGCGGGTCATCGTCAAGGACCGCACGAATGTCCGGGAACTGACGTTGGAGGACATCGACGGCGAGCCGGTGGAACTCGTCGTCGGTGACCTGTCGTTCATCCCCCTGGGGCTCGTCCTGCCCGCGCTGGTCCGCTGTGCCGTACCCGAGGCGGATCTGGTGCTGATGGTGAAACCGCAGTTCGAAGTGGGCAGGGAACGGCTGGGCAGCGGAGGTGTCGTCCGCAGCCCGGAGCTGCGCGCCGGGGCCGTGCGAACGGTCGCCGGACACGCGGCGGCCCTGGGTCTGGGCGCGCTGGGCGTCACCTCGAGTCCGCTGCCCGGGCCCTCGGGAAACGTCGAATACTTTCTGTGGCTGCGTGCCGGGGCCGACACCCTCGACCCGGCCGAAGTCGAGCGAGCGGTGGCGGAGGGGCCCAAGTGACCGAGGACAGCGGAGCTACGCAGCCAGCACACCCTCCCGGCGACCGCCGGGGCGGTGCGCCGGACCCCGGCGCGGCGGGCGGGGACCGTACGGTCTTCCTGCTCGCGCACACCGGCAGACCGGCCGCCGTGCGCAGCGCCGAACTGGTGGTCCAGGGGCTGCTGCGCTGCGGGATCGGGGTGCGGGTGCTCGCGGAGGAGGCGGCGGACCTGCCGCTGCCCGAGCGGGTGCAGACCGTGTCGGCCAGACAGGACGCGGCCGAGGGCTGCGAACTGCTGGTCGTGCTCGGCGGGGACGGCACCCTGCTGCGCGGCGCCGAGTTCGCCCGCGCCTCGGGCGTGCCGATGCTCGGCGTCAACCTCGGCCGGGTCGGCTTCCTCGCCGAGGCCGAGCGCGACGATCTGGACCAGGTCGTGGACCGCGTGGTCTCCCGCGCCTACGAGGTCGAGGAGCGGATGACCCTCGACGTGCTGGTGCGCAACGGCGGCCACGGTGCGCACAGCCCCGGCAGCGGCCAGGTGGTGCACGCCGACTGGGCGCTCAACGAGGTCTCGGTGGAGAAGGCGGCGCGCGAGCGGATGCTGGAGGTCGTCATCGAGGTCGACGGGCGGCCCGTCTCCAGCTTCGGCGGGGACGGCGTGGTGTGCGCCAGCCCCACCGGCTCCACGGCCTACGCCTTCTCCGCGGGGGGACCGGTGGTGTGGCCGGAGGTCGAGGCGCTGCTGATGGTGCCGATCAGCGCGCACGCGCTGTTCGCCAAGCCCCTGGTGACCGCGCCCGATTCGGTGCTGGCCGTCGAGGTCCGGCCCCAGACGCCGCACGGGGTGCTGTGGGCCGACGGGCGGCGCAGCGTCGAACTCCCCGCCGGTGCCCGGGTGGAGGTGCGGCGCGGCGCGGTGCCGGTACGGCTGGCGCGGTTGCACCATGCCTCGTTCACCGACCGTCTGGTCGCCAAGTTCGCGCTGCCCGTCACGGGCTGGCGCGGGGCGCCGCGCTAGGGAGTGTCTTCGAAGGAGCCCCGTCGGCCTGCCGGGCGGCGGGGCTCCGACGACACGACCCGGGTTCTCGACGGGCCCGTCCGCCCCTGCCCGGGTGGACGGGGGCTTCGACGACCCGACGTGGGGCCTGCCGCAGGGGAGCGGTCCGCCGCGGGGCGGCGGCGCGGCCCGGGCGGCGGCCGGTGCTGCTCCCGGAGCGACGGGGAACCGCGCGCGGGGCGACGGGGGGCGCGGACCGCGACGGCGGGAGGGAGGAAACGGATATGCCGGTGCAACCCGGGTCGAGTTCCCCCGGGGTGCCGCCCCACGATCCGGCTACCAGCCGGACCACTGGTGTGGCCGGTGCGCGGGGACCTCGTATGGTCGTATCCGTGTTGGAGGAGATGCGGATCAAAGCCCTGGGCGTGATCGACGACGCCGTTGTCGAGCTGTCCCCAGGCTTCACCGCGGTGACCGGCGAGACCGGCGCCGGGAAGACCATGGTCGTCACGAGCCTCGGGCTGCTGCTCGGGGGGCGTGCCGACGCCGGACTGGTCCGGGTCGGCGCCAGGTCCGCCCTCGTCGAGGGCCGGATCGCGCTGGCGCCGGACGCGCCGGCGGCCCGCCGGGCCGAGGAGGCGGGCGCCGAACTGGACGAGGGAGCGTTGCTGGTCAGTCGTACCGTCTCGGCCGAAGGGAGGTCGCGGGCCCACGTGGGCGGGCGTGCGGTGCCGGCCGGGCTGCTCGCGGAGCTGGGCGCCGACCTGGTGGCCGTGCACGGCCAGACGGATCAGCAGGGCCTGCTGCGGGCCGCGCGGCAGCGCGAGGCGCTGGACCGCTACGCGGGCGAGGCCGTGGCCCGGCCGCTGGCCGCCTACCGGGAGGCGTACCGCAGGCTGCGGGCGGTCGCCGCGGAGTGGGAGGAGCTGACCACCCGGGCCCGGGACCGCGCCCAGGAGGCGGATCTGCTGCGGTTCGGGATCCAGGAGGTCGAGGCCGCCGAGCCGCGGTCCGGTGAGGACACCGAACTGGCGGCCGAGGCCGAACGGCTGGGCCATGCCGAGGCACTGGCCTCCGCCGCCACCACCGCGCACGGTGCGCTGGCCGGAGACCCCGCCGACCCGGAAGGTGTCGACGCGGGCACGCTGGTCGCCGGGGCGCACCGCGCCCTGGAGGCGGTGCGCGCACACGATCCGGCGCTGGCCGCGCTCGCCGACCGGCTGGGCGAGGTGCACATCCTGCTCTCCGACATCGCGGGCGAACTGGCCGGGTACGCCGACGACCTGGACGCCGACCCGCTCCGGCTGGCCGCGGTCGAGGAGCGCCGTGCCGCACTCGGCCAGCTCACCCGCAAGTACGGCGAGGACATCGCCGCCGTGCTCGGCTGGGCCCGGGAGGGTGCCGAACGGCTGGCCGAGCTGGAGGGCGACGACGACCGGATCGGCGAGCTGGGTGCCGAGCGGGACGCGCTCCGTGCCGAGCTCGACTCCCTCGCCCGTACGCTCGGCGAGGCGCGAGCGGACGCAGCCAAACGGTTCGCGGACGCGGTGACCGAGGAGCTGGCGGAGCTGGCCATGCCGCACGCCCGGGTCAGCTTCGCGCTCAAGCACACCGAGGACCCGGACGGCATCGAGGTCGACGGACGGGCGGTGGCTTTCGGGCCGCACGGCACGGACGAGGTCGAACTGCTGCTCGCCCCGCACCCGGGTGCGCCGCCCCGGCCCATCGCCAAGGGCGCCTCCGGCGGTGAGCTGTCCCGGGTGATGCTCGCCGTGGAAGTGGTCTTCGCCGACTCCGATCCGGTGCCGACCTATCTCTTCGACGAGGTCGACGCGGGTGTCGGAGGCAAGGCGGCGGTCGAGGTCGGGCGCCGGCTGGCGCGGCTGGCCAGGTCGGCGCAGGTCGTGGTGGTCACGCACCTGCCGCAGGTGGCGGCGTTCGCGGACCGGCACCTGGTGGTGCAGAAGACCGACGACGGGTCGGTGACCCGCAGCGGTGTCCGGGTCATGGAGGGCGAGGAGCGGGTGCGCGAGCTGTCCCGGATGCTCGCCGGTCAGGAGGACTCCGAACTCGCCCGGGCACACGCCGAGGAACTCCTGGAGGCGGCCCGCGGCGGTCTGTGACCCGCCGGGCGGTGCGGCGGGCGCCGCCGCCCGGACCGGCCTCCCTCCGGCCCGCTGCCCGGTGGCGCGAGGAGGGGTGTGCGCCCGGTGGCGCACGGCTCGGCTTCGCCCGCGTTCACTCGTGTGGGTGAGAGCGTGGGGTGTACTCCCTGCGTGGCGGCGGCGCGGTCCGCACGGCGGCCCGCCGCTCCCGGTTCGGCTGGCATCCTGGGCACGCATGCGCCCACCCCGGAACCAGGGAGCCCGACCGCCGTGAGCCCGAGCCCGAGCCGTACCCACGCCGCAGGCCGGCCCGTGGTCGGTGCGCGGCCGCCGCACGCCGTGCATGTGCTCGGGGGCGGCCCGGCGGCCGACGGGACGTACGCACCCTCGGCCCGTACGGCGGCCCACGTGCGCTCGCTCGCCCGGGGGCTGACCGCGCGCGGGGTGCGGGTGACGGTGTGCACCCGGCACGACGAAGCACTGCGGCACTCGTTCACCGGAACCGGCGCGGAGTTCACCGCCCTCCCCGGCCGTTCGGAGGCCGAGGCGGTGGCCCGGCTGCGCGCGGTCTGCGCGGAAGCCGACCTCGTCCACGCGCACGGCCTGCGCGCCGGACTGCTGGCCGCCCTCGCGCTCGGCAGACGGCGGGGCCCGGTGCCGCTCGTCGTCACCTGGCACGCACTGCCGCGCGCCGGACCCGGACACGCCTCGCGGGCGGACGCCGCCCACGACCTGGTGACCCGGCTCCTGCTCCGGCGGGTGGCCCGTGCCGCGACCGTCGTCCTGGGGACCACCACCGAACTCGTGGATGCCGCGCGCCGCAGCGGCGCCCGGGACGCACGCCTCGCACCGGCGCCCGTCCCGCTGACCGGGGCCGTGCCGCCGCCGGGCCGGGAGGACGCGGCAGCCCGGGACGCGCCCGGGAGCGCGGCGCGTGCGGGGATCGGGGCGGTGGACCGGCCCCTGCTGATGGCTGTCGGCCGGCTGGACGGCCGGCGCGGGCACGACACCGCGCTGACCGCTGCCCGCGCCTGGCGGAACCTCACTCCGGCACCGCTGCTCGCCGTCGCGGGGGAGGGCCCCGGGCGCGAGGCGCTGCAGCGCCGTATCGACGAGGAGAAGTTGCCGGTACGGCTGCTGGGGCGGCGGGACGACGCGCTGCGGCTGCTGGCGGAGGCCGACATCGCGCTGCAGCCCACCCGTTGCCGGGGGCCGTCGCTGGTCGCCCAGGAAGCCCTGCGCGCGGGCGTGCCGCTGGTCGCGGCGGCGAGCGGCGGCGTCCCCGAACTGGTCGGCAGCGCCGCCGTACTGGTCCCCTGCGGTGACGCCGACTCGCTCGCCTCCGCCGTACTGGGCCTGCTGGCCGATCCGGCCCGCCGTGCCGCGCTCGGCGCGGCGGGACGTGCCCGGGCGCGCACCTGGCCCGGTGAGGACGACACGGCCGCGCTGGTCCTCGGCGTGTACGACGAGGTGACCCGCGCCGCCGCGGAGCGCTGAGCCCGGCGCCGACCGCCGGCAGCTATCGCGGCATCCGGCGACCGGCGGAGCCTGCCGTGAGCTGCCCGGCGCGCATCCGCGCACCGGGCACTCGAAACGGGGCGTACGGTCAGACCCCGTACGCCCCTGATGCGGTCAGCCGCAGCGCGGTGTCGATCAGGGGAACGTGGCTGAACGCCTGCGGGAAGTTGCCGACCTGCCGCTGGCGCGCGGAGTCCCACTCCTCGGCCAGCAGACCCACGTCGTTGCGCAGTGCCAGCAGCTTCTCGAACAGCTTTCGGGCCTCGTCCACCCGGCCGATCATCGCCAGGTCGTCGGCGAGCCAGAACGAGCAGGCCAGGAAGGCCCCCTCCTCGCCTGCCAGGCCGTCCACGTTCTCGGCCGTGCCGTCGGCGCCCGCCTCGCTGCTGGTCGGGTAGCGCAGCACGAAGCCGTCCTCGGTGGTCAACTCCCGCTGGATGGCCTCGATGGTGCCGATCACCCGCTTGTCGTCCGGCGGCAGGAAGCCCATCTGCGGGATCAGCAGCAGCGAGGCGTCCAGCTCCTTGGAGCCGTAGGACTGGGTGAAGGTGTTGCGCTCCTTGTCGTAGCCCTTCTCGCAGACCTGGCGGTGGATCTCGTCCCGCAGGTTGCGCCACCGCTCCAGCGGCCCGTCCACGTCGCCCGACTCGATGAGCTTGACCGTGCGGTCGACGGCCACCCAGGCCATCACCTTGGAGTGCACGAAGTGCCGGCGCGGGCCGCGCACCTCCCAGATGCCCTCGTCCTTCTCCTCCCAGTGGTCCTCCAGATAGCCGATCAGCTTGAGCTGGAGGAGCTGGGCGTAGTCGTTGCGGGCCAGGCCCGTCATATGGCCCAGGTGCAGCGCCTCGACCATCTCGCCGTACACATCGAGCTGGAGCTGGCCCGCCGCGCCGTTGCCCACCCGCACCGGCTTGGAGCCCTCGTACCCCGGCAGCCAGCTCAACTCGGCCTCGGACAACTCGCGTTCGCCCGCGATGCCGTACATGATCTGGAGGTTCTCCGGGTCGCCGGCGACCGCCCGCAGCAGCCACTCGCGCCACGCGCGGGCCTCCTCGCGGTACCCGGTGCGCAGGAGGGAGGAGAGGGTGATGGCCGCGTCCCTCAGCCAGGTGAAGCGGTAGTCCCAGTTCCGTACCCCGCCGATCTCCTCCGGCAGCGAGGTGGTCGGCGCGGCGACGATCCCGCCGGTGGGCGCGTAGGTCAGCGCCTTGAGCGTGATCAGCGAGCGCACCACGGCCTCCCGGTAAGGCCCGTGGTACGTGCAGGTCTCGACCCACTCGCGCCAGAAGTCCTCGGTGGTGCGCAGCGCCTCCTCCGGCTCGGGAAGCTCCGGCGCGGGCCGGTGCGACGCCTCCCAGCTGATGGTGAACGCCACCCGGTCGCCGGGGCCGACGGTGAAGTCGGAGTAGGTCGTCAGGTCCTTGCCGTAGGTGTCGGCCTCGGTGTCCAGCCAGACCGAGTCCGGCCCGGCGACGGCGACCGTGCGCCGGCCCTCCTTGTGCACCCACGGCACCACCCAGCCGTAGGAGAACCGCATCCGCAGCGCCGAGCGCATCCGCACCCGCCCGCTGACGCCCTCCACGATGCGCACCAACTGCGGTGCGTGGTTCTCGCGCGGAGGCATGAAGTCGATGATCCGGACGGTACCCCGAGGGGTGTCCCACTCCGATTCCAGTACGAGGGAGTCCCCCCGGTAGCGGCGGCGGTCGGCCGGTGGCGGGTCGCCGCCGGCCGGGTGTGCCGGACCCACCCGCCAGAACCCGTGCTCCTCGGTGCCGAGCAGCCCGGCGAACACCGCATGGGAGTCGAAGCGGGGTAGGCAGAGCCAGTCGGCCGAGCCGTCCCTGCCGATCAGGGCCGCAGTCTGCATATCCCCGATGAGTGCGTAATCTTCGATGCGCCCAGCCACGTGCATCTCCAGTCGAACGAACTGCGACGCCCCCGCGGGACGTGCTGGATGACCTGTGAGTTTCTGCCTGTCCCCAGGCAAGTGTCCGTGCAGGATACGACGCAGCGATCCCTTCCGCCCGACGGTCGGCTGAGTCCGGCTGCGCCGATGGGGTGAGCTTGACCGAGGGCTTCACCTGCTGCGACTCTCCCGTCACCCTGGGGCGCACCCGGCCGCCACCCCCACCCGCCGACGGCCCTCGGCAGCGGCACCGCACCCTGGGCACTGTTACGCTGGTAGCCCGTGGAGCGGTGGGCGCGCGAACGCGAAGTGTTCGAGACGGCAGCCCCCCGAACCGCAGCGAGGCCGCCCGGGCCACCCATCCGGGACGCAGCCATCGCACCCCACCAAGCGACCACGGGAGCCCCCTCTTGGCCATGCCGCCTACGTCCATGACGACCAAGCACCTCTTCGTCACCGGGGGTGTCGCCTCCTCGCTCGGCAAGGGGCTCACCGCCTCCAGCCTGGGCGCGCTCCTGAAGGCGCGCGGCCTGCGGGTGACCATGCAGAAGCTCGACCCCTACCTGAACGTCGACCCGGGCACGATGAACCCCTTCCAGCACGGTGAGGTGTTCGTCACCAACGACGGCGCCGAGACCGACCTGGACATCGGCCACTACGAACGCTTCCTCGACGTCGACCTCGACGGCAGCGCCAACGTCACCACCGGCCAGGTCTACTCCACGGTCATCGCCAAGGAGCGGCGCGGCGAGTACCTGGGCGACACCGTGCAGGTCATCCCGCACATCACCAACGAGATCAAGCACCGCATCCGCCGGATGGCGACCGACGACGTCGACGTCGTCATCACCGAGGTCGGCGGCACCGTCGGCGACATCGAGTCCCTCCCCTTCCTGGAGGCCGTCCGTCAGGTACGGCACGAGGTCGGCCGCGACAACGTCTTCGTCGTCCACATCTCCCTGCTGCCCTACATCGGCCCCTCCGGGGAGCTGAAGACCAAGCCCACCCAGCACTCGGTCGCCGCGCTGCGCAACATCGGCATCCAGCCCGACGCCATCGTGCTGCGCGCCGACCGCGACGTGCCCGTCTCCATCAAGCGGAAGATCGGGCTGATGTGCGACGTGGACGACGCCGCCGTGGTCGCCTGCAAGGACGCGCGCTCCATCTACGACATCCCCAAGGTCGTGCACTCCGAGGGCCTGGACGCCTACGTCGTCCGCAAGCTGGACCTGCCCTTCCGCGACGTGGACTGGACCCAGTGGGACGACCTGCTGCGCCGGGTCCACCAGCCGGACCACGAGGTGCAGGTCGCCCTGGTCGGCAAGTACGTCGACCTGCCCGACGCCTATCTGTCGGTCACCGAGGCGCTGCGGGCGGGCGGCTTCGCCAACCGGGCCCGCGTCAAGATCAAGTGGGTCACCTCCGACGACTGCCGCACCCCGGAAGGCGCCGAGCGCGAGCTCGGCGACTGCGACGCCGTCTGCATCCCCGGCGGGTTCGGCGAGCGCGGCGTGGACGGCAAGGTCGGCGCCATCACCTACGCCCGCGAGCACCGCGTGCCGCTGCTCGGCCTCTGCCTGGGGCTGCAGTGCATCGTCGTCGAGGGCGCCCGCAACCTGGCGGGCATCGAGGACGCCAACTCCACCGAGTTCGACCAGGGCACCGCGCACCCGGTCATCTCCACCATGGAGGAGCAGCTCGACATCGTGGCAGGCGAGGGCGACATGGGCGGCACCATGCGGCTGGGCATGTACCCGGCCAAGCTCGCCGACGGCTCCATCGTGCGCGAGACCCACGGCGGTGAGCCCTACGTCGAGGAGCGCCACCGCCACCGCTACGAGGTCAACAACCACTACCGCACCGAGCTGGAGAAGAAGGCCGGACTGGTCTTCTCCGGCACCTCGCCCGACAACAAGCTCGTCGAATACGTAGAGTACCCGCGTGAGGTGCACCCCTACCTGGTCGGCACCCAGGCGCACCCCGAGCTGCGCTCCCGGCCGACCCGCCCGCACCCGCTCTTCGCCGGCCTGGTCAAGGCCGCCGTGGCGCGCCAGCAGGGGGAGTGAGCGCCGTGTCCGCGTCCCGTATCGCCGACACCCCCGAGGAGTGGGAGGTCACCGCGACCTCCACACCGTTCCAGGGCGCCAAGACCGGGGTCCGCACCGACCACGTCGTCATGCCCGACGGGGTCGCCGTCAGCCGCGACTACCAGACCCACCCCGGTTCGGTCGCCGTGCTGGCCCTGGACGACCAGGACCACGTGCTGGTCCTTAGCCAGTACCGGCACCCCGTCCGCGAGAAGCTGTGGGAGATCCCGGCCGGACTGCTGGACGTCCCCGGCGAGAACCCGCTGGCCGCCGCGCAGCGGGAGCTGTACGAGGAGGCCCACGTCCAGGCCGAGGACTGGCGGGTCCTGGTCGACGTCTACACCACCCCCGGCGGCAGCGACGAAGCCGTGCGGATCTTCCTGGCCCGGCGGCTGTCCGAGGCCGAGGGCGCGCGCTTCGAGGTCTCCGGGGAAGAGGCCGACATGGAGCTGGCCAGGGTGCCGATGGAGGAACTGGTGCGGGGGGCGCTCGCCGGGCAGCTGCACAACAACTGCCTCGTGGTCGGGTGCCTGGCGCTGAGTGCCGCGCTCTCCAGCGGCGGCGGTCTCGGTGCGCTGCGTCCCGCCCAAGCCCCCTGGCCCGCCCGGCCCTTCGACCCGATGTAGCCGCCCCGCGCTCCGCGCCCGCGCCCCGCCGGGCGCGGGCCGTCCGGCCCGCGGCGGGGACGCCGCCCGGCGGTCCGCCGCGCCGGGCGGCGGGGACTCCCGGTCCCGGGGGCGTCCGCCCGGCCGACCTGAGCCGATGTGGTGATTCCCGGGGCGGGCGCGGCGCCCGTTCGCACCGGTCGGCGGCCCGCGGTGAACTACGCTCGCCGTATTCGTCCGCGCACACACCAGGTGAACAGCGAACGGGAGCGTAGCCCGTGACAGATCAGGCGGTGCAGCCCGCGACCGCGGGGCCGGGCCCCCACTCCTGCACGGGCCGCGACCGCGAACTGCGCGCGCTGCGCGCCGACCTGGACAGCGCCGGGCTGCACACCATGTCCGGGCGCCCGCTCCCGCAGAGCCGGGTGCTGCTGATCGCGGGGGCGGCCGGGTCGGGCCGCACCACACTGGCCGAGGAGTTCGTCCGGCAGGTGGCCGACCGCTATCCCGGCGGGGTGCTGCGGGCCCGGCTCACCGAGCCCGGCGGGACCCCGGTTCCCACCGAACGCACCGCCCGCGACCTGCTGGCCTCCCTCCGGCGGAGCGCCGGGCCCGGCTCGGCGCTCCGCCCCGAGGAGGACGCGGGGGCCCAGGAACCGCCGCCCGGTGCCGACCCGGCCGACGTCGCCGAGGCGCTGCGCTCCGCCCTCGAGCGCCGCGGCCGGGTCCTGCTGTTCCTCGACGACGTGGCCGACTCCGAGCAGCTCCTCGACCTGGCGCCGGAGAGCCGCGACTGCCTGGTGGTGGCCGTCTCCTCGGGGCCGCTGACCGGGGTGCCCGACGTCCGCCCGTGCGCCCTGGGCGGCCTCGACCGCGCGAGTGCCGTGGCGCTGCTGTCCCGGCACGCCGGCTCCTCGCCCCGGGTCACCGTGGATCCGCGGAGCGCCGAGACGCTGGTCGAGCAGTGCGGTGCCCTCCCGGCGGCGCTCACGCTGCTGAGCGGGTGGCTCGGTGCCCATCCCAAGCTGTCGCTGCTCGACGCCTCCCGGGCGCTGGCCGAAAGCGGTCCGCCGGCGCCGGTGGAGGCGCACTCCGCCGAGCCCGCGCGGGTCTCGGCGGCCCCGGACCCGCTGGAACGGGCCTTCTGGCTCGTCCACGACTCCCTCCCGCGTCCGCAGGGGCGCCTGCTGCGGCTGCTCGCCCTCGCACCGGCGGGGTTCGTCGATCCGCAGCTCGCCTCCGCGCTCGGCGGCTGCTCGCTGAGCAGCGCGCACGCGGCGCTGGACGACTGTGTGCGGCTCGGTCTGCTGCGTCCGCTCGACTCCGTCCACTACCAGGTTCCGGGGTGTCTGGATCCACTGCTGCGCGCCGCGTCGGCCGCGCACGAGCAGCCGGACGAGGTGCTGCTGGCCCGGGCGCGGATGCTGGAGCGGCTGATCAGCCGGCTCCAGGCATGCCGCGCGGTGTGCGAACCGGCGGGGTCCGAGGCACGCCGGCAACTGGCGGGAATGCCGCGCGGGCTCCGCTTCCTGCACCCGCTGGAGGCGCGGAACTGGCTGCGTACCCGGCGCCCGGCGCTGCTGTCGGCCGTCCGGGCGGCCGTCGCGGAGGGCGGGGGCGAGCTCGACACGCTGGCCCGCCGCCTGGTGTCGGCACTGGCCCGGGCCTTCGACGCGCACGAGGCGCCCGAGCAGGCGGCGTCCGACCGCTACGAACTGCACGAGCTGGTGCTGCTGGTGGCCGAGCGCAACGGCAGGCACCGGGAGCGTGCCGCCGCGCTGCTCAACCTCGGGGATCTGGACGCGCGCACGGACCGCTGGGCGGAGGCCCTCGTCCGCTACCGCGCCGCGCTGGACGCGGCGCGGGAGGGCGAGGACGAGTGGGCGGCGGGCCGGGCCCTGGAGTCGCTGGGCGACGGCTACGCGGAGCTGGCCGACTGGGACCGGGCCGCCGACTGGTACGGACGTGCGCTGGCGCTGCGGCTGGCGCGGGACGAGCACGCGGACCGGGCGGCGGTGGCGCGGCTGCACGGCCGGATCGGCGCGGTGCACACCCGGGCGGCACGCCCGCAGGAGGCGTTGCGGGCGTGGCGGGCCGCGGCGGCCGCCTTCCGCAGGCTCCGGGAGTCGGCCGCGCGGGCGCGGGCGCTGGCCGAGGTGGCGGCGGTGCAGGAGCTGTCGGGACGCCGGGCGGACGCGCTGCGCACCTGGGGCCAGGCGTACGGGATCTCCCGGGGCGCGGGGGAGGCCCGGCTGGCGGCGGAGCTGGCGCTGCGGGCCGCGGAGGCGTGCGAGCGGGCCGGGAGCCCGCGGGACGCCCGGCGGTACCGGACGGCGGCCGCGCGGCTGCGGCGCCCCGGGGCGGGCTCCGCCGGGGCCGCAGGGGGCTGAGGACCGGCCCGCCCCGCTCGGGAACCGGAACCGGAACCCGGAGCGGGGAGCGCGGAACGGTGCCAGGCCGGGGACGGACCGGGCCGAGGGGTGGAAACGGAACGAATCCCCGAGCCCTCGCGGGGTGTGACATGTGCCACTCGGCGGCCGTTCGGGGTGCCCGCGGGGGCGCTGTCGCGGCCCTCCGTCGAGAACCTGCGAATCACATAGCAATCTCGAAAAAGATCGACTGTTTGTAAGGCTGGACAGCTCAGCCTCCTTCATTAGACTGGTCGAGCCGCGGTCCCCCCGGTGTTTTCGAGCATGCGCGACCCGGCTTTCTCTGCCTTCTGCACCCCTGAGTGAAGGACCGTGATCGACGTGAAGGTCGGTATCCCCCGCGAGGTCAAGAACAACGAGTTCCGTGTCGCCATCACCCCGGCCGGGGTGAACGAACTGGTGCGGAACGGCCACGACGTGTACGTGGAGAAGGACGCCGGCGTCGGCTCCTCCATCCCGGACACCGAGTACACCGGTGCCGGCGCCACCATCCTGGGCACGGCGGACGAGGTGTGGGCCACCGCCGACCTGCTGCTGAAGGTCAAGGAGCCGGTCGCCGAGGAGTACCACCGGCTCCGCAAGGACCAGACCCTCTTCACCTACCTCCACCTGGCCGCCTCGCGCGAGTGCACCGACGCGCTGCTGGAGTCGGGCACCACGGCCATCGCCTACGAGACCGTCGAGCCCGCCAACCGCACCCTTCCGCTGCTCGCCCCGATGTCCGAGGTCGCGGGCCGGATCGCCCCGCAGGTCGGCGCCTACCACCTGATGGCCTCCGCGGGCGGCCGCGGCGTGCTGCCCGGCGGGGTGCCCGGCGTGAACCCCGGCCGCGCCGTCGTGATCGGCGGCGGGGTCTCCGGCTGGAACGCCACCCAGATCGCGGTCGGCCTCGGCTTCCACGTCACCCTGCTCGACAAGGACGTCAACAAGCTCCGTGAGGCCGACAGGATCTTCGGCAACCGGGTGCGCACCATCACCTCCAACGCCTTCGAGCTGGAGCGTGCGGTGCTCGAGGCGGACCTGGTGGTCGGGGCCGTGCTGATCCCGGGCGCCAAGGCTCCGAAGCTGATCAGCAACGAGCTGGTCTCCCGGATGAAGCCGGGAAGTGTCCTTGTCGACATCGCGATCGACCAGGGCGGCTGCTTCGCGGACTCGCGGCCGACCACGCACGCCGAGCCGACCTTCCGGGTCCACGACTCGGTCTTCTACTGCGTCGCCAACATGCCCGGCGCCGTGCCGAACACCTCCACGCACGCGCTGACCAATGCGACGCTTCCGTACATCGTCGAGCTGGCCAACCGCGGCTGGCGGGAGGCGCTGCGCCGTGACCCGGCGCTGGCCAAGGGCCTCAACGCGCACGACGGCGAGGTCACTTACGGCCCCGTGGGCGAGGCGCACGACCTGCCGGTGCGGGACATCGCGACGCTGCTGGGCTGAGCCGCCGCGCGGGCCGGCTCGCCGTCGGCGGGCCGGGGCGAACCCGCGGCCGGGTCAACCCCCGGCGTCAACGTCGGGAACCTCACGTCACCGTCCGGGCCTTGGAGGGAAGGTCCGGACGGTGACGTCGTCGTGTCCGCGGGACGCCGACCCGACTTGCCCTTAACGTAACTGTCCAACCTTTTTGCCCACCGGGGAAACCACCCCGACGTCACCCGGGAGCCTCTTGACAGCAGGGAGTCCGCATACCGACACATCGGGCCGTCTGAGGCGGATTGTGTTGCTGCGGACCGCCGACACGCCATAGAGTCGCCAACCGTCGGCATGGTGTCACGCTGACCTGTTGAGAAATTTCCTGGTCACCAAGGAGGTACGACGACTTGTGAACGAGTCGACATTTTCTCCCGGGGGTGGTCAACCAGGAGCGCCTGTACGAGGCCAGGGGTCCTCAGGTCCCACAGGACCCGAGGGTGTCGGCTCCGTCGCTGTCCGCACCTTCGCAGCCCACCAGAACCCGACGCCCACCATGACAGCCAACCAGAGCACGGACGGCCACCACGTGAACGCCACGGCCGGCGACGCTGCGAACGGTCCGTCCGCCGAGCGTCTCGCCGACTACAGTGACCCGCACTACGACCCCAACCAGGGCGAGCTGCCCGAGGGTCACTTCTACGATCCGGACGCGGAGTACGAACCCGATCCGGAGTACGCGGCCACCCTCGCGCCCGATGCCGCGCGCCAGCGCCGGGAGCGCATCGGCCCGACCGGACGCCCGCTGCCCTACTTCCCGATCCCCGGCCCGGTGAACGAGCACGGCCCGGCCAAGATCATCGCC
>NZ_ALAP01000006.1 GCF_000280905.1 Streptomyces sp. AA1529 | reverse complement strand
GGGTGGGTAGGGGAGCGTCGTGTGCCGGGTGAAGCAGCCGTGGAAGCGAGTTGTGGACGGTTCACGAGTGAGAATGCAGGCATGAGTAGCGATACATGCGTGGGAAACGTGTGCGCCGATTGACTAAGGGTTCCTGGGTCAAGCTGATCTGCCCAGGGTAAGTCGGGACCTAAGGCGAGGCCGACAGGCGTAGTCGATGGAGAACCGGTTGATATTCCGGTACCCGCTATGCAGCGTCAGACATCGAATCAGGTGATGCTAAGTCCGTGAAGCCCCTTGTTTTCTTCGGAAGGCGGGTGTGGTGGAGCCGACGGTCCGAGCTTGTAGTAGGTGAGTGATGGGGTGACGCAGTGAGGTAGTCCAGCCCGGGCGATGGTTGTCCCGGGGTAAGGGTGTAGCCCGAGGAGCAGGGAAATCCGTTCCTCGTTACAGGGGTGAGACCTGATGCCGAGCCGTTTGTGGTGAAGTGGATGATCCTGTGCTGTCGAGAAAAGCCTCTAGCGAGTTGTGTGGCGGCCCGTACCCTAAACCGACTCAGGTGGTCTGGTAGAGAATACCGAGGCGTTCGGGTGAACTATGGTTAAGGAACTCGGCAAAATGCCCCCGTAACTTCGGGAGAAGGGGGGCCATGTCTGGTGAGGGCACGTGCTGTCTGAGCTGGGTGTGGCCGCAGAGACCAGCGAGAAGCGACTGTTTACTAAAAACACAGGTCCGTGCGAAGCCGTAAGGCGAGGTATACGGACTGACGCCTGCCCGGTGCTGGAACGTTAAGGGGACCGGTTAGTCACATTTCGGTGTGGTGAAGCTGAGAACTTAAGCGCCAGTAAACGGCGGTGGTAACTATAACCATCCTAAGGTAGCGAAATTCCTTGTCGGGTAAGTTCCGACCTGCACGAATGGCGTAACGACTTCTTGACTGTCTCAACCATAGGCCCGGTGAAATTGCACTACGAGTAAAGATGCTCGTTTCGCGCAGCAGGACGGAAAGACCCCGGGACCTTTACTACAGCTTGATATTGGTGTTCGGTTCGGCTTGTGTAGGATAGGTGGGAGACTGTGATGCGGACACGCCAGTGTTCGTGGAGTCGTTGTTGAAATACCACTCTGGTCGTGCTGGATGTCTAACCTGGGTCCGTGATCCGGATCGGGGACAGTGTCTGGTGGGTAGTTTAACTGGGGCGGTTGCCTCCTAAAGAGTAACGGAGGCGCCCAAAGGTTCCCTCAGCCTGGTTGGTCATCAGGTGGTGAGTGTAAGTGCACAAGGGAGCTTGACTGTGAGACTGACGGGTCGAGCAGGGACGAAAGTCGGGACTAGTGATCCGGCGGTGGCTTGTGGAAGCGCCGTCGCTCAACGGATAAAAGGTACCCCGGGGATAACAGGCTGATCTTCCCCAAGAGTCCATATCGACGGGATGGTTTGGCACCTCGATGTCGGCTCGTCGCATCCTGGGGCTGGAGTCGGTCCCAAGGGTTGGGCTGTTCGCCCATTAAAGCGGTACGCGAGCTGGGTTTAGAACGTCGTGAGACAGTTCGGTCCCTATCCGCTGCGCGCGTAGGAGTCTTGAGAAGGGCTGTCCCTAGTACGAGAGGACCGGGACGGACGGACCTCTGGTGTGCCAGTTGTTCTGCCAAGGGCATGGCTGGTTGGCTACGTTCGGGAAGGATAACCGCTGAAAGCATCTAAGCGGGAAGCCTGCTTCGAGATGAGGACTCCCACCCCCTTTGAGGGGTTAAGGCTCCCTGTAGATGACGGGGTTGATAGGCCGGATCTGGAAGCACGGTAACGTGTGGAGGTGACCGGTACTAATAGGCCGAGGGCTTGTCCATAGAGGCTCGCGTCCACTGTGTCGGTTCTGAG
>NZ_ALAP01000005.1 GCF_000280905.1 Streptomyces sp. AA1529 | reverse complement strand
CCTACGCCGTCGACGGCATGACGGAGGTGCTCAAACACCCCGACGCCACCGGGGACTTCGTCCGGGACGTCGGCGTCGTCGCCGGCTGCGCCCTCCTCGTCCTCTTCCTCGGCGCGGCCACCCTCCGCCGCCGCACGTCCTGACCCCGGCCGCACGACTCACCCGGGCATGACCCGGCCCGGCCGCCCGGCCGCCCGGCTGTGCGGGCCGCCCGGCCGCCCGGCCGCCGGGGGCCGGTCCGCGCTGTGGAACGGCCCCGCTACGGAGCGCGAGCCGGTGCGAGGATGGGCACCGCGTCCACGAACGTGGCCAGGGCGGACGCAGACGGGCCCGCCCGACGCGCGCAACGAGGCACGAGGTGAAGCACCCATGACCCCCCAGAACGTCGCGGTCCTCGGCACCGGCAAGATCGGCGAAGCGCTGCTCTCCGGCATGCTCAGGGGCGGCTGGTCACCCGCCCGTCTGCTGGCCACCGCCCGCCGCCCGGAGCGCGCCGCGGAACTGCGCCGACGCTACGAGGTGGAGACCGTCGGCAACGCCGAGGCCGCCGCGCGCGCCGACACCCTCATCCTCACCCCCAAACCGCAGGACATGGCCGCACTGCTGGACGAGCTCGCCCCGCACGTCCCCGCGGACCGCCTGGTGATCAGCGGCGCGGCCGGCATCACCACCCGCTCCCTGGAGCAGCGCCTCGCCGAGGGCACCCCGGTCATCCGCGTGATGGCCAACACCCCGGCCCTGGTGGACGAGGCCATGTCCGTCATCTCCCCCGGCACCCACGCCACCGAGGACCATCTCAAGCTCGCCGACGAGATCTTCGGCGGCGTCGGCAAGACCCTCCGCCTCCCGGAGAACCAGCAGGACGCGGCCACCGCCCTCTCCGGCTCGGGCCCCGCCTACTTCTTCTTCCTGGTCGAGGCCATGACCGACGCGGGCATCCAGCTCGGCCTCCCGCGCGACAAGGCGCACGAGCTGATCGTCCAGGCCGCCGTCGGCGCCGCCACCATGCTCCGGGACAGCGGCGAACACCCCGTCACCCTCCGCGAGAACGTCACCTCGCCCGGCGGCACCACCATCAACGCCATCCGCGAACTGGAGAACCACCGCGTCCGCGCCGCCTTCATCGACGCCATCGAGGCCGCCCGCGACCGCAGCCGCGAACTCGGGGGTTAGCGGTCCGAGCCGGTGCGTCGGGTGTCCTGCGGGGCCCGAAGGCGCGTCCCGGAGGGGAGGCGTACCCGGCCGGCGCAGCGGGTCCCGCATCGCACGGCGCGACCCGGGGAACGGCAGTTGAGGAACGATCGTTCTTGACCGATCGTTCCTCAACTGTCTATTGTCGTGGCCATGGGCAGGCCGAGAGCATTCGACGCGGACGAAGCGGTCCGTGCCGCAGTCGGCCTGTTCGGCGGGCGCGCATACGACGGTGTCTCCGTCGACGACCTGGTCAGCCACCTCGGCGTGCACCGGAACAGCCTCTACAAGACATTCGGCAGCAAGCGCGGCCTCTATCTGATCGCGCTGCGCCGTCACCTCGCCGAGGACGTCCGCCCCCTGCTCGACGCGCTCGTCGACGCCTCGGACGCCGCGGCCGCACTGCGGCTCGTCGCATCGGCCGACCTTGGCATGCTGCTGCTCGCGGCGGTCGAACGCGCACCGGTCGACGAGGAGGTCGCCACCGAGGTGACGACCGCGTTGGCCGCCGTCGACCAGGCGCTCTCCGACGCGCTCGACATCCCCGCCGACCTCGGGGCCGCCCTCACCGCCGCCGCGCTCGGAATCCATCTGCGCGGTCGTTCCGACAGCGCCGTCGCCGCGCTGGCCCGACGCCTCGACCTCCTCACCTGACAAGGAGCCCCGAATGGCACTGCTGCGCATCGACGGCGACAACCTCGTCGTCGTCATCGAGGGTCTCGACAAACTCTGGGCCTTCAAGAGCAGTCTGACCATCCCGCTGGCCCACGTCCGCGGTGCGACCGCCGATCCCGGTATCGCCACGGAGCCCAAGGGAATCCGCGCGCCGGGGGCCCGGGTACCCGGCCTGATCACCGCGGGCACCTTCCACCAGGACGGCGAGAAGGTCTTCTGGGACGTCAAGGATCCGTCCAAGGCCGTCGTGGTCGAACTCGCCGACGAGCGGTACGCCCGCCTGGTCATCCAGGTCGACGACCCGCGCACGGCCGTCGACCTGGTCGAGAAAGCCCTGGCCTGAGGGGAGAAGGACCCGTGCTGCGCCACTCGGCAACGGCTGTGCTCCCACTGGTCGCCCTCACCACCGCGCCGGCCGGATCGACGCCCGGGGCCCATGGATCACGAAGCATGCCCTGAGAACCGCCCTGCGCCGGGAGCATGCCGGTGGACCGGGCCGAGTCGTGCTGCCGGGCGTCGACCACCTGATGCACGATGCCGACCGTCCGGACCCGCTCGCTCCCATCGTGCTCCATGCTCGGCACCCGTCCGCGCGACGCGGGCCCCCGTATCCAGTGCCCGCACCGCACTCCGGCCGGCCGGTGGCCCGCGCCGGGCGGCGCTCTCGCACCACTGTGCTCCGGTCAGAACACCGAGTTGACGCCTGCGGCCGCCGTTCGGCCTACGGCCGTCGTTCGACCTACGGCCGTCGTTCCACCGAGGCGGAGCGCCGCGGCCGTACGAGTGCGCCGGGTTCCGTGGACACGGCCCGGCAGCGCTGTCCCCCGGGCTCCGCCGCGTGGGTCAGGTCCGGCCCCTGCTCCCCGGGAGCCGACACGCGCGCCCCGCCCCGTCGCCGCAGCCGTACTCCGCGGACCCCCTCGTGCACCAGCGTGATCGTGAACGCGAGGGCCAGCCCCAGCGCCACCCCGTACAGCGGCGTCTCCTCGAAGGCCGCGCCACCCGCGTACCCCAGGCAGGCCGAGTAGACCGCCCAGCTCACCGCCGCGACGGCGTCGTACCGCGTGAACGACCGGCGCGGGAACCCCGTCGCGCCGGTGGTGAGGGTGGCGGCCGTCCGCCCTCCCGGGATGTAGCGCGCCGCCACCAGCACGAGCCCGCCCCGCTCGGCCAGCATCCGCCCGACCCGGTCGTACACCCGCCACGCCCGGCTCCCCTCCTGCAACCGCGCCTGCACCCGGGCCCCCGAGCGCCGTCCGATCGCATACGAGATGTGATCCCCGGTGAACGCACCGAGCGCCGCCACCAGGATCACCAGAACCAGCACCGGCTCGCCCTGCGCCGCGGCGAACACCCCCAGCGTGATCACCAGCGTCTCGCTCGGCACCACCGGGAAGAACCCGTCCAGCATCGCGATCCCGAACAGCGCCAGGTAGACCCACGGCGTGCTGACGAAGCCCTCGACCGCATGCACTATCGCGTCATTCATGGCCCGGAACGTATGGAGCGGCGCCAACGGCCCGCAGCGCACGATCGTCGTCGGATGCCCTGCACTTTCGACAGAGGCGCGCTCCCCACCCGCCGCGTACCGTGACCGGCGTGAACTCCCCCGTACGTGTCCCCCGCCGCCCGGACCGGCCGCGGAAGGCCCGGCGCAGGGGACCGGGCGCGGGGCCGCGTGCGATCCTGCGCCGCCCCAGGGCCCGCGCGGCCCTGAACGATGCCGCCCTGTGGCTGCTCATGGCCTGGCCACTGGTCACGGTGCACGACGTCCCGCTCCTGCTCCGGGTGCCGGCCGCCCCGCTGCTCGCCCTCGCGGCAGCCCTCAGCCGCCGGGCGCCCCTCGCGGCCGCGGCCGTACCCGCCGCGCTCAGCCTCGCCGCCACACCGGAACTGTTCACCAGCACCTTCTCCCCGGCACTGGTCGTGCTCAGCTTTCTGCTCGGCCGCCGCGCGGAGCACGTGCGCCCCTCGATCGTCGCCGCCGCGGTGCTGTGCGCGGCGGGACTCGTCGCCGCGCTCACGCTGCCCGGCGCCGACCTGTGGGACTGGTCCACCCTGGTCACCACCGTCGTCTTCGCCGCGGTCCTGCCGTGGCTGCTGGGCCGCTTCCGCCGCCAGCAGTACGAACTCCAGAGCGCGGGCTGGGAGCTGGCCGCCCGTATGGAGCGGGAACAGCAGCTGGTCGCGGAGCGCACCCGGCTGCGCGAACGCTCCCGGATCGCGGGGGACATGCACGACTCCCTCGGGCACGACCTCAGCCTCATCGCCGTCCGGGCCGCCGGGCTCCAGGTCTCCCGGGGAGTGGATGAGGACGCCCGCGCCTCGGCTGCCGAACTCCGGCAGGCCGCCGCCGACGCCACCGAACGCCTCCACCGGATCATCGGCCTCCTCCGCCAGGACAGCAGCGGGCTCTCGCAGGGCGCTCCCGAGATCACCTCCGAGACCGTCCCGGAACTGGTCGGGCGCACCGCCGCCTCCGGAGTCGACATCGTCCTCCACCGGAACGGCGGCGACGCGCCGCCGGAGGAAGCGCCCGCAGCCCCGTCCGCCCCACTGCCCCCGATGGTCGACCGGGCCGTCCACCGGGTGGTGCAGGAAGCGGTGACCAACGCGATGAAGCACGCGCCCGGATCCCGCATCGCCGTCGCACTGCGCCGGGAGGACGACTGCCTGAGCGTGCGCGTACACAACTCTGCAACGGCGGACGCCTCGGACGCCGTGCCGCCGGACGCCGTGCCGCCGGCCCCGGAGAGCGGCTCCGGCACCGGCCTGATCGGTCTGGACGAACGGGTCCGCCAGCTCGGCGGCACCTTCCGCGCCCGCCCCACCCGGGACGGCTTCGAGGTGGCGGCCCGCCTCCCGCTCACTCCCGGACCGCTCCCGCGGGCCCCCGCGGACGCGCCGATCGGCCCGTCCCGCTCGCAGGAGGAACTGGCCCAGGCCCGCAGACGCGTACACCGCGGCGTGGTCAATGTGCTGTGGATCCCGGTAGCCGCCACCGCGGCGCTGGCGGTTCTGATGTACGGCTTCCAGATCTACACCTCGCACGAATCGGTGCTGTCCCGCGGCACCTACGACAAGCTGCGCGTCGGCACCGCGGAGAGCTCCGTGACGCCGCGGCTGCCCGGGTACCAGTACGACGAGGAGACCCGGCCGTCCGGCGTGCCCCCGGATCCCGCCGACAGCGACGAGTGCCGCTTCTACCGCACCGCCACTTTCGCCGACTCGCCGCTGTACCGGCTCTGCTTCCGGGACGGCAGGCTCTCCGCCAAGGACCGCGTCACCCGGGAGCGCACCGCCCGGGACCGGGACGACCGCTGACAGCACCGACCGGTGCCGGGACCGGCACCGGAGGGGGGACGAGATGCACGAGGCAACGGAGGCGAAATCGACAGTTGACACGGTGGCCATCGGTCCGTAAGGTTCCTCGGGTTGTCAGCGGCCGGTCACGGCTTCTGGTGACACTTCCCGCCGTTCCGGCGGATCCTCTACTACTGAGCACTCTCCCTTTGCGGGGGTCTGTTCGTCGTGCCTT
>NZ_ALAP01000004.1 GCF_000280905.1 Streptomyces sp. AA1529 | reverse complement strand
ACTCCTGCGGTCGGCGGCCCGGCGTTCGGCGGCCGGGACCCGGGCGGTGCGGGAGACCCGCCGACGGTGGACAGCGCCGCGACGGTGTCCGCGGAGAAGTCCGCCGCGGACTCCCGCACGGGCGGCAGTGCCTCCGCGGGAGCCGGGGAGCCGGCCGGTCCGGCAGCAGCGCCGCCGCGCACCCGGACCGGCAGGCCGAGACGGTGCCGAAGGCGGTCGGCCTGGGCCCTGGCCGCCGCCCGCCCGCCGCCCGCGGCCAGCAGATCGGCGACCTGCCGCACCGCCGCCCGGTAACGGTCTCCCGCATACCGGGCGTCGGCCTCCACGGCGTGCAGCTCCAACGGCAGCACCAGGGCCTGCGCGGTTCGCCACGCCTCGTCGAGCGCTTCGTCGTCCCGCTCCGGCGCGGCAAGCGCCCAGTCGGCGTACGCCTGGCGCCACGTGCGGCGGGCCATGTTCGCTGCGACCGTGTCGAGCACCCCCGGCCACGGGCCGGGCCGGGCCATCAGCGTCCGCACCCGCTCGACCGGCGGCAGCGGGAGCGACGGCTCCTCCGCTGTCCCGCCGCCGGGGGCCGCCAGATCCGCGGCGTCCGCCGGCAGGTCCTCGGCCGTCACCTGTGCGGCGATCCACCGCCGTTCGGCACTGCTGTGGGAGAGCGCGGGCACCGCTGCTCCCTCCGGCTCCCGCCACCGCTCCAGCGCCGCCGTCCAGGCCTGTTGCGCCCGCTCGGTCCGGGCCCGGGCGGCCTCGAGCCCGGCGCGGCTGTCCGTGCTGCCGCCGACGCCGGAGGCCAGCCGTTCCTCCAGTGCCGCCGTCCGCGCGGTGGCGGCGGCCAGTTCCTCGCGCGCTGCCATGACGTCGGCACTCGCCCCCGCGTCGTCCTGCCCGAGCCGGTCCGGTGCGGTCGGATCCGCCGCGGGGCCGGCATCCGGTTCCATGAGCCGCCCCTTGCCCTTGTCCGGGCGGCCGTCCCCGGTGCGGCCGTCCCCGGTCTCGGTCGCGGCACCGCCTTCGGCCGCCGCGACTGTCGGTACAGGCACAGGCGGTTCGGGTACAGAAGGTTCGGGCACGGGCGGTGTGGCCGTGGGCGGCGCGGCGGCGGGCTCCTGCTCCGAAGCGGCGGCCGGGCCCGTAGACGAGCGCGGTGCCGGCTCCGGAACCGCGTGGACCCGGTCGGCGAGTGGGGCAGCCGAGTCCGCGGGCGCTTCCGTTCCCGTACCGGTGCCGAGCAGACGGCCGGCCACCTGCCGCACCGACTCCCGGAACGGCTCCTCGGCGTACCGTGCATCGGTCCGCCCAGCATGCGCTTCCGCGGGCAGTACCAGCGTGCGTGCCGAGTCCCAGGCGCGTGCGACGTCCTCGGAAGTGGCGCCGGCCGCGGTCGGCCCGGCGGCGAAGTCCTGGAACGCCGATTCCCAGATCCGTTCGGAAGCCCGCGCCGCGACGGCCTCCAGCTGCTCGGTCCAGGGGCCGGGCCGCACCATGAGCAGGGCCGTCTGCTCCAGCGGCGTCAGTCCGCTGTCGCGCACGGGCAGCGTCCCGCCCCCGAGGACGGCGGCGATCCGCTGTCCAGGCCCGGGGGCGAAGCCCGCGGCTTCCAGCTCGGTGACGCTCACCGTCTCGTCCGGAGCCAGTGGCGGCGGGCCGCCGGCCAGGTCCGCGACGGTCAGCCGTTCCGCGAGCCATCGCCGCTGGGCGTCGTCGCGCCAGGTCTCCGGCGCGGCGGTGCGCGGGGGGTGCGGCGCGTGGGAGGAGGACGGGTCGGCGGCGGTGCGGACGTCCGGACGGGCGCCCAACCCGGAGCCCGGAGAGGCACCCGTCCGGGAGCGGGGCGGAGGCAGGGTGCCCGGATCCCGGGAGTTGTCCACCGGCCGATCGCCTCCGTGGCCGGAACCGCCGGTGGTGTAGCTGTTGTTGATGTAGTTGGTGAAGAGGTTTCCGTTCGGGAAGAGTTTGTTGTGGAGTGTGTGGCCGGGGGTGGTGAGTCCGGTGTGGAGGCCGCCGTGGACCAGGGCGCTGGTGCCGCCGCCGACCCAGTCGTTCCACTGGAACTCCCATTTGCCGTAGACCGCGCCGACCACGAGGAATCCGGCCAGGCCTTCGCCGGCTCCGTGGGCGAGGAAGGTGACGGGGACGTGCCAGAGGGTGTTGGTGATCGGGTCGGGTCTCTTGAACAGGTTGTTCAGGTTCGGGTTGTCGAGGTAGTTGCGTGGGTTGAACTGGTTCTTGTCGGGGGCGGGGAAGTTGTTCTTGTCGACCTTGAAGAAGACATCGACGTCGAAGTTGTTCTTGAAGAAGTTCGAGAAGGTGTTCTTGAGGATCTTCCCGATCTTGTTGAACAGCTGGATGAAGCTGCCGGCGCCCAGGCCCTGCAGGGCCGAGACCCACAGGG
>NZ_ALAP01000003.1 GCF_000280905.1 Streptomyces sp. AA1529 | reverse complement strand
GATTCTCCGGAGCCGCCGTCCACGTGGCCGGTGTCATCCGAGTCGATGTCCTCGAGAGCCTCTTCGGACTGCTTCCGGGCGTCCTGAACGATGTCGTCGGCGAACCCCTCGGTGCCCTCGGCGCTGTTGGCGACGGTCAGCGTGGCGGCGACCACACCGAAAGTGGCTCCTTGCAGACCCGTCTGCTCAAGAAGCGACTCTTTCCACTCGTCCTCCGTCTTCTTGGCATCCCGGTAGAACGAGTCGGCCACGGCGTCCGGCCGCCCCTTCCAGCGGTCGTAGTATGCGAAGTGGCCGGCCATCTCGTCCTGGATCTGCTGGGGCCGCTCCGCCAGGCTCCGCAGCTTCTCCGCCACCATGCGGGCCCGTTGGGGATTGGCCCGGTAGTTGCCCGTGCTCATGACCGGCCTCCCGGTGCCGCATCGCCGTCGTCCTCGACGATCTCGTCGCGCAACCGGGACCCCGCCCGACCCGATCCGGGGCCGTCGCCGCCGGAGAGGGCCGTGCCGAAGATCTGCTCCCAGTCGATCTCGACACCGGCGGACTCGGGCGCGTGCGGCAGCGGACCGGTGAACGGCGCGAACGTCTCCATCACACGTTGCGCGACCCGCCTGCGCGCCTCGTCGGACGCCTCCAGCACCGAGGCGGCAAGCTGCGGACCGGTCATGCCCGCGAACTTGTTCTCCGGGAAGGTGAGTCCGGTCAGCTCGCCCTGCGGCCCGACGGTGACCTCCACCGCGCGGTCACGCGAGCGCACCGTCTCGGAGGTGTGCTGCAGCTGCTCCCCTGCCCGGCCGATCGCCTCGCGGGTCTCGTCGAGCCGGGCCCGCGCCTTGGCGATCCGTTCCGCCATGGATTCCGTCATCGTCCTCTCCCCCTCCGCTCGTCGTTCCCCGCCCGCAGGTCGCGTGCTGTCCGCTCGCCCTCCGCGCTCCGCCGATCGAGCAAGATCCCATGATCACATATGACCCAACACCCAAGCATCACACGTTCCCTGCTCATCGACCGATGACCGCCGGCGAGCCGCCCTCGTCGGAACCCCAGACGTCCTCGTCCTCGTCCACCCACGACTCGCGCTCGCGGTCCCCGCTCTGCGTCTGCTGCTGGCCCTGACCGCCGTTCGCGCCCGAGCCGGGAAAATAGGGGCTGCTGCCGGTCGTGTTGACCCTCGCCTCACGTTCGTCGTAACGCCCCGCCGCACGGGCGGCCGTCGGACGCCGACGGTTGCTGATCGCGCCGCCGCTGTCGATGACATTACGGGTGCGCTCCGAACTGCCGCCCTGGCCCTGGCCGCCACCGCCACCCATGCCGCCCATGCCACCGCCCATCATCGGGGACATCGGCATGCCGCCGGGCGAGCCGCCCTGACCGAGGTTGGGCTGACCGGCGCCCGGCTGACCGCCGCCGGGCTGCGGGTCGTACAGCTCGGGTTCGTAGTCGGACTGGTCGCCGGGCGAGCGGGAACCGGGTACGTCCGGGCCCGGAGCACCGTTCAGATAGCCGGAGGTCGTCGTCCCGTCCGGGCTGGTCTGTGTGGTGGCACCGGTACGCGGGTCCACCGTGGTGCGGCTGCCGTCCGGGTACTCGGTCACCACCTGCCCGTGCGAGTCGAGGTGGGAGACGCTGCCGTCGGGGTTGGTGACGACGTCACCGGCGTTCAGCGGTCCGGAGTGCGAGGCGCCGTCGGGGTCGATGATGGTCGACGTCTGCGTCTGCGGATCGATCGTGGTCCGGCTGCCGTCCGGATACTCGGTGACGATCCGGCCATGCGGGTCCAGGTGCGAGTGGCTGCCGCCCGGGTTGGTCAACGAGTCGTCGCCGTTGACGGGACCGGTGATGTCGTCCGGAAGGTAGTTCTGCACATCGCCGTACGAGGAGTCCCCGCGCTGATCGCCGAGGATGTCGCCGGCCCGGTCCTGGTAGAGCTGCTGCTGGCGCTCCTCCTGCTGCCGCTGCAACTGCTCCTGGCGGCGCTGCTGCTCGTCCTGGCGCTGCTCCTGGTGGCGGCGTTGCGCGTCCTGGCGCTCCTCCTCGTGCCGACGTTGCGCGTCCTGGCGCTCCTCCTGGCGGCGCTGCTCCTGCTGCTGCCGCTCTTCCTGGCGGCGCTGCTCCTGCTCCTGCCGCTGCTGCTGTTCCTCCTGCTTGGCCTCCTGCTCCTTGCGGAGCTCCTCCTGCCTGGCCTGCTGCTCCTCCTGCTGCTGCTCCTGCCTGGCCTGCTGCTCCTCCTGCCGACGGATGTCCTCCGCCCGCTGGCGGTCCTGCTTGGCCTCCTGCTCCTGGCGAATCTGCTCCTGCTTCTCCTCCTGTTCCTTCTCCTTGGCTTCCTGCTCCTTGCGGAGCTGTTCCTGCTTGGCTTCCTGCTCCTTCTCCTTGGCCTCCTGCTCCTTGCGAAGCTCCTCCTCCTTGGCCTCCTGCTCCTTCCGCAGTTCCTCCTGCTTGGCCTCCTGCTCCTCCTGCCTGGCCTCCTGCTTGGCCTCCTGCTCCTCCTGCCGACGGATGTCCTCCGCCCGCTGCCTCTGCTGCTCCTTCCGCTGCTTCTCCTGCATGATCCGCTGCTGGATCATCTGCTGTTGCTGCTGCTCCTCCTGGCGGCGCTGCTGCTCCTCCTGCTTGGCCTCCTGCTCCTTGCGCAGCTGCTCCTGCTTGGCCTCCTGCTCCTTCTCCTTCTGCTCCTGCTCCTTGCGGAGCTTCTCCTCCTTCTCCTCCTGCTCCCGCTCTTTGGCCTCCTGCTCGGCCTTCTGCTCCTTCTCCTTCTGCTCCTGCTCCTCGCGGAGCTTCTCCTCCTTCTCCTCCTGCTCCTTCCGCAACTCCTCCTGACGCGCGAGGTCCTCGGCGCGCTGCCTGTCGGCCTTCTCCTCCTGTTCCTCGCGGATCCTGTCCAGGCGCTCGCGCTCCGCCTTCTCCCGGGCGAGATCCTCGGCGCGCTGCTTGTCGGCCTTGGCCTCCGCCTCTTCGCGCAGCTTGTCCAGGCGCTCGCGCTCCTCCCTCTCCCGCTCCAGGTCCTCTTCCCGCTGCTCCTCCAACTCCTTCCGGTATTCCTCATTCTCCTCTTCCTGCCTCCTCCTTTCCTCGTCAGCTTCTCTCCGGTCCCTGTCTGCCTGGTCGCTCTGCAAACTCTGCTGGAGGTCCTGGCCCGAGGCCGGGCGGATCTCTCCGATGTCCCCGACGGCGGTGGCGATCGCACTCTTGAGGTTCGCCTTCGCGGTCTCCCCCGGTCCGCCCAGCTTTTCGCGGAGATCGCGCCACCAGCGCGTTTTCGCTTCCTCGCCGATTTTCTTCCAGGTGTCCTGCAGGTCCAGCTGTCCGTACAGCTTGCCGTCCCGGTCCTTCGCCTCGCTCGAGAAACCCGGCTGGATATTGACGGATGTCGTGTCGGGAGAATAACCGGCGGAGAGGGATGTATAACCGGAGGGGTTGCTCTCGGTACTCTCGTACGCCTTGGTGAGGTTATCCATCCAGATGTTGTACATAATCTCGCCGAGAATATCGACGAGATGGTACAGGGGATTGGAGGAGACCGTCGCGGAGAATCCGCCGTCCCAACCCCGGTGGTCGCCCACCCAGGATTCCCAGGCGTCACGAAGGTTCTGGGCCTCGTCGAGCAGAGTCATTCCGACGTAACGGACGGCGGCCGCCTGCTTGGACCCTCTGGCCGCGGCAAGACCGACGTGCCGGTTGGCCGTGTCCTGCATATCGTCGGCGAGGCGTTCGTAGCGTCGGACGATCAGATGGACCAGATTCCACCAGACGCCGGCCGCCTGCCCCTTCCATTTGTCGTTCTCAGTCTTGCCGAAAGTCTTCTCCCAGCCTTCGAGAATTTCCTTCCGTGCACCGACGAAATCCCGAAAGCGGTCGAAGGCCAGAGCGGTCGACTCGAAAGTGGACGGATCGACGAAGGTGGAGTCGGTGACGGCAGGATTCCAGTTGAATCCCTTGGTTCCGTGCGGCTTCTCGAGCAGCCACCTCAGCGCTTCACCGGAGCCGTAGGAGTACTGGGCGATCTGCGAGGTGTCCCAGGAGGACTCCGTGTCCCCCTTCTCGTCATCGCCTCCCCACTCGGAATCCACATCGCTTTCCTTGAAGGAGTCCTTCCCTCCCCCTTCGTCGATCCCCTGCTTGGTGTCCTGGATTCCGATCAGCTGGATCCAGGCGTGATGCTTGGTCAGGTCGCCGTCTTTGTACGTGTAGAACGGGATTTTGAAATGCATCTTCCCGATCTCGTTGTAAAAGTTCTCGTCCTGCCAGGCCGTCTCCTCGTCTTCAGGGAGATCGTTGTTGCCCGCCTTTTCCAGGGTGACGTGCATGAACGGAATTCCGTCATGGCTCTTCAGCTGATCGAGAGCATCCGTGACCGACGGGGGCGTGTATCCGGTGAAGAGGCTGACAGCGCTCCACCAGTCGTCGTTGCCTTTGTCGATCAGCGTTTCATCTGCCATGACGGGACTCCAGCGGTACTGAGGCGAGCGGGGACTTCGGCTGTTACCTCACCCAGGAGGTACTACCGGCGGCAAGGGCAGGTGTCAGTCGTACTCGCCGTCGCCGCCGCCTCCGCCGAGCGAGTCGGAGATGTCGTCCGAGACGTCCTCGAAGACGGAGGTGATGAACTTGTCGCCATCGATCTTCTCGAGGCTGTCGCCCTCGGTCTTGAGCAGGGACTCCATCGCCTCCCGGAGCGCGTCCTCGATGTCGTCGAACAGCCTCTTCTGGTCCGTGATCACCACACCCAGCTCGTCGGCCACCCCTTTGACCTTGTCGGCGAATTCCGAGGCGACGCCCTCCTTGCCGACCAGGTCCCCCAGGGCCAGCGGAGCGTGGTTGTCGCTGTCGACCTGCTTCGTGGGGTCCGAGAGTTCGGTGACGCTCATGACGTGCTCCACGTCGTAGGAGTTCGTCTCGTCGTTGTAGTGGTTGCCCTTGTAGTCACCCTCCTTCGAGATCTTGTCGAGTGCGGTCTTGAACTCGTCGATCTCGTCGTCGATGAACTTCTTCATCCACTCCTTGTTCAGGACGAGCTTGCTGCCGTCGTCACCGTCCGCCATCTGCCGCACCTCTTCTACTCACACAGTCCATCCACGGCGCGACCCCCGGCACGCCGCCCAACCAACTCGGGCGACTGCCGCGTTCCCTGCGAAACGCCGACAGCCGCCCGGTACCGCTTCCGCACCAGGTGTCAGGCGCCGACCCGCAGGTTCGAGAAGCCCTGCGCAGCGTTCGACTGGTTCCTGCGGAACGCCTCGGACACCTCGTTCAGCGTGCCGCCGTACTGGGTGAGCAGGTTGCCCATCGCGTCGGCCGCGCGGTTCCAAGCAGCCTGCTTCTCCTCGTAGACATCCCGGTCGTCACCGATCCAGGACGCCTTGAGGTGCTGAAGCTCCTGGTCCAGTTCCGCGAGCCACTTCTTGATCTGCTGCGTCTGAAGCCGCAGGTCCTCCGCCGCGTTGTCGGTGCGGTTGAAGTCGACGTTGATCTCGCCGTCCATGAAGTTGCCACCGGCCATGCCGGACCTCATTTCGATCGTTGCGTACGTTCCGAGGGATACCGCTACGAGAAGCCGAGGGTCCGCTGCACGGACCCCTGCGGTCGGTTCAGCCCGCGAGCGAGTTGAAGATGGACTGGGACCGGCTGTACTCCTGGTTCACCTGTTCGTCGGTGGAACCGATGGTCATGCCGCTGTTCCGCAGCGTGGTGTTCAGCTCGGCGATCATTTCGTTGAGGTTCTTGGAGATGATCTCGGCCTGGTCGTCCCACTGCTGGAGCAGCTTGTCGTAGCTGCCGCCGACCTGGCCCTGCAGACCCGAATCGTTCTTGGTGTTCTCCAGCTCCTGCCGGCTGCGCTGCACGCCGGTGAACGCCTGCTCCAGGGCGTTGATCCCGTTCCGGGTGGCCTGTTCCTCCTGCTTCGCCATCTGTCCCACGAGCTTCTCCCCTTCGGCTGTGATTCGCCGCCAGGCAAGGCGCGCTGGCAGCAGTTGCCCCCGGTTGTACGGGCCGTCGTCGAATGGGCCCTCACAACGGGATACTAGAAGTGCGTCAACTTCTCCCGCAATACGGCTTTGTGAGAATTCACATGAGGTTTAACATCGATTGAACGCACTGTACGTGCCTCGCTACTGGCTGAATCCGTCGGCTTCTTGCTCTTGTCCGGGTCCGGCGCGGACCCTTCGGAATCGCGCGCGTTCTCGCATTCGGGCGCCGACGAGTTGGCGCGTCCCGAACTCGCCGCCTTCGGCGTGAGGTCCGGGCCGGTGGGAAGCATGGACAGCAGCGAGGAGGGGACGCCCTGCGCGGGGGTCTCCGTGTAGCCGAGTGCCTTCAACGTGTCCTTGGACGACAGCCGGTACTTCATTCCGGTGTCGGTCACCAGATACAGCGTGCTGCCCACATCGCTGCCGCCCGCGCCGAGCGCGTGGACGACCGCACCGCCGCCGGGTCGCACCGTGATCTTGTTGACCGTCACACACGCCGGCGTCAGCCCTTCGCTGGGCGGCTGGGTGGAGGGCCCGAGGTCGCCGGGGTCGGCGAGAGTGACGCTGATCCGCAAGCCGCCGCCGGCCGAACGGACGCCGGCACAGAGGGTTGTGTCCCGCGGCAGGTCCACGGCACTCGGCGGCGTCGAGGGCAGGTCCTCGTCGGGGCCGGGGACCCGGGAGTCGTCGGCGAGACGGCCGTCGAGGGCGTCGGTCCCCAGCGGACGGGCGGTGGCCGAGCCACCGCCGTACGCCTTGTCCTTGCTCACCGGATCGCCGAGCACCAGCGCTGCGCCGGTGGCGCTCAGCGGGGCGAGGCCCTCCTTGTGGAGCTGGTAGTAGCGGGCCTTCGCACCGGCGGCGGTGACTTTGAAGACTTGGCCGATCCGGGTCTGCCGACCGCCCAGTTCGGGTCCGGCCGCGCCCATGTCCGAGACCTCGGGCGGCGACAGGTCCGGACCGCTCGGCAGGGAGTTGAGAAGCGCCGCGGAGACCGCCAGCGGCTTGTCGGAGCCGTATCCGAGGGCCTCGGGGGCGTTGGCCTTCGCGTCGAGGCGCAGCTTGCGCCCCTGCCAGACGAGGTAGCCGGCCTTGTCGGGGCCGCGGACGAGAAGTCCCTGCCCCTTCTCGAGAGCGGTCCCGTCCGGCTCGGCGCCCACCGCGACCGTGGTGCCGGTCGAGCCGTCGGTGTTGCCGGAGCACACCTGCCAGGGGCCGTCGTCCAGTTCACCGGTGCCCGGCGGCTTCTCGGGGGCGCCGGGGATACCGACGGGAGCGCCGTGCGGGGTGTCCTTCAGCGACTCGCCGCCGACGGACATGACCTTCAGCTGGTCACCGGCCAGCAACTTGGCCGAGGTGAAGTTGCGTACCGGCCGCAGTCTGCCGCCGAGGAAGAGGTAGCGCGCTCCGCTGTCCTTGTTGACGACCAGGGTGCCCGGATCCCGCCAGGAGGACTTGGTGCCGGGCTTGAAGAGTCCGAAGACGAAGGCGCCCGCGCAGATGAGGACCGCGATCAGCACGCTGATCGCGATCCCGCGGTTGGTGCGGCCCTGGGGGCTCTCGGGGGCGTCGGGGTCGGCACGCAGCATTCCGGAGGTCAGCCGCCCCATGATGAACATGTGCGCCTGTACCTGGTCCCGTTTGTCGTTCACCGCGCTCCCCCTCTCAGCCCATCAGTCCGCGCAGGAAGCCGTACACGCCCAGCACCCACAGCGCCAGCGGCAGCAGGGCGACCGCCGCCAGGGTGTGCAGGATCTCGGCTGCCCGGCCCCAGTAGGGCACCAGCCGCACGCCCGGCACGGTCCAGGAGGCGATCGACACACAGGCGGTGAGGGCGAGCAGTACGCCCACCATCAGGAAGCGCTGGTCGGGTTCGTCGGACGCGGCGTCGAGGAGGATCAGCAGCAGGGGGCCCAGGGCGCCGGGGACGGTCAGCGAGAGCCGCTGCCAGGCGTTGCCCAGACCGCGGCTGTGCAGCAGCAGGAGGAGCGAGAGCGCCAGCACCATGATCAGGGCAGCCAGGTCCGCGTGCCGGGCGAGGACGGCGACACAGCCGGCGCAGACGGTGCCGACCGCGGCGTAGAGGGAACTCATCCAGCCGTCGGCGAGGATCGCCCGGGCGGCGGTGCCGCTCGGCGAGTGCGGTTCGATGCCCTCCTGCAGCTGCTGTGCGTTGGTGGGCAGCGGCGGCATCCGCATCCCCGACATCCGGAAGGACAGCGAGGGGACGAACGCACCGAGGATCACCGCCAGCAGCGCGATGACGCCGGCGGCCTGATGCGGGGCCAGATCAGCGGTGAACATCAAGGCGCCGGCCAGGGCACCGAAGGCCGCGACGACAGCGATGCTGAGGAAGAGCGCGGCGAAAGCGGCCACAGCGGCGAGGACGACGATCGCACCGCCCGCCCCCGCGGCGCTGCCGGCCAGCAGCCGGGAGCCGAACAGCTCGTGTGCGTGCGGCCCGGACAGATCGCCGCCGGGCACCAGCCAGCCCGCGAAGGCGAGGTAGGGCGCGACCATGGCGCCGAGTGCGGCGCCCGCGCCCGCGTCGCCGACCGCGCGGCTGGCCGAGCCGGCGCCCGCCACCAGCAGCATTCCGACGACCGCGGCGCACACCGCGCGCAGTCCCGACGAACCGCCGGGCAGCGCGAGCACGACGAGTCCGCCGGTGAGGGCGAGCACCGCCAGACCGAGGAGCAGTCGGCGGCTGGCCTTGGGGCTCCAGCCGAAGGGGCTGTCGGCCATGGTGGTGGCGATGCCGTCCACCAGGTCGTCGAGGTGGACCTCGGGGAGGGCTTCGGTGCGCGGCCTGAGGTAGAGGGTCTCGCCGTCGCGGAGGTCGTAGGAGTCGAGGGTGCGTTCCTCGTCCAGTGGTTCACCGCCCAGGCGTTGGAGCACCCAGCCGCCGTGGTCGATCCCGGCCTCGTCGAGGTCCTCGCCTCCGTAGCCGAGCACTGCGGGCAGCAGATCGGCCACCGGTACGTCGGAGGGGACCCCGAGGTCGATGCTCTTCTTGGGCGCGCGGACGGTCAGACGACACAGCCCGGCCGTCTGGATGTCACTCATAGCGCTGGCTCACGCTTCTCGTACTGGCTCACGCTTCTCCCGACGGGAGCGGACGGCTCCGGTCCCGCTTGAGGGCGGCGGTCACGGCGGGATGACGCCGTCATGATCAGACATGACAGGTCATGTTCGGTCGAAATCCTGGGAGTCCGTCCACTGGTCAAGACGGACGCACACCCTCCGGAGAGCTTACATTAAGCGACAGGAATATTGTCCGGCCGCTGTTGGACAATGTTGCCCCGGCAAACGTGCATGCTGGGAGCTAGTCGAGTCGGCACCGAACACGATGCTGTCCGCCTGTGACACCTCGGCCCCTTGAGAGGTTCACCGGCACAGCGCCACCATCCGTGAGGAGTCCTTCGTTGAGTGTGGTCCTGTTCCGCAGGCCGGCCCGTCGCCGCGGCCCGGACATGCCCGAAGGGGAGTTGGCCCTGCAGGAGCCGCCGACCCTGCCCGAGGTGGTGCCGGACAGCTCCGCGGTGTGGACCTATCTGCCCATGGCGATGATGTCCGTCTCCATGATGCTGATGTTCATGCGGCCGGGTATGCGTGGCGGGTCGGGAAGCCACTTCATGTACCTGGCCGTCGGCATGATGGTCCTGGCATCCGGCGCGATGATGGTCGGTCAGATGATGCGCAAGTCCAGCGAGCGGAAACAGCGCCTGAAGGGGGAACGCCGCGACTACCTGCGCTATCTGACCCAGACCCGGCGCAAGGTGCGCGCGGCCGTCGCCGAACAGCAGAAGGCGCTGGCCTGGCGGCACCCCGAGCCCGCCGCGCTGTGGTCGATGGTGCGGACCACCCGGCTGTGGGAGCGCCGCCCGCAGGACGTGGACTTCGGCGAGGTGCGGGTCGCGGTGGGCGACCAGCAGCTCGGGCTGCGGCTGACGCCGAACGCCACGACCCCGGTGGAGGATCTGGAGCCGCTGTCCGCGCATGCGCTGCGCAGCTTCATCCGCGCCTATGCCACCGTGCCCGAGCAGCCGATCGCCATCTATCTGCGAGCCTGGGCCCGGGTGTTGCTGCGCGGCGACGAGGAGCGGGCGCGTTCGCTGGCCCGCGCCGTGATCGCGCAGCTGGCGACGTTCCACGCCCCGGACGACGTGTGGATCGCGCTGTGCGTCTCGGACGAGCGGCGCTCCGAGTGGGAGTGGCTCAAGTGGCTGCCGCACAATCTGCATCCGCAGGAGAGCGACGGCGCGGGCCAGGCCCGGATGTTCGTCTCCGCCTTCAACGAGCTGGAGGACCTGCTGGGCGCGGAGTTCATGGAGCGCCCCTCCTTCGACCCCGAGGCGGCCGCCGGGCGCGAGGAACCCTTCACCGTGATCGTCGTGGACGGCGGCAGTGTCCCGGCCGGGCACCGGCTGGACGGTCCCGGCTTCCGCAACACCGTGGTGATCGACCTGAGCGGTGCGCTGACCTGGCGCCCGGGGCGGGTGACGCTGCGCTTCGAGGTGACGGCGGACGACTTCGCGCTGGTGCGCACGGACCGTGACCGCAAGGAGCAGACGACCCGGCTCGGCCGCCCCGACCGGTTCGGCACCGTGGGGTCGACCGCGCTGGCCAAGCGCATCGCGCCCTATCGGATGGGCGTGGGTTCCGAGACGTCCGCACCACTGTCCGCCGATCTGGAACTGACCACGCTGCTGGGGATATCGGACCTCTCCCGCCACGAGCCGAACTCGCTCTGGCAGCGCAACATCGGCTCCTCCCGGCTGAAGGTGCCGATCGCGGTCAGCGCCGACGGCGCGCCCGTCGAGCTGGACATCAAGGAGTCGGCGCAGGGCGGCACCGGCCCGCACGGCATGCTGATCGGGGCCACCGGCTCCGGCAAGAGCGAACTGCTGCGCACCCTGGTGCTGGCGCTCGCGCTCACCAACTCCTCGGAGACCCTCAACTTCGTCCTGGTGGACTTCAAGGGCGGTGCCACCTTCCTCGGGCTGGACGAACTGCCCCACACATCGGCCGTCATCACCAACCTCGCCGGAGAGGCGGCGCTGGTCGGACGGATGCAGGACGCGCTGCACGGTGAACTGATGCGACGTCAGGAACTGCTGCGCTCGGCCGGCAACTACACCTCGGCACTGGACTACGAGAAGGCACGCGCCTCCGGCGTCCCGCTGGCGCCGCTGCCCAGCCTGTTCGTCGTCGTCGACGAATTCAGCGAGCTGCTGGCCTCGCACCGGGAGTTCATGGAGCTGTTCGTGATGATCGGGCGGCTCGGCCGCAGCCTCGGTGTCCACCTGCTGCTCGCCTCGCAGCGGCTGGACGAGGGCCGCATGCACCAGCTGGAGAGCCACCTGTCCTACCGGATCGGACTGCGCACCTTCTCCGCCATGGAGAGCCGCGGGGTGCTCGGGGTGCCCGACGCCTACCAGCTGCCCCCGCAGCCCGGCAGCGGCTATCTGAAGTCCGGAGTGGAGGCCCTCACCCGCTTCCGGGCCGCCTACGTCTCCGGGGCCTACCAGCATCGTCACTCCGGCGCCAACCAGGCGCGGGTGGCCAGCCAGACCGTGCCGTGGACCTCCGGCTACGTGGTGCCGCGCCAGCTGCCCGACGTCCCCGAGCCCGAGCCCGAACCCGAGGAGGAGCTGGAGAACACCGACACCCTGCTGTCGGTGGCGGTCGACCGGCTGCGGGACGCGGGACCGCCGGCCCATCAGGTGTGGCTGCCGCCCCTGGACCAGCCCGCCACCCTCGACCAGATCCTGCCGCCGCTGGTCCCGGACCCGCAGCTGGGTCTGACCACCGTGGGCTGGCCGGGACGCGGCCGGCTGACCGTGCCGCTCGGCATCGTCGACAAGCCGTTCGAGCAGCTGCGGGACCTGCTGACCATCGACCTGTCCGGCGCCGGCGGCCACGTCGCCATCGCGGGCGGTCCGCAGAGCGGCAAGAGCACCCTGGTGCGCACGCTGCTCACCTCGCTCGCCCTCACCCACACGCCGCGCGAGGTGTCCTTCTTCTGCCTGGACTTCGGCGGCGGCACCCTGGCCGGGCTGGCCGAGTTGCCGCACACCGCCGGCGTGGCGGCGCGGCTGGAGAGCGAGCGGGTGAGCCGGACGATCGCCGAGGTCACCACGCTGCTGGCGGCCCGGGAGCGGTTCTTCCTGGAGAACGGCATCGACTCGATGCCCACCTTCCGCCGCCGCCGTGCCGCCGGGGAGTTCCCCGACCAGCACTACGGCGACGTGTTCCTGGTGATCGACGGCTGGTCCACGGTGCGTGCCGACTACGACCGCTACATCCAGACGTTCAACGGCATCGCGGCCCGCGGCCTCAGCTACGGCGTGCACCTCGTCGTCACCACCTCCCGGTGGGTCGAGCTGTCCGCGGGAGTCCGCGAACAAGCCGCCACCCACCTGGAGCTGCGGATGGGTGACGCGACGGACTCCGAGATCGACACCCGCCGGGCCGCCACCGTGCCGCGGCTGGCCGGCCGCGGGCTGACACGCGAGGGCAAGCTGCACTATCTGAGCGCCCTTCCCCGCATCGACGGCGTGGAGACCGCCGAGGACCTCGCGGACGGGGTGGCCGGCCTGGTCGCCGCCGTCAAGGAGAGCTGGTCCGGGCCGCGCACCCCGCAGGTGCGGATGCTGCCCACCAAGCTGCTGCCCGACCAGCTGCCCGCTCCCGAGGACGGCATGCGGATGCCGATCGGCCTGGAGGAGAACGCGCTCTCGGTGGTCTGGCACGACTTCGCGGAGACCCCGCACCTGTTCGCGGTGGGCGACACCGAGAGCGGGAAGACGAACCTGCTGCGGCTGACCGCGAAGGCCATCATGGACCGCTTCACCCCGGCCGAAGCCCGCATCATGGTCATCGACTACCGACGCGACCTGGTCGAGGCCATCCCGGACGAGTACCGCCTCGGCCACGCGGTGTCCATCGACGCGCTCAACGACCTGGTCGACGGCGCGGCGCGGGCCGTGCGCACCCGCGTGCCCGGGGAGGAGATCACCCCGGCCCGTATGCGGCTGTGCGACTGGTGGTCGGGGCCGCGGCTGTTCATCCTCATCGACGACTACGACATGCTCGGCACCGGCATCGGCAACACGCCCTTCGACCCGCTGCTCCCCCACCTCGCCCTCGGCTACGAGGTCGGTCTGCACATGGTCGTCGTCCGCTCGGCGGCGGGCGCCAGCCGCGGTCTGAGCGAGCACCTCATGCGGCGCCTCCAGGAGGTCAACACACCCGCCCTGCTGCTCTCCTGCCCCCCGACCGAGGGCTATCTGATCGGCAACATCAAGGGCCGCACGCTGCCTCCCGGCCGTGCCCTGCACGTCGTGCGCCGGAAGGCGACCCAGGTGCAGACGGCGATGGTGGACGTCGAGGAGGAGTGAACTGTGCGGGGCCGGGGCCCTGCCCGTGCTCCCGGCCCCTCCCCCGGCAACGCGCGGCCGGACCGCGTGCGAGGAGCCGTGCCCGCCCCCCCCGGCCGGGCACGGCTCCGCCGCGTCGCAGGCCGCTTCCGCCTGCCGATCGCGGCCTGCTTCCCGCGACACCGCTGCCGGACGCCCTCTTTCACACGACCGGACTCCGGGGTCCGGAATACAGTCGGTTAACCAGCGCTTAACGAACGGGAATACTGAAATGTATTTTTCCCGCTGACCTGTCGGCCGTTCGCGAATCCGCGCCCCCATTCCTGCGCCGATGTCCGAAAAACTGGCGTCGCAGCCGGACCGACACCCTCGCATCGCTCATTCGCCCGGCAATTGCCTCCAGTAGCGTGATTCGCCCGGGGACGTGACGACCTGCAACGGCATCCACGATTGCCCGGCAACGCGCCTCCGGGATTCCGACCGTGACGACCG
>NZ_ALAP01000002.1 GCF_000280905.1 Streptomyces sp. AA1529 | reverse complement strand
GGAGGCCGTCCTTGGTTTCCACGCACTCCCTGGGCGACGCCCGGCCCCATCACCTCCGAGAGCCCGTAGATGTCCACCGCGTGCAGGTCGAACCGCTCCTCGATCTCCCGCCGCATCGCCTCCGTCCACGGCTCGGCGCCGAAGATGCCCACCCGCAGCGAGGTGCCGCGCGGGTCGATGCCCTGGCGCTCGAACTCGTCCAGCAACGTGAGCATGTAGGTGGGCGTGACCATGATGATCTCGGGCCGGAAGTCCTGGATGAGCTGCACCTGCCGTGCCGTCATCCCGCCCGAGGCCGGGACGACGGTGCACCCGGCGCGCTCGGCACCGTAATGCGCTCCCAGGCCGCCCGTGAACAGCCCGTACCCGTAGGAGACATGCACCTTGTGTCCGGGTCGGCCACCCGCCGCCCGGATGCAGCGGGCGACCAGATCGGCCCAGGTGTCGAGATCCCGTTCGGTGTACCCGACCACGGTCGGGCGGCCCGTCGAACCGCTGGAGGCGTGGACACGGCGGACGTCCTCCATCGGCACACCGAACATGCCGAACGGATAGGTGTCGCGCAGATCGGACTTGGTGGTGAAGGGAAACTTCGCCAGATCCTCCAGGGTGCGGCAGTCAGCGGGCCGCACACCGGCCTCGTCGAACTTCTTCCGGTACAGCTCCACGTCCCGGTAGGCGTGCCGGAGGGTGACCTGGAGGCGCTCCAGCTGCACCTGCCGCAGTTCCTCCGCGCTCAGCCGCTCCCCGGCGTCCAGCAGTTCGTCCGTCATCGCTGCTCCCCGTCTCACTTCACAGGCGTGGTGGTGCGGCTGCGCCCTCTGAACTCCGCGACCACCTGCTCACCGCGCAGCACGGTCACGTCGTAGAGGCCGCTGCGGCCGTAGCGGGTGCGCTCCCGGGCGACGGCCAGCAGCTCATCGCCCTCCCATGCGGGCGCCACGAAGGTGATGTCCGCGCCGGCCGCCACGGTCACCGGGCCGTGGCTGTTGCACGCGCAGGCGAACGCGGTGTCCGCGAGCAGGAAGAGGTGGCCGCCGTGCGCGGTGCCGTGCCCGTTGAGCATGTCGCCGGTCACCCGCATCCGCACGGTGGCGAATCCCGCGCCGCCCTCCACCAGTTCGATCCCGAGGGCGCTGGAGGCCCGATCGGCGCCGAGCATCGCCTCCACGGGCCCGCTCCCGGCCTCCACACCGTTTCCCACCTGCGACCTCCCGCTTCTGGCCGGATACCGACCGAACATTCGGTGTGCCCAGTAATCCAGTGCGGGGACCGGGCTGTCAAGAGATTCGGCACGGGCTCCCGCGGACGGCACTCCGCTTCTCTCCGTCCGTTTCTCCGGGCGTGGAGGAATGCCCTGTCGCGGGGCCGGCGGCCCCCGCGGTCCGGCCCTCCGGCCGCCAGGTGGGCCGGGCCCGGCCGGGGTATACCGGAGGTGCGTCAGTCCGCCCGTCCCGGAGCTCCCGCGTCCCCGAAACCGTCCGCTCCCCTACGGTCCGGCCCGCTCCCGGAGCGGTCCCCGGCCACGGGCCCGGCCGTGGCGGCCGGGTCGCCGGAGGCGTGGTCGCGCAGATACGCGTACAGCAGTCCGGCTCCCTCCAGCATGGCCGCGGTGCGGGCCGTCAGCTCCGCGTCGCGGCGAGCGAGCGCGGCCCGCAGCTCACCCGTGCCGCCGGTCTCGCGCAGACCCTCCAGAACGGTGCGGATCTGCGGCAGCGGGTAGCGGCTCTGCCGGAGCAGGGCGATCAGACGGGCGTCGCGGATCTCCGCGGGGCCGAACCCCCGGTAGCCGGTGCCCGGTTCGCGGTGCGGGCTCAGCAGTCCGGCCGCTTCCCACACGCGCAGCGCGGAGGGCCGCAGGCCGAGCTGGTGGGCCAGTTCGCCGATGCGCAGCACCCCGCGGCTCGGTGTCGCCTCCTCGGGCGCCCGCTCCGCCGTGGCCGTCAGCGCCTCGCTCGCCGTCCGGAGCGATCGGCGCTGCTCATGGAGCGTGGCATGGCACTCGTTCACCAGCTCCAGTGCGGCCGGTATGTCGCCCTCGTGGACGGCGTGCAGCATGTTCCGGGCGGGACCGGGGCCGTAGCCCTTCGCCAGTCCTCGGAAGGTGAGGAGTGCGGCGCGGTGGCGCGGGGTGAAGACCCGGTACCCGGACTCGGTGCGCGAGGCGGGTGGCAGTACGCCCGCCGCCTCGTAGTTGCGCACCTGCTGCGTGGAGATCCCGGCGACGCGCGCGAGATCCACCGAGCGCAGGGCACGGTCCGCTCGCGCTTCGGCTCCCATGGGGTGCTCCCTCCCGGCCCGGATCGATGGGAGAGGCAGGCTACGCGCTGCGGTGCCGTCGCGCTCACCGTCCTGCGCGCGGCGGATCCAGGCCGGGCTCCCCCAGCGCACCGGTGCGTGCCGAGAGCGGGGCCCACCGTCACCCGGAAGGAGGGTTTGCGAGGGCGGGTTGCGGCGTCCCCGCTCCGTCGGCATCCCGGACGGCGGACCATGCGGTCACCGAGCCCCCGTATTCGGGGCAGCGCCCGACAAGAAGAGGTGTCCATGTTCCGCTTCGCCGTCACCACCCGCACCGCCGTCCGCAGGAGCCGTGCCCGGTGCCGGGGCGCCGGAGTACTCGCGCTGTGCGCCTCCGGTGCCGCGCTCCTGGCGCTGGTGCCGCCGAGCGCCCGGGCCGCACCGTCCGGACAGGGAGCCCCGAGTGCGCATGCGGCCCCGGCGCGTCCCACCCCGCAGATCTACGAGCCCCCGGCCGGGAGCGGGCACACCGCGGCACGGCGCCACACCGGTCCGGAGATCCACCGCTTCCTGACCTGGTTCTACGGGACGCACGGCCCGGACCGTGTGCAGCGGGAGCACTTCGTCTCCGACCTCCTCAAGCGGAAGCAGGCACGGCACCCCGACCGCGATGTCCTCCTGTGCGCGCAGAACACGCCGCAGGACATCGAGGTCGGCCCGGTGACCACCGCGCAGTCGGCGGGGGTCGGCTGGGCCACGGTGACCGCCCACTGGGCGGACGGGACGGCGAGCAGCGCGACCGCCTACGTCGCGCTGGACTCGCATCCGATCGAACTGCACGATGTCGTCTGCGCGCAGTGACCCGCGGCGGGCCGTGCCGCCGCGCGCACCTGGGAACAGCGGGACGAACGGGAGCGTGACGTGGGGACGGTCGGGGCGGAAGCGCACCACGGGGTGACGGCGGTGCCGGAGGGGTGGCCCACCACGGAGGCAGAAGCGGTGGCGGCGCAGGAGCGGCTGCGTGAGGCGGCCGATCCGGTCGGCCCCGGTCCCGGTCCGGACGAGGTGCGCACGGTCGCCGGGGTCGATGTCGCCTACGCCGACGACGGCGGACTGGTCGCGGCGGCCGTCGTGCTGGACGCGGCGACGCTGACCGTGCTGGACGAGTCGGTGCACGTGGGGCGCACCTCCTTCCCCTACGTCCCCGGGCTGCTGGCGTTCCGCGAACTGCCGTCGGTCGCCGCCGCGCTGCGCGGGCTGTCCCGGTGCCCGCGGCCGGATGTGGTGGTGTGCGACGGCTACGGCGTCGCACACCCCCGGCGCGCGGGACTCGCCGTGCACCTGGGAGTGCTGACGGGTCTCCCCTGCTTCGGAGTGGCCAAGACCCCGTTCGTCTTCGACCACGAGGCCCCGGCCCGGGAGCGGGGTGCGTGGTCGCCGCTGACCATGGACGGCGAGCGGGTCGGCCGGGCACTGCGCACCCAGGAAGGGGTCAAGCCGGTGTTCGTCTCCGTGGGCAGCGGCATCAGCCTGGACAACGCCTGCGCCCTCGTGCTCCGGCTGGCCCCCGCATACCGCCAGCCGGAGACGACACGCCGGGCCGACCGACTCGCCCGGCGGGAGCTCGCCGCGCGGACCGGATGAGCCGGCGGGAGCCGTGGCACGCCCGGCAGACCGTGCGAAGGCCGGCCGCCCGCGCCGGGAGAGTGCAAGGTCACACCCTCGGGTTGCTGCTACTCGCCGGTCACCTCACCTAATCTGCGGCCATGACGGTCCCGCCTGAAGAAGGGCTCTCCCTCGCGCAGGACTTCCCGGACGCCACGTACGAGCAGTGGCAGCAGCTCGTCTCCGGGGTTCTGCGCAAGACGGGAGCGACGGTCCCGGACGCCTCCGAGCCCGAGTCCGCCCTCACCACGACGCTCACCGACGGCATCGACGTACGCCCCCTGTACACGAGGGAAGTCACGGGGGAAGTCGCGAAGGAGGGGGCGGGCGGCCCGCGGGGGTTCCCCGGGTTCGCGCCGTTCACCAGGGGAGCCCGTCCCGAGGGCAACGCCGCGCACGGCTGGGACGTACGGCAGCGGCACACCCGTACCGACGCCGCCGGGACCCGGGAGGCGGTGCTCGGCGACCTGGAGAACGGTGTCACCTCCGTCTGGCTGGCGGTGGGCGAGGGCGGGCTGCCGGTCGAGGACCTGGAGCGCGCCCTGGAGGGCGTCTATCTCGATCTGGCGCCGGTGGTGCTGGAGGCGGGCGCCGACTTCGGCCGGGCGGCCGCCGAACTGCTGCGGCTGCGCGGGCGTCTGACGGACGGTGCCGAGCCCGCCCCCGGCAGCCTGCTGGGGGCCGATCCGCTGGGGTACGCGGCACGCACCGGAGCGCACGAGGCGGTACCGGAGCTGCGCCGCGAGGCGGCGGCGCTGGCGGAGGAGTGCGGACGGCGGGAACCGGGGCTGCGCACCTACGTGGTGGACACGCTGCCGTACCACGAGGCGGGGGGCACACCCGCGCAGGAACTGGGCTGCGCTCTGGCGACCGGAGTGGCCTGTCTGCGGGACATGACGGCTGCCGGGATGCCGGTGGAGGCGGCCTGCGGGCAGCTGGAGTTCCGGTACGCCGCGACGGCGGACCAGTTCACCAGCATGGCGGCGCTGCGTGCGGCGCGCCGGCTGTGGTCGCGCGTCGTACAGGCGTGCGGCGCCCCCTCACGGGCGGGCGCCCAGCGGCAGCACGCGGTGACGTCGGCGGTGATGATGACCCGCCGCGACCCGTGGGTGAACATGCTCCGTACGACGGTGGCGACGCTGGCGGCCGGGGCGGGCGGCGCGGACGCCGTCACGGTGCTGCCGTTCGACGACGCGCTCGGCCTGCCGGACGGGTTCGCCCGCCGGATCGCCCGCAACACCTCCACCATCCTGCTGGAGGAGTCCCATCTGGCCGGGGTGATCGACCCGGCGGGCGGCTCCTGGTACGTGGAGGCGCTCACCGACGAGTTGGCCCGCGCGGCCTGGGCCTGGTTCCAGGAGATCGAGGCCGCGGGCGGCATGGCGGCCGCGCTGCGCGACGGGCTGGTCGAGGCGCGGCTGCGCGAGGGCTGGGCGGAGCGCGGCCGGGCGCTGGCGCACCGGAGCGAACCGATCACCGGCGTCAGCGAGTTCCCGCTGCTGGACGAGCGGCCGGTGGAGCGGGAACCGGCGCCCGAGCGGCCCGGCGGCGGGCTGCCGCGGGTGCGCCGCGACGACCGGTTCGAGGCGCTGCGGGCCCGCTCGGACGCGCACCTGGCGGCGACCGGTGCCCGCCCGAAGCTGTTCCTGGCGGCGCTGGGCCCGGCCGCCGTGCACACCGCGCGGGTCTCGTTCGTCGCCAACCTCGCCCGCGCCGGGGGCATCGAGCCGGTGCACGACCCGGTGACGGTGGACGCGGAGAACGCCGCCGGCGCGTTCGGGGGCAGCGGCGCCTCGGTCGCCTGCCTGTGCTCCAGCGACACGCTCTACGCCGAGCAGGCGGCGGACGTGGCCGCCGCGCTCCGGGCGGCGGGCGCCACCCGGGTGCTGCTGGCGGGCCGTCCCGGGGAAGCCGAGTGCGCCGGGTACGGAACCGACGGGCTCGTCCACGCGGGCGGCGATGCCGTCGCCCTCCTCACCTCCCTTCTCGACTGCATGGGGGTCGACGCATGAGCCGCCGGACGACAGGACCGGACGCGGAACCGGGGAGCCCGGTGCCCGACTTCACGACCGTCGGCCTGGACGGCCCGGAACCCGCCGAGGGCACCGCCGGGCAGTGGCGCGAGGCGGTCGCGGAGCGGACCGGGCGCGAGGTCCCGGAGCTGGACTGGAACACGCCCGAGGGCATCGCGGTCAAGCCGCTCTACACGGACGAGGATCTGCGGGGGCTCGACTTCCTGGAGACCTATCCGGGAATCGCGCCGTATCTGCGGGGCCCGTATCCGACGATGTACGTCAACCAGCCCTGGACGATCCGCCAGTACGCGGGGTTCTCCACCGCCGAGGAGTCCAACGCCTTCTACCGGCGCAACCTGGCCGCCGGTCAGAAGGGCCTGTCCGTCGCCTTCGATCTGCCCACCCACCGGGGCTACGACAGCGACCATCCGCGGGTGACGGGCGATGTCGGGATGGCGGGCGTGGCGATCGACTCGCTCTACGACATGCGGCAGCTCTTCGACGGCATCCCGCTGGACCGGATGACGGTCTCGATGACGATGAACGGCGCGGTGCTGCCGGTGCTGGCGCTCTACATCGTCGCGGCGGAGGAGCAGGGTGTGCCGCCGGAGAAGCTGGCGGGGACCATCCAGAACGACATCCTCAAGGAGTTCATGGTCCGCAACACCTACATCTACCCGCCGCAGCCCTCCATGCGGATCATCTCCGACATCTTCGCGTACACCTCGCAGAAGATGCCGCGGTACAACTCCATCTCCATCTCCGGCTACCACATCCAGGAGGCCGGGGCGACGGCGGATCTGGAGCTGGCCTACACCCTGGCGGACGGGGTGGAGTACCTGCGCGCCGGGATGGCGGCGGGGATGGACGTGGACGCGTTCGCACCGCGGCTGTCGTTCTTCTGGGCGATCGGCATGAACTTCTTCATGGAGGTCGCCAAGCTGCGCGCGGCGCGGCTGCTGTGGGCGAAGCTGGTCTCGCGGTTCGGCCCGCAGAACCCCAAGTCGCTCTCGCTGCGCACCCACTCGCAGACCTCCGGCTGGTCGCTGACGGCGCAGGACGTGTTCAACAACGTCACCCGTACCTGTGTCGAGGCGATGGCGGCGACCCAGGGGCACACCCAGTCGCTGCACACCAACGCGCTGGACGAGGCGCTGGCGCTGCCGACGGACTTCTCCGCGCGGATCGCCCGGAACACGCAGCTCCTGTTGCAGCAGGAGTCGGGCACCTGCCGGGTGATCGATCCGTGGGGCGGCAGCGCCTATGTGGAGCGGCTCACCCACGACCTGGCGCGCCGGGCGTGGCAGCACATCGAGGAGGTCGAGGCCGCGGGCGGGATGGCCAAGGCCATCGACGCGGGCATTCCCAAGCTGCGCGTCGAGGAGGCGGCGGCGCGCACCCAGGCCCGGATCGACTCCGGCCGGCAGCCGGTGATCGGGGTCAACAAGTACCGGGCGGTCGACGACGAGCAGATCGACGTGCTGAAGGTCGACAACTCGGCGGTGCGGGCCCAGCAGGTCGAGAAGCTGCGGCGGCTGCGCGCCGAACGGGACGAGGCGGCCTGCGGGGCGGCTCTGGAGGCGCTCACCCGGGCCGCCGGGGCCGCTTCGGGGCCGGGTCTGGAGAACAACCTGCTGGCGCTCGCGGTGGACGCGGCGCGGGCCATGGCCACCGTCGGGGAGATCTCGGACGCGTTGGAGAAGGTGTACGGGCGGCACGCGGGCCAGATCCGTACGATTTCCGGTGTGTACCGCGAGGAGGCCGGAGTGTCGTCGTCCCTGACCCGCACCCGCGAGCTGGTGGACGCCTTCGAGGAGGCGGAGGGCCGCAGGCCGCGGCTGCTGGTGGCCAAGATGGGGCAGGACGGCCACGACCGCGGACAGAAGGTGATCGCCACCGCCTTCGCCGACCTGGGGTTCGACGTCGACGTCGGCCCGCTGTTCCAGACTCCGGCGGAGGTGGCGCGGCAGGCGGTCGAGGCGGACGCGCACATCGTGGGCGTCTCCTCGCTGGCGGCCGGTCACCTCACGCTGGTCCCGGCGCTGCGCGAGGAGCTCGCGGCGGCGGGCCGGGACGACATCATGATCGTCGTCGGCGGGGTGATTCCGCCCGCCGACGTGGCGGCGCTGCACGAGGCCGGCGCGACGGCCGTCTTCCCGCCCGGCACGGTCATCCCCGACGCGGCCTACGACCTGGTGCGCAAGCTGGCCGCCGAGCTGGGCCACCCCGCGGAGCCGGGTGCGGGCGAGCCGGGCGGGAGCGAACCGGGCCGGGACGCCGCCGAGGGCCGTGAGGGCTGAGCGGATGCCGCGGGCGATCGACATCGACAGCTATGCCGAGGGCGTGCTGGCGGGCTCCCGCGCGTACATCGCCCGGGCGATCACGCTGGTGGAGTCGCGCCGGGCCGATCACCGGGAGCTGGCCCAGCAGTTGCTGACGGTGCTGCTGCCGCATGCGGGCGGCGCCCGGCGGGTGGGGATCAGCGGGGTGCCCGGGGTCGGCAAGTCGACGTTCATCGACGCGCTGGGCACTCTGCTGACCGAGCGCGGCCACCGGGTGGCGGTGCTGGCGGTCGACCCCTCCTCCACCCGCACGGGCGGCTCCATCCTGGGCGACAAGACCCGGATGGAGCGTCTCGCGGTCAACCCCGACGCCTTCGTGCGCCCCTCCCCCACCGCGGGGACGCTGGGCGGGGTCGCCAAGGCCACTCGCGAGACGATGCTGGTGATGGAGGCCGCCGGCTACGACGTCGTGCTGGTGGAGACGGTCGGCGTCGGCCAGTCGGAGGCGACCGTCGCGCAGATGGTCGACTCCTTCCTGCTGCTGTCCCTGGCCCGTACCGGCGACCAGCTCCAGGGCATCAAGAAGGGCGTCCTGGAGATCGCCGACGTACTGGCCGTCAACAAGGCGGACGGCCCGCACGAGCGGGACGCCCGCTCGGCGGCCCGCGAGCTGGCGGGTGCGCTGCGGCTGATGCGGGCTTCCGACGCGGCCTGGACCGCGCCGGTTCTCACCTGCAGCGGACGTGAGGGCACCGGGCTGGCCGAGGTGTGGGAGCGGTTGGAGCGGCACCGCGCGGTGCTGGAGTCGACCGGGGAGCTGGCCGCCAAGCGCCGCGACCAGCAGGTCGAGTGGGTGTGGTCGATGGTCCGGGACGATCTGCTCAGCCGTCTCGAACAGCACCCGGAAGTGCGGCGGCTGGCACCGCTGCTGGAGGAGCAGGTCCGCGAGGGCGGGCTGACGGCGACGCTGGCGGCGCAGCGCATCGTGGAGGCGTTCGGCCTGCCGCGCGCGGACTGACCATTTCCCGCCTCCCGCCTCCCGCTGCCCTTCCGCGGGCCCCGGGATCGGCCGGCCGGCCGCATCCTGAGACGGCGCAGGCTGCGCGGGGGTGCGGGGCCGAGAATTCGAGAATCGTCGCTGCGGTTTCCTCGTAAGCAGGAATCGGCCGCACAGGACGCGTCCCGCAACCGTAAAAGACCCCATGAGGCCGTTTGGGCAACGGATTCCGTCGAGTGGAGGTCTTGACTCCGGTTTGCCGCAGGGGCTTGTATGCGGCGACCGGATCGCGTTCCGGCACCGCCGCTTCCGCACCGCCGCACGGTGCGCCACCGGAGGCGACAGCGCACCCCGCCCAGTACGCACGGTACGAACGGAACAGCATGACCGACACGCGCGAGGCGAACAGCAGGCCGCGGCTCACCCGCTCCATCGGCGTCGTGGGCGGCACGCTGCTCACCCTGTCCTGTCTGACCCCCGCCTCGTCCCTGTTCGTGATCGTGCCGGACTCGTTCGGCACGCTGGGCACCGGGACCGCGCTCGCCCTCACCGTCGCGGCCCTGCTGTGCGTCGGCGTCGCCTTCACCTACTCCGAGCTGGGCACCCTGATCCCCAGCTCGGGCGGCGAGTACGCGATGGTCGGCACCCTGCTGGGGAGGCTGGCCGGCTGGCTGGTGTTCGTCCTGTCGCTGACCGTCGTCATGATCGTGCCGCCGATCATCGCGCTGGGCACCGCCGACTACCTCGCGCCCCTCGTGCACCTCGATCCGCGGTTCGCCGCGGCCGCCGTGATGCTGCTGTCCACCGCCATGGGGCTGCTGGACCTGCGGGCCAACGCCTGGATCACCGGCGTCTTCCTCGCCCTGGAGGTGGTGGGCGCCGCCGTCGTCGCCGTGCTGGGCTTCACCCACACCCGCCGCTCCGCCGCGGTACTGGTGCACCCGGTCATGGACGGCGGGGACGGTCACACCGCGCCGGTCACGGCCGGGCTGATCGTCGCCGGGCTCGCCACCGCGCTCTTCATCCTGCAGGGTTTCTCGACCGCCGTGTACCTGGCCGAGGAGATGGAGAACCCGCGGCGCACCGTGGCCCGCACCGTGCTGTGGACTCTCGCGCTCGGGTTCACGGTGGTCATCGTCCCGGTCGTCGCCATCACCCTGGGCGCACCGGATCTGCACGCCCTCGCCGGTGGCGACATCGCGGGCATGGTCCGGGGCTGGAGCAATTCGGCCGTCGGGACGTTCATCAGCCTGTGCATCGCGTTGGCGATCATCAACGCCGCCATCGTCATGGTCATCCAGAACTCGCGGGTGGTCTTCGCCTCCGCCCGGGACTCCGCCTGGCCCGCGCCGGTCAACCGCGCCTTCTCCCGGCTCGGCAGGCGCTTCGGCTCCCCCTGGGTGGCCACTCTCGTGGTCGGCGTACCCGGTGCGCTGCTGTGCTTCGTCGACCTGGAGATGCTGAGCGAGGTCACCGGCGTCGCGGTGGCAGGCATGTACGTCTTCGTCGCGCTCGGCGCTCTCGCGGCCCGGCGCGCGGAGTTCAAGCACCGGGCCGCCTGGCGCATGCCGCTGTGGCCGGTGCTCCCCGCGCTGCTGATGGCGGTGCTGCTGTGGGTCCTGTTCCGGCAGAGCCCGGAGAGTCTCGCCGTCACCGGCGGCATCGTCCTGGTCGCCGTCGCCTACTGGGCGTGCTATCTGCGCCCGCGCCGGCGGACCCGCTGGGTCATCGCCGTCCCCGAGGACGAGCAGGCTCCGTCAGCGGCCCGCCAGGACAGCGCCGCCGAGGCGTTCCAGCCGGTCTGAGGGCACGGGCGAACCGATACGGCGGGCCTTCCGGTGCGATCGGTGCGGCCCTCCTCCCCCGCCCACGGGCTGGTATGTCCTGAACTGTTCTGACCTGCAGTTCTGTGACACAGACGAGACCGGAGACAGAGCTTCCGGCCCAGGAACGGCCGATAGGGTCTGCTACGCAAACGCGGGGGCACGCGCGTTAAATCAGTGAGCGCAGACGTCTCCCCCCGCTGCTCTGCACCCGCGCTCAGGGGTGCCGATCGCCGAGGAGGGGAGCCATGTCCTACCCGAGCCCACCCGAGCCCCCGGGCAGTGCCGGGGGCTACGGGCGGCAGCCGGGCCCGCCGCCCGCGATGCCGCCCGGCCCGCCGCCGGGTCCGCCGCCGGGTCCGCCCGGCATACCGGGGCCACCCGGCATGCCTCCGGGCCAGGGTGGCCCCTCCCCGCAGGGCGGCCCGGCCCCGCACGGCGTGCCGGGACCGCCGCCGGGCATGCCGCCGTCGGGGATGCCCGGCGGCGGACCGCCAGGAGCCGGGATGCAGCCGGGTATGCCGCTCCCGCCGCCCAAGAAGAACACCGGTCGCACCTGCCTCACCGCGTTCCTCGGCGTCGTCGGCGCCCTGGCACTCCTCGCGGGCGGCGCACTGGCGGCGCACACCGTCTCCAACGCGCAGCAGGACGTCTCCAACCGCACCGGCTACGGACCGGCCATGTGGCGCAACGAACCGGTGGACAAGCTCTTCCCCAAGACACTGGGGCCGAAGGCGGACGCCCAGTCGGAAGCGGACGACCCCAAGAGCGCCGAATGGCACCGGCTGGGCATATCCGAGCAGACCGGCTGTGCCGACGCGCTGACCGGGACGCTGGCGGCCGAGGCCGAGAAGCGCGGCTGCAAGGCGGTGCTGCGGGCCACCTACGCCGACCCCACGGGCAACTTCGTCGCCACCGTGGCACTGATCGTCCTGCCCGAGGTCGAGGACCCCGAGGAGGGGATGGGTACCTTCTTCGACGCGGAGCGGGACAAACGCACCGAGAGCCACGGGGTCAAGGCGCTCCCCGTCCCCGACACGGTGGCCGCCGGCTGGAAGGACTCCCGGCGCAACGGCTCGGACGGGATGCAGGCGGGCGGTCTGTATCTGCCGTATGCCATCGCGGCCTCGGCCGGATCGGCGGACGGCCGCAAGGCGGGCCGGCTGCCCGGGCAGTGGGGCCGCACCGAGCACGACGCCAAGTCGGACCGGATGCCCTGGCGGGAAGCGGCCGAGACACTCGCCCACGACCTGTCCCTGCACATCGGTGACCTGCTGATGGAGGAGACGTCATGACGCGTCGGCGCATCGGCACCGCGGTCGCCGCTGCCGGACTGAGCGCGCTGCTGTGCGCGGCCACCGCGGCCCCCGCCCGGGCCGACACCCCTGCCAGTTGGGAGGCGGGAGCGCTCGGGCTGTCCTCGGCCCAGCGCGCCTCGCAAGGCGACGGGGTGAAGGTCGCCGTGCTGGACAGCGGCGTCGAGGAGGACCACCCGGCCCTGGCCGGCAAGGTCACCACCGGGCCCGACTTCCTCAAGGACGGACTCCACTCCGGCGATCCGCGCTGGGGAGGCCACGGCACGGCCATGGCCTCCGACGTGCTCAAGGTCGCCCCCGAGGCGGACATCCTGTCGGTGCGGGTGATCGACGACAAGAAGGAGCACGACGTCGGTGACTGGAAGACCGGCCCCAGCCCGGTCGCCCAGGGCATCACCTACGCGGTCGACCACGGTGCCGACGTCATCTCCATGTCACTGGGCGGCGACACCTTCGGGTCCTCGTTCGACGAGGAGGAGACCAAGGCACTGGCACACGCCGCCTACCAGGGGGTGACCGTGGTGGCCTCGGCGGGCAACGACGGCGACGTCTTCAACGAGTCGTCCTACCCGGCCGGCTACCCGGGGGTGATCGCGGTGGCCGCCGTCGCGCAGGGCGGCAGCCGGGCCGGCTTCTCCACGGTCCGGACGTACAACAGCGTCGCGGCTCCCGGCGTGGGGATCGTCAGCGCGAAGAACACCGGCGGCTACGCGCCCGTCAACGGCACCTCGCCCGCGGCGGCCCTCACCTCCGGTGTGGTGGCACTGATGCTCGGCAAGGACCACGAACTCAAGCCCTCCCAGGTCCGCGCCATCCTCACCGACACGGCCCACCACCCGCCGGGCGGCTACGACCCGAGGGTGGGCCACGGGACGATCGACGCGGCCGCGGCCGTGCGCGCCGCCGGTGATCCGCCCGCCGACGGCGCGGCCGCCACCGCGTACAAGGACAAGAAGTTCCTGACCCCGCCGAACGGCGTGAAGCCCACCCAGCACCCGCCGATGGAGACGGCGCCGCTGGCCATCGGCTCCTCGGTGGCGGGCGTCGGACTGCTGATGGTGATCGGTGCCGTGGTGATCAGCCGGACGGGCCGGCGCCGTGCCGCTGCTGCGAACCCGGGAGGACCGGGGGCACCGGCAGGACCGGCAGGACCCGGGGGCTTCCCCGGCCGGTAGCCTCCCGAACCGTGGGCGGGGCCCGCACCCCGCCCACGGCCCCCCTCCCCCGCACGGCCGTTCCGCAGCCGTTGCGCCGTCAGGGGGCCATGCGCAGCCCGTCCTTCGCGGCTCCCCGGCTGAAGACCGCCTCGCGGATGGCCGCGTACGCCTCGTCCTGGGCCGGGTCGCCCGCGCTCCGGCTGGCCTTCGAGGCGAGGTTGACGAGGGTGTGGCGGGGCGAGGTCTTCATCATGAACGGGGTGAACTCGGCCTTCCGCACGGTCCAGGCGGCCGCGCCGCGGTCGTCCTCGGGTGGCACGAAGCGGAAGCGCGCTGCGGTGCCCATGCTGCCGCGCGGGTCGTTCATCTTGCCGGCGATCTGGTCGCCCATGCCGTAGACGACCCACGTCCCGTTGACCTTCTCGTACGCCTGGGGGACGTGGGCGTGGGTGCCCAGGATCAGGTCGATGTCGCGCCGTCCGCCGGAGCGCGCGGCCGTCAGCTTCCTGGCCAGGGAGCGCTGGAGTCCGTCGGGTTCCTGCTGCCACTCGGTGCCCCAGTGCATGCTGGCCACCACCACGTCGGCGCCCGCGCGGCGGGCTGCCCGGGCATCCCGGATGATGCGCTCGGGGTCGATGAGGTTGACGAGCCACGGCTTGTTCTCCGGCAGGGAGATGCCGTTGGTGCCGTACGTGTAGGAGAGCTGCGCCACCTTCGCGCCGCCGGCCCGCAGCATCGTGGGGCGGTGGCCCTCGCGGGCCGACCGTGCCGACCCCGCGTGCCGGAGACCGACGCTGTCCATGGCGTCGAGGGTGCGGTTCACCCCGTCCGCGCTGTCGTCCAAGGTGTGATTGGAGCCGGTCGAACAGGAGTCGTAGCCCGCGTCCTTGACGGAGCGGGCGAGCTGCGGCGGCGTCTGGAAGAGCGGGTAGCCGGTGAAGGGGCCGTCGTCCGGGCCGTAGACGGTCTCCATGTGGCAGATCGCCAGATCGGCTTCTCGGGCCGACGGTTTCGCGGCCGCGAGCATGCGCCCGAAGTCGTACCCCGAGCCGCCCGCGTCCGCACGCGCCTGCCGGATGAGCGAGTCGTGGACGAGCAGGTCGCCGGTGGCGAACAGCGAGAAGCCGTGTGGGGCCCGTCCGCCGCGCACCCGCTCCGCCTGCTCTGCGCTGCCGTGCCCGGCCGGTCCTCCGCCCCGTCCGGAGCCCCCTCCGGTCTGTCCGCACCCTGCCGCGCCGCCGACCAGGGCTGCGAGGGCGAGCGCCGCCGTGGTCCGGTGGAGGACGCCGCGCGTCCGGGGGCGGCGAGGGGCGGCGCGTGGCCGCGGACCACGGGTCGCGGCGGGCGTCCGGGGGATGGTGGGGAGCACGGTCGGGAGCAGGGTGGGCAGCGGGCATGGGCTCTCCTCCATGACGAGAAAGTCATATAAGTCCTATTAACTGACTTCGTCACTCGTCCCCGCTGCCACGCAGCGACACCGCTTCCACCGCCGAACGGCCCACAAGATCCACCCGGTCACTCGTTCGAGGCAGTCGTCGATCCTCGTCGCCGACGAGGCGCACCGCCCTGGCCGCGATCGACAATGCACAGCTCGGACGCCCTCCGCCGGCGCCCCCAGGAGGCTTCCGCGACCGCCCTCCGTGCCGCGCGCCAGGACACCCGCGCACCGGCAGCGCAGCGGGGCGGCCGTCGGCTGGTCCACGGTGGACCAGCCGACGGCCGCTCCGCTGCTCGTCCCCCTCTGCATGTCGGTCGCGGCCCGCGGCCTTCGTCGTACTGGGCCGGTCGGCGGCCCGGCTCAGGAGCGGGTGACGGTGTGCCGGAAGAGTGCGCGGAGCGCCGTGTGCGAGGCGGCAGGCAGCGAGGCCTTGTCCAACTGCGCGTACGCCTCGGCAAGCTGCCAGGCCGAGATCTCGTGCGCGGCGGCGCGTCCGCCCGCGGTCTCGATGAGGTCGGCGAGCTCGTCCGGGGGCGGCGGACAGGCGGGGCCGCCGCCCAGCGACCGGGCGAGAGTGCGAGCGGCCGGGTTGACCGCACGCAGCGCGGTGATCAGCGGAAGGCTCGGACCGCCCTCGCGTAAGCCGCTCATCACCGGCCGGCCGCTCAGCGCGGTCCCCGACCAGAGGTCCTCGATGTCGCGCTCCGCCTGTGCGGCCACCCCCAGATGGTGGCCCGCCCGCGTCAGCGCCTCGACGACCCGCTCCTCCGCGCCGCCCAGCAGCGCCCCCGCCGCCAGCGCGCACTCCAGCAGCGAGCTGGTGCGGGCCGCCGCGACCGCCGCGTACTCCGCCACGCTGATCCCCTCCGGGGCCCGGCGGCGCAGCGCCAGTTCGGCCGAGCGGCCGCTGATCAGCCGCGACGTCGTCCGGGACAGCAAGCGCAGTACGGCGGCCCGCTCCTCCCCCACCGCCTCGTCGTTCTCCAGTATCTCCGCCTCGGCGGCCGCGTCCCGGGCCGCGGACAGCTGCGTCCCTTCCGCCGCCCGGGTGCCGTCCGGCTGCCCGGACGCCAGCAGGCAGCGGGTGGCGGCGCCCAGCAGGGCGTCCCCGGCCAGCACGGCCCAACCGGTGCCGTAGACGGCCCACACGGCTGAACGGCCCCGCCGCAGCGCTTCCCCGTCCATCACGTCGTCGTGCAGCACGGCCCAGTTGTGGACGAGTTCCACGGCCGCGGCCCCCGGCAGTGCCGCGGCCGTGGAGGTCTCCGGCGCTCCGCCGTTCCGTTCCGGCTCGCCCGCGCCCGCCGCGTGCAGGGCGAGCGCCGCGTGCGGATACGGGCCCGGGGTGACGCCGTAGGTGGGGCTGCCGTCCGGCCTGGTCCAGCCGAAGTGGTAGCCGCAGACCCGCCGCAGCTCGGGTTGGAGTGCTGCGACGGCCTCCCTGAGTACGGGTTCGGTCCGCTCATGCGCGTACGCCAGCAGGGAGGGTGCGGCGGCAGGGACGTCAGAGAGGTCGTAAGTCGTCATACCGGAGCGGGTTCTCCTTTCTCCGGCCCAGGCGCGCCATGCAGCGCGAAGCCTTTAGGAATGGTGCGCTCTCAGTAATCGGCTTTCCCACCCTCCGCTGCGGTGACTCCCACTCGGCGGCCCCGGCGGGAAGCACGCGGGGGCGCAAGGGGCGGCAGGGCGCGACAGGGGGAGGCAGGGGGAGGCAGGGGGAGGCACGTGACGACACAGGGCGGCGGGGCGGAGCGGGGCCGGTGCGCGCGCCGGGCGGGGAGGCGCGCACTCGGCGGGCCTCGGCACGTGTGCGCTCCGCCTGGGCGAGGGGGCGCGTGGAATCCGCCGGAGGCGGTGGCGCGCCCTTCGGCGGAGCGGGAACCCGGCAGAGCACGAATTCGGCGGAGCAGGCACGAGGAGTGCGGGCCCCGGGCGGTGCGGGCCCGGCGGGCTCCTGGACGGCGTCCGGGCGGCGGCACCGGGCGTCCCGATGCCGGGAGGGGACGCGAACCGTCCCGTACCTGCGAACCGCGCCGTCGCCCGGGGTGCGGGAACGGACCGGGGACCGAGGGGGCACGGAGGCGCGCGACGACAGCGCGGGCGCGGGGAGCGACAGCGCGGGCGCGGGGAGGCCGCCGCTGCGCGGAGTGTCCGTCCGGTGTCACCGCGGCCGGGGTGCTGCCGCGCATTCGCGGCTCAATACGGCTTCCGGGCCGCTCGATTTCCCGGACCCCGGCCCGGCCCCGCGGGCCACCCATTCCTTCTCAGCGTCGAGACGGGAACACGCTTTTCCGATAAGGGAGTTCGCCGTCCGCCGCAGCGTTCGACGCGCCGCTACAGCGGGATATTCGCACGGATGATCTTTCCGGTGTCGGGGTGCAGCCGAATGGTGAGGTCGCGGGCCAGACGGCAGACGATGGGCCAGCCGAAACCGCCGCCTTCCGCCTCGGCGAAATCCTGCGGGCTGCGGTCCCGGGGAAGCACCGGACTGGAATCGGCGACCTCGACCGTGACGGAGTCGTGCCCGGCACTCAGCCGGAAGTCCCGGACCCCCCGGCCGTGCCGAAGCGCGTTGGTCACCAGCTCGGACACGACCAACAGGACGGTCTCCACGGCGTCGGACGAGGGCGGGGGCGAGACCGTGGCCAGGAAATTCCGCGTGATCCCGCGCGCCTGGAAACTGCTGCGCAAATACCGCGTCCGAGCTGTGTCCGCTGTCACACCCTCTTCGTCCCGGAGGGCCGCTGCCTGTTCCATGCTTGTCTCCCGTCTCCGCGGGGTGTTGCCGCCGAAAGCAGCCCGACCCGCGAATGTGGGGGTCTTTCCTCTGCCAACGGGGTACCGCGCTCTGCGTGAATACCCACCGCCGTCGAACGGTCCCCCATGTGAACGCTCGAACGGCTGCAGGGTCAGTTACCCGGGGCCTTCGTCTTCATGCATCATCCGGCGCGAAGAGCGCGGACGAGGAAAGGTCAGACCATTACGGGAGACCGCAGGCGATCTTTTCCGCGACGGGAGCTCCGCCGATGCCGACCGCTCGCGCCGCGGGTTACCAGGGGAAACGGCCGCCGGTCCCGCGCGAAGCGGCTCTCGCGCCCGGTGGCAGCACGTACGATCACTGGTGCAGAAGAGGCACTGGCGGGTGAGAGGCGCGGGCGGGTGAGGGGCACGGGCGGCCTCGCAGGGCACCGGCTTTGGAATACTCGGAATCCGCGGATCCGCGCCTGGGCGGATCCGCAGAGCACCGGCTCCGTGCCGGGGGACGGAGGCCGATTGAGGTCGCGGGAGAACGACCGTCTGGCCATCACGCCGCTGACCGTCAAGGACGAGTGCGCGGTGCTCCGCTTCAGCGGCGAACTGGACCAGGGGTCCGAACAGTTCTACCTGGACCGCATCGGTGCCGTGGTCACCAGCGGCTACCGCCATCTGGTGCTGGACGTCACCGCGCTGGTCTTCTGCGACTCGCGGGGGCTCAACTGCCTGCTCGCGCTGCGCTGGCTGCTGCAGCGCCGGGACGGCAGCCTGCTGCTGGCCTGTGTGGGGCGGCGGCTCGCGGCGGTGCTCGCGCTCACCGGCAGCACCGAGATGCTGCCGGTGTTCTCCAGCGTCAGCGAGGCCCTCCGCTCCCTCCCCGCCGACCAGCGTCCGGACTGGCCTCCCACCGGCGGCGCCGGCCCGGAGATCCCGCTGCACAGTCCGGAGCCGCTGGAGACCTCGTGGCAGAAGGACCACAACCCGCACTTCCCGCGGGATCCCGAGGGCAGGGACTCCTGACCCGAGGGCCTCGTACGCGGTGTCGCGGCGGGCGGCGGGCCGTACGCGGGTGAGGATGGAGGGTCGCACAGCAGACCCTCGCCGCATCGCACCCTAGGAACGGGCCATGGAACAGCAGCAGGCCGGACCGCGGCCGCAGCAGTCCCCCGATCAGGCGCAGCGCGCCCTGGGGCACCCGCAGCCCAAAGCGCTCTCCACCCCGGCCTTCCTGGCCTGGGTCCTCGGTCTCACCCTGCTGGTCTTCGGGCTCAGCTTCCTGGCCGGATCCGAGACGCGCCTGGTCGGTCTGCTGATCTTCCTCCCCGCCATCGCGGCGAGCGTGGGCACCGTACGGCAGACCCAGGCCGCCTCCGTCTGGGCCACGGCGGGAGGAGCCATCTCGGTGGCCCGCAACCCGGGCTACCATCTGGACGACGCCATCACGCTCGTGCTCACCCTGCTGTTCGCCGTGCTGGCGGTCTTCGGGGCGCGCTGGCGGATCGCCCGGGACACCGAACTGCTGCGGCTGCGCTCGACCGCCGCCGTCATCCAGCAGCACATCCTGCACCCGCTGCCCGAGTTCACGTCCCAGGTGCGGGTGGACGGGATCTTCGAGCCGCTGCAGGAGGACAAGCTGTTCGGCGGCGACATCTACGACGTGGCCGACACCCCCTACGGCACCCGGGTGCTGATCGGCGACGTGCAGGGCAAGGGGCTCTCCGCGGTGGGTGTGGCGTTCGCCGTGCTGGGCGGGTTCCGGGAGGCCGCGCACCGCGAGCCGGCGCTGACCGGACTGGTCGGCGCGCTGGAGACGTCCGTGGTCCGGCACAACGCCTACGCACGCCACTCGGGTGAGGCCGAACGGTTCGTCACGGCCCTGGTCGTCTCGATCGACCCGCTGGACCGGGGTACGGCGCAGGTGGTCAACTGCGGCCACCTGACACCGTTCCTGGTCCGGGACGCACTGCCGCCCGACGCTGTGCGGCTCGGTGCGACGGGCGTACCGCTGGGGCTGGCGTCGCTGGTGCGCGAGGAGCGCTCCGCGGCGGGCGTCTGCTTCCCCCCGGACTCGACCATGCTGCTGTACACCGACGGGCTGTCCGAGGCCCGGGACGGGCACGGTGCCTTCTATCCGCTGGCCGAGCGGCTCGCCGCCCTGGTGGGGCCCGCGGGAGCCGCCGCGGACACGACCGGCGGGGAGCTGGCCCGCGCGCTGCGCGACGACGTGCGCGCCTTCTCCCATCCCTACCAGCAGGACGACCTCGCCGTCCTCACCCTGCGGCGGATCTCCCCGGCGGACCGTGCCCGGGCGGTCCGGCCCGGTGTCGCCGCCGCCAGGCCGAACCCGCGCGAGGATCCCCCGGAGGAGTGAGGCCGCACAGTCCCCGCCGACGCGCCGTCGTACGCCGCCCGTTGCGTCCCGTCCGCAGCGCTCGTCGGCGGCGGACGTTAGGGTCGGTGCGGACGGAGCGGCGGCAGCGCCGCGGCGCTGCGCCCAGGAGTCCGCTGAGGGACGAAGCGGGACGCAGCGGGGGACACAGCGGGACACGCAGGGGGGAGCCGCATGACATCCGGCCGGGGTCGGCTGCTGGCAGTCAGCGATCTGCACGTGGGGATGACGGCCAACAAGCCCGTCACCGAGTCGCTGCGCCCGCACACCGACGAGGACTGGCTGATCGTCGCCGGGGACGTGGCCGAGCGGTTCGACGAGGTGGAGTGGGCGCTGCGGCTGCTCGCCGGCCGGTTCGCGCGCGTGGTGTGGACACCGGGCAACCACGAGCTGTGGACTCCGCACGGCGATTCCGTGCAGTCCAGGGGCGCCGAACGGTACGCGCAACTGGTCGAGATGTGCCGTGCGGTGGGCGTGCTGACGCCCGAGGACCCCTACCCGCGCTGGGCCGGGCCGGCGGGCGAGGTGGTGATCGCGCCGGTCTTCCAGCTGTACGACTACACCTTCCGGGCCCCGGGGACGCACACCAAGGAGGAGTCGCTGGCCGCAGCGCACGCCTCCGGCGTCGTCTGCACGGACGAGTACCTGCTGCACCCGGACCCGTATCCGGCCGTCGACGACTGGTGCCGGGACCGGGTGGCCGCGACGGAGAAGCGGCTGGACGCCCTCGACCCCGGCACCCCGCTGGTCCTGGTCAGCCACTGGCCGCTGGTGCGGGAGCCGACGGACGTGATGTGGTATCCGGAGTTCGCGCAGTGGTGCGGCACGGAGCTGACGGCCGACTGGCACACGCGCTACAACGTGGCCGCCGCCGTCTACGGCCACCTCCACATCCCCCGGACCACATGGCACGACGGGGTCCGCTTCGAGGAGGTCTCCATCGGTTATCCCCGGGAGTGGCGCCGCCGCGGACATCCGCGCGGGCTGCTGCGGCAGATCCTGCCCGCGCCCGAGGAGGAGTGAGCGGGCCGCTCAGGGCGCCGGGCGGCGCAGCTTCGCGGCGCCCCGCGCGGCGGCGAACAGCAGGGCGCAGCTGAGCCCGACCGCTGTCGCCACCGGACGCACCAGGTCCGGTGCCCGCGCCCCCGGGTCGAGGACGCCGCTCGATGCGAGCCCGGCGGTGAGCGGGGCGACCGCGGCGAGGAACGGTGCCGCGTACCAGAAGAGGAAGACGAAGACGCTGGCGTCCCCCGCAGGCGTCACCAGCCCCAGGGAGAGCAGTTCAGTCCGCACGGGACCGCGCACCGCGGCCAGCACCGCGGCGGCGGCGAACGGCGGGGCGCACAGCGGCATCAGCAGCAGCGCCCACTCGCCGCCCCGCAGCGCGAAGGGAACCGCCGCCGCGAGGGCGAGCACCGCGCCGACCACCGCGGGCGTGATCGCGTGCTGCAGCATCAGGCTGCCGAGGCGGAACGGCGACCAGGAGGAGCGCCGGGTGTCGTCCGCCTCCAGTCGCGCGGTCTCCGCGAGCCGTCCCACCGCGAACCAGCCGAGCGCCAGCGCCATCGCGAGCGCGGCGATGCGCCCGGCGCCCGCCGACGCCACCGCGAGCCCCGCGGCGCCCGACGCCGCCGCGGTCCACAGTGCGGCGCTCACCACCCGCCCCGGAGCGCGCAGCAGGGCCATCGCGTCCCGCCGCACGACAACGAGCCGGGGCGAGCGCGGCAGGGGCAGCCGGCGCAGGCTGCCGGAGGCACCATCCGCGAGGGCTGCGTCGACGGCGAGCTTGGCCGCGCGCAGTTCGGCCGACCACAGCACCGAGGCGACGGTCGCCGCGGTGGCGGCGCGCGCCCGCAGCCGCCGGGTGGGGAGCGCTCCGACCGACCGGAGTGCGTGGCCGAGCGCGGCGGCGGTAACGGTGGCCAGCAGCGCGAGGGCCCAGGGCCATCCCGCTGCGCGCACGCCCGCCGCGTGCAGGACCGGTTGCGCGGCCCAGCCCCAGGGGCCGGACCACAGTTCGACCGTCTCCAGGAGGGCCGACCGGCTGCCCCGCGCCGCGCACACCGCCTGCAGGACGAGCAGGAGCAGCAGCAGTACGGCGTACGGGGTCAGTGCGCGCGCCCGGCGGGCCGCACCGTCGTCGCGCTCCACGCGGAGGGCGAGCGCGCAGGCCAGCAGCGGCAGGCAGACCCCGCCGGGCAGGCACAGCGCCAGTGCGGGCCCGAGTTCGGCGAGTCCGCTCAGCCGCAGCAGCACGGCACCGCCGATCGCACACAGCGCTCCCGCGGCGGCCGTCAGGGCCGCGGAGAGCCGGAACGCGGGCAGCAGCACCCGGCTGCGGCGCACCGGGTGGGCCAGCAGCCAGTCCAGGTCGCAGCGGGGCACCAGCACCGGGCCGCGCCACAACGCGTCCCGCACGGCGAGCAGCGCGAGGGCGCAGGCCGGCAGCATCAGCACGGCGGGCAGGGCGCTGCGCACCGCCTCTGCGGTGGCGTCCTGTGCGGTGAGCCGTTCGAGTCGCCGGACGAGGCGGTACCCCAGGGTGCCGCCGTACCCGACGGCCATCAGCAGCACGGCGTAACCGGTGACGGCCAGGTCTCGGTTGCGCCGGCTGCGGTGGGCCCGGCGCTTGCCGCGCAGCAGGTCGAGGGTCTCGGACGTCCGGTCGTCGGCGGCCGTCCACGCGGCGCCGGTGGAACCGGCACCGTCCTCGCCGGCCGGCTCCGCCCGGTCGCGCGGGGCGAGGCTGCTCATCGGGGGCCGCCGCGGGGGTGCGCGGCCGCCTCGTCCAGCACGTCGGGGCCGCCCTCGGCGACGACCCTGCCGTCCTCGAGGACGACCACGTGGTCGGCGACGGCGTGCACGAGTTCGGCCTGGTGGGTGGCGAGCAGCACCGCGACGCCGTCGTCGGTCTCGCCGCGCAGCAGCGCGCCGAGGCGGGTGCGGGACGCCGGGTCCAGACGCTGCTCGGGCTCGTCCAGGACGAGCAGGTCCCGCGGGCGGACGAGCGCGGCGGCCAGGTGCAGTGCCTGGGTCTGGCCGGAGGAGAGCGCGGAGGGGAGCTGGTCGGCGTGGTCGGTGAGCCGCCGGTCGGCCAGTACCTGGTCGATCCACGGACGGGGGTCGGCCACTCCGTGTGCCACGGCGACCAGTTCCAGGTGGTCGCGGACGGTCAGGTCCGGATAGCAGGCGACGGTGTCCCCCGTGACGGCCACCCGGGCGCGTACCTGCGGGTCGTCCTCGTCGACCGGGGTGCCGTCGAACAGGGCGGTGCCGGTGGTCGGCCGGTCCCGTCCGCAGGCGAGCCGCAGCAAGGTGGACTTGCCCGAGCCGTTGTGGCCGAACAGGGCGGTGCAGGTGCCCGCCCGCACCTCCAGGTCGAGCGGGTGCAGGGCCTGCCGCTCGCCGTAGCGGCGGCTCACCCCCGCCAGTCGCAGCAGCGGCGGGTCCGCCGCGGGCACCGCTGTCATCCGGCCGGGTGGCCGGGCAGGCCGCCGGACCGGTGCCGCAGATGGACGGTGACGCGGTGGCCCAGGAAGGTGTCCTCGCGCCCGGGCGTGAACCCCAGCCGCCCGGCGACCTTGCGGGAAGCGGTGTTGTCGTGGGCGATCATGGCGGTGAGGTAGGGGACGTCCAGCGTCTCCAGCCCCCACTCCACCACGGCCCGGGCGGCCTCGGTGGCGTATCCGCGGCCCCAGCTGGACCGCCGGAGCGTCCATCCGGCCTCCACCTCGTCGAACTCCTCCCAGTGGTTGAGGCCGCAGCGGCCGAGGAGTGCGCCGGTCTCCTTCGATTCCACCGCGCACAGTCCGTGGCCGCGCTCGGACCACTGCCGCTGGATCCCGGCGAGCCGTTCGCGGGCCTGTTCGCGGGTGAAAGCGGGGACGAAGCGGGTGACTTCGGGATCGCTGTGCAGCTCGACGAAGAAGTCCAGGTGGTCCGTCGTCAGCGGGCGCAGCAGCAGCCGCTCGGTCTCCAGGACGGGTCCGGTGGCACCTTCGTGCACGGTGAAAGCGTGTTCGGTCAGCCCCATGGCGGTCATGCTCTCAAACCGTCTCCTCCACCGGTCCGTTCGGCCGAGCGTTCGGCGGGCCCGGCACCCGCGGACCGCCGCGGCAGCGTCCTGCCCGGCCGGCGCCGCGCGCCAGGGAGGCACCGGCGGGCGCCGCACGGGGACGCAGCGCGGGGAGGGTGACGGCCGGGGGGCGATGATTACGTGGCGGAGAGGTCATACTCCTGTCACAGCCCGCTGCCGGATGCTGACCGCGTGCCCCGTCGGTTGGTTAACCTGCACAGTGCGGCACACCGCTCGGAGTGGGCGGAGGTGACGGGGGGAGGATGCGATGCCGGATGCTCGGGGGAGCTCCGAAGAGGACCGTACGCCGGGGCTTCGTCCGCGTCGGCTGGTCGACGCGGCGCAGCGGCCCGGCGAGCCGCCCGGACCCGGGGGATTCGCCGCGCTCCGCAGGCGGTGCGGGGGGCTGCTGGCCGCCGCGTGGGCGGCCGTGCGCCCCGACCGCCGCCGGACGACCGGCTACATCGCGCTGTGCTCGGTGGGCGCGCTGGTCGGCACGTCCGTCGTGGTCGGCTCGGGCTCGGCCGGAGCGGTGCCCGACCTGGCCGACATCGGTGCCTGGCTGACCAGTTCGCGCACGGGTGAGGCTGCGCACGCCAACGGCCTCACCGGAGACGTGGACGGCAAGGTGAAGCTGCCCGGCATGGGCGACCACCCGGTCTCGATCTCGCAGGACGGCAAGACGGTGCTGGTGCTGGACGAGAAGACCGGCAAGCTCGTCCGTATCGACCCCGCGCAGCTCACGGTCGAGCAGTCCGCGCGCTACGGCGCGGGGCTGCAACTGGTCTCCGGCGGCCGGTACGCGTATCTGGTGGACCCCGTCAAGGCGCGGGTGCAGCGCATCGACCCGGTGCGCACCACACCGGTCGGCGCCCCGGTCGATCTCGGCAGGGGGCCGCTGGGCAAGGCGGTGGCCGATCCGAAGGGCACCCTGTGGGTGCCGGTGCCCGGCAAGGGAGAGGTCGTACCGTTCCCGCACGGCAGGAAGGCGCCCGGGATCGAGGTGGCGGGCAGGAGCGGCAAGGCCGCCACGCTGCTGATGACCCTCGCCGACGGCCGCCCCGTGGTGACCGACACCAAGGGCGGGACGGTCACGCTGCTCGAACGGACCGGACGCGGTATGCGGTTCAAGCTGCCCAGCAGTGTCGCCGAGGAGCCGTCCGGTTCGGTGCTGGTCCCCTCGGCGACCGCCGGTGACGTGGTGCCCGTGCTGGCCCGCAAATCGGGCCGGATGGCGCTCGTCAACACCCGTACGGGTTCGCTGCTGACCGCGTCGCTGGGCTCCTCGGACCACCGGTACGGCACGCCGCAGGTACTCGGCTCGAAGGTCTACGTGCCCGACCGGAGCAACGGGACGCTGAAGGTGTACGACACCGAGGCGGCAGCGCTCACCGAGCCGGTCGAGGTCACCGGCAAGCCGGGGAAGCTGAGCCTGTTCGTCCGCGACGGACTGCTGTGGGTGAACGACGCGGACAACGCGACCGCCGTGGTCATCAACTCCTCCGGACACGTCAACCGGGTGCACAAGTACGACAGCAGGGCGCCCTCGGGGCGCACTCCCCGGGAGAAGGACCGCACCGGCGACGGGGGCGGCCGCGATCCGGCGCGGGACCCGCTGCCGGAGACACCGTCGCGGCCGGGCCGGGACGACACGCAGGCGGACACCGACCCGCCCGCGCGGAAACCGGCGGGCCGCGAGCGCGGTGGTGATCCGACCCCCGGGAAGAAGTCCCCGCCCCCGGACGACGCCGAGGACGAACCCGCGGAGCCCCGGCCGCCCGGCGTCCCGCAGGCCGAGTCGGGCGCCGGCAGCATCCGCGTCTCCTTCGCACCGTCCTCCGGGACCAAGCCGACCGGATACCGGCTCAGGGGCGCACCCGCCGGTGCGCGGGTCGTGCCCGGGAAGGTCGGTCCGAGCGGGCCGTTCACCTTCGAGGTGCGGGGCGGCTCCTGCGACAAGCAGTACCGCTTCACCGTGGTGGCCGAGTTCGCGGGCGGGCGGACCGCCGAGTCGGGCCGCTCCGGCCCCGCCCGCCCCTGTGTCGCGCCCGGCCGACCGCAGCAGGTCACCGAGGACTTCCCGCAGGGCGGCAAGGGCATCGATCTGAAGTGGCGGGCACCCGCCAACGCGGGCGAGGGCACCACCTACACCGTGACCGGCGGAGGTGCCGACACCGACGGGAGCAGGCGCAACACCGCTGCCCGGCTGCGGAACCTGACGAACTTCAGGACCTACACCCTCACGGTCGCCGCCCGGAACGCGGCCGGCTCGGGCGGCAGCGTGGCCCACCAGGTGAACCTGTCGAACACGAAGAGCATCGACGTCGCCGACAACGTCGACGACGGGGACGACGTCGGTGTCCGCAGCGAGCCCAGCACCACCAGCGGCACCCGCCGGGGAAGCATTCCGGCCGGTCAGACACCCGGACTGAAGGTGATCTGCCAAACCCACGGCACCATGGAGACGCACGACACCTACAAGTGGAAGAGCGACGTCTGGGACCGCATCGAATGGAAGGGCGGGACCGCCTACATCAGCGACCTGTGGGTCGGCACCACCAAGCACAAAGTGGGCAAATTCTCGCCGGAGGTCTGGTCGTGCGACTAGAACACCATCAAACACTTGCTGCTGGAACCGATTCCGCGGCCTCCCAGGAGTCCGTGGCCCTGCTCGCCCAGTGCTTCCACGCGCTCGGCGACAACATCGAACGGGTCGTCAAGGGCAAACGCGAGACCGTCGAGCTGGCCCTGGTGTGCCTGTTCTCGGAGGGGCATCTGCTGATCGAGGACGTGCCCGGGACCGGCAAGACGACGCTGGCGCGGTGTCTTGCCGCCTCGCTGGACGCCGACTGGCACCGGGTGCAGTTCACGCCCGACCTGCTGCCCTCGGACATCACCGGCGTGACCGTCTACCGGCAGAACACCGGTGCGTTCGAGTTCCTGCCGGGCCCGGTCTTCGCGAACATCGTGCTCGGCGACGAGATCAACCGGGCCTCTCCCAAGACGCAGTCGGCGCTGCTGGAGGTGATGGAGGAGCGGCAGGTCACCGCGGACGGCAGCACCCACGCGGTGCCGCGCCCGTTCATGGTGATCGCCACCCAGAATCCGGTGGACATGGGCGGCACCTATCCGCTGCCGGAGGCGCAGCTCGACCGGTTCCTGATGCAGGTGACGCTGGGCTACCCGGACCACGCCTCGGAGGTCGCGGTGCTGTCCGGGGCGGCCGCGCAGTCGGGTGTCGAGCAGTTGCCCACCATCGCAACGAGCCGGCACATCGCCGAGTTCGTCCAGCTCGCCCGGCGGATCCAGGTGGCGCCGCGGCTGTACGACTATCTGGTTCGGGTCGTCGCGGCCACCCGTGAGCTGCCCGAGGTGCGGCTGGGCGCCAGCCCGCGCGGCTCGGTGGCGCTGCTGCGCGCCGTGCGGGTGCGGGCCGCCTCGCAGGGGCGCACCTACGCGCTGCCCGAGGACGTCAAGGCGCTGGCGCGGCCGGTGCTGGCGCACCGGCTGATCCTCACGCCGGAGGCCGAGTTGAGCGGCCGGAGCGGAGTCGACGTGATCGCCGAGGCATTGGCCACGGTTCCGGTACCGCAGGCGGGGGCAGCGGGCTGATGCTGTCGCCGACGGGTTGGGGGGCGCTGGTCGGCGGTACGGGTCTCGTGGGGGCCGGGTACGGGTTCGGCTACCCGGAAGCCGCGGTCCTGGGGGTCGGTTGTCTGCTCGCGGTGGCCGCGGCGCTCGTCCGGACGGGGCGCTCGCCGCGGCTGGCGGCGCGCCGCCGGGTCACTCCGCGGAAGGTGGCGCGCGGGGACCGCGCGGACGGGTCGGTCACCCTCTCCAGTGCCGGGCGCCGTGTCCGGCGCGGGCTGGAGGTCGTCGACCGGTGCGGCGAGTTGCCGCTGGTGCTGCGGATTCCGCCGCTCGCGGCGGGCGCGGAGCACACCGTGCGGTACGCGCTGCCCACCGGGCGGCGCGGGCGGATCACGCTGGGCCCGCTGCGGCTGGAGCGTACGGACCCGCTCGGGCTCGCCCGCCGGGTGCGGGTGTTCGGTCCCGGCGAGGGCGGTACGGACACCCTGCTGGTGCGGCCCCGGGTGTGTCCGCTGCCGGTGCTGCCTTCGGGGACGGCGCATCATGTCGAGGGGCCGACCTCGGACACCGCGGACGAGGGGTCGCTGACCTTCCACGCGTTGCGCGAGTACGTGCTCGGCGACGATCTGCGGAGGGTGCACTGGCGGTCCACGGCCCGCACCGGGACGCTGATGGTCAAGCAGCTGGTGGACGTCTCGCTGCCGCACACCACCCTCGTCCTGGACACCCGTACCGCTGCCTACCGCACCGAGGACGACTTCGAACTGGCCGTGGACTGCGCCGCTTCCGTGGCCTTCGCCGCGGCCCGCTCCCACTTCCCCGTCGACGTGCTGAGCGAGACCGGGACGGTACTGCGGACGGACGGTGCGGGCGGCAACGACGCGGAGGCGCTGCTGGACCGGCTCGCGCTGGTGCGCCGCTCCGAACGGGCCTCGGCAGCGGGCGCCTTCGACGGTCTGGAGCAGACACGCCGCCGCGGGTCGCTCACCGTCATCACCGGTACGGGCGATGCCACCGGGCTGGGCGCCCTGGACCGGGTACGGCGCCGGTTCGACCGCACGGTGGTGCTGCGCACCGGCGGTGGGGCGGAGGACGCTCCGCACGAGCCGTCAGCGCTCGGCAGCGATGTTCCGCAGCTCCGGGTGACGGCGCTGGAGTCCCTGGTGGCAGCCTGGCGCAGCGAGGCCGTGCGATGAGTCCGGCCTCCTCGCCGCGTGCCGCCGCGCTGCCGGGGGTGCGGCCGACGGGACCTGCCGGGCACGACGGCCCGTCCTGGGCGCCGCCGCGTCCGACGGCTCCGGGCGCGACGGTGCCGGATCCGGTGGCCTCCGCGCCGGAGGGCGGATGGGACGGCGACGGGCGCCGGGGCGGCTCCGGGAGCGGAGGGGTGAGGCCGGCTCGTCCGGCGCCGCGCCTGATCCCGCTGCACCGCCGCCTGTGGTCCCTGCTGCCGGTCGCCGGACTGCTGGCCGGTGCGGGCCTGGGCTTTCACCGGGTGTTCCCGGTGGGCTCGCTGCTGCCCGTGCTGCTGGTCGCCGTGCCGGTGCCGATGGCGGTCTCGGCGGGGCTGTTCCTGGCCCGGGCCCGGAGGGAGGGGCCGGCACCGTTGTGGCCCTCGCTGGTGCTGGGGGCCGTGGTGTGGCTGGTGACGGTGCGCGTGACGCTGTTCCGGGACGCGGCGGGCGGGCTCGCCTCGGGCGGCGCCGTGGGCGAGATCCGGTCCACGCTGCTGGACGCACCCCACGCAGTCCTCACCACGATCCTGCCCGCACCGACCGGCCCCGGATTCCTCGTACTGCCGCACGCGGTGCTGTGGTCGGCCTCGCTCGCCGCCACGGAACTGGCGCTGCGCACCCGGTCACCGCTGCTGCCCGCGCTGCCGCCGGTGCTCGCGTTCGGCGTCCCCCTGGTGCTGGGCGTCTCCGGGCCGGGCTCGAACACGCCCCTCGCGGCCGGCCTGGTGGCCGGCACGGGGCTGCTGATGCTGCTGCGGTCGCCGACGGCCCGGCACGGTACGGTCCGTGGCCTGAGCACCGGTCTGCCGGTCGTCGCGGTGCTGGCGCTGGCCGCGGCGCTGCTCGGCCCGCGGCTGCCCGGGCTCGCCGCGCGCGAACCGTACGACCTGCGCCACCAAGTGCGCCCGCCGACCGTGCACCCCCAGTCCACCAGCCCGCTCGACCAGGTCGGCGCCTGGTTGCAGCACCCGGAGACGCGGCTGTTCAGAGCCCGGACCACGACCGGGGGCCACAACTGGCGGCTCGCCGTGCTGGACCGCTACGACGGCGTGAAGTGGACGTCCGGCGCCGAGCTGACCCGCTCCGGCGGCCGGGTCCCCCCGCAGCCGGGCACCGACCCGGGCGGCCGGGAGCGGGTGGAGCAGCAGGTGACCCTCCAGAACCTGCCGGGCATCTGGCTGCCCGCGGCCGACCGGCCCGCCTCGGTGAAGATCACCCGCCGGGGCAGGGGCGATGCCCCCGAGACCGTGGGGCCCGGCCCGGCCGGCTCCGGCGACGCGGAGCGGCAGCTCGCGGTCGACCCGCGCAGCGGCGTGCTCGCACTGGGCGGGGGCGACGGTGCGGGTGTCCGCAACCGCGGCCTGTCCTACACCGCCGTCTCGCAGGCGCCGGTCTTCGACGCCAAGCGGCTCCAATACGCGGCGGTGCCGGACGGCGCGACCCACTCGGCCGCCACCTCGCTGCCCCGCACCGACGCGGCGGGCAAGCCGATCAAGGCGGTCGAGACGTTCGCCGAGCTGGCGGCGGAGGCCACGGCCGGCAGCAGCTACCCGTACCAGCAGGCGCACCGGCTCGCCGGCTGGCTGCGCGAGCACTACCGCTACGACCCCACGTCGCTTCCCGGGCACGCCTACCGCAACCTGGAGTTCTTCCTCACGACCGGCAAGCACGGCACCTCGGAGCAGTTCGCGGCGTCGTTCGCGGTGCTGGCGCGGACGCTGGGTCTGCCGACGCGGGTCGCGGTCGGCTTCCGCGCGGACGGCGCCGGGGCCCGGGGCGCGGGCGGGAACGGCAGCGCGCAGATCACCGGGCGGGACGCGCTGGCGTGGCCGGAGGTGCGGTTCGAGGGCGTCGGCTGGGTGCCGTTCTATCCGACGCCGGGACAGGCGGCGAAGGACGGTTCGTCCGTCCCGCCGGCCGGGCGGCCCGAGAAGCGTGAGAAGACCGACCGGGCCATCACGAAACAACCGCCCCCCTCCGCGGCGCCCGACCAGCAGGACGACGGCAAGCAGCACGACGGGGCCGCACCATCCGGCGGCGGTGGGCTGCCCGTGTGGGTGTACGCCTCGGCGGCGGTCGTGCTGCTGCTCCTGGCGTACTGCGGCGGTGCGGCCTGGGCTCCGCACCGGGTCCGCCGTCGGCGCCGACGCGCCCGTGACCCCGGGCAGCGGGTGCTGGGAGCGTGGCAGCAGATCGTCGACCGGCTCACCGAGGTCGGGCTGCCGGCGACGGCGGCGCACACCGCGACCGAGGTGGCGGCCTTCGGCGTCGCGCGGCTCGGCGGCAGCGGCAGCGGCAGCGGCAGCGGCGGGCAACTGCCCGCGCTGGCCCGGCTGGTGAACGAGGTCGGCTACGGGGGCCGGGCACCCGACGAGGCGGCCGCGGAGGCCGCCTGGCGGCACTGCGACGCGATCGAGAGGTCCGTCGCGCGGACGGTACCGCGCCGGGAACGGGTCAAGCGGGCACTGCGGCCCGGCACGCTGCTACGTCACAGCCGATCAGGAGCACGCCAGTGAACACCACCCCGGGCCGGGACAGCGCCAAGGCTCCCGGCACACCCGCGCACCCCGCCGCGGCTGCCGCCCCGCCGGGGGCGGCGCCCGCCGGTGCCCCCGGCAGAGGCGCACCCGCCGTCGGTGCGCCCACCGACGTGCCCGCCCTGCCCGAGGGCTACCAGCCCCAGCGCCTCCTCGCGACGGGCGCGCACAGCACCGTCGTACTGTGCCGGGAGGCACCCGGCGGCCGGGAGGTGGCCGTCCGGGTGCTGAGGCCCCGGGTGGCGGACCCGCGGCGCCGGCTGGCCGCGCACTCCGAACTGCTGGCCGCGGGGGCCGCGGCCCGGCACCCGTGCGCGGTCGCGGTCGCCGACGCCGGGGCGACCCGCGCGGAACAGCTCTACGTGGTGGAGGAGTTCTGCCCAGGCGGCTCGGCCCGCAGCCGGCTCGCCGCCGGCCCGTTCCCGGTGGCGGACGTCCTGGTGATCGGCGTGCGGCTGGCACTCGCGCTGCACTCGGCACACCGCCGCGGCGTACTGCACCTGGACGTGCGCCCGGCGAGCATCCTCTTCGACGCGCAGGGCGCCCCGCTGCTGGCCGGGCACGCCCTCGGCCGGGTTCTCCAACGGGCCGCACCGTCGGCAGGGGCGGTCTTCGATCCGGCGTACGCGGCACGGGAGTTGTTCGGCTGGGAGGCTCCCGGTCCCGCCGCCGACGTGTACGCGCTGGGCGCGACGCTGTACGCGCTGCTGGCGGGTGGACCCGCGCGCGCCGAGGCTGTACGCCGGGGCGGCTCGGCCGGCTACGAGGCGGTCCCGGCGGGCGGCCTGCCGCGGCTGCCGCGCGGCGACGTGCCCGGGCCGCTGTACGCGCTGCTGGACCGGATGACGGCCCCGCACGCGGAGGGGCGGCCGCCGCTGACCGAGGTGCACAGCGACCTGCGGACGTTGCTGCCCCTCTCGTGCGCCGAGCGGGTCCCGGAGCTGCAGCCGGAGGCCGAGCCGGAGGTTCCGCTGCCGGGCTGGGACCCGGCCGACGACGCGCTGACCCAGCCGCCGCCGGAGACGGACGACGATCCCGACGCGCCGGAGGCCGTCGCCCGCCGCCGCCGGACCCGCAGCCGGGTGCTCGCGGCGTGCGGCGCCGCGGTGCTGGTGGGCGGGGCCGGGCTGGCCCTGTACCTGGTGCGGGCCGCGGACCAGGCCGGAACGGCCGACGCCACGGAGCCGCCGAAGAAGGCCACCGGATCGGCGCACCCGCTGCCCAAGGGCCAGGTTCCGGACTTCCAGGCCCAGGAGGTGAAGGTGACCCGGGTCGGGCGGCAGGTCCAAGTGGCGTGGAGCAGGCCGAAGAAGCCGCAGCCGGTGTACGGCTACGCCATCACGGCCCAGTCCGCCGACGGGAAAACGGTGAAGGTGAAGAACACCGACGCGGACGAGCCGAGCGTCGTCTTCTCCTCCCCGCCCGTGGAACCCGGCTCCTGCTACGCGGTCACCTCGCTGGTGCAGACCGCGGACGGCAGCGTGGGGCTGGCCTCGGCCGAGCCGGTCTGCGACCGGGGGGAGTCGGCCGCCCCGGCCGGCTGACTGCCGGGCGAGGCGGCCGGGGAACGCTCAGTTGGGGGCGACCGGTGGGGTGGCACCGCCGATGGTGCCACCGGCTGCCTCGGCCGCGTCGTCGACCTTGTGGTCGAACCGGTCGCCGTCTTGGCCCGCGGTGGAGTCCGTCCAGTCGGTCAGTGTCCGCAGCTTCCGCTGGAATGCGGCGCCCGGGTCCTTGCCGCCCTCCCGCTGTGCCTCCTGGCGCAGCTGATCGAACGACTTGAGGCTGCCGTCGCTGTTGACGACTTCCTCCGGCGGTGGCGGCTGCACCGGATAGCCCGACTCGTAAAGGTACTTCGTCATCCGGAACCGCTGCATGCGATCGAAGTTCTGGTATTCCTGGGTGACCCGCTTCTCGTTCGGGTTGTCGCCCTGCGCCCAGGGATCCAGCCCCAGCTTGCCGATGGCGAACTGGGCACCCTTCCAGAGGTACTCCCCCGCCTTCGAGGCGAACGGGACCTCACCCAGCCCGACGGTGGCCACATCCTTCAGCACGCCGCGGACCGCCGCCGCCTGCTTGTCCATGTCCTTGCCGGCGGCGACCTGTGCCCGGTACTCAGCCCGCGCCAGCTTGCCCAACGCCCCGGCCATCCGGGACATCTGCTGGGGGTCTTCGTGGCCGTCCCGCACCGCCGCCGCGTCGGTCTTCGCGGCACCTCGGAGGGCCTGCTCGCTGAACTCCCCGGCAGCACGATCGAAGGCGTCCGTCGCCGGCCGGCTCTCCGCGAAGGTCGTCAGGAACTTGTAGGTGTCCTGCGGGCTCAGGTAGAAGGCGGGGTTCAGGCCCGGCAGGTCGGTCCAGTTGGCGGGCCGGGCCATGCCGGACTGCCGGTAGGGGGCGTCGTCGTCGCGGGCTCCCGTCGTCAGCTCGTGGATGTAGGAAGCCCCCAGATTCGCCATGGAAACCTTCATGGACCACGGCGTGCCGTCCTCGCCCCGGCCCGCCATGTACGTCATGGCGTGGAAGGCGAACTGGGAGGCCGCCAGGCTGTGCCGGCCCGGCTCCTCGGTCCCGACGCCGGAGCCCGCCTCCATGGCCCGGCCCAGCCCGGCGGCGACGGCGTCACCCGAGCCGCGGGACCTGGCGTAGCCGAGCAGGAGGTCGTAGGTCTTCTTGAGGTCGCCCTGATGCATGCCGCGCAGCACGTCCCGGGCAGCCGCGCCGTCCTTGCCCAGCAGGTTCAGCGCGAGCGCCAGATTGTCCTCGGAGAGCCCCAGTGCCGCCGCCTGCGGAAGCGAGGTGCCACGCCAGTCGGTGCCGTCCGGGTCCTTGACGAAGCCGTCCAGCGCGAGGTTCCTCGCCGCCTTCCGGATGTACTCCGTGGGAAAGTGCCCGTGCTGCATCAGGGCCAGCCGGCCCCAGGCGTCCGAGGGGTTCTCCGAGGGGCGCAGCATCATCTGCGTGACCTTGTCGAAGCCCGGTGCGGCGAGGAACGTGGCGCTGCTGGCCGTGCCCAGGCCGCGGCTGAAGGTCCTCAGGTCCTCCTGCCCGGTCCCGCTCCCCGACTGGTAGAGGAACATCGGCAGGGTGGAGAGCCGGTTGGGTCCCAGCTGCGCGTAGAACGCGGCCAGTACCTCGGGGTCGTCCTGGAAGCGTGCCAGCTCGCCGGCGATGCGGTGGATCTCCTCCGCGCCCGAACCGTCCACCCGGTTGACCCGGTTCATCCGGTCGGCGAGCTCCTTGCCCTTGCGCTGGGCCGCCTCGAGGGAGAGGAAGTCGTCCGGGACCCGCACCAACGTGCGGCCGGCGTCCGGATGGTTCTGTTCGATGGCCACGGCCAGATCGAAGCGGCGCTTGAGGGAGGGCAGCTGCTGGTCCGCCCAGTTCCCGATGGCCACCAGTCGGCTCAGTCCGGTGGTGTCGGCGCCGAAGCCGCTGAACTGCCGGCTCCAGCCGTCGGCGCTCTTGAGTACGTGGGCACCCCTGCCCAACGCATCGATCATCTCCTTCAGCCGGCCCGGGTCGATTCCGCTGAACGTTCCCGATCCGGGCCCCGTGCCGCCTCCCGGCGGCGGCGTGGCATTCATCCCCCGACTCCCCCTCGCCCTCGTAGGACTCGTCCGACCGGCCCCGGTTGGTTCACACAGCCCTGCGGTACAGCTGCGCCTGGCTGAGCGGGACCTGCTCCGGCGTGCGGCTGAGCACCGCGTCCACCGCGTCGACGATCTCCTGGGCCAGCCGGTGCACCTCGCCCTTGCGGCCCTCGACCTCGGAGGCGAACGTCTTGGCCACCGGCCCCTCCCAGACTCCGCCACCGCCCATGTCGGACGCGGCACGGTCCAGGGTGGCGGCGATGTGGTCCTGCTGTCCGGCCACGCTCTGCCGCAGCCGCGCCAGATCCGCGTACAGCGGGCTGTCCACCAGCTTCTCGTCGTCGTGTCCGCCCATCGTGCCCCCGTTCTGCCGTGCGTTCCCGATGGCGCCGCCGCGGACCGGGGATCCGGGGGCGGCCCCTTCGATCCTAGGACGAACGGGCGGACTCGGGGGCGCTGTTGCCGGCTTGCTACGCAGCGCGGAACACCTCGGTGCGGGGAGGGTGAAGCGGGCGTGGAACGAGCTGTCCGGCTCCGGCGCGCTGTTGCATGATTGCTACGCGGAGCAGAGCGCGTCGGTGCACAGGCCGACGAGTCTGGGACGCGGACGCACGGGCGCCGGTCCGCGGAGCGGGCACCGGCCGACCACGGGGGAGCTCCAATGGAACTGCGGCTCACCGCCGCCGACGCCGCGGGCGGGCGGCGGGCGGATCTGCTGGTGGACATCGAGCCCGACGTCGCGGTCGGGGCCCTCGCGCGGGAGGTCACCCGGCAACTGGGCGCCGCCGCACCGGGCGGCCCCCCGGACGGAGGCAGGGGCGGAGGCACGGGCAGGGGCGCACCCGCCCTGTACGTCAACGGCTGCCCGCTCGATCCCACCGTCCCGGTGGCCGGCTCCCCCGTCCGGGACGGCGCCACGGTCTCGGTGGGGGCACCCGGCGCGTGCCCCGGCCCGGAGGCCCAGGGCACCGTGGAGATCCGGGTCGTGGGCGGACCGGACGCGGGCCGCGTGTACCGGCTGGGGCCGGGCGTGGCCGTCGTCGGCAGCGGCCGAGCGGCTTGGGTGCGGCCGGCCGACAGCACACTGCCCAGCACCGCCTTCGAGATCGATGTGTCCCTCGACGGCTCGGTGACCGTCGCACCGGCGTTCGGCAGCAGCGTCACCATGGACGGCAGTGCACTCCAGGAGAGCGGGACCTGGCGGCGGCGCAGTGTCGTCGCGGCCGGGCACTCCCTGTTCGAGCTGCGTGCGCCCGTCTTTCCGGACGCCGCGCTCAAACCCTCGCAGGACGGCACGGGGCTCGATTTCAACCGCCCGCCGCGGATCAAACCGTCGGCGCGCAGGACCCAGTTCCAGCTGCCGTCCAGGCCCGGTCAGTCGGAGACCCGGCCACTGCCGTGGGCGGTGGCACTGGCGCCGCTGCTGGCCGCCGTCGCGATGGTGGTGCTGCTGGGCAGCGCCATCTACCTGATCATGGCGGTGCTGACCCCGGTCACCCTGGTCGCCAACCACTTCTACGACCGGCGGCACGGCCGCCGGTCCCACCGGCGCAAACGCCGCGAGTACGAACAGCACAAGGTCTCCATCGAGTACCAGGCGCGCCGCGCGATGGCCGAGGAGACGGCGGCGCGGCGGCTGGCCTGCCCCGATCCGGCGGAGCTGTACGTCGCGGCCACCGGACCCGGCCAGCGGCTGTGGGAGCGGCGGCTGGAGGACGACGACCACGGCGTGCTCCGGATCGGCACCGGCGCCCTGCCCTCAGAAGTGGAGGTCAGCGACCCCAACCAGCAGGAGCACCGGCGTACGGAGCCGCGGATGCTGGCCGAGGTGCCCGTCTCGGTGCCGCTGCGGACCCACGGCGTCCTCGGTGTCGCAGGCCGCGGCGAACTGCCCCGCGCGCTCGGTCGCTGGCTGGTGGCCCAGGCGTCGGTGCTGCACAGCCCGGCGGACCTCGCGGTCTGTGTACTGACCGACCCGTCGGGCCGGGAGAGCTGGGAGTGGGTGCGGTGGCTGCCGCACGCGCGGGGCCGCGAGGGACATGGTGCGGTGGCGCTGCTGGGTACCGAGACGGAGAGCGTCGCCCGCCGGATCAGCGAGCTGCTGGCGCTGCTCGGCGCGCGTCAGGAAGCCGCCGGCGAGCGGCGACCTGGCGGGGACGAGCAGTGGCGCGGCCCGTCGGTGCTGGTCGTCCTGGACGGCTCCCGCCGGCTGCGTGCGCTGCCGGGACTGACGCAGCTGCTCCGCGAGGGCCCCCGCTTCGGTATCCAGCTGGTGTGCCTGGACGCGGACCGCGGGCTGCTGCCCGAGGAGTGCCGGGCGCTGGTGGAGGAGGACCACTTCGGGCTGCTCCAGGTGTCGGAGTTCGGCGGGAGCCCGGTGCAGTCGGTGCGGCCGGACTGCGTACCGCCCGCCTGGTGCGAGTCGGTGGCCCGCGCCATGGCACCGGTCCGCGACGTGAGTGAGAAGGAGAGCGGCGCACTGCCGGACGCCTGCCGGCTGCTGGACCTGCTGGAGCTGGAGCCGCCGTCCGCCGCGGCGGTCTCGGCGCGCTGGGCGGCGGGCGGGCGCTCGACCGCCGCCGTGGTGGGTGCCTCCTTCGACGGCCCGTTCACCGTCGACCTGGTACGTGACGGTCCGCACGGGCTGGTCGCGGGCACCACCGGGTCCGGCAAGTCGGAGCTGCTGCAGACGCTGGTGGCCTCGCTGGCGGTGGCCAACCGGCCGGACGCGATGAACTTCGTCCTGGTCGACTACAAGGGCGGCGCCGCCTTCAAGGGCTGCGAGCAGCTGCCGCACACCGTCGGCATGGTCACCGACCTCGACTCCCACCTGGTCAAGCGTGCGCTGGTCTCGCTCGACGCGGAGGTGAGCCGCCGCGAGCGGATCCTGGACCCGGTGGGCGCCAAGGACATCGAGGCGTACGAGAGGGCCGCCCGCCGGGACCCTTCGCTGGCCCCGCTGCCCCGACTGCTGATCGTCGTCGACGAGTTCGCCTCGATGGCCCGGGAACTGCCGGATTTCGTCACCGGACTGGTCAACATCGCCCAGCGCGGCCGCTCTCTGGGCATCCACCTGATCCTCGCCACCCAGCGGCCCGGCGGCGTGGTCTCGCCCGAGATCCGCGCCAACACCAATCTGCGGATCGCGCTGCGGATGACGGACAACTCCGAGAGCCAGGACGTCATCGGCTCGCCCGACTCCGCCTCCCTCTCCAAGAACACGCCGGGGCGGGCGCTGGTACGGCTGGGGGCTTCCTCGCTGCTGCCGTTCCAGTCGGGCCGGGTGGGCGGGCGCCGCCCGCAGACGGCCGCCGAGCGCACCACCGAGCCGTGGGCGGTGCGCGTGGAGTGGGCGGATCTGGGCCTGCCCGCGCCCGCCCGCCCGGAGGCGCCGGGCCGTTCCGAGGACGACCCGCTCACCGACCTGGCGCTGCTGGTCGAGGCGGTGCGCGAGAGCGCCGCGGCGCTGGACTCCCCGGAGCCGTACCGGCCCTGGCTTGAGCCGCTCGCCGACCTGGTCACGGTGGCCGAGGCACCCCGTCCGGCGCTCGGGCGTCGTGGCGACATCGCGCCCGTCGTGTTCGGCGTCACCGACGTACCTGCCCGGCAGGCCCGCGAAGCGCTGGCACTGGACCTGGTCGACGGCGACCATCTGCTGCTGGTCGGCGGGCCGCGCTCGGGGCGTTCGACAGCTCTGCGGACCATCGCCGGCGCACTGGCCGACAGCGCCTCCCCCGCCGAGGTCCACCTGTACGGCGTGGACTGCGGCTCCAACACCCTGGTCCCGCTCTCCGTACTGCCGCACTGCGGCGCCGTCGTCACCCGGGACCAGACCGACCGGCTCACCCGGCTGCTGGCCAGGCTCCAGGCGGAGCTCGTCCGCCGCCAGCAGATCCTGGCCCGGGCGGGTGCCGCCAACGTCGCGGAACAGCGCGCGTCCGCCGCCTCCCCCGGGGAGCGGCTGCCATGGCTGGTGCTGCTGCTGGACGACTGGGAGAGCTACACCGCGGCCTTCGAGTCCTACGACTACGGCAAGCTCGTCGACGGGATGACCCAGCTCTTCCGCGAGGGCCCTTCGGTGGGGCTGCGCGCCGTGATGTCCGCGGGCCGCGGCGGGCTGTCCGGCCCCGTCTCCGCCGCGTTCGGCGACCGGCTCGTCCTGCGGCTGGCCGACCCCAACGACTACTCCACGGCCGGGATGACGCCCCGCGACGTGCCCACCCGGCTGCCGCCGGGCCGGTGCCTGCGGCCCGGCGACGACGGGGTGCGGGAGAGCCAGCTCGCCCTGCTGGACCGCGATCCCGCCGGCCGGGCCCAGGTGGCGGCCGTCCGGCGGATCGCCGAGCGCGCGGCGGCCGAGCACGGCGAACCGCCGCGCGGACTGCGCCCCATGCGGGTGGACGCGCTCCCGGGCCGGGCCACCGCCGGCGCGGCCTGGGCGCTGGATCCCGGGTTCACTCCGCCGTCCCCGCTGTGGATGCTGGTGGGGGTGGGCGGCGACGAGCTGGCACCGACAGGTGTGGACCTCGCCCAGGAGGGTCCGGGGTTCGTCATCGCGGGGCCGCCGAAATCGGGCCGCTCGACGTCGGTGTGCGCGGCGGCACGCTCGCTGCTGCGCTCCGGTCTGCCGCTCGTCCTCGTCACCCCCAAGCGCTCGCCGCTGCGCGAACTGGCGGGCGAGCCGGGGGTACTGGGCGCGGTCCAGGACATGACGGACGCGGCGCCGCTCCAGGAACTCCTGGAGCGTGCCGCGGCCGGCGGCCGGTACGCGGTGGTCGTGGACGACGCCGAACTCGTCCACGACACCCCGCTGGACTCCGTGCTGGAAGGGGTGGTGCGCAGCGGGGTCGACGGCGGGCACGGCCTGGTCGCCGCCGGCACCACGGAGGCGTTGACCTCGCAGTACCGCGGTTTCGTCAAGGAGGCCCGGCGGGCGCGCAGCGGCCTGCTGCTCTCGCCGCAGAACAACGCGGAGGGCGAGCTGTTCTCCGTCCGGCTGCCCCGTGCCGCCGCGTCCGGGGTGCTGGGGCGCGGACTGCTGGTGCGCAGCGGCGAGCTGACGGCCGTCCAGGCGGTCGTGGACGAATGACGCCGCCGGGCCGAGCCCCGGAACATGGTCCCGCGCCCCGGACCGATCGGCTGATCGGAGGCACGTCCGGTGCCCTGGGACGGGTTCCGCACGGTGCCGTGCCGAGGGTGCACGGGCGCACCCCGCGACCGGCTCGCGGCCGAGCCGCACACGCGCCGGGGGCCGCGGCCTGGTCGGCTGCGGCCCCCGGGTGCGAACGGCTTCGCGGGGCCGAGCGCCCCGCCGTGGCTCAGTTGGTGGCGTGGTCGATGTTGTCCGCGTTGGTCCGCGCGGCGCGCCCCGCTTCCCGCAGCGTCTCCACGAACTTGTCGAACGTCGGCTTCAGGCTCTCCCACTCACCGCGGAACTGCTGCGCCTTGCCGCCGGTCCAGTAGCTGCCGCTGTCGTTGCAGGCCGACTGCAGCCTGGTGATCAGCCCCTGGAGCTGGGTCGCGTCGCCGTCGAACTTCCCCGCGAGCTCCCGCAGCCGCTCAAGATCGGCACCGTTCATTCCCATCTGGAACCCTCCCCGTCTTCCGGCTTCGACGTGGTCCGACTCCGGCACGTCTCGAAGCACGGTAGCGCAATCACCCGCCGTAGCGGTCCGGTTCGTGTCACAGCCCCTCGACGACCGTGTAGCCCCGGCGTCCGTTGAGTGCCGGCGCGTGTGAATCCCCGCAACAGGGCAGCTCCGCAGACCAGTTGCTCTTCTCCCGGCGGCATGTCAGGCATCGGCCCCGTCCGCCGGGCTCGCCGGAGGCAGAGTTCCGGGCCGCCAGGGTCAGAAGACCGGCATGGCGGCCACGGTGCCGCCTTGCAGCAGGAAGACGCGGTTCCCCGCGGAGGCGGTCTGCCAGGGACCGGCGGCGCCCTGTACGAAGGTCCACGCCTGTGCACCGTTACGGGTGTCCACCGCGGCGATGCCGTCGGCGCCGTCTTCATACAGGGGGAGCCAGGCCGTGTGCCGCTGGAGCGTCGGCGGTTCGGGCGGGAGCGCCGTGGTGTTGAGCGTCACCGTCCACTTCGCCGCGCCCTCCGCTGTACCGCGGGCCTCCAAGTCCGTCTCGTTCGACGCGTACAGCACCTTGCCCTGGAGTGCGGGGGCGCCCCACCCGCCGTCGCCGCCGGCGGGCTCGGCCCACTTCACGGAGCCGTCGGAGAGGGCGAGCGCGGTGAGCCGTTCGCCGCCGAGGTAGACAGTGCTGCCACCGATCGCGGGGACGAGAGCCGTGCCGTCCTCGCTCTGCTTGCGCGGACCCCAGACCGTGCGGCCGCTCGCGGTGTCGACCCCGGCGACCTTGCCGTCCGCGCCGTGGACGACCAGTCGTCCGCGTCCCGCCGCGGCTCGGGCCGGGCGCTCGTTCGTGGAGCCGACCGGAAGCCGCACCGTCCACAGCGCCTTGCGCGAGGTGAGGCTCACCGCGCACAGCCTGCCGCTCCCGGTGACGAAGTAGACAGCCGTCGCGTCAGCCGTCAGCAGCACCGCGGCGTCGGCATCGGCCGACCAGCGCTGTCTCCCGTCCGCCGCGGCGAGCCCGACGACCTCGCCCGATTCCCCGACGCCCAGGACCGATGGCCGCTCCTCGACTGAGACGAGCAGCCCGGCTGATCCGGCTGCCACCGAGTCTGCGACCTTCCAGCGCCGACGGCCGTTTCGGACGTCGTAGGCGTGCAGACCCCCGCCCTTGCCCGCGACGATCACCACATCCCCCACGGGCAGCGGATCCGGGCCCGATTCGGCGGCCACCGCGAACGGGCCCCAGAGCGGATCGGGTGGCTTCCCGCTCTCGTACCCGGACAGTGGCTCGGCGTCCCACTGGTGCGGCCCCTCCCCCTCGCCGTCCACGCTGCCGAGCCAGTACCAGGCGCCCGCGCCCCCAGCAGCCAGCAGGGCTCCGCCGCTCGCGAGCGCGGTGAGCAGTCGGCGTCGCGAGGGCTTCCCGCCCAGGTACCCGCCGGAGCCGGCCGGCCCGTCGGCGGGCAGGGCTGTCAGCCGACGCGCTGTGCGTTCCCGCTCGGCGATGTCCTCGGCGAGAGCCCCCTCCCGCCACCCCCGCTCCGCGCCCCGGGGCGGCGCGAGTGCCCGGCCCAACCGGTCGGGCGTGGGACGGCGGCCGGGCTCCTTGTCCAAACAGGCCCCGACCAGCGGCAGCAGGCCGGGCGGCAGCGCGCCCAGCCGGGGCTGTCCGTGGACCACTTCGTACTGGACCGCCGCCACATGCTCCCCGGTGAAGGCACGTTCTCCCGTCGCTGCAAAGGAGAGCACGGCACCGAGCGCGAACACGTCGGCCCCCGGGCCGACGCGCTGCCCCAGCACCTGCTCGGGCGGCCCGTATCCGGGCGTGACCGGCACCTGCCCCGTGGTGGTGAGGGTGAGTCCGTGCTCCGGCCGGGCGATCCCGAAGTCGATGACGCGAGGCCCCGCAGAGGTCAGCACGATGTTCGACGGTTTCAGGTCCCGGTGCACCAGCCCCGCGGCGTGGATGTCGTGCAGCGTCCGCCCCAGCGCCGCACCGAGCGCCCGCACCGCGGCTTCCGGGAGCGGTCCGTGCCGCTCCACGGACTCGTCCAGAGTGGGCCCGGCGAGGAACTCGGTGGCGATCCACGGGCGTCCGCCCTCGGTCTGCGCCCCCAGCACCCGCGCCACGCCGCCGCTGCGGACCGCGCTCGCTGCCTGCGCCTCCCGCACGAAGCGCCGCGCCATCGCGGCCTCGTGCGCCAACTCGGGCCGCAGCACCTTCAACGCGGCCGGCTTTCCCGCGGTGTCCCGCCCCAGATACACCTTGCCCATCCCCCCGGACCCCAGCACGCCGACCAGGCGGTACGGGCCGAGACGGAGGGGGTCACCGGTGCCGAGGGGATTCATTGCCGGGTGCTCCTGGGTTTGCTGAGGGCGGGCGGTGGACCGGGGCAGACCGCTATTTCGCGGGCAGGCCGAAGACTCTCCGGTCGGTGGCGACGACGAGCTGCCTCGAGTCTCCGTGCGGCAGCAACCGCGGCAGCCGCTCCTGATCGTCGCTGGTGAGGACCCACTTCACCGCGCGTTCCTTCCGATCGACGGCGGTGATCAAGCGTGGGCCGTCGGAGGGGAAGTACAGGTACCGGTCGCCGGCGGCAGGAACCGCATCAGGTGGGACTTCTGCGGCCCACCCGGCCTTCATCTCCCAGCGCAGCCTTCCCGTGTCCGCTTCGAGAGCCACCACGCCGTTGCCTGGTTCCAGCACGTAGACGGTGCCGTCCTTGTGGAGTGGAGTTCCGTAGTACGGCTTGGCGCCCCGGTGTCCCTTGCGGTCCGTGGAGACTTCCAACGGTCGCCCCGCGCCGAAGCGCCATACCGTCTTGCCGTCCGACACCCGCAGCGCATGGACCTTCTCCAAGCCGAGGTAGAGGTAGCCGTCCGGATTCACGCCGACGGCCGACATGTTCTTGTCGAGTGCCGCGTCGAACTTCCTCGACCAGGTGACGTCACCCGTGGACACGTCGAGTCCCCATATGTTGCCGAGTGCATCGACCAGGATCAACGTGCCCCTGACCGTCGCCACGAGTGTGGCTTCGAAGTCCGACCTCGCACGCCATTTGATCTTCCCTGTCCGCGTATCGAGAGCGACCACATGCCGCTTCAGCGAGTCCTCGGGGACGCTCTTCGGTTTGCCCTGCACTACGAGGACGCTTCCACCAGCGCCCAGCAGGATCGGCCCACTGTGCACCTGCAGATTCTGCAATCCGAGATCGTTCAAATCGGCCACAGGTCCGCCGAATTCCGCGGTTCTGGGGTCGACGCGGCAGAGCAGGAGTTTGTTGCTCACGCCGTACAGGTGCTCACCGTCGGCGACGGTGGGTTCGTCCTCCTGTACGTACCGGTTGGTGCCCGCGTCCTCACCCTGCATGTCGAAGGTGGTGAGACGGTCGCCCGCGACCACTGCCACGTACTCCCCGGCCAGCGCGGGGCGTAGCTCACCCCCGTCGAAGAGCTGCTGCCAGGAGGGTTCGGGAGCGGCAGTCGGTGCGCTCCCGCGAGGCGGCGAGAGGGCTTCCGGCATCGGATCTTCCGGGGTTTCCTGCGCCCGGAACACCGACCACGCGCCGACTGCGACACCGGCCGCCACCGCAGCGCCCCCTCCCAGCCTCAGCGCACGTCGCCGAGTCGGGCGGGAGTGGGCCGAGCCTCTCGTCTCCGCCACCAAATCGGCTTCCGGGTCCGGGAGAGAAGGTGGAGGTGCTTCCCATACGGCCCCGCAGCGCTGGAGAACGTCCGCAAGCACAGCGTCAGGCAGGCAGTCCGCGAACTCGGCCGCACGCCCGTCGAGTCGGGCAGCGAGATCCTGCGTGGTCGGCCGTTCCGCCGGATTCTTGGACAAGCACTGCGCGAGCAGCGTCACCAGCCCGGTGGGGACCTCGGACAGATCCGGCTCACCGTACCGGACTCGATAGAGCAGATCGGCGGTCTGGCCGGTGCCGAACGGCCCTCGGCCGGTGGAGGCGAAGACGAGTACCCCGGCCAGGGCGAAAACATCTCCCGCAGAGGCGTGTTCCTGTCCCGTCGCCTGTTCCGGAGACATGAAGGCCGGGGTGCCCGCCGCCGCTCCGGTCCTGGTGACTCGATCCTCCCCGGCGGCCCTGGCGATACCGAAGTCGATCACTTTGGGTCCGGCGGCGGTCAGGAGAATGTTGGAGGGCTTGAGGTCGCGGTGGACGACATGGGATGCGTGCAACTGCGCGAGGGCTTCGCTCAGCCGGGAACCGACGGCCCGAGTGGCGTCCTCGGGCAGTGGTCCGCACCGGGCAACCATGGCGTCCAACGGCGGCCCGAGCACATATTCCGTGGCCAGCCACGGCGTTCCGGCCGAGACATCTGCGTCCACGACCTCGGCTCCGTGGAACCCTCCGATCACCCTGGCGGCGTCGACTTCCAGCTGGAACCGGGCCCGGAACTCCCGCTGAGCCGCGAAGTCGGGGTGCAGCGTCTTGAGTGCGACCGTGCGACCACGCGGGGATCTGCCGAGATAGACGGTTCCCATGCCCCCGCTGCCGAGTCTGGCGACGAGACGGTAGCCGCCGAGAGTTCGCGGATCGTCGTGCGCGAGGGGAGAGAGCACGGCTATCAGTCCACCGGAAGTGCGTAGATGCTGCGGAGGTTGTCGACAATCACCAGGCCGACCGTGCTGGCCACCGCATTGCCCGGGTTTCCGGATGTTTCTCCGGTCCCCGCCGTCGCGAATCTCCACAGGACGGAGCCGTCACGCGAGTCGAGAGCATCGATCTCGGACAGGCTGCTCTGAAGGATGGTCCGTCCGGAGGCGCTGAGCGTCATCCCGGACAGCGTGGTGCTGTTGCTCTTCGGGTTCGCGTGCTTCGTTCTCCACGGCACCTTGCCGGTTCGGATGTCCACCGCGGAGACCGTCAGTTTCTTGTCGGCGACGTACAGTCTGTCCCTCCGAAGCGCCGCCTGCGCGTTCGCCCAGCCCTCGACCTCCACCGTCCAGCGTTCCTCACCAGAGGACAGCGTCATTCCGCGGAGACCATCGTCCGTGCTCGCGACGAGCAGATCACCGCTCCGGGGGAGGACCAGGCCCGCCGATTCCTTTCCGATCCCGGCGTACTCCCTTTTCCACTTCCGACGACCGCTGCGTCGGTCGAGCGCGATGTAGGCGAATTCGTTCTCTCCGCCACCAGTACCGGTGTTGGCTATGAGCAACTCGGATTCCAGTACGGCAGGTCCGGATGCCCGCCCTTCGGGGGGCGACGAGGTCCCGACAAAGCCGGAGGGGAGCGATGTACGCCACAGCTCCTTCCGTTTCCGGAGGCTGTAGGCCACGGCAGCCATCTTCACCTCACCGGACGAGCCGGAACTGTAATCCTCCACCACGAACCACACCACGCCTCCCGCCACGGCGAGCAGACCGGCCATCGAGGCAGGTGCTTCAGTGCTCATGTACTCCCTCTCCCGCCACTTGATCCGCCCGGAGCGCGCGGAAAGCAGAAGGAACTCGCCCTGATCACCCCCGGAAGCGATCAGGGCATCCCCATGCCCGGCGTCCAGCACACGGGACGGCAACACGTCGTCACGGGACCACAGTTGCTTCCCGCTGTAGACGTCGATCCCCAGGGTGCCCTCTTTGTGGCCCACGAGGAGGGTTCTCCCGCTGAGCAGGAGGAGTTGAGAAGTCGTCGGATCCCGATCCGGAAGCGCGTGACGCCAGATCGGGGGTGGCGCTGTCCCCGGGACGGACTGTTTCGCACGTTCGTGGCGCGCGGGAGCGTACCGCCTGCAGGCACCCGCCCCTGCTGCGCCCATGGCCAGTCCGGCGGTCGCCGAGGCTGCCGTGACGATCAGGGCACGCCGTGACGGTGCAGAGGCAGGGCGGGTCGACGGCCCATGCGCGGTCGCGAGTTCCCGGTCATCGAGTCCTCCGCCCTGCTGCGGGATCCGGGCCGGGGCGGTCGGCGTCGTCTCGCGGAGTCTGGCAGCCTGTCCGTCCAACGCGGCGGCAATCTCCTGGGGTAGTCCGCGGTCGGCCGGCGGCGCCGCATCGCGAAGCGCCTGCAGTAGTTCCTCCGCTCGCGGGCGCTGTGCAGGATCCGTGGCGAGACAGCGGTTCAGCATGTGTCCGGGAACGGTCGCGGCCCCTTTCCGTGAACAATGCGCTGCGCGCGCGAAGAGGAGGACGTACGCCAGGGCGTAGACGTCACCGGGAGGCCGCGGTCGAGCACCCGCACGCTGTTCGGGCGGCACGCTCCCATCATCGACACCGGGTACGGACTCCCGCCGCGTTCCCTCCGCCGCCGCTGCCCGCACCAGTCCATAGCCGGTGAGAAGAGCGCCTTGCCGTGTGATCAGCACCGACTGAGGTGCGATGCCCGCGTGGACCAGACCATGGGTGTGAGCGCGCAGCACTGCCTCGGCAAGCGGCAGCCCGAGATTCCACACCACCGGTTCCGGAAGACAGCCGCCGTGGGCTTCGAGCACGGTGGTCAGCGGAAGAGCAGGAATGCAGTCGTAGGCCACCCATGGCACGGGGGCCCGCGCGGACGACACCTGCCGGACCGGAGCGGTCCCCCGGCCGGTGAGCCGACGGGATTTGTTCGCCTCGGCCCAGAAGCGCAGCCGGTATCCCGGGTCGTCGGCCCGCTTCGTATCGGGCGCCATGACGATCGACGGCGCGCCATCGGCCTCCACCGCGAGCCATCTGTGTACGCCTTCGCCGCCGGTGTCGATGCGCTCGACACAGCGGTACTCATCCAGATCGGGAGCCATCTGCCCCTGCGTCTGCATCTGGTTCTCCCCAGCGGCGGATTCGGATTCGAGCGGCATCGACACGGGTTGTCCGTCGCAATCTCACTGCAGCGGCAGCGAGTAGGCGCTGCGCTCGCTTGCTACCAGCACGTACTCGTCCCCGGCCGTCACATGCCGGCGCCGCAGCGGGTCGCCGGGGCCCGACGGAAGATCCATGAATCTCCACAGCAATGAACCGCTCCGGGTTTCGTATGCGTCCACCTCCACCTGACTGGAGGAGAGCAGTATCCGCCCGTCAGGACTGACCGCCGTGCGCGGAGTTGCCTCGCTCTTCGCCGCTTCGAGATCCAGACGGGCCTCGGTGCGCCAAACAACCTTGCCCGTCCGGGCGTGGATCCGACTGGCTCCGTAGTCGCTGTCGCTGACGTAGACCGCGTCCTTGGACGAAATGGGTGTGCCGAGGAAGTCCGGTCGTTGCCCGTACTTGTCCTCGATCTTGGTCTCCCACGACTTCTTGCCGCGCGGCTCCGCCAACCCGTATGCCCGCAGGATGTTCTTGTCCGCGGCGACGAGTGCGGGCGGGTCGGCGACGGTGGTGAAATGGCCTGCTTCGACGGACTTGTAGGTGTGCTCCCAGGTCTTCTCACCCGTCTTCGGGGCGAAGGCGGTGAGGCGCGCGGGGTCGCCCTGCTCCGCGGTCACCACTACGAGCGCGGCGGGGAGCAGGTGGCTCTCCTGGTAGCCGGTGGGGAGGCGCGCGGTCCACAGTTCACGGTCTGCGGCGAGATCGTAGGCGACGACGGTTCGATGGTGCGAGGCGGAGGAGCCGCGGTTCCCGACCACGAGCCAGACAACCGTTCCGTCGGCGGCGAGGACCGCCACACAGGGGCGGCGGCCGCTCGTGCGGTAGCGCTCCGAGTGCCATCGGATCTCGCCGTCGCGGGGGTCGAGCGCCAGCAGGTCCTCGGAGCCGGCGAGGAGCACCAGTCCGTTGTGGAGGGGCCAGGCCCGGCCGGAGGGGGAGGTGTCCGCACGGCGCCACAACTCCTTCCCGGTACGCATGTCGATGCCGGTGACGTCCGCTCCGTCGGCCAGGAGGGCGACCTCGTCCTGCCACAGCAGAGGCGTGAACTTCTCGGCAGGCTCGGTGAAGTCGTAGCGCCACCGCGGAGTGGGCGGCGCGCCCTTGAGGCGTTTGCGGGACGGGTGTTCGCGTTCCAGTCGTTGCGCCGGGGAAAGGACGGGTGGTTCGTCGGCGGTCACCGCCCAGGTGAACGAGCCGCCGACGGCGACGCCGGCGGCGCCGGCTCCCGCGGCGGTGATCAGGGAGCGGCGTGACGGTGCACGGGTGCTTTTTGCGGCAGAGCCGGCAGCCGGGCCGCCGGGGGTGCCGGGCGTGGGCGAGCAGTCGGCCGGTGCGGGGCCGTCCGTCTGGGTCGGGACAGGGGCGGAAGCGGGTGCGGGGGCGAAGTCCTCGTCGGTCTCGGCCGCGAGGACGGCTGCCGTCTGCACGGCGAGGGCCGCGCTCACTCTCTTCGGCAGCCACCCCGGTACCAGGAGACCGGCCGCGCGGCCGGCGCCGTTGTCCAGTGCCGTGTCCCGGCCGGGCGCGGGGCCACCGTCCAGCATCGTGCTACCCGGGCCGCCGCGCGGCTGCGAGCCTCCGGGCCGCGCCGGTTCGGCCATCCGCGAAGAGTGGTCCGCCGCCTGGACGCTCCCGCCCGTGCCGCCGTGCGGCAGCCGCCGGAGGAACTCCGCCGCCGACGGACGGTCGGACGGATCGGCCGCCATGCAGGTGTGAAGGAGAACGGTGAGCTCGGCAGGGCCGGGGACACCCGGTTCCGCCGCCGTTCCGATTGCGCTCAGTCGTCCCGTCACCGCGTAGCGGAGGACGGCCGCCAGCGCGTACACGTCCCCCAGCGGGCGGGGGCGCCCGCCCGCGACCTGTTCCGGTGCGAGAAAGGGGTGTGCGGTGCGGGGTTCACCGTCCGGGGCGGAGATCCGGGCCGCGCCGTAGCCGCCGAGACGCGGCCCCTCACCGGTCAACAGCACCGCATCGGCTGTGACGCCTGCATGGGCCGCCCCGGCGGCGTGCAAGTGGGCGAGCGCTTCCCCGAGCGCGGTGCCGACGGCGAGCACAGTGCGAAGCGGCAGCGGTCCGCAGGTCTCGACGACGGTCGGCAGCGGCAGTGCGGGGCGATAGGGGGACGCGTTCCAGGTCGGCGCCGAGGGTTCGACCGGCCCGCTCACTTCGCTGACCGGCAGCAGCCAGGGGGTATCGGCGGTGAGCTGCTGGGCGGCCAGGGCCTCGGCGCGGAACCGGTGCAGGGCGGCGGCGGACCGGTCCCGCACGGTGGAGAGGAGAACCGTCCGGTCGCCGTCGGCGGTGCGGCCGAGGAAGCGGTGGAGGGTGGGGCGGACTTCGCTCCCCGCACGGTCCAACCGGCCGACGACGTGCGTACGGTCCCAGCCGCCGTGGATCGTCGTGGCGCAGCCGTTCCATGCCCTCCCCTATGCATGACGGAGAGGAGCAAGCCTACGTCACCGTGATCCCCCGGCCACACAGCGCACTCAGGGGTGACTGGAGAGCCCGAATATGATATAAATCACACTGGATGGGGTGATTTACCCCGTTTGCTGGTCACTCAAGAGGAGTGGTGGACGGTTTGGCCGTTCACCGAAGGCACTCCAAGGAAGGAGGAGGACCATGGCAGTGCCTACTACCGGCAGCACCATCGAGCACCACCCTGACCTCGTGGAGATGCGGGCCCGGTACGAGAAGGCGGGATCCACTCCGACCGCGCAGATCGTCGAAGGGCTGGCCTTTCTCTCCGGCCTCTACATCGCGATCTCACCGTGGGTGGTCGGTTTCAACGGGACGACGAGCCTGGCGGCGAGCAACCTCATCGTGGGGCTGGCGTTCGCGGTGCTGGCCTTCGGATTCGGTTCCGCCTACGAGCGGACGCATCTGCTGGGCTGGACCGCACCGCTGCTCGGAGCCTGGGTGATCGTCTCGCAGTGGGTGATCAACGGCGCTCCGGACACAGCGCAGATCGTGGTCAACAATGTGGTCGCGGGAGGTGTGGCAGCACTCTGCGGATTCGCGGTCATGGGGTTGGCCCTCATGGGCAGGCGAAGGACGTGAAGCCCGTCGGCTGACCCGCGGACAGCAGAATCAATCACGACGCGCGGTATCTGATGCGCGTCCGGAACGGGCGGAGCGGCCCCAGCGAGGCTGCGCCGCCCGTCTCGTGTCTCCGGGGCCGCAACGATGATCCCGCCGGCCACCTGCGCCGCACAGCGGCCTCCGGTCCTCTCAACCCGCCGTCGGCCGCCGCCCCGGCCCCCCGATCCCCCGCCGGACGATCCGGCACCCGCCGGATGGCTCTCCGGGGAGTGCGCACGGGTACGGGCTGGGGTTGGCTGGGACGGCGAGAGCGGACCGGTACCGGCGCCGGGCGGGGTCCCCGCCCGGCAGCACGAACCCCCGCACCTGGTTCCCCGTGCGGGCGACCACCGCGAGGCATCGGTCGGGCGCACGGGCAGACGGGCAGGTCGAGGAGGCGTCCGACGGGCCATGGGCATGGGCACGGCGCAGCGGATCGACGCCTTCCAGCAGCGGCACCGCTGGGCCGGTCTGCCGCTGGCCGTCGTCTACAAGGTCTTCGACGACCAGGCCCTCTATCTCGTCGCGCTCCTCACGTATTACACCTTCCTGTCGATCTTCCCTGTGCTGCTGCTGTTCGTCTCCGGGCTCGGCTTCTTCCTGGAGGACAACCCGGATCTCCAGCGGCAGCTGCTGAACTCGGTGCTCGGGGAGTTCCCGGTGCTCGGGGAGCAGCTCAGAGGGCGGATCCACGCCTTCCGCAGCAACGGCATCGCTCTCGCCATCGGCATCCTCGGCAGTCTGTACGGGAGTCTGGGTGCTGCTCAGGCCGCGCAGTACAGCCTCAACAAGATCTGGGCGGTCCCGCGCTACCAGCGGCACGACCCCTTCAGGTCGCGGCTGAAGGGGATGCTCTTCCTGACGACGGTGGTCTGCGGGCTGTCCGTGACACTGCTGCTGTCGCTGGCGGCCTCGGAGTCCGAGGCGTTCGGGACCGACCTGGGCACCGGGCTCCGCGCGACGATCACGCTGGTGGCGGTGGCCGTGAACGCCGGGCTGCTGCTGGCCACCTACAGCTTCCTCACCCATCATCGGGTGGCGCTGCGCGGGCTGTGGGCGGAGTCGCTCGGCGCCGCCTGCGCCTGGCAGGCGCTGCAGTGGGCCGGCGGGTACTACGCGACCAATGTGCTGCGCGGCGCGAGTGCGACCTACGGGATGTTCGGCATCGTGCTCGGCCTGCTCGGCTGGATCTACCTGGGTGCGTTGATCTTCATGGTGGCGGCCGAGGTGAGTGTGGTGCGGGCCCACCGGCTGTGGCCCCGGAGCCTGCTGACCCCGTTCACCGACCGGGTGTGGCTGAACTGGGCCGACCGCCGGGCGTACACCTCCTACGCGACGACGGAGACCTTCAAGGGCTTCGAGACCGTCACCGTCGAGTTCCACCAGCGCCCACCGCCGGGCCCCCGCCCGGCAGCGGGCTCTGCGGACGACCCGTGGGGCGAGGACCCGGCCGAGGCACCCTCTCCGGAAGCGGACCCGGCACGGCGGCACCGGCCCCCGGCGGATCCGGCGGAGAACGAGCCCCCGGACGCGGACCCGGGGCCGCCGGGCTGGAAGCACGAGTGAGGTCCACCGTCGTGGCCCGAGGCGCGGAGCGGCCGTGTGACGTTGCGCGTGTGGTCCGGTGGTGCGGCCCTCACCTCCTGGTCTCCGCTTCTCGCCGTGACCGCGGCCGGGCACCCTCGTGGGACTCAACCCTCCGGTGGGATTCAACCCTCCAGTCGGTACTGCAGTGCACCCGAGGGACAGCGCCGGATCACTTCGGCCAGGCGCTCGGCCTCGGCACCGTCCGGCCGGATCCAGGGGCGCTCGCCCGGGTCGAAGACCTCCGGCAGACCGCGGACGCATTCGGCGGCATGCAGGCAGCGCCCGGCCTCGAAGGTCACGGTGATGGACTTTCCCTCGTACGTCTTCTTCTCGGCTCGGCCGCTCATACCGCCTCCGTCGCTGCCATCCGGGTGTTCAGTCGCTGACTCTGCTGCGGGACTGGTAGAGCAGGTCCCGGTACTCGGGGTGCCGGTCGATCCAGCCCGCGAAGAACGGGCAGGTGGCCAGCACTCGCAGGTTCGCGGCACGCGCCTCGTCGAGGGCGGTGCGCGCCAGGGCCGCTCCGACTCCCCTGCCTTCGTGTTCCGACGAGACCTCGGTGTGCACGAACGCGATGAGTTCCGGCGTACGGAGGTACTCCGCGACGCCCGCGACACCGGACTCTCCGCGGCCGCGGGCCTCGTACCGCCGGGCCTCGGGAGCGTCGCTCACTTCCACTGACACGTGTCCTCCATGCGGCCGTTCCCCTGGGGTACTGCCACGTCGATCGATGCGGTTGGTGCGTCGATGCCGGTCCGGTGCCCGCTCACCTCGAAATGAGCGCGCACCGGAATGCGGCGCACCGGCGGGAGCCGGTGCGCCCGTGTCCTCAGGCTGCGGTTCCCGCACGGCCGGCGAGGAGCTGCGTCTCCCAGGCGAAGGCCACCCCGCCGGCACCGCCGTGCTGCTGCTGGATCTCGGCGACGCCCGGCACGGTGGCCTCGCGCGCCCAGTCGCGCTGCCACTCGCCCAGGACGGCCATCCAGGTGAGGGGCACCACGCCTGCCTGGACCATGCGCTGCACCGCCATGTCGTGGGCCTCCTTCGAGACGCCACCCGATGCGTCGGTGACGACGAAGACCTCGAAGTCCTCACCCGCCGCCTGTATGGCCGGCATCGCCACACAGATCTCCGTCCAGAGGCCGGCGATGATCAGTTTCCGGCGTCCGGTAGCCCTGACGGCGTCCACGACGCGCTCGTCCTGCCAGGTGTTGATGAAGGTCCTGTCGAGGGGCTTCTGCTCCGGGAACACGTCCTGCACGTCCTGGAGGAGACGGCCGCCGCGCTCCTCCAGGACGGTGGTCAGCACGGTCGGCACGTCGAACACCTTGGCGGCCTTGGCGAGTCCGACGACGTTGTTGACGACCATCGTCGGCTCGTGGCTGTTCAGGTTGGCGAACTGGAACGGCTGGTGGTCGATGAGTACGAGGACGCTCTCCTCGGGGGTCAGCAGCGAGTCGAGTCCGGCCTTGTGCTCGGTGCTCATGAGGTTCCTTTCCGCAGCTTCGCGTCCGCGGGGCCCGGAGAGCGAGCACCGAAGTCCCGATGCCTGCGGCGAGCCGAATACGGCCGTCTCGGACGGCACCCCCGCTCCATTTGGTTGACGCATCATCTACATTAGGGCGCGGTGGTTGACGGGTCAACCAACTGTCCATGTCTTCCCGCCGGGACCGATGGAAGCGGGAGGACGACTGCTGTGGCCCGCCCCGGTCCATGACCGCTGCCCGCCGCACCCAGGACGCTCCCGGCAGCGCCGGAGGACCGGCCGCCCCTGCCCGATGGGCGGCCTGCCGACGCTCTCGTTACGCTCCACCCCATGGACCCAACGCCTCGCTGGCTGACCTCGGAGCAGACTGCCGCCTGGGACAGCTTCATCCGCATGCAGGAGAAGCTCATCGGGCGGCTCTCGCGCCGGGTCCAGGCCGACTCCGGCATGTCGGCCTCCGACTACATCGTGCTGGTCAAGCTCACCGAGACCGGCGACGGGCGGCTGCGTTTCATGGATCTGACGAAGTCGGTGGAGTGGGAGAAGAGCCGTATGTCCCACCAGATCGCGCGGATGGCGAAACGCGGACTGGTGGCCAAGGAAGAGTGCCCCGACGACGGACGGGGAGCGTTCATCGTCGCCACCCCGGCCGGCTACCAGGCGATCGAGGAGGCCGCGCCCGTGCACGTCGAACACGTCCGCCGCCTGTTCATCGACGCACTCACCGGCGAGGAACTCGACACACTGGCGCGGATCTCGAACCGCGTCCTCGCCCATATGGAGCGGCAGCCCGACTGACGCCTCGACCGGCGGGCTGCCGCCGACGCCGACCACACTCCGGCCGGCGGCCGCCGCGACAGAGCGGCGACGCGTCCTCCCCTGGTACCGAGGCTGGACCACGTGTGGACTCGGGCCCAGGGCCCGCAGGCCCCCGGCCCGGAGAAGTGGACCCTCAGCGTGCCTCGCGGAGTTGCAGGAGATACTCCGCGGTCAGCGCCACCGCGCGGTCCTCGTCGTGGGACAGCTCCTGGAGGGCGCGGGACGCCGTCGCTCCCGGAATGCCCGCCAGGGCTTGGGTCAGGCGGCCCCGTGCGTCCGCTTCGGCCGTCTCGTGCGCGAGGCGGCCGACGAGCCCGGCCGCGATCCGTTCGGCCGTGGCGGTGTCGCTCGCCAGCTCGCCCAGTACGTCGGCCGCCTCGGTGTCGTTCGTTCCCGCCACGATCATGTCGACGAGTACGGGCAGCGCTTCGGCCGCCCCGCGTGGCCCGAGCGCCAGGGCCGCGTGACCGCGGACTTCGGGGTCGGGGTCCGCGAGAGCGTCCCGCAGGTGCGCGGTCGCCGCGCCACCGGGCAGCTCGGCGAGGGCCTGGACGGCCCGCCGGCGCACTCCGGGCGCCGGTGCGGCGAGACCGTCGGCAAGCAGCTCCGCGCCCCCGCCGCCGGAGTGCGCCAGCGCCCAGCGAAGGGCGCCCGCGACGTTCGGGTCCGTCTCGTGCAACACGGCCTCGACCAGGGCTCCCACCGGCACCGGAAGCCCCTCCGCCGAGGAGAGTGCCGCGCGCTGACGGTCGTCGGCGTGCTGGGACCCCAGCGCTCGGAGGAGGGTGACGACCCGGAGGACGTCCTCCCAGCCGGCGGGATCCGCGGCGTCGATCCGGCGCAGCCGCGTGAGCAGTTCCGTCTCGGCCGCGATGCGGTCCTGTGTCCGGCGGATGAGGTCGGTGACGAGGGCCGAGGGCGTGAACCCCGGGTCGTCGAGCGCGCGCCCGATCTCCCGCAGCGACAGGCCCAGCGACCGCAGGCTCTCGATGTGGAAGATCCGCCGGACGTCCTGCGCCGAGTACTCCCGGTATCCGGAGCCCGTACGGCCCGACGGCCGGACGAGGCCGAGCGATTCGTAGTGCCGGAGCATACGGGCGCTCACCCCGGACCGGCGGGCCACCTCACCGATCAGCATCCTTCTTCTCGTCCCTCCTGCGGAGCCCCGGCGAGGGCCACGATGCGCTTGGCCTCCTCGACGGCGGGCCCGAATCCGGCGTCCGGGTCGTGCAGCAGCCGCCGGGTGGCGAGCGCGTGCGCGCGCACGCCCGGGTCGCCGGCGAACGCCGCCTGCGCCAGGGCCGGTGCACTCACTTCGCCGAGCGCGACCAGCGCCTGGCTGAGACTCAGCTGCGTCTCCCGCTCACCGCGCCCGAGCTGCGTCGCCAGCGCCTCGGCCAGGGCGGACTCGTCGCCTTGCGGCACGAGCACGACCGCGGTCCGCCAGGCGCTTCGCGCCACCTCGTCGTCGGCGTCGGACAGCAGCGCCGGTGTGATCGCGGGCCACGCCTGCCGGTCTCCGATCTTGGAGAGTGTGTGCAGTGCCTGGCTGCGCGCCTGGGCGCGTTCCGCGCGGACTTCCCGGAGCAGTCCGGGGAGGGTCAGGGACGCCGGGTGGCGGGTGAGCGCCCAGGTCAGCATGTCGCGGACGAAGAAATCGGGCTCGATCGCGCAGTGCTCGAGGAGCTTGCCCACGAAGCTCGGGTCGGGTGCCGTCCCCGCTGCCAGCGCGGTGCGCAGTCGCACCGCCGAGCGGCTGTCCTCCAGTCCTCCGAGCACCTGTGCCGGGTCCCTGTCCTGTCCCACCGTGGTCATCGGACCACCTCCTCGGGAAGCAGTGAAGACCTTGACACCGTGTCAAGGGCAACCGGGACCGGCGGCTCGGGCCAGCACGTGGGCGTCGAGAAAGCCCCGTTCGGAGGCGGGGTCGTGGAGCAGCCGGGCGAACGGGACGAGTCCGGCCCGGGCCAGCAGTGCGGCGAACCGGTCCGTCGGCCAGCTGTAGGCGGGCGTGACCTTGTGGTCGAAGCGGACCGGATCGGGCCCGTCGGTGGCGAAGAACGAGGCCAGGAGCAGGCCCCCGGGCTCCAGGACGCGCACCTGCTCGGCGAGCAGCGCCGGCAGTTCCCCGGGCGGGGTGTGGATCATCGAGTAGTGGGCCAGTACGCCGCCGAGCGCGCCGTCCGCGACCGGCAGGGCCTCCATCCGTGCCTCGTCGAACCGCAGCGCCGGATGGGCCCGCCGGGCGTGGTCGACCATGGCCGGGGACAGATCGAACCCGAGCGCGTCCAGCCCCAGGTCGGCCAGCATGGCCGTGAGATGTCCCGGCCCGCATCCGACGTCGGCGGCCCGCGGGTTGCCCGTTTCGCGTACCAGCTCGGCGAAGGTGCCGATCATGTTCCGCGCGAAGGGCTGCCCCTCCAACCGGCCGGCGAACAGCGACGCGTACAACTCGACGACCCCGTCGTAGGCCGCTCTGGTCTTCTCCTGGTGTGCTGCCACGGAGAGGAAGTCAATCATCCGCCGCCCGCGTCGCGTCTCCCCGGCACCGACGCACCGGGTCCGACGCCCTTCACCCGTCGCCGGGGACGCTCGCGGCAGCCGCGTTCGTCCCTCGGGAGCACCCCGGGGCGGGAAGCGGCCGCTCGGCCGAGGGAGGCCTCGCGCCTCGGCTCGCTCTCCCGCACTCTGGCGGTCTCCTCGGGCTGCCGGCGGTGCTGCTGGAGGCGGCCGGTCAGTCGATCCAGCCCTTGCGGACAGCGAGCAGCGCCAGTTGGAAGCGACTGGCGGCCCCGGCACGCGAGCTGAGGTCGGCCAGGTGGCGGGAGAGGGTGCGGCGGCTGATCCCCAGCAGTTCGGCCATCGTCTCGTCCGTGAGGCCGCTGCTCAGCAGCTCCAGGATGCGCCGTTGGAGGGGCCTGAGTGCTCGGGGTGCACGTTCGCCGAAGTGCAGCGGGAGCGCGGCCTGCCAGGCGGTCTCGAACAGTCCGACCAGTGCGGACAGCAGGCTGGAGGGCCGGACGACGAGCAGCGAACCGTCGGCCTCCGTGCCGGTCGAGGACATCGACACCTGTGCCTCCCGGCCGTCGAAGACTGCCAGTTTGACCGGCACGCCGGAGGTCACTCGGGCCTGCTCCCCGGCGCTGATGCACGGCATGACGTTGCCCGCGTAGTAGGCCGTGTTCTGTACGGCGGACTTGGCGTAGACGGCGCGGTAGACCACGCCGCGGGCCAGATTGTCGATCTCCAGCGGGTTGGGGCCGCCTCCGGTGTGGTAGGGCGGGGAGTCCAGCCGCAGCACCTCGTGTTCCACGGCAGCTTCCGCCTGGTGGATCCGCTCCCTGATGCGGTCTCCGGTCACCACCTCCACCAGGTCCTCGGTGGCGGGCGGGTGCACGGTGCGGCGGAAGACACGGTAGGCGTCGGCGGCGGCCAGCCGGGCGTCCTGCAGTTCGGCGGACCGGGCGGTCAGGAGCCGTTCCAGGGCCCAGGCGGGTTCGAGCGGGACCACTCCGGGGCGGCTGTCGCCGGAGCCGGCCAACAGGCCCAGTCCGATGAGCCGTTCGGCGACGGCCTGTACGAGCGCCGGGTCGCGGTCCAGGCGGGAGGCCAGCTGTTCCAGCGTGCAGGGGCCGGCGGCGAGGGCGGCGCGGTAGAGGGCCTCCTCCTCCGCGTCCAGCCCGAGGCGCCGCAGATGGACGGCGAGTGCCTCGTCGGGCATCCGGCTCTCCCTGTGTCCGGTCGGCAGCGGTACGCACCGGGCACCGGTCGCCGCACGGCCGTTCCGTCGGCGGCTCCGCGTTCCAGCACGCCGCCATTCTGCCCCGACACGGCCGCGGTGCGGCCGGTCGTGCACCGAATGCGAGGCGGTGTGCCCGGAGCCGCACTGGCGTCCGGGCACACCGCGGGAGGGAAGGCCGCCGCAGGACGGCGGGGCCGGCGGGGCCGGCGGGAAGGTCAGCGGGTGGTGAGGTCCAGGTCGTAGTACGACAGGGCGTCGTCCAGCGGCTGGAAGTACGAGTGGCCCTCGTCGTAGACCCCGCCGCAGGTCTGGCCGATGGGGCCGCCGGAGGTCATGCCCTGGGCCTGGTTGCCGGAGATGTAGGCACCTCCGCTGTCTCCGCCCTCGGTGCAGACCGTGGAGCTGCCCAGTCCGGTCACCACGGTGTCCGGCCCGCCGTTGCGGTCCGTGTAGGTGACGCTCACGTCATAGCCCTCGACCGAGCCGCAGGTCCAGCCGGTGGTGGAGCCGGACTTGCACAGGTCCGCGCCGACGGGGGCCCGGTTGCTGCCGCGGACGGCGACGTTGCCGGTACTGCCCCAGGTGCCCACGGTCGGGGTGATGTCCCAGCCGGAGTCCACCCGGGCGACGCCCATGTCCACGCTGTGCTCTCCGACGTGGAAGCGGCCGGTGGTGCCCTTGGCGAATCGTGACCCGTCGAAGTAGAGGCCCGGGAGGTTCTCGATGCAGTGGCCGGCCGTCACCAGGTACTCGGTGCCGGAGGAACTGGTGGCACCGAAGCCGACGGAGCACCAGGAGCCGGGGTCGTTGTTCAGGTTCATCCGGCTGCCGGGGTACACATCCCGCTGCACAGCCAGGCGTTCGGTGTCCTTCTCGATCCGCACGGCCTTGCCGTACTCGCGTGCGGCGGCCAGGAACGTGCGGGTCGCCGCGTCCCGGCCGGCGTCGGCCACCTTCACCACGACGGTGTCGGAGCTCAGGTCGGCGGACCAGGAGACGACGCCGGAGGGCGTCTTGTCCCGGGCACGGGCATCCAGTTCGTCGGTGATCTTCTCCAGTGCGCGGGCGCCGCGTTCGGGCACCCGGGCGCTGAGTCCGGCGTGCCGGGCGCGTTCGGCATCGGACCGGCCGGTGACGTTGAGGGTGAGTCTGCCGTCCGTGAAGTAGGTTCCGTCGGTCTCGACCCCGTCCCGTCGCAGCCGGTCCAGCCGCTGCTGCTGCGTGTGCTGGTCGTCCAGGCGCTGAACGGCCGCGTGCTTGCTGATGCCGAGCGAGTCGGCGAGGGCCTCGACCATGGCGGGTTCGTACGTGCTGCCGGAGCCGGTGGGGGCGGGCTGTGCCTCGGCGAGCCCGCTGGAGGCCATGACGGCTGCGATCGACGTGGCGGCGAGCAGACAGTTCCGTATGCGGCGCATGCTGCGCATTCGGGGGGTTCCTTCCGCATGGGGGTGGTGGGAGCCGCGCAGCGGCAGGAATTGCCGGGACATTGGTGGGGAAATGCCGTACGGCGCCGTTTCCGGGCGAAGGTCGTCCGCCGCGGAGTGGGCATTCCGGCCGCTGCGCAGTTCGAGAGTGGCGGGCTCGCTACTTTGCCGACAAGAGCCGGGCGGGCACCGCCTGTTAAGTCGACGGTGCGCTTCTCTTAATGCCCCACCCGCGGCACACCGGACACCGGGCGCCAGCGCGCACGCGCCTGACCGGGCCGCGGGACCGGCGGCTTTCGCCCCAGCCGGCCCCGGACCGCGCCCGATTCCGCCAATGGCACATCCGGGACACCGACCGCGGCGTATTCCCGGTAGAACGGCTCCGGCACGGCGGACTCCGCAATGCCCGTCGCGCCGCACCGGGTTACGGGGACCAGCTGGGACGGGCCCGGAATATTGGTCCGGACTTTCGCGAGGAGAAACGCATGACGACCACCCGGCCGGCGCGTTCACAGAATGCGGAGAATTCCCGCGGGGAGCGAGGGCGGGGTGCGGGGGAAAGCACCGTCGGCCGGCCGGGGAGCGCCCCGGGACGCGGCGCCTTCGCCGCGGAACTCCGTGCGGCTCTGGTGCACCGGGGCCTGCCGTTGGAGCGGGTGTGCAGCCGACTGGCTGCGCGCGGTATCCGCCTCTCCCCCGCGACACTGAGCTACTGGCAGCACGGTCGCACGGTCCCCGAACGGTACAACTCGCTGCGGGCCGTGGCGGAGTTGGAGGACATCCTGCGGCTGCCGGGCGGCACGCTCGGCGCACTGCTGCCGCCGCAGCGCCCGCGGGGCGGAGCCCGCGACGGCACCGCGGTGGGCAGGGCCGCCCGTCAGCCGCTGTTCGGCGCCGGGTCCTGGCAGGAGCGGGCGCTCGGCACGGACCTCAGCCGTCTCAACGAGAACTTGACGGTCGTCTCGACCCGGGAGGTGCTGCATCTCGACGACCGGGGGCGGCTGAGCCAGCTGAGCGTCAGTCACCTGGTGCGGGCCCGGGAGAACGGGGCCCGCCGCATGGTGAACCTGCACTGCCTGGACAATCCGGGGGCCTCGCGGGTGCACGTGGACCCCGTATGCGGACGGACGGAGCGGCTGCACCTCCACCCGGAGAGCGGGAGTGTGCTGATCGCGACGCGCTTCGGGCGCGATCTGCTGCGCGGGGAGACCGCGCTGGTCGAGTACCGGCTGCGCCCGGAGGACGGGGTACTGCCCGCCGGCCGGCACGAGCACGGGGTGAACAGCCCGCACCGGGCGTATCTCCTGCAGGTGTTCTTCCATCCCGCGCGCGTGCCGGCGGTGTGCCAGACCACCTTCCGGCCGGACGCGGACGCCGAGCCGAAGGGACTCCGGCGGCTGCGGCTGGATGTCCCGCACAGCGCCCATCTGCACCGCAACCGCTGCGAACGAGGGCTGCACGGCCTGGCCTGGACATGGCCGAAGGACCTCGTGGCCGGACGGCCGGCCGCAGCCTGATCCGGTTCCCGCCTCCGGACGGCGCTCCGCGGTGACTTCACCGCCGGTGGATCGTCAGGTCCGCTTCCGGCAGGAAGGGCCGGGCACCGAGGTGGCTCGGCCCGCTCGGTTCGCGGCCCGGTGCACCCTTCGGGGGTCCGAACCGGCACCTGGAGCGGGCCACCGCAGCGGCCCGCTCACCGCGCGGGCCCGGTCATCCCGCGGCCCGCTCACTGCGGCGGCCGCGCTCCGGAGGTGAAGCCGATCATGCGCCAGATCCGGACCTCGCGCACCAGGCCCGGGAACTCGCGGACCAGCATCGCCAGGACGACGGCTCCGAGGACCGCGCCCTGGCCGAGCAGTACCCGCTTGGCCGCGCACGGGCCGGAGCGGGACCGCCGGCCGCGCGCGGAGGCGCACCGTGATGTCTGTGACGTGGGACGTCGCTGCATGTGCCGCTCCTCAGCCGGGCGAGATGTTGGGCATGATCTTCATGATGGCGTTGTGCTTCCTCCCCTGGACGCCGGTGGACCGCCTCGCGTCCGCGGTGCCGTCCTCGTGGTGACCCGGCTGCCGGTCGCCGGGGCCTTCGTTGCCCTGGCGGATGCCCCGGACGTGGGTGGGAGTGTCGGGTGCGACGTGCGGTTGTCCGACGCGGATACGGCCCATGGCGTCCTCCCTTGCCTTCCGTTGTGTCCGGGACCGGACGGTCCGGTCCCGGACGGTCCGGCCCCGGGGCTTCCGCCCCAGGGCTTCCGGCCCGGCTGTCCGGTCCCGTCGCCGCTGTGCGCGGGCCGGCGCCCGGTGTGTCGCGCGGTCACCCCGGCTGTTCGGCCAGCTCGGCGAAGAACCGGTCGATCTCGGGCCACACCCGGCTGCCGCCGCTCAGGCCCCGCCACTCCCGCCGGACGACCGCCACCATCCGGAAGCAGTCGTCGATCGGGACGATCCAGTGCTGCTCCCGGCCCTGGACGGTGTTGACGAGCAGCGCCTCCACGTCGAGGGCCAGGTCTTCCAGCGCGGGGCAGCGTGCGACGGCCCCGCGCCACGCCTCGGGATCGAGTTCCCACTGGGTCGCCCCCGCTGGACTGGGATAGTGCGCGCGTACGCTCCCGTCCGCGCGAGGGACGAAGAAGGCCAGGCCGACCGGGACGCCGAGCTGCGCGGTCGGTACCGGCTCCAGCCGGGTGCGCCGGTGCGGGATCAGCCGGTAGTGCCCCTCGCTGGCGGCTTCCCGGACGAAGAGCACCGAGCACGGCCGGCAGGCGCACAGCACCTGCTCGGCTGCGGTGTCCAGCAGGTGCCGGTGGTCGCCGGGGGCGGGGGCACCGCACAGGTCGCAGCGCTCCGCGTCCGGCCGGACGGCGGGCCCGGTGTCCGGGTCCGCCGCGTCACGGATGACGCGGGCGAGCGCTCCGGGGGTCATGTCGTCCCCGCGGCGGGTGCGGCGGTGGGCAGCAGGGTCTCCAGCGGTACGAAGGCGGCTGCCGGTTCGTCCGGCACCCGGCGGACGTCCAGGAGTTCGGGGGCGGCGGCCAGCAGCGCGTCGCGCACGGCTTCCTCGACGCCGGACGCGGAGCCGCCGCACCCCTTGGTGCTGAGCCGGACGGCGGCGACGCCCTCGTCGATGCCCACCAGTTCGAGGGTGGTGCCGCGCCGGCGCAGTGCTTCCGCGGCGTGTTCGACGGCGGCGGCGACGCGCTGTTCGACGGGGTCGGGGTGGAGCCGGTGCAGCACCAGGAGGTGGTCGAGGAGCTGGTCGCCGGTCAGCCGCTCGGCCAGTTCGGGATCGGCGAGGTCGCGGATCCGGGCCAGCGCCTCGCCGTAGATCTCCGTGAGTCCGCGCACGGCGGCGAGGGCGGCGTCGGCGGCCGGCCCGGCGACCGTCTCCACGCGTTCGAGGAGTTCGTCCAGGTGGGCCAGCCGCTGTTCGACGTCGTCGTCGGTCAGCCGGAGGGTGTCAGCCATGGCCGGCTCCGGTCCCGTTGCCCGCGCCGAACATCGGCGAGTGCGTCTGCTGGAGTTCCTTGCCCTTGCCGAGGTACATGTGGACGCCGCAGGGCAGGCAGGGGTCGAAGCTGCGGACGGTGCGCATGATGTCGATGCCCTTGAAGTCGTCCGGGCCGTTCTCCTCGAAGACGGGCTGGCCCTGCACCGCGTCCTCGTAGGGGCCGGGGTTGCCGTAGATGTCCCGGGGGCTGGCGTTCCAGGGGGTGGGCGGATAGGGGTGGTAGTTGGCGATCTTCTTGTCCTTGATCACCAGGTGGTGGGAGAGGACGCCGCGCACCGCCTCGTGGAATCCGCAGCCGATCCCCTCCTCCGGCAGCTCGTAATCGTTGAAGATCTTGGTGTCGCCGGCCCGCACCAGGTCCATCGCCTGCTCGGCGAACTGCAGGGCCATGGCCGCGGAGTAGGCGACGAAGTAGGGGCGGGCCCGGTCGCGCTCGAGAGTGTTGGACCACTTCGGGATCTCCCACTCGAACGTCATCTCGGGCAGCTTCTCGCTCTTGGGCAGCGAGATGCGCACACTGCGCCCGGTCGCCTTGATGTACGGCGTCTCCACCAGTCCGTTGAGCGCCGTGGACCAGAGCCTGGCCAGCGGGCCGCCGCCGGTGTCCAGCGGCAGATGCTGCCCGCTGGCGCTGTCGTACCAGCGGGGGCTCATCACCCAGCTGTAGTTGCCCTCGAAGTCGCGCTTCTGCGGTGCGGGGACGGTCGTCTGGTTCCACGGGTGGCGCATGTCGACGGGGTTGCCGAGCGGGTCGCGGGTGACGAACGGCTCCTCGTTGACCCAGTCCTCGTAGTACGAGCTGCCGAGCAGGATCCGCATGCCCAGGTTGATGTCGACGAGGTTGTTGGTGACCAGTTCCCCGTCGACGATGATGCCGGGGGTGACGAACATCTTCTTGCCCCAGGCGTTCATGTTCTCGTAGCGGTAGTCGCATGCCTGGTGGTCCTGCCAGGCGCCCCAGCAGCCGAGCATGATCCGGCGCCGGCCCACTTCCTCGTAGCCGGGAAGCGCCTCGTAGAAGAAGTCGAAGACGTCGTCGTTCATGCAGACGGACTTCTTGACGAAGTCGAGGGTGCGCATCAGGCGGGAGAGGTAGTCGGTGAAGGTGGTGGGCGAGGGCATCGTCCCCACCCCGCCCGGATACAGCGTGGAGGGGTGCACATGGCGCCCCTCCATGAGGCAGAACATCTCCCGGGTGATCCGGCTGACCTGCAGGGCCTCCTTGTACACGGCGCCCTCGAAGGGGTTGAAGGCGCGCATGAGGTCGGCGATGGTGCGGTAGCCGTGCACGTGGGCGTGGGGGGCCTCGGTCCGCTCGGCCTTGGCCAGCACGCCGGGGTTGGTGGCCTTGACCATGGCCTCGCAGAAGTCCACGAAGACCAGGTTGTCCTGGAAGATGGTGTGGTCGAAGAGGTACTCCGCGGCCTCGCCGAGGTTGGTGATGTGCTCGGCCAGCGGCGGAGGCTTGACCCCGTAGGCCATCTGCTGCGCATAGTTGGAGCAGGTGGTGTGGTTGTCGCCGCAGATGCCGCAGATGCGGCTGGTGATGAATCCGGCGTCCCGCGGGTCCTTGCCCCGCATGAACACCGAGTAGCCCCGGAACAGCGACGAGGTGCTGCGGCACTCGGTCACCTCGCGGTTGGCGAAGTCGATCTTCGTGTAGATGCCGAGGTTGCCGATGATCCGGGTGATCGGGTCCCAGGACATGTCCACGACCTGCGGGGTCTTGCGCCCCGCAGTGGCCCGGTCAGCGGTTGCCGTCATATCAGTCCTTACCTGGTCACCGGGCCGGGGCCCGTCGCGGATGGTCTGCTGTCGTG
>NZ_ALAP01000001.1 GCF_000280905.1 Streptomyces sp. AA1529 | reverse complement strand
GGACCAGCAGCGCGTCGGGGTGGGAGAGGCCGAGCGCGTTCGCGGCGTGTTCGTCGAGCTGGGCGGCCAGGGTCTCGGCCTCCTCCGCGCGGCCCGCCGCCGCGTACCCGTCGAGGCGGGCGACGGCCTCGGAGAGGGCTTCGGGGGTGACCGCTCCCGCGACGGGCGCGGCGGTGACGGGCTCCGGTGCCGACCGCGCCTGACCGGAATCCGGGCGGCGGGCACGACCCGGCGCGGTGCGCTTCCTGGACGCCTTGCCCTGCCGGGCGCCGACGGACAGTTCGCCGACCGCTCCGTCCGGTGAGATCACCAGGTGCCACACGGTGCCGTCCCGTTCGGTCGCCTCGGCCCGCACCGGCCGTCCGAGCCCCGCGGCCGCATCGGCCACCGCGTCCACGGCCGAGGCCCGGGTGGGGTGTTCGGCCGCGGGCAGCAGCGGGCCGGAGACGGCCACCCGGCCGCTGTCCCGCACGACGAAGGCGTAGGCCGGCCAGCCGGGTACCTCGGCGGGCTCGTAGGTGGTGGGCATGGAGCTCCCTTCCTGGTGGTATTCCCCGGCGCTAGCGCACGGTGACGTCGGCGACCCGCCACTCCGCGCCGGCGGACTTCCGGACGAGGTGCACGTAGGCCACCACAGGAGCCGGCTCCCGCGTCCAGCCGTCGCGCCCGTGCGGGGTGGCGGTGACGGTCAGCTGCCGCCAGGCCACGGTCCCGGTGTCCTCCGGCTTCGCCGCGTCCTCGGTCCGGTCCAACGCGACGGTGGTGTAGGCGCGGTGGTCCGCCCACCGCTGCCACTGGGCGCCGGGCGCCGGACCGCCGCGGCGGTCCGCGAGCTGCCGCGCGTACGAGCGGGTCAGCCAGCCGGCGTCCGCGGTGCGCCGAGCCGCGTCCCCGGGCCCGTCGTCGACGGCGGTGTCGTGCGTCCACATCGCGGTGAGCGTCCCCTCGGCGACCTCGTCGGGGCTCCTCCCGTCCACGTCCCCCGGCTTCGGGACGCCGCCCTTCGGGGTGCCCCGCGTCCTCTTCTCCGCCGAACCGCTGGGCGAGGGCGACTGCGAGGGGTCGTCGTCCGCGGCCGGCGGCGCCGACGACGCCGACGGCTCCGCCGCCGACGGCGGGTGCGAGGCCGAAGTGCCCGCTCCCGGCGGCCGCGTGGCGCCTCCGGTCGCGGCGGCGCCCTCGTCCTCGGAGCCACAGCCGGCCAGGGTGGCGGCGAGTGTGAGCGTGAGTACCGCCGCCGCGGTCCCGGCGCGCCGACCAAGTGCTGTCATCCGAACCTTCTCACCTTCTGGGGCCTGCTGGTGTAGTAGCTGTCACCGAGCCGGCTGATCTTCACCACGTCGCCGGTCCTCGGCGCGTGGATGAACTGCCCGTTTCCGATGTAGATGCCGATGTGGTCGAAGCTGCCGTGCAGGTCGAAGCCGATCACGTCGCCCGGCCGCAGCGCGTCCCGCTCCACGGGCTCGCCCGCGGTGACCTGGACCTGCGAGGTGCGGGGCAGCAGCGTCCGGCCGCCGCTGGCGTGGTAGACGGCCGCCTGGACCAGGCTGGAGCAGTCGAACCCCACCGTGTCCGCCCCCTGCGCGAAGCCCCGGCTCGGGCCCTCCGGGCCGCCGCCTCCCCACGCGTACGGGGTGCCCAGCCACTTCTTGGCGTAGGCCACCACGCGGTCGCCGAACGGGCCGCCCTCCTCGTCCGCCGTGCCGCCGGAATAGCCGGTCATCGCCGCGATGATCCTGGTGACGTAGCTCTGCGTCTCCGGATACGGCGGCAGTCCGCCGAACTCCTGGACCGCGCCCGGTCCCGCGTTGTAGGCGGCGAGGAGCAGCCGGGTCAGGTCCGCGCCGTTGCCCAGCGGCGCCACCTTCTTCGCGAGCCAGCAGTCGTAGCGGGCCTGGGTCATGATGGCGTCGCCGGGGGTGAACGGGTCGGCGGTCCCGTCCGGTTCGGAACTCCCGTCCCTGCCCGCCGCGTCCACCCCCCAGGTCTTCCAGGTACCGGGCAGGAACTGGCTCAGCCCCTGCGCCCCGGCGTGGCTGCGCGCAGTGGCGTTCCAGCCCGACTCGGCGTCGATCTGCGCGGCGATCAGCGGGGCGCTGACCTCTGCGCACTCGTGTCCGGCCCGCTCGACCCACGCCACGTACTCCGGCGGGACGCTCCGGGAGTCGAGCGTGGTCACCAGCCCGACCGGAGCGCCGGCTTCCTCCTCCTCGGCGGCCGCCACGACGGACAGCCCGACCAGCATGGCGAGCAGACCGGCTGCGACACCCCCGGCCACCCTCAACGCGGTTGCGGGCATCCGCACCCCCTCTTGAACCAGTTCCGGCGAAAGTCCGTATGAGGGTCCGCAGTCCGAAATCCAGCACGTGGAACCACGTGACCACCCATGAGTTCGAGCGCGGCGTCGAGCACGCCGCCGAAGGGAGAGGCCATGACCGGGGAAGTGCCGGTTTCCAACCCCTGGCTTTCTCCGACTCCGGCCCACCCTTCGGGGGGCAACAACGGGGAGCCGCGGCGATCGGTTCAGGACGGTCCGACGCCGGTCACCGGTCCGACCGCCCCGCAGGGCGGGGTGCCGTGGCCGGACCGGATGCTGCCCGTCGCCCCGACACGACAGGACGCCGGGCACGGCTGGTGGTGGCTGGGCGTCCACGGCGGCGCCGGGGTCAGCACCCTGGAGCAGGCGGTGCCCGGCGGCCGGGACGCGGGCCGCGCCTGGCCCTCGGCCGGGACGCCGCAGCCGGTCGTCCTCGTGGCGCGCTCCGACGCGGGCGGCCTGAAGGCCGTGCAGAGCGCCGCGCAGCAGTGGGCCTCGCAACTCGTCACCGGCATCGACCTGCTGGGCCTGGTCGTCGTCGCCGACGCCCCCGGCCGCCGGCCCAGGGCCCTGCGCGACCTGCTGTACCTCGTCTCCGGCGCCGTGCCCCGGCTGTGGGAGATCCCGTGGGTGGAGCAGTGGCGGCTCGGGGAGTCGCCACTGACCCATCTCCCCAAGGAATGCGCGCCCTTGGCACGCGATCTGACCCGACTCATCCGACCCGCCTGAAGGGGAACCCCGCATGTCCACTCTGCTGGCGGCCGTCTCCGCCGCCTCACAGGAACTCGCCCCGCTCGCCGCCGGGTCGGTGCCCTCCGGGCCTCCGGACGTCGGCGGCGGCGCGGCGCCGCCCGGTGCCGACGGACTGCTGACGGTTCTCAAGTGGGTGGCATGGACGGTCACGGCGCTCTGCGTCGCGGGGATCTTCGGGGTCGCGGCGCGGATGGCGCTGGACCACTCCCGGGGCGGAGGACGCGAGCACGCCAAGGGGCTGGGCTATGTGCTGGGCGCCTGCCTGCTGGTGGGCTCCGCCTCCGGCATCGTCGGCGCCCTCGTCTGACGGGCCGCCACGGACTGCGCAGCGATGCGGATCACAGGGAGGGGAAGGGACATGGCAGAGCCCGGCAGCCGCGCGGGAAGCGACGAGTCGCGCAGCCCCTGGCTGCGGAACGGCTTCGTCCTCGCGGTCGCGTTCATCGGCTTCGTCGCCGTCGTCGGAGTGGCGGTCCTCGTCTCCTCCGACGCACCGGAGAGCCGCTCCGGCGCCGTCTCGCCGGCCCCGGGCACGGACGCCGGGGCCGGGCAGCCACCCCCGTCCGCCGCGGCGGACCGCGGTGACTGCCCCGAACCGGAGGACACGGGCAGGAAGGTCCCCACCGCTCCGCCGGAGGGCGTGGACTGGAAGCTGTTCCACTCCGTCGCCCTTCCCTCGTCGAAGGCGGCGGGCCCGGCCGTGGTCGAGAAGGACGTGGCGCGCTGCTACGCGCACACCCCGCTCGGCGCGCTGCTGGCGACCAGTCAGATCAGTGTCCGCTATCTGGCTGCCGAGGACTGGCAGGACGTCACCCGCGCGCAGACCGTCGGTGAGGGCCGGGAGCCCTACCTGAAGGCCCGGGCCGCCTCGGAGCGCACGGCGGACCCGCGGGCCCGGGAGGGCGCTGCCCAGGGCCAGATCGCCGGGTTCGACTTCGTGAGCTACACCGCAAGCACGGCCGTGATCCGCACCGTGTGGCGGTTCCAGGACGGCCGGATGCAGGCCGCCGCCACCACCGTGCTGTGGCGGGACGGCGACTGGAAGCTGGACTACCCGGCCGATCCGCCGGCGCCCGCCCCGGTCGACTCCCTGGCCGGATACGTCGAATGGGGTGGTGTGTGATGGCGGGCTGCGACTTCGGCTGGGTGCGCCCCACGGTCGGCGGGTACTGCGTGGGCGACGGGGAGGGCACGGGCCCGAAGGACCTCGGCGACAGCGCGTTCGACAACATCGTCGACAGCGCCGCCCAGGCGGCCGCCGACACCGTCAAGGCACTCGGCAGCGCGTGGACGGACATCGACAGCCCCCTGCTGAGCTACGACAGCGGACCCGCGGCGTTCCTGCGCGGCTCCACCCTGTGGTTCACCTCCTTCACCGCCGTGCTGTGCCTGGTGATCGCGGCCGGGCACATCGCCTGGCAGCGGCGCGGCGAACCCGGGAAGCAGGCCGTGCGAGGGCTGCTCAACCTGGTCGTCGTCTCCTCCGCGGGGGTCGCCACGGTCAACCTGCTGACCGTGGCCGGGGACCGGTTCAGCGTCTGGATCATCGACAGGTCGACCGGCTGCGAGCAGCTCAGCACCGCCGGAGAGCCGGTCGAGCAGTGTGTCGACGAGTTCGACGAGCGCGTCTCGGCCATGCTCGCGCTGGGCGGCACGGACTCCTCCTTCCTCGTGCTGATCATGTCCCTGCTGGTGATCGGGGCCGGGCTGGTGCAGATCGCCCTCATGATCGCCCGGGTGGCGCTGCTGGTGATCCTCACCGGCACGCTCCCGCTGTCCGCCGCGGCCAGCTCCACCCCGTCCGGACGGGCCTGGTTCCGCAAGTCCGTCGGCTGGCTGCTGGCCTTCGTGCTCTACAAACCCACCGCGGCGGTCGTGTACGCGGCCGCGTTCTCCATGGCCGGCGACGCGCCGAAGGGGGAGGGCAACGAGATCATCTCCATGGTCTCGGGCGTCGTCCTGCTGGTGCTGGCCTGCTGCACCCTCCCCGCGCTGCTCCGCCTCGCCGCCCCCGCGGTGCAGGCGACGACCGCGGGCCTCGGCGGCGGCTCGTCCTCCGGCTCCGGCGGCGGCCGGGTCGTGGCCGGCGGCGCGCTGGCCGTGCCGCAGTTGCGCGGCCCGGCAGCCGGACGGTCGGTCTCCGGCGCCACCCTGGTCCGGGAGCGCGGGGACGCCACCGGCGCACGCAGCAGTCCGGGGCACGCCGCGGGCAGCCGCCGGCCCGCACAGGGCGCCGGCGGACCGCAGGCGACGCCAGGATCCGAACACTCCGCCGCCGACCGGCGCGTGGGCCCGTCGCGTCCGGCGGCCCTGCCCGACCGCCCCGGAGAGGTGGAGCAGACCGCCCCGGGCGATCCCGCCGACCCGGCCGGCCCCACGGCCGTCAAGGAGACGCTCCCCTCCGTGCTTTCGACGGCCACCCACCGACACCGCGACGAGCAGCAGGGGGAACCCCATGGCAGTGACTGAAGGAACCGGCCCGCGCACCTACGGCAACTTCCGCAAGCCGCGCGCCTCCGGGCTGCGGGGCCTGTCGCTGGGGGCGACCATGCTGCTGTTCGGCGGCCTGATCGCCGTCGTCCTCAGCACGCTGGTCTCCGTGTGGATCGCGCTGGCCCTGGCCGTCGTGCTGGCGCTGGCCATGGCGCCGCTGGCGGTGCGCGACCGGCACGGCCGCACCCTGATGCAGCGCGGCGCGGTACGGCTCGCCTGGTGGCGCACCACCTCCTCCGGCGGCAACCTCTACCGGTCCGGTCCGCTGGGCCGGGCGGGCAGCGGCAGCTGCCGGCTGCCGGGGCTGGCCGCGCAGTCGTCCCTGAGCGAGGCGCAGGACGGCTACGGCCGCCCGTTCGCCGTCCTCACCGTGCCCGCGACCAACCACCACACGGTGGTCGTCTCCTGCGACGCGGACGGCGCGGCGCTGGTCGACGAGCGGCAGGTCGACATCTGGGTGGCCCACTGGGGCCAGTGGCTCTCGGCGCTCGGCACCGAACCGGGACTCGTGGCCGCCAGTGTCACCGTGGAGACCGCACCCGATCCCGGAGTCCGGCTCCAGCAGGAGATCGGGGCCAACGCCGTCGACGACGCGCCGGACCTGGCCCGGGAGATGCTCCGTGACGTCGTCGCCGCCTATCCCAGCGGTTCGGCGCAGATCAGCACCCGGATCGCGCTGACCTACTCGGGCGCGGCCCGCGCCGGGGCGCCGCGCCGCAACGTCGAGGAGATGGCGGTGCACATCGGGACCCGGCTGCCGGGACTGACCGCCGGACTGTCCATGACGGGCGCGGGCACAGCCGTCCCGATGACGGCGACCGGACTCGCCGAGGCGGTGCGGGTCGCCTACGACCCGACCGTCGCGCAGCTGGTCGAGGAGGCACGCGCCGCCGGAGGCACCGGGCTCACCTGGGACGAGGCGGGTCCGACCGCCGCGCAGGAGGAGTGGGACCACTACCGGCACGACGGGGTGCACAGCATCACCTGGGTCATGACCGAGGCACCGCAGGGCGAGGTGTTCTCCAACGTGCTGACCGGGCTGGTGCAGCCCAGCCGCGACATCGCCCGCAAGCGGGTCACGCTGCTCTACCGTCCGCACAGCCGCGCCGAGGGCGCCCGCGTCGTCCAGCAGGACTACAAGAACGCGCTGTTCACCGCACAGCAGCAGCCGATCGGCCGGGCGAGCGACGACGCGGAGGTGGTGGCGGCCCGGAAGGCGGCCGAGGAGCAGGCACAGGGGCACGGGGTGATCCAGTTCGGTCTGCTGATCACCGCGACCGTCGACTCGGCCGAGGACCTGCCCCGGGCCACCGCGGCGGTGGACAACCTGGCACCGGCCGCCCGCATCGCGGTCCGGCCCGCATACGGCTCGCAGGCCGCCGCCTTCGCCGCCGCGCTGCCCCTCGGCCTGGTGCTGCCGTTGCACACCGCGCTGCCGCAGACCGTACGGGACGCGATGTAGCGCGGAGGACGACCGGCTGCGCCGCCGGAATCCGCCCATGCGTCGCAGCAGGGGCCGCGTTTCCGTCAGCGGCGCGGGCGGCCGAGGAGCCGGCCACCACGTACCCGCGGATCGGGGGACCGGGCGGGGGCGCCCCCGGACGCGGCCACACAGCACAGGAGGACTTGATGGCACGTAAGGCCGAGAAGACGCGGGCACGCGGTACCGGCCCGAGCCTGCCGCGGGCCACCGCGCGGGGCTGGCCCGGGCGGGGCGGCGGCATGGTCGGCTATGTCGATCCCGCACCGGAATGGCGCGGCACCTCCGTCCAGGTCTGCGGCCTGTGGCCGTTCGGCGCCGGAGCGGGAACCCCGATGGTGGGGGTGCCGCTCGGCCGCGACCTGGACTCGGGCGCCACGGTCTGCTGCGACCCGGTGAGCTGGTTCATGCGCACGGGCCTGCTGGCCAACCCGTCGATGTTCGTCCTGGGCCGCCCCGGACTCGGCAAGTCGACCGTGGTGCGGCGGATGGCGCTCGGCCTGTCCGGCTACGGCGTCCACCCGCTCATCTTCGGCGACCTGAAGCCCGACTACGTCGACCTCATCCGCGCGATCGGCGGGCAGGTCATCAGTCTGGGCCGGGGGCGTGGGCACCTCAACGTCCTCGACCCGGGGGAGTCCACGGCGGCGGCCGCCCGGCTCACCGGGGACGCGCGCCGGCAGCTGCTGGCCGCCACCCACAGCCGCCGGCTGCACATGGTGTCCGCACTGGTGACCATTCTGCGCTCGGAGCCGCCGAGCGACCGCGAGGAGACCGTGCTGGCCGCGGCCCTGGACGTCCTCGACGACCGGCACGGTCCCGGCCGGACGCCGGTTCTCGCGGACCTGGTGCAGGTCATCAAGGAGGCCCCGGAGCCGGTGCGCGCCGTCGCCCTCGACCGCGGCGACATCACCCGCTACCGGGACATCACCGAGAACCTGGAGGCGTCGCTGACCGCGCTGCTGGGAGACGGGCTGCTGGGGGACTCGTTCGCCCGTCCGACCACCGAGCCGATGAAGCTCGACCGGCCGGTGTGCTTCGACGTCAGCAACATCGACGACAGCGAGACCCTGCTCCAGGCCGCCGCGCTGCTGTCCTGCTGGTCCTACGGGTTCGGCGCGGTCTCCGCGGCGCACGCGCTCGCGGACGCCGGACTGGAGCCGCAGCGCAACCACTTCCTGGTGATGGACGAGTTGTGGCGGGTGCTGCAGGCCGGCCGGGGACTGGTCGACCGGGTCAACGCCCTCACCCGGCTGGACCGGCAGCGCGGTGTGGGGCTCGCCATGGTCACCCACACCATCGGCGACCTGCTCGCGCTGCCCACCGAGGAGGACCGCATCAAGGCCAAGGGCTTCGTCGAGCGTGCGGGCATGGTCGTCTGCGCCGGTCTGCCCCCGGCCGAGATGCCGCAGCTGGCGCAGGTGGTGGAGCTCACCGAGGTGGAGAAGCGGCTGCTGGTCGACTGGTCCACGCCGCCGGCCTGGGACAGTTCCCGCAGTCGCCAGGCCGACCCGCCCGGCCTCGGCAACTTCCTCGTCAAGGTCGGCAGCCGCCCCGGCATCCCCGTCCATGTGGACCTGACCGCCGGGGAAATGGACGTCAACAACACCAACAAGCGCTGGAACAAGACGGCCTGAGCGGTGCGCCGGACCGCCGGGCCCGGCCTTCCGGCCCCCGCTGGTGAACCGTTCCGGCCGCCGATCCGTGAACAGAGGCGGAGGCCGGGCCCCCACCCGGGTCTCCGCCCGAGCCGGGTCCGGGGCGCGCTCCCCGTTCGGCGCCCCGGGCCCGGTCCGGAGAGCGGACGGAGACGGGTCGGTGCAAGGCCGCCACCGGCTGCCCTTGCACCGACCCCTCCAGGAGCCCTTGCCCAGCCGGGAGTTCGTTCGTCGCAAGCCGAGTCGTCAGGGAGTGGTGCAGTCATGAGCGAGGACGGAGCAGCACGGCCGCCGGACACGCCGCCGGAGCAGTCCGAACCCGCCTCCTTCGACGTCGTCATCACCGGCGAGGGCGCCGCGTCGATCGACGGCGACCCGGTTCCGGTGCTGGGGGAGCAGCCGCTGGACACCGCGATCCTGGACACCCTGCACGGGTACGCGCAACTGCGGGACGACCCGGTCACGGCGGCCATCTCCAACCCGGCGACCGGCTACGCGGTGCGCGTCGAGGTCGGTCCCGACGGGTCCAGCCGGCTGGTGGGGCAGGACGCCGCGGACGGCGATGTCCCCGGAGACGGTGCTGCCGGCGCCGCGGAAGCTGTCCCCGCGGCCCCGCCCGGACCGGCGGCCGCCGACGCGAGCGCGGCGGACGCGCCCGTCGGGCAGCCGCCGCCGGCCGAGGCCCGGTCGCGTACCGCGCTGCCGTCGCTCCCGCGGCCGTCCATGCCCTCCATCCGGCGCCCGTCCCGCCCGGCGCGCTCGCCCGGCTCCCGGAAGGCCGAAGGCGGTGCGAACCGCGGTTCGGACGTGGAGTTCGTGCCCACCAGCCTGCTCAAGAAGCCGTGGGTGGTCGGGGGCGTGGCCGTCGCGGTGGCGGCACTGGTCACCACGCCGCTGGCGCTGGCCGGGGCCAGCAGCGGGGGCAGCGGCGACAGGGCTGACGGGAAGATCCGGGTCGAGGATCCGAAGGAGCAGCCGGACCGCGGCCCGGGCGGGTCGGTGCGCCCCTCCCGCCCGCCGTTCCCCAGCGGTTCCCCGTCCGGGTCCCCCTCGCCCGGGGAAAAGGACGCGGACAGGAAGGACAAGCCGAAGTCGGCCGACTCGGAGCCCGAGAAGCCCGACGCCGACGACGCCGAGAACACCGAGAAGGACCCCGGCTCCTCCGACGAGAAGTCCTCCGGCGACAAGGACAAGCACGAGGACGTCAAGAAGGCACCGGGTCGCAGCCGCATCCCGCACGGGGTGACCATGGTCGTGAACCGGAAGACCGGCCGCTGCCTGGATATTCCGGGCACCGGCAAGGGCAAGCCGGACGGCCGGGTCCAGCAGGGCGCCTGCGACACCACCGCCGGTGCCCGCGGCGGCAACCAGCGGTGGAAGCTGGATCTGAAGGAGAAGGACGGCGGGCCCGGCAAGGCGGACCTTTACCTGATCCGGAACGTCAAGGACAACCTGTGCCTGGATCTGGCCGGTTTCGGTCCCAAGGCCGCCCGGTCTCCGGTGACCGAATACCACTGCCGTCCCAAGAACGACAACCAGCTCTGGTGGCTCGACAAGCGCTCCAACGGCACGTACTGGATCCGCAACCACGAGAGTGGCAACCAGTGCCTCGACGTGGCCGGTGCCGGGGAGAGGACGAACGTCCCGCTGCTGATCTACGGTTGCGACGACGCGGACGACCACCAGTGGCGCTTCGAGAAGCCGTGAGGTCCCGGCCCGGCCCGGAACGGCAGCGGCCCCCGGGCGCCGGCCGACCCGCCCCCCCCGCGCCGCCCGGTCGCCGGTGACGGCCGGGGAACCGGTTCCCGGGCCGCCGATGCGCCACCGGCGGGCGGTCAGTCCCGCGGTGTGCTGTCGGGCTCGCCGTCCAGTGTGCGGAGCTTCTCGCGGATTCCCGCGGCGTCCCGGTGGTTGAACTCCTCCAGCAGCGCCAGTGCGCGGCTCCACTGCTCGCGTGCGGCATCCGGCGCGCCGGCGGCCAGGTGGACGTCGCCCAGGTGCTCGATGGTCTGTGCCTCGCCCCACCGGTTGCCGACCGCCCGGTGCTTGGTGAGCGCGTGCCGGTAGTGCTCGACGGCCGCGTCGTGGTGCTGGAGGCGGTGGTGCACCGTGCCCAGAAAGTCCAGCGAGATGCCCTCCACCCAGGTGTTGTCGGTGGCGCGTTGCACCTCCAGCGCCCGCTCCAGGTAGCCGCGTGCCTCGTCGAGCCGGCCCAGTCGCAGATGGGCCTCGCCCAGGTTGTTCAGGCAGATGCCCTCGCCCCAGCCGTTCCCGAGAGCCCGGTCGGCCTCCAGCGCCCTGTGCAGGTGGACCAGAGCCTCCTCGACCCGTCCGGCCCGCAGGCAGACGTCGCCGAGGTTGCCGACGATCTGCGAATCCCCGCTGTCGTCGCCGGCGGCCTGCTTGGCGGCCAGTCCCTGATGGTAGTGGTCGATGGCCTCGTCCAGCCTGCCCGCGTTGGTCAGCGCATTGGCCAGACCGGTGAGCGCTTCGACCGTGCCCTTCGGGTCGCCGTCCCGGCGCGCCGCCGCCAGGCTGACCCGGTTGCAGGCGAGCCAGTCCTTGGTATGGCTGCGCAGGTAGAAGAAGCCCCACAGGACGGCCGTCAGCCGCCAGGCGACGGCGGAGTGGTCCCCGGCGGCGGCCTGGTTGATCGCCGCGATCAGATTGGCGCGTTCGGCCGAGCACCACTTCAGGGCCTGGTCGTAGGTGGTGAACCGGGGCGCGACGCAGTTCCCGGGCAGCGGAACCAGCGGAACCCGCGGCCGGTTCGGAGTGATGAAGCGGGAGGTCGCGGCGGCGGCGTGCAGATACCAGACGAGGATCCGTTCGATCGCACGCTCGCGCTCCGGCGCCCCCTCCTCGCGGTCGGCCTGCTCGTGGGCGTAGATCCGCAGCAGGTCGTGGAAGGCGTAGCGGCCGGGGAAGTGCTCGGTCAGCAGGTGGGCGTGCGTGAGTTCGATGAGCAGCCCGCGGGTCTCGCGCAGGTCGAGGCCCGCCAGGGCCGCCGTGGCGGGCGCGGAGATGTCCGGTCCGGGCGCGGCGGCCAGCAACTGGAACAGCCGGGCGGCCGGGGCCGACAGTGCGCGGTACGACCACGAGAACACCGCCCGCACGTCGGTGCTGAGGTCGCCGCCGGCGAACGCGTCGAGGCTGCCGTGGTTGTCCCGCAGCTCCTCGGCGACCGCGTAGAGCGGAAAGCCGGGGTGGGTGGCGGCGCGCGCGGCGACGATGGCCAGCGCCAGGGGGAGCCGTGCGCAGCAGTCGATGATCTCGTCGGCGGCCTCCGGCTCGGCCGCCATCCGGGCTCTGCCGATCCGCCGGGCCAGGAACTCGCGGGCGTCGGCCGGCGGGAGAGGGGTCAGGGTCAGCGGATGGGCGCCGTCGTTGGCGACCAGACCGGTGAGCTGGTTGCGGCTGGTGACGATGGCCAGGCATCCGGGACCGGTGGGCAGCAGGGGCCGCACCTGTTCGGTGTCCCGGGCGTTGTCCAGCAGCAGCAGAACCCGCCGGTCGGCGAGCAGACTGCGGAACAGCGCCGTGCGTCCCTCGGGGCGGTCGGGTATCTGCCCCGGAGGCACGCCCAGCGCGTCGAGGAACCCATGGGTGACCTCGTCCGGAGGCATCGCCGATCCGGTCGCGTCGAAGCCCCGCAGGTTGACGTAGAGCTGGCCGTCGGGGAACCGGTGGGCGATCTCGTGCGCCCAGTGCACCGCCAGGGTGGTCTTGCCGACCCCCGCCATGCCGCCGATCGCGCTGATCACCACCGCGTTCGGATGCCCGCCGTCGGCGGGCAGCAGGCTGTGGGTCTGGGCCAGTTCGCTCTCCCGCCCGGTGAAGATCGGCAGATCGGCGGGGAGTTGGGCCGGGCGTGCCGCGGACGCCGGCTGCGGGGAGTCCGCCGCGGTGCCGCCGGAGGACTGCGCCGGCGCCGGTGCGCGCAGCGACGGATCGGCGGAGAGCATCCGGGTGTGCAGATCCATCAGTGCGGCGCCCGGCTCGACTCCCAGCTCCGAGATCAGCGTGCCGCGGATCTCGCCGTACGCCGCCAGGGCCTCGGCCTGCCGCCCGGACCGGTACAGCGCCAGCATGAGCAGTTCGTAGAGCCGTTCGCGCAGCGGGTTCCCGGCCGTCAGCGCCGTCAGCCGGGCGGCCACTTCCTCATGGCGCCCCAGCTCCAGACCGATGTCCAGATGGGTCTCGCAGGTGCTCAGCCACTGCTCGTCGAGCCGGTAGCGCTCCGTCACGGCCAGCGGGCCGGGTACCCCGGCCAGTGGCCGGCCGTCCCACAGCTCCAGTGCCGCCTGCAGCAGCTCGTCGGCGGCGCGCAGGGAACCCCCGGTGCGCAGCTTCTTCGCCTCGGCCACGCGTCGTTCGAACACGTCGAGGTCGAAGCCCTCCTGGGCCACGCGGACGAGATAGCCGTCCGCGGCGGAGACGATCACCCGCGGCGCCTGCCCGGACCCCCGGTCCGGCTCCAGCACCTTGCGCAGCCGCGACACATAGGTGCGCAGCACGGTGACCGCGCCGGCCGGCGGTTCCTCCCCCCAGATGGCGTCCACGAGTTCGCCCACCGTCGCGGGCCGTCCGCGGCGCAGCAGCAGCGCGGCGAACGCGGCACGCTGCTGCGGCGACCCGAGGGCCACCTCCTGCTCCCCGCGCCAGGCGCGGACCGGTCCTAAAACAGCGATGCGCAGGGGGGTCGTATGGCTCACCTTCACGAGTTCGACTCTATCGAGGCGTAAACGATCCGGAAGTATGCCGTTGTATTTCTCACCGGGAGGTTCCCGGCCGGACTGCGGAACGTAACGTGTTCGAGATCTCACACGGAGGGACCGGCCGGCCGGTCCTCGGCTGCGCGGGTCCGGCGCCTGGCGCGTGCCCTGGGGCGGCCGACGACCGAGCGGCGGCGCACCCATGGGGTCGCGCGCGGCGGGAAGCTCGGGTCGTCACGCGGCGGGCGGCTCCGGCGGGACCGGGGGCTCGACGGGCGGAACCTCCTTCGGTCAGCACGCGGTGAACCGTTCCGCCGTGCGCCCCGTCATGGTGTTCGATGCTGGTACCGCAAGAGGAGCGTGGAGGGCGGACGGCGCCTCCCACCGGTCCGGGAACACCACGGGAGCCGACGCGGCGCATCCGGGACGTGGATGCGCTGCGCGGCTTCGCGCTGTGCGGCATCCTGCTGGTCAACGTGCAGGTGATGGCCGATCCGTACGCGGGGCAGGGGCCGTACGGGTCCGTGGGGGAGAGGATCGCCTGCTGGCTCGTCACCGCACTGGTCAGCACCAAGTTCTATCTGCTGTTCGCCTTCCTCTTCGGGTACAGCTTCACCCTCCAGGCGCGCTCGGCCGAGCGCGCGGGCGCCGGCTTCGCTGGGCGGCAGCTTCGCCGGCTGCTCTGCCTGTGGTGCCTGGGGCTCGCACACGCCGTGCTGCTGTTCCCGGGCGACATTCTGATGACGTACGCGGCGCTGGGGCTGGCACTGTTCGCCGCCCGCGGGCTGGCCCCCCGCAAGGCGATTCGAGCGGCCGCCGTGCTCGTCGTCTCCCTCGGCGTCCTGCTGCTCGGCAGGGGCTTGCTCGCCCTCGCAGCCACCGCGCCGGGCGGCGCCGCGGTCCCCGGGACGGATACCGCAGCGGCGGCCTACCGAGGAGGTCCGGGGTCCGTCGTGCAGGCCAATCTGGCGCAGTGGCACGACCTGCTCGCCGGGGATCTGCTCTACGCGCCGCACATCCTGGCGGCCTTCCTGGTGGGCCTGGCAGCGGGGAAGCGGCAGCTGCTCGCGGAGTTCGACCGGTACCGCGACCGGGCACGGCGGCTGGTCGGCTACGGGCTCCCCGTCGGCCTGGCAGGCGGTGTCGTGACAGCCGTATGCCGCAACGGGCCGCTGGACGAGCGCTGGTACGACATCGGTACGGCCGTCGGTGTGCTCACCGCCCCGGCCCTGACCGCCGCGTACGGCAGCGGACTGCTGCTGGTGCTGCGTACCCGGGGCGGCCGGCGGCTCGGCGGGATGCTCGCCGCCGCCGGGCGGGTGGCGCTCACCAACTATCTGACCCAGTCACTGGTGATGGCGCTGGTCTTCACCGGATACGGGCTCGCCCTCCGCGGCCGCGTCGGCCTGGTGCCCGTACTGGCCGGGTGCTGCGGCTGCTACGCGGTGCAACTGGCCCTCAGCGCCGGGCTGGTGCGCCGCTTCCGGCACGGGCCGGTGGAGTGGCTGCTGCACAACGTGACCCGGGGCCGCGGGCACCGGCCGGGGTCGCCTCCGGCCACGGTGGTCAGGACGTCGCCCCGCGGGTCCACTTGAGCAACTGGTCGGAGTGCCCGGGAGGCGCGCCGTCCGGCACGCCGTCGCCGCTCCGCGCGGCGTCGGCACCCGCGGCGCCCGGTCTCGCCTCGTACGCGGGCGCTCCCGGGTACGGGGGTCCCACCGGGTACCCGGCATCGGCCGGGAGCGCGGCAGCGGCTGGGTACGGGACGTCACCCGGGTGGAGACCGTCCGCCGGGTACCCGGCGCCGGCGCCGTCCGCGTAGTCCCCGCGCTCCACGCCGACGCCCATGCCGGCGGGCGCTCCCGCACCCGCGGGATGTCCCGTCCACGCCTGTGCGGCCCGCTGGGTGATCGCCTCGGCCTCGGCCTCGGCAGCTGCGGAGACGGCACCGGCTCCCGGTTCCTTGAACCAGGGGCGCAGCCGGATGAGCGCCGGACGGATCCCGGTGGCCAGGAGCAGGGCCGTGCCCTTGGGCAGGGCCCGGATCCGGTCCGGGGGCAGGATGGGGTCCAGCCGGTAGGAGACCGAGTGCGAGCCGCCGTCCTTGCTGCGCGAGTAGGAGGCGGTCTTCACGTCCTGCTGGCCGACGAGTTTGGAGACCTTGTCCACGAAGTCGGCGTCGTCCAGCCCCGCGCCCAGGAGCTTGACGGTGGCCGCGCTCCACAGCGCGTCCATGCCCGCCTCCCCCCACACCCGGGAGCCCTGCCGGTAGCTCTGCAGCAGGGTGACGACATTGATGCCGCGGGAGCCGAGATGGCTGTAGAGGTCGGGCAGGTCGGAGATGCGGCAGACGTTGGCGGCCTCGTCCAGCACGGCCGTCATCGGCGGGTCGAGCCGGCCGCCCATCCGCTCGGCGGCCATCACCCCCGCGCGCAGGGTGGCGTCCGCGAGTCCGGCGATCACACCGGCTGCCGAGCCGCCGCCGTCCTTGGAGAGCAGATAGAGGGTGTCGCGGCCCAGGACGTGCTCGTGCGGGCGGAACTCCGGCAGGGAGGGATCGGGCTGGACCCAGGCGGCGATCTCCGGGTCGAGCAGGCAGGCGACGCACTGCCGTGCGGTCTCGTAGATGCTGTCCCGGGTCTCGACCGCGCCGCGCACGGTGCCCTGGAGCTGTTCGGCCATGGCCACCATGCCGGCGTCGCGCAGCAGATCGATCGGGGTGCGGTCGGCCGGGTCGGCGAGCCAGCCGAGCAGGTCGGTGACCGCGGCCCCGCCGCGCGCGGCGGCGAGGAACAGTGCGGTGAGCGTGTTCTGGGCGGCCGAGATCCAGAAGTCCTTCTTGGAGGCGTCGTCGTTGACGGAGGAGACGAAGTGCCCGGACAACCGGCGGGCGCCTTCGATGGTGTGACAGTCCGCCAGCATGTTCCACCACATGCCGCGCGGAGTGTGCGCGATGCCCTGCGGGTCGAACGTCCACACCAGACCGGTCTTCTGCCGTTGCGCGCGGGTGACCGCGTAGACGTCGGACTTGTTGGAGGTCAGCAGCACCGCGCCGGTGGCCCGCAGCACCCGGGGCACCGCGATGCCGGTGGACTTGCCGGCCCGCGGCGCCATCAGGTCCAGCTCCACGTCCTCGAAGGAGGAGCGCAGCTCGGGCCCGTCCGGTTCCAGATCGCCGAGCAGGTTCCCGGTCTGGTCCGGGTGCAGTTCGCTCTCGTTCTTGAGCGAGGGCCGCAGTTCCCGAGCGCGCTTCGCGATACCGGCCGGAAGCATGGCGGCCAGCTCCCGCCGTCCGGCCAGGCCCTTGGTGCGCGACCGGGATCGGGACACCAGCTTCCACACGGGGACGACGACCGCCGCCGTGCCCGCCCCGAAGACCAGCACGATCCCGCAGTACACCGCGACGGGCGACGCCTGCGGCCACAGTGCTCCGGAGCCCTCGGTGAGCAGCCTGGCCGGCAGCGTGACGGAGAACGCCGGAGGATGCCAGCCGGTGCCGTTCAGCGCGGCTCCCAGCGTCCCGCCGAGCCAGATCCCGGCGGATGTCGTCAGGGCGCACACCACCACGCCCACGATGGCCCACGGCCACAGATCCCGGCCGTGCACGCCCCCCGCCCCGCTCGGACTCATGCGATTCTCCTGCCCTGGTCCGGTCCGGTGCGCGCCTCGACGGCCGCGCCGGTTCCCTCCGCCGCCGGCTGCGGGTTCTGCGCCCAGCGGGTGTTGGTGTCGTGCAGGTGGCGCTCGGTGTCGGTGATGCTGACCCTGATCGGCAGGCCCGGCCGGCCGCCCACCTTGACCAGGAAGCGGCCCCGACCGGGGGGTTCCTCACGCTCGCCGGTCATGGCCCAGCCCGGGGGTGACGACCAGGAGGAGACCAGCTCGATCTCCCGCTGGGACAGTCCGACGATCTTGCCCAGTTCCTCCATCTCCGCACGCGGCAGCCCCGCGCACACGACCATGCCGGCGCGTTCCACGAAGCCGCGCGCCTTCGCCTTGTCGGCTTCGGTACCGAGCGACTCCGCGTCCTTGAGCGTATGCGTGATCTTGGCGTCGCCCAGCCCGAGTGTGCGGTTGAGGCGGGTGAGCGCGTCGATGCGGTCGACGATGCCGGACGCGGCGCGCAACGGCCGCCACAGCTCGTCGAGCACGGTGAAGAACCAGCGCCGGGGGGTCAGGCCCGCGTCGGCCAGCGCGTGGGACGCGGCCACCGAGCCGAGCCCGTCGGACCATGCCGCCAGCATCGCCGCCGCAGTGAGCTGGGTGTCCGACTCGCCGATCCGGGAGATGTCGATGCACACGGCGGGTGTGTTGAGGTCGATACGGGTCGAGGTCTCCGAGGCGAAGGTGTCGCCCAGCGGGCCGTCCAGGATGCCCAGCAGCGAGCGGTGCAGGGGATCGACCGCATCCCGGTACCGGGACTCGTCCCCGCGGTCCAGCGTGACGGCGCGGACCCGGTCCGGCCCCTCGCTGAGCACTCTCAGCACGTCGGGGAGCACCGGCGCCCGCCCCGTCGGTGTCCGCTCCCGCAGATGGTGCAGCACGGCCGAGAGGACTGCCTGCTCGTGGTCGTCCATGGGGCGGTTGCGGACGATGGTGACCAGGGCCGCGACCATGTTCAGCACCCGTCCGTGCGCCTCGGCCTCCAGCGCCTGCCCCGCCGAGCCGCCGATCCTGGCCGCCGCGGCTCCCATGGCGCCGGGGTCGAGCAGGTTGATGCCGCCCATGCCGCGCCCGATGGAGATCACCTGTCCCCCCAGGGCGCGCACCGTGTCCGCGTAGTCGGGCTTGAGGTCGCCCAGGACGAGCGGCACCACACCGGTCGCCGACAGTCCGATCAGCATGCGATTGACCAGGGTGGACTTGCCGAGACCCGGCATGCCGAGCATGAACAGCGACGGGTTGGAGATGTAGCGGGCCCGGGTGAACCAGGAGAGCGGATCCCCGCACACGGTCGCGCCGGTGTGCAGATGCTGGCCCAGCGGGACGCCGGACATCGGCGCTCCCGAGCCGGCCGCGAACGGCCACAGCCCGCAGGCCTGCACCGTCGTGGCCCGCCACATGGTGGGCGGGTCCATGCCGCCCACCTGGCCGCCGCCGGGCCCCGGCCAGCCGCGGGAGGGCGCCATCGGCTCCCTGCGCGGTGCCTTCTTCTGCTGCTGTGCGCTGCTCCTGCTGTCGCGCGGGCTCACAGCGCCTCCCGCAGGTCGCGCGGGATCAACGTCAGCTCCCACGGGAGGATCCCGGCCGGGAGCGTGCAGCTGAAGGCCGCCGCCTGCATCCGGTCGGCCGGGCGCATGGACAGCCGTGCCGCTCCCTGGAGGTTGCGCATGGTGGCGCTGGCGTCGGCGAGTTCCTCGGCGGAGTCCACGGTGACGGTCAGCATCAGGGAGAACTCCACGAGTCCGGCGCCGGTGGCCTCCTCCTGGGCCGTCTGCTCGGCCGCGCGGACCTCCGTCGCGGCCCTGGCCTGGACCATCCCGCGTCCGGAGGTGGCCATGAACTGTGCGGCGCGCCGGTCGGCCTCCACGATGCGGGCCGAGGTCGCGGGGTCGATGGGCCGGTAGAGCAGCGCCACCCGCTTGCGCCGGGTGCCGGGCGAGGCCTCCAGCAGGCCGCGCAGCACGTTGGCCCGCACGGTGCCGCGAGGTGCGAGGGTGAGCATCCATGTGCGGGAGACACCCGAGTCGTGCTGGTAGGAGGCGACATCCTCGACGCAGGCGGAGGGGCCGGCGTCGTCCCATTCCAGGCCGGTACCGCCGTACTGGGTACGGATGTCGAGGACTTCACCGGCGACTGCCGGATCGTAGGCCACCCGTACGACCTCGGCGATGCGCTCGGCGGACAGCGGGTAGGCGACGCCGCCGCCCGCTCCCACCAGCCCGGAGAGCATGCCCGGGATGCGGGTGGCGAGATCGGTGATCAACTCGTCGTGCTTGAGCTTCTGACCGGGCGGGAGGCCGTAGGTGAGGGTGATGTAGGTGTGCATCTCGGAGGACGCCTGGGGATACCGCTCGACCACCTCCTCCATCACGGCCCGCGCGGCGGCGGGAGCGTCGGGGGAGAGGCGCGGCAGCACTTCGTGCGCGAGCCGGGTCCCGGAGTCGGGAGCAGTCTCGACGATCACCGAGGCACCGCGCAGCCCCTGCTCGTGGGCCAGTCGCGCCAGCCATCCGCCCCACGAGGCGACCCAGTTGTCGACCTGGTCCGGGTCGACGAGGGAACCGCCGTCGGGTTCGCAGCACAGCACGATGGTGTAGAGGTTGCGGCTGCGGTGGAACAGGACGCCGAAATTCCGGTCGTAGGCGTCCCTGCCCTCGCGCATCTGCATCCGTCCCAGCAGCCCCGGCGGCTGGAACCGTCCGGCGGCCCGCCGCGACAGCGGGCCGGACACATAGGTGGTCGACCCCTTGGACTTGCGGCGCATCCAGGCGATGCGCACGGCGACCAGCTGATACATGTTGCGCCCGTCCTGGGTGCGCATCATCAGCGGTGAGATGAGAACCGCCGTCGGAACGAGGATGACCATCGCGGCGGCCAGTGAGAACAGCGAGGCGAGCAGCGTGACGATGAGTCCGCCGAAGACGCCCGCCGTTCCGATCATGCCGAAGGGCCCGAGACCTGGCCGCCTCGGCCGGCGCCAGTTCCCGTAGGTGGGACTCGACGATGCGGCATGGCTTGACATGGGTATGGCTTCCTTCCGTGTCCCGCGGGGGGAGAGGGGGTGAAGTCCTGTACTGGTGGGGGCTCTCGGTGGAGCGGAAAGGCCCGCGTGCGGCGCCGGGCCCCGACGCGCGGATCCGGACGGGGCGACACGGCGCCGTGTCCGGGGCCGGGCGGTACCCACCCGGCCCCGGACAGCCGCTCATCGGCTCTCGTCGTGGTTTCCGCTCGGCTGGGCGCGGCCCCCGTCCGCGTCCTCCACGGCGCCGCTGACGAGATTCCCGACGCCCTTGGCGGCATTCTTGGCGGTGGACGCCGCCACCAGGGCGACACCGGCCGGGCCGGCGGCGGCACCGCGTGCGGCACCACTGGGGGCCCCTCCGCCCCGGCCGCCGCCACCGGCACCGCCCGAGCCGCCACCGGTGCTCCCCGGACCGCCACCGCCGCCGCCACTCGAGCGGCTGCCCGTCGCCGCAGCGGCGAGACCGCCGCCCCCGGACTTGCCGCCGCCGCCCGAGGGCCCGGAGGCTCCGGTCGCCCCGGACTTGCCGCCCGAACCGGACTTGCCGCCGCCGCCCGCGGCCGCGGCGGATCCGACCGACTTGGCTCCCGAGGCGATCCCGCCGGCCGCACCGGAAACAGCACCGGAGTAGGCGCCGCTGCCGCCGAGGGCCGCGGTGGCGGGCACCACCAGTTTCAGCAGCGCGGGCAGCGAGATCGCGGACAGCAGCATCACGCAGATCCCGGCGATCTTGGTGTGGATGTTCTCGTTCTCCGCTCCTTCGTACTGGCCCGTGGTCAGGGCCGTGCCCGCGTAGATGACGAGACCCGCGGTGGGCTTGTAGAGCAGCCAGGCGAGCATCCAGCCGATGTGCTTGCGCCACCAGCTCCCGCCCCAGTCGAGCATGGACGCCGCGGCGGCCAGCGGAAGGGTGCCGAACAGCACGATCATGACGCCGAGCCGGACATAGAGCAGGATGCCGTGCACCACGGCGGCGATCAGCAGCAGGAACGCGAGGATCAGGTAGAGGAACGACGGCACGTCTTCCGAGGAACCGCACCCCATGTTCTTGATCTGCGCGTTCACGGCGCCCTCGAAGAGATAGTCGGCGTAGCCGTCGCCGACCCCGGCGGCGGCGGTCATGATCGTCGTCCCGCCGCCCGCCACGACGATCAGCCGCACCATGCCCCGCAGGGCGGTCTGCCCGGCGTCGACCCGGCGTTCCGAGGCCATGCGGACGCAGGCGAAGAGCAGGGAGCCGATGGCCAGGTAGACGACGACGTACTTGACCTGGTTGTGGACCGGACTCGACGCCGTGGTGGAGAAGGTGGGAATCGCCTCGGTGACCGCGGTGAAAGCGGACAGCGCGCCGGTCATGATGGCGTTCGCGATGCCCTTGATGATGGTGCCGATGGGATCGCCCAGGAAGTCGAAGAATCCCTTCGCGAAATCCAGGACCGGATTACCCGTGCTGCCGCACGCGGCCATCAGGCAGCCCCCCACTTGACGTATCCGCCGTTGCTCATCGCGGACGTGGCGGAGGAGAAGAGGGAGCCGTTCGACCGCGGTTCGACCTTCCAGTCACCGCCGTCCCAGCGCATCGAGACCGTCGTCCCGCTCAGACTCCCGTTCGCGCTCTTGATGAGGAGCCGCACTTCGGCGGCCTTCTTCGAGTACGACGGCAGCGAGAATCCCGAGTACACCCCGGGCTGCTGGTTCTCTACATCCTGCTGGGAGACCGTGGAGCGCTGGGAGATGAACTGCTTCCTGCCCGCACCGGGGACGAGTTGCTGCTCCGCGACGGTGCGCCAGTCGGCGCTGCTCATGTGCGTGAGGATGCCGTGTGCCGCCATGACGGCGCCCATCGGGGTGTGGGCGTAGCACCACCACACCGGTCCGTCGAACCGTGTCGGTCCGGCCGACGGCGAGGTGGGCACACTGATGCGGTCGAGAGTCTTCCAGGCGACGTCCTCGGGTGGCGAGGTCGGGCGGGAAGGATTCGTCCCGTCAGCTCCCGGTTTCCTCCGGGCTTCTCCGGCGCCTCCGGTGTTCTGCTCGTCGGTGCGTGCGGTGCTCTTCTCCTCGGGGGTTCCGCCGTCCTCGTCCTCGGTGTGGCAGCCCTTGGGCCGCTCGCCCGCCGTCCGACCGGCCTGCCCGGCCTCCTGCGGACGGTGCGAGGTGAGCGGCCCCTTCTCGGCCTTCCGGGGCGCCTCGGCGCCGTCGTCGGTCCCGCCGGACCCGGTGAAGTACGAAACGGCCGCGATGACCAGCGCGGTTGCCAGGAAGACGGCCGAGAACGTCCATCCGCGCTGTTTCCAGAAAGGCGCGTCAACCGCCTCGTCGTCCTGCTTGCGTGCGAACATTGCCACTCATTCCCGCCTCGGTGCCCCTCGGTGCCCCGGAGTTGCCGTCTCTTCAGAAGATCCAGTTCGCGAAAGGTCCCGCGGAGGCCACGAGGCAGCAGCCGCCCAGCACCATGCCGAGCCGGCTCATGTGTTCGGAGCTCTCGCCGCGCTTCAGGGAAATGCCCATCATGGCGCCGGTGATCACGATTCCCAGCACGCCTGCCGCGGTACCGGCCCACGCGGCCAGGCCGAGCATCTTGTCGATCTTCGGCCCGAGGCCGTCGGGTGCCTGCCGCTTGGGCTGCGGAACGGCCATGTAGAGGCTGAGCAGAGTGGTCTTCATCGGTTCTCCTGCGAAGTGTGTCGACTGGGACGTGTGTGCGGCGCGATGCCGCAGCCGGCGGGCCCGGCTGTCTTTCAGGGGGTCAGCGGGCCGAACCACTGCACGAGCGGCGCGGCCGTCGTGGCGATGACCGAGGCGATGAGCACGATGAAGAACCCGCGGAAATGCGTGGCCCCTTCGCCCATCTCGCCACGCCGCAGCTGGAGGGACATCTGGGTGCCCACGACGATGATTCCGAGCACGCCTGCCCCCGACGCGAACCAGGCCAGCCAGCTGAGGATCTGATTGGCGTGGCCGCCCGGCTTGTAGGGGGCGAGTTCGTCGGCCAGCAGTTGAGGCATCTGGCTCATGGCGGTCACCGTGTCTTCTCCCGCTTCTTGGGGTGGGCGAGCTGAGTTCCTGCCAGCTCGGCGAGCATGCGGACGGTCTTCGGTGCGGCTCCGGTCCGCATCTCCCCCCGCCACGCCGGGACCCAGGGCACCCGGTGGACGTCGGCGACGGAGCGCAGGACGCGGACGCGCTGCGCGAGGTGGAAGGGCAGCCGCCCGGGTGCGTCGGCGACGAGGACCACGGCGAGCAGGTCCAGCCCCGCCGGGCACTCTCCCGAGTGCAGCGCTTCCAGTGCCCGCGAAGCGGACCGCAGCCCCGATGCATGGGTCCGCGCCACCAGGAGCACCCGGCCGGACTCGCCCCGGGACGGATCGGGCCATCGGCGTCCCAGGTCGAGCCCGCCCACCAGGTCGGCGAGCGTGGTGCTTCCGGCGCCGCCGTGGGCACCGACCCAGCTGACCGGACCGCCGCCGTACGCGGTCGGCCCTCCGGACGCCGGAGGGTGCGGTGACCGGCTCGCGGGTGCGGCGGCCGGGCCGGCCGCCGCGGGCGGCCCGGCCGCCCGGTCCGCCGGATCGACGGCAACGGCGCCCTGGCCGCGTGGGACCGAGGGGGGCGCAGCCGGTGCGGCCGACGGTGCTGCCGCGGTGCCCGGACCCGGCAGCGGTGCCGCCGGTGTGGCCGGAGCCGCCACCGGCGGGGCAGCGGCCGGGGCCGGCTGCTGCCCCGCCGGTACGGCACGCCCCCGGAGGGCTGCGGCCGGATCGGCCGGGTGCGCCGCGGCGTCCGGTACGGGCCCCGCGGCTTCCGGAGCCGCCGGGTTCGCCTGGGTCGCCGGATTCGCCGACGGCTCTTCCTGAACGGGCGGCTCCCGCTCCTCCGTGGCCGCCTGAGGCTCCGTCGGCCCGCGTACCCACATGTGCGGGCCGGCGGACGCCCGGCCGGCCGACGCCGGTGGGGGGACGCTCATCGCGTGTTCAGCCTCCTCTCCTACGACTCGTGGATTCCTGCGCTGCCGCTCTCCTGCGACCGGCCCGTGGGCGGCGGGAAGACGAATTGAACCGATTCGTCGCCCTGCCCGTTCCGATCTGCAAGCGCGTTGCCCTCCGTCGGAGAGCCACAACGGGACTTCGGCGGAAGCGGTTCACGTTCTCGGGCAACGCGGCGACGTTCGGTGAGGAGAGAGGAGAGGAGGGGACGGGTGGTCGGTCCGTGAGCGAGAACGAGGGAAAGGCCGGCAAGGCGACGATGATCGGCCTGGTCGGAACGGGCTGCGGATGCATGACGCTGCCGGCCGCGGCGGCCGGCCTGATCGTCGTGCTGATCATCTTCGGCGGGCTCGGCGTCCTCTTCGCGCCCATCATCGCCCTCATCCTGTTCTTCGGCGGTGGCGGAGGGGGCGATGACGTCTCGCCCTCGGACATCGACACCGACAAGGTGTCCGAGTCGGTCCAGGGCGACGGCAAGGGCGAGTTGGACGAGAAGACCGTCCCCGAGGACCTGCTCGAGACCATCCAGGACGCCGGCGACATCTGCGACGCCATCGGTCCGGTCGTCATCGCGGCGCAGATCGAGCACGAGTCGTCGTTCAACAAGGACATGCTCGGTCCCGACGGCGAGAAGGGCATTTCGCAGCTTCCGCCGGACAAGTTCGAGGAGTTCGGCGAGGACGAGGACGACAACGACGAGACGTCGGCGACCGACCCAGAGGACTCGATCATGGCGCAGGGGCGCTACATGTGTTCGCTGGCCGAGAAGGTCGAACCGCTTGTCGACAGCGGCCGGGCTCCCGAGGGGCAGAGCGTTCTCGACCTCGCCCTCGCCGCCTACGACGTCGGGCTGGAGGCGGTGCAGGACGCCGAGGGTCTTCCCGAGTCCGGCCCGGCCCAGAGCTATGTCATCACCGTCCGGTCCCTCTTCCCGCGGTTCGAGGGAATCGGCGGCTCCGTCGCGCCCTCCGAATTCCCCGACTACGACGTCCCCGACGCGTCGTCCTCCGATTCCCCGTCCCCCGACCCCGATCAGAGCGGAGAGTGAGCCGCATGCTCGACACCCCCGACGGTCCGGCGCACGGTCACCGCTCGGAACCGGTCGGCGACACTGCTCCTCCGCTCCTCGCGGACCGCTTCGAGGCCCTCATCGCCCGCAACGGCAGCGTGGCGCTCAACGGGGAGCGCCTGCCGGTGGCGAGTGGGGAGGAGGTCCACGTCGCGGTCCTCGACGCCATACACCGTGCGGCCCAGGAGCGCGGCGAGCCGGTCGAGGCGACCGTTCTCGATCTGCGGGAAGGCGGATATGCGACCCATATCCGGGTTGCTCCGGACGGTTCGAGCCAACTGGTGGAGCCGCAGGCGGAGGTCACTGCCGAGGAGCCGCCCACGCCGGGTCCGCCGCGGTCCGGACCGGAGGCGGAGCAGGGCGGGTTCGAAGCGGCGCCCCCGCCCGAGCCCGGCCCACCGGCGCCCGGGCCGTCGGGCGTCGAGGAGTCCGGCGGCGGGACACCCGTGTCCGCGGGAGCCGAGCCCGAGCCCGAGGAGGTGGCCGCGTCCCGCACTCCCGCGTCCCGGACGCCCGGATTCCGGGAGCCCGCACCGCCTGCCGCCCGGACGGACGTGCCCGGGTCCGACCCGGCGGGCGGGTCCGACCCGGCGGGCGGGTCCGACCCGGCCGGGTCCACCGGACCGGCGGTGCCCGGCGAGCTGGCCGAGGCGGTGTCCCACATCAACCGGGCCGCGGCGCAAGGCGAGGCGCAGCGCGCGATGGTGCTCGCGTTCCGGCTGCGGGAGCACGCGGTGCGCAGCTACGGCGAGGAGCACCCCTACGCCCTGGAGGCCCGTGATCTGGAGGCGTTCGTCGCCCGTCAGGGCGGCAACTACGGGAAGGCGACGGAGGTCTATCTGGAGCTCGCCCGGATCTGCCATCAGCAGGGCGACCACCGTGCGTACGGGTATCTGCGGCGCGCGGTCGGCAACTGGTATCTGCTCGCCGACCCCGGGAAGGTGCTGACGCGTGGTCAGGCGCTGCTCTCCGCATGGTCACTGCTGGCGGCGCAGGACGGGCCGGCGGCCGACGACACGACGCTGCCGCGCCATGTGCGGCTGCGGATGGACGCGTTGGCGGAGCCTGCGGGCGGGCAACTCTGACGGTCCCCGTCGACGTGGACCGGACTCCGACACGCCCCCGGCGGGAGAGGAAGCGGCGTTCCGGGAGCGGCACGCGGCTCAGAACAGCTCCGAGGGAGGCCGTTGACCAGCGACATCAACATCCGATTGACGGCGAGGGCCGTCCCTCGGGGGCGAGCCGGCTCCCGATGCCGGTGACCGACTCACGAAATCCCTTCGATCCGTCGTGAACTTTCGCCGCAGGGCGCGCATCTAATGCCATGTAAAGCGCGGAAGACACTTGTTTATCGGGAAAAGACAGGCCGTGTCCAGTTTGTAGTTCTCTGTGCGCTTTTCGCGGAAGAGTGAACGGCCGTCAACGGCATGTGGATCCTCCCTCGCGACTCTCTGCCTCGTGAGGGGGCCGCTGTGCGTGTCCCGGTGCCGGTCCGCCGTTGTCGGCGGCATGATGCGAGGGGTTGGAACCGTGAGTTGGATCGTCTTGGGATCCGAGGGCGCCGACAGCGCCGGTGAGCGGGCGATGCGCTCGCTCTACGAGCAGCACGCTCGGCCGTTACAGGGTTATGTGCTCCAGTTCCTCGGGGGTGACGTGCAGCGGGCCGAGGACGTCGTCCAGGAGACGCTGCTGCGCTGCTGGCGCAATCAGCGGCTCGTCGGCTCGGGGCAGGATCTGCGTCCCTGGCTGTTCAAGGTGGCGCGCAATCTCGTCATCGACGACTACCGCCTGCGCCGGGCCCGCCCCAAGGAGGTCGACGGCGCCGCCTGGCTGGAGGACGTGCTCTCCGAGGCCGACGATGTCGACCAGGTGCTCTCCTCACTGGTCCTGGTGGAGGCGTTCCGGACGCTGTCGCAGGCACATCGCGAGGTGCTGTGGGAGACGTACTACACCGGCAGGTCGACCCGTGAGGTTTCCCGTGTGCTCGGCATACCCCCGGGCACGGTGAAGTCCCGTCTCCATCACGCGGTGCGGAAGCTGCGGCTGGCCCTGGATGTTCCGGGGCCGGTGGCCGGGAAGCCCACGGTCTCGGCGAAGTAGCCGGTGGTCGGGGTGCGGGGGCATCCGTCCCCGATGTGCCGTCCGGCGCCGGACGCGGAGCCGGCGCCGGACGGCCGGACGGCCCGACGGCCCCTGGAGGGGGCCCGTCGCGGGCGGGCGCAGATGCACAGATGCACGCCGAGGCGCTGTCCGGCGTGGGACAGCGCCTCGTGCGGGCAGTTCGGGAACGCGCTCAGCCGACGTGCACGTCGGTGGCCAGCGCGGTGACCTCCAGTCGGCCGTTGTCCACCCAGGCGGGGAACTTCAGCGTCTTGTGCGTGGTGTTGGCCGGCGGCGTCACCTGGAGGTACGCCGCGTCCCGTGCGTCGGGTGTCCCGGTGTTGGCGTGCGTCCAGGAGATCACGGCCGCCACGCTCGCGCCGTCCTTCAGTGCGATCGTCTTCTTGCCGGGGTCCTTCGCGTACCAGGAGTCGCCCCAGTGCACGGACGAGCTCAGCGTCCGGTGGCCGGAGTCCTCCAGGCCGAGGCCAGGGTATCCACGCAGGTTGCAGGTGTGACCGCTGGTGTTCTTCAGCTTGAGGACGACCCCTTCGTGGTTCATCCCGCCGCCGAGCTTCTGCCCGAAGGAAGCGGTCAGCCCCGAGGTGCTGCAGGTGGGCACGCTGCTCGCCGCCTGGCCGCCGAGTGCCTGGGCGGCTCCCGCACCGGCGAGGCCGAGTCCCGCGGCGGCTGCGACGGCCAGACTCGCGGCACCGAAACGCTTCGCCGCCCGTCCGCGTGCCGTGCTGCTGCGGTGCTGCTCAGTCATGTCGGGTATTCCCCTCTCAATCGGGGTGCATGTGCGGTTTACGGAAGATGTGATGCGCTCACTCCGCGAAAAGTTCACCGGAAGGTTCGTCGTGTCATGTGACGCCGGTCACGTCGATGGTGAAGTCGCCGCAAGCCGCAAGCCGCAAGCCGCAAGCCGCAAGCCGCAAACCCGGCGGCGACGAACCGCTCGGGTAGCGGTCAGGTAGGCCTCTTTGACCAGGGAGAACCCGTGCGCCATGACGGCGGCGGCTGTCGGGGCACTGTCAGGGGCCGGATGGAACCAGCCGCGCAATGTGGTGCCGTCCGCGTCGAATTCGACGTCGCGGCGTGTGCTGGAGTGCGAATCTGCGGACATGGGCGGGACTCCTTCGTGGATTCGGCAGGTGGGGCCGACAAGCGAGGGTGGTGCGGGACCCCGCAGTGTGACCGTGTGCGGGGTCCCGCCGTACCAGGACGGCATGCACTTCTCCCATTCGCTCAGCGCATGGCTCGTCGGTTCCCGGTTGCAGGGGCGCTTCTCAGTGGCCCGTGCGATTCCCTGCCCACACCGTGGGGATTCGGGCCGACCACGGGCTTGCCTGTTCCAACTGGCCGGCGAGGCGGAAGAGGCGGCTTTCGAGGCCGTATCCGGCGGCGAACTGCATGCCGATCGGAAGCCCGGTTTCCGCGTCGGCCGTCAGCGGCACGGACATGGCGGGCGTGCCCGCCATGTTGAAAGGCATGGTGAACGGAGAGCGGTCGAAGACGGTGTCGATCCAGCCGAGGCCGTCCAGCGTCCGCGCACTCTCGGCATAGGCGCCCAGGGGCGTGGGAAGCTCCGGCGCGGTCGGGGTGAGCAAGATGTCGTAGGTGTCGAAGTACCGGGCCAGGCTGCGGGAGACACGGTTTCGGATCGTGAGAGCGGCGACGAACTGGGTACCGCTGACCCGCTGCCCGTAGTGGTAGCCGGCGAGGGTCGCCGGTTCGAGGGTGGAGGAATCGATGGGCCGGCCGAAGGCGGCAGCCAACTCGTCGACCGTGGCCGCGAGGTTCGCCGTGAACAGATGGGCGTTGGCCAGGACGTACTCCTCCCAGTCGGCCCCCAGGCCGACCTCGGCCTCCTCCACCTGGTGGCCGAGGGATTCGAGCAGACCCGCGGTACGCGAGAGGGCGTCGGCCACCGGTGCGGTGGTGCGGCGTCCGCCCCATGCCTGGCTGAGGACACCGATCCGCAGCCGGCCCGGGTGGCGGGTGACTTCTTCCGTGTAAGGCCGGGACGGCCGCTGGGCGAAGTAGGGGTCACCCGGTTCCGGGCCGCTGATCTGGTCGAGCAGGGCCGCACTGTCGCGGACCGTGCGGCTGACGCTGCCGGGCACGGCCAGGCCGCTGAAGAGCTCGTCGAAGTCGGGGCCCATGGAGACTCGGCCGCGGGTGGGCTTCAGCCCGAAGAGGCCGTTGTAGGTGGCGGGGACACGGAGCGAGCCGGCGGCGTCGGTGCCGTGGGCAAGCGGTACGACTCCGGCGGCTACGGCCGCGCCCGCGCCCCCGCTGGATCCGCCCGCGCTCCGCTCCAGGTTCCACGGGTTACGGGTCGCGCCGTACAGCACTGGTTCTGTCGTGATGCTGTAGGCCATCTCCGATGTCGCGGTACGTCCGAACGTCACCAGTCCGGCGCGACGCAACCGCAGCACGAGGAAGGAGTCGGCGCGTGCGACGTGGCCCGCCGCAAGGCGGCTGCCCAGCTCCATGCGCCGCCCGGCCATGGCGGCTCCGATGTCCTTGATCAGGAAAGGAACCCCGGCCAGCGGTGTGCTGCCGGGCTTGGGTTCGTCGTCGGTCGGCCAGGTCTCCACGACGGCGTTGACCTGCGGATCGACCGCCTGCGTGGCCTCGAGCGCGGCTGCTTGCAGTTCGGCGGCGGTCACCTCCCCTTCGGCCACCAGCTCCGCGAGTCCGACCGCGTCATGGTTCACGTACTCGGCAGCTCTCACTTTTACTCCTAGCGGAAAGAACAATACTGCTGAGTCCCTGACGATACCCAACGGTATCGCATGGGACGAAGTGGTACCGTGGGAGCAATGAGACAAGAGGCCCCGCACCCGAGCGGACGTCACGGAGCAGCCATGGCATCGACCGCCAGCAGGCCGAGCAGGGTGGCGAAACTGCCGCCCCGCGAGCGCATCCTCGACGCAGCGGAAGAGCTCTTCCAGAGCGAGGGAATCCGGCGGGTGAGTGTCCAGGCGATCGCCGAGAAGGCCGCGACCACCAAAATGGCGATCTATCGGCACTTCGAGACCAAGGACGCACTGGTCGCGGAGTGGATGCGGATCGTCGCCGCCGACTACCAGGCGGCCTTCGACCGGGTCCGGATGGAATATCCCGGCCGGCCCAGGGAGCAGATCATGGGCTTGGCCCGCTTCATCGCCGAAGGATTGTCGGCCATCTCGCACCGGGGCTGCCCGTTCATCAACTCCCTGGCCGAACTGCCCGACCGCTCTCATCCCGCGCGGCAAGTGATCGAGGAGCACAAGGCCCACCAGACCCGCAGGCTGGTGGGCCTGTGCGCCGAGGCCGGGCTGCCCGACCCCGAGCAGGCCGCAGCCGAGATCACCTTCGTACTCGAAGGCGCGCAGGTCAGCACGCAGAACGGAAGCATCGATCGGGCGGGGGACCGCCTGATGAGAATCGTCGAGGGGATCGTGGATCGGCACCGCTCCCCTCTCGACGCATCCCGGTCGGCCGTCGGCTGACAGCCTCGAATCCGTGTCCCCGGTGACGGGAGCCCGGCGCGCGTCGCGCGGGAGGCCGGGCGGGTGTCCTCGTGGCGGTGCCCCCGGCCGTCCGGTGCAAGCGGGCCGGGGGCACCTGGTGCCCGGAAGGCTCCCGGCCGGGCCAACAGCCGGGTGTGCGCGCTCCGAGGATCCGCCTTTCTGTGGGGTGGTGTGTCGTCATTCCATGCTTTTCGGAGAGCGCTCCGCTGAAGCATCCGCCCTTCCGCGTGCTTCGGCGGATTTCTATTCAGTGCGCACGGAGGCAGCACCCGCAAGGGGTGCGGCGAATAACCCCCCGAGGGGACGGAGCGGATGCGCCGGGGGCGCATGACCTGGGCAGGGGGCGCATCCTCTCGGTGCTGTCCTGAGGGGCAGAATGCCCGCCGCCCGTGTCGCGGAATCCGAACGGTGGTGGAATCCGGACAAGGAGGGAATGCGACCAGCGGATAATCGACCGCCGGGCGCGGCGGAATACTCCGGGAGTGGCCGGTTCCCGCCTGAAGAAACGTCTCCCTATTCCGTCGTTCCGTCCGAACGAAGACGGACGGCGGCAGGGGTTCACCGGTGCCGCCCGCCGGGGCGGGCGGCACCGCCGACCGGACGCGGAAGGTGCGACTGCGGCTGCCAGCCGGCCGTCACCGGCCCGGCTCCTCCTCCCGCTCGCCCTCTGCCTGCGAAGGAGTGGTGCGCGGGCAGTCGGGGTGCTCCGCCTTGCGCCGCTCGGCGGGCGAGAGGGAACGCATCTCCGCGAAGCCGTTGTCACGCTCGCCCTCCGCCTGGGAGGGCATCGGGGTCTGGTCACTCATCGTGTCGCTCCTCTCACCGGACACCCGGGCCGCGACCACCGCGTACGGCCCGCCTGTCCCCGGGTACCCAGCCGGCGCCGGAGCGCACCCGGCGCCGGAGGGCGGCGGAGCGGCCCCGGCCGGGACCGCTCGGCCGGGACCGCTCAGCGCAGGGTGACGGTGAAGGTGCGCCCGTAGGCGTGCCGTGTGCGGACGACCAGGAGGGTGCCGCCGCGGACGTGGCGGACATCGACGTCCGGCCCGGGGGAGACCGGGCGCAGCCGTCGGCCGTGCAGCAGCAGGGTCAGCCGGTCGCGGTGCATCGTGGGGTCGGAGGCGGCGACGGTCACCTCCCGGTGGCGCCGCTGCCCGCGGCGCGGCTCCCGGCGGACGAGGACCGAGGCCGGACCGTCGAGGCGTACCCCGGCGACCGTCCGCGGTCCGCGGCCGAAGCAGTTCACGGCGAGCAGACCGAGGCCGGAGTGCCGCACCGCCTGGAGGCGGGCGGTGTTGGCGAGCACGGACAGCGGGCTGCCGTGGGTCCCGTACCGGTGCAGCGTGTGCTCGGAGGCGTGCGGCACGAGCGCGTAGGCCAGCGCACGCGGCGCGGCACCTGCCTCCTGGCGGAATCCGGCGCGGAACAGCTGTCGGGTGACGGGCGTGTCCGGGTTCGCGGTGCGGACCAGGCGGCGGCTTCGGGTGACGGTCTCCAGCCCGACGGTGACCGGGTGGCGCTCCGCGCCGGGCGAGTCGAGGAAGGCGTACCCGACGGCCGAACCGCGCGTCTCGTCCGCGTACCGCAGCCAGCGCAGTGGTGCGGTGCCCGTGGCGGTCGCCCGCCGGCCGCCGTCCCGGCCCTCCGCGCTGATCCGCAGCGCGTTGCCGGGAGGCGCGATGCGGGCGTCCACGGTCGTGGTGACCGCGCGCCCGGCCCGGTCACCGACCCCCGCGGCCAGCACCACGATCTCGTCGTCCAGCATGAACCACGACTTCGTGGCGGTCGCGTTCCGGTACACCGTGAAGTCGTCCGGCAGCCGGTCGCGTTCGGCGTAGGCGACGTCGTCGGACTGGATCATCCCGGCGGCTCCGCAGGCGTCCAGCACGGCGCCGCCCGAGTGGCGGGCGGTGCCGCGCGGGAAGTACACGTAGGTGTTCTGCGACTCGGACGAGGGCGTGAAGTGCAGCGGGTGGTCCGGGTTGTCGTAGTACGGCTTCCCGTACAGCTCCGGTACGGTCCTGCGATGCTCCTCCGGGGCGGTGACGCCTGCCAGTTCGGTGGGCGGGACGGCGGTGTAGTAGTCGGCTCCGAATGCCTGCCGCTGGTCCTCCCCGGCCAGATAGAGGTAGTAGGCGCCGTCCCCCTGGAACCACGGCATCAGGTTCTCGCCGCTCATGTACTCGTACTTGCTGATCCGCTCCGAACTGCGGGCGAGCGCGAATGCGTGGCCGGGGCGGCGGTGCACCGTGCGGTCCATCGCGTCGAAGGCGGTGCAGCGCGCCGCCGGGTTCAGGTCCTCGGCCGGTACCGAACCGTCCGCCAGGATGGCGGCGTGGCGCACCACGGTGAGCGGGGAGGCGAAGCGGGCCGGGTCGGGCGGCGCCGCCGACACCTTCTGCAGGTACTTCACATAGCTCTTGAGCGCGGTGGCCCGTGCGCCGTCCGCGTATGCCGTCAGATCGGTGACGGCTTCCGCGACGGCGGCGCAGTCGGCGTAGCCGCCGCCGGTGCGGGAGACGGCCCGGCCCTTGACGATCTCCATCATCCAGCCCTCGAACACGACCGGGGCGAAGCCGTCCGTCACCCACCGGTGCACCACCGGCACCAGTGCTTCGGTGCGCGCGTACCCCGTGCCGTCCAGGAACCCGAGGGTCTGCACGGCACGGGCCAGCAGCCCCTTCCCGTACGACCCGGTGTAGGCGACGGACGCGTGCTGGATGAACGACCCGTCCGCGTAGTGCCCGTCGGTCACGCCGTGCCGCAGCCGGTAGGGGTCCACCGTCGCGTAGACGGTGAGCTGGTCCTCCAGGGCCTTGCCGATCCGGGCCCCGTCGTCCAGCAGCGCTCCTTGCAGCATGCGGTTGGTGGTGATGTCGGCGAGGTTGGCGCCGGTGTGGAACCGTGAGTCGAGATCGACGTCGCCGTCCTTGCCGTGGCGCAGATAGGCGTCCATGGAGTCGATGTAGCGGCTGAGCAGCCCGGGTTGCTGCGCCGCGGCGTCCTCGGCGAGCAGGACCAGGGTGGCGGTGACGCTGGTGGAGATGCCGATCTCCCAGGTGAACCAGTTGCCGTAGTAGCCCTGCGACTGGTCGCCGTAGTAGCGCTCGTGGAGCAGGCCGAGGCCTTCCAGCACCCGGCGCCGGGTTGCCGCGTCGTTCGGCGGGCCGCCGGAGGGGACACCCAGGCTGCGCGAGGCCAGGGCGATCTCGTACAGCTTCCTGAAGGATGTGCCGAGGTGGCTGTCGCTGCTGCCGAGCGGCAGGCCGCGGAACAGCTCCCCGTCGTCCGCGGCCGCCATGTCGGCCAGATGGCCGCGCGCCGCCTCGGTGACCGCCGCCAGCTTCGCCGCCGTCTCCGGCCGCGCGTTGGACTCCGCCGTACCGGCCAGGACCGCGCGCGCGTTGCCCAGCAGCCGTCCGGTTCCCGCGTCGGCGCCGCCGCCCGGAGGGCCGTTCGCACCGGGCGGGGCGGCGTCGGCTGCGAGGGCTTCCGGCGCCGGGAGCACCGCTGCCAGCCCCGCGGCGGACAGCAGCGAGAGGACATGCCGACGGGGGATCTCCATGGGGCCTCCCTGGGGGAGCCGGACCGGCGTGGCGCAGGCATCACGCAGTGAAACAGCCGCCGGATGCCCCGACAACACCTCGCGCACCCCGGATCGGAGCCGCCCCGCGCTGGCGTGGCATGCCGGGAAGCCGGACCCGCAGCGGGCACCCTCGAAGCCGACAGCGGATCACGCCGCATGAAGATGCCCCCCAGGGGTACGCGGACCCGGCGGAACGGAACGGCGTGGAAGGGAGCGACGGTCATGGCAGTCCGGCAGGTACGGCGCACATCCGGGGCGCGGGTCCGATGAGCGGTCTCACCGCCGCGGTGGCACTGCTGGGGGTCGCCCTGCTGGGAGTCGGTGCCCTCTACGCGGCCGCCCGTGCGCTGCGCGGCCCGGCCGGCCCGTTGCCCGCCGGGCCGTTCAACTCGGGGCTGGCACCGAGCGAGCACGCGGTCAGCCGCTTCCACGTCCGCTGGTACACGGTCACGATGCTCTTTCTCGCCTTCGACATGGAGATGGTGTTCATGTATCCGTGGACGCGTGTCGTCTCCGCGGTGGGGGCGAGCGCGGTGACGGAGATGTTCGTCTTCCTCGCGGTGCTGGTCGCGGGTGTCGTGTACGCCTGGCGGGAAGGCGCGCTGCGATGGACCTGACGGCCCTTCCGCTGCGGGCCGCCGCCGCCCGGCCGCACGTCCTGCTGGTGACGACACCGGGCGGTACGGCGACCCGGCTCGCCGCCGAGCGCCAACTCCGGCTCCAGGACCTGCCGCAGGCCCGCACGCCCGCGGAGGCCGACGTCCTGTTGGTCGCGGGCCCCGAGTGCCGCGGGCTGCGCCCGGCGATCGACCGGCTGTGGCAGAGCCTCCCCGCACCCCGTGCCCGGGCCCGTGCCGCCACCCCCGGTGTCCTCCCCGACGCGCTGGCACGCTGCCGTGCCGAACTCGCCGCGCCTCCCGGACGGCGGCACGCAGGCCATCGGCACGAGGACCGCGCGGGCGGCGGACCCGATGCGGGGTCCGAGGCGGGGTCCGCGGTGGGGTTCGGCAACGGGCGGGACGAACGTGACGGCCACGACGAGGACAACGGCCGCGACCACGGTGGCCACGGCTCCGACAGCGATCACGGCTCCCACGGTGGCCACGGTTCCCATGGCGATCACGGCTCCCACGGCGATCACGGCTCCCACAGCGATCACGGCTCCCACGGTGACTCCGAGCCGCCCTGGGGACTGCCGATGGCCGGGCAGGGGGCCGACCGGGACGGGTTGACGCTCGACCGACTCCACGTGCCGTTGGGACCGTTCCTCGCCGACTGGCCGGACGGGCTGACGGCCCGCCTCACCCTGCAGGGCGATGTGGTCCAGCGACTGCGGTTCGCGTGGCCGCCCCTCGGAGATCGCCCCACAGCCGCCGGGCCTCCGTTCTGGGGAGAGCCCTGGGCCCGGGCCGCCGCCGGGGAACGCGTCGACGCGGGCGAGGGGGCGCGGCGGCGGGCCGCCGCCCACGCGGACAGCCTCGGGCGGCTGCTGGCGGTCGCCGGATGGACGAGGGCGGCGACCACGGCCCGGCGGCTGCGGGACGACCTGCTCGACGGCGCGTCCAGCGCCCGGCTGAGGCCGGGCGTGCGGCGGTTCGCGCGCCGGGTCGGCCGCTCCCGGACGCTGCACTGGCTGACCCGCGGCACAGGGGTGCTGACCGCCGAGGCCGCGCGGGACGCCGGGGTGACCGGGCCCGCCGCATGGGCCGACGGGGACGTCCCCGCCCGCTACCGGACCTGGCTGGCGGCCCTGGTGCGGGACGTGGACCGGCTGGCGGACCGGACACCGCTGGACCCGGCCGAGGAGGGCCCGCGGGGTGGCGCGGCGGACGGTCGGTGGCCGTCGGCGGCGCTGGTGCGGGTGCTGCCGGAGTTGCTGGAGGGAGCCGAACTGGCGGCGGCACGCCTGGTCGTGGCCAGCCTGGACCCGGACCCCGACGAACTGGTCGCGGTACCGCGGGAGGTGGGCGCGGGTGACTGAGACCGCAGCCTGGTGGTCGCTGCTGGCCGCGCCCGTGCTGTTGCTGGCCGGGGCGGTGCTGGCGGTCGCCGGGGACGCGCTGCTGGCCGCACGGGACGCGGGGCGCCCGGCGACCGTCCGGACCGCGCTGCGCCCTCTGCTGGAGGTGCCCCGGCTGCTGGGCGCGCAGCCCCGGCGGCTTCCGGCCGCGGACCGGCTGCTGTGGCGGCTGGGGGTGGTGACCGTACCCGTGGCGGCGGTGCTGTCCGCCCTGGTGATTCCGTTCGGCGGGACGGCGGTCGCCGATCTGTCGGTCGGCGTCGTGTGGTTCAACGCGATGGAGGTGCTCACCTGGGCCGGCCTGTGGCTGGCCGGCTGGGGCCCGAACGCGGCGTTCTCGCTGATCGGCGGCTACCGCTTCGTCGCCCAGGGGCTGGCCTACGAACTGCCGCTGATGTTCGCCCTCATCTCCGCCGCCACGGCGGCCGAGTCGCTGCGGGTGGGCGACATCGCGCAGGCCCAGCACGGCCTGTGGTTCGCGGTGTGGATGCCGGTCGCGTTCGCCGTCTACCTGGCGGGTGTGCTGGCGTTCAGCTTTCTGGGGCCGTTCCGCTACCCGGCGGGCGAGGACGTCGCCGCGGGGGTGCTGGGGGAGACCTCGGGAGCCGACCGGCTGCTGCTGGAGGCGGGCCGGTGGCTGTGGCTGACGTCCGGCGCGGCGATGGCCGTGCCGCTGTACCTCGGCGGCGGTGCGGGGCCCGGACTGCCCGGCTGGGCCTGGTCCGCACTCAAGACCCTCGCGGTGCTCGCCGGGCTGGTGTGGGTGCTGCGCCGGATGCCGGTGGTGCGGGCCGACCGGTACGTCGAGTTCGCCTGGGTCGTCCTGGTGCCGCTGACCCTCGTGCAGGTACTCGTGCCCGCGCTGCTGGTACTCGGACGCTGAACTGCCGCGATCCCGTCGGCAGCCCGCCGACGGCCGACCGAAGGAGGAGGGACGACGTGGAATCCGTGCTGCTGGCGGTGCTGGGCGTGCTCGCCCTGGCCGGCGGTGTGCTGGTCTTCCGCTGCGACTCGATGGCGCGGGCCACTTTCGCGCTGCTGCTCTCGCTGTGCTGCGTCGGCGGCGTGGTGGCGCTGCTCGGACTGCCCTACCTGGGTGTGGTGACCGTACTGATGATGATCATGGAGATGGTGGTGATGGCCGTCTTCATGATCGCCTACATGATGAACCCCGCGGGCCTGATGCCCATGTCGATGCTGCACAACAAACGCGGCTCGTCGGCCGTCAGCGCCGCGGTGTTCGCCGCGCTCGTCGCCGCGGTCTTCTTGGTGCCCTGGCCGGCGCGGCGGGGCGGGCCGCCGCCGGACACCACCGTGCAGGTCGGCAGGGCGCTGATGGGCGGACAGATGCTCACCATGATCGTGCTCGGTTTCGTGCTGCTGGCCACGATCGTCGGGGCCACCGTGCTGGCCACTCGGCGGGGCCGCTACGACCGCTTCGGCGACGCGCTCGAGCGGCGTACGCCCCGGGACCCCGTCGGGGGAGGAGTGGGACGGTGACCTTCGAACTCGTCTGCGTACTCGCGGCCGGCCTGTTCAGCGTCGGGCTGTTCGGGGCGCTGTCCCAGCAGTCCATCGTCATGATCATGATGGGGATCGAGCTGATGATCGGCGGCATCATCGTCGCCGCCGCCGCGTTCTGGCACTTCCTCGCCCCCGCCGGTGCCGACGGGCAAGTCGTCATCGTCGCCGCGGTGGTGGCGATGGCGGTCGAGATGGCCATGGGGTTCGCCGTCACGACCGCGATCTACCGCGCCCGCCAGGTCGACATGACCGACATGGCGGAGGACCTGAAGGGATGAGCGCACTGCTGTGGGCACTGCTCGCCCTTCCCCTCGGCGCCGGCACCGCGCTCTGCCTCGGCGGACGCCGCTGGAACACCCGCGCCCCGATCGCCGCCCCGGCCGCCGGGGCCGCGACGCTGGCGCTGGCCGTCGCCGCCGCGGTCACCCGGCCCCAGGCGAGCGCCCCGCTGTTCGCCGGGATCCGGGCCGGACTGCGGGTGGACGGACTCTCGGCGGTCATGGTGGTCACCGTGGCCGCGGTCACCACCGCCGTGCTGGTCTTCTCCGTCCGGGAGGCGGGCCCGGACGAGAACCGTGGGCGCTACTTCGGACTGCTGCTGCTGTTCGCCGCCGCCATGCTCGTCACCGTCACCGCGACCACACTGGCCCTGCTGCTGATGGCCTGGGAGGTGATGGGCGCCGCGAGTTGGGCCCTGATCGGCTACCGGTGGCGGCAGCCGGGCCGGGCGCGCGCCGCGGACACCGCGTTCCTGACCACCCGGGCCGCCGACCTGGGCCTCTACCTGGCGGCGGGAGCCGCCCTGGCCGGAGGCGTCGGCTCCCTGCAACTGGCCGCGCTGCCGCAGGCCGACGGGGTCTGGCTGCACGTGACCGGCGCCGGCGTCGTCCTCGCGGCGCTGGGCAAATCCGCGCAACTGCCCTTCTCCTTCTGGCTGTCGCGGGCGATGGAGGGCCCCAGCCCGGTCTCCGCGCTGCTGCACTCGGCCACCATGGTCGCCGCCGGCGCCTATCTGCTGCTGCGGCTGTCCCCACTGCTGACCGCGACACACTGGGCCGGTCCGCTGACCGCCTGGACCGGTGCGCTCACCGCACTGCTGCTGGGCGTGGTCGCCGTCGCCCAGCGCGACGTCAAACAACTGCTGGCCGCCTCCACCTCGGCGCAGGTGGGCTTCATGGTGCTCGCGGCGGGCAGCGGGGGAGTGGCCGCGGGCACCGTGCAACTGGTCGCACACGCCGCCGTGAAGTCCGGGCTGTTCCTGGCCGCCGGAATCTGGCTGACCGCGCTCGGCACCCGGCAACTGCCCGCGCTCCGTGGCGCCGCCCGGCGGTGGCCGTCGGTGGGTGCCGCCTTCGCGGCGGGCGCGCTGGCGCTGGCCGGGCTGCCGCCGCTGTCGTTGTGGGCGGCCAAGGACCAGGTGCTCGGCGCCGCCCGCGCCGACGACCCCGCCCTGTACACCATCGCCCTGGCCGCAAGCGCCCTCGCGGCGGTCTACAGCGTCAAGGCGCTCTGGTACGTCACCCGCCCGCTGCCCGGCGAACCGAACGCCGGGGGCCACGGGGACGCCGTCGAACGGCCCGGCCACCGGCAGCGCCCCGCCCTCTCCGCGCTGCTGCCGCTGTGGGCGCTCGCCTGCGCCGGGGCCGTCCTGGGGGTGCTCGTCCTGCCCGGCCCCGCCGACTGGCTCAGCGCCCTGCTCGGCACCGGTGACCGGCCCCCGCTCCACCCCTGGGAAGCCGTCGTCTCCGCAGCGGTCGCCCTCGGCGCGGCGGGCGCCGCCTGGACATGGCTGCCGCGCGTCGCCCGCTCCCAGGGCGCCGCCTCCCGCCCGCGCCCCACCGTGCGCTGGGCCGAGCGCTGGCTGGGCCTGGACCGCGCCGCACATCTGCTGCTCGTACGGCCCGTCATGGCACTCGCCCGGGCGCTGGCCGCCTTCGACGACCGGGTGGTGGACGGCGCCGTACGGCAGCTCGGGCGCGGCGGCCTGGCCCTCGCGCGGCTGGCGCGCCGGGCCGACGACCGCGGGCTGGACGCCGCCGTCGACGCGGTCGCCGCCGGGGCCCGCCGCCTCGGCTCCTGGGCCCGGCGCCCGCAGACCGGGCTGCTGCACCAGTACTACGCCCAAGCCGTCGTCGGTTTCGCGGCGCTGACCCTGCTCGTGCTGTTGGTGAGGTAATCCACTCGTGCTGACCGTCGTCACCTTCCTCCCCCTGCTGGCCTGCGCCGTACTGGCCCTGCTGCCGCGCGCCGTCCCGGTGCCGGACCGGGTCTGCTCCTGGGTGTGGATCGCCACCGCCGCCGCGGACCTGGCCCTGGTCGTCGCCGTCTGGGTCCGGTTCGATCCGCACGGCGGACTGCAGTACGAGCAGCGGGCGCGCTGGATGCCCGGCGCCGGGGTGAGCTACCACGTCGGCGTGGACGGGCTGTCCCTGCCGCTGATCGCGATGGTCTGCGTCCTCTTCCTGGCCGCCGCCGTCCACATGCTGCGCGAGACCCGCCGGGTGCGCGCGCTCGCCTGCCTGTTCCTGTTCCTGCAGACCGTCAGCGTCGGCCTGTTCGTGGCGCTCGACCTGATCCTGTTCTTCGTCTTCTTCGACCTGTCCATCGTCGGCATGTACTTCGTCATCGCGGGCTGGGGCCACGGCGAGCGGGCCCGCGCGGCGGCGCTCAAGTTCTTCCTCTACACCTTCGTCGGCTCCCTCGCCCTGCTGCTCGGCTTCATCGGCCTGTACCTGGCCGCCGATCCGCACACCTTCGACCTCGTGGAACTGACCCGCAGCAACCCGCTGGCGGGCCAAGGCCTGTACGCGGGCCTGGTACTGCTGGCCGTCGGTGCCGGGCTCGCCGTCAAGACGCCCACCGTGCCACTGCACACCTGGCTGCCGCCCGCCCACACCGAAGCGCCCGCCGCCGGCTCCGCGATCCTCGCCGGAGTCCTGCTGAAGATGGGCACCTACGGGTTCGTGCGCATCGCCATGCCGCTGCTGCCCGGCAGTTGGCGGCAGTACGCGCCGGTGTTCGTCGTCGTCGGCGTGGTCTCCGTCGTCTACGGCGCACTGGTGGCCCTGGCCCAGACCGACCTCAAACGCATGATCGCCTACACCTCCGTCAACCACATGGGCTACGTCGTGCTGGCGATCGGCGCCGCCGGATCACTCGCCGGAAGCGACGCCCAGGCCCGCTCCCTGGCCGTCACCGGAGCCGTCGTCCAGATGGTCAGCCACGGTCTGCTGACCGGCGCCCTGTTCCTGCTCACCGGAGTGCTGTACGACCGGGGCGGCACCTACGCGCTCGACGCCTACTCGGGGCTGGCCGCGCACACCCCCCGCTTCGCCGCCGCCACCGGGGTCGCCGCGTTCGCCAGCCTCGGCATCCCCGGCTTCTCCGGCTTCATCGCCGAGTTCCAGATCTTCACCGGCAGCCTGGCCTCCCAGGCCACCGCGACCGGCATCGCACTGCTGGGCATCCTGCTGAGCGCGGCGCTGTTCCTGCGCGCCCTGCGCTCCCTCTTCCTCGGCCCGCCCCGGCTGCCCGCCGGAATCCCCCTGACCGGGCTCGCCGACCTCCGCACCCGGGAGGCCGCCGCCACCTACCCGCTGCTCGCCCTCGCGCTGGCCATCGGCGTGCTTCCGCGGTTCCTGCTGGACGTGGTCGAACCGGCCGGACGCTCCGTGACGGAACTGGTGGCACGGTGAACCAGAACGTCGCCGCACTCCTCCCCGAAACCTTCCTCGCCGCGGCAGCCGTCTGCGGCCTGCTCGCCGGAAGCTGGCTGCCCCGCAGGCGGCAGTGGGCGGTGGCGGCACTGGCCGCCACCGCGTGCCTGGCCGGTATCGCCGCCACCGGCCACACCATGGCCATCGGCCGGGAACAGACCGTCTTCGACACCACCTTCGCCGTCGACGCGCCGACGAACGCCGGACGGCTGACCGTCCTGACCGCGCTGCTGCTCGTCGTCGCGATGTCCGCGGATTCGCTGCGCGGCCACAAGCGGGAGAGCGAGTACTACGTCCTGCTGCTGCTGACCGGCACCGGCACCCTCGTCCTGATCGGCGCCGACGACCTGCTGACACTGTTCGCCGGCTATCTGCTCGCCAGCGTCCCCGCCTACGCGCTCGCCGCGTTCGCCAAGGACGCCCCGGGCACCGAAGCCGCCCTGAAGTACTACCTGTTCGGAGCGCTGCTGGGCACCGTCATGCTCGCCGGAGTCGCACTGCTGTACGCCGCCGCCGGCGCCACCGGCTACCGCACCCTGCGCGACGGGCTCCCCGGCGCCGACCCCGCGCTGGTCGCCGCCGGCCTGGTCGCCGTACTGGCCGGGCTGCTGTTCAAGGCCGGTGCGGTACCGGCCCACTTCTGGGTCCCCGACGTCACCGAGGGAGCCGCCCCACCGGTCGCCGCCTACGTCACCACCCTGCCCAAGATCGGTGCGCTGATCGCGGGATACCGCCTGCTCCACCAGGCCCTGCCCGGCAGCGGAGTCGACTGGCCGCTGCTGCTCGCCGTACTCGCCGCCGCCTCCATGACCTGGGGCAACCTCGCCGCGTTCTTCCAGACCGACGCCAAACGGCTGCTCGCCTACTCCACCATCAGCCAGATCGGCTACCTGCTGATGGCGCTCTCCGTCGCCACCCGCACCGACCTCGCACAACGCGCCCTACTGCTCTATCTGGCCGCCTACGCCCTCACCAACCTCGGCGCGTTCGCCGTCGTCACCGCCCTGCCGCAGGCACGCTCCCTGGACCACTACCGCGGGCTGGCCGGACGGCGGCCAGGACTTGCCGCCGTCCTGCTCGTCTGCCTGCTGGGCCTGGTGGGCACCCCGCCGACCGGCGTCTTCCTCGGCAAACTGGAGATCTTCACCGCGGCCGTGGACGGCGGCCGACCCTGGCTCGCGGCGGTCGCCGTCGCCAACACCGTCGCCTCGCTCTTCTACTACCTGCGCTGGCTCGCCCCGGTGTTCCGGCCCGGCGGTGCCCAACGACACGCGGTCACCGGCCGGATGACAGTCGGCACCGCCTACGTGGCGGGCGCCGGTTCGCTGCTCCTCGGCCTGGCCGGCGGCCCGGTCCTGCCGCTCACCACCGGCCCCCTGCTGGGCTGAACGCTCAGCCGCCGGACGGCCGCCCCGCACCGAAACCGCCGTCCCGCACCCGGGCCACGAACGCCTGCCAGGCGGGGGTGGGGATGAGGAGGGCGGGGCCGGAGGGATTCTTGGAGTCCCGGACGGGGAGGGCGGGGCCGGGGTGGTCGACGGCCACTTCGAGGCAGTTGCCGCCGTTGTTCCCGCTGTAGCTGCTCTTGAGCCATGCCGCGCAGGGGAGGCTGCTCGCACTTGTCATGGGGTAAGTTCCTTTGCCGTTGCCGCCATCAGATCGACGGAAGCTCTTGGGGACAGGGCGTCGGCCATCAGGAGATCATAGGCTCGACGGGCGGCCCCGACCTCCACCTGACGGGCATATACCTGGCCGCGCACGATGCCGTCCATGTACACCACGTCGGGTCCGACTTCCTTCTTCATCGTCAGCCCTGCGAAAGCCCCGTTGAGCCCGGCGTGAGCGCCTGCGGTGAACGGCAGCACCTGGAGTACGACGCGGGGATCGGCCGCGCATGCGAGGAGGTGCTCCAGTTGACGCCGCATGACCTCGGCTCCGCCGATCGGCCGCCGCAGGATGCTCTCATCGAGTACCGCCCAGATCGCCGGCGGTGACTCCTCTTCCAAGATGTGCTGGCGGGTGAGGCGAGCAGCGATCAGCTCTTGTGCGTGAGGGAGCCTTCCGCCGTCGAACACCGCGCGGACGTATTCCTCGGTCTGCAACAGCCCCGGAACCACCTGGTTCTCGAAGTTCCAGATGCTGACGGCTTCCTTCTCCAGGTCCACGAACGGGCGGAACCAGTCCGGGTAGGCGTGCTCGATCACGACCGGCCACAGGCGGGCGAACGTCCCACCCGTGCCCAGGACCTCGTCACAGCGCTGGGCGAATTCCTCGCTCGGGACGCGGCTGGCGGACTCGATCCGGGAGACGTACGAGTGGGTGCAGAAGGTGCGGCGGCCCAGTTCGGCCTGGCTCAGTTCGGCCTCTTCTCTCCTGATCCGCAACTCGGTGCCGAAGTAGGCGAGGGTCGACACCTTCGGGTCGGCTTTGGGGTCCGTGTCCTTCCGGCGCTCTGCCGTCATTCCGTTCTCCGCCTCTTGACAAGCACAGGTGCACAGCGATTGCTCTCCACATGGCTATGTCCGGAGCGCCACGGTAGGGGCACGGAAAGTGAAAGTCCCCTGAGAAGGCGCAGTTCCATGGCAGATCGCCGACGTACCCCGACGCTGGCCAAGCTCCGCGAGGCGGAGGGCACCCATGAGCGGCTGCGGGCCGCGCTCGCGGAGGCGGGCATCATGCTGCCGTCCCTTCGCGTGGATCTGGCTTCCTGCGCGGACAGGTCGCTGCGCGGCCCGCTGCTCGAACTGGGCGGCTGCAATCTGGCCACGGCCGAGAAGCTGGTTGAGGCGCTGGGCGGAAAGCCGCGTTGAGCCGTGGTGAGTGGCGGCCGGGCGAGGTCGTCAGCGACCTGGCCCGGCGCACGGCGGGCATCGTCCACTCGGTCGGTGAGGACGGCTCGGTGCGTCTCGTGCGGCCCGGCGGTCCCGCGTGGCACGCCGATCCCGACGACCTGCGGTCGGCGAGCCGCGCCGAGGTGATGTCGGTCAAGCTGGCGACGGCCAACCACCGGTGGGGGGCTGTAGCGCCGCAGCTGCGGATGGGCTTGCACCGCGCCCTCGGAGGGGGAATTCTGACTCCTTCCGGGGCGCCGTGCCGATGGCGGGGCGGGAAGCGGACCGGCCTACAGGAACGGGGAGTTGACGTGTGGGAATGCGGACGCCCGCTGGGAACGGCATTACGGGGCGGCATGGTCGCGCTGCTGCTGTCGGTCGTGCTCGTGGGCTGCGGGGACGGCGAGTCAGGCCATCCGACGGGCTTGACCCCCGGCGACGCGACCACGAGTGCGGCAGGCGGCAACGAAGGGGCGGAGTCCCCGAGCGCCGCACCTGAGTCCCGGAACCGCAAGTATGTCGCCATGACCATGGAGGGCGAGCTGCACGCCATGCTGTCATTCCAGGTCTACCCGGCGGGCGGTCAGGTGGTCGGGAAGTACACCCTGATCCACTTCGATGGCTCGGGCCGTGAAATCCGGACGAAGACCGACTTCAACGGCCGCGGCACCGGCACCATGTTCGAGTTCGAAGGCCTGACCGACTATGGGAATGTCAAGGGGACTCTCTCCGAGGACCGAACCCGGTTGAAGCTCGACCGCACCTTCGGTGTGGAGAAGACGCAGTGGACGATCCTCTCCTCCGAGGACGCGTTCGAGTCGACCGTCAAGAAGTATGCCAAGCGGTTCGAGTCCTGTTCCAAGAAGAAGGACTACAACCCTTGTGAGGACGTGACCTGATCCGCGCGACCGGAGGACGGCTCGCGGGACGAGCGCACGCGCAGTGGCTGGTATTACTGGGGCATGCAGGAAGAGACGGCACGCTCCGCGATCGACACGTTCATCTCCGCGTTCAACGCCTCGGACGACCTCTATGTGACTGCCCTGCTCTCCCAGGCCCTCACCTCAGACGTGGTCTTCTGGGGGCCGTTGGGCCGCAGCGAAGGAATCGCGGCGGTGGAGCGGTTCGTGCTGGACATCCGACGCCACCCTGCGGGGACCGGCACGATGGTGCGCTGCTCAGCGGTGGACATGCCGGACGAGTGGGCCCGGTACCAGTGGGTCTTCACCACACCGGACGGAGGCCCCCGCCTGGCGGGAACGGACGTCGTCCATCTGCGACGGAGCCTCATCGACCAGGTCATCGTCTTCGCGGGGGAGATCGAGCCGTCCGCCTCCTGAGTCGTTCCCCTGTCGACGCCCCTTCGTGAACCTGTTCCGTTCAGCACTCCGGGGCCGGCGGTTCGCGGTCGGTCAGGCTGCGGCGTCGAGGGGCGTCAGCCCCGGCGGATGCCCTTCTCGCCGCCGCTGCGGGCGCGTTCCTGCACTTGCCACAACGCCTGTTACCGACCGGCAGGAACGGTCGCAGCCGTTCCCGCTCGGCATCCGTCAGCTCGCCCCGCCCCATGTACACATCAGCGACACGACGGCGAAGCAGTCACGTGATCGGCCGGACCAGTGCGGGTCGAATGGCGGACGGAGGAGTACGCCCCGGCCGTCATTCCATGCCCTTCTTGCCTGGCGTCCAGAACGGTTTGGTCAGGACCGCGCGCCGGTCCCAGCCCGCTTCCTGGACGAGAACCCGCCGCACTGCTTGCACGTCCCGTGCCTCTCCGGCGACATATGCGATCCCGCCGGGTTCGGGAGCGAGTCGTCGTACCGCGTCCGGCAGTGACGTCTCGCCCCGGAGTACCCAGTCCAGCCGGTCGCCGCCTGCCAAGGGCAGCCGGTCCGCAGCTGTCGCCGTCTCGATGCACCCGGAGACGACGGCTTCCCGGGGCAGCGCCGCGAGCATCGCACCGAACGCGACCGAGGCCGTCTCGTCGCCGACGAAGAAGTGGCGTGCGACATCGGGGCGCAGTGTGAAGGTGCCCTCGGGGCGCCGCAACCGCACCTGGTCGCCCGGTGCGACGGCACGGCCCCATCGGGCCCCCGGTCCGCCCTCTGCGTGGTCCAGTACGCCCAACTCGACGACGCCGGACGGGTCGTGGTGCCAGATCGAATACGTACGGAGGGTGAGTCCGCCGACCAGGACACGCACCTGCTGGCCCGGCAGCACCTCCAGACCGGCCAGTTGTCCGCTCTCGATGCGCAACCGACGTATCCGGGCGGTGAGCTGCTCAGCCTCGGTCACAGTGCCGCGTACAGTCAGCAGATCGAGGACGGGGTTCAGAACGGCGGGCATGAAGGACTCCTCAACGGGGGCGGGGTGCCGTACTCAGCGGGAGGCGAAACGCGATAGTACGCGTTTACCAGAGGTCGCGATAGTGCGTGTTGGGGCGGCATTCCCGTGACCGGCGAACGCGGCCGGCGTCGCCACCGGCGGAGCGACCGGCGGAGCGACCGGCGCAGGCCGGAGACCAGGTCGACGGGGGCGGACGGGATGATCTTGGCGGCCTGCCACGCCGTGGGCGAGTGCCGGCACGGCCAGACCGGTGCCGGCCGAGATGATCAGAAGTCAGCAGGCGTGCTTCCAGGGCGGGGTGCGCCCGGTGCCGAATCACGGTTCGCCGGACGGGTCACGTGCCGCGCCGCACCGGTAGGCGGATGCCTAGGCGTTGGCGGTCGCCAGACCGCCGAGGTCGTAGTGCTTGGCATATCCGTTCTCGACACCCACGAGAATTTCGACGACCTCGAAGTAGTGGTCCCAGAAGGGCGTCTCGCGCAACGCCTCGACGACCAACTGGAAGGACTCGTGATCGCGTGCCTCCCAGACCCAGATGTCGGTGACGCGGGCCGTGTAGAACTCGGTGTCGAAGTAGCGCCAACGTACGCCCTCGGCCTTGTCCTTGAGGGCGGGCAGAACGCTTTCCTGGAAGGCGGCGACGCGCTCCGGTACGGACAGCTCCAACCAGGCCCGATTGGTCTTGAGGAGGATGAACGCTGTTACGGCGGGCTCGAAGTCGGACATGGGGAGTCTCCTCGCAGGGTGCTGGATGGTGGTCACGATGAGCCTCGACCAGGCTGGGGAGGTCGGATTCCAGCCGGGAAGCTTGCGCGTGCGGGCGCCCGTGACCCTTGCGGCGAGGACGGGCGTGACCTTCACCAACCGGTTTCGGTTCACCGTGTACCGAAACACTAGGGGGTATCGATACATGGTGTCTAGTTATCCGGCGAGGTGCTGATCCGGTCGGGCGGTCTCGCTACCATGGCGGGATGATCGAGACGAAGCGCCGCGGTGGCCGACCCCGCAGCGAGCAGGCACGCGAGGCCGTCCTGCATGCCGTCGACGATCTGCTGGTCGAGGTCGGCTACGCGGCGATGACCATGAAGGGCATCGCCATGCGGGCGGGCGTCGGGCGGCAGACCGTCTACCGCTGGTGGTCGACGAAGGCGGAGATCCTCTTCGAGGCGTGTGTGGACGACGCGGAGGAGGAACTCGCCGTCGCGCCGTCGCGTACCCGGCTCGCCGAGGTCACGTCCTACCTCGACGCGCTGATGCGCTTCCTCGCCTATTCGCCGGCTGGAGCCGGCTACCGCGCCCTGCTCGCGGCCGCGCAGCACGATCCGGCGGTGAAACGGCTGATCGCGACCAAGGACGTTCTCAGGGACAGCGCGGGGACCGTCCTGAACCGCATCGACCCGTACCGGCCGGCCGGTGACCATGCAATCGACCGGCTGATCGGACCCACCTTCTTCTGGATCATGAGCGGGCGCGACCCGGCGCAGCTCGACATCCACGGGCTGGCACGAAACTTTCTCCATGGTTTCGAGTCTGAGGAAGCCTGAAGGCGAGCCCGCCATGCCGTTCCCGGCCGCATACCGACGGCTGTCATCGGTTTTCCGTAGCGGACCGTCTTCCACGGGCCGAACCGTTCGGGCAGGTCACGCCACTGCACGCCGGTCCGCACCCGGTGCAGAATCCCGTCGACCACCTGCCGGCCGGACAAGACCTAGGCGGCCGTCGGCGACGGCTTCCGCGCGGAGGCGTCGCGCCGCGGGGCGAGGAAGAACGTCATCGTCACGCCCAGGTACAGCACCCAGACGACCAGCTGGAGGACGGTGGGGTCGGGCTGGAAGTTGAAGACGCCCTTCAGCAGGGTGCCGTACCAGCTGTCCGGCGGGACGGCGGAGCTGATGTCGAACGCCTTGGTGCTCAGGCCGCCGAGGAAGCGGGCCTCCTGGAGGTCGTGGACGCCGTAGGCCAGTACCCCGGCGGCGACGACGACCAGCATGGCGCCGGTCCAGGTGAAGAAGCGGGCGAGGTTGATCCGCAGGGCGCCGCGGTAGAAGAGCCAGCCGAGGACGACAGCGGTGGCGAGGCCGAGCAGGACACCGACCAGGGGCGTCGCGCTGCCCTCGCCGCTGGCCCGGACCGAGGCCCAGACGAACAGGGCCGTCTCCAGCCCCTCGCGGCCCACCGCCAGCAGCGCGGTGGCGACCAGCGCTCCGGTGCCCATCTGGAGGGCCGCGTCCAGCTTGCCGTGCAGCTCGCTCTTGAGGTGCCGGGCAGTGCGGCGCATCCAGAAGACCATCCAGGTCACCAGCCCGACGGCCAGGATGGACAGCGAGCCGCCGAGGGCTTCCTGGGCCTCGAACGTCAGCTCCTGGGAGCCGAACTCCAGGGCGGCGCCGAAGCCGAGAGAGATCGCGCAGGCCGCCGCGATACCCAGCCAGACCGGCCGCAGGGCGTCCCGCCGCCCGGTCTTGACCAGGTAGGCCACGAGAATGCAGACGACCAGGCTGGCCTCCAGACCCTCCCGCAGGCCGATCAGATAGTTACCGAGCATGCCGGACCTTCCTCCACCTTCGCTGACACCGCCGCCGACCGGATCCCTGCGCGCACGAGCAGCTCACGAGAACAGCTCGCGTCCCCACCAGTCGTCCTTGCCGCGGACGCCCGGCGGGACGGCGAAGAGGGCCGAGCCGACGTGCTGGATGTACTCGTTGAGCGCGTCGTGCCGCGCCAGGCTGCGCTGGATCGGGATGAAGCCGCGCCGCACGTCCCGCTGGTAGGCCAGGAAGAACAGCCCCGCGTCCAGCCGCCCGAGCCCGTCCGTGCCGTCGGTGAAGGAGTAGCCGCGGCGCAGGATGCGGGCACCGTGGTGCGCGTCCGGGTGGGCGAGGCGGACGTGCGAGGTGGGCAGCATCGCCTTGCGGAACGGCTCGTCGTGTTCCTTCGCCTTGCCGACGGGCGCACCCTCGCGCTTGTCCCGGCCGAAGATGTCCTCCTGCTCCTTGAGCGAGGTACGGTCCCAGGTCTCGATGTGCATCCGGATCCGCCGTGCCACCAGGTAGGACCCGCCGGCCAGCCACGCCGGGCCGTCCTTCTCCGCCACCCACACGTGCTCGTCCAGCGCCTTCTCGTCACTGCCCGAGACGTTCCGGGTGCCGTCCTTGAAGCCGAACATGTTGCGCGGGGTCTGCGCGTCCGGCGTGGTGGAGGAGGTCTTGCCGAACCCGAGCTGCGACCAGCGGATGGCGGCCTTGCCGAAGGCGATGCGGGCCAGGTTGCGGATCGCGTGCACCGCCACCTGCGGGTCGTCCGCGCAGGCCTGGACGCACAGGTCGCCGCCGCTGCGCGCCTTCTCCAGCTTGTCGCCGGGGAAGGCGGGCAGGTCGACGAGCGCCTCGGGGCGCCGCTCCGCCAGCCCGAACCGGTCCTTGTCGAAGAGGGAGGGGCCGAAGCCGACGGTCAGTGTCAGCCGGGAGGGCTTGAGGCCCGCCGCCTCGCCCGTGTCGTCCGGCGGCGACTCGGGGACCGGGCCGAACGCGCCCTCGCCGACCGCGTGGCCCGCCGTCATCCGGGCGGCTGCCGTCGTCCAGTCCTTGAGGAGCTGGATCAGCTCGTCCCGGTCCTCGGTCGTCACGTCGAAGGCGGCGAAGTGCAGCCGGTCGGGCACGGCGGTGGAGATCCCGGCCTGGTGGGCGCCGTGGAAGGGCACCGCCTGCCCGGCGGAGGCGGGAGTGGCGTCCGCCTCGTCGTTGTGCAGCGCGGTGGCCGTTCCGCCGGCCGCCACCGCGCCCAGGGCCAGCCCGGCACCGCCCCAGCCCAGCAGCGCGCGCCGCCCGACGGAGGACCGGGTGCCGTCGGCTGCGGCACGCGCGTCGTCCTGCGGACGCGCCTCCGGGGCCGGTGCGGCGGCCGGTTCCGCCTCCTGCCGGGCGGCCGGCTCCGGCACGTCCCGGCTGTCCGCCTCCGGGCCCCGCCCGGTGCTGCTGCTGTCTTCTTCCGCTGTCACGGTCGCGCTCCTCGGGCTTCCACCGTCCGTTGCCCCCGGGGGGCCGGTGGCCGGTTGCTCGTGGTCACTTGACGACGGCCGCGGCCAGCTTCGAGAGCGGCTCCGCCAGCGCGTTCACACCGTCCGAGAGCTTCTTGCGCTCGGCCTTGCCGATCTTGTCGTACGAGGTGAACGCGTACTCGTCCGCGTCCTCGCCGTCGTCCTCGCGGTAGGTGTCCAGCAGCTCGTCGAGTGCGGCGAACTGCGTGTCCAGCTCCTTGACCAGGGCGGCGTCGTTCTTCTTCGCGACCGGCTCGAGCAGCTCGTAGGACTTGTGGGCGCCCTCCACGTTGGCCTTGAAGTCGACCAGGTCGGTGTGGCTGTAGCGCTCCTCCTCGCCGGTGACCTTGCCGGTGGCGACCTCGTCGAGCAGCTCCTTGGCGCCGTTCGCCATGGAGGTGGGGGTGATCTCGGCCTTGCCGACCTTCTTCTGCCAGGTGGTGAGGTCCTTGACGAGCTGGTCGGCCAGCTTCTTGTCGGTCGCGGTGATCTTCTCGTTCTTCCACAGCGACTTCTCCAGGCGGTGCCAGCCCGTCCAGTCCTTCTCCGGGTCCTGCCCGTCCTCCAAGCCGTCCTCGCGCAGGTCGACCTTCGGGTCGAGGGTGCCGAAGGACTCCGCGACCGGCTCGGTGCGCTCCCAGCCGATACGGGAGGGCGCGTACAGCTTCTTCGCCTTCTCCAGCTCGCCGGCCTTGACGGCCTCCGCGAACTTCTCGGCCTTGGGCAGGGTCAGCTCGGCCTGCTCCTGGACGTAGTCCCGGTAGGCGGAGACGGCCGCGTCGAGCTTCGGGTCGCGCTCGGCGGACTTGCCGCCGCCGGTCGCCTCGACCTTCTGCCGGATGCCGTCGCCCTTCATGCCGGGCTTGCACGCGATCTCGTAGTCGCCCGCCTCGACCTCGGCGGTGATCTTGGCTTTCGTGCCCGCGCCGATGTTCTCCCGCTCGGTGACGATCCGGCCGTCGGGGTACAGGACGTAGACCTCGGTGACCTTGGAGCCCTTGTTCTCCACCGCGAGCTGGACGTGTCCCGCGGGGAAGGTCTTGCGGGACACCTCGCAGGAGTCGTCGGTTGCGGTCACCTCAATGGCACCGTCGCCACCGGCGTCCGCCTTCTCGGCGCACCCGCTGACGGCGGCGACGGATATCGCGGCCAGGGCGGCACTGACGGCACACAGGCGGGCGGGACGCATACGGACTCCAGCTGGGGACGAGGTGGCGCGAGCGGGCCTCCAAGGTGAGGCGGGCCTAACTTAGCCGGACCTTACCCCAGGGTCCAGCGAGCGAAGCTCCCGGTGACCGGGCTCACTGTCCCGGCCGCGCGCCCCCGGTCCCCGCTCTCGTCCCCGTCCCGGGTGCGGCTCGGCGGGGCCGGCCGGACCCGGTGGCAGCGGAAGGCCTCCGACTGCCTTCCGTGATCACCTCGTCATGGAGGCTCCCTGGATTTCAAACCCCTTCTGTACGACAGTAGTTGTCCGATCGAGCCGCACGTCAGCAGGCCGACGTCCGCCACCTCACCCTGTCCTGGAGCCGCCGCCCATGAGCCACCAGATGCCCGAGACGACCGGGGCCAAGGCCCATTCGGCCCGGATGTACGACTACTTCCTCGGGGGCAAGACCAACTACGGTCCGGACCGGGAGGCCGCGGCGCAGTCGGTGGCCGCGTTCCCGAACGCCCTGACGGCGGCACGCGAGAACCGCGAGTTCATGCACCGTGCCGTCCGCTATCTGGCGCGTGAACAGGGCATCCGGCAGTTCCTGGACATCGGCACCGGCATCCCCAGCGCCCCCAACCTGCACCAGGTCGCCCAGCAGGAGGCCCCGGGATGCCGCGTCGTCTACGCCGACAACGACCCCATCGTCCTCACCTACGCCCGTGCCCTGATGAACGGCACGACCGAGGGCGCCACGGACTACATCGAAGCCGACGCGCGTGACCCCAAGCGCATCCTCGACCACGCGAACGCCACGCTGGACTTCGACCAGCCGGTCGCCCTCTCGCTCGTCGCGCTGCTCCACTTCATCGCCGACGAGGACGACCCGCAGGGGATCGTCCGCACCCTCGTGGCCCGGCTCGCTCCCGGCAGCGCCCTGATCCTCTCGCACGGCACCGACGAACTCGACATCACCCTCCGCAAGGTGTTGGAGATCTACCGGGCGCAGGGCATCACCCTGCGGTTCCGCGACAGGGAAGAAGTACGCGAGTTCTTCTCCGCGAACGGCTTCCCGCTCGTCGAGCCGGGCATCGTCGCCACCTGCGACTGGCACCCGGAGCTGGTCGACAGGCTGGACGGCATCCGCCGCCCGGTGGGGTCGATCAGCCCCGAGGAGGTCGGCTGCTGGGCGGGAGTGGGGCTCAAGCCGACGGAGTAGGAGCGGTGCCGCGCGGGCGCGGCCCGGTGGCGCCGCCGCAGCCGTGTCCGCCGGTCCTGGAGCGGGCATCGGCTCCCGGGCCGGGCCTCACAGCAGGTCGACGACGCTCGGCGGCGCGAACAGATGCCGGGCGCGGTGCTCCAGCACGAAGCGGTGCGGCAGGTGGACCATCTCCGGGGAGGTGCACTTGGCGCACTCCGGGTACGAGGCGGGGATGTCGTCCGTGTGCTCGGTCGCCAGGTGCTCCGCCAGGCGGATCTGGCTGGTGAGGACGGTGTCGAACGGGTCGCAGTCGAATGTCGGCCCGTACTCCTCGCGCGCCGCGTTGGTCACGTCGAGGGCGTGCTTCATCGCTTTGTACAGCTCGGTGCACTTCTCGCACCCCCACATCCACACGGGAGGGAGCGGCCAGGCATCAGCGGGGTCGGCGTCCCTGTGGTCCATGCCGTTCACAGTAGCGAGGGGCGATGGAGCCGTCAGCGAGACGGCCGAATTGATGCGCGGTGCTTCCGCTCGCGCCGGCAACCCGGTGGTACGCGGACGGCCGCCGGGCTGAACCGGTCGGCCCCACACGTCAGTTGAGTCGCCCTTCGGGGAGCCGGTAGGGGCCGCGGCCGCACGGTTCCCTCGCCGGGCCCGCGGGAGCCGCCGCCGAATGCCGGGGCTGGGCATGCGGCGGGGTTCGGGATCGCGAATGCCCGCACCCGCGGCCGTCCGCCCGTGCCGGCATGGGTGCCGTCGCGTGCTGCCGGTACCGGAAGCCGGCCGTGCCGCCGGGCTCCGGCGCCGGGCTCCGGCGTCGGCCGGCCACCATCCGGTCGGCCGTCCGGCGGCGCGGGGGCGACCGGACGGTGCCGGACCGGCGGCCGACCGGGTGGTGCGCGGCGCCGACCGTTTGTCCGCCGGCCCGGGCGGCAACCGGAGCGATATGTCGTCCGACCTGTTCAGCAAGGGAACCCGGCAGCGCCCCCGCCTGCTCCGCGCGGTCGAGAACGGTCCGGGGCGGCTGCCGCTCGCCGCGCCGCTCGACGCGCTGGGCAGGCTCCGCCTCCTCGATCCGGCGGTCGGCCCGCTGCGCGCCGCCGTCCGGAAGCTGCCGCTGAGCAGCCCGGCGCGCGACGTGCTGCACGGCCGGTGGCTGGGGCATCCGCTGCACCCGGCGCTGGTGCAGCTCCCGATGGGTGCGTGGATGTCGGCCGGACTGCTGGACCTGCTGCCCGGCACCCGCCGCGCCGCCCGGGTCCTGGTCGGCGTCGGGGTGCTCACGGCGCTCCCGGCCGCGGCCACGGGCGCCACCGACTGGGCCCGGCTGCACCAGCCGCAGCTCCGTACCGGTCTGGTGCACGGGCTGGCCACCAGCGCGGCCCTGGGCCTGTACACGGCCTCGCTCGTGGCCCGGCTGCGCGGCCGGGAGTGCAAGGGGCGGCTGCTGGGTTTCGGCGGGCTGACCGCTGCCGGTGCCGGCGCCATGATCGGCGGGCACCTGGCCTACCGGCAGGCGGCGGGCGCCAACAAGGCCCAACCGGTGCCCTGTCTGGTGGGGCCGGGCTGGCACCGGGTGGGGAAGGTGGACGCCTTCCCCGTCGGACAGTCGGCGAGTGCCTCGCTGGGCGAGGTCGAGCTGCTGGTGCACCGCGAGCACTCCGGGGCGGTGCGGGTGCTGGCGAACCGCTGCAGCCACGAGTCCGGACCGCTGTCGGAGGGGACGGTGGCCGACGGGTGTGTGACCTGCCCCTGGCACGGCAGCACCTTCCGGCTCTCCGACGGCTGGAACGTCGGCGGCCCGGCCACCGCGCCCCAGCCCGGCTTCGAGACGCGGGTGGGGGACGACGGGGTGCTGGAAGTGCGCCTCCGGCAGTCGTGACTCCCCTCCCCGCCCGGGAAGGTCCACCCCCGTGCGGGTGACAGCAAGTACGGGGCGGCGGTGCTCCCGTGCGTGCCGCCGCGGCCGTACCTCGCCGGCTGTCCGGGCGCCTCGTGCGCCACACCGGGAGCAGCAAAATGCGCCGAACAGAATAAATGGTGCAAATATGGACGTCGGTGTGGGCAAAGGTGCCGCAGGGCACCGGTGGACCGGGAGGCGCGAGGGTGAACGATCCGGCGCAGACGACGTGCGGTACCCCTACGCCGCCCGCAGCCGCTGACACGGCCGCCGACACGGCCGCCGACACCGGCGCGGGCTGCGCCGCTGGCCCGGGCGACGGCTCTCGTGACGGCTTCGCGCAGGTGGGCGCCGTCGCGGACGCCATCTGCTACGAGGGATACCTGCTCTACCCGTACCGCCGCAGCTCCCCCAAGAACCGGGTGCGCTGGCAGTTCGGCGTCCTCGCCCCGCGCGCCTGGGCCGAGGCGCACGGCAGCGGACAGCCCGGCGTCTCCGGAGCCGCCGAGTCCTGGTACCAGCAGACCCACTGCCTCTGCGACGCGGCGCCCGACGCCGTCCTCCGCGTCCGGGTGCGCTACCTCCAGGCCCAGTACAAGAGCGTGCAGCGGCGCACCGGCGCGGACGGCGCCTGGGAGCCGGTCGAAGCCCTGGACACGGACGGCGAACTGCACCTCTCCTTCGAGGAGGCCGTCCCGCGCGAGGCCGACATCGAAGTGCCCGTCGCCGACCTGCTGGCCGGTCAGCGCTCCTTTCCCGTCGGAGCCCCCGGCGGCACGGACACGGCCCCGCTCACCACCCGCAGCGGTCCGGCGGCCCGCACCGAACGCCGCCGCCTTCCGGTACGGGCCCGCACCACCCTGCGGGCCGAACGGACCGGCGGCCCGGCCGGACCGCTGCGTCTGACCGTCCGCACCGAGAACACCGACGGCACCGTCCCCGCCTCGGCGCCGCGCGAGGAGGCGCTGCGCAGCGCGCTGCTCGCCACCCACACGCTGCTCGGCGGCGACGGCCTGGAGTTCCACTCCCTGATCGACCCGCCCGCCCGGGCCCGGCCCCACGTCGCCGGCTGCCGGAACGAGTTCACCTTCCCGGTGCTCGCCGGGGACGAGCACGTGCGGTCGACGATGTTCTCCTCGCCGATCCTGCTCGACGACCACCCCCGGATCGCCCCGGAGAGCCCCGGTGACCTGCACGACGCCGCGGAGATCGACGAGATCCTCTCGCTGCGCACCTTCCTGCTGACCGACGAGGAGAAGCGCGAGGCGCGGGCCACCGACCCGCGCGCCGCCGCCATCCTCGACCAGGTCGAGAACATGCCCGAAGAGGTCCTCGCGGGGCTGCACGGCACCATCCGCTCCCTGGAGCCCGCCGTACCCGGCCCCGCCGCGGTGCCTCCCGGGCCGGTGCCCTGGTGGCAGGAGGGCGGGGACGAGGGCGTGTCGCCGGCCACGGACAGCGTGCTGGTCGACGGCGTACCGGTGCGGAGCGGGCACCGGGTACAGCTGCGCCCGCGCCGCAGGGGCGCCGACGCGCACGACATGTTCCTGGCGGACCGTGCCGCACACGTCGCGGGCGTCTTCCACGACGTGGACGGCAGCGTGCACCTCGCCGTCACGCTGGACGACGATCCGGCCGCCGAACTGCACGACTGGTACGGCCGCTACCACTACTTCCGACCGGACGAGGTGCGGCCGCTGAGCGAGGACCACCGGGAGGCGCGGCCGCCGACCGGGTCGACGGGAGGAGAGGCCGGATGAACCCCGTCCACGTGCCGGAGCACGACCACGCGGGGGCCGGCCGGCGCTCCGGCGGCCACCGCGCCGCCGGGTCCGCACGTCCCGGGCCGCCGCCGGCGGCCCCCGTCCACGACCGCATGCGGGACCGGTTGCAAGGGAGGCCGAGGAGATGACCACAGCGAGCGGCACCAGGCACACGAGCGAGCACCCCGCCGACGGGCGCGGCGGCATCGGTGAGATCGACATCCTGTGGATCTCGGAGGGCATGAGCTGTGACGGCGACACGGTGTCGATGACGGCGGCGGACCAGCCCGCCATCGAGGACGTCGTCCAGGGCCTCATCCCCGGGCTCCCCAAGATCAATCTCTACAACAAGGTGCTCTCGCCCACCCTCGGCGGCGAGGAGTTCCTCGCCCCCTTCCGGGCTGCGGCACGCGGCGCCTCGCAGAACCCGTTCATCCTCGTCATCGAGGGATCGATCCCCAACCAGAACATCATCGAGGGCGACGGCTACTGGACCTCGTTCGGCAACGACGAGGACACCGGCGAACCCCTCACCCTCAACTGGTGGCTCGACCACCTCACCCCGCACGCCTGGGCCGTGGTGGCGGCCGGCACCTGCGCCACCTACGGCGGCATCCACGCGATGGCGGGCAACCCCACCGGCTCCATGGGCCTGGCCGACTACCTCGGCTGGGACTACACCTCGCAGGCCGGGCTGCCGATCGTGAACGTGCCCGGCTGCCCCATCCAGCCGGAGAACTTCATGGAGACCCTCACCTGGGTGCTCTACCATGCGGCCGGCGCCGCGCCGCCGCCTCCGCTGGACGACAAGCTGCGGCCGCAGTGGCTGTTCGGCCGGACCGTGCACGAGGGCTGCGACCGGGCCGCGTACTACGAGCAGGGCGACTTCGCCAAGGACTACAACTCGCCCAAGTGCCAGGTGAAGGTGGGCTGCTGGGGCCCGGTGGTGAACTGCAACGTTCCCAAGCGCGGCTGGATGGCGGGGATCGGCGGCTGCCCGAACGTGGGCGGCATCTGCATCGGCTGCACCATGCCCGGCTTCCCGGACGCCTTCATGCCGTTCATGGACGAACCCACCGGCGGCAGCCTCTCCGCGACCCTGATCCGGCCCTACGGCGCGTTCATCCGGCGGATGCGCGGCATCACCAACTTCGCCGTGAACCAGGAGCCCAGGTGGCGCCACAACGAACCGGCGCTGACCAGCGGTTACGACCCGCACTGGCGCTCCTGACCCCCTG